>NZ_JAFLRF010000011.1:116409-256828 GCF_017315705.1 Trinickia mobilis | reverse complement strand
TGAACCATGACGTGCCAAACTTCGGCAGCGCGCTACGCGTAGTGCTGAACAGTCAGCCACCCGAGTTCCTACGCACATTGCTGGATGCCGGCGTTGATCCCGATACAACGACCGAAGCCGGCACCCCAATAATATTTTTCGTAACAAAGGAAAGAACCTTTGAGTCACTCAAGTTGCTGGTTGCGCGTGGCGCCAATGTTGACATGCGCGATTCGTTGCGAAATACGACGTTATACGAAGCTTTAACAAATCGCGCATTAGACCAAATCGACTACTTACTCGATCACGGCGCGAACCCAAACACATACAACATTAACGGCCTTTCGTTTCCGTATGCAATTTCAACGCGAATTAATCGAAACGCCTCTGCTCCCGAATCGATCACATATAAAAAACTAACCGAAATCCGTGACCGCATTATAAAGATGGGCGTCAAATGGCCACCTGAATCGCCGGAACAAATCGGCGCCCGCTGGGGCGCCAACGCGCCGAAACGATTGGATGACAGCCAGCGCCCGCTCTAACAGGAAGCTCGGCATCGAACTCGCGTTGCTGCGAGTTCGATGCCGTCCGCCACTCCCCCACGAACCGCTATTGCGACGCTCCATAGCCGTCCCCTCTTTACGCGCACCACGTTCTGACGACATTGCAAAACTGGCTCCCCTGTCGGCAAACCCTATGCTCTGGGAGGTAGCGACTCCTTCATTAGCCGGCACATCGTTAGCCAAGTGATTGATGGAATCGAAAAGCAAAAGCGGGAAGACATGTCGTTTCCGAATAGCGACATGTTTGCACCACGGCATCACTCAACACGGATTTCGCGAACGGATACATAGCGAGCACCCATTTCCATGACCGCATGCGCGTAGCGGCAAACTTCAACATCGTGCCGGCGGCTTTGCTCGAATCGCCGGATAAGAATGCGGTGATCAAAGTGCAGGTGCCGACGGGGTCGGCGCTCTTGGTCGTCAATATCTTTCTGCTGAATTTCATGATGTTCTTGTGAACGCGAGTTTGTCCGCCGCGAGGCACGGGTGAACCACCACGCGCGGCGGACGATTCGCGAGCCACTCTGGGAAGACTGCCTAGTCCGCAGGTTCGGCCGCTGGTCTGCATGTGGCCTAGACGGCCTGACAGATCAATCTCATGTGCCCGGACGCCTGAGCCGATGAAAGGTCCAGCGGCTACCTCGCAGTCATTGGGGTGATGCGAGACGGATTTCCCGATATTCAATAGCCGCTGTCTTCGCTGAAGCGCGGTGCCTGCGCGACTCAACAAAATAGCTTCATCTCCCAGGTTATCTGGCTGAGGACGGGCACATCAAACCTTTTGGAAACGCCGCTGCCGTGTTTCGGACGGCAATTCGGAAAATAGTTGCTTATAGTCACCGGTGAGTCGTCCTAGGTGAAAAAATCCCAAGGATGCCGCAATATCACCAATCGTCTTGCCCGAGTGTTCATCCGATTGAAGTAGCTGACGCACAGTTCCCAGCCGGATAGCACGGAGATAGTACAACGGAGTTGTCCCTGTAATACTTAGAAATGCCTCCTGCAGTGCGCGCCTGCTCACGCGCAGCGCCTGGCACAGCTCCAGGATGCTTACCGGGTTGTCATTTCTCGCCAGCACTATTTCCCGGCATCGCTTCACTAACTCGCAACGAACTGCTTCCGTGAGGCTTACGCGTTCGAGCGGGCCATTTTGCGCTACGAGCTGCAGTAGGAGATCGATGAGTGAATCTTCGAGCAGGGGCTCTCTTGTGTCGCGCTGTTTCGGTCCCGCGTCGTTGGCATCGCGAAAGAGACTGACGAGAACGGACAGCTCAGGACCCAGTGTCGTTTTAAGAGGTGCGAAGGTACTACGGTCTGTAACGTTGACAGTCGGGTAAGCCCATTCCGCCGCTGATTTCAATCTCTCTACACTGATGGCGAAGACCAGCGTCTCCATTTGCCGCGTGGTATGGGTGATGAATTCCTGACCGGCTCTGACGACGTAAACATTTCCGGCATCGAAGGGTTTGCCCAGTAACGTGCCAGCGCGAGAGCTCCTAACCGGCAACGCAAAACTCACGACGCCCAGCGGGACGGCGCCATACTGCGCGACGTCCTCGGAAAAACGTTCATGAAACATCTGAACGTTGGAAGACTCGACAAAGTCGAGCGCGCAATCGATTTTTCCTGGCGTCATTTGATAGTAGGACTGTTCCCAGCCGGAAATCCCACTTAAATGTGCCGTTACGTCATTAGCGTTTGATACGACCCGGTGCACGCGTTACCCCTTGGAGTTTGAATCGGCTTTCAGCGAATCCGCTCCTATCCGAAGCTTCGCGCCATGTCGGGCCGCGTCTGAACAGGCTGATCCCAACTTTAGCTTGGGAAACTTGTCATGTAAACGGCGTCAGCTCCATCAGTGCAAACCCTCGCGCCTGCAGTCAACCTGTTCTGCGAGCGGGAATGGCGGGTTTACTGCTAATCAGGATTTCCTGGCCCCGTATGCGTCCCATGCCCCCGCGACCGTCGGCGGTGCCCGCCGGACTTGGGTAACAGCGCCCGGAAATTGACGCAGTCGATCTGACGCCACGGTATCCAACTGCCAAAAACGGATAACCACGCATAAATGAGCGACTTATAGTCGACATCACTTAATCAGCCCGTTCATCGGGTTCGCGACACGAGTCCGAGCGATTCGATCTCGTACGGATTCCAAGTCGGAGCGGCTGAAACTAGCCGACTTTGCTTAAATGTAGTTCTGCAGCCTGACGATCCGGAACGCCGCCGGACTGGTCGACAGCCGAGCTGTTGACGCCGATATCAAGGAAGAATCTCATGAACGAAGAAGCAGCGCTCCGCGATCGCGCATTGGCCGTGATCCCCAGTGGTATGTACGGTCACCAAAGCATTCGATATCTGACCCCGGACTATCCCCAGTTCTTTTCGAAAGCGCTCGGGACCCGTCTGTGGAGCGCTGACGGACAGGAACTGATCGACTTCATGGCGGCATTCGGGACCAATCTGTTCGGCTATGGCGAGCCGAGCATCGAGGCCGCTGCTTGGGCACAGTCGACGGCGGGTGACACGATGACGGGACCCAGCCCGGTCATCGTCGATCTGGCGGAGAAACTCGTGTCGATGGTGAGTCACGCAGCTTGGGCCATCTTTTGCAAGAATGGGGTCGATGCAAACTCCATGGCGATGGTGTGCGCGCGCGCCTATACCAAACGAAAGAAGATCTTGATCGCGACTGGTGCGTATCACGGGGCCGCCCCGTGGTGTGTACCTAGCGATGCTGGCATCACGCCGGAGGACAAGGCGAACAATGTGTACTTCGAATACAACAGCGTTGAAAGCCTTGAAGCAGCCTTGAAGGCGAACAAGGGCAACGTTGCAGGTGTGTACGCCACGCCTTTCCGCCATGACGTTTTCGCCGACCAAACGCTGCCGAGCGCAGAGTTTGCGCAGGCGGCGCGACGTCTGTGCGACGAGCACGATGCGCTGCTGATCGTCGACGAAATTCGGACCGGGCTGCGTCTTGCGCGAGGAAGCAGTTGGGATGTACTCGGTGTTCAACCTGACCTGAGCTCCTGGGGTAAGGCAATCGCCAACGGCTATGCGATCTCGGCGCTTCTTGGCAGCGAGAAGATCCGTGCGGCTGCTTCTGAGATTTTCGTGACTGGCTCGTACTGGTTCTCGGCCGTGCCGATGGCTGCGGCACTACGTACGCTAGAGCTGGCCCAGTCAACCGACTATCTTGAGAAGACCATCCGGCTGGGTGAGCTCTTCAGAGCGGGCATTGCCGAGCAGGCAAGCAGACTAGGCATCGGTGTACGGCAGACTGGGCCATGCCAGATGCCGCAGATCCTGTTCGAGGACGATCCGGGGGCTAAGAGAGGATATGCATGGGCAAATGAGGCCGTCAAGCGAGGGGTGTACCTCCACCCATTCCACAACATGTTCATCAATGCGGCGATGACCGACGAAGACATTCATCAAGCCTTGGATGTTACTGAGGAAGCTTTCAAAGCGTCTCTAAATACTCGCGTCCTGGCCTAACGCGACGAGCTGCTCACTTCGCGTTGACGTACTAATTGCGCATTGAGGAACGGTGCCATCAGTAACGCCAGATTTCGCGGCTATGAGCGTCACCTTATGATCTAACCACTATCGAGCGATAGCCGTGGAAGATACTCCAATGCTTGTGGATGCAATGCCCGAAGACGCGCACACTTTGCGCGGAACCTTGAACACCACGCAAGTCGCCTTGCTGGTGATCGCTGCTGCTGCGCCGTTGGGCGCAATTGTCGGAACGCTCCCCGTTGCTCTCATGTTCGGAAACGGCGCAGGGGTGGCGGGCGCTTTTCTGGCCTCGGGATTGTTGATGCTCTGCTTTGGCATTGCCTATAGCGCGTTGATTCGCTCAATTCCGGGCGGCGGGGCCTTCTATCGCTATCTTTCGACAGTGTTCGGTAGGCGCATTGGCACGGGCGCAGCCTGGGTCGCCCTCGCGTCGTATCTCGCCATGGCCACCGCGCTTGCGACAACCAGCGGGTACTTTACCGACCTCTCTCTCGGGACACTAGGCATTCATGTCGGATGGCAGGCCTGTACGGCAGCACTCATGGTCATGGTGGCGATTCTTGGCCGCGGCAACGTCGATATCGCCGCGAAGGTGTTAGTTCCGCTCGTTCTTGCCGAATTCGGCATGTTGTTGATTCTCGCGATCGCCACCGGCCATCATAAAGGGATGGCCGCACTACCTGTCGAAGCGATTTCGCCAAGCAACGTCTTCACTAAAGGCTTCGGAGTGAGCCTGATGATTGGGCTCGCATCATTCATTGGCATTGAATCAGCCGCGCTCTACGCTTTGGAGGCACGCAATCCTGGCCAAACGATTCCGCGTGCCACGTTTATTGCGATCGTGCTGGTCGGAGTTGCCTACTTTCTGAGTGTCTGGACGATTATCGGCGATCTCGGTTGGAGCGACGTTCAGGCCCTTGCAACCAAACAGCAAGGGGATCTTGTTCTCAACTCGTTCCGTAGCAACACAGGCACGTTGATGACCGGTCTTGTCTCATTGATGATCTGTACCAGCAATTTCGCGTGCTATCTCTCCCTTCATAACGCGGCAACGCGATACATCTTCACTCTGAGTAATGAAGGAAGCCTACCCAAAAGTCTCTCGAATGCTCATCCCCGCCATGGCTCACCAGCGAACGCCAGCACGGTGGTAACCATTTTGCTCGCGTTGTTCGTCGGGGTGCCGACGCTGATGGGCGTCGATCCCTATGTGACGATACTCCCAAGCGCGATCGCACTTGGTACGATCGGAATCATCGGGCTGCAGGGCAGCGTCGCCTTCTCCTCGCTCGTACATTTCGCGCGCAAGAAAGACGATCGCTTTTGGGTCACGCGGGTCCTGCCGACTATAGCGATGATCGGTTTCGTCGCTGCCGCGTGGCTGATCACCAGTAACTACAGCGTATTTACCGGCAGCGACTCAGCGCTCGTGAACAGTCTGCCCATTGTCCTCTTGGTCGCCTTCGCGTATGGAGCGATCCGGAAGCGTAGGTAGCGCGCCCGATTCACGAACGCGTGGTGAGAGCCGTGTGGAAGGCGGACGAGCTCATCGCGTCGAGAGATGAAGATCTGGTATGCCGCGTGGCAACTAGTGCACTTGGTTTGAACGTCGCTATCGTGTAGCCGATCTACGGTGTAAAACTTTGGAGGTTCGTTAAAAAGTACTCTCGTGGAGATTTTTGGAATTTCTTTCTTCTCATTGCAGGACAACGTCACAATTATTCGGGTGCTTCAAGCGGTATGGGCAAGGCCGCCACAGAGCGGTTTGTACAGGCCGGTGCAAAGGTTGCTAACGCTGGCAGGACCGATGTCACTGAATTCGCCAACCGAATTGAAGCAACCTTCTTCAAGACCGACGTGTCGGTTGAGGCAGATGTCAGAAATCTGATCAATAGTACGGTGGAGAAGTTCGGTCGATCGACTTCCTAATTAATAATGCGGGGTATTTCGGCCAAACAACTGAAATTGCGGAGCGGCATGCCGCCGAATTTCAACGTTGCTTCGAGGTGAACACGCTTGGCACCTTCTGTGGCATCAAATACGCTGCGCCACACATGCCTCCCGGCAGTTCGATCATCTGCACTACGTCGCTCGCCTCGAGCATAGGTCTGTCTGCCTATTCCGACTCCACGTCATCGAAATCGGGCGACCAGCGGCCTGATCCGTTGCGCCACCATGGAGCTAGGTCCCAAGGGGATCCGTGTCAATGAGATATGTCTCAGCAGTACGAATACTCCGATGTTAATGAATCAAGATTCAGCAAAGGCCGAAATCGCGTTCACGACAACCGCAGCGGCAATCGGTACGTCGTCCAACCCGAGGATATCGCAGCCCTGATGCATTTCCTCGCTGCGAGTGACTGCCCGCCCCTCAGCGGGCAGCAGATCGCAGTCGGTGGCGGGCTCACCAACTGGTGCAGTAGCAGCAATCTTGGGGTGATCCTTCAGGCCAACAGCTTTGAGTAGATCGATTGTACCGGCGGGTAATCAGCCGGATATACCCTTGACCTGCATCTTGGGTGCTCTCATGAAAGGCGCCGGTCGACCAAGGGCACCAATCACAGCGATCATGTCATCGGTAACCCGCCCTCCCGTGGCGGTACCGCTCCTGTCCGACTACGCTGCGAGTAAGGCAGGCGTGAAAGGCATTATCAAATCCGCAGCACTTGAGTATGCACGTTTGGGCATCACCGTAAACAGTGCCGAGATGGGATTCGTCCGCACACATCCCATTGACGTTTCGCTAACGTAGCCGATATCAAGGAGATTTCGAGAAGCCTCTCGGTGGGTAACATGAGCACTCCGCGTGACATCCCACACGCCATGCTGTATCTCGAAAGCGAAGCCGCATATCTAAGCGGCCAGACGATCATTGTCGCCGGAGGGGATGCGACGACAGAAAGCTCGGCTCAATTAACTGCCCCGTATGAGGAACAGGCGTTCAGCCATTAGGAAGCCAACTGGCGCTCCCACCGGGCGCTAGAGAGTCGCCAGAAAGCAAAAAAATAGATTCCTACTGCCAAATTCGGATAACAGGCAAGTCGGGCCATTCTTTAGTATGAGGCCTCGGAAAGCTTCGAAAATCGCCTGTCGGAAGTGCCTGTTACCAGACCGATTGACTTCGCGACCGAGCGATTTTGAAAATCCAAACCTACGTATCTTATAGATGGAGACAACTAATGAGCACGTCCCTACACGAAACAAACCCTGATATCGAAGTCCAGGCGAGCTACGTCGACACAGAGAAGCTCCCGTGGATTGACTGGGCCGAGGGGCATCAGATCAAAATCGCCCGGCTTAATCCGTCTACCGGCCAGATCGTGTTTTTCATCAAGTCGAGGCCGGGCGCTTTCCTCCCGATTCACTTCCATCCTGGAACGGTGATCGTCTACACGATCCAGGGTAACTGGACATATGATGATGGCTGGAACGCGAAACCGGGCGACGTTGCCTATGAGACTGCGGGTTCAACCCACCGGCCGCGCATGCTTCCTGGCGAAGACGTCATCATCTTTGCTGTTGTCGAAGGAGCGCTGGTCTTTCTTGACGACGAGGGAAATGTAACAGAAATTGAGAACTGGCAATCCCTTCTCAAGAAGTACCGCGACCACTGCGTCAAGCACGAGATCAAGCAGGAGTGCATTACTTTCTAGCAGGGTCAAAGCGGGCAACTTCTTACCTAAATAGTCTGATCGCATCGTTGCCGACTATGCAAACCCGGTGAGCCGCGTCCGCAGACAGGTTTCGAACGTGGAAGGCGGACGCCCGTTTGGGTTCGCTTGACGCGAATGCTTGACGTGATTTTCGCGCCACTCTCCATGCCACTTAATACTCGGTCGCAGTCCCGACTCTCCTCGACTTATTCTGTGGGGGACTCCATGCTGCTCTATGCCGTCGCCGCTGTTCGAGTCATGCGCGTCGAACCGGGCGGAGACTGGTTTCTCCGATGTGCCGACGCAAGCGGGACGGTTATTTCGTGGTCCGACGACGTGCTGGATATTTTGTACCGAGTGCCGGACAACTGGAATGTCGTCGATGGAGCGCGCTGCCACGGACTGCACGACGACGTCGACATCATGGCCGGCGACCCACGCTTCAATCATGGCGCCGACGACACAACGTGCGCGATCGTTGGACGTGCTGACGGAGCGCGCTTTGTGCTACTGATGCAGATTAACGCGGCCGAGGCAGTGCTTTTACCTGAAAGGCTTTTTCGGGAGCGCAGTGCTTTCGAACAATGCGTGTGTGTCGAAGTCACCTCGAAATAGACGTGTTCTCTCGGCAGATCTTTTTTTCAAGATCCGTGAATACTTGAGGCGCAAGGGCCCCGCGCATCGTGCTAACGACTGCCAGATTAGCGCGGCGAGTTTCTGGGGCGTTCTGTGAACGCGGCGCGGGCGGCAATACGTCGGCGTTGCGCAGCGGACGGCTGCCACTTCATAAAGATACCTACGAATCCCTGACCATCTCGGGTCCGGCCCGCATGGTGTTGTTTCGAAAACCTTAAAGATTTCGCCTGGAAAACCGCGGAGAATTCGGTGAGCCGCTGTCGCAAGCGGCACGCGCGTGTTCAAGTCGAAACACTTCAACGGACACCTCCGGCAGGACCGCTCTCTTGCAACGGATTTGGTGCGAGTCCCTCCTTTGCGCGCACAAACAGCGTCTGTGCGACGCACATCTCCTGCGCATGCGGAGCCAGGTGCGGATTGCCGTGTCGTTTGATGCCGAATGCGCTATCCGATTAATCCACGCGTTCCCCCGCATGCTAGCCGAGTCTCTATCTCGGCCGGATCGAAGTGCGTGGCAATCCTCGTTTTTCATGTGAAGGCAAGGGGGGGTAAGTCCTAGGAACACGCCAGCCGATTTCGGATAAAGCCTTTTTTTTGTCGCCTCTAAATTGCCTCCGTGGAACACAGGTTCCGGTCGAGCGAGAGACTCCAATTCGATCGGAACCGCATCCCGATCAAGATTTCGTGACTTATAGAGCATGACGAGAGGAGAATGAAATGAAGCGACTTGCAAGGTTGGGAGCGCTTGCCGCGTTGAGCGTGCTGGTTGCATCGGTCTGGGCTCAATCATCCGGTGAACTAACGGTTACAGGCGCAGAGCGCGGTGCGAACAAGGATGGAACAATTCCAGCGTTTGGTGGAACGGACGTGCCAGAGGCGGGATGGAGCCAAGGCAAAGTTCGTGCTGCTTATTGGAAATACAAGAACGAACAACCGCTCTTTTCGATCGACGCGTCGAACTTCGCCAAGTACGAAGACAAGCTTTCACCGGGCCAAGTCGCGCTCTTCAAGCAGTTCAAGGGATACCGGATGGACGTTTACCCGACCCACCGCGATTGCAGCTATCCGGACTGGGTGCAGGAAAACATCAAGAAGAATGCGGTGAGCGCGAAGCTCGATCAGACCGGCGACCACTTGCAAAGTGCCGCCTTGCCCGGTCTGCCGTTTCCCGGGGCCAAGAGCGGACAGCAGGCGATCTGGAATTATCTGACGCGTTATCGCGGCGTCGGCGCGGAGTGGAACAAAGTCTACACACTCGTGTCGCCCCGACCGGGCAGTTCAGACTGGATTTCAGCGGTGAGCCACCAGACGCTGTATTTCCCGTGGGCCAAGAAAGGGACGAATGCCCTTGGCCCAAACGACGCGTTGTTTTCGATCTACGCTGGGTACGATGGGCCGCCCGCGCTTGCTGGACAGGGCCTAGTCCAGACGTATAACTACGCGAACAACGAGACGCCGACGTACTACTACTTCCCAGGGCAGCGTCGCGTGCGACGGATGCCGTCCTACGACTATGACGCACCGCAAATCGGATTCGAAAACCAGTACACAGTCGACGAACCGTGGCTCTTCAATGGCGACATTGACCGCTTCGATTGGAAGATCGTCGGCAAGAAAGAAATGTACGTGCCATACAACGATTTTGGCATGTATGACTTCAAAAAGAGCGTCGGCGACGTCTTCAAGCCCGACCAGGTGGACCCTTCAGCGCGACGCTATGAGTTGCACCGCGTCTACGTGCTCGAAGCGACTCTCAAGCCCAACATGCGGCACATTTCGCAGAAGAAAGTGCTGTATCTCGACGAAGACACCTATCTCGCACTCGCGGGCGAGGATTATGACGCCCAGGGCAAGCTGTGGAAGGCCAAGGAAGGCTATCCAATTCCAGTGTGGGAGTTGGGTGGGACCTGCGACATCGAGCCCTTCGCCCAGTACAACCTGACGTCGGGTCGCTACGTTGCGGACCAGAGTGTCATTGGGGCGGGCACGGATATCCGCTACCTTGAGACGTCCAGCGACCCGCGCTTCACGGCTGACTACTACTCAGCGGAGAACCTGCGCTCGATGAGCGAACGCTGACGCGACAGGTTCGGCAGGGACGTGCGCGAGCCGCACGTCAAGATAAAAAATGGAGGATAACTGAGTAATGAAAACGACAAGGGTTGGCCTTTCGGTATCCGTTTCGCTCGCGGTTTTGGGTGCCGTATCGGGCAACGCATACGGCTACGATTTCACGACGGGTCTGGGCGACCTGTCGGGTTCCTGGGTATCGAATGTGACTGGAGGTGCCGGCATCCGCACGAAGAGTCCCAGTTGCTCGCTGACGGGCGACCCGAATGCCTACGGGTGCGGTTCGGCAGCGAACGTCAACCAGTGGGGCTTCGGAGACGACGGCGACTTGAACTATCGCAAGGGGCAGCCCTTCAGCACCTATCTCAGCTTAACCAGTGAGCTGTTGCTGACGATGCCCAGCGAGGGATTCAAGTTCATGATTCGCGGTACGACCATGTATGACTTTCTGGTGGCCGATACCGCGCGAACGCCGCTCTCGAGTACGGCGCTTGCGCAGGTGCAGTACCCGGCGCAACTGCTGGACCTCTGGGCCGAGAAGGACTTCAATATCGGCACAGAGGCGGCGCACGTGCGCCTTGGCAATCAGGTCATCAATTGGGGCGAGAGCTACTTCGCGACCGGCGGCATCAACGCGACCAACTCCGTCGATATCCAGAAGCTCCTGATCCCGGGCACGCAACTCAAGCAGGCGCTGCTGCCCGCTCCGATGCTGAGCTTTGCGGCAGGGCTGGGACACGGCTTCAGCACCGAGGGTTACTACCAGTTTCAATGGAACGGCAATCGCTACCCTCCGGTCGGCACGTTCTGGTCAGTTGGGAACAACTTCGGTCGGGGTGCCCAGCCGGCTACGGTCAATTCGAACAACTTCAACGTGGGCGGCGTGGATGCGGGCACCATCGCGGGCGCCAACAGCGGCAATTCGGGGACGATTTCGGCCATCAACACTGGCCTCGTAAACGGGCAATATGCCGGCGCTCCGTTCAACTCGATCGGCATCCCGGTCTCCACGCAATTGCCGAGCGAGTACAAGCCGCAATTCGGCCTCAAGCTCAACTACAAGCCGAAGAACATGGAGGTGAATTTCGGTTTCTACTACGAAAACTACACGGATAAATCGCCGGTGCTCTCGACGCTTGCGGACGGTTCGAGTCAGTGGTCGTATCTCCAGAACCGCCAACTGTTCGGTGCCAGTGCGAACTTCTCGCTAGGAGACTGGGCGATCGGCACGGAGCTGTCTTATCGTCCGCATGATGCAGTGGCGCTGTCAGGCTGCTATGGCGCGGGCGGCCCGCTCGACGCGAACACGAACGGCGTCTCCGGCATTGATTGTCAGCAGTGGGTCGACAAGAAGAAGTTGCAGTACGACATCAACGGACAGTTGAACCTAACGCAGAGCCAGTATCCGTTCCTGAAGCTGCTACACGCCGATATGGCCGTGCTAACGGCGGAGCTGACCTGGATCTACTACCCGGGCGTGGACTCGAGCGGCGTGACGCGCACGATCAACGGCCAGAGCGTGACGCAGGTGCCGGCCGCCGGCTACTACACGTGGCTGAACAACGGCTCGGGCCTCGGTTATCCGATTGCCGCCGCGCAGGGGACTGCGAGTTCAGTCGGCGCGACGGTGGATTTCAACTGGACCTATGACGGCACCCTGATTCACGGCTGGCAGGTCACCCCTGGTGTGACCTTTACCGATGCGCTGTACGGTTACACCCCGACCTTCTCGGCCAATTACCTGCAGGGCGCGAAGTCGCTGAACTTCTACGTGCTGTTCAACCAGAACCCAGCCGTCTGGCAGGCCGGCATCAATTACACAGCGTTCTTCGGCGGACATGAAACGGTTGGGCAGCCGTACGCAGATCGTAATTTTGTCGGTGCGTTCGTTACCCGCAACTTCTGAGGTGTAGAGGCTGCGACGTGGCGCGCCAGCCGTGCGTGCCACAACATTTGAAGGGAAGATCTCGTGCTAAATCGCTTTGTCCTTCGTCTTGAGGAACTTTTTTTCGGGCATCGAGGCACCGTTATTACGGCGATTGCCGTTTTCACTGCCGTGATGGCTGTGTTCGCCGTGCAGTTGCGCATGGAAGCCGGCTTCGACAAACAGATGCCCGTCGGACACGAGTACATCCAGACGTTCCAGAAGTATCGTAAGGACCTCTTCGGCGCGAACCGCGTGACGGTTGTGGTTCGCGCGCATCACGGCAGTATATGGACGCCCGAGGGACTGACCCGGCTGTATCAGGTCACACAGGCGGTTACGTTTCTGCCTGGGGTCGACAGGCAGGGCGTGCTGTCGCTCTGGACGCCCAATGCGTTCGTGAACGAGATCACGGAGGATGGGTTTCGCGCCAATCCGGTGATCGACGGGACGATCACGCCGAACCAGTTGACGCCCGGGATCGTCGCGAAGATCCGCCAATCGGCGACCAACGGGGGATACATCGGCACGCTGGTCTCGCATGATCAGGACAGCGCGATGATCACGGCCGAGCTGAGCGAGCGCGACAGTGCGGGCAAGGCGCTCGACTATATCGACCTCAACCATCTGCTCGATACGCAGGTTCGCAAGCCGTTTGAAGACGCAGGTTATGAAGTCCAGATCATTGGCTTCGCGAAGCAGATCGGAGACATTGCTGATGGCGCCAAGGCGGTTCTAGGTTTCTGCGGTATTGCATTACTGCTGACCGCGCTTGCGGTCTACTGGTATTGCCATTCGATTCGATTCACCATATTGCCGGTCGTCTGCTCGCTGACTTCGCTCGTCTGGCAGTTCGGTACGCTTAAGCTGCTTGGATTCGGCCTCGATCCGCTCGCCGTGCTGGTGCCTTTCCTCGTGTTTGCGATCGGGGTTTCACACGGCATACAACAGGTCAACTATATCGTGCGGGAGCTTTCGCACGGCCGCAGCACGATCGAAGCCGCTCGCAGCAGTTTCAGTGGACTGCTGATTCCGGGCACGTTGGCGTTGATCACCGCATTCGTTTCGTTCATTACATTGCTGCTAATCCCGATTCCCATGGTACGTGAGCTCGCGATTACGGCGTCGCTTGGCGTGGGCTACAAGATCATCACGAACCTCATCATGCTGCCGGTGGCCGCGTCGTGCTTCCACTTCACGAAGGCCTACGCCGATCGCGCGCTCGACAAGCGCGAAGCGCGGTCGGCATGGCTGCGCAAGCTGGCGCGTGTGGCTGAGCCCCGCAACGCCTATATCGTCCTTGCCGTGACGGCGGTCGTGTTCGTGCTCGCCGCGTGGCAAAGCCGTGACCGCGTGATCGGAACGCTGCAGCCAGGAGCACCCGAACTGCGCGCCGACGCGCGCTTCAATCTCGACGCGGTATCGATTGCGCGCAATTACGACGTGGGCCTCGATTGGCTGACGGTCGTCTTCGAGTCATCAGGTTCGGCCTGCGATAACCCGGTCGTAGGCCTCTTCGAGGACGACTTTGCGACGTCAATGAAGAGCGAGCCGGGTGTCGTTTCAGTGGAGTCCTATCCGGCGATGCTGCGCGATTACAACGAGGGTTACAACGAAGGCAATCCGAAAATGAACGTCGTGCCGATTGATCCCGGCAATTATGGTGGATTGTCAGCCGAAATCGGCCGGATCAAGGGTTATATGAACAAGGATTGCAGTATGACGGCTGTGCACCTGTTCCTTACCGACCATAAGGCGACCACGCTTACTCGCATTCTGGAGGACGTCAAGCAGTATCGGGCCTCGCATCAGTTGAAAGGCGTCAGCATCCGGCTGGCAGCGGGAAATGCCGGCGTGATTGCCGCGACGAATGACGAGGTGGCAAAGAGTGAGTTGCCAATGATGCTGTATGTGTACGCTGCGATCCTGATCCTGGTGTTTCTCGCCTATCGCGACATTCGCGCGATGGTGGCCTGTTGTGCTCCGCTGACGGTTGCCACCTTCATTGGTTACTGGTTCATGAAGGAGCTGCAGATCGGCCTGACCGTGGCGACCTTGCCGGTGATGGTGCTGGCGGTCGGCATCGGCGTCGACTACGCGTTTTACATCTATAACCGCCTTCAGTTGCATATGGCGAATGGCCAGTCCATCGTGAAGGCCGTCGAGCACGCAATGCTGGAGGTGGGTGTTGCAACGATATTCACCGCGATCACCCTCGCAGTCGGCGTCGCCACCTGGAGTTTCTCGGCACTCAAATTCCAGGCGGACATGGGCAAGCTGCTCGCCTTCATGTTTATCGTCAACCTGGTGATGGCGATGACCGCCTTGCCGGCACTCGCAGTCGTTCTGGAAAGGTGGTTTCCCCGTCGTACTCCGGTCAAGGCGCCAGGGCTTCTCAGCCATTGATTTGAAGCATGCGTTACGAAGGACTTTTCATGCGAAAGAAACTAATCGGTATTGCAGCGTGTTTGTGCATTTCCCTGTGCGCCGCTGCACAGGCAGACGACCCGACGGCGGCTGCGCTCCAGATCACGCCGGCACATGACTGGAATAACCCCACACATCTGATGCTGCTTGCCGCGGCGCGGTCGGGTTCGCGCATGGTTGCCGTCGGAGAGCACGGCATTGTGCTGCTGTCGGACGACGATGGTAAGACCTACAGGCAGGCCCGCTCGGTGCCGGTGTCTTCAACGCTAACCGGCGTGTATTTCGCAGATGATTCGCACGGATGGGCCGTTGGCCAATGGGGCGTCATCGTGGCGACCGAAGACGGAGGTGAAACGTGGAAGTTGCAACGCTCGGACACATCCACGGATCAGCCGCTTTTCTCGGTTTACTTCTCTGATCCGCTTCATGGCTGGGCGGTGGGGTTGTGGTCCTTGATGCTGAAGACCGACGATGGCGGCGCACATTGGACGACGGTCAAGCTGCCCCCGCCGCCGGGCGGTGGCAAGGCGGATCGCAATCTGCTTTGTATCTTTGCAGGTAAGGATGGCACGTTGTTTGTGGCTGCGGAGCAGGGGTTTGTGCTTCGTTCGAAAGACAATGGCGCCAGCTGGGAATACCGGCGTACCGGCGGAAAAGGCAGCCTTTGGGCGGGTACGGCTGCAGAAGACGGGGCGGTGTTTGTTGGGGGCTTGCTCGGCCATCTTTATGTCAGCCGTGACGATGGAGACACTTGGAGCACAGTCGAGTCCGGTACAACCAGTTCCATCACCGATCTGGTTACGGCGGGAGACACGCTGTTTGGCGTCGGACTCGACGGCCTGCTGATCGCCGGCAAAACCAATGCGCAGCGATATGCTCCGAAGCATCGCGAGGACCGCGAAGCGCTGACGGCTGTCGTGTTATCGCGCACACATGCCCCCGTTCTGTTTTCAAAAGACGGCGTCGTGACAAGCAATTGATGAAGGACGGCTCGATACTAGGCATTGAACCAATGAAATTGCACCGATCTAAAGGTGCATGGGAAAAATGAATCTGAGTGAAGCCGAGCGCGAAGAATTGCTGTCGATGCAGCGCAGCCGAACGATGGCCGTTGGTCAGGTAAGGCGAGCGCGGCTGATCCTGCTGCTCCACGAAGGTGCCTCGCGCGGGGCGATCATGAACGAATTGCGATGCGATTCGCGTTTCATCACCACATGGCAAACCCGCTTCGCCAGTGAGCGTCTGGCAGGCCTGTATGGCAGGCACCCAGGTCGTGCGCCGCGCCGTGACCAGGCGCGCCTTGAGGCGAAAGTGCTCGACTACACGCTGCGGCGCAAACCGGCCGACGGCTCGACGCATCGGAGCAGCCGCAAGTTGGCCGCGCAGCTGGGCGTGCCCTTCATGACGGTCCAACGCATCTGGCGCAAGCACGACGTTCGGCCGCATCGTCTCGATGCCCACATGGTGTCGAACGATCCCGACTTTGAGGCCAAGGCTGCCGATGTGATCGGCCTGTACCTGAACCCGCCGTTGCATGCGGCGGTGTTCTGCGTGGATGAGAAAACGGCCATTCAGGCGCTTGATCGCAAAGACCGGATGTTGCCGCTCTCGCCCGGGCGCGCCGAAAGTCACGGCTTCGAATACAAACGCAACGGCACCCCGAGCCTGTTTGCAGCGCTGAATGTCGCCACCGGCGAAGTGCTGGGCAAGACTGCGCCACGCCATACCAGTGCCCAGTTCGTCGCGTTCCTCACCGAGGTGGTATCGGCGCAGCCGGCCAGAAAGGAGATTCACGTGATCTGCGACAACGTGAGCAGCCATAAAACCGACGCCGTTCAAACCTTTCTGGCGGACCATACGAACGTCTCGATACTTTACACCCCCACGTATTCGTCATGGTTGAACCAGGTCGAGAACTGGTTTGCCCGCATCCAGCGCGACGTCATCACGCGCGGGGTATTCACCAGCACCAAAGACCTCGACAAAAAGCTCATGCGCTATATCCGCCAATACAACAAGCAGGCTGCCCCGTTGAAATGGAAGTATTCCGATCCTCGACGCATCCGGTGCAATTCATCCGGTTCAACGGACTGGTCAAAGCGGGCGCAGACCTAAACCATGAAGTGCCAAACTTCGGCAGCGCGCTACGAGTAGTGCTGAACAGTCAACCACCGGAATTCCTACGCACGTTGCTGGATGCCGGCGTTGATGCCAATACAACGACCGAAGGTGACACGCCGATAATTTTTTTCGTAACGAAGGAACGAACCTTTGAATCGCTCAAGCTGCTGATTGCCCGTGGCGCGAATGTAGACAAGCGAGATTCATTGCGCAATACGCCACTTTACGAAGCTTTAATGAACAACGGGCTGAATCAAATTGCTTATCTCCTTGATCATGGAGCGCATCCCAATACCTACAACATCAATGGCATTTCCTTTCCATTGGTTCTTTCGGATGACATCAATAGAAACGCTCGCTCTCCCAACTCGGAAACATCGAAAAAACTCACCGAAATCCGCGACCGCATCATCAAGCTGGGCGTGAAGTGACCGCCTGAAACACCGGAGCAAATCCGCGCCCGCTGGGGCGGCAACGCGCCCCAGCGCTTGGATGACAGCATCCTCCCGCTTTGATCGAGCCAGCGTACATAAGAAACGAACACCGCATAAAGGACTTCTTGATGTCCCTGTGACGGCAGACGCTGCGAGCGGTGCATGGAACGCATCGGACGCAGCGCGAAGAAAGGCTCAGCCCGGCTCCACCACGAACCCGTGCTGGCGCAGCAACGCCAGCACGCCCTTCGGCCCGCCCAAATGCAGCGCGCCGATCGCCACGAAGACCGGCTTGTTCGGCGCCGCGATCAACATCATCCGCGCGACGAAGCGCCGGTTCCGCTCGTAGACGATCTTGTTGTCGATCGCATCCGAAATGCGCTGCGAGCGCGCGAGCTTGTCGGACTTCGCCGCCGCCCAGGCGGCGATCGCGTCCGCATCGCCGATGCGCCATAGGCGGTGCAGTTCCACCACGTCCGCAACGTTTTCGGCCGGCGTCTGCGCGAGATCCTGCGCGAGCATCTCGCGCTGCTCCGCGAGCGTCAGTCCGGTGAATGCCCGCATCTGCTCGCCTAGCGTCTCCAGCCCCGCCACCCGGCCTTTCGTCCTCAGATAGACGTTCTGCAACTGCGCTTCCGATCCGTACTCCGTCTGCAGCCCCGCGGCGAGCGAATCGTACGTCTCGACCAAGAGCGCGGCGAGCCAC
Source organism: Trinickia mobilis (assembly GCF_017315705.1). Lineage (GTDB taxonomy): Bacteria > Pseudomonadota > Gammaproteobacteria > Burkholderiales > Burkholderiaceae > Trinickia_A > Trinickia_A mobilis. The sequence continues at coordinate 238,788 of NZ_JAFLRF010000011.1, read as the reverse complement.
GGCCGCGTCTTCTTGATCTCATCGAGCGCGGCAGGATTGCCACGCAAGCGATGGGCGAGCTTGCGCCACAAAGCATCAGGCAACAAACGCGGCAGACACTCGCGCGCGCACACGCCGTATTTCGTCACGTCGTCCTGCGACTCGATCAGATCGTCCGGCGACAGCTCTAGCGCAAGCGTCGAAGACGCGGCCAAAGCCGCCAAGATCGGCCGCCGAAACGGCTGGCTCGCCGGATAGTCGGCGGGATCGCCGACATGCAGCGTCCCGAGCAGGTAAATCGTCGTCTGCCCTTTGGTGGCGACATAGAACGGCATATGCGCAGGCTGCACCTGCACCGGCCCGCTTGCGGTCGTGCCGCCGCTCGTGCTCGGCATCGGCGGCGGATGAAAACCGGGCAGCGCAGCCGGCGGCTGGCCGGTCGCCCGCGTCCCGGAGGGAGCCGGCGACGGCACCGGCAAATGCGCCGGCGGCATCGCCGTATTGACGGGTGCGCCGGCGGCCTGCGCTATCCCTATCAGTACGTCGGAGCCGCGCGGGATGAGCGCAAGCGCAGCGCTCACGAAGAGGAGCGCTGTCCAGCGCCGCGCGAAAGCGGCGCTGTCGCCGCCTTCGTGCAAGCGGCGCGCAATGCGACGCGCCGCCCGCGCTTCAGGCATCCGCCTCCCCCACCTCCTCGGCCCGGTGGCACGCCACCTGCCGTCCGTCCACTTCTCGCAACCGCGGCACCTCGCTGCGGCACCGCTCGATCGCATACGGGCAGCGCTGATGGAACGTGCAGCCCGACGGCGGATTGAGCGGCGACGGCATCTCGCCTTGCAGCTTGATCTGGATGCGCCGGTCCGACTCGAAGATCGCCGGCGTCGCCGACATCAGCGAGCGCGTGTACGGATGCCGCGGCTTGGCGAAGATCGTCTTCTTGTCGCCCAGTTCGGCCACGCTGCCGAAGTACATCACCATCACGTCGTCGGCGACGTGCTCGACCACCGACAAGTTGTGCGAGATGAACACGTAGCTCGTCTTGAACTGATCCTGCAAGTCCATGAACAGGTTCAGGATCTGCGCCTGGATGGAAACGTCGAGCGCGGACACCGGCTCGTCGGCGACGACGATCTGCGGATCGAGGATCATCGCGCGCGCAATCGCGACGCGCTGGCGCTGGCCGCCCGAAAACATGTGCGGATAGCGCTTTGCGTGCTCGGGCCGCAGGCCCACGGTGCGCATGATCTGCGCGATGCGCTGCGCGCGTTCGGCGGCGGAGAGCGCCGTGTTGATCGCAAGCGGCTCGCCGAGTGTCTGCTCGACGGTCTTGCGCGGGTTCAGCGACGCGAACGGGTTCTGAAACACCATCTGCACGTTACGGCGCAGCGCCGCGATCTTCTCCTTGCTCGCGCCGGCTACGTCATAGCCTTCGATCAGCAAGCGCCCGGAGGTCGGCGGCTCGATCATCGTCAATTGGCGGGCGAGCGTGGACTTGCCGCAGCCCGACTCGCCGACCACCGCGAGCGTCTTGCCGAGCGTCAGCGAAAACGACACGCCGTTCAGCGCCTTCACCGTGCCTTGGCCGAACATCCCGCGCTTGACGTGGTAGTGCTTCGTCAGATTGTCGGCGACGAGCACCGGGTCCTCACCCTGCTGCGCGTGAGGCGTTTGGGGTACTGCATTCATCATGCGCCTCCGTGCGGGGTGGAGTTCGAATGGATCGAGTCGAGGTTGAGCGGCTTGATGCAGCGCGTCCGCATGCGTTCGTCGGGCGCGTCAAGCATAGCAAGCGCCGGCCTCGCCTTCATGCAATCGTCCACCACATACTTGCAGCGCGGCGCGAACATGCACCCCTTCGGCCGGTCGTCGCGGCCCGGCACCATGCCCGGCAACGCGGCGAGCCGCACCGCCCCGACATTGTGCTCGGGAATCGCAGCGAGCAACGCCTCCGTGTACGGATGATGCGGCGCGGCGAAGATGTCCGGCACGCGGTTCGTCTCGATCACCTCGCCCGCGTACATCACCGCGACGCGCTGCGCGACCTCGGACACGACCGCCAGGTCGTGCGAGATCAGCACGAGCGCCATCCCGCGCTCCTTCTGCAGCTTCACGAGCAGGTCCATGATCTGGGCCTGGATCGTGACGTCGAGCGCGGTGGTCGGCTCGTCGGCGATCAGGAGCTTCGGGTTGCACGCGACGGCCATCGCGATCATCACGCGCTGGTTCATCCCGCCCGACATCTGGTGCGGAAACGAGGTGATCCGGTTCTTCGCGTCGGGAATGCCGACCTGGTCGAGCAGCTCGAGCGCGCGCTTGTGGAGCGCGTCGCCGCGCAAGCCTTCGTGCAGCTTCAGCACTTCCTTGATCTGGTAGCCGACGGTGTAGCTCGGGTTCAGGCTCGTCAGCGCGTCCTGGAACACCATCGCGATGTCCTTGCCGACGATCTTGCGGCGCTCCTTCGGCGTCGCTTTCAGGAGGTCGCAGCCGTTGAAGGTGATTTCGTCGGCGGTCACGATGCCGGGCGCGTCGATCAAGCCCATCAGCGCCATCATCGTCACGCTCTTGCCCGAGCCGGATTCACCGACGATGCCGATGACTTCGCCCGGGGCGATGCTGATGTCGACGCCGTCGACAGCGGGCAGGCCGCTGAAATTCACCCGCAGGTTGCGGACGGTCAGTAAATTCATGTTCAGGCCATCCGTTTCAGTTTGGGGTCGAGCGCGTCGCGCAGTCCGTCACCGAGCAGGTTGATTGCAAGCACCGAGATCAGGATGGAAAGGCCAGGCATCGTCACGATCCACCAGGCGTTGTCGATGTAGTCGCGCGCCGAGGCGAGCATCGCGCCCCACTCCGCGGCCGGCGGCTGCACGCCGAGGCCGAGGAAGCCGAGCGCGGCCGCGTCGAGAATCGCCGACGAAAAGCCGAGCGTCGCCTGCACGATCAGCGGCGCCGTGCAGTTCGGCAGCACCTGCGAGAACATCAGCCGCAGCGTGCCGGCGCCGGCCACGCGCGAGGCGGTCACGTACTCCTTCGGCAATTCGCCTTGCGCGGATGCGCGCGTCAAGCGCACGTAGCCCGGCAGCGCGACGATCGCGATCGCGAACATCGTGTTCGTGAGGCCCGGGCCGATGATCGCGACCACGGCCACCGCGAGCAGCAGCGACGGCAGCGCGAGCAGCACGTCCATGAGACGCATGATCGGCGTATCGGCCCACTTGTCGAAGAACGCGGCGACGAGGCCGAGCACGATACCGGGAATCAGCGCGAGCACGACCGACACGAAGCCGATCCAGAACGACATCCGCGCGCCGTACATCAGGCGGGACAAGATATCGCGGCCCGCTTCGTCGGTGCCGAGGACGAACCTCCAGTTGCCGCCGTCGAGCCAGGCGGGCGGGATCTTCACGTTGTCGCGGTATTGCTCGATCGGGCTGTGCGGCGCGATCAGCGGCGCGAAGATCGCGATGAAGATCAGCACGAGCACGATGGCGCCCGCCGTGACGGCGCCGCGGTTGCGCGAGAAGTTGGCCCAGAACTCGCGCAGCGCGAGCGCGCGGCCGCCGGGCGGCGTGACGGCTTGGGGGACGGTGTTTTGGATGTCTGCCATATTTAGATCACCTCGTATGGCGAATGCGCGGGTTGAGCACGCCGTACAACAAATCGACCACGAGATTCACGACGATCACGAGCGTCGCGATCATCAGAATCCCTCCTTGCACCACCGGATAGTCGCGCCGGCTGATCGCATCGATGAGCCATTTGCCGACGCCCGGCCATGAGAACAGCGTCTCGGTCAGCACGGCCCCCGCGAGCAGCGTGCCGACCTGCAGGCCGATCACGGTCACGACCGGAATCAGCGCATTGCGCAGCGCATGCACGACGACGACCCGCACCGGCGAGAGCCCCTTCGCGCGCGCCGTCCGGATGTAATCCTCGCGCAGCACCTCGAGCATCGACGAGCGCGTCATCCGCGCGACGACGGCGAGCGGAATCGTGCCGAGCACGATCGCCGGCAGGATCAAGTGGCTCACCGCCGACTTGAACGAGCCTTCGTCCGGCGCGAGCAGCGCATCGATCAGCATGAAGCCGGTAACGTGCGGAATGTCGTATTCGACCGCGATGCGGCCCGACACCGGCGTCCAGCCGAGATCGGCCGAGAAGAACATGATGAGGATCAAGCCCCACCAGAAGATCGGCATCGAGTAGCCGGTGAGCGCGGTGCCCATCACGCCGTGATCGACCACCGTGCCGCGCTTGAGCGCCGCGAACACGCCGGCCGGCAGGCCGACGATCAGCGCAAACAGCATGGCGCAGAACGACAGCTCGACGGTCGCCGGAAAGCGCGCGAGGAATTCGCCCATCACGCTCGTATTGGTGATCAGCGACATGCCGAGGTTGCCGTGCAGCGCGCGGCCGACGTAGTGGAGATACTGCAGCGGCAGCGGCTCGTCGAGCCCGAGCTGGTGGAGCGCTGCGGCGTGCATGGCCGGGTCGACGCCGCGCTCGCCCATCATCAATTCGATGGGGTCGCCCGGTATCAGGTGGATGAGTGCGAAAGCGAGGATGGTAATGCCGATGAATGTCGGTATCACCATGCCGATGCGGCGCAAAACGAATCGGAACATGGTTCGTCCCTAAATCTTCGAGGAGGAAAAACGCGACCGGCGACAAGGGGCTCGTGACCCCCGTCGCCGGACTTTGTGAGGACTTTCAGCGATCGTTAAAAAGCGTACCTTGCCTGCCTTACGGCAAGCCGTACGGCGAGCCTTATTTCACGCCGACGCCGTCAAACCGCAGATAGCCGAGCGGGTCGATCCGCATGTCGGTCACCTTCTTGCTGACCGGCTGATACACGGTGGAATGCGCGATCGGCGAGAACGGCAGCTGCTGGGCCCAGAGCTGTTGTGCCTGCGTGTAGATCTGCGAGCGCTGCGTCTGATCCGCCGTTTCGCGGCCCTTCTTGACCAGATCGTCGAACGGCTTGTAGCACCACTTGCCGAAGTTGCTGCCGTTCACCGCATCGCAGCCGAGCAGCGTGCCGAGCCAGTTGTCCGGATCGCCGTTGTCGCCGGTCCAGCCGATCAGCATCGTGTCGTCCTCGCCGGCGTGGGCGCGCTTGATGTACTCGCCCCACTCATACGTGACGATCTTCGCGCGCACGCCGATCTTCGCCCAGTCGGCCTGGATCATTTCCGACATCAGGCGCGCGTTCGGGTTGTACGGACGCTGCACCGGCATCGCCCACAGCGTGATGTCCATGCCGTTCGGGAAGCCGGCCTTCGTCAGCAGGTCCTTCGCCTTCGCCGGATCGTACGACGCGAGCTTCAGGTTCTTGTCGTATGACCATTGCGTGGGCGGCATCGGCGCCGCCGCGAGCTGGCCTGCGCCCTGGTACACGGAATCGATGATCGCCTTCTTGTTGATCGCCATGTCGAGGGCCTGGCGCACCTGGACGTTGTCGAGCGGCTTGTGCGTCACGTTGTACGACAGGTAGCCGAGGTTGAAGCCCGGCTGCGACGGCATGTCGAGGTTCGGATCGGCCTTCAGCGTCGCGATATCGGCCGGACGCGGATACGCCATCACCTGGCATTCGTCGCGCTTGAGCTTTTGCACGCGCACGCCCGGGTCGGGGGTGATCGCGAAGATCAGCTTCGAGACCTTCACGGTGTCCGGCTTCCAATAGTCAGGATTGCCATCGAAGCGGATCGTCGCGTCCTTCGTGTAGCTGCGGAAGATGAAGGGGCCCGTGCCGACCGGATACTGGTTGATGTCCGCGGCCTTGCCGGCCTTGAGCAACTGGTCCGCGTATTCAGCCGACAGGATCGACGCGTACTCCATCGCCATGTTCTGGATGAACGGCGCGTTCACTTCTTTGAGCGTAAAGCGCACGGTGTACGGATCGACCTTCTCGACCTTCGTGATCAGCTTGTCGAGGCCCATGTCGGAGAAGTACGGGAACTGCACCGGGTAGGCTTTGCGGAACGGCTGGTTCGGGTCCAGCATGCGCTCGAACGTGAATACCACGTCGTCCGCGTTGAATTCGCGGGTCGGCTTGAAGTAGGACGTCGTCTGGAATTTGACGCCGTGACGCAGATGGAACGTGTACGTGAGGCCGTCCGGAGACACCTCCCACTTCTCGGCGAGGCCGGGTTCGACCTTGGTGCCGCCGCGCTCGAACTCGACGAGGCGGTTGTAGACCGTAAACGTATTGGCGGTGAAATCGGTGCCGGTCGTGTATTGACCGGGATCGAAGCCCGCGGGACTGCCTTCTGAGCAGTAAACCAGGGTCTTGTTCGGGATCGCGGCGTGCGAGATCGTCGCAGCGCCCAGCGATGCCGCTGCGGCGACGCCCGCGAGCATGGTCGTACGCATGGCGCGCAACAGTCGGGTTTGCTTCATGTTTCCTCCAGTTCTCAAGCCGGCTTGGGCCGGCGTAGCGCGATATTACTGACCTTTGATTAGCCGAACAAGCGGTCGAAAATAGGCATTGCCAAGCTGCGGAATCCCGTGCTGAGTCCGTTTCGCGGCACTTCACGCGGACACTCGGCACGCCGCTTTCCGCCTGCGCTATTGCATCGCCCTCGCGCTATTTGAGCCCCACATACCAGAACTGCGTCGGCCCGAACGGATCGATCTTGAAGCCCGTGACGCCCTTGCGCAGCGGCTGATAGACCGTGGAATGCGCAATCGGCGTAAACGGCACTTGCTGCTTGAACAATTCCTGTGCCTGCGTGTAGTAATTCGTGCGCTCCGCCACGTCCGTGGTCGAGCGGCCCTTCTGGATCAGCTCTTCGAACGGCTTGTAGCACCACTTAGCGAAATTGCTGCCGTTCACCGCATCGCAGCCGAGCAGCACGCCGAGCCAGTTGTCGGGGTCGCCGTTGTCGCCGGTCCAGCCGATCAGGATCGCGTCGTGCTCGCTCGCGTGCGCGCGCTTGATGTACTCGCCCCACTCGTACGTGACGATCTTCGCCCGCACGCCGATCTTCGCCCAGTCCGCCTGGATCATCTCGGCCATCAGGCGCGCATTCGGGTTGTACGGGCGCTGCACCGGCATCGCCCACAGCGTGATGTCGAAGCCGTCCGGGTAGCCCGCCTTGGCGAGCATCGCCTTGGCCTTGTCGGGGTCGTAAGGCGCATCGCGCAGGCTCTTGTCGTAGGACCATTGCGTCGGCGGCATCGGGTTCGTCGCCGCCTGCCCCGCGCCCTGGTACACCGAATCGATGATCGCCTTCTTGTTGATCGCCATGTCGAGCGCCTGACGCACTTGGACGTTGTCGAGCGGCTTGTGCGTCACGTTGTAGGCGAGATAGCCGAGATTGAAGCCGACTTCGCTCGGCAGCTGCAAATCGGGATCGGTCTTCAGCGACGCAATGTCCTGCGGCCGCGGATAGCTCATCACCTGGCACTCGTTCTGCCGCAGCTTCTGCTCGCGCACGGCCGGATCGGTCGCGATCGAGAAGATCAGCTTGCCGACCTGCACGACACCCGGTTTCCAATAATCAGGATTGCCGTCGAAGCGGATCGTCGCGTCCTTCGTGTAGCTGCGGAAAATGAACGGCCCGGTGCCGACCGGATACGAATTGATATCGCCCGGCTTGCCGGCCTTCATCAACTGATCCACGTACTCGGCGGACAGGATCGATGCGAACGGCATCGCGATTTCCTGCAGGAACGGCGCGTTGACCGAGTTCAGCGTGAAGCGGACCGTGTACGGGTCGAGCTTCTCGATCTTCGAGATGCTCTTGTCGAGCCCCATGTCCGTGAAGTACGGGAGCGGCACCGGGTACGCCTTGTGGAACGGGTTGTTCGGATCGAACATCCGTTCGAACGTCAGCATCACGTCGTCGGCGTTGAATTCGCGGGTGGGGGTGAAGAACGAGGTCGTCTGGAACTTCACGCCATGGCGCAGATGGAACGTGTAGGTGAGGCCGTCCGGCGAGATGTCCCACGATTGAGCGAGTCCGGGCTCCACTTTCGTGCCGCCGTGCTGGAATTCGACGAGCCGGTTATAGACGGTGTAGGCCGCCGCGGTGAATTCGACGCTCGTCGTGTACTGCGCGGGGTCGAAGCCGGCGGGGCTGCCTTCGGAACAGTAGACGAGGGTTTTGCTGGGCAGCGGCGCCGCGCGGGACGGGGTCATCGAACTGCCGAGGAAAAGGCCGAAAGCCACGAGAAAAGCAGTCAGGCGCACAACAGACAGCCGACGATCTTTCGACATGACGCGCTCCTTTTAGTAACCGTTCTGGTTCGAGCGATGCGTTCAGCGACGTGATCGTAGCTTAGTCAATATTTTCCGTGGCGAAGACAGGGATTACGCCGATCTTACGAAGGACGGGCCGCGGCGGGGACGCCGCGACCCGGCCGGACGGCTCAAGCGCCCAGGCGCTGGCAAATCGCCTTGGTCGCCGTGGCGGCGTTGAGCGTGTAGAAATGCAGCCCCGGCACGCCCTGGTCGACGAGCCGCTGACACAATCCGGTCACGACATCGACCCCGAAGGCGCGAATCGCTTCCTTGTCGTCGCCGAAGCTTTCGAGCCGGCGGGCGATCCAGCGCGGCACTTCGGCGCCGCACATCTCCGAGAAGCGCATCAGTTGCGAGAAGTTCGTGATCGGCATGATGCCCGGCACGATCGGCACTTCGACGCCGAGCTTTTTCGCGTCGTCGACGAAGCGGAAGTACGCGTCTGCGTTGAAGAAATACTGCGTGATCGCCGAATTCGCGCCGGCCTTCACCTTGCGCGCGAAGTTCTCGAGATCGTGCTTCGGCGAGCGCGACTGAGGATGGTATTCCGGGTAGCCCGCCACTTCGATCCAGAACCAGTCGCCGTATTCCGCGCGAATGAAGCTCACGAGCTCCGACGCATAGCGCAGCTCGCCGACTTCGCCCATGCCCGAAGGCAGGTCGCCGCGCAGCGCGACGATATGACGGATGCCGTGCGCGCGGTACTGGTTGAGGATCGCGCGCAGGCTGTCCTTCGACGAGCCGATGCACGACAGGTGTGGCGCCGCCTCGAGGCCGTCGGCGGCCATGTCGAGGACGGTGTCGAGCGTGCCTTGCTGCGTCGAGCCGCCCGCGCCGAACGTGACGGACACGAACTTGGGCTTCAACAAAGCGAGCTGCGTGCGCGTGGCGCGCAGTTTGTCGATGCCTTCGGGTGTCTTCGGCGGGAAGAACTCGAATGAAATTTCGATCGGTTTCATGATGTGTGAATGGATCGGCCGCGACCGGCTCAGACGAGGTTGCGATTGCCGAAGATCAGCGCGGACAGCAGCCACGACACGATGCTGTAGAGGATCGAGCCGAAGAACGCCGCCCAGAAGCCGGACACTTCGAAGCCCTTCAAGAGCGACGCGCACAGCCAGAAGCACAGCGCGTTGATCACCAAGATGAAGAGGCCGAGCGTGAGGATCGTGACCGGCAGCGTCAGCACGATCAGGACGGGCCGGATGATCGAGTTGATGAGCCCGAGCACGAGCGCAATGATGAGTGCCGTGCCGAAGCTGCGGATGTGAATCGACGGCACGAGGTAGGTGATGATCAGAAGCGCGAGTGCGTTGATCACCCAAGTCAGCAGCCAAGTCATCGAAAGCTCCTTTTTAGCCCGGCACAATGAAGGCCGCCGCGCGCTGTGCGGCGCGCGGCGGCATCGGCAACGAACACCAAGCGGCTTGGCGCGGCGCATGATGCGCTCGCGCGTTGCCGGGTTCCTGCTTAGTAACGGTAGTGGTTCGGCTTGAACGGGCCGTTCTTGCCGACGCCGATGTAGCCGGCCTGCTCGTCCGACAGCACGGTCAGGTTGACGCCGATGCGCGCGAGGTGCAGACGCGCGACCTTCTCGTCCAGGTGCTTCGGCAGCACGTACACCTTGTTCTCGTACTGATTGCCGCGCGTGAACAGCTCGATTTGCGCGAGCGTCTGGTTCGCGAACGAGTTCGACATCACGAACGACGGGTGGCCCGTCGCGCAGCCCAGGTTCACGAGGCGGCCCTCGGCGAGCAGGATCACGCGCTTGCCGTCCGGGAAAATGATGTGGTCGACTTGCGGCTTGATGTTTTCCCACTGGTACTGGCGCGTCGACGCGACGTCGATTTCCGAATCGAAGTGGCCGATGTTGCAGACGATCGCGTTGTGGCGCATCGCCTTCATGTGATCGTGGTCGATCACGTGGTAGTTGCCGGTGGCCGTCACGAAGATGTCGGCCTTGTCGGCCGCGTACTCCATCGTCACGACGCGGTAGCCCTCCATCGCCGCCTGCAGCGCGCAGATCGGATCGATTTCGGTGACCCACACCGTTGCGCCCAGGCCGCGCAGCGATTGCGCGCAGCCCTTGCCCACGTCGCCGTAGCCTGCCACGACCGCGATCTTGCCGGCGATCATCACGTCGGTCGCGCGCTTGATGCCGTCGACGAGCGACTCGCGGCAGCCGTACAGGTTGTCGAACTTCGACTTCGTGACCGAATCGTTGACGTTGATGGCGGGGAACGGCAGGCGGCCGTCCTTCTCCATCTGATAGAGGCGGTGCACGCCGGTCGTCGTTTCCTCGGTGACGCCCTTCACTTGCGCGAGGCGCTTCGAGTACCACGTCGGATCGATTTCGAGGTGGCGTTCGATCGATTTGTAGAGCGCGACTTCTTCCTCGTTGGTCGGCTTGGCGATGACCGAGCGGTCTTTCTCCGCCTTCGAGCCGAGGATCAAGAGCAACGTGGCGTCGCCGCCGTCGTCGAGGATCATGTTCGCGAACTCGCCGTTCGGCCATTCGAAGATACGGTGCGAGAACTCCCAGTATTCGTCGAGCGATTCGCCCTTGAACGCGAACACCGGCGTGCCGCCCTTCGCGATTGCGGCGGCAGCGTGGTCTTGCGTCGAGAAGATGTTGCACGAGGCCCAGCGCACGTCCGCGCCGAGCGCCTTGAGCGTCTCGATCAGCACGGCCGTCTGGATCGTCATGTGGAGCGAGCCCGCGATGCGCGCGCCCTTCAGCGGCTGCTGCGCCTTGTACTCTTCGCGGATTTGCATGAGACCGGGCATTTCGGTCTCGGCGATGTTCAGTTCCTTGCGGCCCCAGTCGGCCAGCGACAGATCGGCAACGACGAAATCTTGAGTCTTGGAATCGTAAACGGCGGCGTTCATCACGCCCTCCTTTCTAAAAAGTTCTAGAAATTTAAGACGTGAGCGCCGTTCGATGGAGCCGGCAAGCGCGGTAAGTGCGTGCTTGCGGTCCGATTGAAGTGTCCGAGCCTGGCGGAGTGATCCGTCGCAACGCTCCTCGGAACGAAGCGCGATTGTAGCAAATGAAGACAGAGTTATGGGAGGTGTTTGGCAGGCAGCGCGCCGCGTTCAGCGCACGCTGCCCAAAGCGGTTCGCACCCTAAATTGGCAGGATCAACGGCAGCAGCGGGGCGATCACCACCATGACGATGCCCGTCATCATCATCGTCAGGCTCGCGACCACTCCTTCCTCTCCGCCAAGCTCGCGCGCCTTCGACATCCCGACCGCATGCGACGACGCCCCATACAGCGCGCCGCGCGCAAGCCGCGTCCTGGCCGGAATGAGCGCGAGCACCAGCTCGCCGAACAGCATGCCGCACATGCCGGTCGCGATCACGAACAACGCGGTCAATTCCTTGGGCGCATGGATCTTGTCGGAGACGGCGAGCGCGAACGGCGTCGAAACCGAGCGGGTCAGCAGGCTGCGCTGCAAATCCGGCGACAGGTGCAGCCATTTCGCGAGAATCAGCGAGCCGCCGACCGCCGCGATGATGCCGACCGTCACGCCCACCGCGAGCGAGAGCCAATGCCGCTTCATCAAGTCGCGGTAGTGATAGATGGGCACCGCGAACGCGACGGTCGCCGGGCCGAGCAGCCACAGCAGCCAGCGCGTGTCTTGAAAGTACACGGCATACGGAATGTGTTCGGCCACCAGGAGGCCGATTATCAGCACCGGCACGGCGATGAACGGCGCGGAATACGGCTTATTGTGGCTCGTGTACACACGCTTCATGCCGAAATACAGCGCGACGGTCAGGGCAAAGCAGCCGGCGGCAATCCACCGCGGCGGAACACCGGCAAAAAACGCAGAAGAAATCGTGTTCATGTTCGATACCCGGGCCGGCGCACTCGGCATTCAGTGCCCAGGCCCGCTCCATCAGTTGCGCGAATCCCGCGCAGCAAACGCCCGGCGCAACGCAAGCCGGCGCTCGAATCGCGCGGCCATATCGACCGCAAACGCCACGGCGACCATCACGCTCACCGTCCCGGCGACCACGACCAGCGCAATGCGCCAGCCGTCTTTCTCGAACAAGCCGCCGTATTTGACCGCCGCGATCGCCGCGGGGATGAAGAACAGCAGCATGTCGGACAACAACCAGTTAGCGCCGTCTTCGACCCAGCGAGTCGCGACGCCGCCGTACATCAACAAGACGAGCAACAGGCCCAACCCCGCCACACCGCCCGAAACGGGCAACCCGGTCCGGCGCACGATGAAATCGGCGACGAACCATACGGCTGCAATTGCGGCGGTTTGCAACGCGATCTTGCCGGCTCGCACCGCGACGCCGCCCAACCGCGTCGCTGCGAGGCTGATGGAACGACTGGGTGTCATGGCAGCAACCTTGTTTGATCTCACGCAGCAAGTATAGGAATCGCCAAAGTATAAATAAAATGACTTAGAATCATCGCTTTCATTCCAAATCGGAATTCAAAGGGAACCCGGCCATGGAACTCCGCGCGCTGCGCTATTTCGTGGAAGTCGTGCGCCAGCAGAGCTTCACCGTCGCCGCCGAGCGGATGTTCGTCACGCAGCCGACCATCAGCAAGATGGTCAAGGCGCTCGAAGACGAAATCGGCGCCCCGCTGCTGTTGCGCGAGGGCCGCCAGATGGTGCTGACCGACGAGGGCCGGATCGTCTTTCAGCGCGGCCAGGAGGTGCTCGCCGCGCAGGCGCAGTTGCAGGCCGAACTCGACGACGTCGGCACGCTCGGCCGCGGCGAGCTCGCCATCGGTATTCCGCCGATGGGCGGGTCGCTCTTCACGCCGACCATCGCCGAGTTCCGCCGGCGCTATCCGAAGATCGAGCAGAAGCTCTTCGAGCACGGGTCGCGAGCGATCGAGGCGGCGCTCATCGCGGGCGAATTGGAACTCGGCGGCGTGCTGCAGCCGGTCGACCCGAATACGTTCGACGTGCTGCCGATGACTAACCAATTGCTCTGGATCGTCGCGCGCCGCGGCTCGCGCTGGGACGACGCGCAAAGCGTGCCGCTCTCCGATCTTGCGCGCGAGCCCTTCGTCTTCTACAACGAGAGCTTGACGCTCAACGATGTGGTCACCGAGGCGTGCCGCAAGATCGGCTTCACGCCCGCGATCGTCGGCCGCAGCAGTCACTGGGATTTCATGGCGGCGCTCGTGCATGCGGGCGTCGGCATCGCGCTGTTGCCGGCGCCGTATTGCAAGCGGCTCGACACGGCGCATTTCACGTGCCGGCCCGTCGTCGAGCCGGAGATTCAATGGCAGATGGCCGTCGGCTGGCGCAAGAACGGCTACCTGTCGCACGCGGCCCGCGCGTGGCTCGCGGTCGCGCGCGAGACGCTGCCCGGCCAGCCCGGCGACGACTTCGCCTTCACGCGCTCGCGCAGGCTCACCGGTACGCCGGAAGACTGAGCGCTGCCGCCGGTGTGACGCGCCGCCGCGCTGAAATCGGCCGCGCGCTCGCCGATCATCACGGCCGGCGCGTCGGTATTGCCGCCGATGAGCGGCGCGGCGCGGCAAGAGCGATTCCTCTAAACGGATCGCGCGGCGCAAACCTATCATGCAAGGGCAATCAGGAGACGTCATGAACGACCCCCACGCTCACTTGCGCTCGCTGCCTCCCAAGGAAGGCATCCTGTCCTCGCAAGCCCCTGCGGCAACGCACGAAGTCACGAACCAGGTTCCGCCGCTCGAAAACTACAACTTCTTCGAAAGCGATACGGCCCTCGTCGCGGCGGTCGAGCGTGAGGGTGCGGGCTGGCACCGGGCCGCGCTGTCGATCGACGGTGCGACGCTCGGCGAGCCCGCAACGCTCGCGCTCGCCGGCGCCGCGAACCGTCACGAGCCGGAACTCTTCACGTTCAGCCCGCGCGGCGAACGCATCGACGCGCTCGAATTCCACCCGAGCTGGCACCAGCTGCTCGTGCTCTTGCGCCGCGAAGGCCTGCACGCGCTGCCCTTCGAACAACCGCAGCCGGGCGCGATGCCCGCGCGCTGCGCCGGCTACTTTCTGCACGCGCAGCTCGAATCCGGCTCGCTGTGTCCGCTGACGATGACCTTCGCGAGCATCCCCGTTCTGCAACGCGAGCCGGCGCTCTACGCAGCATTGCGCGACAAGCTGTTGTCGCGCGAACACGATCCGCGCGACATCCCGCTCGCGCAAAAGCGCTCGATGATGGTCGGCATGGGGATGACGGAGAAGCAAGGCGGGTCGGATGTGCGCAGCAATCAGACGCGCGCCCATGCGGTGCAGCACGCGGGCCGCGGCGCGGAGTACCGGCTCGTCGGCCACAAGTGGTTCTTCTCCGCGCCGCAGTGCGACGCGCACCTCGTGCTCGCACGCACCGATACGCACGAGGGACTGTCGTGCTTCTTCGTCCCGCGTTTCGCACCGGACGGCACGAAGAACGCCGTCCGGATCCAGCGCTTGAAGGACAAGCTCGGCAACCGCTCGAACGCGAGCAGTGAAGTCGAGTTCCTCGACGCATACGGCGTGATGATCGGCGAAGAAGGACGCGGCGTGCCGACCATCATCGAAATGGCGAACTACACGCGGCTCGATTGCGTGATCGGCAGCGCCGCGCTGATGCGTGCGGCGCTCGTGCAGGCGATCCATCACACGCGCCATCGCGTCGCGTTCGGCAAGCGGCTTGTCGAACAGCCGCTGATGTCAAACGTGCTGGCCGATCTCGCGCTCGAATCCGAAGCGGCGACCGTGCTCTTCATGCGACTCGCGCGCGCTTTCGATTCCGACCCGGCCACCGCGTCGCCGGAGGATCGCGCATGGCGGCGCATCGTCACGCCTGCCGCGAAGTTCTGGGTCTGCAAGCGCGCGCTCGAATTCACGGGCGAGGCGATGGAAGTGTGGGGCGGCAACGGTTATGTCGAGGAGGGTCCGATGGCGCGCTTTTATCGCGAGGCGCCCGTCAATTCGATCTGGGAAGGCTCGGGCAACGTGATGTGTCTCGACGTGCTGCGCGGCATCGAGCGCGATCCGGAAGGCTCGCAGGCATTGCTTGCATCGTGGCTTGCCGACGCGCAGGGTCATGCCGCATTGCGTGCCTCGCTCGAACGGCTCGCCGCGACGCTCGCCGCCGCGTCCGACACGCGCGAACCGCTCGCGCGGCGCACCGCGCAGCAACTCGTGCTCGCCGCGCAAGCGGTGCTGTTGCTGCGCCATGCGCCTGCGCCAGTCGCCGACGCGTTCATCTCCACGCGCCTTGCAGACAGCCCATGCGGCCGCGTCTACGGCACGCTGCCTGCGACGTTCGACCATGCGGCGATCGTCGCGCGCGCGTTTTAGGCATCATGAAAAACGATCTGCCTGGCTATGCCGCGCTCCAAGCGTTGTGGCGCGAGCAGCGGCAAGCGCAATGGCTGACGCCGTTTCCTTCGTGGGAAGCGCGCTCGTCGCACTTGAAGGCGTTGCGCGCGATGCTGCTCGACAATCGCGATGCGCTCGCTGCAGCGGTCTGCGCCGATTTCGGCAATCGCGCGAAAGAGGAAGTGCTGCTGTCAGAGATCTTTCTCGCGAAAAACGAGATCGACGCCGCGCTCAACGCTGCACGAGACGATTTCCGGCGGCGTGGCGGTCAACGAAACGCTGATGCACATCGCGTGCGACGACCTGCCGTTCGGCGGCGTCGGCGCGAGCGGAATGGGCGCGTACCACGGCTACGACGGCATCGTGACGTTCTCGAAGATGAAGCCGGTGCTCACGCAATCGCGCGTCAATGCGCGCGCGCTGATCGCACCGCCCCACGGGCGGCGCTTTCACGCGATTCTGAAATTCATGATGAAGCGGTAGCGGTATGGGCGAATCGCGGCTCAGTTCGCGTCTCTCGCCCACGCTTCGATTTCGTCGGTATCCCAGCGGCCGAGCCGGGTGGCCTCGGCGAGCATGCCTAGCGTGATGGGGACCAACGGGGAAGGCCGAAAGCGCTTGGCGAATATTCCCAGCAAGGCCCCAAGGAGATCAGAGCTTTCGGGCCCAAAGTACCGGTTGTAGGGAAACTCGGTTACCGCAATGCCAAATGTCGTCAGCCACTTATCGATGAATTCGATAGCGTCGATGCCCGTTATCTGAACATCTTCTTCGAGCCGCGTTGCGGGCGTGAGCGTTAATCGACCTCCAAAAAGCGGCTTGCCGAACTCCTCTCGCGCAAACGCTTCGATTCGAACCCAAGTATCGTCTTCCATCAAAACACCCGATCTTCAGGTCGAACAATTCGGTTATATGAACGCACTGTGTTCGACGCAATGATGAATGCGTCAGCCGCGAGCATTACGGTACCCACCACCGGTATCGTCCGCCCGACGAATGCACCGAGACTCCGTGTAAGAGAGATCCGAAGAAAACCATTAGCTCCTCGAATAATCGTCGGTAAGCGGTGTTGCAATTTCTGACGGAACAAATTGCGCGACACCATTGATAGAACTGAAGTTCCTTCCGTAGCGCCTGCAACCTTTCCACTGACGGGCAAAGCTCGCTCCCCGAGCAAAATTGCCGACGCCGCCGCAAGATCGGTCAGCCCCAACTCCTTTCGTGTCTCTTCCATTGCGATGAAAAAGAACAACTCGCCCGGCTTCAGGTCACGATAGTGAAAATACGTATAACGGTTGTCGCTCATACTTATCTTTCAGCCCCCAGAGGTAAACGAGCGCTGAATGTATCAAGCGATGATCCGGACACATCTCAAATTCGAATCGCCTCACCCGCCGGCGAAGCCCGCTAAACCGCCCAGAGCGGCCCCTCCTGCATCGCCCCGATCTGCTCGCGCAACTCGAGCACGCGCTCTTCCCAGTAGCGCTGCGTGTTGAACCACGGAAACGCGGCGGGAAACGCCGGATCGTCCCAGCGCCGCGCGAGCCATGCCGCGTAGTGAATGAGCCGCAGCGTGCGCAGCGCCTCCACCAGATGCAGCTCGCGCGGCTCGAATTCGCAGAAGTCCTCGTAGCCCGCCAGCAGATCGGCAAGCGCGCGCGACGCGTCGGCGCGGCCGCCCGGCAGCAGCAGCCACAAGTCCTGCACGGCGGGGCCCATGCGGCTGTCGTCGAAGTCGACGAAATGCGGACCGGCGTCGGTCCAGAGCACATTGCTCGGATGGCAGTCGCCGTGCAGGCGCAACTGGCGCACATCGCCCGCGCGCTCGAAGGCGCGCTCGACACCTTCCAGCGCCAGCGTCACCGCCGCCTCGTACGGCGCGCGCACGTCGAGCGGGACGAAATCGCTGGCTAGCAGATAGTCGCGCGGCTCGTAGCCGAACGCCTGGATATCGAGCGCCGGCCGCGCGACATACGGCTCGCTCGCCCCAACCGCGTGTATGCGGCCGATGAAGCGTCCGAGCCATTCGAGCGTGTCGCGCCGGTCGATCTCGGGCGCGCGGCCGCCGCGCCGCTCGAAGATCGCGAAGCGAAAGCCGTCGAATTCGTGGAGCGTTTGCCCGTCCGTTACGCGTGGCGGCACCGCGGGAATCTCGCGCGCAGCGAGTTCGCCGACGAACGCGTGCTCTTCGAGAATCGCTTCGTTCGACCAGCGCTGCGGCCGGTAAAACTTCGCGATCACGGGCGGACCGTCTTCGACGCCCACTTGGTACACGCGGTTTTCGTAGCTGTTGAGCGGGAGCAGGCGCCCGTCGGTGCGCACGCCGGTGTCGATGAGCACGCTGTCGACGGCGTCGAGCACGCATTCGGGCGTGAGCCGGGTGAACGGATGGGCGGCCGCGCCGCGATCGGCGGGTTCGCCGTCCGCTTCGGAGGAGGGATCGAAATTGGCGTCGTTCATGCCCGCATTGTGCCGCATGAGCGCGCTTGCCATCACGCGCGCCGCCGCACAAGCAGGCAAAAAGACCTTAAAGCCCTACATTCAATGCATCAATTCCGAAGCCGGCCGCACGAGGTCGCCGGTGTCGATCAGATCTTCCAAAAAGAACGGTTCAGTGTTGAGTTGCAGCGACGCGCCGGGCTCGCCGGCATACCAGACCACCATCGCCATGTCCCCGAGAATACGCATCACAATGCCGCGCGCGCCTGCAGGCACGGCAATATGCCCGGACCGGACGATCGAACCGACTTGCATGATATTTCCCCCGTTCTATGTTGCCGGCAAAGCCAGAGCGAACTGCCCTGGCGGTCAAACGGCGCGACGGACAAGCCGTTGCGCGTGCATCTAATTGTTCCCGCACTAACGGATGCGGGAAAGCCAAAGCTAATAGTACAAATGCCTCTACTTCCCGTGATCGCGCTTACGAATGCCTGACTGCGTTTCGATGGAAACCGCTCAGCCACCGCAGCGTTGCATGGGACCGGAGCGGCACCATGATAAACCGCCGCGCATATGTCATTCGAAATGGCGCTGCATGAAGTCCCTTGCCGCTTCATCGAAGCCATGACGGCACGGCGAACGCACGGGGCTACGTAACCGCAGTTTGCGCGAACCCGTGGTGCATGGATGAAAGGCGAACGCAAGTGTAAGCACACGCCGCGCGAGCCGTTGAACGATTGGCAGCATTGCCCTGCAGGCCGCGCCGCACGGGGCTTTCCGCTATAGGAGGCGATGCCGCGCAGCGCCGCTCACTACCCGGCACCGCTCGATTCGCCTCCTATACTCAGTTAATGCAGACGGGTCGCCTGGCGCGACGCAACGTCTGCGCGGTTCACCGGGCTTGCCCGGCACACACGACGAGCCAACGGCCATTAGAGCTTTGCATGGGACAAGGAGACACAGCATGACGACCTACTTCACCATCGGCGATTTCATCCTGGTCATTCCGATGGCGCTTGCCGGCGCACTCTTTCTCGGTGCGCTGCCGACGTCGTCCGCATTCAAGCACAACGCGCTGCGCGTGCTAGGCGCGCTGCTCGGCGCGGCCTTCGCGGTGGTGCTGGTCGAAGGACTTCCTGTTCTCATGTAGCGCTTGCTTCGCGAGCGCTTCGCACGCCTGACATCCGTCAGGCCGCTTGCGCCTTCTCGAAGGTCGGCACCGGCCGTCGTCAGCGACGCCGGTGCGCCTCATTTGCCTCGACGCGCGCGGTTCAAATCGCCTGATCGGTCGACGGTTTTTCCCACAGATTGATGCCGCCCTCGGTGGCGTAGCGATCGATTTCCGCCAGTTCCTCTTGCGTGAACGCGAGGTTCTTCAGCGCTCCGACGTTCTCCCGCACCTGCTCCGGCTTGCTCGCGCCGATCAGCGCCGAGGTCACGCGCGAATCGCGCAGCACCCACGCGAGCGCCATTTGCGCGAGGCTCTGGCCGCGCCGCTCGGCAATCGCGTTGAGCTTGCGCACGTGCTCGATGTTCTCAGCGCTCAGATGGCCCTGCTGCAGCGAACCGCCGCCCGGCTTGTTGATGCGAGCATCGGCAGGCGCGCCGTTCAGGTACTTCGCGGTCAGAAGCCCTTGCGCCAGCGGCGTGAACGCGATGCTGCCCGCGCCCACGTCATCGAGCGTGTCGAGCAGCTCGCTCTCGATCCAGCGGTTGAGCATGTTGTACGCCGGCTGATGAATCAGGAGCGGCACCTTGTGTTCGCGCAACAGCTTCGCCATCTCGCGCGTCTTCGCGGCCGAATACGACGAGATGCCGATGTAGAGCGCCTTGCCCTGCTGTACGGCGGTCGCGAGCGCGCCAGCCGTTTCTTCGAGCGGCGTATCGGCGTCGAAGCGGTGCGAGTAGAAGATGTCGACGTAATCGAGCCCCATGCGCGTCAAGCTCTGGTCGAGGCTGGCGAGCACATATTTGCGCGAACCGCCGCCTTGGCCGTACGGGCCGGGCCACATGTCCCAGCCGGCCTTCGACGAGATCAAGAGCTCGTCGCGATACGGCTTGAAATCGTCTTTGAAGAGCCGCCCGAAATTGGTTTCGGCGCTCCCGTACGGCGGACCGTAGTTGTTCGCGAGATCGAAGTGCGTGATGCCCAGATCGAACGCCGTACGCAGGATGTCGCGTTGCGTCGAGAGCGGCGCCGTGTCGCCGAAGTTGTGCCACAACCCGAGCGAAAGTGCCGGCAGCTTGAGCCCCGACTTGCCGCACACGCGGTACTGCATGTCCGTATAGCGTTCCGTTGCTGCTTCGTAGGCCATGTGAATCCTCGATGAAAGCGTGGAAGAATGCACGGCCTCGCCCGGCCGCCCAACCGGGTATGTTAGCTAAACGCGTCTGTCCGTGCTGACGGCAGCAAAGAGCCCGGATAGTGGGATCCAGCGCGCTGCGGTCCGCCTGAATGCCGCAATCGAGGCGCCGGGCACCGCCCGCGCAAGGGATGGACGATGCCATGCAGGTCTCATACACTGCCGCGTCCGCGTTTTTATCGATGGGGGATTCTTATGATCAAGGCGATTTCGCTCGCGCTGATCGTCGGCGGCGTCGTACTGCTGTATTTCGGCGGGCAATCGTTTCACTCGTTTGCCAACGACATGTCGCGCGTGTTCACCGGCGCGCCGACCAACAAGACGATCATGCTGATCGCGGGCGGTATCGTCGCGACGGTGGCCGGGCTGATCGGCCTCGCATCGTCATCGGGCAAGCATTGACGCGGACGTACCGGGCAGCGGCGCACAAGAGCGGTGCGGGTGGATCGAGCAGCGCCGCCGAGGTCGCCAACACCGCCGCCGGCGCCCCGCTTGCCGCCGCTCTTAAAGCGCCACTTCGGGTTTCGACGCCGAGCGCGAACCCGGCAGCGGCACGTTGCTCGCGCCGTGATACGTGAAGACGAGCGAAAACTTCACGTCGTCGGACAAGTTCTGTCCCGCCGAATGCAGCGTATTGCAGTGGAATAGGACGACGTCGCCCGGCTGCAGCTCAGGCGACACGGCCGTATGAATCAGCGCCTGATTCTCGGGCAGATCGGAGCGGAAAAACTTCGCCTCGTCGAAGCGATCGGAAGTGAACGCGACGCTGTGCGAACCCGGCACGAACCATAAACCACCGTTGCTCACGGCCTCGGGTCCGAGCGCAAGCCACGTCGAAACCAGATCATCTCGCTCGAACGACCAGTAGCGCGCATCGCGGTGCCAGCCGGTCAGGCTGCCGTAGCGCGGGTGCTTGGTCATCAGGCAGTTGTGATGCGCGCGCGACAGGCGCGGCTCCTCGCCGAAATAGAGCTCCATCCAGCCCTTGATTTCGGGCGCCGTCGCCCACTCGCGCAAGAGCGCATGACGCACATAGGCGTCGAGCAGACGCCGCACCGTGTGGCCGCCCGGCGCCTCTTTCGAGTCCGGCGCGCCCGGATAGCGCAAATCGGCCTCGAATTCGAGCGGCGCGGCCGCTTCTTCGAGCTGCTGCTGCGCCAGCGCCCTGAGCGCGGCGCACCGCTCGGGCGAAACGAGTCCCGGCACGACCACGAAGCCGCGTTCCCGCAGCAATTGCACCTGTTCCTTTTTTGAATGCTCTGGCATGAGGCGTTCCGTTCTACGCAGGTTGACGTTTTGGTGAATGGATCGATTGTAAAACGGGCATGATCGGCGCGCGCGCACTGCACGGTGCAGGAGCATCGATGCACGCAATTTGTTCACAACTTCCGTGAAAACAATGCGATCTTTCTCCGTAAAAACCCCTAACCTCAGTTGGAGCACTGAGACTTTCGCGCGTCACGATTCGCGTGTAGTCTGCACCGATGTCGATTGTCTCCCCTTTCTGCGAGCGGTCCGCCGGAATCGCCGCCGCGTCGGGCCTCGATTCGGGCCACGACGTCCCGCGTGCTGGCACATATGCTGCTGCGTCTAGCCTGCCGCCGCCCACGTCCCGCGACGCCCTTCCCCTTTCGCTCGAACCATGCACACTCGTCTGACTACCCGTATCAAGCGCGTCGCCTTGAAGGCGGCCCGCCCCGCACGACGCCAGATCGTGCGCGCGCTGCGCCATCACGCGGCGCGCACCCGCCAGCTCGCGCAACAACGGCAGGCCTGGTCGGCCGACGGCTTCCGCGCCTGGTTCCAAACGCTCTTCTCGATCCTGCGCATGCGCGCCGGCGCGCGTCCGTTCTCGCGCTTCTCGCTGCGCACGCTGCTGCCCAAGCCGCCGGTGACGCTCCATGCGCTGACTTCGCGCCGCACGCCGGACGGCTCGCTGCACGGCGCGAACCGCCGTCCGCGCCGCCTCGCGGCCAGCGCCGGCTGGTTCGCGTTCGCTGCGCGCTGACGCTGGCGCTGATCAGGTCGTAGAAAAAGAAAACCCCGGCGCAAGCACCGGGGTTTTTTGATCGACTGCGTTCGCGCCATTCAACCCAGGCGCGTGACTCCGAACAGCCTCAGGCCACCGCGGCCACGGCTTCCGTGCCAGCGGCTTCGGCGAGTGCCAGCGCCTTGTCGGTCGCTTCCCACGAGAATTCCGGCTCTTCGCGGCCGAAGTGGCCGTAGGCCGCGGTCTTTTCGTAGACCGGGCGCAGCAGGTCGAGCATCTGGATGATGCCCTTCGGACGCAGGTCGAAGTGCTCACGCACGAGACGGGTGATCGTCGCATCGGACACGCGGCCCGTGCCGAACGTGTTGACCATCACCGACGTCGGCTGCGCGACACCGATCGCGTAGGACACTTGAATCAGGCAGCGCGACGCGAGGCCGGCGGCCACGATGTTCTTCGCGACGTAGCGGCCGGCGTAAGCGGCCGAGCGGTCCACCTTCGACGGATCCTTGCCCGAGAACGCGCCGCCGCCGTGCGGAGCCGCGCCGCCGTACGTATCGACGATGATCTTCCGGCCCGTCAGACCGCAATCGCCTTGCGGGCCGCCGATCACGAACCGGCCGGTCGGGTTCACGAGGAACTTGATGTCGCCCTTGACGAGTTCAGCCGGCAGCGTCGGCTTGATGACTTCTTCGATCACCGCTTCGCGCAGCGTCGACAGTTCGATGTCCGGCGAGTGCTGCGTGGACAGCACGACGGTGTCAATCGAATGCGGCTTGCCGTCGACGTAGCGGACCGTGACCTGCGACTTCGCGTCCGGACGCAGCCAGGGCAGGCGGCCGTCGCGGCGCAGGCTCGCCTGGCGCTCGACCAGACGGTGCGACAGGTGGATCGGCAGCGGCATCAGCTCGGGCGTTTCGTCGCAGGCGAAGCCGAACATCAGGCCTTGGTCGCCGGCGCCTTGATCGAGATTGTTGTCGTGCGCGCGGTCGACGCCCTGGGCGATGTCCGGCGATTGCTTGTCGTAGGCCACGAGCACCGCACAGCCCTTGTAGTCGATGCCGTAGTCGGTGTTGTCGTAGCCGATGCGCTTGATCGTATCGCGCGCGACCTGGATGTAGTCGACGTTCGCCGTCGTGGTGATCTCACCGGCGAGCACGACGAGACCCGTGTTGCACAGCGTTTCGGCGGCAACGCGCGAGTATTTGTCTTGGGAAAGGATTGCGTCGAGGATCGCGTCCGAGATCTGGTCGGCGACCTTGTCGGGATGGCCTTCGGAAACGGATTCAGAGGTGAAGAGATAGTCGTTTGCCACTTTGCAGACTCCATGGTTACGGTTGTTTTTCACGTAGCCAGCTTCGGGAGCCTGAAGCGGCGACGCTTTAGCGGATTTCCTGGACCGTCCGGACGTTCGATATGCGTCCGGCGGCTTCGCCCCGCAAGTTGTCTATTAACTCGGCGAATTCCGTATTATAGCGTCTTCTCAGAATTGTCACAGGGCGTGCACGCGTGCAGTATCCTCATTTCGTTTTGGCGTCACTTCATCAACCCATGGCGGGCGGACTCTCCGCACGCTTTCAGGCCGTCAACGGAGCCGTGGGATGCTAGGCCGGCTCGGGAGCAAACTCGGCATCGCGCTGCTTAAGTTTCTCGCCATCCTCCCTTACGGGTTCGTCGCGCGCCTCGGCGACGGGCTCGGCTGGCTGCTCTACCAGATCCCCAGCCGGCGCCGCCGCATCGTCCACATCAACCTGAAGCTGTGCTTTCCCGAGTGGAGCGACGAAAAGCGCGAAGACATCGCGCAAAAGCACTTCCGGCACGCGATTCGCAGCTACGTCGAGCGCAGCGTCCAGTGGTTCGGCTCGTTGAAGAAGATGGAGAAGCTGGTGCAGGTCGATAGCGAAGTCGACCTGACCGATCCCGACATGCCGCCTACGCTGCTGCTCGGTCTCCACTTCGTCGGCATCGAGGCAGGCTCGGTCTTCATCAATCACGCGCTGCGGCGCCGGTGCGGCGCGCTCTATCAGCCGATGAAGAATCAGGAGCTCGATGAAATCGCCAAGCAGGCGCGCGGCCGTTTCGGCGCCGACATGGCAAGCCGCGCCGACAGCGCGCGCGTCGTGCTGCGCTGGCTGCGCGAGCGCAAGCCGGTCATGCTCGGCGCCGACATGGACTACGGCATGCGCAATTCCACTTTCGTGCCGTTCTTCGGAATTCCCACTTGCACGCTGACCGCCGTCGGCCGGTTCGCCAAGGTGGGACACGCACAGGTCCTCCCGTTCATCGGCGAAGTACTGCCGAACTACAAGGGCTACCGGCTCAAGGTCTTCAAGCCGTGGGACCACTACCCGAGCGGCGACGACGACACCGACGCGCGCCGGATGAACGCGTTTCTAGAGGAGCAGATTCCGCGGATCGTCGAGCAGTATTACTGGGTGCACAAGCGCTTCAAGACCCGCCCGGAGGGCGAGCCGGGCTTCTATTGATGCCCGTTTCGCAGCCGATTTAGACGCCGACGCGGCGAGCCGAGTCACTTACAATAGCGCCCATGAAGCTCAAGTTCACCAAAATGCATGGCGCGGGCAACGACTTCGTCGTGCTCGACGGCTACACCCGGCCGCTCGCGCTGACGAGCGAGCAGGTGCGCGCGCTCGCGAACCGGCATTTCGGCGTCGGCGCCGATCAGCTGCTGCTCGTCGAGCGGCCCACGATCGACGGCGTCGATTTCAAGTATCGGATCTTCAATTGCGACGGCGGCGAAGTCGAGCATTGCGGCAACGGCGCGCGCTGCTTCGTCAAGTTCGTCCGCGACACGCGCCTCACCGACAAGCGCAGCGTGCGCGTGCAGGTGCAAAACGGCGTCATCACGCTGACGATGCATGAGAACGGCGAGGTCGTCGTCGATATGGGGCAGCCGGTGTTCGTGCCGGCACGCGTGCCGTTCGATGCGAGCGGCCTCGAAGGGCGTCGCGAGGGCGCCGATACGCTCTGGCCCCTCCTGTTGACCGGCGCGGACGGCGAAACGCACTGGATCTCGGTCGTCTCGATGGGTAATCCGCATGCGGTGCAAGTCGTCGACGACGTCGAGCAATATCCGGTCGGCCAGGTCGGGCCGGCTGTCGAGCATCACCCGCGCTTTGCGCAGCGCGTCAACGCCGGCTTCATGCAAATCGTGTCGCGCAGCGAGATCAAGCTGCGCGTATTCGAGCGCGGCGCCGGGGAAACCCTCGCCTGCGGCACGGGCGCGTGCGCGGCAGTGGCCGCCGGCATCCGCCGCGGCCTCCTCGATTCGCCGGTGACCGTGCACACGCACGGCGGCGTGCTGAGCATTGCCTGGGCCGGCGCGCGCGACGAAACCGCCCCGCTCACGATGGCAGGGCCGGCCGCGACCGTCTTCGAAGGCGAGATCGAGATCGCCGACTGATCCCCCAATTCCCTGCGCATTCCTTATTGCCGAGACCATGAACGATCGCGAAGTCGCTGAATACCTGCTCGCCAACCCCGGATTTTTCGACGAGCACGCCGAGCTGCTCGCGACGATCCGGCTTGCGAATCCGCACGGCAAGGCCGCGGTGTCGCTGCAGGAGCGGCAGATGGAGATGCTGCGCGAAAAGAACAAGCATCTCGAGCGACGTCTCGCCGAGCTGCTGCGCTACGGCCACGAAAACGACAGCATCGCGGTGAAGTTCAATCGCTGGACGATGCGCGTGATGGCCGAGCGCGACGCCTACGCGCTGCCGCGCGCCGTCTCGCAAGGGCTCACCGAAGTGTTCGACGTGCCGCAGGCGGCGCTGCGGGTCTGGGACTTGGCCGAGCCGTACCGCGAAGCGGAGTTCGCGCGCCACGTGGGCGAGGAAGTGCGGATCTTCGCGAACAGCCTCGCCGCGCCTTATTGCGGCGCGAACACGGGCTTTGAGGCGGCACAGTGGCTGATCTCGGGAGAAGCCGCCGCGGCGGCCGCGAGCGCGGCGAGCGATTCCGCCGCCGACCCCGCCGCAGCCGAAGGCGCCGCAACGCAATCGATCGCGCTTGTCGCGCTGCGCGACCCGCGCGCCGGCGACGAAGTCGCGACGTTCGGCCTCCTCGTGATGGGCTCGCCGGACCCGCGCCGTTTCCACGAAGGCATGGCGACCGATTTCCTCGCCCAGATCGGCGGACTCGCGAGCGCCGCGCTGAGCCGGCTGCTTGCACGCTGATGCGCGCGCAGTATTCGTCTTGATCCGCGCCCCCATCGATCCGGAATCCGCCCTGTGACCGCGGCCGACCACGACCCGATTGCCGCTTACCTCTCCAGCCTCGAGCACGAGCGGCGGCTGTCGGCACATACGCTGCGCGGCTACACGCATGAACTCGACGAGCTGAAGAAGCTCGCGAAAGGCCGTCCGCTCGAAAGCCTTACCGCCACCGACATGCGCGGCGCCGTGGCGCGCGCGCACGCGGGCGGGCTATCGGCGCGCTCGATCGGGCACCGCCTTTCGGCGTGGCGCGCGTTCTACCGCTGGCTCGCCGGGCGCATCGATCTGCCCGCGAACCCGGTCGCGACCGTGCGCGCACCGAAGCAAGCGAAGACGCTGCCGAAGGCGCTTTCCGTCGACGACGCCAACGCGCTGATGGAAGCCCCCGCCGCCCCGAACACCGAAGGCCTGCGCGATCACGCGATGCTCGAGCTGTTCTACTCGTCGGGGCTGCGGCTCGCCGAGCTGGTCGGCCTCGATGTCGCCTTCGCCGATGCGGACGGCTACCGCTCCGCCGGCTGGCTCGACCTGCAGGCGGCGGAAGTGACGGTGCTCGGCAAGGGCAACCGGCGGCGCACGGTGCCGGTCGGCAGCAAGGCGCTCGATGCGCTCAAGAGCTGGCTCGCCGCGCGCGGCGAGTTCGTGAAGCTCGATCCGCATCCGCTCTTTCTGTCGGTGCGCGGCAACCGGATGTCGCCGAACGTCGTGCGCGACCGCGTGAAGCGCGCGGCACTCGCGGCCGGCATTCCGGCCAACGTGCATCCTCACGTGCTGCGCCATTCGTTCGCGACGCACGTGCTGCAATCGAGCGGCGACCTGCGCGCGGTGCAGGAGCTGCTCGGCCACGCGAGCATCACAGCGACGCAAGTCTATACCGCGCTCGATTTCCAGCATCTCGCTCAGGTGTACGACAAGGCGCATCCGCGCGCGAAAAAGCGCGACTGAGCGGTTCATTCATCCGCGTCATTGCCCGGCCGGCGATCTTGCCGGCCGCTCCGGTCCCGCTTGGCGATGCCGTGCAATCCGCGCCGTGACCGGCCACAGCCATCACCCCGCCGCGCACGATTCGCGCGGCAGAAACTTGCATTTGATCATTTATGAATACCGTAACGCTGAAGCCGTCGAAGGAAAAATCGCTGCTGCGCCGCCATCCGTGGGTTTATGCGAACGCGATCGACCGCATCGACGGCAAGCCCGCACCGGGCGCCACCGTGATCGTGCGCGCGCACGACGGCCGCTTTCTCGCCCGCGCCGCATACAGCCCGCAATCGCAGATCCGCGTGCGCGTCTGGAGCTTCGACGAAGCCGAGCCGATCGATCACGCCTTTTTCAAGCGCCGTGTGCAGCGCGCGATCGCGCACCGGCAAGCGCTCGTCCACGGCACGGGCGCGGTGCGGCTGATCTTCGGCGAAGCAGACGGACTGCCGGGGCTCATCGCCGACTACTACGTTACCGACGCCCCGCAGGAAGTCCCCTTGCGGGGCGCCCCGCAGGAAGTCCCCCGCCCCGCAGGAAATCCACTTGGGGGATTGGGGGACGACGCCGAAAAGCGCGGCCAGCTCGTCTGCCAGTTCATGGCGGTGGGCGTCGAGGCGTGGAAGGAGGTGATCGTTGCGGCGCTCGTCGGCGCGACCGGCTGCCCGAACGTCTACGAGCGCTCGGACGTGTCGATCCGCGAAAAAGAAGGCCTCGCTCAGACCACCGGCGTGCTGGCCGGCGACCCGCCACCCGACACGCTGATTACGAACGAAAACGGCGTGCGCTACCACGTCGATGTCAGGAGCGGCCACAAGACAGGCTTCTACGTCGACCAGCGCGACAACCGCGCGCTCGTCCAAGCCTACGCGGACGGGCGCGACGTGCTCAACTGCTTCTGCTACACCGGGGGCTTTTCGCTGGCCGCGTTGAAGGGCGGCGCTAAGCGGGTGGTGTCGATCGACTCGTCTGGCGAAGCACTCGCGCTCGCCCGGCAGAACGTCACCGCCAACGACTTCGACCCAAGCCGCGCCGACTGGCTCGACGCTGACGCGTTCAAGACCCTGCGCCGCCTCTACGACGACGGCGAGCGCTTCGACCTCGTCGTGCTCGATCCGCCGAAATTCGCGCCGTCGCGCGAGCACGTCGACCGCGCCGCGCGCGCCTACAAGGACATCAACCTGAGCGGCTTCAAGCTGCTGCGCCCGGGCGGCCTCTTGTTCACGTACTCGTGCTCGGGCGCGATCGACGCCGACCTGTTCCAGAAGATCGTCGCCGGCGCCGCGGCCGACGCGCGCGTCGATGCCCGCATCCTGAAGCGCCTGGGCGCCGGGGTCGATCACCCGCTCCTCACGGCGTTTCCGGAAGGCGAATATCTGAAAGGGCTATTGTTGCAAATCGCCTGAATGCCCATAGTTAGCGGACATTTGACGCCCCCCCGCGAACGCAAGCGAGCGTGGGGGCCGTCCATGGCGCGTCTTGCAGCCGAATTGCGGCTGGCCGGCAAGCGCAAGCCCGTGGCAAGCGACGAACCGGGCGGACCACGGGCGCTTGACAGATGTGCTTCAATAGTGGGCTGTTGACGCATTGACACCGATTCACGAACTACAGGCGACTCACATGATTCCCGTCACTATCCTGACCGGCTTCCTCGGCAGCGGCAAAACCACGCTGCTCAAGCGCATCCTGAACGAAAAGCACGGCATGAAGATCGCCGTGATCGAAAACGAGTTCGGCGAAGAAAACATCGACAACGAAATCCTCGTGCAAGATTCGGCCGAGCAGATCGTCCAGATGAGCAACGGCTGCATCTGCTGCACGATTCGCGGCGATCTCGCGCTGGCGCTCGGCGACCTGGCAGCGAAAAAGCAGTCGGGCGAGCTCCAGTTCGATCGCGTCGTGATCGAAACCACCGGCCTCGCCAACCCGGGCCCGGTCGCGCAGACCTTCTTCATCGATAACGAAATTGCCGACGAATTCCTGCTCGACGCGATCATCACGCTCGTCGACGCCAAGCACGCGAACCTTCAACTCGACGAGCACGAAGTCGTGCAGCGCCAAGTGGGCTTCGCGGACCGCCTCTTCGTCACGAAGTCGGACCTCGTCGACGAAGCCGAGCTTTCCGACCTGCGCCACCGCCTCGTGCACATGAACCCGAAAGCGACGATCAAGGTCGTCAATTTCGGCGAGGCGGACATCAAGGAAATCTTCGATCTGCGCGGCTTCAACCTGAACGCGAAGCTCGAAATCGATCCCGATTTCCTCGCCGAGGACGATCACGACCACGCGCGCCACGGCCACGATCATGGCGATGACCACGAGCATTGCGACCATGATCACGGCCACTGCGAGCACGAGGGGCACGACGGGCACCACCACCATCACCACGCGCATCACGACGACAAGATCAAGTCGTTCGTCTATCGCAACGACCGCCCGTTCGACCCGAACAAGCTTGAAGACTTCCTCGGCGGCATCCTGCAGATCTACGGCGAGCGTCTGTTGCGCTACAAGGGCGTGCTCTATATGAAAGGCGTCGACCGCAAAGTCGTGTTCCAGGGCGTGCACCAGATGATGGGCAGCGACCTCGCCGCGAAGTGGCTGCCGATCGAGAAGAAGACCAATAAGATGGTTTTCATCGGCGTAGACCTTCCGCAAGACCTCATCACCGACGGCCTCGACGCCTGCCTCGCGTAAGACCGCGTTTCGAACCGTTATTGGTCCCTCACACTGGCGCGGCCGGTTTGTGTGCGCTATGGCACCCAAACCGGTTCGCCGGTGCCGCCGCCCGTGGTAAAACAGGTGAAAGCCCTATGATAGAAGGGGCCGGATGATCATCGCTTTTTGACGGCTCGCGCGCTATATTTTCGGGATAGCACGTTCATCCGTCGTGGGGATCTCTCGGTTGCGGAACCGCATTCTGATTCAGTTACAATACGTGCCCACTGGAGAATGACAACGACTTGCCCGCGCATTGTCTGGCGCACCCGCTGGACGTCGCGCAACGATGCCGGGCGTATAAACGGCGCCGGAAAACCTCATCCGGATCATGCCGAAACAATGCCGAAGCGCCGGCCTGCACGCCGGTTTGTCAGTTAGCGCGCAGTCCGGCATCGAGATGCTCGGGGGCATCCGAGGATCGGTTTCCAGAGGAGTTCGGCCCCGCAGCGGCGCGATGGGCGTCACGACAGCCCAGCGTCCGTGTTCGTCTGCGCCTGATTGACGCTGGTTGCGGGCAACACGAAAGTGCGGGCAATATGTAAGAGTTTTGCCTCACATTGAAGAAGCACGCAGATGACGACGAAACGACTCTTGACCGAAGCCGAAATCCTGAAGATGAGCGAGAAGGATTACATGAATGAGGATCAGCTCGCTTTCTTCAAGAACCGGCTCGAACAGCTGCAGGCGGAAATCCTCCGCAATGCCGGCCAGACGACCGAGAACCTGCGCGAAACCGTGATCGTGCCGGACCCGGCCGATCGCGCGACGATCGAAGAAGAGCATGCGCTCGAGCTGCGCACGCGCGATCGCGAACGCAAGCTGCTGAAGAAGGTGCAGCAATCGCTCGCGCGCATCGAATCGGGCGAGTACGGCTGGTGCGAGGAAACCGGCGAGCCGATCGGCATTCCGCGTCTGATCGCACGGCCCACGGCCACCCTGTCGCTCGAAGCGCAGGAGCGCCGCGAGTTGCGCCAGAAGCTGTTCGGCGACTGATTGCTGGAACCGCGCGGCCCGCTCGCGCGCCGGATACGCTGCTTCGTCAAAGAGGCGCACGGTGAACCGCGCGCCTTTTTCTTTTGTCGACCGGAGTTAGTGCTTCAGCACTTACTCCGGTCCCATGCAAAGCTGTGCGATCGCACCGCGCGCTCCCTGTGTCTCTCCAGCCTGCGTCATGACAGCCGTTACGGGCGCTGGTCTGACGTCGGCTGCTCCGCTCGCGCAGCTTTTACCTCGCCTGCGGGCCAATTTCCGTCCTATGCCCTTCGGCTGCCTCTTGATAAAGCGCTGCACGCCCTAAAATTATCCGGACGTGCGTTGCATGAGCGCGCGCGCATCAAGCCGCGCCTCGGCCGCCCACCCGATATGCTCGGGCGGAACAGGTCACTAGCACCGCCCGGGACCTTCAGCTTTTCTAAAGGAACGCACATGGAGCAATTTCACGGCACGACGATCGTATCCGTGCGTCGCGGCGACAAGGTCGCGCTCGGCGGCGACGGCCAGGTAACGCTCGGCAACATCGTCATGAAAGGCGGCGCGAAGAAAGTCCGGCGCATTTACAACGGCAAGGTGCTCGTCGGCTTCGCCGGCGGCACGGCCGATGCGTTTTCGCTGCTCGACCGCTTCGAAGCCAAGCTCGAAAAACATCAGGGCAACCTGACGCGCGCCGCGGTCGAACTCGCGAAAGACTGGCGCACCGACCGCATGCTGCGCCGCCTCGAAGCGATGCTGATCACCGCCGACGCGCAAACCACCCTCGTCATCACCGGCAACGGCGACGTGCTCGACCCCGAGGGCGGGATCTGCGCGATCGGCTCGGGCGGGGCCTATGCGCAGGCCGCGGCCCGCGCGCTCGCCGAAAACACGGATCTTTCTCCGCGCGACATCGTCGAAAAATCTTTGGGGATCGCCGGCGACATGTGCATCTATACCAACCATAACCGCGTCATCGAGACGATCGAGTGAGGAAACGATGAGCACCATGACCCCCGCCGAGATCGTTTCGGAACTCGACAAGAACATCATCGGGCAGAAGCGCGCGAAACGTGCGGTCGCCGTCGCGCTGCGCAATCGCTGGCGCCGCCAGCAGGTCGCCGAGCCGCTGCGCCAGGAAATCACGCCGAAGAACATTCTGATGATCGGGCCGACGGGCGTCGGCAAGACCGAAATCGCGCGGCGTCTCGCGAAGCTCGCCGACGCGCCGTTCATCAAGATCGAAGCGACCAAGTTCACCGAAGTCGGCTACGTAGGGCGCGATGTCGACAGCATCGTGCGCGACCTGATCGAAATCTCGGTCAAGGAGACGCGCGAGACCGAAATGCGCAAGGTCCGCACGAAGGCGCAAGACCAGGCCGAAGACCGCATTCTCGACATCCTGCTGCCGAGCGCGCGCCCGGTCGGCTTCGGCTCGGCGGCGTCGAGCTCGAGCGACCATGGCGACGATGGCAACGCCACGCGCCAGACGTTCAGGAAGCGCCTGCGCGAGGGCTCGCTCGACGACAAGGAAATCGAGCTCGACGTCGAATCGCCGCAAATCGGCATGGACATCATGGGCCCGCCGGGCATGGAAGACATGACCGAGCAGATCCGCTCGATGTTCGCGAACCTGGGCGGCGGCAAGAAAACGCGCCGCAAGCTGAAGGTCAGGGAAGCTCTGAAGGTGCTCACCGACGAAGAAGCATCGAAGATGCTCAACGACGAGGAAGTGAAAGCGAAGGCTGTGCAGAACGTCGAGCAGAACGGCATCGTGTTCCTCGACGAAATCGACAAGATTGCGTCGCGCAGCGAAACGGGCGGCGCCGAGGTATCCCGTCAGGGCGTGCAGCGCGATCTGCTGCCGCTCGTCGAAGGCACGACGATCAACACGAAGTACGGCACGGTGAAGACGGACCACATCCTCTTCATCGCGAGCGGCGCGTTCCACCTGTCGAAGCCGAGCGACTTGATCCCCGAGCTGCAAGGGCGCTTCCCGATTCGCGTCGAACTCGATTCGCTTTCGGTTGAGGACTTCGAAGCAATTCTCGTCGCCACCGATGCCAGCCTCGTCAAGCAATACCAGGCGCTGCTGGCAACCGAAGACGTGCAGCTCGAATTTGCCGCGGACGGCATCCGCCGGATGGCCGAAATTGCGTTCGCGGTCAACGAGAAGACCGAGAACATCGGTGCGCGGCGCCTGTATACGGTGATCGAGAAGCTGCTCGAGGAAGTCTCGTTCGCAGCAGGCAACCACTCGGGCCAGGCGGTGAAGATCGACGCGGCGTATGTCGATCGCGCGCTGGACGAAGTCGCGCAAAGCGAGGATCTGTCGCGCTATGTGCTGTAACGGGCAGCGCGTAAAGCGTTAAGCCAATAGAAAACGGGCGGCCTGCATTTCGCAGGACCGCCCGTTTTTAATTCGACGCGTAACGCGTGAACAAGAGCGTGAAAAAACATTACTGCTTCACCGGCCGCTTCGAGAGCTTGCGCTGCAACGTGCGCCGATGCATGTTCAGCGCGCGCGCCGTCGCCGAAACGTTGCCGCCGTTTTCAGCGAGCGCCCGCTGGATGTGTTCCCACTCGAGCCGCGCGACGGAAAGCAGCGCCGGATGCTCGATGGCCTCCTCCGCTTGCGCCACGCTCGCCTCCTTCTGCAACGCAGCCAGAATCGATTCCACGTTGGCCGGCTTTGCGAGATAGTTGTCGGCGCCGTCCTTCACGGCTTGCACGGCCGTCGCGATGCTCGCGTAACCGGTGAGAATCAGCATCCGCGCGTCGGGCTGCAGCTCGCGCAGCGGCGCGACGAGGCTCAAGCCCGAATCACCGCCCAAATGCAGGTCGACCGTGATCTGCCCGAACCTGTGCTGGTTCGCGAGCTTGATCGCCTCCTCGGCGTTCGGCGCGGTGTGGACCGTGTAGCCCCGGCGCGTCAGCCCGCGGGCGAGAATCCCCGAGAACACTTCGTCGTCGTCGATGACCAGGAAATTCATATCGCTCATGTGTTTTTCTCCCTCGTATCGGTTGAATCGGAAGCGGCGTGGCCTGCACCTGCCTCCTCTTTAGCGGCGGGCAGACGAAGCACCGCCCGCGTGCCGTGCGGCTTGCCGTCGGCAAGCTCGATCTCGCCGCCAAGCCGTGCGGCAGCCGTGAAAGCCAGATAGAGCCCCACGCCGTGGCCGCCCTGCGTGCTGCCTACCGGCATCGAGCCGAGCGTGGCGCGCAACGACGGAGGAATGCCCGGCCCTGAATCGCAAACTTCGAACTCGACTTTGCCGTTCACGCTCGACGCGGCGAGCGTCACGCGATCGCGGCTCGCGCGCGCGGCGTTGTCGAGCAGGATGGTCAGAATCTGGCTGACCGCGACCGTGTCGTCAAGCCACACGCCCGTGGGCGCAGTGCCGATCCGTTCGAATTTCACGTGCGGATGACGCAGCCGCCACTGGACGGCAAAGCTTTCGAGCCATTCGTCGAGCGTCTGCCGGTGCGACGCCACCAATGCGCGGCTTCGCAAGCGCGCGAGCGCCGACGTGCAGAGCGCCATCTGTTGCTCGAGCAGTTCCAGATCGGCGGAATACGGCGCGAGCCCGCTGTCGCTGCGAGCCGCGTCGCGCAACTCTTCGGACAGCATCGCGATGGTCGAGAGCGGCGTGCCCATTTCGTGAGCGACCGTGGCCGCCTGCACGCCGAGCGCGACCGCCCGCTCGTCGCGCAAGAGGCGCTGCTGCGCCTCCGCGAGCGCCGCATCGCGCAGGCGCAGCCCGTTCGACATGCGCGCGACGAACCACGCAATCAGCCCGACGCTCACCATGAAGTTCACCCACATGCCCGCCCGGTAGTAGTCGAACAGGTTGGCGGGGTTGTCCATGTTGAGCGGGATCGAATCGAATCCGAGCGCCGCGTAGCAGCAGACGGCGAAGACCGCGAGCCAGACCATCAGGTGCCACGGCAGCACGGCAGCGGCAATCGCAAGCGAGGGCAGATACAGCGACACGAACGGATTCGTCGTGCCGCCGGACAGAAAAAGCAGTGCGGACAACGCAGCGAGGTCGACCCACAACTGGCCGAGCAGCTCGAAATTGGTCTCCGGCCGCGCCCGCGCGACGCGTATCCAGGTCAGCGCATTGAAGACCACTTCGAGCGCGATCACCATGAGCATGGCCGGCAACGGCAAATGCACGCCGAAGAAGATCTGGACCACAGAGATGGTGACGAGCTGGCCGATGATCGCCAGGCAGCGCAGCCAAAACAAGTGGCCGAGATTGACGCGGCCGGTGTTGGATATACGGTGCATCGGGCCAGTTTAACCGCTGGGCGCTTCCGGGGACACCGTGACGATCGCCTCGGCGAAACACTCCGGGCACAGGCAACGCATATTGGGTACCAAGCGCTCGGGCGGCAAGGCAGGCATCGACGTGCACCAGCACTTGAACGGCTCGGACGCGTCGGCGCGCTTGCCGCAATCGAACGCGCGGCCGCAGCGCGGGCAGCGTGCGCTCCCGCCGGCCGGCGGCGCGGAGCGGGTCGTGGAAGTCGAGCCTGAGCGAGTCATGACGCGTCGAAACAACAATGGAAACAGAGTCGAATCAAGTGGATAAATGCATGATGCCACGGCTCGCGGGGCTCGCCGCGCAGCCGCGCGAAAACAGCCGTCCTATGTCGTTTGGATGACCGGCAAAAACCGTGCTGCGCCGCGCCAGTCCTGTACAATTCGCCCTATTTCGCCCGTCTCAACTGTTTGTTCCGTGCCGAGTTTGCCGCCATGTCCGAGCCCATCGACCTCTCGCAGATCGCTCCCACGTTGAAAGCCGAAATCCTCGCTGAGGCGCTGCCTTATATTCGCCAGTATCACGGCAAGACCGTGGTCATCAAATACGGCGGCAACGCCATGACCGAAGAGCGCCTGAAGCAAGGCTTCGCGCGCGACGTCATTCTGCTGAAGCTGGTCGGCATCAACCCGGTGATCGTGCACGGCGGCGGCCCGCAGATCGACCAGGCGCTCAAGAAGATCGGCAAGCAAGGCACGTTCATCCAGGGCATGCGCGTCACCGACGAAGAGACGATGGAAGTCGTCGAATGGGTGCTCGGCGGCGAAGTGCAGCAGGACATCGTCACGCTTATCAATCACTTCGGCGGCCACGCGGTGGGCCTCACGGGCAAGGACGGCGGCCTGATCCACGCGCGCAAGCTCATGATGCCGGACCGCGACAACCCCGGCCAATACGTCGACATCGGCCAAGTGGGCGAAGTCGAGGCGATCAACCCGGCCGTCGTGCGCGCGCTGCAAGACGACGCGTTCATTCCGGTGATCTCGCCGATCGGCTTCGGCGAAGACGGCCTCTCGTACAACATCAACGCGGATCTCGTCGCGGGCAAGCTCGCTGTCGTGCTGAACGCCGAAAAGCTCGTGATGATGACCAACATCCCCGGCGTGATGGACAAGGTGGGTAACCTGCTGACGGATCTGTCGGCGCGCGAGATCGACGCACTCTTCGCCGACGGCACGATCTCGGGCGGCATGCTGCCGAAGATCGCGTCCGCGCTCGACGCCGCCAAGAGCGGCGTGCGCTCGGTGCACATCATCGACGGCCGGATCGAGCACTCGGTACTGCTCGAAATCCTGACCGAGCAACCGTTCGGCACGATGATCCGCTCGCATTGAGCATGCCCGGCGAAGCACGGCGCGCATCAATGCGCCGCGCTTCGCCTGCTGTTCGGGCGTCTCCTCCCCCACCGCCATGCCCATCTCTCGCCCCAAGCGGCGCCGGCCGCACGTCAACGCGGGCAGCCCCGTCTGGCTGTTCGACCTCGACAACACCCTGCACCACGCGTCGTACAAGATCTTCCCGGCGATCAACCAGGCGATGACGCAATACATCATCGACGCGCTGCAAGTCGAGCGCGATGTGGCGAACCGCCTGCGCACCGGCTACACGCAGCGCTACGGTGCGGCGCTGCTCGGCTTGACGCGGCATCACCTGATCGACCCGCACGACTTCCTGAAAGAAGTCCACACGTTCCCCGACCTCGGCTCGATGGTGCGCGCCGAGCGCGGTCTCGCGCGCCTTATCGCGGCGCTGCCAGGACGCAAGTTGGTGCTGACCAATGGGCCGGAGGCCTACGCGCACGCGGTGCTGCGGGAGCTCTCCATCGAGCGCCTGTTCGAGCGGGTGATCGCAATCGAGCACATGCGCGACCGTCGCGCGTGGCGCGCGAAGCCCGACGCATCGATGCTGCGCCGGGCGATGCGCGACGCGCACGTGCCGCTTGCCGATGCGATCCTCGTCGAAGACACGCGCGGACACCTGAAGCGCTACAAGCGCCTGGGAATTCGGACGGTCTGGATCGTCGGCCATCTCCCCGCGGCGTCGAAGGCAAACGGCACGCCGGCGCGCCAGCCCGGCACCGGACGTCCCCACTATGTCGATCGTCGCATTCGTTCGTTAAAATCGCTTCGGCTGGGCACTCGCGCCTCCCGCCGGGCCGCCCCAAGGGAGGCGCCCGCCCCCTCGGGGGGCAGCGAACGATAGTGAGCGTGGGGGTCGTTCATGCGCCTCCCGCCGGGCCGCCCCAAGGGAGGCGCCCGCCCCCTCGGGGGGCAGCGAACGATAGTGAGCGTGGGGATCGGTCATCCATCGGGGCAACAGATATGCAGCCGACTCAAAAGCCTGACACGGCGGTAAACAGCGAACACGCGCAGGACCAGCAAGACCACGCGGAAGACGCAACTTCAGCAGGCGCGCGTGCGCCGCGCCTAAAGCCCGGCGAGCGGCGGGTCCACATCCTCCAGACGCTCGCCGCGATGCTGGAGACCCCCAAAAGCGAAAAGATCACGACCGCGGCGCTGGCCGCGCGGCTCGGCGTGTCGGAGGCGGCGCTCTACCGGCATTTCGCGAGCAAGGCGCAAATGTTCGAGGCGCTGATCGAGTTCATCGAAGAGACGTTTTTCGGCCTCGTCAACCAGATCACGGCGAAGGAGCCGAACGGCGTGCTCCAGGCGCGTGCGATCGGCTTGATGCTGCTCAACTTTTCCGCGAAAAATCCCGGCATGACACGCGTGCTGACGGGCGAGGCGCTCGTCGGCGAGCACGAGCGCCTCGCCGAGCGGGTCACGCAGATGCTCGAGCGCATCGAGGCATCGCTCAAGCAGTGCCTGCGGCTCGGCTTGATGGAGGCCAACCAGAAATCGGCCGATGCCGCGGTGCCGCTGCCGACCGATTACGACCCGGCGGTGCGCGCGAGCCTCGTCATCAGCTATGTGCTCGGCCGCTGGCACCGCTACACGAAAAGCGGGTTCGCGCGCACGCCGGGCGAGCACGCCGACGCGCAACTGCGGCTGATTCTTCAATAGTCCCGGCAGTCTCGGCGGCCGTCAGCCGATCGGCCGCCCCGCCGTCTCGCGGACGAACGGCAGCGCGAGCAGCGACACGGTCCCGCAGCCGATCAGGTACCACGCGGGCGCGATCGGATTGCCCGACAACTGAATCAGCCACGTCGCGAAGAATTGCGCGAAGCCGCCGAAAATCGACACGCCGAGGCAATAGACGATCGACATCCCGGTCGCCCGAATTTCGCGCGGAAACATTTCGGGCAGCATCACGATGTTCGGCACCGCCGTGAACGCGACCAGCACCGCGAGAACCGCGACCACCGCCAGCAGAACCGGCACGGTCGGATACGCGTTGATGAGCTTGAACGCCGGATAGATCGCGAGCGTCAGCAACACCCGCGACACCCACAGCACCGGCTTGCGCCCGACCCGGTCCGACAGCGCGCCGGCAAACGGCGAGCAGATCACGGTCATGAGGGCGGCGGTCCACGAAGCCCACAACGCCAGCGACATCGGCATGTTCAGCATCCGGATCGCGTAGGTCGACAGATAGAACAGCACGATGTAGTTCGCCGCGGTGCCGCCGATCGTCGTCGCCACGCCCGCCGTGATCGAGCCCGCGTGGTGGCGGAAGATCGTGCGCGCGGGATGGGTGGGATGGACGGCGGGCCCGGTGCGTTCGGCTGCGGGCAACGCCTGCGGCCGGTGATCGGCGGTCTCGACGCCCGGCAGCGTCTCGTTCAGATGCCGGCGGATATAGGTGCCGATCGGCCCCATCGCCATCCCGATCACGAACGGAATGCGCCAGCCCCAGCTCTCGAGCGACGGCGTCGACAAGCTCGCCGCCAGCACGACGCCAAGCAGCGACCCGCACACCGTGTTGAGCCCCTGGCTCACGAACTGCCAACTGCCGTAGAAGCCGCGCGTGCGGTCGCCGCCGTATTCGAGCAGGAGCGAGGTCGACGCGCCGACCTCGCCGCCGATGGCAAAGCCCTGGATCAGCCGCGCGAGGATGATGAGCGCCGGCGCAGCGAGGCCGATCGTCGCGTAAGTCGGCGCGAACGCGATGATCGCCGAGCCGAGCGTCATGAGCCACAGCGTGAGGCTCATCGCGGCCTTGCGGCCGGCGCGGTCCGCGTAACCGCCGAGCACGACGCCGCCGATCGGCCGCATGATGAAGCCGACGCCGAACGTGCCGACCGCGAGCATCAGTTGCCCGAGCTGCCCCTCGACCGGGAAGTACAGCTTGCCGATGATCGTCGCGAAGAAGCTGTAGATCGTGAAGTCGAAAAATTCGAGGCCGTTGCCGATCGTGATTGCGGCGATCGCCTTCGGCTGCGAGATGCGCTTGGTTGGTGCGGTGGCGGCGCCGGCGCTCTGCGGGCCGGTCGCCTCAGTGGCGGAATAGTCCATGTCTCTCCCGGGTCCCAAGCAAAGCCGATGTCCTGCGCTTGCCGCTCGGGCGGTTTCGGTCGCTCAATCAAGCTCACGCGAGGAAAGCCTCGGCGAGCTTCACCCAGTAGGCGGCGCCTGTCGCGAGACAGTCGTCGTTGAAGTCGTAGCCCGGGTTGTGGACCATGCAGCCGCCCTCCCCGTCGCCATTGCCGATGATCAGGTAGCTGCCCGCGCAGCATTCGAGCATGAACGCGAAGTCCTCGCTGCCGGTGAGCGGTTCCATGTCCCGGATCAGACCGGCCTCGCCGACCCAGTCGAGCGCGACCTGACGCGCGAAGTCCGTCATTTGCGCGTCGTTGACGAGCACGGGGTAGCGGCGCTGATAGTCGATCTCGGCGCGCGCCCCGTACACGGCCGCCTGAGCGTGAATCACGTCGGTGATGCGCTCTTCGAGGAAATCGCGAACCTCGCGCTTCAGCGCACGCACCGACAGCCGCATTTCCGCGCTCTCGGGAATCACGTTCGGCGCCTCGCCCGCGTGGATCGCGCCGACCGTGATGATCGCCATGTCGAGCGGCGCCACGTTGCGCGCGACGATCGTCTGCAGCGCGAGCACGATCTGCGCGCACACGACGACCGGATCGACCGCCTTGTGCGGCATCGCGCCGTGGCCGCCGCGCCCGGTCACTTTCGCGATCACCGTATCGGACGACGCCATGAACGAGCCCGGCAGGAAGCCAAACTTGCCGGTCGGATGGCCGGGCATGTTGTGCATGGCGAACACGGCGTCGCACGGGAAGCGCTCGAACAGGCCGTCTTCGAGCATTTTCTCGGCGCCCGCGAACCCTTCCTCCGCCGGCTGGAAAATCAGGTTAAGCGTGCCGTCGAACGATTTCTCTTGCGCCAGGTGCTGCGCGGCGGCGAGCAGCATCGCCGTGTGGCCGTCGTGGCCGCACGCGTGCATCTTGCCGGGGAGCTTGCTCGCGTACGGCAGGCCGGTCTGCTCGTGGATCGGCAGCGCGTCCATGTCGGCGCGCAGGCCGAGGCGCCGCGTGCCATTGCCCACTTTCAGTTGCCCTACCACGCCGGTTTTCCCGAGCCCGCGATGGACCGTGTAGCCCCATGCTTCGAGCCGCTCGGCGACCAGATTGCCCGTCGCCACTTCCTCGTACGCCAGCTCCGGATGCGCGTGGATCCGGCGCCGCAACGCTATCATTTCCTCTTCCAGATCGGCGATGCCGGACGGGATTGCCATCGTGTTCATGCGTTGTCTTCCTCGATGATTGGCATCGATGCAGCATAGCCAGCGGATGGCTCGACGGACAGGCGTAGAATCTTCGCGGCAGCAACCTGTGGTTGCCATGCCGCGTGCCAGCTCCACGCGTCGATCAGTACCAAGCGAACACCAAGCGGCAGGCAATTTGGTCCGATGAAACTCCATCAACTCACCACGCTCGCGGCGATCGCCGACACCGGCAGCATCCGCGCCGCCGCACGCTCGCTCGGCGTCTCGCCGGCCGCGGCGACGAAGGCCGTGCGCGAACTCGAAGCCGACCTGCGCGCGCCGCTCGTGATCCGCGGCACGAGCGGGATCACGTTCACCGAGTACGGCCGCGCGCTCGTCGTCCATGCGCGGCTCGTGCTCGGCCAGCTCGCGCGCGCCGAAGCCGAACTCGACGCGATGCGCGGGCGTTCGGCCGGGAAGCTGTCGATCGGCGTCACGCCATGGGTCGCACTGACGTTCCTGCCCCAGACCGTGCAGCGCTTCCGGCAGCGCATGCCCGAAGTCCAGCTCGAATTCTTCGAGGGGCTCCTGGCCGTTGTGCAGCCGCGCCTGCGCGACGGCAGCCTCGATTTCTCGATTGGACGGCCGCCGCCCGCGTCGCCGCAGTCGGAGTTTCAGAACGTGCCGCTCTTTTCGACGCACTCGGCCGTGGTCGCGCGGCGCGATCATCCGCTGGCCCAATGCCGCAACCTCGTCGAACTCGAAGACGCCGAATGGGTCCTGAACTGGGACCCGGCGAGCCGCGAGTCGATCTCCGAGAACGTATTTCTCAGCCACGGCATGAATGTGCCGCGCACGATTCATCTCGCGCATTCGCTCGCCATCGTGCTCGGACTGCTCGCGAAGACCGACATGCTCAGCATCTTTCCGTGGCCACTCGTCGAGGTGAGCATCGGCAAGGAGAACCTGCGGGCGCTGCCGCTGCGCGAGACGGTCGAGGAGACGATCGTGAGCGTGGTCTCGCGCCGCGGCGCGCCAGCGAGCCCGGCCGGGGCGTGCTTTCTCGAATGCTTGCGCGAGGTGATCGACGAGGGCGCGCGCTCGGACGATCCGGAACGGCGGCGGCTGTTTCATTCGATCGAGTTGCTGCTGTAAGCCCGCGCGGCCCGGGCAAGCGAGCGCCAAAGGCGACGCGCGCCGCATCCGTCGCCGTAATGGCGGCTATGCGCGCGGCGCCGTCGCCGCAGAATTTTTTCCGCTATACTTTGCCCTCTTTCGTGAAATTCGCTGCGCACTTGCAGCGGAATCATTCACAGCGCGCCGATTTGCTGACTCGATTGCGGGCGCGCGAACCTTCGAAATCTGAGGTTCACTATAAATGCGGCTAAAGAGGTCGTCAGCCGCGCACCCTCTCCCCCGCGCATCGCCGACACCATTTAGCCGCCCCTGTCAGAAGGCGGAATGAATGGAATCGATCGGTATCGTCGCTCCACAAAAAATGCTGTTCACCGAGCCGCTCGCCATGCAAAACGGCAGCTCGCTCGCCAGCTACGACCTCATGGTCGAAACCTACGGCACGCTCAACGCCGCGCGCTCGAACGCGGTGCTCGTTTGCCATGCGCTCAACGCGTCGCATCACGTGGCGGGCGTCTACGCGGACGAGCCCAAGAACGTCGGCTGGTGGGACAACATGGTCGGCCCCGGCAAGCCGCTCGATACGAACCGCTTCTTCGTGATCGGCGTGAACAACCTCGGCTCGTGCTTCGGCTCGACCGGGCCGATGAGCCTCAATCCCGCCACCGGCAAGCCGTATGGCGCGAGCTTCCCGGTCGTCACGGTCGAGGATTGGGTGAACGCTCAGGTGCGCGTCGCCGACGCGTTCGGCATCGAACGCTTCGCGGCCGTGATGGGCGGCAGCCTCGGCGGCATGCAGGCGCTCGCGTGGAGCCTGATGTATCCGGAGCGTCTCGGCCACTGCATCGTGGTCGCGTCGACGCCGAAGCTCTCCGCGCAAAACATTGCGTTCAATGAGGTCGCGCGCTCGGCGATCCTGTCGGACCCGGACTTCCACGGCGGCGACTACTACGCGCACGGCGTGAAGCCGAAGCGCGGCCTGCGCGTGGCGCGAATGATCGGCCACATCACGTATTTGTCCGACGACGACATGGCCGCCAAATTCGGCCGCGCGCTGCGCCGGGCCGAAGGCGCGCTCGACGAGTACAACTTCAACTTCGATGTCGAATTCGAGGTGGAGTCGTACCTGCGCTACCAGGGCGACAAGTTCGCCGACTACTTCGACGCGAACACCTACCTCCTGATCACGCGCGCGCTCGACTACTTCGACCCGGCCAAGGCGTTCGACGGCGACCTCACCGCCGCGCTCGCGCACACCCAGGCAAAGTACCTGATCGCGAGCTTCTCGACCGACTGGCGCTTCGCCCCCGCGCGCTCGCGCGAGCTCGTGAAGGCGCTGCTCGACCACAAGCGGCAGGTCACCTACGCGGAGATCGACGCGCCGCACGGCCACGACGCCTTCCTGCTCGACGACGCGCGCTATCACAACCTGATGCGCGCCTATTACGAACGCATTGCCGAGGAGGTGGGCGCATGAACCAGCACGCTATCGACAACCTGACTGCACGCTCCGACTTCCGCGCGATCGCCCGCTGGGTCGAGCCGCGCTCGACGGTGCTCGACCTCGGCTGCGGCGACGGAACCCTGCTCCAGCTCCTCTCCGAAGAGCTCGAAGTCTCGGGCTATGGGATCGAGATCAACGACGCCGGCGTGCTCGCGTGCGCGAAGAACGGCGTGAACGTGATCCAGCAGAATCTCGAAGACGGCCTGCGCCTGTTCGAGGACGGCAGCTTCGATTTCGCGATCCTGTCGCAGACGCTGCAGACCATCCACCAGACCGCCGCGATCCTGCGCGAGACGGTGCGCGTCGGCAAGCAATGCATCGTGTCGTTTCCGAATTTCGGCTTCTGGACGCACCGGTTGTCGGTGCTGCACGGACGCATGCCGGTGTCGAAATCGCTGCCTTACCAGTGGCACAACACGCCGAACGTGCGGGTGCTGACGATCAAGGACTTCGAGGCGCTCGCGCCGGAAGTCGGCATCGAAATTCTGGACCGCGTCGTGCTGCACGGCGGCCAGACCGTGAGGTGGGGTGTTAACTGGCGTGGTAGTCTTGCGGTCTATCGCGTGAAAAAAGGGTAGCGCCATCAAACGAGACATGCCCAATCAGTCAAATGAGCAGGCACAGGAACAGGACCGGAAGCCGCCGCACGAGCACCCCGAGCACCACGAGCCGCCCGCGCTGAGCGCCCACGAGGCGCATCCCGGCTGGCGGGCGTTCCTGAACCGGCACATGCTGATCTGCGTCTTTCTCGGCTTCACGTCCGGATTGCCGCTCTTCACGCTCGTCTATCTCGTGCAGGCGTGGCTGCGCTCGGAAGGGGTCAATCTCAAGGAAATCGGCCTCTTTGCGCTGATCCAGTTCCCGTACACCTGGAAGTTCATCTGGGCGCCGCTGATGGACCGCTACGTCCCGCGCCTGCCCGGCTGGCGTCCGGGGCGGCGGCGCGGCTGGATGCTCGTGA
Source organism: Trinickia mobilis (assembly GCF_017315705.1). Taxonomy (GTDB): domain Bacteria; phylum Pseudomonadota; class Gammaproteobacteria; order Burkholderiales; family Burkholderiaceae; genus Trinickia_A; species Trinickia_A mobilis. The sequence continues at coordinate 193,996 of NZ_JAFLRF010000011.1, read as the reverse complement.
CGCAATTGCTCGTCGCGGGCGCGATCGCCTCGCTCGGGTTCGTCTCGCCGCGCAACGACATCTGGACGGTGGCCGCGCTCACGGCGCTTGTTGCGCTCTTCGGCGCGAGCCAGGACATCGTCGTCGACGCCTACCGGCGCGAACTGCTGCGCGACACCGAACAAGGGCTCGGCAATGCGGTCCACGTGAACGCGTACAAGATCGCCGCGCTGATTCCCGGCTCGCTCGCGCTGATTCTCTCCGACCACATGCCGTGGAACGTCGTGTTCGCCGTGACCGCCGCGTTCATGCTGCCGGGCATGGTGCTGTCGCTCGTCGTGCGCGAACCCGAGATCCACGGCGCGCCGCCGAAGAATCTGCGCGATGCGATCGTGCTGCCGTTCTCCGAGTTCGTCTCGCGCGACGGCTGGCGCGCGGCGCTCCTCGTGCTCGGCTTCATCTTCCTTTACAAGCTCGGCGATACGATGGCGACCACGCTGTCGACGTCGTTCTTCCTCGACATCGGCTTCGACAAGACGCAGATCGGCGTGATCGCGAAGACCACGGCGTTCTGGGCCAGCATCGCGGGCGGCATCATCGGCGGCGCGTGGCTCGTGAAGATCGGCATTGCGCGCGGGTTGTGGATTTTCGGGGTCGTGCAGATCGTGTCGACGCTCGGCTTCGCGTGGCTCGCGAAGATCGGCCCGTCGCCCGCCGCGCTCGCGCTGATCTACGGCTTCGAAACGTTCTCGACCGGGCTCACACTCGCGGCGTTCACGGCTTATATCGCGAGCACCACCGATCCGCGCTATACCGCGACGCAATTCGCGCTCTTCACGAGTCTCGCCTCGGTGCCGCGCACGCTGGCTTCGGCCTCGAGCGGCTTTGTCGTCGCGCAGATCGGCTGGTTCGATTACTTCATCGTTTGCGCCGTGCTCGCGCTGCCCGGGATGCTGCTGTTGCCGATGATCGCGCCGTGGAGGGCACGGTCGTGAGCGCATCGGCTGCGTCGGCACTACGGCGCGTTGCGGTGCTTCTCTGTGCCGCAGCGCTGCTTTCGAACCTGTCGGTCGCCGCTGTTGCAGCAGAGGCAGCGTCCACTACGCCCGCAAGTGCGCCGCCCGCCCCTGCGGCAAGCGCACCCGCAGCGGCTGCCGCCTATCAACCGGACCGCAATCTGCAGGTGCGCTTCGGCAACGCGACCACGTTCCGCAATCTGATCCCGTCTCCGGTGCTCGACGAACAGGCCGCCGATGAATACGCCGACATCCTGCACGGCGCCGAACAAACCGGCCGCCTGCTGCCGGATTCCGATCCGCGCGTCAAACTCGCGCGCGACATCGCCGCGAGGGTGACGCCGTACGCGTTGAAGTGGAACGACCGCGTGAAGAACTGGAGGTGGGAAGTCAACGTGGTCCGCTCGACGGAGATCCGCATGTACTGCCTGCCGGGCGGCAAGATCGTCGTCTACAGCGGGCTGCTGGATCGCGTGCATCTGAACGAAGACGAACTCGGCGTGCTGTTCGGCAACGAAATCGCGCATGCGCTGCGCGAACATGCGCGCGAACGGCTCGGCGAGCAGCAGTCGGCGCAGCTTGGCGCCGGGACGATTCCGCAGCTCTTCGGCCTCGCCGATCTGGGCGCGACGCCGCTCGGCATCGGCTCGCAGCTCCTTGCGATGCGCTATACGCCGACCGACGAAACCGAGGCCGACGTGATCGGCAGCGACATCGCCGCGCGCGCGGACTTCGACCCGCGCGCGGCGGTCACGCTATGGGACAAGCTCGCCGCTGCGACGCACGCGAACAAGGAGCAAGGCTTCATCTACGTGCACCCGTACAGCGCGGCGCGGCGTCACGACATCATGAAGCGCCTGCCCGACATGCTCGTGCTGTACGCGAAGGCGAAGGGCGTGCCGGTCGATTCGTTGCCCGACTACGCGGGCATCAGCGCGGCACGCCGGGGCACCGCAGCGCGCGACTGACGAAGCGGCGCGGCGCGCCGTTCGATCGCCGCGCCGCATGCGTCGTGCGCGTCGGCCCGGGTAGCCTCAACCCTTCACCTTATGGTCGTAATCGACCGTCAGCGGCGCGTGGTCGCTGAACTTGATATCGCGGAAGATCGACGTGCTTTTCGCCGTGCCCGCGATGCCCGGCGTCGCGATCTGATAGTCGATCCGCCACCCGACGTTCTTCGCATACGCCTGCCCGCGATTGCTCCACCACGTGTACTGCTCGGGCCGCTGATCGAGCGTGCGGAACACGTCGACGTAGCCGACTTCGTCGAAGAGATGGGTCAGCCACGCGCGCTCTTCGGGCAGGCAGCCCGAATTCTTCTGATTGCTCTTCCAGTTCTTGATGTCGATTTCCTTGTGGACGATGTTCACGTCGCCGCACAGGATCACTTCGCGCTTTTTGGAGAGCGCCGCGAGGTGAGGCATGAACTCGTCCATGAAGCGGTACTTCGCCTGCTGGCGATCGTCGCCGCTCGAGCCGGACGGCACGTACACCGACACCACCGACAGCTTGCGGAAACGCGCCTCCACATAGCGCCCTTCCGGGTCGAACTCTTCGCTGCCGAAGCCGATGATCACATCGTCGGGTTCGTGGCGTGTATAGACGCCCGCGCCGCTATAGCCTTTTTTCTCCGCATGCTGGAAGTAGCCGGCAAAGCCGTGCGGCGCGAGAAACTCGGGCGTCATGTCGTCCTGCGAGCACTTCAGTTCCTGCACGCAAAGCACGTCGGCCTTCTGCTCGCCGAACCACTCGAAAAAGCCCTTTTTCGCGGCGGAGCGGATGCCGTTCAGATTGGCGGTAATCACACGCAGCATGGTGTTCCCTGGTTCTTGTCGGTGAATGGAGTCGGTTCGATGCGCGAAGCGCCGTGCGTCGCGCGATGGCGGTCATTCGACCTTGACGCCTTTGAGCGATTCCTTCGCGGGCGGGTATTCGAGCTTCATGCCCTCGAACACGCGCAGCAGCAGCTCGGCGATCATCAGGTTGCGGTGCGTTTTCGAATCGGCGGGAATCACGTACCACGGCGCGTATTCCGTCGAAGTTGCCGCGAGCGCGTCGCGATAGGCTTCCTGATACGCGTCCCAGTACTCGCGCGCTTCGATGTCCGAGACGTCGAACTTCCAGTGTTTCGTCGGATCGTCGATGCGGGCCTGCAAGCGGCTCCGTTGCTCATCCTTCGAGATGTGCAGGAAGCACTTGACGATCGTTGCGCCCGTATCGGCGAGCAGTTCCTCAAATTGCCGGATGTGCTGGTAGCGGCGCTCGATCTCGGCGGCGTCGATCTGCTTGAGCACGCGCGGCACGAGCACGTCTTCGTAGTGGCTGCGGTTGAAGACCGTCAGTTCGCCGGCCGCCGGCGCGTTCGCATGCACGCGCCACAGGAAATCGTGCGCGGTCTCGATCGGCGTTGGCGCCTTGAAGGGCACGATGCGCAAGCCGAGCGGATCGACTTCGTGAAACACGGCGCGCACGGTGCCATCCTTGCCGCTCGTGTCCATGCCCTGCAGCACCAGCAGCACGCGCTGGCGGCGCTGCGCGTGAAGGCGCTCCTGCAGCTCGTCGAGGCGCTTGCCGATCTCCGACAGGCGCGCGCGGTCGGCGTCTTTCGATCCCATCGAAAACGGCTTCGATGCGGTGTCGAAATCGGTCAGCGCGAATTTCTCGGTTTTCTTGCCGTTGCCGGTGTACGGGACGCGAAAGTCGTCCAGATTCGGTTGCTTCGACATGCGCACTCCCCTGGGATCGGGTTGCCGGGCCCGTGATGGGCCAGCCCAAACAAAACGGGCCGTCGCCCCGTATTCAGGTCCGGCAACAGCCCGTTGTCACATCGCGCCGGCTCCTGCGAGCCGGCGATTCATTTCGATCAAAACGCCATCAAGACAGCTTCTTCTTCAGCAGCTCGTTGACCTGCTGCGGGTTCGCCTTGCCCTTGGTCGCCTTCATCGCCTGGCCGATCAGCGCGTTGAACGCCTTTTCCTTTCCCGCGCGGAATTCCTCGACCGACTTCTGGTTCGCGGCAAGCACTTCGTCGATGATCGCTTCCAGCGCGCCGGTATCCGAGATCTGCTTCAAGCCTTTCGCTTCGATGATGCGGTCGGCGGCGGCTTCGTCGGTGGCGCGCTCGTCCCCGATCGCGAGGAAAATTTCCTTCGCGATCTTGTTCGAGATCGTGCCGTCGGCGATGCGTTGCAGCACCAGCGCGAGCTGCGCGGCGGAGACGGGGCTGTCGGCGATGTCGAGCCCGTCGCGGTTCAGTTGCGACGACACTTCGCCCATCAGCCAGTTCGCCGCCGTCTTTGCCTGCGCAACCCCGGCTTTCGCGACGACCGCCTCGAAGTACGCCGCCATCGCCTTGCTCGACGTCAGCGCGCCGGCGTCGTACGGCGTCACGCCGTATTGGTCGACGAAGCGCTTCTGCATGCCGGCGGGCAACTCGGGCATCTCGCCCTTCACGCGCTCGACCCACGCCGCGTCGATCACGAGCGGCATCAGGTCGGGGTCGGGGAAATAGCGGTAGTCGTGCGCGTCTTCCTTGCTGCGCATCGAGCGCGTTTCGCGCTTGTCCGGATCGTACAGACGCGTTTCCTGCACGACGGTGCCGCCGTCTTCGATCAGCTCGATCTGGCGGCGCACTTCGTACTGGATCGCTTCTTCGAGGAAGCGGAACGAGTTCAGGTTCTTGATCTCCGCGCGCGTGCCGAATGCCTTCTGCCCAACCGGACGTACCGACACGTTCGCGTCGCAGCGGAACGAGCCTTCCTGCATGTTGCCGTCGCAGATGCCGAGCCACATGACGAGCCCATGAAGCGCCTTCGCGTACGCCACCGCCTCGGCGGCGCTGCGCATTTCCGGCTCGGTGACGATTTCGAGCAGCGGCGTGCCGGCGCGATTCAAGTCGATGCCGGTCATGCCCGCGAAGTCTTCATGCAGCGACTTGCCGGCGTCCTCTTCGAGGTGAGCGCGCGTGAGGTTGACGGTCTTCTCGTACGCGGCTGTGCCGGCCTTGTCGTTGGCCGGCACCTGAATCGTGATCTGGCCGCCCTGCACGACGGGGATCTCGTACTGGCTGATCTGGTAGCCCTTCGGCAGATCGGGGTAGAAATAATTCTTGCGCGCGAAGATGCTGCGCGGCGCGACCGTCGCGCCGATCGCAAGACCGAAGCGGATCGCGCGCTCGACGGCGCCCTTGTTCATCACCGGCAGCACGCCCGGCAGCGCGAGATCGACGGGGCACGCCTGCGTGTTCGGCTCGGCGCCGAATTGCGTCGAGGCGCCCGAGAAAATCTTCGAGGCCGTCGAGAGCTGTGTGTGCGTCTCCAGGCCGATAACGACTTCCCACTCCATGTTCATGCCTCCCGCCGAGCCGCCTCAAGGGAGGCATGCGCCCCCTCGGGGGGCAGCGAACGTTGTTGTAAGCGTGGGGGTTCATCCCATGCTCCTGCCGGGGATTGCTTGTGCCAATCGGTGGCACGCTGGAACGCGTCTGCGACCTGCAGCATCCGGCCTTCATTGAAATAATTGCCGACGATCTGCAAGCCGACCGGACGCTTCGCGTTCGCGCCCGCGCCGAATCCGCACGGCACGCTCATGCCGGGGAGGCCTGCGAGGCTGATCGACAGCGTGTAGACGTCGGCGAGATACATCTGCAGCGGATCGTCGCCCTTCGCGCCGATCTCCCACGCCACCGACGGCGCGACCGGCCCCATGATCACGTCGCAGGTCTTGAACGCTTCCTGGAAGTCTTGCGCGATGATGCGGCGGATCTTCTGCGCCTGCAGGTAGTACGCGTCGTAGTAGCCGTGCGAGAGCACATACGTGCCGACCAGAATGCGGCGCTTCACTTCGTGCCCGAAGCCTTCGGCGCGCGACTTCTTGTACATGTCGAGCAGATCGCGGTATTCCGCCGCGCGATGGCCGTAGCGCACGCCGTCGAAACGCGAGAGGTTCGACGAGGCTTCCGCCGGCGCGATCACGTAATAGACCGGGATGGACAGTTCCGTCTTCGGGAGCGTCACGGGCACGAGCGTCGCGCCGAGCGCTTCGTATTGCTTGAGCGCGGCGTCCACGGCGGCGCGCACGTCGTCGGCGAGACCGGCGCCGAAGTACTCCTTGGGCAAGCCGATGCGCAGCCCCGCGAGCGGCTTGGCGGACGTGCCGTCGGCCGACCATGTCTTGCCGAGATAGCGCGTGTAGTCTTCGTCGTCGCGCTTCAAGCTCGTCGAATCGCGCTCGTCGAAGCCCGCCATCGCGTTGAGCAGCGTCGCGCAATCGGCGGCGCTCTGCGCCATCGGGCCGCCCTGGTCGAGCGACGACGCGAACGCGATCATGCCGTAGCGCGACACGCGGCCGTAGGTCGGCTTGATGCCGGTCACGCCCGAGAACGACGCCGGCTGGCGGATCGAGCCGCCGGTATCGGTGGCCGTCGCGGCGGGCGCGAGGCGCGCGGCCACGGCCGCGGCCGAGCCGCCCGACGAGCCGCCCGGCACCGCTCTCGTATCCCACGGGTTCTTCACGGGGCCGAACGCCGAATTCTCGTTCGACGAGCCCATCGCGAACTCGTCCATGTTGGTCTTGCCGAGCGTCACCATGCCGGCGCGCGCAAAGCGCTCGACGACCGTTGCATCGAACGGGCTCACGTAATCGGCAAGCATCTTGGAGCCGGCGGTAGAACGCCAGCCGCGCGTGACGAACACGTCCTTGTGCGCGATCGGCAAGCCGGCGAGCGGGCCGGCGTCGCCCTGCGCGATGCGCTCGTCGGCGGCCTTCGCCTGCGCGAGCGTCAGCTCGGGATCGACCTGGATGAACGCGTTGAGCGCGCTCGCGGCGTCGATTCGCTTCAGATAGTGCTGCGCCAGCTCGAGCGCCGAACATTCCTTCGACGTGATGAGCGCGCGCAGCTCGGTCAAACTCTTTGCGTGCATTGGGATTGCGTTCCTGAAGACGGTTATTCGATCACTTTCGGGACGAGGTACAGACCATCCTGCACAGCGGGCGCCGGGCGCTGATACGAGTCGCGGTCGACGGACTCGGTGACGGCGTCCTCGCGCAGCCGCAGTGCGACGTCTTCGATGTGCTCGATCGGGTGGGCGAGCGGCGCGATGCCGGTCGTATCGACGGCTTGCATCTGCTCGACGAGCCCGAAGAAATCGTTGAGCTGGGTGAGGGTGTGCTCGGCATCGGCGTCGGCCAATTCGAGGCGCGCCAAGTGCGCGATGCGTTTAACATCGGTCAGGGTCAAAGGCATGCTGTCACCGGAAAAGGCGTGGAACTTAGCGCATCGAAAAAAACGATGCTGCGACAGGGGGTTAGGAAGCGTTGCGGCGGCCAGATCGAACCCTTAAAAAGGCGGCTTCCAAGGGTAAAACCAGGGCAAAAAGTGCCGTCTGCAACCTTCAAATACGACAAAATTATAAGGTATCATTACGCGTTCGATCCAAACCCGGGCCGACTTACTCAGGCCTTTTGGCGTGTTCACTGAACGTTGCGCTGAAAATTCCACCTTGGTTTTCACGGTCCCCGGTAGATTTCATTGCAGCTTCGTGCTCGTGTGGCGGCCGCTCACGCCCGAACTCGAAGCTGTTATTTTTTCCGCTGCCGCGCTGCGCCCATGAAGCGAAGCCGGCCCCCAGCGAAACAGGATTTTCATGTTCGGTTTTTTGCGCAGCTACTTCTCCAACGATCTGGCGATTGACCTCGGCACGGCCAACACGCTCATCTACATGCGCGGCAAGGGTGTCGTTCTCGACGAACCGTCCGTCGTTTCCATCCGCCAGGAAGGCGGCCCCAACGGCAAGAAGACCATTCAGGCAGTCGGCAAGGAAGCCAAGCAGATGCTCGGCAAGGTGCCGGGCAACATCGAGGCGATCCGCCCGATGAAGGACGGCGTGATCGCCGACTTCACCGTCACCGAACAGATGATCAAGCAGTTCATCAAGATGGCGCACGAATCGCGGATGTTCTCGCCGTCGCCGCGCATCATCATCTGCGTGCCGTGCGGCTCCACGCAAGTGGAGCGCCGCGCGATCAAGGAAGCCGCGCACGGCGCCGGCGCCTCGCAGGTCTACCTGATCGAAGAGCCGATGGCCGCCGCAATCGGCGCCGGCCTGCCGGTGTCGGAAGCCACGGGCTCGATGGTCGTCGATATCGGCGGCGGCACCACTGAAGTGGGCGTCATTTCGCTCGGCGGCATTGTCTACAAGGGCTCGGTGCGCGTCGGCGGCGACAAGTTCGACGAAGCGATCGTCAACTACATCCGCCGCAACTACGGCATGCTGATCGGCGAGCAAACCGCCGAATCGATCAAGAAGGAAATCGGCTCGGCTTTCCCGGGCTCCGAAGTCAAGGAAATCGAAGTCAAGGGCCGCAACCTGTCGGAAGGCATTCCGCGCAGCTTCACGATCTCCAGCAACGAAATCCTCGAAGCGCTGACCGATCCGCTGAACCAGATCGTGTCGTCGGTGAAGATCGCGCTCGAACAAACCCCGCCGGAACTGGGCGCCGACATCGCCGAGCGCGGCATGATGCTGACGGGCGGCGGCGCGCTCCTGCGCGATCTCGACCGCCTGCTCGCCGAAGAAACCGGCCTGCCGGTGCTGGTCGCCGAAGACCCGCTGACGTGCGTCGTGCGCGGCTCGGGCATGGCTCTCGAGCGCATGGACAAGCTCGGCAGCATCTTCTCGTACGAGTGAACCCCGTGACATCCGCAGTTGCGCGGCGCTCACAGCCTCTTCGGCGAGCCGCCGCGCGCTAAGCGCGCCGTAGCTTCACTCACACGTTCACGCCCCCGGCGCCGACCATGGAATACAGTCCGCCGCCTCTTTTCAAGCAAGGCCCGTCTGCGCTCGCGCGGCTGGTCTTTTTTGTCATGCTCGCGCTCGCGCTGCTCATTTCCGATGCGCGTTTCAAGACGCTTGAAATCGTGCGCGGCGTGCTTGGCGCGGGGCTCTATCCGCTGCAGCGCGCGGCCCTCGTGCCGCGCGACGTCTTCGTGGGCGCCGCCGATCTCGCCGTCACGAGCGCCACGTTGCGCACGGAAAACCAGAAGCTCACCGCGCGCAACCTGCAGCTCTCGCTGCAAGCGAACCAAGCCGCCGCGCTCGAAGCCGAAAACGCGCATCTGCGCGCCCTCTTGAATCTGTCCAAGCAGATCACGACGCAAGCCATCCCCGCCGAAATCCAGTACGACACGAGCGATCCGTTCACGCAGAAGGTCGTGATCGGCGTCGGGTCGCATCAGGACATCCAGAACGGTTCGCCGGTGGTGAGCGAGAACGGCGTCGTCGGCCAGGTCACGCGCGTGTATCCGATGCAGTCGGAAGTGACGCTCCTCAGCGATAAGGATCAAGCCGTGCCCGTGCAAGTCGTGCGCACCGGGCTGCGCAGCGTCATTTACGGCACGCCGAAGGGCGACGCGCTCGAAATGCGCTTCGTGCCGATCAGCGCCGATGTGGTCGCCGGCGACGAGCTCGTGACGAGCGGCCTCGACGGTGTTTATCCGCCGGGCCTGCCGGTCGCGAAAGTGACGCGCGTCGACAAGCTCGCCGATACGGCGTTCGCACGCGTCGTCTGCCAGCCGATCGCCACCGTGCGCGGCGCAAAGCAGTTCTTGGTGCTGCACTATCAGAGCAACGTGCCGCCGAGTCCGGAAGAGCCGGAAGCGGCGTCCGCGACGGCGGGCAAGGACGCCAAGGGCAAGAAAGCGGTGAAGGCAGCGGACAAGGACAAACCCGCCGACAAGAACGCGAAGGCGCCCACCGCCGATAAAGCCGTAGCCGCGTCGGGGGCCAAGCGATGAACCGCCCGCAATACATCTTGCTGCCGGTGAATCCGTACTTCATCGCGTTCAGTCTCGCCGCCGCGTTCCTGCTGAACCTGATGCCGTGGGGGCGCCTCGTCGCCGTGCCCGACTTCGTCGCGCTCGTGCTGCTGTTCTGGAACGTGCATCAGCCGCGCAAGGTCGGGATGGGCATCGCGTTCCTGCTCGGCATCCTGATGGACGTGCACAACGCGAGCCTGCTCGGCGAGCACGCGCTCGCCTACACGCTGCTCTCCTACGGTGCGATCACGATTCACCGTCGCGTGCTGTGGATGACGCTCGGCGTGCAGATGTTCGCCGTCGCGCCGCTCCTGGTCGGCGCGCAGATCGTGCCGTTCGTGATTCGCCTTTTGATGGGCGCCGCGTTTCCCGGCTGGGGTTATCTGATCAACGGCTTCGTCGAGGCCGCGCTCTGGCCGGTCGCGAGCACGCTGCTCCTGATGCCGCAGCGCCGCCCGGAAGATCCGGACGACACCCGGCCGATCTGAGCCGCCCCCGAATCGCATGACCGAATTCAAGGACACCCAGCAACAGCTCACCAGGTTCCGCCTGCGCGTCGCGGCGGCCGGGCTGTTCGTGTTCGTCTGCTTCGGGCTCCTGGTGCTGCGCTTTCTGGACCTGCAGGTCTGGCGCTACAGCAAATACTCGCTGCAAGCCGAGGAAAACCGCATTTCCGTCGCGCCGATCGTGCCGAATCGCGGCATCATCACCGACCGCAACGGCGTCGTGCTGGCGAAGAACTACTCGGCGTACACGCTCGAAATCACGCCCTCGAAGATCGACGACACGCTCGACAACGTGATCGACAAGCTGTCGACCGTCATCACGATCGACCAGCGCGACCGCCGCCGCTTCAAGAAGCTGCTCGAAGACTCGAAGAACTTCGAGAGCCTGCCGATCCGCACCCGCCTCACCGACGACGAAGTCGCGAAGTTCACCGCTCAGCGCTTCCGCTTCCCGGGCGTCGACGTGCGCGCGCGCCTGTTCCGCCAATATCCGCTCGGCACGACGGCGGCGCACGTCATCGGCTACATCGGGCGAATCTCGCAGCGCGACCAGGAGCGCATCGACGACATCAGCGACCAGAACGACAGCGACCCGGATCACTACGATCCGCGCCTCGACGCGAACAACTACAAGGGCACCGACTACATCGGCAAGATCGGCGTCGAGCAGAGCTACGAGACCGAACTGCACGGCATGACCGGCTTCGAGGAAGTCGAAGTGACGGCAGGCGGCCGGCCCGTGCGCACGCTCTCGCGCACGCAGGCGACGCCCGGCAACAACCTCGTGCTGTCGCTCGACATCGGGCTGCAGGAAGTCGCCGAGCAGGCGTTCGCGGGAAAGCGCGGCGCGCTCGTTGCCATTGAGCCGTCGACGGGCGACGTGCTCGCGTTCGTGTCGTCGCCGAGCTTCGATCCGAACGCGTTCGTCGACGGCATCGATCAGCAAACCTGGGACGAACTGAACAACTCGTCCGACCACCCGCTCCTGAACCGCCCGCTGCACGGCACCTATCCGCCAGGCTCGACGTACAAGCCGTTCATGGCGCTCGCGGCGCTGACGCTGCACAAGCGCACGCCGCAGTGGGGGTTCCAGGACCCGGGCTCGTACACGTTCGGCGGCCACACGTTCCGCAACGACGTGCCGCAGGGCCAGGGCTGGATCGACATGAATCGCGCGATCATGGTGTCGAACGACACCTACTTCTACATGCTCGCGCACGACCTGGGCGTCAACGCGATCGCCAACTTCATGAAGCCGTGGGGCTTCGGGCAGATCACCGGCATCGACATCGCGGGCGAAGCGCGCGGCGTGCTGCCGTCGACCGAGTGGAAGAAGAAGGCGTATCGCAAGCCCGAACAGCAGCGCTGGTACGAAGGCGAGACGATCAGCCTCGGGATCGGCCAGGGCTACAACTCCTACACGATCCTGCAGCTCGCGCACGCAACGGCGACGCTCGCGAACGACGGCGTCGTCATGAAGCCGCACTTGGTGAAGGAAATCGAGAACCCGATCTCCCACGAGATGCGGCTGACCGTGCCGAAGGACAACGGACGGATCAACGTGTCCCAGGACGATATCGACGTCGTCAAGCGGGGCATGGTCAACGTGACGAGCAATCCGTCGGGCACCGCCTATCAGGTTTTCCGCGACGCGCCGTACACCGTGGCAGGCAAGACCGGCACGGCGCAGGTGTTCTCGCTGCAAGGCGCGAAATACCACGGCCATGCGCTTGCCGAAAATCTGCGCGACCACGCGCTCTTCATCGCGTTCGCTCCTGCCGACAAGCCGCAGATCGCGGTCGCACTGGTCGTCGAAAACGGCGGCTGGGGCGCGCAGGCGGCCGGCCCGATCGCACGCCGCGTGCTCGACTTCTGGCTGCTCGAGCGCCAGAAGTCAGGTGTGGAAGCGGCGGCGGTCGCGGCGGCGGCCTCGGCAACGCAAGGCATCGCCGCGCCCGTGATCGGCGCATCCGAGGCGACCGGCGGCTCCGTGCCGGTGGTCAAGATTGCCGCGGGCTTCACGCCGCTGGCGTCGCCTGTGCCGCCGACGCCGGCGTCTGACGCTGCGGCTTCCGATGCCTCCGCCTCCGGTGCCGCCGGTGCGCTTCCGGCGTCGGGCGCAGCGGGCGCTTCGAGCGCTTCGAGCACCGCCGCGGCCGCCCCCGCCGCGGCCAACAAGCCCGCGCCGCGCAAACCGCGCCCCGCCAGCGATACACCCGACGTCGCCATCGCGCCGCCGTCGCGCGACGAGAACAACTCGCCGTCCGCCACCCCCTCCACGCCGGCCTCGTCCGGCATCGACGATTGACGGAGAAAGGCATGCAATTCGACAAGCGTATCTGGATCGAACGCGTCAAGCAGATGTTCGTGGGCTTCGATCGCGCGCTCGCGCTGACGGTGTTCCTGTTGCTGTGCGTCGGCATCGTGACGCTTTATAGCGCGACGCTCGACATGCCCGGCAAGGTCGAAGACCAACTGCGCAACATCGTCTTCACCTTCATCCTCATGTGGGCGCTCGCCAACCTGCCGCCGACGACGCTCATGCGCTTTGCCATGCCGCTCTATACGATCGGGATCGCGCTCTTGGTCGGCGTGGCGCTGTTCGGGATCACGAAGAAGGGGGCGAAACGCTGGATCAACGTGGGCGTCGTGATCCAGCCGTCGGAAATCCTCAAGATCGCCACGCCGCTCATGCTCGCGTGGTACTACCAGAAGCGCGAAGGCGGGCTGCGCTGGTGGGACTTTCTCGTCGGCTTCGCCATTCTCGCGGTGCCGGTCGGCCTGATCGCCAAGCAGCCGGACCTCGGCACGGCGATGCTCGTATTCGCCGCGGGCCTCTTCGTCATCTATTTCGCGGGGCTGTCGTTCAAGCTGATCGCACCGGTGCTGGTCGCCGTCGTCATGTCGGTGGCGTTGATCGCGACGTTCCAGGACAAGATCTGCCAGCCCGAAGTGCAGTGGCCGCTGATGCACGACTACCAGAAGCACCGCGTCTGCACGCTGCTCGACCCGACCTCCGATCCGCTCGGCAAAGGTTTCCACACGATCCAGGCCGTCATCGCGATCGGCTCGGGCGGTCCGCTCGGCAAGGGCTGGCTCAAGGGCACGCAGGCGCACCTCGAATTCATCCCCGAAAAGCATACCGACTTCATCTTCGCCGTGTTCTCCGAGGAATTCGGGCTCGCGGGCGGGCTCGTGCTGCTCGTGCTGTACATGCTGCTGATCGCGCGCGGCCTATATGTCGCCGCCAACGGCGCGACACTGTTCGGGCGATTATTGGCCGGATCGCTCACGATGGCGTTCTTCACCTACGCGTTCGTCAACATCGGGATGGTGAGCGGGATTCTCCCGGTCGTCGGCGTGCCGCTGCCGTTCATGAGTTACGGGGGCACCGCCCTCACCACGCTCGGCGTCGCGGTCGGCCTCATCATGAGCGTCGGGCGGCAGAAGCGGCTCATGAAAAGCTGAACGCCGCGCTGGGGGTCTTGATTTTAGGCCCCAACCAGCGCGGCGTTCGTCTTTGCTTGCGATCGTGATTGCGATTGCGGTTCGCTACTGCGACTGCGCTTGCGGTTTCCCCTTCTGCTGCAATTGCGTGCTGAGCTGCTGGTACTTCAGACGCGCCGCCGGATCGCCCTGCGCCGCAGCGGCGGCGTAGTACGCGCGCGCCACGTTCAGGTTCTGCTCGACGCCATCCCCGCCGCGTTCATAAAACGACCCCGTCACGTATTGCGCGGTCATGTCGCCGCCTTCGGCGGCCTTCTTGTACCAGACGAACGCCTGCTGGTTGTCGCGCATCGTGCCGCGCCCGTCGAGGAACTGATTCGCGAGCGCGAGTTCCGCCTGCACGTGGCCTTGCTGCGCAGCCTTCAGGAACCAGCGATGCGCCTCCGCCGGGTCACGCGCGACGAAATCGCCGTCGTCGTACATCTTCCCGTACACGTATTGCGCGTGCGACATGTTCGCGTCGGCCGCCTTGCGCAGCCATTTCTTGCCTTCATCGACGTTCGCCGACGTCCCCTCGCCGTTCAGCAGCATCATCGCGTAGTTGAATTCGGCGAGCCGGCTGCCGTGCTCGGCGGCATGGCGGAATTCCTTCAACGCGACGGGAAGATTGCCGGCGTTGTAGTCGGCGACGGCCGTCTGCGTTTCCGCGTCGGGGGCCTCCTGCGTCATCGTCTGCGCATGGGCGGGTACGCTCACCGCCAAGATGCCGCAGAGCGCCGCGCCCGCGCAGGCCGCGACGGCCCGGACCGGAATGGCCCAGGGCGCAATGGCCCAAGCCTTCGTTGTAGCCCGTTTGCTCATGACCGCACCTCCTGTAACGCTTGCCGCGTCGCACGCAGCAGCCACATGACGTCGGCCGCAAGCGCGATGAATCGAAAACCGGCATCGCGATACTGGCGCGCGCCGGCGCTGTCGAGCGCGAAGATGCCGGTGGCGACCCCGGCGCGCTGCGCCGCGTCCGCAATGCGCGCCATCGCCGCCTGCACTTCCGGATGCTTGGTGTCCCCGAGATGACCGAGGCTCGCCGACAGATCGGCCGGGCCGATGAACAAGCAGTCGACGCCCGGCGTCGCCGCGATCGCTTCGACATTCTCGAGCGCGCGGGCCGATTCGATCTGCACGATCGTCGCGATCTGCGCGTTGGCCGTCAGCACGTAATCGCGCCGCATGCCGAAGGCCGCCGCCCGCACCACGCCGGCGACGCCGCGCAAGCCCTCGGGCGATTCCGTGTTCTGGTATTGCGTGAGCCGCACCGCGTGCAACGCATCGTCGGCCGATTCGATATTCGGGAACATGATCGTGCGCGCGCCCGCATCGAGCACGCGCTTCACGAGCCATGGATCTTTGGCGGGCACGCGCACGACGGGCTCGCTCGGCAAGTGCGCCGCGGCGATCGCGCGCAGTTGCGCGGTGACATCGCCGGAATCGTTCGGCGCGTGTTCCATGTCGATGCAAAGCCAGTCGAAGCCGGCATGCGCGAGCGCCTCGGCCGCGTTCTCGCTGCCGAGCGACAGCCACAGCCCGTAGAGCGGGCCGGCTTCCTTCAGGCGTTGCTTGAGGGGATTGGTCAGGGCGCTCATCGACGCATTCCTCCCGCACGCGCGGTACAGCACGAAAAGCGCCCGATGACGCGGGCTGGTTGCCCGCATGGCGCGGTTATGAATAAGGTCTCCAGCATGTCTCGCTCCGTATGTGTGTATCGCCGTATGGCTATACCGGAACGATCATACCTTGACAAAAGCAGCTTAGTTGCGGACCACGTCGGCCCAGCAATTCGGCGTTTCGTAGAGACGCACGCGCTGCAGGCGCAGGTTCACGCCGTAGTGCGCGTCGTAGACGTTGGCGAGCACGTCGAACGCGATCGCCGCGAGATTTTCGACCGTCGGAATGCGGTTGAGCACGACCGTCTTGTGGCCCGGCATCGAATCGAGAAACTCGCGCACCTTCGCGTCGCCCTCGTAGACGAGAAACGCATGATCCCAGAGATTGACGAGATGCTCCATCGCCAGCGATTTGACGTCGGCGAAGTCCATCACCATGCCGCGGTCCGGCGCGCCTTCCGTTTCGACGACATCGCCTTGCAGCGTGATTTCGAGCACGTAGCGGTGCCCATGCAGGTTGCGGCACTGGCTGCGGTGGTCGGGGATGCGGTGGCCCGCATCGAATTCGAGTTTTCGGGTAATCGTCAGCACGGCGGAATCACGGAATGTTCAGGTACTTATGGGTTTGCATCGACAGGCGCCACTGCGGATGGCGCTTGCACCAGTCGATCGCGAGCTTCGTGTTGAAGTCGCGCGAGGGGCCGTCCATCGGCTGGACGAGGAAATAGTCGAAATCGAGCTTCGCGTAGTCGGCAAGACGCTGGTTGTCCTGCGGGATCACGACCTTGAGCTCGTTGCCTTTCGTCACGACAAGCGGCGCGTCGGCCTTCGGGCTCACGCAAATCCAGTCGATCGTCTCGAGCACCGGCAGCGAGCCGTTCGTTTCGATCGCGATCTCGAAGCCGGCTGCGTGCAGCGCGTCGACGAACGGCGGGTCGATCTGCAGCATCGGCTCGCCGCCCGTGCACACGACGAAGCGGTGCGTCTCGCCCTCGGGCCACAGCGACGCGATCATCGCGACGAGTTCGTCCGCACTCTTGTACTTGCCGCCGTTCTCGCCGTCGGTGCCGACGAAATCGGTATCGCAGAAGCGGCACACGGCTTCCCCCCGGTCTTCCTCGCGGCCCGACCACAGATTGCAGCCGGCAAACCGGCAAAACACGGCCGGGCGGCCGGCGTTCGCGCCCTCGCCCTGCAACGTGTAGAAAATTTCCTTTACCGCGTACGTCATGCTGCTCTCTGTGAGGTTCTCAACCGTGGCCGATTCGTGCCGCCGTCAGTCGTGGATCGGCGGTTGGCCGGACCGCCTGAATGTTTCCGATGGTGCGCCGCACCGGCCACCCTGGCCGCTCGGCATATCCGAATCAACCATCCCAGCCGCTCAAGCCGGCTCAGTCACGTTCTCGCCCGCGCGAAACGCTTCGTAGCCGCGCTTGCGCAGACGGCACGCCGGGCATTCGCCGCAGCCGAAGCCCCAATCGTGCAGCTCGGCGCGTTCGCCGACATAGCACGTGTGCGTCTCGACGCGCACCAGCTCGACGAGCGCGTCGCCGCCCAGTTGCTGCGCCAAGCGCCACGTATCGGCCTTGTCGAGCCACATCAGCGGCGTCTCCAGCGCGAAGCGGCTGTCCATGCCGAGATTCAGCGTGACTTGCAGCGCCTTCATCGTGTCGTCGCGGCAATCGGGATAGCCCGAGAAATCGGTCTCGCACATGCCGCCGACCAGCACCTTCAACCCGCGCCGATAAGCGATCGCCGCGGCGAACGTCATGAACATCAGGTTGCGGCCGGGCACGAACGTATTCGGCAGACCGTTGGCCGCCGCTTCGATCTGGATCTCGCGCGTCATTGCGGTATCGCTGATCGAGCCGAGCACCGAAAGGTCGATCATGTGATCGTCGCCGAGCCGCTCCGACCACGCGGGAAACTCGCGCGCGATCGCGCTGCGAAAACCTTCGCGGCATTCGAGCTCGACCCGGTGCCGCTGACCGTAGTCGAAGCCGAGCGTCTCGACCGTTTCGTATCGATCGAGCGCCCATGCAAGGCATGTGGCCGAATCCTGGCCGCCGGAAAACAACACGAGCGCGCTGTTCTTAGCGTCTGTCCGAGTCACCGTGAAACTCCGTGAGTGATGAGGGCTCGCGTCGCGCCGGCGCGGTGGCGGCGCCGTGCGGCAACGCGTGCCGGCGGCGCCGGCTCATGCAGTATAGGTCGCACCGTTTGGCGGCAGGCGGCGTGCCGCTTATACCGCTGATCGGCTGGCGCGATGTGCCGCCGATGTGCCGCATCACGCCGGCCGGGATGCGAGCACGCAGGAATCGCGGCCGAAAACAAAAAAGGACTTGCGGGACAAATGCGCTGCAAGTCCTTGTAACAGTGAGATTTTATCATGCCGCCCCGACATGGCGCTGACGCCGGCCCGCGCGCTGCCAGATCCATCGCCAGCGTTGCATGGGACCCGACATACGAAAAACCCCAAGAACCTCGCGATTCTTGGGGTTGGATACTGCTGGTGGCCTGGGGCGGAATCGAACCACCGACACGCGGATTTTCAATCCGCTGCTCTACCAACTGAGCTACCGGGCCACGAAGAGCGAGAGTATAGCAAGGGTTTTTGCTGTGCTCAAGCCCCTTGGTGAAGATTTATTCCCCCTTGTTCTTGCCGAGGTCCACGCCGAGCTGCTTCAGCTTGCGATACAAGTGCGTGCGCTCGAGCCCGGTCTTTTCCGCGACGCGCGTCATGCTGCCGTTCTCGCGCGCGAGGTGATATTCGAAATATGCGCGTTCGAACGCATCGCGCGCGTCACGCAGGGGGATATCGAACGAAATCGACGTGGTCTGCGCAGGCAGGGCGCCGCTCACGCCGTTCTCCGAGGCCAGCATCGGCAGTGCCGCCGCCGACGCAACCGCCGCCGAGTTGATCGGCGACGCCGGCTTCGCCGCCGCGCCGACGGGCAGCGTCGCGTTACCGCGCGCGAGCCCCTGCTCGACCGCCTTCAAGAGCTTCTGCAGCGCGATCGGCTTTTCGAGAAAGTTCAGCGCGCCGATCTTCGTCGCCTCGACCGCCGTATCGATCGTCGCGTGGCCGGACATCATGATGACCGGCATCGTCAACTGCCCTTGCGCTGCCCACTCTTTCAGCAACGTGACGCCGTCGGTGTCGGGCATCCAGATATCGAGCAGCACCAGATCGGGCGCCTGGCGCAAGCGGAAATCCCGCGCCTGCTGCGCGTTTTCCGCGGCCTCCACGACGTGTCCTTCGTCGGAGAGGATCTCCGAGAGCAATTCCCGGATGCCCATTTCATCATCTACCACCAGGATGGTTGCCATTTACGCTGCCCTTGTCTGCACTATTGCTTTTGTGTGTCCCGGCACTTCCGCGCCGTGCGACGGCACGCTCGCCGCCGCGGGCGATGCGCCATCGTCTGCCATTTGCAGAAACAGAATTGAGATCTGCGCCCCTTCGATCACGTCGCCCGCCCTGAGGCGGTTGCGAATGTCGATGCGTGCGCCATGTTCATCGACGATCTTCTTGACCGTGGCGAGACCGAGTCCCGTCCCTTTGGCCTTCGTCGTTACGTAGGGTTCGAACGCGCGCGTCAGGATGCGCGCGGGGAAGCCCGGACCGTTGTCCGAGACGGTCAGGCGCACGGCGACGCGCACTTTGCCGTCCGCGTCGGGGTCGCCATATTCTACTGTCTTGGTTTCGAGCAAAACACGCGGGTTTTCGACATCGGCCACCGCGTCTTGCGCGTTTTGCAACAAGTTGTGAATCACCTGACGAAGCTGCGTGGCGTCGCCGCGAATTACCGGCAGACCGGACAGCTCGACCTTGATTGCGCTCTTGCCTTCCTCGATGCCGTAGAGCGTCAGCACTTCCGACACCAGTTCGTTCAGTTGCAGATTCTCAAGCACCGCGGGCGGCGTGCGCGCGTATTCGCGGAAATCGTCGACCATCTGCTTCATCGCCGCGACCTGGTTCACGATCGTCGTCGCACCGCGCTTCAAGACGTCGGCGTCTTGCGGCGTGAGCTTGTCGGCGAGCTTCATTTGCAGGCGTTCCGCCGAAAGCTGGATCGGCGTGAGCGGGTTCTTGATCTCATGCGCGAGACGCCGCGCGACCTCGCCCCACGCGATCGAACGCTGCGCGGAGATCACGTCGGAGATGTCGTCGAACACGACCACGTAGCCCGCCGTCTGCACGTCTTCGATGCGCTCCGTGCTCGATACGAGCCGCGCGCCGCGCACGAGCAGCGTCAGCGGTTCGGTTTCGCCGGCGACCGGCACCGCGACCTGCTGCTGCCAGTGGCCGCCGTCGGCCGCGCCGTTGGTGCTCGCCGCATCGCGCTCGGCAAACGCCTTCTTCACCATCGCGCCGAATTCGGCGAGCACGCCGATGTGATCGAGCGAAGCACCGAGCGTTGATTGGAAAGGCTGACGGAAGATGCGCTCGGCGCCTCGATTGGCCGTCGTCAGACGAAACTGGCGATCGAACACGAACACACCCGCCGTCAGGTTCGCAAGAATGCTTTCGAGGTACGCCTTCGAATGCTCGAGCGCGATGCGGTTTTTCTCGACGGCCGCGCGCGCCTCGGACAACTGACGCGTCATCGCATTGAACGACTGCGTGAGAAAGCCGAGCTCGTCGCGCGACTTGATTTCGCGCTTCGGCGTGTAGTCGCCTTCGGCCACTTCCTTCGTCCCTTGTGCAAGCAGGAAGAGCGGCCGCGCGAGCTGATTGCCGAGCGCGAGCGCGAGCATCATCGCAATGAAGGTCGCGAGAAAGAGCGCGAGGGTCAGCGTGCCGATGTACATCTTGCGCAAGCCGGTGCGGCCCAGCGCTTTCTCCTGGTACTCGCGATACGCGCGCTGCACGGCATCGGCGTTGCGCGCCAAGGTGGGCGATACCGGTTGCGTGAGCTGCAGGAATCGTTCGGCCGGCTGCAAGAGCGACGTGCTCGAATCCGGAATGCGCTGCACGATGCGCAACCGTAAGCCGCCTTTCGAGTTCGCATCGCCGTCGACCTCGCCCTCGATCGCCGCGTAGCCCCGGCCCCGCGCCTGGTTGAGCATCAGTTGCGTCGGCAGATCGTCGGGCACGAGCGCGGCGTAGTTGCTCGTCGCTTGCGCGACGACGTGAAGCTCCGGCGCCGCGCCCGAAACCGTGCGCGCCGTTTCGACGAGCGTTGCGTCCTGCACGCCGAATTGATCGCGCAAACGCAGCAGTGTGAGCGTCATGCTCGAGGGATCGGTGCTCGCAAGCTGCTCGGCCATCATCCGGCCTTTCGTCTGCAAGTCCGACAGCGAGGCGTCGAGCATGCCGCGCCCGAGGTTCAGCCCCGACGTCAGCGCGGTTTCGACATTGACGTCGAACCACGACTCGATGCTGCGCGAGACGAACTGGTACGACACGATGTAGATGATCCCGCCCGGCACGACGCCGACGAGCGCAAAAAAGATCGCCAGCTTCGCGAGCAGCCGGGTGCCGAACTTGCCCCTTCGCAGGCGCGCCAGAATCATGACGACCAGCGTCACGACGACCAAGAGGAAAATCAGCGCGACGATGATATTCGCGGCGTAAAGCCACGAGTAGTAACGATCGAAGAATTCGGTGTTCGCGCTCGCGGCGGCCAGGAGGACCAGCAGCAGGATCGCGGTGACGGCGACCGTCGACACGAGCAGCCGCACGACGAGGCCCTTCGCTCCCACGGTTTGGCGGACTCTATTTAGCACGTTCGGCCACCGTAAAAGTAAAGCGCTTCCAGTCGGAGGCGAGCGCCCAGTCGCGGTTGTTGACCGCATCGACCTGGAACGGCTTCGGCATCAGCGCGGTATCGAGCTGCATCCGCACGGACGCGTTGTACGTTTCGCCCGGCGTGACCTGGTTGCGGTCGATCACGTGCCACGAGGTGACGTGCTTGATGACCGCAAGCGCTTCGCCGAGCGAGGTGAAGCCCAGTTGCAAGCCGCCGCTCGACACGCGGTATTCGCGCGTGAGCGGCTGGAACGACAGGCGGATAGTCTGCGAAACGGACACGGGCTGCTCATCGAACCAGTACCAACGCGGACGGCTCAGTTCGAAATCGGTTGTGAAGTAAAGCGGGATGCCCTTGTTGACGGCCTCTTCGAGACTGCTGTTCAGCTCGAAGTCGAAGCGGGCGTCCAGATTCCAGCCGCTGCCGTCCGCTTGCAGCGACGCGCGCTGCACGGAGATCGGATCTGCGCACGCGGGCCCGGCTGCGGCGGCAAGGCAAAGGGCCAGCGCAATCCAGAGCGCGGCCGCGAGCCGGAGCGGAAGAAAGCGTTTGATCGTCACCGTTTCTGAAAGCGCGCGTAGAAGAATCCGTCGTGGTCTGTGTCTGAACCGGTGCGCTGCCCGAGTTGCGTTGCGCTCGGAAGTTCGGCCGTCGCTCCGGCTTGTTCGAGGGCGAGAACCGGCACCAGTTGTCCCGGTGCGTCCAATCGTACCGCATCTTCATGCGCGCTTTCAAACCACTGTGCCTGCAACTCGCCTTCTTCAGGAAAGATCGAGCACGTAACGTAAAGCAATTCGCCGCCACGTTTTACGAGCGGCCATAGTGCGGCGAGGATGCGCCGCTGCTCGGCGGCGAGCGCGGCGATATCCGATTCGCGCCGCAGCCAGCGGATGTCGGGATGGCGCCGGACGATGCCCGACGCCGAACAGGGCACGTCGGCAAGTATGCGGTCGAACGCGGCGCCGTCGTGCCATTGCGAGGGATCGCCGGCATCTCCGATGCGCACGTCTGCGCTGAGTCTGAGGCGCGCGAGATTTTCGCCGATGCGCGCCGCCCGCGATGCGTCGCTTTCGAGCGCGACGAGGTCGACGTCGGCCAGCTCGAGCACGTGTCCGGTCTTGCCGCCGGGCGCCGCGCACGCATCGAGGACGTGCATGCCGTCGCGCGCGCCGAGCCAAAGCGCAGCGAGTTGTGCGCCGGCGTCCTGAACGGACACGACGCCATCGGAAAAGCCCGGGACGCGCTCGACAGGCATCGGCGTTTCCAGCCGCACCGCGTGAACGCCTGCCTGCCTCGCGTCGATTTGATGTGCGCGCAACGTTTCCAAGTACGCCGCCACCGTCGAATGGCGTGCGTTGACGCGCAGTGTCAACGGCCCTTGTCGATTGCCTGATTCCAGAATGTCCTGCCAGCGATCGGGCCACGCGCGTTCGACCGCGTCGATCCACCATGCCGGATAGTTCCAGTGCGCGACGCGGTCCGCGCGGGAGTCATTCAGCAGCGCATCGCGCTCGCGCAGGAAGTTGCGCAGCACGGCGTTGACGAGACCTTTCGCGAAGGCGAATTCGCGTCTCGCGCCGATTGCGTCGACGGCCTGATCGACGACCGTGAACGGCGCGTAAGCGGCCGTATCGATGTCATCGGACAGTAGCGCGAGCGCGCAACACAGCACGTTGCCGACATGCGCAGGCGGCGCCTTGCGGACCAGCTTCGCGACGAGCCAGTCGGCGGTCGCGAGACGGCGCAGCGTTCGATAGGCAATGTCTTGCACGGCGCCGCGCGCCGACGCGATGTGAGCCGCACTCGTCGAGGCGTGCACGGCGGCAAGCGCCGCCGGCAGCGCGGTACCTGAACGGACGGCGCCGACGGCCTGCGCAGCGCCATCGAGCGCAAAACCGAGCGAATCAGGCACGAGGCGAAGTGCCGACAGGCGCGCCTGTCGCGCCGCATAATTCGGCGCTGCGGGCTGTTTCGACTGGCGGCGTGCGGCGGATTTTTGAGTCATGGAGGAGCTTCGAGCTGCCGCATCGAAATGGCGCGGCACACCCGCTTGGCAAACGTCACATTGTAGCGTGGCGAGGCGGGCGATCCGTCGGATGGTTGACCATCGGCGAAGACGGTCGAGCGCCCGTTGTTGCCACCGCTAGCCGAGGCCCGCGATTGAACGGCGTGGTCGATAGCGTTGCATGGGACCGGGTTAAGTGTTCTGCATGGGGCCGGAGTAAGTGCTGAAGCACTAACTCCGGCCGACAAAGCGAAAGGGCGAGCCTCTCGACTCGCCCTTTCGGCTACGGCTCAGCTACGAGCGTGCGCATTGCGCCTGATATCACGCGTCAATCGAATCGCCCGGTGCGCGCCATTTCCATCAAGCGGGCAATCCGCTCTTCTGTTGCCGGGTGCGTCGAGAAGAGATTCGCGATACTGCCACCCGACAGCGGATTCATGATCATCATCTGTGCCGTAGACGGATGCGCTTCCGCAGCCGCAAACGGGATGCCCTGCGCGTAGCGATGGATCTTGTCGAGCGCCGAGGCGAGCGCCTGCGGATCACCGGAGATTTGCGCGCCGCCGCGGTCCGCTTCGAACTCACGCGCGCGCGAAATCGCCATCTGTATCAGCGCACCTGCAATAGGCGCGAGCAGCGCGACGGCAATACCCGCGATCGGATTGCTCGGCCGCCCTTCTTCGTCGCGACCGCCGAAGAACATCGCGAAGTTCGCGAGCGCCGAGATCGCGCCGGCCATCGTCGCGGAGATCGTCGAGATCAGGATGTCGCGATGCTTCACGTGCGCGAGCTCATGCGACATGACTCCGCGCATCTCGCGTTCGGACAGCACGCGCAAAATACCCGTGGTGGCGGCGACAGCCGCGTGCTCGGGATTGCGGCCCGTGGCGAACGCGTTCGGTGCGTCTTCGTTGATCAAATAGACGCGCGGCATCGGCAATTGCGCACGCGTGGCCAGCTCGCGGACCATCCGGTAGAACTGGGGCGCACTCGATTCGTCCACTTCCTGTGCGTTGTACATGCGCAGGACCATCTTGTCCGAGAACCAGTACGAAAAGAAATTCATGCCGAGCGCGATGAGGAGCGCCAGCATCATGCCTCGATGCCCGCCGATCATCCCGCCGATCACAATGAAGAGGGCCGTGATCGCGGCCATCAGCATTGCCGTTTTGACCCAATTGAACATGCTTGCTCCTAACCTGTTTGCGTGCACCACGCCTTGTTCCGCCCAATTGGCGAGCAGAGAATTGCAAGGATTTTGTTAGATCAGGGCGAGCGCAAAAAATTCAATCAGTGCCGCGTGGTGGCGAGCTTGATGCCGAGCCCGACAAACGCACTGCCGACACCGCGATCCAGCCACCGCTTCACCGCGGGCTTGCCGCCCAGCCGTTGCGTGACGCTGCCGGCGATCCACGCGACGAAACTGTTCCACACCATGCTCATCAGCACGAACACGACGCCGAGAGACAGGAACGCGAGCGTCTTGTGCTCGCTGTCCGCGGCGACGAACTGCGGGAAGAACGACACGAAGAACAACACGACTTTCGGATTCAGGACGTTGGTCCAGAAGCCTTGCATGAAGAGTTGTTTCAACGACTTCGGACCGCCCGCTGCGCGTGCGTTGCCCGCAGCCTCCGCTTTCTCCGGTTTCGCGAAGATGAGGCGCACGCCGAGATAGATCAGATACAGCGCACCGACAAACTTGATGACCGTAAAAGCGGTTGCCGATGCCGCCAGCAGCGCAGTCAACCCGAACGCGCATGCGAGCGAGTGCACGCAGCAGCCAGCCGAAATGCCGAGCGCCGACATCAAGCCCGCGCCGCGCCCCTGCGCCACGCTGCGGCCAACGATGTAAGCCGTATCCGGCCCCGGCGTCACATTGAGCAGGAAGACGGCGGCGATAAAAAACGCGAAGTGGACGATGCCGAACATGGCGAACCTTGAGTGGCGTATTTGAGAACGAGGCGCACGGACGATTCTAACGCGCGCCGCAGCCGCCGCGCGACCTGGCCGGTCGGGCTAGGTGCTGCGTCCGCCTCCCCGACGTAACGCTCATTGCGACTCGGGCAATCCGAAGCGCTGTCCCGCCGAGAGGACCGCGCCGGCCAGGAATTCGCGCACCGGCAGACGCTTGCCGCCCGGCTTCTGCAATTGAGTCAAGCGCAACGCGCCTTCGCCACAAGCGACGACGACGCCGTCTGCGGAAACCTCGACGATCGCGCCAGGCTCGGCCGTGCCGTTACCGCGTACAGCGACTGGCTCTGCCGCCCAGATTTTCAGCGCCGTACCGTCGCCGAGCGTGGCGACGCCGCCCGGAAACGGATCGAACGCGCGAACCTGCCGCGCCAAGACGGCGGCTGGCCGGCGCCAGTCGAGCGCGGCTTCGTGCTTGCCGATTTTTTCGGCGTACGTCACGCCCTCTTCGGGCTGCGGCGTTTCTTGCAACGTACCGCTCATTTCAAGCTCAGCGAGCGCATCGACAATCAGACGCGCGCCTTCAGCCGCTAGCTTGTCGTGCAAGGTAGCGGTCGTGTCGTTCGATTCGATCGGCACGCGGCCCACGGTCAGCATCGCGCCCGTATCGAGGCCCGCGTCCATGCGCATCAGCGTGATGCCGGTTTCGACGTCGCCGGCTTCGAGCGCGCGATGAATCGGCGCCGCACCGCGCCAGCGCGGCAAGAGTGAAGCGTGAATGTTGATGCAGCCGTACGGCGGGATATCGAGCACTTCCTGCGGCAGCAGCAGGCCGTATGCGGCAACAACCATCACATCGTGCGGCGTCGCGCGAAGCTGATCGATCGCGGCGGCCGCTTCGGCGGGATACTTCCCCGCGCGGCGCAGCGACGGCGGCTGCGAGACGGCAAGCCCGTGTTCCTGCGCGTAGCGTTTGACGGCGCTCGCCTGAAGCTTCATGCCGCGGCCGGCGGGCCGGTCGGGCTGGGTCAGCACGAGCGGCACCGGAAATCCGGCTGTATGAACGGCGGCTAGTGCAGCCGCTGCGAATTCCGGCGTTCCGGCAAAAACGACGCGCAACGTGGGAGCCATAGGGGTGAGATTCGAATAAACAGCAAGTGAGCGCGTTAACGGCAAAACCCGGGCAAAACCCGGGCAAAACCCGGCGCAGGGTGTTACATCGCGTGCGCGAGTTTTTTCATCTTGGTCTTGATGCGCGTCTGCTTGAGCGGCGACAGGTACTCGACGAACACCCGCCCCATCAAGTGATCCATTTCATGCTGGATGCAGACCGCCAGCAGCCCGTCGCAGTCGATCTCGAACGTTTCAGCCTTCTCGTTCAGCGCCCGCACGCGCACCCTTTCGGCGCGCTCGACGCTGTCGTAAATGCCCGGCACCGACAAGCAGCCTTCCTCGTTGATCTTGCGCTCGTCACTCGACCAAAGGATCACCGGATTGATGAACGCCATCAGTTGATCGTGCGTCTCCGACACATCGATCACGATGACGCGCTCATGCACGTCGACCTGCGTTGCGGCGAGGCCGACGCCGGGCGCCGCGTACATCGTCTCGCCCATGTCGGCCACGAGTTTGCGGATGCGATCGTCGACGGCCTCGACCGGTTTCGCGATTTTATGCAGGCGTTTATCGGGGTAATTGAGGATGCTGAGTAAGGCCATGATCTTGAAAGTGGTCGGATGCAGTCGCGCAAAGCAATACCGTGACGAAAAACGCCGGATACGGCAATAGACCGATCGGTCAGCTTGCGGGCTCAGCGACGCGTCTCGAAGATGTCGACTGAACCCAGCAGATTCAACTCACCTTGTTTGGACGCAGCCACGGACACCCGCGACCTTGCGCGGCGCTGCATTGTATTTCGGATGATGAAAATTTTAGCATGCTGCCTGGACGCCCGCAGGCGGCGCTCGAGGCCCGACCCGCCATGCAGACCTTGCCGATGACCGACACCGAACTCGCCGCGTGGCTGCGGCTTGCCACTGCGCGCGGACTTTCGCCCACCGCGCTGCGCGCACTGCTCGACGCGTTCGGTTTGCCCGAAGCCGTGCTCGCCACGCCTTTTCACGCGCTGGCGGCGATCGCCGGAGAGGCCGTTGCGCAAGCCGTGCTCGCAGAACCGCCTCCGGGCTTTGCTCAGCAGCTCGCCGACACGGCGCTCTGGCGCGCGCAGTCCGGCAACGAGATCGTCACGTTAGGTGATCCGGCCTACCCGCCGGCGCTCCTCATGATGCCCGATCCGCCAGCGCTGCTATATGTAAAAGGCCGTATGGATTTGCTGCACGCAATGAGCGTCGCTGTCGTCGGCAGCCGCAATGCGACGCCACAGGGGCTCGAAGACGCCACCCGATTCGCGCGCGCCCTGTCGGATGCCGGCTTGAGCGTCGTCTCCGGTCTCGCGATCGGCATCGACGGCGCAGCGCACCGCGGAGCACTGGCCGGGCGCAGCAGCACGACCGCCGTGATCGGCACCGGCGCCGACATCGTCTATCCGGCCCAGCATCACGCACTCGCGCATCGGATCGCCGCGGAAGGGGTGATTCTGTCGGAATGGCCGCTCGGAACGGTCGCGAGGCCCGCCCATTTTCCGCAGCGCAACCGGCTGATCGCGGGGCTTTCGAGCGGCGTGCTGATCGTTGAAGCCGCGCTGCGCTCGGGTTCGCTGATCACGGCGCGCCTCGCCAACGAGATGGGGCGCGATGTATTCGCGATTCCCGGCTCGATCCATGCGCCGCTTTCGCGCGGCTGTCACCGCATCATCAGGGAAGGGGCGAAACTGGTCGAGACGCCGGAGGAGGTGTTGGACGAACTCGGCGTCGGCGTTGGGACAAAACGTTCGTTGCCCATCGCGCGGGCCGGTGCGCCAGCAAAGCGCCGGTCGTCAGGCGCTTCGGCGAATCTCCAAGCCGCACCCGCGCCCGCAGGAACGCCAAGCACGCTCCCACCACCGCTGGACGCCCAAGCCGAGCGCCTGCTCGCCGCCCTCGGCCATGCGCCCGCGACATTCGAAATCCTCGCGGCCAGAACCGAGATGGAAAATTCGACGTTGCAAAGCACGCTGCTGCAACTGGAACTCGCCGGCCGGCTGACGGCGCTGCCGGGCGGGCGCTTCGCGCGCATCGAGCGCGGCTAAGCGTACCGACGAACGCGCCGCCCCGCGAGAGCCGTGCTACAGTCGCCGCAAGCAGTTCGCACTTCAGAAAAGAACGCAAGGAAACACAATGCCAGCGCTGAATCTCGACACCGACGCAGACCGGATCGCCGAGCGCATCAACGACACCGATACCCTCCTGGTCGCCTGCCTGTGCGCGGAATGGTGCGGAACCTGCCGCGACTACCGCACGGGTTTCGACCGCCTCGCCGACGCGCACCCGGACATCTGCTTCGCCTGGATCGACGTCGAAACCCACGCAGACCGCTTCGAGGACCTCGACGTCGAGAACTTCCCGACGATCCTGATAGAAGACGGCGTCACCACGCGCTTTTTCGGCACCGTCTTGCCGCACCTGTCGATCGTCGAGCGCATGCTGTCCGATCTGACCGCGCTGCCGAACTCCATCGGCGCGCCGAAGCTGCGCCCGGCGCTCGCCGCAGCCTGACTCGCAAGCGCCCCCTTCTGCCCCGGCCGCTCTCAGCACCGGCTGGGAGCCGAGCGCCGCTTGCTTGTCGGCTTGCTTGTCTTCAGCGCGGCCCGCACTTAACATTGCGCGCGTTTTTAAACAAGCGGAACGCCGTGTGCTATAAAGCGGTCGTTAATGAGACCACTATCCGGGTTTTGACCCCGTTCCACACACCTCACATCCAGTCATGTCCAAAGCACTGATTATTGCGGAGAAGCCTTCTGTCGCGAACGACATCGCGCGGGCGCTGGGCGGCTTTACCAAACATGACGAGTACTACGAGAGCGACGACTACGTGCTTTCGTCCGCGGTCGGCCACCTGCTCGAGATCGCTGCCCCCGAGGAATACGAGGTAAAGCGCGGCAAATGGAGCTTTGCGCACCTTCCGGTCATTCCGCCCCATTTCGACTTGAACCCGATCGCGAAAAGCGAATCGCGGCTCAAGGTGCTGACGAAGCTGATGAAGCGCAAGGACGTCGACCGCCTCATCAACGCATGCGACGCGGGGCGCGAGGGCGAGCTGATTTTCCGCCTGATCGCGCAGCACGCGAAGTCCAAGCAGCCGGTGCAGCGCCTGTGGCTGCAGTCGATGACCCCCGCCTCGATCCGCGACGGTTTTGCCCATCTGCGCAGCGACGAGGACATGCGGCCGCTCGCCGATGCGGCGCGCTGCCGCTCGGAAGCGGACTGGCTCGTCGGCATCAACGGCACGCGTGCGATGACCGCGTTCAACAGCAAGGGCGGCGGGTTCTTCCTGACGACAGTCGGCCGCGTTCAGACGCCAACCTTGTCGATCGTCGTCGAACGCGAAGAGAAAATCCGCAATTTCGTGCCGCGCGACTATTGGGAAGTGCGCGCACAGTTCGTCTGCGCCGGCGGCTTCTACGAGGGCCGCTGGTTCGATCCGAAGTTCAAGAAAGAGGAGTTCGATCCGGAAAAGCGCGACTCACGCCTCTGGAGCCTCGCCGCGGCCGAAACCGTGGTGGCCGCGTGCCGCGAGCAGATCGGCACCGTCACCGAGGAATCGAAGCCGTCTACCCAGCTTTCGCCGCTGCTCTTCGACCTGACGAGCCTGCAGCGCGAAGCGAACGGCCGCTTCGGCTTCTCTGCGAAGAACACGCTAGGGCTCGCGCAAGCGCTGTACGAAAAGCACAAGGTGCTCACCTATCCGCGTACCGACGCACGCGCGCTGCCGGAGGACTACCTCGGCACCGTCAAGAGCACGCTCGACATGCTCAAGGAAAGCAACAACTACCTGCCGTTCGCGAAGCAGGTGCTCGACAAGGGCTGGGTAAAGCCGAACAAGCGCATCTTCGACAACTCGAAGATCAGCGACCACTTCGCAATCATCCCGACGCTGCAGGCGCCGAAGGCGCTATCGGAGCCCGAGCAGAAGCTCTACGACCTCGTGGTGAAGCGCTTTCTCGCCGTGTTCTTCCCGGCCGCCGAGTACAAAGTGACGACGCGGCTCACCGAAGTCGCCGGCCATCGCTTCAAGACCGAAGGCAAGGTGCTCGTCGAGCCGGGGTGGCTGCAGGTCTACGGCCGCGAAACGAGCGGCGAGGACGCGAACCTAGTGCCGGTCCAGCCGAACGAGAAGGTCAAGACCGACGAGATCGCAGCTCACGCGCTCACCACCAAGCCGCCTGCGCGCTACAACGAAGCGACTTTGCTGTCGGCCATGGAAGGCGCGGGCAAGCTCGTCGAGGATGACGAACTGCGCGAGGCGATGGCCGCGAAGGGTCTGGGCACGCCGGCAACGCGCGCGGCGATCATCGAAGGCCTGCTCGGCGAAAAATACCTGTTGCGCGAAGGCCGCGACCTGATTCCGACGGCGAAGGCGTTCCAGTTGATGACGCTCTTGCGCGGCCTCGGCGTGAAGGAACTGACGGCGCCGGAACTGACGGGCGAATGGGAATACAAGCTCTCGCAAATGGAGCGCGGCAATCTTCCGCGCGATGCGTTCATGCAGGAGATCGCCCGCATGACGCAGACCATCGTCAAGCGGGCGAAAGAATACGACTCCGACACGATCCCCGGCGACTATGCGACGCTCACCACGCCGTGCCCGAACTGCGGCGGCCAAGTGAAGGAAAATTATCGCCGCTTCGCTTGCACGAAGTGTGAATTCTCGATTTCGAAGATCCCGGGCAGCCGCCAGTTCGAAATCGAGGAAGTCGAAGAGCTGCTGCAGAAGAAGGAAATCGGCCCGCTGTCGGGCTTCCGCAGCAAGATGGGCCGGCCGTTCTCGGCCATCCTCAAGCTCGCATTCGACGATGAAACGAAGAACCACAAGCTCGAGTTCGATTTCGGCCAGGATCAAGGCGGCGAGGACGGCGACGCGCCGGATTTCTCGGAGCAACAGTCGGTCGGCGCGTGCCCGAAGTGCAAGGCACGCGTGTTTGAGCACGGCATGAGCTACGTCTGCGAGAACTCGGTGGCGAGCCCCAAGACCTGCGACTTCCGCTCGGGCAAGGTCATCCTTCAGCAGGAGATCGCCCGCGAGCAGATGGCAAAATTGCTGGACGAAGGCCGCACAGATTTGCTGACGAACTTCAAGTCGTCCCGAACCGGTCGCAATTTCAAGGCGTTCCTCGTCAAGCAGAGCGACGGCAAGATCGGCTTCGAATTCGAAAAGAAGGAGCCGTCGGCGAAAACGGCTGCGAAGACTGCGTCGAAAACAGCGGCGAAGACTGCTGAAGCGGCGGGCGCAGACGCCGATGAAGCTGCCGTGCCCGCCAAGAAAACCGCGGTGAGGGCCACAGCGAAGACGGCCAAGAGCACTGCCGAAAAACCGGCGGCCAAGACGGCGGCAAGAAAGACGCCGGCGCGGAAGACCGGCTCATAACTGTCTAGTGGGCAGCCGGTTTTCTGCCGGCTGCTGGCGGCGGGGAGATGCCCAAGGCCTAACGGGCGCTCAACGTCCTGCGCATCTGAATGCCCCAATAAAGAGTACGTCCGAAACAAAAGCGCAGCCTTGACTGCGCTTTTGTTTTCCAAGTGCCGGCTTCCCGCCGCGCCTTTCAGTGCTCATTCGCGTACAGCGGCCAAGGCTCTGGCGCACGCGTGCGAGGCGATTTCGCCACTTTCGGCGCCAATTCGGCATCGATCAACTCAGGGCGCTCACCGCCATCGCCGTGCGCGAACCCCGGCTTGCCCGCGCGCAATTCGACAGCTGCCGGCACCGCCGCGACCGGCCGCACCATGCCGCCCTTGATCCACTGTTCGCCCAGCTGGCTGTTGGGCGTTTGGCTGAAATGCTCGACCAGGTGATCGATGAACGTGCGCACCTTCGCCGGCAAATGGCGGCGGCTCGGATACCCGACGTTGATCTCGACCTGCGGCAAGCGGTAATCGCCCAGGAGACGCACGAGGCGGCCGCGCGTCATGTCGCTGCCGATCAGATAGCTCGGCAGAATCGCGATGCCCATGCCGAGCAAGGCGAACTGGCGCAGCATCTCCGTGTTGTTCGCGATGATCACGTTCGCCGGACGCACACGCATCTCGCCATCCGGCCCCGTGAACACGCGCTCGTCGCCCCAATACTCGGACGGCAGGCTCAAGCACGGATGCTCTAGCAGATGCTCCGGGCGCGTCGGCACGCCATGCTTCTCGAGGTAGGCCGGCGTCGCGCAAACGGTCAGGCAGCCGGTCGTGAGGCGGCGCGTGACGATGCTCGCGCTGCGCATCTGACGCGCGATCACGATACCGACGTCGAAACCCTCTTCGACCAAATCGACCTGCCGGTCGACCAGCGTCACATCGGGAACGACCTTCGGATAGCGCTCCGTGTACGTCTGCAGCACCGGAGCGAGGTTATGCAGCCCGAACACGACGGGCGCGACGATGCGCAGCGTGCCGACCGGCTCGTGATTGCGCGCGACGACCATCTGTTCGACGTCTTCGAGCTCGTCGAGAATCTGCCGCGCGCGCTCGAGATAAACCTGACCGGATTCGGTAAGCGAGAGGCTGCGGGTGGTGCGATTAAGCAGACGCGTGCCCAGCCGGCCTTCCAGGTCGGCGACATGACGGGTGGCGACTGCGTTCGAGATGTCCATCGCGCTGGCGGCGCGAGCGAAACTGCCGAGATCCGCCACTTTGACGAACACGCGCATTGACTGCAAATGATCCATTGACAACTCCTGCAGCGGCTTCAGGGTACGGAAACGTGAGAAACACAATAAGTAATTGTCCTACGACTGGAGAATTCGTGCAGAGTTGCTCAACGAGAGCAGATTTCTTGTGGGCTTTTGTCGATTGTTTGTTTTGGTGCATGCGGAGGCTATCGATCATTCCGTTTTAAGAAACAATCGACAATTAAACGCGGCTCGGTACTCCAGGCGAGAAACGCTTAAAAGTGCCGACGGGGTCGAACTGGATTTTTTGTTGCTGCCCTCTAATTTGAAGAAATTGCCCCGCGAAATTTAAAAAGCCGCCCGAAGGCGGCCTTTCCGACAACGCGACGATCCCCACTCCTACACGTGGAGGCGGCTCTCGAACGCGATCTTGGTTTGTGTAAGCGCCTCCGGCAAGCGGTGACGCAAAGTTTCGAAAAGCTCGCCGTGCAGCGCCAGCTCCTTTCGCCAGGCAGCATCGTCGACGGAAATGACCTCTTCGAACTGCTCACGCGTGAACTCGAGGCCCTGCCAGTCGATGTCCTCGTAACGCGGCGAGACGCCGAATGCGTGATCGGTACCCACAGCGCGCGACTCGATGCGGCCGATCATCCAGCGCAGCACGCGCATGTTTTCGCCGAAACCGGGCCAGACGAACTTGCCGTCCGCGCCCTTGCGGAACCAGTTCACGCAGAAGATCTTCGGCAGCTTTGCCCCAAGCGCCTCGAGCTTGCCGCCGACGCTCAGCCAGTGCCCGAAGTAGTCGCTCATGTTGTAGCCGCAGAACGGCAGCATCGCGAACGGATCGCGGCGCACGACGCCTTGCTGGCCCGCGGCCGCAGCGGTCGTCTCCGAGCCCATCGTCGCCGCCATGTAGACACCTTCGACCCAGGTGCGCGCCTCGGTCACGAGCGGCACCGTGGTGGAGCGGCGTCCGCCGAAGATGAACGCGTCGATGGCGACGCCGGCCGGGTTCTCCCAGTCGGCGTCGATCGACGGACATTGCGACGCCGGCGCCGTGAAGCGCGCATTCGGGTGCGCCGCCTTGCGGCCGGTTTCCTTCGCGATCGCGGGCGTCCAGTCGTTGCCTTGCCAATCGACGAGGTGTGCGGGCGGCTCGTCGGTCATGCCTTCCCACCAGACGTCGCCGTCGTCGGCCAACGCGACGTTCGTGAAGATCACGTTCGCCTTCAACGTCGCCATCGCGTTGAAGTTGGTCTTCTCGCTCGTGCCCGGCGCGACGCCGAAGCAGCCGGCCTCCGGATTGATCGCGTAGAGACGGCCATCCTTGCCGGGCTTGATCCACGCGATGTCGTCGCCGATCGTCGAGATCGACCAGCCGCTCATGCCTTGCGGAGGAATCAGCATCGCGAAGTTGGTCTTGCCGCACGCCGACGGGAATGCCGCGGCGACGTGGTACTTGCGGCCCTCCGGCGACGTCACGCTGAGGATCAGCATGTGCTCGGCGAGCCAGCCTTCGGCGCGGCCCATCGCCGACGCAATGCGCAGCGCGAAACATTTCTTGCCGAGCAGCGCGTTGCCGCCGTAGCCCGAGCCGAAGCTCCAGATTTCGCGCGACTCGGGAAAGTGGACGATGTACTTCGTGTCGTTGCACGGCCAACTCACATCGGCTTCACCCTCGGCCAGCGGCGCACCGACCGAATGCACGCACGGCACGAACGCGCCGTCGGCGCCCAGCACGTCGTACACCTTGCGGCCCATGCGCGTCATGATCCGCATGTTGGTCACGACGTAGGGGCTGTCGGTCAGCTCGATGCCGATGTGCGCGATCGGCGAACCGAGCGGCCCCATCGAGAACGGCACGACATACATCGTGCGGCCGCGCATCGAGCCGTCGAACAGGCCGTTGAGCGTCGAGCGCATTTGCTCGGGCTCGATCCAGTTGTTGGTCGGCCCAGCGTCTTCGCGATGCTGCGCGCAGATGAAAGTGCGATCTTCGACACGCGCCACGTCCGACGGATCGGACCACGCGAGATAAGAGTTCGGCCGCTTTTCCGGATTGAGTTTTTTCAGCGTACCGGCTGCAACCATTTGGGCGCACAGGCGGTCGTATTCGTCCTGCGAGCCGTCGCACCAGACGATGTGCTCGGGCTTCGTCAACGCAGCGATGCGCTGGACCCACTCGATCAGCCGGCGATGCTTGATGTAGGCAGGTGCTTCAAGTGTGGATTGGCCTCCAAAGGCGGCATGATTCATTGAGCTGTCTCCGTTTTGTGATTGTGAAAAGTGAAACGGTAGGCGCTCGCTGACGCTGCGGGCGAGAGGCGCGTTCGCACGGCATTGGGGAAACCCCTGTGCGTGCCGAATTGCATGACGTCAGGAGCCATTCAGCTTGCGGGCAGCGGCCATTGTTGCTCATGGCTTGCGTCTTGACGCAACAAGCTGTTAAAAAGTGAGAGTCCTGTCTATCCACAGTAATGAGCATCGTGATGACTGGCGTCGCATCGCTCATGCCAGCTTGTGCTTCACACCACAGGTTGGAGCGTCAAGGATATCACTCCATTTAATGCGCACATCGTGCGCTGCAAAACACACCTGCTTATGAAGATTGCCATTCTCGACGACTACCAGGACGCGGTACGCAAGCTCGATTGTTTTCAATTGCTTGCGGATCACGAAGTCAAAGTATTCAACAACACGGTGCGCGGCCTCGGTCAGTTGGCGAGCCGTCTCGCGGAAGTCGATGCGCTCGTGCTGATTCGCGAACGCACGCGCATCACCTCGCAGTTGCTCGACAAATGCCCGCATCTGCGCATGATCAGTCAAACCGGAAAAATCGCGGGCCATATCGATCTCGAAGCGTGTACCGAGCGCGGCATTTCCGTGCTCGAAGGCGTCGGCTCGCCAATCGCGCCGGCGGAGCTGACCTGGGCGCTCATCATGGCCGCACAGCGGCGCATTCCGCAATACGTAGCGAACCTGAAGCAAGGCGCGTGGCAGCAGTCGGGACTGAAAACATCGGCGCTGCCGCCGAATTTCGGGCTCGGGCAAGTGCTGCGCGGGCAAACGCTCGGCATTTGGGGCTACGGCAAGATCGGCCGGCTCGTCGCGGGCTACGGCAAGGCCTTCGGGATGAAGGTGATGATCTGGGGACGCGAGCATTCGGTCGAAGCGGCAAAGGCCGACGGCTACGACGTCGCTGAAAGCCGTGAAGCGTTCTTCGAGCAAAGCGATGTGTTGACGCTGCATCTGCGCCTGCACGACGACACGCGCGGCATCGTCAAGCTCGACGACTTGCTGCGCATGAAGCCGACATCGCTGCTTGTCAACACGAGCCGCGCGGAGCTGTTCGACGAGGGTGCGCTTGCTGCCGCGCTTGCGCGCAACCGGCCGGGGATGGTGGCCGTCGACGTCTACGAAAGCGAGCCGATCCTGCAAGGCTACGGGCTGCTGCGGATGGAAAACGTGATCTGCACGCCGCACATCGGCTATGTCGAGCGGGGAAGCTACGAGCTGTATTTCAGCGCGGCGTTCAACAACATCCTCGCGTTCGATCGCGGCGATACGACGAGCGTCGCGAATCCCGAGGCAATTTCCGGCGCGCGCCGCCATAACCGGCAACGCGAACGCGACTCGCGCTGAATGAGCGGATCAGGATGGCGGCGCCGAGCGTGAGCAACGCTCGGCGCCGCTTTCTTATTGCAAGCCCTGCCGAACCGCGCTGACGTTCGACCAGCGTTGCCGCGCGATGGCCTGCCATCGCGCGTTGAATATCAAACGCGCGCTGCGGCATCCAACATTTCCGGTAAGCGTTGTAGAAACTGCTCGCCGTCGGCGCGGCCGAGATCGTACGCCGGCCGCATTTGCGCCGGGCTCGTGTAGTCCCAACTGGAAATCGGCACCTTGCGCGACGGCTGTACGTAGACGCGTTGCTGCTCGCCGTGCGCGACCGTGAAAGTCTGCGGTCGCGGATAGAGCCGCGTCACCATCACCAGCACGCGGCCGGGCGCGGCGTCGAGCGCGCCGACGGGCACGTTGTCGACCATCCCGCCATCGAGCACAGGACGGCCGTTGCGCCGCAGAACCGGCGTGAACGGCGGCGTGCACGACGACTGCAGGATCAGATCGGCGAGATCTTCAACACGCGCGCAGTCCTGTACGCGAACGAATTCCGGATGAAAGCCGAGCGAGCGGCCGAGCGTCGGATGCAGCGTCTTGCGCACGTGCTTTTCGATGTTGTACGCGATCAGCCCGGCGGCCACCGCGCTGCGCGCGCCGAGCCAGCGCGGCAAATGCGAGACGCCGACGCGAATCTCCGGCGCATCCGCGAGCTTCGCGAACGACTCGCCGTAGATGTCGAGCAGCGCCTGGCGGTAGATCCGATAGTGCGGAAAGACAGGTTTGCCGCGCCGCAAGAGATTGCCCCAGTAGGCGTTTTTTGTGTTGTGGCGCAGCACGTCGTCGTAATAGCGCATTACCCAGTCGGCGTCGCGCGTGTAGAGCATGCAGGCGGTTGCCGCGCCCGCCGAGATCGCCGTGATCACACGGGGCTCGAGGCCGATTTCCGGTTGCACCACGTCCCAGAAGCCTGCCTGCCACCAGCAGCGGTTGCCGCCTCCCGCGAATACGACCTGATCGAACATGCTTTCCGTTTTCCTTCAGGCGCGCCGTACGTTGTCTCCTGCCGCGCTTGTTTCCGAGACAGGCGCAGACGTGCCGCAGCTGTGTTTGGATTTCCGCACCGGCTTAATTGAGAAGCGCGTAGGTGGTGGTGGCGTGGCACGCCAACTTGCCGTCTTCGTCGGTCAATTCGACTTCGCCGAACACGAGGTTGCGCCCGAGGCGCAGCACGCGGGCCGTGACCAGGACGTCGCCGTTGCGGACCGCGCGAATGAAGCTGATGTTCTGCGAGACCGTCGTCATCGGCTTGAACTCGCCGAGCGCGGCGGAGATCGCGATGACCATCGCCGTGTCGGCTGCCGCCATGAAGACCTGCCCGCAGATGACGCCGCCCGAATGCCGCAACTCGCCCGAAAACGGCAGGCGCAGCGTGGCGCCTTCGTCCGTGACAGAGACCGGTTTCAGCCCGAGCGCCCGCACCCATGGCGCGAGCACTCGGTCGAGCAGCGCGAGAACCTCGGTTTCGTCCATGATTTGCCTCCGGGGCCGGCCTCGCGACGATCGCGGGGCGTTGCGGTGGCGTCATCATACCGGGACCGCGAAAAGTGCATCAAAGAGGGAGCACTCGGGAAAGTGCCGCGTGCCTCGAGCTCCGGCGGAGCGGCCGGGGCCGAGAATTTTTTTAAGGAAATTGCGAAAGGGGCTAGGCAAGGTCGGAAAAATCCTGCATACTTCGCAGTCTGTTGGGGGCGTTAGCTCAGTTGGTAGAGCAGCGGACTCTTAATCCGTAGGTCGAGTGTTCGAGCCACTCACGCCCCACCACCGAATTCTGCAGTTGAAAATCAAGCACTTGCGAGCGATCGCGGTGCTTTTTTTTCGTCTGCAGCCTGCGTGTGCAGGCGTCAAAAACTGGCCTTTGCCGGAAAACTGCCGGAACGGAAGAATCCAGACCAAGCGATCTCAACCCTTTCGCATGGAGTCTGGAAATGGCGTACATCAGTCAGCGCGGCGCCTACTGGCGCGCCGAAGTCCGCCGACGCGGTTACAAACCCGTCTATCGGTCGTTCGACACGAAGCAGCAAGCGCAGCAATGGGCGAGGCGGGTGGAGTCGGAGATGGACAGCGGGGCGTACGTCGATCGTACGGAAGCTGAGCGAACCACGCTCCGCCAAGCCTTGGAGCGGTACCGCCGCGAGATCGTCCCCGAGAAGCGCCACCCGTATCAGGAAAACCGGCGCATCCAACGCTGGATCGACAACGATCTGTCGCATCGAACTCTAGCCAACTTGCGCGGCGCAGATTTCGCGAAGTATCGAGACGAACGCAGGGCAGCCGGGCGCGCGGAAAACACTATTCGGCTCGAACTTCAGGTCGTCAGCCACCTTTTCGAAATCGCCCGAAAGGAATGGGGTATGGAAGCGCTGACGAATCCTTTGAAGAACATCCGAAAGCCATCCGGCAGCGAGGCAAGGGATCGCCGTTTACGTCCCGGCGAATTCGAGATGCTGCACGCGCGCCTATCGGCTAGCGGCAATCTGTGGGCAGCGCTTGCGTTCGAGTTGGCAATCGAAACGAGCCTGCGACAAGGGGCTCTCTTCAGTGTGCAGTGGGAATGGCTCGATCTTGCACGTCGTCTCCTTCATTTCCCACCGACTGCCCGTGGCACGGAGAACAAGGGCGTACCCCCTATCCTTCCGCTGTCCAGCCGAGCCGTCGCTGTATTTCGCCACCTTGCAGCTATCGCAGAAGGCCCGGAGGCCCGCATGACCCGTTCGCGGTTCGGCCCTGCGGACGTGATCCCTCAGAGGCTGACGGGACGGGTGTTCGGGACGAGTGTCAACGCAGTGATCTGCGTCTGGAAACGAACAATCAAGAGGGCCAGCCTCGACGCCCCCGAGGTGAGCACCCTTCGATGGCATGACCTACGTCACGAGGCTGCGAGTCGTTTGTTTGAAAAAGGTCTGCACCCAATGGAAGTTGCAAGCGTTACCGGGCACAAGTCCATGCAGATGCTAAAACGGTACACGCATCTGCGCCCCGAAAGCCTATTGCTGAAACTAGGGTGATGCTCGTCGACACTATTGTCGTGGGCGACAGACTAGTCGTGCAAGGTTCAATCATCATTGGATGCTTCGCACGGATGTGACGGAATTTTCGTCGACTGCATCCGTGTGTTATCTGAAATCAAACTCGACATCGTGCGGCGGACGCCGAATACATTATCGTAGCTTATAGAGCCTTGATTTTTTCGGCGAGTTCCTTTGGATCAATATATCCAGGCGCAAGTTGAGCATTGTTCGCGCCGTACAGCGCCAGCGGATCGGGCAGCCACAGCGGATGCTCGATATAGGGTAATTCATGATTCGGAGAACAATCGACTGACCAGCGTCTCAACATGTAGCCGGCTGTAGCGGCTCGCACCTTCAGCCTGAAAACACCGTCCAGCATCCCGTAATCCATTTTAACCAATTCAGGCCGAGGATGGGTTGGATGAGGAACAAGATCTAATTGGATAATCCGACTCCACTGAGGATCATTCTCCGCGCTCTCGTCTCTTTTCGCAGGACTATCCTCGAGCACAACCGGGTTCTCCATACGAGTGAGTACATAGTCTCGGAATTCTTGCTTTTCACGATCAAAAGCGCGGACGTGCCAACGAATACCGTTATCCACTAATGCGATCGGCACAAGGGTCTTTTCCGTACGCCCGCTTTGAACGGACGTGTAATGTAGGCGGACCGCCAGCCCGCGGTGTATCGCGCGTGAGATAGGCGCAATGATCGAGGTGTCCGGAACGCTTAAGGGCGATGGTATGTCGCACCTGACAAGAGGTTCGAGCTCATCTCCTAGCCCTTCGCCAAAACCCTCCGACAGTGCGGTGAGAACGCGCCTAGACGAATGCCTGAATAGAGGCTTAAACGTGGGTAACGGCCGGTACACCTTCTGAGCCGGATCAAGCTCACAGTTTTCTGGGGCGTAGTCGCGGTACACCGCGATATCCCTTGTTGCACCTGCGGGACCGGTTTCAAATTTACCGGCCAAGTCAAGACGCCTTAGCTCCCCGAGGAAGTACAACGCGAAGTCAATGTGCGCTAGCCGCTCCCGTTGCGGGCGGGGAAGGTCGTCGATCATGGGCCGCTGAGGGGTTGATTCGGTCTCGTGCATGTTGAAATGATACTCCTTCCGAGGTGATTTGCAAACCATCGTGATCGCTTGACACGATCAAATTGATCATGTTACATTTACCAAAAATCGATGGTACCTCTAGGAGAATGATGACCACGTACAAATGAAAAAGCGGCCGAGAACAGAATCCTCGACCGCTGGGGTACACGTCGCCAAAGCGAACGCGTCGGTTAGCACCCGCGATTATGTTGGCACTCACCCTGGCCGTCAAGGTATCCCCAACGCCCAAATGGCCGGCGGGCAAACCCTATTTTTGCAAGTGAGTACCTATATGAACGCATCAAATCCGGGCGAAAGCAGCGCCCTCGAAAAACAAACCGTCGTGCTGCGCGTGCGTTACGCACCCGTTAAGGCGCCGTACGTGGATCCGCATGCGAACGTCTCCATGACGCTCGCGGAGGTGAAGGTCGCAGCACTGAATCACTTCCACCTTACTGAAGGGGCAGTGGACGGCGGTACAAAAACGTATCAGTTGTCGTTCGACGACATCATCCAGTCAAACATGAGCGTCACCCTCAGTAGCCTCGTGACGCACGGAAAAGAACTGGAACTGCTGCTCATCGAACAGTTCGTTCAAGGCTAGCAATATGGCAACCGAGTTCGACCTGATGCTGTTCGAACAGCACTTCTGGGCGGCCCTCGCGTTGCCGGTTGCAAAGCGCTGGAACCTCGAGAGGGATGACTCAAGCCCTCTCGAGGTCTTTTGCACGATGCATCCCCGCACCGCGCCGTCCGAACTGTACAAGGTCCGGCTGCGCTGGACCGATTACTCGATGCCCTTTTCCTTGAAGTTCATCAACGTGGTGAGCGGCGCCGAGAATGACCAGCACGCTTGGCCCAACATCGAGGGTAGCCGGCCGTCCAGCCTTTTTCTATGTGCGCCGTTCACTACGGAGGGCAACAGCTACCACCCGGAGTGGGCGCGATCAGCCGCGACGCGGTATAAAACGCCCGACGAACCACTCGTCTTCGCGCTCCTTCAGATTCAACACTTGTTGGATAACACCTACCTAGGGAGAGGGTGACTATGGGTACGACTTGGAGCCTACCGCGTCAACTCTTGCCGCAGTCGGTCGAGGCGATGCGCCCTTATGGCGCCATAGGTCATGAGGGGCTCTGCCTGTGGTTCGGAAACGAAGAGGCCGGAACGGTGTCCATCACGCATCTGGTTGTGCCCCACGGGCCAGGCCTGGTGACGCACCCGCTGCACCTGAGTCTCTCCATGCGCGCAATGTCTCGCATCACACGGCTCGCAGGGGAAATCGAGTGTTATTGGGCAGGCCAGATACATAGCCATCCCGGGTTCATGCTGGACCTATCGGAGGTTGACTGCCGAATGGGAGTCCTAGTGCAGGACTATCTGTCGCTTGTCTGTCCTCACTATGCCCAGCGGGACATTCGCACTGTCAATGAATGCGGGGTGCACGTATACGACGACGGCCGATACCGGCGGCTCTCCAATCTCGAAGTAGACGCGCGCATAACCGTGAACGATCGCACCCTAGAAATTGTGCCGGTGGAGGTGTTGGTGTGAACCAAGAAGAGAAATTGCTTGCCGCTAGTAGGCCGCTTGGCGTCGCGGTGGAACTTGGCGCATCCGAGTTGAATGCTGCATCCGTCTACGCCAAGCGCGTTGTTCTGACGGGTGAGCTTCCAGCGCTTAGCACCCGCAACGGTCACTTGTGCTTTCAGAACAGCCTGCGTCTGCTATCGCGAATTGTTGGCATCCTGGATGTGGTGGTTCCTGACGCCTCGGAGGATCTGCAACGTGAGGTGGACGAGATCGTCGCTAGTTTGTGGTCGCAAGGAACAATCCGGCGCGTTCGCGTCGAAGACAATACATTTCTCGGCGCCTCCGCCATTCTGAATATTGGCTCAGAGGTCCGCCCAGATCTACCTTGGACCTCTATTTTAGCCAACGGTTGGGTAGCAAGGTGTACATCGGGATCGCGCCCGCTGCCAGCCGAAACCGGCCAGGACAACCCGCTCTCGTGTATGTTGGCCGCATCTTTCGGCGTGACCGAAGTGTTCAAGCGGATCTACGCTATACCCGTCGACAAGGCAGCTCCGATGGAAGACGCCGCCTTCTCGTTGTTCGAGCTGAGCTGCACGTTCAAGGACTGCGGGCCACCGCTTCCGAATACGATAGCGTTGCCCGAAACTCTCATCCTGGGAGCCGGCGCGATCGGTAACGGGTTAGTCCTGGTGCTCTCGCAACTCCCCCTGACAGGCAACGTGCTCCTCATGGATAAGCAGGACTTTGCCACCGAGAATTTCGGCACCTGCGCCCTGCTCGACTCGACCGACTGGATCGGTAATTCAAAAGCAAAAATGTTGGCGGAGTGGCTTAGGACCAGAAGTACCCTCAACGTAGAGGGTGATTCGTCCACTATCGAAGACGCTCTAGGCACCCCTACATTAAAGAACAACATTGACCTCGTCATAAACGGTCTCGATGATGTCGGTGCGCGTAGAGCCGTGCAAAAGTTGTGGCCTTCACTTCTCGTGGACGGCGCAATCAACTCGGCGGGTGCTGCGGTAGTCACCTATAGCATCAGTCATCGCAGGTTTGCGTGTCTGCGCTGTACCTTTCGGGAGCCGAATGAGGATTACATCGCACAGCAGGTTGAAGCCACTGGCCTGCACAAAAGCTCCCTGGAGGGCGATCCGAATCGATTGATTAACGATACGGACATTGCCGCAGCCGACGAATCTGCGCGCGAGTGGTTACGCGAGCAACAACGCCAGGGGAAAACCATCTGCTCAACTGTCTCCACCGGGGTGGCCGAAAACCTAGGCTTAAAGCTCGCCAAAGGGTTCCGACCGTCGGTGCCGTTCGTTGCAACCGCGTCTGCAGCACTCGTCGCTGCGCAAGTATTGCGAAATCTCTTTTGGCCTGAACAGAGGTTCGTTCACGAGTTTCAGTTTGGCAGTGTGTTCGGGGGGCCTAGCACTTCAACGGCAGTCGGCCGGCGCGCGGACTCTGAATGCGAATGCACCAAAAATGCAGGCCTGATCGATATGCTCATTGCGCGCCGCGGCGGTAAGCGAATTGAACCCGTCCGCCGCACGTAGATGACTAACGCACTGCAGCTTTAGTAACCACGGCCAATCTGATTTGTGATGCAGCGAGAGTCGTCCGAAGGGGTCAGTGCCCCTCCGGACGACTCGTTTCTTTCGACCGGTGTACAGATCGGATAAGCGCAAGGACAGGTTAATTCGGAGCAAACGCCGCCCGATGCTTTCGTCGAATATTCTCCCAACGCAAAGGCTTTAGCTCGTCGCCAGCCTCATCGGCGGCCGACACAGAGCCCACACCGATCATCGCGGCAACAGGGGCCGCAATCGTTGACACAAGATCGACACCCAAGACTATCGCGATCATTCAAGGCAGATATGATAAAACCCGGCTAAAGCCTATCCTGCCTTCAAATCAAACCAACCGTATTTCCTGCGCCATCGCAAGTTTTCAGCCGCTGACTGTGAATTTGGCTCTGCGCTGCCCGGCCCTGCCGGGCACGTTTCAAAAACGGCTTGCAAGAGTGGGAAGGCTGACGCCTTCCAGTGCGCGCCCCGCGCGATCGTTGGACGCAGTCGAGGCGCCATTCGGTTGCGCCAACATACTCTATTGCTAAATACGATTAGAGGTCTTGAGATGGTAGGAACAATTTCAGCTGCCTCGCTGGCCGCACAACGTCCGTGTCCACGATGTACCGAGCTAAGTATCGAGGTTTCCCCTCCACCGATTGAACTTCAATGTCACGACTGTTGATGAGCTTCTCAAGCACGTCCTTGTACATTTCGGCCGACGCCGGGGATC
Source organism: Trinickia mobilis (assembly GCF_017315705.1). Taxonomy (GTDB): domain Bacteria; phylum Pseudomonadota; class Gammaproteobacteria; order Burkholderiales; family Burkholderiaceae; genus Trinickia_A; species Trinickia_A mobilis. The sequence continues at coordinate 149,521 of NZ_JAFLRF010000011.1, read as the reverse complement.
CATTGCATGTCTCCGAAAATATGGCGGAAAACTTCATCGCGCCCCTCGCGAAGACAAACTCTGCCAGTTGCTGAGTAAGGGCCTCGTCGGACTTCCCCCGTGCCACGTCGTCGAACCGGAAGCCTCCATCGAAGTCCTGGAGGAAACCCATAGTGTGCGGTGCAAGCATGTTCAGACCGGCGCCGCCGTAGTGGACGAAGTGATTGCTGAGCTTCCAGTGAACGCTCTTCATGACGTCTTGAGCGCGGTGGTGCTGAGAAAGATGAACAAGCCAGTACTCTCCATGCCCTGCGCCCTTGCCTCGAATGAAAAACGGCGTAAAGAAGGAAGCCCCGCAGCCGACGACTAGTGCGTCGTAGAGCGCGGCCTGGATGAACCGGCGCCAATCCGCATCGCTTTCCTTGATGTCTTCAATCGAGCGGCCGCCGAGCCGGTCGAAGATGTCAATCTGGAGTGTCTTCGATACCTTTGCCGCCAACTCGTCGTTGGTATAGGTGGCAAATGATGACACATGGAAAGTGAGGACGATCTCCGCGTTGTTCGCCTGCGAGAAAATCTTGCGGATTAGTGAGGCTGGCACTTCCCGGTAGCCGTACTGGTCAAGAAAGAACAGGACTTTGTGTGCACGCGGCGTATGCGAGCGCACCTTAGAGAGGACGGCGTCGGCCGTCTCAGCGAACTCGGCGTGCAAGAGGTGAATCGTCTTATCGAGTGCAGCGCCGAAACCGCGCTCCGTGAGTGCCTTTCGCAAATACATTATTGCTCCAGCATTTTTGTCGATGAAGACGAACTGGATATCGAAAATGATCGGCTTCTTTCGATCCAAGTTGACCAATTGTTTCGCCGACTCCACGGCTTCAATAATTCGAAGCGGAGACCCGAGAACGAGAGTTTTCGTCCCTCGTAAGTAATACTCGCCGCCGCCACAGAATCCATCGACGAGTGTCAGCTTAAAAATCTCTCGTCCGCGCGAGTTTCGTGTGCGCTGATCAAAGTATCGAATCAGATAGTCGACGAGGACTTGGTGTTTAGTAATGCTGTGCTCGTCGATAATCGCTGGGCCCTCGTCCCAGTTGTAGTGCCTTTTTGACACGTTGGTGCCCAGCTAGTTGTTGGACCGCCCCAAGCTTGCTATACCGTTGGAAATTGGTCCCAATGTTTACCGGATAATATCCGGCCGGATTTACCCTTTCCAATGGCTGCCAGTGAGATCTCTGTCCCGTCTCGCCGCACCACCTGAATAGGCGTTCTTTTTGTCACCAAATCCGTTACTTGCTCCAACGGCGCCCAATGACCCCATTGCTTGAAATGGAACGCCACCCGTGCTTTGGAGCACTGCTTTTGCAGATCAGCTGGCCACGCCGGATCCATCGGCCGTGACCCCGGCCCCGACTCCCCGCCCGCGATAACCCAATCGACCCGGGAGCCATTTTCACCGCGAACTAAATGCTCGCGTATATCCAAAGGTCCCAAAAGCGGCTCGCACGAAAGGAATCTTACAGCAGGCGACGTGAATTCTAGCAGGTGCTTTATTCGCTTACCCGCCGACGCCTGATTTTCGACAGTTGCGCCTAACCAAACGTTTTTCGGGAACACATATCCCTTCGGGAGCTGCTTGCGAACAAGGTGAATGCGCTTTGTCAGCAAAAGCCAATCGAGTTGCGGCGTGTCTTCGATCAGCCGGAGTAGGCGCATTCGATGCGGAATCAGATCTTCTCGATTCTCAAACACGTCCGCCATGGACGCGCAAAATACCCGTCGGCGTGACTTGCTCGCCAACGCTTCCTTGTTCCATTTGACGGGTTCCTTCCAATGCGAGTCTCCGAAGAACCGGCGTTCCGTTTTGGGCCCCCAAACACTTTCTCCGAGCCGCTTGGCCCAAGTCTCCGCGTAGCAGTTATCGCAAGCGGCCGACACTTTCACGCACCCCCACCATGGGTTGAAAGTGTGATGTGTCCATTCGATTCGCGAATCCTTTCCCATTTTAGCCGCCTATTATGCTTTCCGATATTGTACGTGGTCCAGCGCAGCTACTCTGGTGCCCCCGACTCGCATTATGGTCATCCGCCCATCCACATCGCGGCGTTACGGTTGCGTGCCATTTCCAGCTCTGCAAAAGTAGTGCGCCGTCGCCAGGCGATACTCATACGCCGAAACAGCTCATGATGTGCGTGCAATACTGTATATTTGTACAGTGCGCGAAGAAGGTCAAGGTTCTGTCAAACACTGCGGTAGCCCGTTGAATCCACATCGCATAAATTTTAGCGTCGGCGCCGAGGATCAAGCTTCTCGCGTCCTTACCGCATACCAACTTGCGCAACTCTGGGATGGTCATTTCGGCGCCGGTGGTGGGGACTGTGATGCTGCACTGAAGAACTACCGGGGCGCCCTACAAAATCCGTTGAAACAGTTGAGCAGTGCCATACTGACCACCTTGCCATGTGCCGCTAACGGCTGCGCCAGTCTATGGCAGCGATTTGGAGGCTGGTTATCGAATGCCTACCTCTTTATGACCTTCCTTCGTATGACGACCCGCTTTGACAGCTCCCTGACACGCAGGTGTTTCGGCTGCGGCCGTTTCCTTTTGAAGGCCCGAGGGCCGATCATCTGCAGCGCCTGTCGTTCTTCACGGATACGCTCGGCTACTCGTCGACGGGTTCGCCGCTTGCGATTACTTGCTCGGGCTGCGTCTGCCGCTTGCCGTAAACTTACCACCAGCTCCTCAAAAAGCGTCGTCTCCATTGTTCTCTCTGTGGTGCTCGGGCACATCCCGCAGTTGAGAAAAATTTAGCGGCTAAATTTCCCGTCGCGGCTCATGTTTAGCGGCTAAATTTTTGGTTTCCACTCGTTCACGAGCTTGAGCATGGCACCCTGCATCGTGACGATCCTATCGAGAACGCCATAGATGAGACGACGCATGTGGTCCGGGTCCTCGCTTCCCAGCTTCTCGCTGTTCGTCAGCCACAGCTTCAACAATCCGCCTAGCCGGCCTTGATCGCCGTTGATCTTCGCGAGTTGCCGCACCAACTCCGCGTCGATGACGCCGTGGATCGTGTAACCCATTCCGACATTGCGCAGATAAGCGGCAACCGACAGACCCGCTTGCTTCGCCTTCGCCTTGATTGCTTCCTCTTCTTCGGGAAGCACTGGCACCCGCAAATGCCGCCCGCTTTTGCGGGTCGCTGCATTCTTCTTCTCCATTGGCGTCCAATCAAAACGCGGTCTCGGCCGCTGTAGTTGTCGGCGGTAGCCGACTTGCCTCGCAGAGCAAGCCCCCCGTTGAGCACCTGTGCGAATAAGGGGAAGTGAAGTTAGATAACCGGCCTGTCCGGTTAGCTAACTTCACCTGTCTTGCCCGGACCTACATCGCAATACTATCGATTCGTTATCTTCCGCAATCAAGAAATTACCGCGACATAGGCAATAAATTGTCGCAACATAGGCAGAAATTTTCGCAATTTAATCAAGACGGAATCGAAATTCTGTCGAAACGGAACCAAAGTTGCGTCACGGGGCACCCTCGTCACCCCCCTCTGGCGGCCCAACGTACCGCAATACGCGCCGCAAGTGGCGCGCACTTTCCCTGCCGAACTCCGACCCCTGAGTTGGCGGGGCATCGCTTCTAGCGGCGGGAGCGTTCCGCGTGGCCACTACGCGGATACCAAAGTCGGGAGCGAACCCGCCGTCGCGCAGCCCAGTTATCATCTTTGTGATCCAGCCGCGCACATTTCGTATCCCCGGGTGCCTACCCTCAGCAACTGCTTCTAGCGCGCCGGACAGCTCGTCCGCGATCTCTTGGGTCTCTGTGTGCGTTAGCGCTGCGCCTGCGGCTAATCGCAACAGAACATCCCGATGCCTTTCCGCGTACTTGCTGACCACAACCTCTGCCGCTAAAGCTGCCGCTCGATCGTTAGTGGCCGATCGCTTTTGAGAGGCCTCTGTAGTGGTTGTAGCTTCAGTGGTGTTTTTCTTCAGTGGTTTACCTTTATCGCTGGTTTTCCCTACGCTGGGCCGACCAGCGCTGGCTGATCCAGCGCCGGCTTCACCGTCACTGGAAAATCCAGCTACGGTCACGCCATGCAAAGGCGGTCTTGGGTTGAAGGTGATATGCCAGGTCCAACGGCCAGAACGTCCATGGATTTTCTCCCGCGTAAGGTAGCCAGCAGCTTCAAGTTCCTTGGCGATGCGTCGCCAGCGATCATTCGTCAATTCACGGCAGACAACGTCGCCTGTTGCTTCGGATAGCGCTACCGTCCTCAAGCGGCGACGCAGAACACTCACAATGATCTGCCAGCCTGACGGCTTTATCGCGAGCCATGATGCTACTGCGCGGCTGTCTAACCCAAGCCGTTCGTCTTCCAACAAGGCTTCCGGCACAGCGCCCCAGCGCTCCGAATGATTCACTCGGATGACACCACCTTCGTGGTTCGGAAAATCGCTTTTGCTCATTTCCCGCCCTTTCAAACACTAGCGGGAAGGCGCGGCCGACCGATCCGCGCGGGCGCGGACTTTCTCACCTGTTGGGACGTCGCCTTCGCACGCTCCGCAGCCGCTTCGGTAAGCCAACGTCGTATGTCGCCAACAAACCAGCAAGCTCTCCGCTTCGCTGGAAATGCCCTAGGAGGAAGCTCGCCGCGATATGCCATCTGTGTGACGGCGCCCGGAGTCGTCGCAAGCAACGACGCGAGTTCAATGCGATTTATGACCGTCTCAGCCGCCATTCGAGCGAATGCCGCACGGAAATCTTCCTGCGCTCTCGTCATAGATAATCACCCCCGATCACGTGTAGTAACATGCGGCTACTCTATTTGCCGGCCCTCGCTTAGTGGAGGGCCAGTTTTTGACGACGCCGATGGCCAACATTGGACCCAATCGAGGACGGATACTACGTGGCGCTCTGAACCGCTTTGCCGCGATTCTTATCGATGAAGCACGCACTTTGACGGGGCTGTCTTATTCGGATTTGGATGCCGCGCTCGGCCTGCCGGATGGGCAGTCCTACCGTTACTCACTCTATCCACGCACCCGAAAAACGAGGGCGCCGCAGGCGGCATCCATCCAGCAACTCGAGAATCGTATAGCGACGCTTCTTAAGCGTCGCGCACATAAGATCGTCGTTCGAAATAACAAAGCCACAAGCCAAGATAGAGACGAGATCGTCGGTACCCCTGGCGATCTAATCGACTTCAGCGATCTCGCTTGGTCCGATCTTGAGTTGGCTTACGAGTACGATTGGCCAACCTTTCGCCGGCTGAAGGCCCGATCGGTAATGGAGCATTACCTTTGGCAATGGGGCATCCTCTGGGACCGAGGTCTCGTCCCCTATCCTTGGAGGCGGGACGTTTTGGGTGTTCCAGCTAACATGCCCGTCGAAGAATTCTTACCCAGCTTAACCGCTGCGCACGTGCAGGCCCGCAAGAAAATGGCTGATGCCGCAGGTGCCGGAATTTTGCCGGAAATGCCTAGTTATGTTGAGTTACTGGAGGAGGCCCGCCGTTACGGTTTTCCTTGTTAAATCAAGTGATGTCCGGTAACGTACAAGGCGCTTGGTTTGACTCTTAATCCGTAGGTCGAGTGTTCGAGCCACTCACGCCCCACCAAAGAATTCAAAGGGTTACAAGCGATTGCTTGTAACCCTTTTTGTTTTGTGTCAACGAATTGTCGACGCACTTTCGTAGCCGTAGAGAGCCAGAGTACGTGCGACTGAGCGACTAACGTAGCGACGACGATCTGTTCTGTCGCGAGCCAGCTCGCGATCGCCGACAAAGCTTTCGGTTTCGAGCTGAGTTCGAAAGAAGCTCGCACTACTGGGTGGAAGCCAGTGCCACACCAAGCAATCCAGCCCCCTGATTCGGCCAAAAAACTCTTATAAGAAGCGTATAGGCAATTCATCGCCTTATCATGCTACATTTATGAGGCATAAGGAGTTGCCTCATGGATTGCACCCTGCAGATATTCCTCGACGATCGCTGGGTCGACTGCGCGCAGATCGAACTCAACGGCGGCCTTTGCCAGTGGAATCACCTGGTTGAGTACGCCATCGAACACCCAGACGCCCCAGTGTCACTGGCTGAGCCTGTAGATCTTGAGATCCGCGAAGCCCGGACCCTGCCCGCGTTCCTCTATGACCTCGTCCCACAGGGGGCCGGTCGTCGCTTCCTGCTGGGCGAGCTGGAACTATCGGATGGTCCTGACGCGGATTTTCCGCTGATCTGCGCGGGCGCCTTCAATCCGATCGGCCGGATCCGCGTTGCCGAGGCCGTCAACTACTTTGAGGCGCACGTGAGGCGGCACCCGGACGCGCGTGGTCTGCCCGGGCTGCCGATCGACGAAGTCGTCGTGCGCAGCGTGGATTTCGCGGAAAGAATGTTCCTGCACGGGATGCTGGGCACCGGCACCACGGGGGTTCAAGGTGCGGCGCCGAAATACCTGCTAACCCGAGATCGCGCGGGCCTGCTGCATGGTGATGCCATCCTGCCTGATGCCGATGTCACGCAGCACCTGATCGCGAAACTGCCGCGCGGCAATAGCGCGGCCGATGAAAAGGTCCTGCGCAATGAAGCGGCTTATATGCGGGTGGCCGCCGCGCTGGAAATCCGCACGCATCCGGATTTGCCGACCCTTCACGGCGACGTACTGCTGATTCCGCGCTTTGACCGGATCGCGCGCGACGGGAAAGTCGCACGCCTCCATCAGGAAAGCGTGGCATCCATTCTGGGGCTGGCCGGCTTTGACCTGCGGCCGAGCCTCTTCGAGGTCGTGGCCGGGATCCGCAAGGTTGTGAGCGATCCAGCAGCCGAAACGCTCGAATTCATCAAGCGGGACGTGCTCAATCTGGCGATGCGCAACACGGACAATCACGCGCGAAATACGGCCGTGCAACTGGTCGAAGGCAGAGTCCAGCTCACGCCCCTGTTTGACTTCGCGCCGATGTACCTCGATCCGGAGTTGATTCCACGTGCATTGAGGTGGTATCGGCCAGACACCCGCGCTGAGCTGACGGACTGGGCCGACGTGCTCGCGTCGTTGCGTGTACCCGACCAAGAACGCCGGATGCTCGCCGGGAAGTTGAGCCGGTTTGCCGTACAGGTCGAACGCCTGCCCGACACCATGGCAGCGCAGGGGGTCGATCACGACATCATCGAGTTCCTGTCGCAGTACATCGATACGCAGGTCCGACAACTGAAAGCCCTTCAACCCTTAGAGGCCATCTAGCATGCCCCGTCGGATTCGACCCACCCGTGAAGAGCAGAACGCCCTGCGCCGCGCTTTCTACGAAAGGATCGCCCGGGGCGATATGACCATTCCTGAGGCCATGAAAGCGATGCGCAAGATGACGGGCCTGACCCAGGCGGAATTCGCCTCGCACCGGGGCGTCAGCCGCCGGGTCATCCAGGACATCGAGCGCGGGACCGGAAATCCGACCGTCGACTCGCTCAACAGCGTCGCAAAGCTCTTCGGCCTGCAGGTCGGATTCGTCCCGATCAGGCGGAACGAACCATCTTCGCCGACCTCAAGCTAGTAGCTATCAAATGGTGCCAGACGACGTCTCCAGAGCAAGCGCTTCTGCGCTTTCTCTACAGAGAGCCGACGTCCTTTCATCATCGGATCTGCCGTCCAAAGCATATCCAGAACGGGCAAATCACTCCGCAGGCGTTTGAGCCAGTCAAGGATGAAGGCTACTTGTCTGTTCATTGGCTCGAATACTTGAACGACGACAAAGATTTGCCCACGGGCTTTGACAACCTCAGGTAGCGACGCGCTTCCTCCAGGTGATCAGGGCTCATGAGTTCATAAATGCGTTCGTCGTTCGCACACGTGCCAATTCCGGCCGCACAATGCCCCGAACTATTTGGCCGCCCGAGGTGTGCGACTGAATCTCGTACGAATGCGCAGCCAAACTCGACTCAGCGCCAAGCCCGGCTGAACGGCGAAGCGGAAGCCGCTCCCCTCGTCGTCGACGGATCCTGATCCCATATCAAATCCAGCAATTCGCTTGCAAGTGCGGACGACGACGTCGAGGGGCGGTACAGCCATATTTGCAGGGCAGCCGTAAGCGAGGCGTCGCCGACGATTTGCAGTCTACCCGCGTGCAGTTCAGGCTGAATCATCGCTTCCGGCAGCCATGCGACGCCTTCCCCGACCAGTGCTTCGGCTTTCAAGGCTTCAACGAGCGCGCTTTCATAACGCAACGTGACATTCGCATGGGCTTCCAGTCGCGCATGCAGCATGCTCGCTATTTTTCCGAGGAAGGAGGTCTTCGTGTAGGCGAGAAGCGGTGTCGCCGATGTCTCCCGCGCCTGCAGATCGAACAGGACGTTTCCGGCGGCGTCCTTCGCGGATACCGGCGCTAGCCGGTCGTGTCCAACCTGCACCCCACGCACGCCGTGGCTTTCGAGGCCGTCGGGCACGGCGTCATGCCTATAACAGAAAAGAAACGGACAGACGCCGCTGAGCAACAGTTCGACACATTCGTCGAAATCGGCGGCGATGACCGTGGCCGTCAGGTGATGATGCCCTTCCTGGCGGCGCCACCATTTTGGAAAGAAGGAGACGGCCAGGGAATGCGGCATCGCGAACTTGATCGTGCGTCCGGATGCGCCAAGCTCAGCGCGCGCCTCGCGGCGGCTGCGGTAAAGGTCCGCGACGATCTGCTCGGCCAGCGGAAGGAACGCCGCTGCCGCGGGCGTCAGCGTTACCGGATAGGTGCTTCGGTCGAAAAGCGTCGTCCCGTACCAGATTTCGAGCGCCTTGACGCGCCGGCTAAGCGCCGGTTGCGTGGTGTGGCGCGCCTTGGCCGCGTGGGAAAAATTGCGCAGTTTCGCAACCGAAACGAAGTCTTCAAGCCATTTAAGTTCCATGCACTATCCCCCGTGTTTCCGGACGTTGACGGCTAGGCGTGGCACGGGCACGGCACTCACCTAAGCTACCGTCCCGGTAAGCACTGATGGCTCATTTCGCCGGCCCGAACGCTCCTCATGGCCCGGAATTTTTTTGCCGGCCGCATTCTGCCATCAAGCGGCATAGAACTGGCGATCCGCTCCTCGGTCCACACAGCCTGCGATCTTTGATCGTCTTCGATACGGGCCACCGGAAACTATTCCGCGCTCGCATAGTTTGCACCCGAAACGGCATTGGCGTCTCACCGCGCGGACTTCTAGAATCGCTGCATACCGACTTGACCAACCCGAGACGTCATGAACAACGATGCGCTAGCCGATGACCTTGTGATCGGCGTGCTAGGCGGCATGGGGCCGCAAGCGACCGCCGATTTTCTCGCAAAGCTGGTCGCGGCGACGCCGGTCGCGCATGAGCAAGAACATCTCCGGGTGCGGGTGGATTCAAATCCGAAAGTGCCGGACCGCAACAAGGCACTGGCGGGCCTGGGAGGCTCGCCAGGACTTGTACTCGCCGAGATGGCCGTCGGACTGCAGCATGCGGGCGTCGATTTTCTGGTGATGGCCTGCAACACGGCGCACGCGTTCGAGCCGACCATTCGGGCGGCCGTCACGGTGCCGTTCGTGAGCATGATCGTGGAGGCATGCGACACCTGCGAACGTGCGTATCCGCAGGTACGGCGCGTCGGCTTACTGGCGGCACAAGGGTGTCTCGACGCGCGCTTGTACCAGGAAGAGCTTGCGCGGCGCGAGCGCGAAGCGCTCATCCTCGCGCCAGCGGACCAGCGACGGTTCATGGCGCTCCTCTACCGGATCAAGCAGGGCGATCTTTCACCTGATGTCCGCGCCGAGATGCGGGCGCTCGGCGAGACACTGATCGCCGCGGGCGCGGACGTGATCGTCGCCGCTTGCACGGAAGTGCCGCTGGTGCTGCAGGAGGGCGATCTCACGCGTCCTATCGTCGACACCACCTCCAATCTCGCGCAACGCTGCGTCATATACGCGCGCCATCTCGAACCGCTCCCCACCTCTTCATTCCCCACCCACTGAAGGTTTGTCATGCATCTCTCGAACCATCCCCGCATCAGGCTCGGCCATCTCAACACGCCTCTGGAACCCATGCCGCGTTTGAGCGAACTTCTCGGCGGACCGACCTTGTACATCAAGCGGGACGACTGCACGGGGCTTGCCACCGGCGGCAACAAGACCCGCAAGCTCGAATTCCTGATGGCGGACGCGCTGGCGCAAGGCGCCGATACGGTGATCACGCAAGGCGCCACGCAGTCGAACCACGCACGCCAGACAGCCGCCGCCGCCGCCCGGTTGGGCATGCGCTGCATCATCCTGCTCGAGGACCGTACCGGCAACAAGGATGCGAGCTACCGTTACTCGGGCAACGTGTTCCTTGAACGCCTGATGGGCGCGCCGACGCGCACCTATGCCGGCGGCACGGACATGAACGAGGCCATGCAGGCGGCGGCAAGGGAGGTCAGCTCCGGCGGCGGCAAGCCGTATGTCATTCCGGGCGGCGGCTCGAACAGCATCGGCGCGCTCGGCTACGTCGATTGCGCGCTGGAAATCCTGACCCAGGCAAACGATCGGCAAATCGTTGTCGATCAAGTCGTTCACGCCACCGGCAGCGCGGGCACGCAGGCCGGCCTCGTGGCTGGATTTGAGGGAGCCAATAGCGGGATTGGTGTGCTCGGAATCGGCGTGCGGGCTGCGCGCGAGGCGCAGGAGGCCAGCGTATTTCGGCTTGCTTGCGAGACGGCTGAGCGGCTCGGCATGCCAGGCGTGGTGCGTCGCGAGCGTGTGGTCGCCAATTGCGATTACGTCGGCGATGGTTACGGCTTGCCGACGGCGGGCATGGTCGAGGCGGTGTCGTTGCTCGCGCGGACGGAGGGCATCCTGCTCGACCCAGTCTATTCGGGCAAGGGCATGGCCGGGCTGATCGATCTGATCCGCAAGGGCCGCTTCCGCCGTGACGAGACCGTCGTGTTTGTGCATACCGGCGGCAGTGCGGCGTTGTTCGGCTACATGGATGCGTTCGACAAGACTTTGCCGCCGAGCCTTGATACTCGCGACACCCGCTAGCGTGACCTGAGCGGCACCTAGGTTTTTCATTCGATAATCGCACGGGCGCAAAGCGCCCGGCACAGTACTGCGTCCGGCTTCGAAGGCTTACTGCCTCATCGAGGCGCGTCGTGGCGGAGGAGACAGGAATGAAGCAGAATCTGCTGGGCTTGGCAATCATCGTCGGCATGGTGGCCGGTGCGGCCGCTGGCTACGCAGGCCATGCGATGGCACCGACCCCTGAGGCCGCGAAAGCGATTGCAAACGATTTCTCGCTCGTCACGGACATTTTTCTGCGGCTCATTAAGATGGTGATCTCGCCGTTGGTATTCAGCGGCCTGGTGGTGGGTTTGACCGCCATGGGCGACGCGAAGACAATCGGGCGCGCGGGCCTGAAGTCGCTCGGCTGGTTTTTCTGTGCCTCGCTCGTCTCGCTGCTGATAGGCATGGTGCTGGCCAATCTTTTCCAGTTGGGGCACTCGATGAACCTTCCGCTACCGGCGGCGGGCGCACAAGCTGCCGTCAGTACTTCGGCGTTCAACCTGCATAATTTCATCATTCACATCGTTCCGGCCAGCATTTTCGAGGCGATGGCCCGAAACGAAATCCTGCCGATCCTGGTGTTCGCAGTCTTCTTCGGCGCCGCCATGAGCGCCTTGAGGGACAAGATACCTCCGACGCTGCTCTCGGCAATCGAGGCGCTTTTCTCGATCATGCTGAAGATCACCGGATATGTGATGTGGTTCGCACCGGTTGGGGTGTTCGGCGCAATCGCGGCGGTGATCACCGTGCAGGGACTCGGCGTGCTGGTAACCTACGGCAAGTTCGTTGGCGCGGTGTATTTCGGCATGATAGTGCTGTGGGGCGTGTTGCTGCTGGCCGGCTACGCCGCGCTCGGCAAGCCTGTATTTGCGCTGATGAAGCTGATTCGGGAGCCGATGATCATCGCGTTCTGCACGTCGAGCAGCGAGGCGGCCTTTCCGAAGACGATCGACCAACTGACCCGTTTTGGTGTCAAGACACGCATCAGCACATTCGTGCTGCCGCTTGCCTACTCCTTCAATCTCGACGGCTCGATGATGTTTCAGGCGTTTGCGTCTCTGTTCGTCGCGCAGGCCTTCAACATCCATCTATCGATAGGACAGCAGTTTTCGATGCTGCTGGTGATGATGCTGACGAGCAAGGGCGTGGCCGGCGTCCCGCGGGCAGCAATAGTGGTGATTGCGGCCACGCTTCCACTGTTCGGGCTGCCGGTCGAGGGAGTGGTCTTGTTGCTCGCGGTCGATCAATTCATCGATATGGGTCGCACGACGACCAACGTGGTCGGCAACAGCATTGCCGCGGCTGTAATCGCCAAGTGGGAGAACGCGCTCGAGCCGTGGAACGGGCGCGAGCATTCGGTCGCAGATGATTTGGTGCAGGCACGCTACGATTTGCCTGAGCCGTCTGTTGTCGTGCCGGCCGAACGGTAGCCGCTAGCCAGAGTGAGCAGATCCCGACACTTCGGCGGCGAAGGCCGAGATCCGGTCAAAGCGCTTCGCAAGCTCACTTTAACCCCGTCGCCTCCACGGCGACGGTGGCTTATGCCTCGACGCCGCAGATGTCCATCATGGTGACCATATAGATTTTGACCATGTCGATGAAGTCGTTGATGTCGACACGCTCGTCCGGCATGGTGTTGTAGCGGCCGCCGGGGCCACAAACCACACCTTCCATGCCACCCGCTTCGTAGAGATGACCCGCGTCGGTGCCGTAGAAGCCTGGCGGAGTGACGGCGCCCGTGGGTTGGGTCTGGTTGCGCACCGCCTTGTACGCGGCGTTCAGGCTTCGGACGATGCGCGAGTCCTTGGCTACTTCGAAGGGGGGCATGACGGGACGGCCTTCAATAGCTTCCTTGCGCGCGGTCGCCTTCAGACCGGGGAAATCCGCTTCCAGTTGGTCGAGAAGGTCCCGAATGTCCTGAAGTGCGCCTTCGGCGCTCTGGCCCGGGCCGAACCGGGCCGAGCCCTTGATTTTCACGAAGTCAGCAACCTGCGGCGGCCGCCATTCCTGCAGCTCGCGACCGAGCGCACCATGCACGATGCCCACGTGCGCACGGTTAATCGACCGATGCTCGTCGCTGCGCGCGCCGCTGAACGACATCGCGTTGATGCGAGGAATCAGCGTGCAAGCCGCCATGATGGCGTCGACCGCTTCTTCGCGCTTCGATAGGTGACGCGTGATACCCGTCAGCTCGATGACGAACGATACGGACGACGCATGCATCGTGAGCGCCGCCAGGTCAGTCGGCTCACTGTTGATGAAATAGTCCGCGCGGACGCCCTGGTTGACTGCCGCAAGCGTGCCGATGCCGCCCTGCAGTTCCCCAACGACAAAGGTAAGGACAACGTCGCCTTTCAGCTTGACGCCTGCCTTCATCAGCGTCTTCACCGCGCAGAAGTAGGCTGCGTCACCCGCTTTCATGTTCGAGACCCCGATGCCGTAGATGAACTCGTCATCGACCTTGCCTTCCCACGGGTCGACAGTCCACCCCTCGGAGACTGGATTCGTGTCCAGGTGTCCGTTGAAAAGCAGACTGTCGCCGTCGCCGGTGCCTTTCCATGTGCCGATAGCGTTGACCCGCTGACCAGGGACGGGCGTCAGGTCCGCGGTCAGGCCGAGCTTGCGCATTTCGTCGACCATGTAGGCGGCCAGCACTTTCTCGCCGTCGGTCTCCGAGTAGCTCTTGTGTTGAACCATTGAACTGAGGAAGCCGAGGCATTCCTTCTCGTCGACTTGCTTCAAAACTGCTTCGAAATCCATTGCGTTTCTCTCAGAGCGGGATTGCTTCAAAATTTCCGATTGGCGTTGGAACGGCATCCATCAGCGAACGCGTGTACGGATGTCGATCTGGCTGCGTGAGGCTGCCCATTGAGAACATATCGACCAAGTCACCGCGGTAAATAACTGCGACGCGATGCGCTATCTGGCGCACCAGATTCAGATCGTGCGTGATGAACATGTAGGCGGTTCCGTAACTGCGCTGGAGCTCAACAAGCAACTCGACAACGGAAGCCTGCACGGATACGTCGAGTGCAGAAGTGATCTCGTCGCAGATGACCAGCTTCGGACGCGACGCAAAGGCACGGGCAATCGCCACGCGCTGCTTTTCACCACCGGAGAGCTGGTGAGGGAACCGGCTGACGTACTCCCTGGGCAACCGGACCTGCCCTAGCATCTCGCCGACGCGCTGCTGCTGCTCACGTTTCGACAGGCTTGTGTACAGCTTTAGCGGGCGCGACAGAATTTCGCCGATACGCTGACGCGGATTCAGCGAGGAATCCGGGTTCTGAAAGATGATCTGGACGTCCCGACGGTACTCTTTGCCCATCGACTTGATGCCGTTGATACGCTTTCCTTCGAGGCGAACGTCACCCTCGAAATCGTTCAGGCCGGTAAGCGCCTTGGCAAGTGTCGACTTTCCTGAGCCGGACTCGCCAACGATGCCTAGAATCTCGCCAGCGTTAATCTCGATGCTGACCTTCCGGTTACCGACCACCCGGTTGTCAGCCTTGCCGAAGAGGCGCGACAGGGCGGAGCTACGTCCGTAGTGAACGCTGACATCCTTGACCTGAAGTAGAGGCACTTCTTCCGGCTTTGCAGAATCCAATGCAACAAGGCGGTGGTCCGCCCGGGGAACCGCGCCGATGAGTCGCTTCGTGTAGTCGTGTTCCGGGCGAGTGAAGACCTGCTTCACATCGCCTTGCTCCACAATCACACCCTTGTGGATGACGGACACACGATCTGCGACCTTTGAAACGAGCGTGAGGTCGTGCGAGATGTACAGCGAGGCCACATCCGTCTCAGCCTGGAGCACCTCGAAGAGTTCAAGAATCTGCCGCGAGGTAAGGACGTCGAGTGCCGTCGTGGGTTCATCGAAGATGATGCATTCGGGCTTGCAGGCAAACGCCGTTGCGATGACCACGCGCTGTTTCTCACCGCCCGACGCCTCATGCGGATACCGGCGCATCATCTTTGACGGGCTTTTCAGCCCAACGCGCTCAAGCATCGCGATGCCCTCTTCCCAGGCCTTCGCCTTCGCCAGACCACGGTGCCGGACGAGCACTTCGGAGAGCTGCTCCCCCAACGAAAGGTTCGGATTAAGCGAGGTACTCGGGTCCTGGAAGACCATGGCCATGCGTCGGCCACGCAGCGAGTTAATATCAGCCTCGGACTTCGTCAGCAGGTTGTCGCCGCCCAGCGAAATCGTGCCGCCGGCGTCGCGTGCGTTCTTCGCGAGGTAGCGCATGATCGCCCACGCGAGCGAGGTTTTCCCCGAACCCGACTCACCTACCAGACCGAGTACTTCACCGCGATTGATGGTGAGATTTATCTGGCGCAGCGCGTGGTGCGCCCCACGAGGAGTCTCGTAATCGAGAGAGTAATCTTTGATTTCAAGGACCGGACTCATACATGTTCCTCAGGTGCGGGGATTCAGCGCATCGCGCAGACCATCGCCAAGCAGGTTGAAGGCGACGGCGACAAGCGCAACGGCGGCGCTGGGCCACACAATCATCCAGATGCTCAGGTGCATGTATGCTCGTGCTTCCGCAGCCATCAAGCCCCATTCCGTTGCGGGCGGTTGGGCGCCCAGGCCCAGGAAGCTGAGCGTTGCAAACAGCATCACGGCGAACGCGACGCGGATGGTCGTCTCAACGACAATGGGAGCGACGATGTTCGGCAGCATCTCGCGAACGATGACGTACCAGCTGCTTTCACCGCGGGCAATCGCCGCGTTGACGAAGTCCTGCTTGCGCACGGACAGCGCAACCGAGCGGGTAATACGTGCCATGCCGGGTGCGAACGCAATACCGACGGCCAAAACAGCATTCAAACTGCTCTTGCCCAGCAAGTTGACGATTAGCAGTGCGAACAGCAGGCTCGGGATAGACATCACAGCATCAATGGTGCGCATGATGTATTCATCGAACCGCCCACCGAGAAATGCCGATGTCGTTCCGACCAGGGCACCTGCGAGGGTTCCGAGCATCGTCGCGATGAGCGCGAGCAAAACCGTTGCACGGGCTCCATACATGATGCGGCTCAAGATATCGCGGCCATACTGGTCGGTTCCGAAGAGGTGATGCAGTCCAGGAGCCTTGTAGCGGGTGAACACTGACATCGCATCGGGGCTGTATGGCGCCAGTAACGGTCCAAAGAGAACCAGGACAAGAACCAGACAGATCAGAATCAGGCCGGCGAGTCCCTGCGGGGACCGCTTCATGCGTGCGAGAAACTCATTCATAGCGAATCCTCTTGTCGAGGGCTGCGTAGGCCATATCGGCTACGAGATTTACGATGCAGTACGTGCCCGCCATGATTAGCGCACCGGCCTGAATTGCCGGCAGGTCGCGAGTCTGGATGGCGACGATGAGCTGGCGCCCGATTCCGGGAATTGCAAAGATTTCTTCAACGACAATGACGCCGCCAAGCAGATAACCGACGTCCAGTGCCACGATGGTGATTGTCGGCAGCAGTGCGTTCCGCAACCCGTGCTTGAAGAGGACCGTGCGGTGAGAGAGACCCTTGAGGCGGGCTGCACGAATGTAGTCGGTGTGCAACACGTCGATCAGCTCGGAGCGGACCATGCGGGACACGTGGGCGACCAGGATCACCGAGATGGTGAGTACGGGCAGAATCAGCCGCGCCAGGGCACGTGCCGGGTCATCAAACACTGACACGTAGCCGGCCGCCGGCAACAGGTGGAGGTAGTCGGCGAGCAGTAATGTGAAGGCAGACGCGGTGACAAACTCGGGCAATGAGACGCCGGCGTACGAGACAATGCTGACCAAGAAATCAGCAGCGCGGCCACGACGCACGGCGGCGACGACGCCCAGTGGCACCGAAATAATAAGCATGAAGACGATAGACAGCAGCGCCAGGGTGAGCGAGCGGCCGAGCGCATCGAACATCATGGTCGCGACAGGTTCCCCAGTACGCATCGAAATGCCGAGGTTGCCGTGCAGGACTTGCATGAGCCATGTGCCGTACTGGACGTACACGGGCTGGTTCAGACCCATTTCCTGGCGGATGGCATTGAGCGCGTCAGGCGTGGCGTTTTCCCCGAGCAGCATCACCGCCGGGTCCGCTGGCAGCACCTGCGTGATCAAGAACACGATCGCAGAAACCAGGAAGAGCGTGTACAGGCTCAGTCCCAGACGTTTGAAAAGATAGCTGGTGGACAAGGCTTTCTCCTCGCAACTCAGGCGTCAACCGCGAGCGGGCGCGCTGTCGTCGAGCCAAACATAGTCAAGACGGAACACGAGGCCAC
This sequence comes from Trinickia mobilis, assembly GCF_017315705.1. Taxonomy (GTDB): domain Bacteria; phylum Pseudomonadota; class Gammaproteobacteria; order Burkholderiales; family Burkholderiaceae; genus Trinickia_A; species Trinickia_A mobilis. The sequence continues at coordinate 132,241 of NZ_JAFLRF010000011.1, read as the reverse complement.
GAGGATGAATCTTGTAGCCCTGAACGTTCGGCCGCTTGGCACGCAAAATGTCGAAGAAGACAGGAATGACGGAAGGCACGTCGTCAGTCATCATCTCCTGTGCTTGCGCATACAACTGCTTGCGCTTTGCAGTGTCAGCGGTTCCGCGTGCTTCGAACACAACCCGGTCAAAAGCCTTGTTGTTCCAGTGCGTTTCGTTCCACGCTGCTGTGGAGGTGTAAAGCAGCGAAAAGACAGAGTCGACCGTTGGCTGCATCGTGTAAAAGCCGACGTAGAAAGCACCTTTCTTCCAGACCTGCTCGAGATAGGTCGCGTGGGGCATCGTCTGGACGGTGATACGAAAGCCAGCGGGCCGCGCCATCTCCGCCATTGCGACCGCCATCTGCGTGCGAATGGCAGCGCTGTCAGAGGCGATGAGCGTGAGGTCCACGCCGTTCGGATAGCCCGCGTCCGCGAGAAGTTGCCTGGCCTTCGGGATGTCGGGCGTCTTGAGTTGCGAGGGTGCGTAGAAATTGAATGCGCTGCTGATCGGACTGTCGTTACCAGGCTGCCCGTATCCTTCTGCGACAAAATCGACCATCACTCTTCGGTCGACCGTCAGGGCGAGTGCCTGACGTACACGCACATCAGTGAACGGCTTCTGGTTGCAGCCCATGTTCACGTTGCAGAACTGACCAGAAGGCATCCGCAGGGCCTGAACGTCTGGCGCATCCTTAAGCCGCGCAAACTCGGTAGGCTGCACCAGTGTCATCAGGTCGATGTCCCCGGACAGAAGCGCTGAACCTTCCGCCGTCGGGTCCGGGTACACGTGCAGCTCGATGCCTTCGAGGTAGGGACGGCTCGGGTCCCAGTACCTGTCGTTCCGGGCCAGCGTAACCACGCGGTCAGGGTGGAACGATGTGAGCCTGAAGGGGCCAGTACCAATTGCAGTGTGAGCAAGCACGGCGGGGTTCGACTTCAGCACGGCCGCAGGGACAATTTTTGCGTTCGGGAACGCAAGCGCGGTCGGGAAATCGACATAAGGGGCCGATAGCGTGAACTCGATTGTGTTGACATCGATCGCACGTACCTTGTCGATCGGACCCACGTTCTGTCGCCCGGGCGAGCCTGTCTTCGCATCGCGGATCGCCAGAAAAGATGCCACCACGTCGACCGACGTACATGCGGACCCGTCATGGAACACCAGGCCTTGACGCAACTTGAACGTCCAGACGGTCAGCTCCGGATTGGAACGCCACGATTCCGCGAGGTCTGGCACCGGCGACATGCCCTCGCCCAGACGCGTCAAGCCAGAATATAGAAGCTCCGATAGAAGGTATTCAGGTCCGACGCGCGCAACCAGAGGATTGAGCTTGGCCATAGCCTGGTCGACGCTGACCCGCAGCGTGCCGCCTCGCTTCAGAGTCGCGCCTAACGCGAATCCGGAACTCAGGCTGAAGGCAGCTGCCGCAGCCGCGGTGCCGACGATGAACTGTCGGCGGTTGATTCCGCTAATACTAGGCATACCTGATACTCACAAGATGCAGGTTCAATATGGGCCGGTGAGCCGACCCTCCCTTTAGCTGATTAGCCAGCGTTTCGTTTGTCACGCGGCGGCCGCTGGAAAGCCCGTCGAAGTCTCGAAAAGAGAACGTGGCAGGCGCGTTAAGCGTCGCGCGCCGTCTTTATCAACCAAGACGGACTCGCTGATGGCCATCCCGCGGGCTGACGTGTACATGTGGAAAACCATACCGGCTTCGAGCCTCCAGTGAGACCTGGGACTGAACGTGCGAGTGAAATCACTCGAGCGGATGGGTTGCTGCGAATAGAACCCAAGCGTGTAGCCCGTGATGTTGTCGTAGGTATCGCGCAGACCGCTACCTAAGACTTCACGACGCAGAACCGCGTCGACGTCAGACGCGAGCGCACCCGGCTTCATCATCTCGAATTGCCTGTCCTGAAACTCGACGAGCGCGTTAGCAACATCACGCTGTTCCGGACTGGCTCGTCCAATGACGATACTGCGCATGAGACGGGCGCTGTAACCGCGAAAACGCGGCACCAGCTCACAATGGAGTACATCGCCCTCCTGCATCGGATCGTCGTGCATATGTCCGTGCAGAAAATCCCAGCCTCGGCCGGCTGTGACGGGTCCTACATGGTCGGGTAAAGCTCCGAGTTCGATGTAGCGACGAGCGGCAAAGGCGCTCACCGTCCTTTCGGTGATTCCGGGCCTCGCAATTTCCAAAATGCCACTTAGCGTCCGGTCGGCAATCGTTGCAGCGGCTTGAATGTGCTGAATTTCGTGTTCCGATTTCACCAGCCGAAGCTCCCACGGCAGTCCGGCAAGGTCGACAAACGTGGCGTCCGGAAGCGCCCGCGTGAGCGCTTCGAACGTCGAGACGGTCATGCCGTGGCTATGCTTGTCGACGCCGACGCGTGCCTTTTCATAGCCCTTTGCGCGGAGCGCCCTTGCGACAACTTCGACGGCGTTGTCACCGTCGATGTACGAGACGCAGTCGGCAAACCACGAGCATTCACGAAACGGAGCCACGTCGAGCGTGCGCAAAACCATCGACGGGTCCCCTATGCGGGGCAGCAGGCAAGCGCGATATGAACTGATAGACCGTTCGTAGCCGGTGAAGTACGCCAGTATTTCGACGTCGTCGACGATTACAACATCGAGGCGACGCTCGGACATCGCGTCACGTAGTCGGCTGAGCCGATGAGAAAACTCTTCGGAGGTGAATCGCGGAATGTCCATACTCAGTGTTTCCCATTTCGTCAGGATTTCGCCCTTGCACCTGGCATGAGCGCGATGAGCGCGCCCGTCCGCTTCAAATACATTAAACTATATAGAAATAGGCAGAAAAGAGTTCTAGGGCGAACCCTAGGTTTCCGGGCGCAGACGTGCGAAGGCCCCGCCTCGAGGTTCGGGGCGGGGCCTTCCAGGGCTGACTGGCAGAGGGTGCGGCATCGTCGACGCTGCCTTCAGCAGGTGCGGTCGCTAGCGGACCTCGTTGACGTACATATGGTTTTCGGTCGAGGCGCGGCGCCTGCCGAAGATGACCGGGACGTTCGACTGGTCATAGGCCACCTCCTCGATCTCGAGCACCGCCGCCGGCGGTTCGAGTTGCAGGTCTTCGCAGTCTTTCGCCGTGGCGAGCACCGCCCTGAGCTGCTCGCGAACGGCTGAAAGCCGGATTCCATAGCGTTCAAGGAGAAAGATGTAAAGGAGTTCCGGCACTTCGGCGGGCGACATTGGAAAGTCAGGGACGCGTGCCGCCGGCATGATGTGGGTGTCGCGAATCACCGGCTTTCCATCGACGGAGCGAATTCGCTCCAGCATGATGACCTCGTCTTCTTCCTCCAGTTCAAGGCGTTCCCTGATGGCTTTCGTCGGTACTGAGCGGCCGAGGCCGACTACTCGCGGCTCCGACCTCTGCAACGCGCCGTCCAGGCGGTGCAGCCGAAAGTACTGATAGAAATTCCGAAGATTGTGGTGCGGGCTGCGCCCGGTGACGACCGTACCTGTCTTCCGACGGCGGCTGATGAGGCCTTCTTTCGTCAACTCCCCAAGCGCCCGTCGCACGGTTCCGACCGCAACGCCCAGTTGCTGCGACAACGCGACCTCGGCTGGCAACACGGTCCCCGGTGCCCAGCGTCCCAACAGGATCGATTCTGAAATTTGGCGCTTGACGACTTCCCACAGCGGTGCGGCGGCGTCCTGGTCCAGTCGCTTCAGTGCGACGGACTCCAGGTTTTCTGCTTTTTCGGCCTTTCCCTCGAATGTCATAACTGCATTCATCCTTGAATCATTTCTACATAGTTTACAGGAAATGCCGCCTTCTTCGCGCCTTTTAACCCGCCGCTGCCTCGCCGTAGCGGTGCAGGACCAGGGTTAATCCCGAGTACGTGCCAGTCCGTCAGAATTCTTTTTTCTCTATTCTTTATAGTAATCTACCGTAACCCCTGTAAGCGCCGACCCTCGAAGAAATCGGCGCCCTGGGTATGCCGAACGCTACGCGACGTTGTCGCGCCCTGGGGAACGCGCCGGGGAACAGAACACTTGCAACCCCATCACATTGTGGATAAGGACTACTAATGAGGAAGATTTTGCTTTTTGCTGGTGCTGGACTGTTTGCATCATCCGCATGGGCCCAGAACAGTGTCACCCTCTACGGCATCGTCGACGCCGGCTTCACCTATACGTCGAATGCCGCGGGAGCGAGGCAATACGCGATGACCAGCGGAAACATGTCCAGCGACCGTTGGGGCCTGAGGGGCTCGGAGGATTTGGGTGGCGGCCTGTCCGCAGTTTTCACTTTGGAAGGCGGCTTTAGCGGCACAACGGGCGCGCTCGGGCAGAACGGCACTTTTTTGGGACGTCAGGCCTACGTCGGCCTTGCGTCGAAAACGTACGGTAGCGCGGTGCTGGGTCGTCAATACGCGACCGTTTATGATTTCGTCGGCTCCTTCGAATCGGGTCTCGCTTGGGCCGCGGCCGGTGCCGGATATGGTGCTCACCCGGCCGATGTCGACAACCTCGACAGCTTTAACCGTGTCAACAACACGATCAAGTATCAGAGCGTTCCGTATCGCGGCTTCCAGTTCGGCGGCATGTACAGTTTGGGAGGGAAACCCGGCTCGGTGGGAACCAACCAGATCTGGGCGGCCGCCGCATCCTATGCCGTAGGACCTTTTAAATTGGCGGCAGGCTACCAGTCAACACACAATCCGAACTTTTCCTTCTTCGGTGATAAGGCGGGCGATAGCGCCACTGGCAGCAACATGAAGAGTCCGGTCATTTCCGGCTACGCAACCGCCGCTTCCCAGAACATTTTTGCCGCCGGTGGCTCCTACGTGCTCGGACCAGCGACGATATCCGTCGTCTACAGCAACACTCGGTTCGGAGGCCTTGGAACGCAAGCCGTCACCGGCATGACAGCGGCGCAAAACGCCTATCGCGGAACGGCCGCATTCAACGTGTACGAAGCGAACGTCAAATACGACCTGACACCCAGCCTGAGCTTCGGCGTTTCGTACGCGTATACCAAGAACGCTGGTAACAACGGCAGCCGGGGGGCAGACTACAACCAGGTTAACCTCGGCGCTGACTACTTCCTGTCCAAGCGTACCGACTTGTACGCCCTTGTCGTCTACCAGAAGGCATCAGGTGTTGATTCGACGGGCAACGGCGCTGTCGCAGCCATCGCAGGTGCCACTGCTTCGAATAGCGACAGGCAGACGGTGGCCCTCGTCGGGATCCGTCACCGTTTCTAAATCACATCGACGATGTTCGCAGTCGGAGGCCAACCTGTAGGCTGCGGACTTGACAGCTTCCAAACTACGCGTCTCGAACGCGCGGCGAAGATCGACGCAGATCAGTTGCGCAACAGCCGCAACCCATTCGCCACGACGATCAGACTCGCGCCCGCATCCGCGAACACGGCCATCCACATCGTACCCATGCCGGCGAGCGTAAGGCCGAGGAACACCGCCTTGATCACGAGCGCGAACGCGATGTTCTGCACGAGCACCGAATGCGTCGAGCGCGACAGGCGCACGAACTCGGGGATCTTGCGCAGGTCGTCGTCCATCAGCGCGACGTCGGCGGTCTCGATCGCGGAATCGGTGCCCATTGCGCCCATCGCGAAGCCGATGCCCGCGCGCGCCAGCGCCGGGGCGTCGTTGATGCCGTCGCCGACCATGCCCACCACCGCGCCGTTCGCCGACAGCGCGTCGACCGCGTTCAGCTTGTCGTCGGGCAGCTGGTTGCCGCGCGCGTCGTCGATGCCGACTTGCGAGGCGATGGCCTGCGCCGTGTGCGGGTTGTCGCCCGTCAGCATCGCGGTACGGATGCCGAGCCGATGCAGATCGGCGACCGCCGCGCGGCTCGTTTCCTTGACGGTATCGGCGACGGCGAAGAGCGCGAGCACGCGCTCGGCGTCGATCAGCATCACCACCGTCTTGCCTTGCCGCTCCAGTGCGTCGAGACGCGCTTCGAGTTCGGCCGAGCAGCGGCCCAATTCCTCGACGAGCCGATGGTTGCCGAGCCAGTATGGCGAGCCGTCGATCGTGCCCCGCACGCCGCGCCCCGGGATCGCCTCGAAATCGGCGACGTCGAGCGCGCCCTTGCCGATCCGTCCCGCGGCAGCCGCTGCGATTGCTTGCGAGACCGGGTGATCCGAGCGACCCGCGAGGCTCGCGCCAAGATGCCGCGCGCGATCGAGGTCGACTTCGGCGCGCAGTTCGTAATCGGTCTGCACCGGCTTGCCTTGCGTGATCGTGCCGGTCTTGTCGAGCGCGAGCCACGCGAGCTTGCGGCCTTCTTCGAGGTACACGCCGCCCTTCACCAGAATTCCGCGCCGCGCGGCGGCCGCGAGACCGCTGACGATCGTGACGGGCGTCGAGATCACGAGTGCGCAGGGGCACGCGATCACGAGCAGCACGAGCGCGCGGTAGATCCACTCGTGCCACGCCGCGCCGAACAAGAGCGGCGGCACGATTGCAACGAGCAGCGCGAACGCGAACACGATCGGCGTGTAGACGCGCGCAAATCGATCGACGAAGCGCTGCGTCGGCGCCTTCGCGCCTTGGGCTTCCTCGACGGCGTGGATGATGCGCGCGAGCGTCGTGTTGTTCGCGGCGGCGCTCACGCGGTAGTCGAACGCGCCGGACTCGTTGATCGTGCCGGCGAACACGGCATCGCCCTCGGCTTTCTCGACCGGCAGGCTTTCGCCGGTGATCGGCGCCTGGTTCACCGTCGAGCGGCCCGCAACGATCTCGCCGTCGAGCCCGATCCGCTCGCCCGGCTTCACGCGCACCACCGCGCCGAGCGCGACCGAACGCGCGTCGACCGAGGCCCAGGTGCCGTCGGGCTGCCGGACGGTCGCAGTATCGGGGGCGAGGCGCATGAGGCCCTGTATCGCGTTGCGCGCCCGGTCGAGCGACTTCGCCTCGATCAGCTCGGCGAGCGTGAACAGCACCATGACCATCGCGGCTTCGGGCCACTGTCCGAGGATCATCGCGCCGGTGACGGCGATGCTCATTAGCGCGTTGATGTTCAGGTTGCCGTTGCGGATCGCGACCCAGCCTTTCTTGTAGGTCGTCAGGCCGCAGACGGCCACCGCTGCGCCCGCGAGCGCCGCCGCAAGCCACGTCGGCATGCCGAACCACACCGCGGCTTCGGATGCGACCGCCGCGGCGCCCGCCAGCAGCAGCGGCCACACGCGCTTCGGCGGAGGCGCGATGTCCTGGTGCGTGCCGGCCTCGGGGTCGGGCAACTCGGGCACGAAGCCCAGCGAGCGAATCGCGTCGAGCACCGCCGGTTGCGCCTCGGGAGCGTGAACCACCGTCAGCACGCGCTGCATCAAGTTGAACTCCATGCGCGAAACCGCCGGCATGTTGCCGAGCTTCTTGCGGATCAGCGCTTCTTCGGTCGGGCAGTCCATCTGCATGATGCGGATCGGCGTGCGCACGCCGTCGGCGGTCACTTCGGCGGTGCGCAGCGGGGCCAGCGAAAGCGCGGGGGCACTGCAGCAGGCGCTGTCGTGGGCGTGCTGACGGCCGTGGTCATGCGCGTGGCCGTGGTCATGTTTGTGCTCGTGCTCGTGCTCGTGCTCGCAAGCGTGCTCATGCGCATCACCGCGCGCTGGCTTGTGCTCGTGCGCGTCATCGTGCTTATGGTCGCAGCCGCAATCATGCGGCTGCCGGGCGACGCTGCGATCTTCGAGCGGATTCTTGATTTGAGTCATGTCGAGCTTCCTGGTGTACGTTGGGGTACAGTTAACACCTTGAAGCCGCTACAAGGTCAAGGCGCAAAAGAGGAACCTCAGATGAAAATCGGCGAATTGGCGAAAGCCGCGAGCTGCACGACGGAAACCATCCGCTTCTACGAAAAGGAGGGCCTGATGCCCGACGCGCAGCGCACCGATTCGAACTACCGCAGCTATTCGGCCGAGCACATCGAGCGCCTGCGCTTCATCCGCAACTGCCGCGCGCTCGACATGACGCACGACGAAATCCGCGCGCTGCTGCGCCTGACCGACCAGCCGACCGACCGCTGCAGCTCCGTCAACGCGCTGCTCGACGAGCACATCGGCCACGTGAACGCCCGCCTCGCCGAGCTGGAGCAATTGAAAGCGCAATTGACCGGGCTGCGCGAGCAATGCGTGGGCGAGCACACCGTCGAGGACTGCGGCATCGTCCACGGCCTGACGACGATGGAGACCGTCGCGCCGTCGGCGAAGCGCACGCACGTCGGCTGATCCCCCTGGGAAGTTGCAATCGAGCAAGTGCAGATGACCGGCGGCTGGCACCCGAATTTGTGTGCGCCGATTTGCGCGTGGGATCTCTCAACAACGTGCCGGCGCTCAAACGCCGGATGATCGATTCGGAAAGCAAGTTTCGCGGCGCGGATAGGCAAAGCGCCGCGGCGGCGCATTGAAGCTCCACGCGGCGGCTCCCGGCGAGCGCACTCGGGGTTTGGTTTCCGCTCCCGCCAGCGGCGCGTTCAATGCGGGCCTATAACACCTTGCCGGGATTCAGAATGCCGAGCGGATCGAGCGCCGCCTTCATGCGGCGCATCAGTTCGATCTCCGCAGCGCTGCGCGAATAGCCGAGATACGGACGCTTGAGCCGGCCGATCCCGTGCTCCGCCGAAATCGAGCCGCCCATCTCGCGCACGACGCCGTACACGACACGATCGACAGCGTCCTCGCCATGCGCAGGCAGGTCCGCAAGCGACACGCCGATATGGACGTTGCTGTCGCCGATGTGCCCGAAGAACAGGCTGACCCCATGCGGCCAGCGGGCGCCGAGTGCCGCGCGGCACCGCTCGGCGAACACGCCGAGCGCGCCGATCGGCAGGCTCACGTCGAAGTTGATGAGGTGCGGGAGCGTGTCGATCGCGAGACCTTCGCGCAGCGTCCACATATCGAGCGCCTGGCGCGTCGAGGCGGCGAGCGCGGCGTCGTCGATGAGGCCGTCTTCGAAACATGCGCTCAAGCATTGTTCGAGCGCAGCATGCGCGTTCGTGGCAGACGCCGCCGCGTCGCTCGGCGCGCATTCGATCAGCACGACGAACCCCTCGTCCGCGGCGAGCGGCGCCGTGACGCCCGGCGTGTTCGCCGCGACGAAGCGGTAAAACTCGGGCCACATTGCCTCAAAGCTGATGACCGTCGGCAGCGTCGCACGCACGCGATGCCATAGCTTGACGAGCGCGCCGTAATCGGCGACCCGGCACAGCGCGGTCGCAGGCGGCGCGAGTTTGGGATACATCTTGAGGACGGCGCGCGTGACAACGCCGAGCGTCCCTTCGCTGCCGATGAACAGCTGCTTCAAATCGAAGCCCGCGTTGTTCTTCAGCATCTTGTTGAGCGACGCCACGACGGTGCCGTCGGCGAGCACCGCTTCGAGCCCGAGCACCTGCTCGCGCATCACGCCGTAGCAGATCGCGCGATTGCCCCCGGCGTTCGTCGCGATGTTCCCGCCGATCTGGCACGAGCCGCGCGCGCCGAGGTCGATGCCGAGCGCGAAGCCCGCTTCATCGACGGCTTCCTGCACTGTTTGCAGCGGCGTCCCCGCGCGGACCGTGACCGTGCCCGCCGCGGTGTCGATTTCCTCGATGCCCGCGAAGCGCTCCATCGCGAGCACGACTTCGCCGCCAAGCGCGACCGCGCCCCGCGCGAGTCCGGTTGCCCCGCCCTGCGGCACGACCGGTTGCTTCAAGCGCGAGCAGAGCGCGAGCGTGCGTGAAACATCGTCGACCGTGCGCGGCCTGATCAGCGCGCGCGGCCGCACGCCCGGCGCTTCGTTGTAGGCGGTGAAGTAGCGCGGGTCGATGGCGTCGCCGATCGCCACGAGGTCCTCACCCAGCTCGCTCAGCAGCGCTGCCGCGGCATCGCGCTCGCTCAACGCCACCGGCGCCCCGCCCTCGCTCGCCATCATCGGCCCGCTCCTTCGTTGCCCGTCGTTACTTCGCCGAGACGTCGATATTGCCGAAGTACTTCAGCGCGAGCGTCTTCACGGTCCCGTCGGCCTTCACCTTCGCGATCGCCGCGTTCAACTGATTGCGCAGGCCGTCGTCGCCCTTGCGGATGCCGAATGCAATGCCGCTGCCGAGGATCTTGTCGTCGCGCACCGCCTGGCCGACGAACGCGTAGCCCTTGCCGTCAGGCTTCGACAGGAAGCCCGTCTGCCCTGCCGGCGCAAGCACGAGCGTCCCATCCAGCCGGCCCGCGACGAGATCCGCGTACACCTGGTTCTGATCCTGATACGACACCACCGTCACGCCGGCCGGCTCCCAGTGCGCCTTCGCGTAGGCTTCTTGAATCGAGGCCTGAAGCACGCCGACGCGCTTGCCCTTGAGCGATTCCGGCGTCGCCACGAGGCCGCTGTCGCTCTTCGCGATCAGTTGCGTCGGCACGCGGTAGATGACGGTCGTGAAGTCGATTGCCTGACGGCGCTTGTCGGTCGCGTTCATCGCCGAATTGATCGCATCGAACTTGCGGCCTTGCAGCGCCGGGATCAGGCCGTCGAACGACGTCTCGACCCACGAGCACTTGAGATGCGCCGCCGCGCAAACGGCATTGCCGACGTCGATATCGAAGCCTTGCAGGCTGCCGTCGGCGGCCTTCGATTCGAACGGCGGATATTGCGCTTCGAGACCGAAGCGCATCGAGGTCGCCTCGGCGAATGCGGATGCCGATACCAATGCGCACGCGAATGCGAACAGAACTTTGAGTCGTTTCATCGTGGATCTCCTTGCCTTGGGTGTCGTGACGCGTCTACACGCGTCTTTAGGTGGCTTTCGGTGCCGCTAAGCCGTTGGTTTTATCGGTCTCAATGATGCGCGCGTCAAAAAGCTGCGACATCCGATGGGGTCGCGATGCGCTTGTGCGTCAGCACCGGCAGGCGAGCGCGCACCTCGCGCAGCGCTGACGCCGTGAGCTCCGCCATCGCGATGCCCGGCTCGTCGTCGTGGCGCGCGAGCACGTCGCCCCACGGACCCACGATCATGCTGTGGCCGAACGTGCGCCAACCATTCACGTGCGTGCCGCACTGGCCCGCTGCGAGCACGTAAGCCTGATTCTCGACTGCGCGGGCGCGCAGCAGCAGCTCCCAGTGCGCGAGACCCGTGGTGTGCGTGAACGCGGCGGGCACCGCGATCACGTCGGCAGCGGGCGCCGCGCGATAAAGCTCGGGAAAGCGCAGGTCGTAGCAGACCGACAGCCGCAGGTTGCCGAACGGCCCCTGCGCGGTGCCGATGGCGGCGCCGCCCATCATCGTGTCGGCCTCGGCGTGCTGCTCGGCGCCCTGGTTGAAGCTGAACAGATGAATCTTGTCGTAGCGCGCGCTGCACCGGCCGCTCGGCTCGAACAGCAGCGACGTGTTGTACGCATGCGTGCGTTCTTGCGCGCTGCCGCGCTCGGGACGGATCGGCACCGTGCCGCCGATCAGCCACACGCCGGCATCGCGCGCCAGGTGTGCGAGCGCCTGCTGAACCGGGCCATCGCCGAACGGCTCGGCGAGCGCGACACGCTCGTGCTCGTCGTTGCCGATCCAGCAAAAGTATTCAGGAAGACTGACGAGCGTCGCGCCTTCCCGCGCCGCCTTCTCGACCCAGCGGCGCGCTTCGCCGAGGTTGTGCGCGACGTCGGCGCTGCTGCTCATCTGCACGACGGCCGCCGTCAATGTCTCTGCCATTTCACTCATCGTCCGCCCCTCAGATCGAGCAAAGGCGGCGCGCGCCTTCGATCAGCGTCGCGTCGTCCTTCGAAAAACTCAGGCGTATCAAGCCCTCGTCGGTGCCGTCCGTATAGAACGCGGACAGCGGAATCGTCGCGACGCGGGCGTCGCGGATCAGGCGCAGCACGAAGTCGCTGTCGCTTTCGTCCGAGAAATGGCGAAAGCGCGCGAGCATGAAGAAGCTGCCTTCGCTCGACAGCAGCTCGAAGCGCGATTCGGCAAGTGCGTGTGCGAGCAGGTCGCGTTTCTTCTGATAGAAATCGGCGAGGCCGAGATAGCTTTGCGGCTCGGCGAGCGCGTCGGCGAACGCGTACTGCATCGGCGTATCGGCCGAGAACACCATGAACTGGTGGACCTTGCGGATCTCGTCCATCAGCGCGGCGGGCGCGAGGCAGAAGCCCACGCGCCAGCCCGTCACGTGGTACGACTTGCCGAACGACGACACGATCACGCTGCGCTCGGCGAGCTCGCGATGCCGCGCCATGCTGTGATGCTTGGCGCCGTCGAACACGACGTGCTCGTACACCTCGTCGGACAGGATCACGATATCGGTGTTGCGCGTCACCGCTTTCAGGCGCGCGACGTCGTCGTCGCTGAAGATCGTCGCGGTCGGGTTGTGCGGCGTGTTGACGATGATCATCCGAGTCTTCGGGGTGATCGCGGCGGCGACTTGGTCCCAGTTCACGCGGAAGTGCGGCTGCGACAGCTTGATCGCGACCGGCTTCGCGCCCTGCAGACGCACGATCGGCGCGTAGCTGTCGAACGACGGCTCGAAGTAGATCACTTCGTCGCCGGGATGTACGAGTGCGCTGATCGCCGAGTACAGGCCTTCGCTCGCGCTTGCGATCACGGTCACTTCGGTAGCCGGGTCGTAGTGCACGCCGTAGAGGCGTTCGACCTTCTCGGCGAGCGCCTCGCGCAATGCGCCGATGCCGGCCATCGGCGCGTACTGGTTATGTCCTTTTCGCATCGCGGCGGCCACGCCGTCGACGAGCTTCGCGTCCGGCGCGAAATTCGGCGCGCCTTGCGACAGGTTCAGGGCGTCGTGTTCGGCCGCCAGTTGGCCGATCACGGTGAAAATCGTCGTGCCCACGTCGGGCAGTTTCGAGCGTGGTGTCCAGGCGCTCTGCATATTCGCTCCTCCAGCGGGCGGCTCGGAGCCGCGCGGCGTGCTTGCTTATCAGGCCGCAAAATGCGCGCAGCCTCGTTCGAGTATGCAAATTAAGCACGACCGAAAACGCCGCCACAATCGAAACTTTGTCATGCGGGGCATGCGTTTACGTCATGGCTGGAGGGAGAAGCCGCCAGGAGCGGGACGCATGGCGGCGGGGCGGCACGGCTCGCCGCGTTATTCGTCCATCAGCCGGACTTTCACCTTCTTGCCCTTCACCTTGCCGGCCGAAAGCTTGCGCAACGCGTCGCGGACGACGCCGCGCTCCACGGCGACGTAAGTCGAAAATTCGGTCACGTTGATCTTGCCGACCTGCGAGCCGCTGAAACCGGCTTCGCCAGTCAGCGCGCCGAGCACGTCGCCGGGACGGATCTTCTCTTTGCGGCCGCCGAGGATCTGCAGCGTCGCCATCGGCGGCACGAGCGGTGCGTTGTCTTCGGCCTTCAATTCGGCCAACGGCTGCCACTCCACTTCGCGGCCCAGCGCCTGCTCGATCGCGCCCACGCGGCCCATCTCGTCCATGCTGGCGAGGCTGAGCGCCCAGCCGTCCTGATCCGCGCGGCCAGTGCGGCCGATCCGGTGCACGTGCACCTCGGGGTCCGGCGTCACGTCGACGTTGATCACCGCTTCGAGCTGCGCGATATCGAGGCCGCGCGCGGCGACGTCGGTGGCGACGAGCACCGAGCAACTGCGGTTCGCGAACTGGATCAGCACCTGGTCGCGCTCGCGCTGCTCCAGTTCGCCGTGCAGCGCGAGCGCGTGAAAGCCTTGCGCGCGCAGCACGTCGAGCAGATCGCGGCACTGCTGCTTCGTGTTGCAGAACGCGAGCGTGCTGACGGGACGGTAGTGGTTCAGCAGCAGGCCCACGGCGTGCAGCCGTTCGTTTTCGTCGACCTCGTAGAAGCGCTGGCGGATCTTGCTGTCGTCGTGCTGCTCTTCGAGCTTGATCTCCTGGGGCTTGCGCAGGAATTGCTGGCTCAGCTTCGCGATACCGTCCGGATAGGTCGCCGAGAACAGCAGCGTCTGCCGCTCCTCGGGACATTGGCGCGCGACGGTCGCGATGTCGTCGAAGAAACCCATGTCGAGCATGCGGTCGGCTTCGTCGAGCACGAGCGTATTGAGCGAACCGAGCGCGAGGCTGCCGCGTTCGAGGTGATCCATGATGCGGCCCGGCGTGCCGACGACGATATGCGCGCCATGCTCGAGGCTCACCGTTTGCGGACGCATCGGCGTGCCGCCGCAGAGCGTCAGCACCTTCACGTTTTCCTCGGCGCGCGCGAGCCGGCGGATTTCCTGCGCGACCTGGTCGGCGAGCTCGCGGGTCGGACAGAGCACCACCGCCTGCACGTCGAATTTGCGCGCGTCGAGCCGCGACAGCAGCGCAAGCGCGAACGCCGCGGTCTTGCCGCTGCCGGTCTTCGCCTGCGCGATCAGATCGCGGCCGGCGAGCGCGACCGGCAGGCTCGCTGCCTGGATCGGCGTCATGTTCACGTAGCCGAGCTGTTCGAGATTCGCGAGCGTGGCCGCGGGCAGCGGCAATTGGCTGAAAGGGGCGGCTTGTGGTGAGGGCTTGGCGGTCATGGGGAATCCAGTTATTGAAACGGACGGCCTTCGATCTGCTCGTAGACGACCGTTCCGTCTTCGGCATCGAAACGCTCGACGTAGTTGCGCGCGCCGCACATTGGGCAGCGGAACAGGAGCCCTTGCCCCTCATTCTTGATGACAACGTCCGACTGCTCCCATTGAGCCTGGCAGGATTGGTTTCTGCAGGTAAACATGCTTGATGTTCCGACGAAGTGGATACGTGAGGCGCAAGAGTACCGCGAGCAGGTCGTTCGCACTTGACTACTTACGGGAACATCCAGCTCTGATTTAGGAATTTGCTGATTTATTTCCAAGCCCCTGTGGGCGCTGATGGAGGGCTATCGACTGAAACGGAGGCTGACAACGTGGCTGGCAACGACGAACAACTTCCCTACTACACGCGGGGCTTGCTGTTACCGTGGAAGTGGAAACGCAACGAGAGCTGCACGCCTTTGAACATCGAAGAGTTTGCGCTCGCCAGCGACAAACTCGCGCCGCCCTTGCGCGACCAACCGCCGCCGACCCCGGTGCCGGAGAAGCCGCGAGTCAAGCCATTTGATTTGCAAGACATTCCGGACGCAGTGGAATGAATCGGGTGGCCCATGTCGGCAAAGGTCATGCGCAAGTGGTTCGCCTGGGAACTCATTGGAATAAAACGGGTTTCATCATTGTCCCGGCCGCTGTCCTTTTAGGCGAGATCTCGGCCGCTGACTGGCTAAAATATGCTGTGGCTAAAGATGGAATTATTTCTGACAGCACCGTTTACCACCCGGTAAGAAACAAGAATTATAGGAACTGGCAATTAAAGCATAAGCAGGGCGGCGATTTGGTGCTGTACTCCGACAGGAGAGTCATTAAATTTCCAGAGCCCTACTTGGTGGAGTTCAGCTTATGAAATTCAAGTGGCTGAAGTGGCCGGCCATTGCCATATCCGCGCTTTCCCTAGGTTACGGTTGTGATGTAGCTCACAGAATGAGCGCACATGATTGCAAAAGAGAAGTCGGATCTGATATTTATATCGGCGAGATCTGCTATTTATCAAATGAAGACGGGATGTTGTTTCGGCTATACGACCGCAGAAGCGGCGAATTACTAGCGGAAAGAACCTATAAAAATCCCTATCCGCGCCTTTTCTGGAATGCCAGCAACGTGGTTTACGATAGTTCGGCATCGGAAGGAAAAGGATATGTGGATTTCCCCCCAACGTGGTTAGACAAGCTGCGCGCCAAACTTCCGTAAAGCGCTATCGTCTCCCGCGAAGCCCGTCTTGACCGCGCCGCGCGCGCATTGATATGTCGCGCGCCGCGTGTCGCTTTGGATCACTTGGCCAGCAACAACCCGGCGCGC
>NZ_JAFLRF010000011.1:0-116399 GCF_017315705.1 Trinickia mobilis | reverse complement strand
GTCGCCCTTCGTGTCATACGAGAGGTGCGTCGTCGTCACAGCCGGCATGTCGGTCTGCGCCAGCACCGGCAGGTACGTCGCCGGGTCGGTCGAGTTCGCCTTCTTCATCGCCGAGCACATCGCCATCGCGCCGTCGTAGGCGTACGGCGAGTACGTCTGCACGTCTTCGTTGAAGCGCTTCTTGTACTTCGCGACGTAGTCCTTGCCGCCCGGCATGTCTTCCAGCGGGAGACTGTTTTGCGAAAGGACAACATCGAGTCATCTCAAAAAAATGCAATGTAATCAGCGTGTTAGGATCGACCCCTTCTTTCCGAGGAGGAGATCCACGATGGCTCAAATCAATGATACGGATGGCGTGCGGGTCGTGATGAGCCCCGCGCAGTTGGCGGCGGTCGTGTCGGGGAAATCGATCAGTCGAACGGAGACGCTGACCAACCGGCTATGGGGCGGCTTGCAAATCGTCGGCGGGGTACTGGAAATGGCCGGCGCGAGCGTACTCTGTGTGATGCCGGAACCGACGATGTTAAGCAAGGCAGGATGCATCGTATTCGGCGTGCATGGTTCGGATACGGCTGCGACGGGGATCCGTCAAGTCTGGACGGGGCGGGATACGACTACGCTGGTTCAGCAGGGCACGACCAAGTTGGCCGAGACGCTGAAGGCACCGCCGGAGATGGCGAACCATATCGGCTTGTCGGTGGATATCGGCGTGTCGTTTGGCGTTGCGGGGATGGTGAAGGCAGTGCGTGTCGCCAGCGTCACGATGGGCCGGATCGAGTTGATGAAGCATGAGGCAAAAACTAAAGGGACCGGGCGGGCATACGTTTCTAAAACATGTTGGGCGAACTGAGGCTCAATTGCGAGAACGGCTGCGATTGGAGCCAAGGCGGCAAACGGTCTCATCTTTCAAAAATATCCAGTCTGCGGAGTGGGGAATTTCGAAAGTAATGCGATTGGACGCAATGCGCATTAAGGCATGGGCACAATCAAATGCACGAAGTAAGCCGCTCGAATTAACCAGAGATGTCGGAGAGATTATTGGCTACGGGATACCAAGAAAAACAGGGAGACTTACCGAGATGAGTGTTGTGCATGTCGTGTTGAAATTTGAGACATACAATGGAATGCCCTATTATGTTCTTACGGCTTACTTATTCTGAGGTTGGGCGATGAAGACTCCCGGATACCCCGAGCTAAATCACTTATTCGGTGTTTATCTAAATCAGGATTTTGATATATGGGGCGACTCGTTGCGAGATATTATTGATTGTTATAAAAGGAATAGCCCGACAGAAGATCAAAAATCGATGCTTATTGAAATCGATACATTTAAGAAAGCGCATCCAACTGATCTGGATGAGGCATTCGATGCGATGTACGGCCACGAATTTTGGCCTGTGCCGTGGGGTTACACCACCGATTCATTTCTTGAAGAATTGAAAAGGTTG
The DNA here is from genome assembly GCF_017315705.1 of Trinickia mobilis. GTDB lineage: Bacteria > Pseudomonadota > Gammaproteobacteria > Burkholderiales > Burkholderiaceae > Trinickia_A > Trinickia_A mobilis. The sequence continues at coordinate 114,951 of NZ_JAFLRF010000011.1, read as the reverse complement.
CTACAAGAGTAGTTGGCCGCGCCACCAACTCTAACATTCAGCGGAGCACTAAAAACGCAAATCCCGTGGGATGTAATCGCCCATGGGGATTTTCCCACGTTGACGCGGAACTGAGCGACATTGAAAATGATTTCCACAATGAATTTTTGCTTCAAAAAATGCATCGGCGAAATTAAATTCTCTCTAGTCACGGACTATTCAGATGATATGTCGCGTGTTTTATCCAGATTTGGATTGAAACCCGACAAATCATTGCTTGTGGAGCAGAGTCGTGAAAGCGCCATTTCCATCCTTTCAAAATTGATATGGAAGGGACAAGCCTATCAAACCGAATGCATGCCAAGAGAATTGGCTGAATCCACCGCGAGGAAAATAATATCGGAAAATGAATCAACCACGAGCCGTTATTTTTCCAACAAGGACTGCGCCGAATCGGATGAATGGTCTCAGCTTACGGAGTCGACGTTCGATTCCGGGATTATTGTATCCGGTGACGACGGAAGATATTTTTGCATTTGGTTTGAGGACGAAGACTGATTCTCGGACGGCACATTTCGGAATTTAAATCATCATGATCGAATCTCGATATCCAGAACTTTGGCAGCTCATTCGCGGATACTTCAATGAAGACTTTGACATGTGGGGGAGCAATGTCGAGGAGATAGTTCGATGTTATAGACAAGAAATAAGTGTCGTCACTCAGAATTTAATAATGCGGGAGATCGAACAATTTCGGAAGGACAACTTTAACAACATGGACTTGGTTTTCAAGCGCGAGTTTGGGACACAATTTGACCCCGAGCTATGGGGTTACAACGCCGACTCATTTCTTGACGAACTAAAAAGACTGCTTCAAGAGTAGTCGGCCGCGCCACCAATTTTAACATTCAGCGGAGCACCAAAAATGCAAACCCCGTGGGGCGTCACCGCCTACGGGGTTTTTCCCATGTTCACGCAGAACTGAGCGACATTCCTGAAGACTCCTGGATACCCCGAGTTAAATCATTTATTCGGCGTTTATCTAAATCAGGATTTTGATATTTGGGGCGACTCACTTCGGGATATTATTGACTGTTACAAAAAAAATAGCCCGACGGAGGATCAAAAATCGATGCTTGTTGAAATCGATACATTTAAGAAAGCGCATCTAACTGATGTGGACGAGGCATTCGATGCGATGTACGGCCATGAGTTTTGCCCTGTGCCGTGGGGTCATACCACGACATCGTTTCTTGATGAATTAACACGGCTGCTGCAAGCAGCAAATCACAGCCGATTCATTTCTTGATGAATTAAAAAGTCTGCCCTGAACAATCCCAAGAGCCTTATGTGACAAGGCTTTCAGGCCGTAAAGCGGTTAATGGAATTGCAGGAAGCAGGCGATCGCCCATCCAACTGATTCGCGGTTGTTGGAACGGTGTCGCGGACATCTGGTGAAGGCCGCGGTACGGCACGGCTTGAAGCTGCGGCCCGAGTGACCTGCCACAGGGTTTAGGACGAAGTAGTCAGCCGAACAATCCGCGAAGCCTACCGGCTGGAGCATTTGCTGACCCGTAAGCATCCAAACCAAGCGGCCGTGGCGCAGGCCACCTTGGCAAACGGGTGGTACCCATATAAAGACGGACTAAAAAGGCTGCTCCAAGTGTAGTTGATCGCATCACCAACTTTCACACTCAGCGCAGCACCAAAAAATGCAAAACCCCGTGAGCGCATCCACCCACGGGGTTTTTCTCATGTTCACGCAACGCGCGGCCGACACGCGTCGCGTTACAACACTCGAACTGCGCCAGCCATTACTTCCCGCCAACGCTCTGCAGCGGCGTCCACTTGCCGTCGACGACCTTGTACATCGTGATGCCGCCGTTCTTCAAGTCGCCCTTCGTGTCATACGAGAGGTGCGTCGTCGTCACAGCCGGCATGTCGGTCTGCGCCAGCACCGGCAGGTACTTCGCCGGGTCGGTCGAGTTCGCCTTCTTCATCGCCGAGAACATTGCCATCGCGCCGTCGTAGGCGTACGGCGAGTACGTCTGCACGTCTTCGTTGAAGCGCTTCTTGTACTTCGCGACGTAGTCCTTGCCGCCCGGCATGTCTTCCAGCGGCAGGCCGGCGAGCGAAGCGATCGTGCCGTTCGCCGCGTTGCCCGCAACTTGCAGGAACGTCGGCGTGTGGACCATTTCGCCGCCCATCAGCGAAGCCTTCATGCCCAGCGTCTTCATCTGCTTGACCATCGGGCCCGCTTGCGAATCCGCGCCGCCGTAGTAGATCAGATCCGGGTTCGAGGCCTTCAGCTTCGTCAGAATCGCCTTGAAGTCGACCGCCTTGTCGTTCGTGAACTCGCGGTCGACGATCGTCGCGCCCGAGGCCTTCGCGGCCTTCTCGAACTGGTCGGCGAGACCCTGGCCGTAGGCCGTGCGGTCGTCGACGATCGCGATCTTCTTCATGCCAAGGTCCTTGACCGCGAACGCACCGGCCACCGAGCCTTGCTGCGTGTCGGAGGTCATCATGCGGAACGTGGTCTTGAAGCCTTGCTGCGTGTAATCAGGCGCCGTCGCCATGGCGATTTCGGGGATGCCCGCGTTCGCGTAGATGCGCGATGCCGGAATCGTCGTGCCCGAGTTGAAGTGGCCGAGCATGCCCTTGATGCCGTCGTCGACCAGCTTCTGAGCGACGGTCGTGCCCGTGCGCGGGTCGGCCTGGTCGTCGGCTGCATCGAGCACGAACTTGACCGGCTTGCCGGCGATCACCGGCTTCGTCGCGTTGATGTCTTCGATCGCGAGCGTGATGCCGTTCTTGAAATCTGCCCCGTAGTGCGCTTGCGCGCCGGTCATCGGACCAGCAAAGCCGATCTTCACTTCGTCGGCTTGTTGCGCTTGCGCCGTCCCCGCCAGCGACAGTGCGGCAACCAGCGTCGCGCCTGCCAGCTGTTTCATCGTGTGTTGCATAGCTTCTCCTAGATACCAAGGTAGTGTTGGTGCGGCTTCGGGGTCGCCTTGCCGCTTCGTTTTTTGAATCGATCCGCGAGGGTCGCTCAGCCGATCGTCATCAAATTCGCATTGCCGCCAGCCGCGGCCGTGTTCACGCTGACCGAACGCTCGGTCAGCAAGCGCTCGAGCGCGTAGTCTTCGTCGCCGTTTTCGAGCGAACCCGCCGCCACGCCCTGCACCGAGACGATCGGCCCGGGGCGCTTCGCGACTTCCTTCACGACGGCGAGCAGCTCGTCGCTGTCGCCTTCGAAGAGCACGGCGTCGAAGTCGCCCTCACCGGTCTTCTTGACGCTCGCGTACGCCTTGAGCGACGCGGGAAGCGCCGCGACCAGCTCCTCGCCCGCCGGGCCCGAGAACAGCGCGCGGTTGCCCGTCGCCAGCACCGCCGCGAACTGCGCGCGAGCGCCGCTTGCCGTCGTGGGCACGCAGGATACCGTACCGCGCGCGCCGAGCGTATACGTGTTGCGCTCGCCGGTCGGTCCGGGCAGCACCGCGGTCGCGCCAGCCAGCACGTGCGACAGGTAGCCGTCGCAGCGCGCAGCCAGCGCCGGCTCGCGCTCGGCGATCAGCCAGTCGCGCAGCGCGGTGAGCGCGGCGCTGGGCGACGAGCCGTTGCCGTTGCCGTCGGCTGCGGCCGAATCGACCACGAGCGACGCCGCCAGCGACTTCGGCAGCCCCGCCGGACGCTTCGCGAGCAGACGCTGCAGATAGAGCGCGCCGCCCGCCTTCGGCCCCGTGCCCGACAAGCCTTCGCCGCCGAACGGCTGCACGCCGACCACCGCGCCGATCACGTTGCGGTTCACATAGATGTTGCCGACGTGCGCGCGGCCGATCACGTGCGCGATCGTCTCGTCGATGCGCGTGTGGATGCCGAGCGTGAGCCCGTAGCCGGTCGCCTTGATCTGCTCGAGCAGCTTGTCGAGACCGCTCCTGCGATAGCGGATCACGTGCAGCACCGGGCCGAACACTTCGCGCTTGAGCTCGTCGATGCTGTCGAGCTCGACGAGCGTCGGCGGCACGAACGTGCCTTGCGCGCAGGTCTCGGGCACCGGCAGCTGCGTGACCGTGCGGCCCTTCTCGCGCAACGCGGCGACGTGCGTATCGATCGTGCGCTTCGCTTCGGCGTCGATCACCGGGCCGACGTCGATCGAAAGACGATCCGGGTTGCCCATCGCCAGCTCGCGCATCGCGCCCTTCAACATCGTCAGGGTGCGGTCGGCGACGTCGTCCTGCAGGCACAGCACGCGCAGCGCGGAGCAGCGCTGGCCGGCCGAGTCGAACGACGACTGCAGCACGTCCGCGACCACCTGCTCCGCGAGCGCCGACGAATCGACGATCATCGCGTTCTGCCCGCCCGTCTCGGCGATCAGCGGAATCGGCTTGCCGTCGGCGTCGAGGCGTTCGGCCAAGGTCTTGTTGATGAGGCGCGCGACTTCGGTCGAGCCCGTGAACATCACGGCGCGCGTGCGATGGTCGGCGACGAGCGCCGCGCCCACCGTTTCGCCGTTGCCCGGCAGCAGTTGCACCGCGCCTGCCGGCACGCCGGCTTCGCGCAGGATGCGTACGGCTTGCGCGGCGATCAGCGGCGTCTGCTCGGCCGGCTTCGCGATCACCGTGTTGCCGGCGGCGAGCGCCGCAGCGACTTGGCCCATGAAGATCGCGAGCGGGAAGTTCCACGGGCTGATGCAGACCACCGGGCCCAGCGGCCGGTGCGTGTCGTTCGAAAACTCGTTGCGGATCTGCGTCGAGTAGTAGCGCAGGAAGTCGATCGCCTCGCGAATCTCGGCGACCGAGTTCGGCAGCGACTTGCCCGCTTCGCGCACCACGAGGCCCATGAGCGTATGCATCTGCGCTTCGAGCAGATCGGCCGCGCGCGCGAGGCAATCGGCGCGCGCTTCGACCGGCGTCGCCTGCCAGATCGGCGCGGCGGCCACGGCGTTCGCGAGTGCGGCGCTCACGTGCTCGGAGGTCGCTTCGACGACCGTGCCGACGAGGTCGCGATGATCGGCCGGATTGCGCACGTTTCGCGCGCCCTCGGCGCCGGAAGCGGTGCCGGCGACGATCTCGTCGTGCTCGAGCATCGGCGCGGCGCGCCACGAGTGATGCGCGCTCGCAAGCAACGCCGACGACAGCGACGCGAGCCGATGCTCGTTCGACAAATCGAGCCCCATCGAATTGAGGCGTTCGGCACCATACAGATTGCGCGGCAGCGGGATCTTCGCGTGCGGCGCGCCGAGCGGCGTGATCTTCGACGCTTCCTCGACCGGATCGGCGACGAGCTCCTTGACCGGCACGCTCTCATCGGCGATGCGGTTCACGAACGACGTGTTCGCGCCGTTCTCGAGCAGGCGTCGCACGAGGTAGGCAAGCAGCGTTTCGTGCGTGCCGACCGGCGCGTAGACGCGGCACGGACGATTCAGCTTGTCGCGGCCGGTCACTTCTTCGTAGAGCGGCTCGCCCATGCCGTGCAGGCACTGGAATTCGTATTGGCCGGGGTAGTAGTTCTGCCCCGCGAGGTGATAGATCGCCGACAGCGTGTGCGCGTTGTGCGTCGCGAACTGCGGATAGACGGCGTCGGGCGCGCCGAGCAGCTTCTTCGCGCACGCAAGGTACGACACGTCGGTGTAGATCTTGCGCGTGTAGACCGGATAGCCTTCGAGGCCGTCCAACTGCGCGCGCTTGATTTCGCTGTCCCAGTACGCGCCCTTCACGAGCCGCACCATCACGCGATGGCGGCTGCGGCGCGCAAGATCGATCACATAGTCGATCACGAACGGGCAGCGCTTCTGATAGGCCTGCACGACGAAGCCGATGCCGTTCCAGCCCGCCAGCTCCGGATCGAAGCACAGCGCTTCGAGCAGATCGAGCGACAGTTCGAGGCGGTCGGCTTCTTCGGCGTCGATGTTGAGGCCGATGTCATAGCGGCGCGCGAGGATCGCGAGCGTGCGAACGCGCGGCAGCAGCTCGCTCATCGTGCGCTCCTGCTGCGAGCGCGAGTAGCGCGCATGCAGCGCCGACAGCTTGATCGAGATGCCCGGGCCTTCGTAGATGCCGCGCCCGCCCGCCGCCTTGCCGATCGCGTGGATCGCCTGCTCGTACGACGCGTAGTAGCGCTGCGCGTCCTCTTCGGTCGTCGCCGCTTCGCCGAGCATGTCGTACGAATAGCGGAAACCGCGCGCTTCGTACTTGCGGCTGTTCGCGAGCGCTTCGGAAATGTTTTCGCCGGTGACGAACTGCTCGCCCATCAGGCGCATCGCCATATCGACGCCCTTTCTGATCAACGGCTCGCCGCCCCTGCCGATCAAGCGCGTCAGCGCCGACGACAGGCCCGCTTCACTGTTGGTCGTCACGAGCTTGCCGGTGATCATGAGGCCCCAGGTGGCCGCGTTCACGAACAGCGACGGCGCGTGGCCGACGTGCGATTTCCAGTCGCCCTTGCTGATCTTGTCGCGAATCAGCGCGTCACGCGTGGCGCGATCGGGAATGCGCAGGAGCGCTTCGGCGAGGCACATCAGCGCGACGCCTTCCTGGCTCGACAGCGAGAACTCGTGGATCAGCCCTTCGACGCCGCCGCCCGTGCGCTTCGCGCGCAAGTTTTCGACGAGTTTGGTCGCCATGGTCTCCACGTCGCCGGCAAGATTCGCGGGCAGGCGCGCCTGGCCGAGCAGGAACGGCACGCACTCGGGCTCCGGCCGGCGGTACGCGGCCGTGATCGCCGCGCGCAGCACCGATTGCGGCTGCACGTTCTGCGCGAAATCGAGGAACGGGTGCGGTGCGCCGTCTTCGTCGGCGTCGCCCGAGGCGCCGTCGGCGAAATCGGCCGTGCCGGTGTGGCCGGACAGCTCGGCGGGCAACTGGCCATGCTCGATCTTCTCGAGGTAGGCAAAGATCGCCTGCTTGATGAGCCAGTGGGGGGTGCGTTCCAGACGCGCCGCAGCATCTTTGAGCCGCGAGCGGAGGATATCGTCGACTTTGACGCCTAAGGTGGTGCTAGCCATATTTCCTTCGTTTGCCGGCCCGGGATGCCGGCGAATGACCAAAAAGTTGGCGGAATCGTACGCCTTCAAATAAAAAGGTGCAACCAAATATATGACACGGTTGCACCCAGCGCAGAGCCTTTGGCGACAAGGTTTCCCGGGACATGGCCCGGGCTGGGGCTGTTAGGGTTGCGCTCGGTATTTTCCCTGAGCGGAAATCGTTATCATCGCCCTCTTCGTGGGCAAAACCGTGCCGTTAACCCGGGAACGGGGGTTAGCGCACTGTGCGCAGCACGAAAGGAGAAGCAAATGGAGAAGTGGATTGTGATCGGCAGCATCTGGGCGATGTCCGTCGCGTGCCTCGTACTTTTCGTGCGCGGCGCATCGCCGGCGCATAGCCGCGCCCTGGCCATGGCGCGCTCGCGCGCAGAACGGCGCCGCAAGGCGGCGCTCGAGAAGCAGCCCCAATCGTCCGCAGAACCGAAGGGAACCTGACCGGAAGAAAGCGTGAAGTGCGCGAGTAGCGGGGAGAACTGAGCGCACGTATCGTCGGGAGAGACCCGCTGGTCGTGCAAACGGCACAGACGACTATCGGCGACACTCGCACCCAACCCCGAACCAAAAACAGCGAGGCCCGAAATGCTTTGCTCGAGAGATTGCCGATTGTCCGCGCGGTACCGGCAGCCGCAACAACGGGGACGCAGGCCGACGCCGGCCCGTGCAAGACCGCTCATGCCACCTGCCCCGGGCTATGCCAATAGGGTGCGAACACGTGCGCGGACAGCGCGTAGCCGACTGCGATATTGACCGTCAACGCCCGCCGTGCAGCCCTGAAAACGGCTTGAATACAACAAGAAGAAGGGATTTGGCGGAAACCGGGCGCCCTAGATATCGAGCGGATCGACTTCGACGCTCCAGCGCAGCACGCCCTTCAGCGAGCGCAACGCCGGCTGCCACGCGCGCAGCGTGCCCTGCAGTGCCGCGCGCGATGCGCTTTCGAGCAGAAGCTGCGCGCGATGGACGTTCGCGACCTTGACGATCGTCATCGGCACCGCGTCGTAGACGGTGACGCGCTCCGCCGCAGGAATCTCGGCGAGCGCGGCGGCGGCTTGCTGCAGGAACGCGAGCGCCGCGTCGAGCGTGCGCCCCTCGGCGCGCAACAGCGCCTGATAGACGAACGGCGGCAAATGCGCGTCGCGCCGCTCGGAAAGCGTCGAATTGGCGAAGCCGACGTAATCGTGGCGCCCGAGCGCGTGATAGAGCGCGTGACGCGGATAGCGCGTCTGCACAAGCACTTCACCCGGCAGGCCGGCCCGCCCCGCCCGGCCGCTCACCTGCATCAGCTGCGCGAAAAGCCGCTCGCTCGCGCGGAAATCGTGTGAGAACAGCGCGGTATCCGCGTTCAGCACCCCGACGAGCGACACGCGCTGGAAATCGTGTCCTTTTGCGATCATCTGCGTGCCGACGAGGACATCGACCTCGCCCGCATGCACGTCCGAAAACAGCGCCTGCGCGCTGCCCTTGCGGCGCGTGCTGTCCGCGTCGATGCGCAGCACGCGCGCGCCCGGCACCGCAGCGGCGAGCGTCTCCTCGACGCGCTGCGTGCCGCGTCCGAGCGGCGCGATATCGACGTTGCCGCAATCCGGACACGAGCGCGGAATGCGCGCTTCCCAGCCGCAATGATGGCAGCGCAGTGCGCGCTCGGGCTTGTGCAGCACGACATACGCGCTGCAGCGCGGGCAACCGGCCACCCAGCCGCAGGCGTCGCACGACAGCACCGGCGCGTAGCCGCGACGGTTGAGGAACACGAGGCTCTGCTCGCCGCGCTCCAGCCGGCTCTTGAGCGCGGCGATCAGCGGCCCCGACAAACCTTCGACCGACGCCCGTCCACGCCGCCGCTCCTCTTCGAGATCGATCAGCCGGACGGCCGGCAGCGCCGCATCGGCGACCGCCCGGCGCGCGAGCGTGAGCCGCTTGTAGCGGCCCTGATCGGCCTGCCACCAGCTTTCGAGCGACGGCGTGGCCGACCCGAGCACGACCGGTAGCGCAAGCTGCTTCGCCCGCCAGACGGCGAGATCGCGCGCCGAATAGCGCAACCCTTCCTGCTGCTTGTAGGCCGGATCGTGCTCCTCGTCGACGACGATCAACGCGAGCTTCGGCAGCGACGCCAGCACCGCGAGCCGCGTGCCGAGCACGATGCGCGCGTGCCCGAGGTGCGCCGCGAACCAGTTGCGCGCGCGCTCGCCCTCGGCGAGGCCGCTATGCAGCGTCACGATCGCATCGTCGGGGAATGCCGTGAAACGCGCGCGAAACGCGGCTTCGAACTGGGGCGTCAGATTGATTTCGGGGACGAGCACGAGCGCTTGCGCATCGGGGCGCGCCTCGAGCAGCGCGGCGAGCGCGTGCAGATAGACCTCGGTCTTGCCACTGCCCGTCACGCCGTGCAGCAGGAACGGCGCAAAGCCGTCGGCCGCGCCGATTGCCTCGACCGCCTGGCCTTGCTCGTCGGTGAGCGTCGGGCGGCGGACAGGAAGTGCATCGGGCGATTGGCCGTTTGCGGAGCGCGGTATGTCGCGCGCCACGGCCGCGTCGATTACCTGATGGTCGATCCAGCCGTCGGCCTGCCATCCTGCGAGGGTCGCGATTGCCTTCGGATGAATCGCGCGAGCCTCGGCGGCATCGATCGATTCCGCAGCCGCAAGCGCTTCGGCCAGCCGCCGCAGCGCGCTCGCACGCGCGGGCAGCGCGTCGGGCAACGCGGCACGGCCGGCGGGCGTCAGCCGGTAGCGCTCCTCCGGCGCGAAGAGCCGCGCCCAGCGCGAAGCATCGCGCAACGCCTGCGGCAGCGCCGGCAGCGCCACCTCGCCGAGACCGCGCTGGTAGTACTCCGCCGCGAACGTGGCGAGCGCGAGCCACTCGGCGGACAGCGGCGGACAAGCGGTGCAGAGCGCGTCCACTTCGCGCAGCCGCTCGGGAGGCACCTCACTGTGAGCGGTCACTTCGCAGACGAGCCCCACCACGTGCCGCTTCCCAAACGGCACCTGCACCAGCATGCCCGGTGCGGGCTGCGCCGAAGTCCCGCAGCGATAGTCGAACAGCGTCGGCAGCGGATGATCGAGCGCGACGCGGACGAACACGCCGCTCACGCTAGCGCGAGCCCCGACGAGCGGGCCGGTCGGCGCGAATGCTGGGCTGCGACGCGCGAAGCGAAGTTAAAGTAAAACATCACATTCGCCGCTAAGTTTTGGATTCTCATTAAGAATTGCCCGGTTGCCGCCCAGCCTGTGGATAACTTTGTTGAGAACTCGCCCGGCAAACCGCAGAAATGGCGCAGCGACGCCATTCTGTGGGCCATCGCACACTCATTCCGGATGCCGTCAAACCCTTGCCAGTCAAGGCCGAGAACTGCCTAAAGCACAGTTTTCGCCACAATGCCAGCGACAAATCGCTCTACCGCGCCGCAACGTGTGGAATGTGTATAAGTCAAGTCTTGACAATCACAAGACAGCCAAACGGCGCGGCGCTGCGCGCGGGTTCCCCCTTAAGATGAGAGCCCACTTTGATGCGTTGCAGCAAGGATTGTCATGAAGCCGACATTTACGCGCGAGCCCGAATCGTGCGGCTATGGCGATGTACTTCGTCGACCAATTCGGCGACATGCTCGGGCGGCGTGAACTGCGAGATGCCGTGGCCGAGATTGAAGACGTGGCCAGGATGGTCGCCGAAACTGTCGAGCACTTTGCGCGCTTCCTCGCGTATCGTGGCCGGCGGCGCGAACAGCACGGTCGGATCGATATTGCCTTGCAGCGCCACACGCGCGCCGACGCGCTCACGGGCGCGGCCGAGATTCACCGTCCAGTCGAGGCCCACGGCATCGACGCCCGTCGCCGCGATCTCCTCGAGCCACAGGCCGCCGCCCTTCGTGAACGTGATCACCGGAACGCGAGCGCCGTCGTGCTCGCGCTTCAAGCAACCCACCACCTTCTCGATGTAGTGCAGAGAAAAACGCTGGTAGACGCCGTCAGCGAGCGCGCCGCCCCAGGTGTCGAAGATCATCACGGCCTGCGCGCCCGCTTCGATCTGCGCGTTCAGATACGCGGCGACCGCTCCGGCGTTCACCTCGAGAATGCGGTGCATCAGTTCCGGCCGCGCGTACAGCATCGACTTGACCGTGCGGAAATCGTCCGAGCCGCCGCCTTCGACCATGTAGCACGCGAGCGTCCACGGGCTGCCCGAGAAGCCGATCAGCGGCACGCGCTGGCGGCCTTCGGCGTCGGTCAGCGCGCGGCGGATTTCGCGCACCGCATCGGTCACGTACGACAGCGTCGCCTCGATATCGGGCACGGCCAGCTTCGCGATGTCCGCCTCGGTGCGGACCGGGCGCGCGAACTTCGGGCCTTCGCCAGCGGCGAAGTCGAGACCGAGGCCCATCGCGTCGGGAATCGTCAGGATGTCGGAGAAGAGGATCGCGGCGTCGAGCGGGTAGCGCTCGAGCGGTTGAAGCGTGACCTCGGTCGCGTAGTCCGGGTTCTTCGCCAGGCCGAGAAAGCTGCCGGCACGGCTGCGCGTGGCGTTGTACTCCGGCAGATAGCGGCCCGCCTGACGCATCAGCCAGATCGGCGTGTAGTCGGTCGGCTGGCGCAAAAGCGCGCGCAAGAAAGTGTCGTTCAGAAGGGTATGAGCCACGGTGGAGGCGACGAAAAGGCGTAGAGCAAAGAGCGATTCTACCGGAGGAGGCTCGCGCGCTCGTGTGCGATACGCGCAATAACGGGCTGGGCCAGCGCCGCTTTTGTTCGCGGCTTTCGTCACCGGCGCGGCGCTGCAGGACTGTGGAAACGAATAAAGAAGCCGATGCGGCTCGTCGCCACACCGGCTTTTTGCGACCCATTCGCGCTAACGACAGGCCCTCGACAACGCCCGGTCGTTATTCGACCGTCAGTTGGCGTGCCTTGGCGGCGGCCTTCTTCGGCAGGGTCAGCGTCAGCACGCCGTTTTCGAACTTGGCGCGGGCATTCGCCTCGTCGACCTCGTTGGGCAGCGCGTAGCTGCGCGAAATCGCACCATACTGCCGCTCGCTGCGCAGCACACGGAACTTCGCACCGTCCCCGCCACCGTTTTCGACGTTAAGTTCGCGCTTCAGCTCGGCACACAGCGTCACGACGTTCGCGTCGATCGACACCTGGATGTCTTCTTTCTTCACGCCGGGCAGATCCGCGAGCAGCGTGAAGCTGGTCGCGTCTTCGCGCACTTCGGTGCGCACGTCGATGCCGGGGGATGCTTCGCCCGGCACCTGGCCGTGCACCGGTCGGATATAGAAGCCGGGGGCAAAATCGCGGAATAGTTCTTCAAACATGGAACGGCTGGTCAGCGACGACATTTCGAGCTCCTTCGAATTGGACACACGCGGAAACGCGGCGCGCGGACATGCCGCGCATCGTTCAATGGAAAGCGTTCCGCCATGACACAAAGATAGGGGGTGCTCGTCGATGTTCAAGGGGCAGCACGCTCCGCTATGATCGACCAACCCAAAACCCAACCCACGCGAGAAGACCGATGAAAAGAACCGCACTCGCCTTGCTGTTGAGCTTTGCCTGCGCCGCCTCGGCGTTTGCGCAGGCGAACGGCGCCGCCAGTCAGTCGACGCAGTCCCGGCTGGAACACATCGCCGCCCGCGGCACGTTGCGCGTCTGCACAACGGGCGACTACAAGCCGTATTCGTTCTACCGCGCGGACGGCAGCTTCGAAGGCATCGATATCGACATGGCCGAGTCGCTCGCGAAATCGCTCGGCGTAAAAGCGGAATACGTGAAGACGACGTGGTCGAACCTCATGAACGACTTCATCGCGAAGTGCGATATCGCAGTGGGGGGCGTGTCGACGTCGCTCGAACGGCAGAAGCGGGCGTTCTTCACGCAGCCCTACATGATCGACGGCAAGACGCCGATCGCGCGTTGCGGCGACGTGGAGAAGTATCGGACGGCCGCACAGATCGACCAGCCGTCGACGCGCGTGATCGTCAATCCCGGCGGCACCAACGAGCGCTTCGCGAAGCAGTATTTGTCGCACGCAGCGCTGACCGTCTACCCGGATAACGTCACGATCTTCAAGCAGATTCTCGCGGGCAAGGCCGACGTGATGGTCACCGACGCATCGGAGACGCTGCTCCAGCAAAAGATCAACCCTGGACTCTGCTCGGTGCATCCGGACAAGCCGTTTCAATACGGCGAAAAGGCCTACATGGTGCCGAGCGACGATGTCGTGTTTCAGCAGTACGTCGACCAGTGGCTGCACCTCTCGCGCGCAACGGGCGAGTTTCAGGCGATTTCGGACAAGTGGCTCAAGTGACGGGGTGCGAGGCGCTCAATTCAATTCCTCTCGTGGCGGCTATCGGTTCATTCGACCATCTGCCCCGGCACGCGCGGGGCCGGCGCATGTGCCCGATGCATCGCGCCGAACAGACGTTCATGCTCGACTTTCACGCACGTATCCATCACGACATCGAGCCCCGCAGCCGCAGCGAGCGCCGCCGCCTCGTCGTTGACGACGCCCAATTGCAGCCACAACGACTTCGCCCCGATCCCGACCGCGTCGGCGGCCACTGGCAGCACTGCCTCGGCGCGCCGGAAGACGTTGACCATGTCGATCGATACTTCCTCGTCGGCAAGCGCATGTGCAGCATCGGCAAGCGTCGCGTAGCAACGCTCCCCGAGCACGCCGGCGGAATCGTTTGCATAAGCGGGGTTGACCGGCACGATCCGATATCCGTGCGCCTGCATATAGGCGGCGACCGAATAGCTCGGCCGATGCGGACGATTCGACAAACCGACCACCGCGATCACGCGATCGCGCTCCAGAATGGGCTGCAAAGTTACACGCTCGTTCATCGTATAAAAGTCGATGGAAAGATAGGGGGTCTCAGCACGCGGCGACACGAACTCAATCGGCTTGCAATCGAGCGGATTCGGCTGCATGTTCGGCGATCTCGCATGCCGCGCGGCGACGTTTCTTGAAATGATGACCGGCTCATGCGCTCCGGTCTGTCGCGACCCATTTTCAAATCGGTAAGAATATCTTATTAAGCATTTGCAGAAGGCAAAATATCCCGGAAAGCCTTATCTGGCGGGCGTTACAACCTGAAACACTTTGTTACCGCGTCCTGAAAGCAATTCGCCCACAATGCCCTTCAACGGTTTCAACACGGATGTGGCGGCAGTGCAAAGTGTGAGCGGATACGATGCACTCAAGCCGGTCGGCCTCGCGCCGAATCCCTCCCCGGGGCATCCCTGCTGGAGCCGTTATCGGCGCAATGCGTCAATCCAGTCGGTTCCTACATTGGTCTCCTCGCGCTAACCCCGTAGCGTGTGGTTTTTAGCGGGCTCTAGGCCCGCTTTTTTTTCGCCCTCTCCCTTTGCAAATTGCGCAGAACACTTAGGTGTTCGGTCCTTATGCGGTGCCGCGAACATTCAGCACGGCAACCCCTCTCTTTCCTTCGAAGTCGAGCAATTGCCGGGCTTGGCGCGTGCGTGCTTTACGCGGTCGGCGGAGTCGACAGTTTCAACTCGTCGATCATTCGTTCGCGCATGACGAATTTTTGCACTTTGCCTGTTACCGTCATCGGCATGTCGTCGACGAAACGAATGTAGCGCGGCACCTTGTAATGCGCGATCTGCCCGCGGCAGAAGTCCGTCACTTCATCGACGGTCATCGATTCGCCAGGGCGCAGCACGATCCACGCGCAGATCTCCTCGCCGAGTTTCGGATCGGGAACGCCGAACACCTGGACGCTCTGAATCTTCGGATGCCGAAATAGAAATTCCTCGATCTCGCGTGGATAAACATTTTCGCCACCGCGAATCAGCATGTCCTTTAGCCGGCCGACAATGTTGCAGTAGCCTTCGGCGTCGATCGTCGCCAGATCGCCCGTGCGCATCCAGCCGTCGACGATCGATTCGCGCGTGCGCTCGTCGTCGTCCCAATAGCCCAGCATCACCGAATAGCCTTTCACGCACAGCTCGCCGGTCTCGCCGACCGGAACGATTTGCCCGGACGGATCGACCACCTTCGCCTCGAGATGCGGCTGAATGCGGCCGACTGTACTCGTGCGTTTTTCGACCGGGTCGGCCGTCGAGGTTTGAAACGACACCGGGCTCGTCTCGGTCATCCCGTAGGCGATCGTGATATCCGACAGATGCATCCTCGACATCACGCGCTTCATCGTTTCGATCGGGCACGGGGCGCCGGCCATAATGCCGGTGCGCAGCGACGTAAGATCGAACGTCTCGAAGGCCGGGTGGTCGAGCTCGGTGATGAACATCGTCGGCACGCCGTGCAATGCGGTGCAGCGCTCCTCCGACACCGCCGCGAGCGTCGCGCCCGGATCGAACGCTTCGCCGGGAAACACCATCGCCGCGCCGACCGACACGCATGCGAGCACCGCCAGCACCATGCCGAAGCAGTGATACAGCGGCACCGGAATGCACAGCGAGTCGGCTTCGCTCAAGCGCATCGCCATCGCGATATGGCGCGCGTTGTTGATGACGTTGCGATGCGTGAGTGTCGCGCCCTTCGGGTTGCCGGTGGTCCCGCTCGTGAACTGGATGTTGATCGGGTCACCCGCCGATAACGTCGCGTCGAGTGCATCCAACGGCGTGGTTTCGCGCGCAACGCGTCCCATTTCGACCAGTTCAGAGAAGCACAGCATGCCGGCCGTGTCGGTATCGCAAGTCCGGATCACGACGCGCAGATCCGGCAGGCGCGCGGCATGCAGGCCGCCCGGCGACTGCTGCGCGAGCTCCGGTGCCAGCGCTTGAAGCATCTCGACGTACATCGACGTCTTGAAGCGCTCCGCGCAAACCATCGCCTTGCAGCCGGACTTGTTCAGCGCGTACTCGAGCTCGGCGAGCCGGTAGGCGGGATTGACGTTGACGAGCACGGCGCCGATGCGTGCCGTCGCGAATTGCGTCAGCAGCCACTCGACGCGATTCGGCGACCAGATGCCAACGCGATCCCCTTTGACGATGCCAAGCGCCGCGAAGCCGGCCGCGAGGACGTCGATTTCGTCGGCGAATTCCTGCCAAGTCCAGCGAATGCCCTGCTCGCGAAACACAACGGCCGGCCGATCTGGAAAGCGCTGCGCGGTGTCGCGCAGAAACTGCCCGATCGTCGCCTCCGACAGCGGGATATCGGTTGAACCGCACACATAGGAAATACCGTCGACCGGCGCGATCAGCGCGCCGTCGCTTGGAGCCTGCGTTGCCATGGTTGTCTCCGCCAGAGGTAAGCTTTATTGGAATAGCTATTGGCCGTCATTCTGCCACCCGGGGAGGACAGCGCGGCATCAAGTCTTACCCGCAGCATACGCTCGCCCGTGTCGATGCCCTCTGCCTCTGCGCAAGTCGGCGCATTCGCGGCAAAAGCGCAGACAGCGTTGCATGGGACCCGAGTTAGTGCTCTGCATGGGGCCGGAGTCAGTGCTGAAGCACTCACTCCAGCCGACAAAAAAAAGCAGCCCGAAGGCTGCTTTTTTCTTACGACAGAAAACGTGTCAGCGACGACCGCGCAGTTTGCGCAAACGCTCGATCGCTGCGAGTTGAGCCGTCGCGTACGCGAGCTCCGCTTGCGCGGTTGCGTATTCGAGGTTCGAACCCGAGTTTTGCAGCGCCTCTTCCGCGCGTTTGCGAGCCTGCTCGGCCTTCGCCTCGTCGAGGTCCGCGCCGCGGATCGCCGTGTCGGCGAGCACCGTCACCGCGCCGGGCTGCACTTCGAGAATGCCGCCCGCGACGAACACGAACTCTTCTTCGCCGTTCTCAGCCTCGATGCGCACCGCACCCGGACGAATCCGAGTGATGAGCGGCGTGTGGCCCGGCAGAATGCCGAGCTCGCCCGCCTCGCCCGGCAGCGCGACGAATTTCGCCGGGCCCGAGAAGATCTGCTCTTCCGCGCTGACGACGTCTACTTTGATGGTTGCCATATCGACTCCTGTCGACGAGTGTTAGCGCTTTAGCGCTTACTCTCGTCCCACGCAAGGCAGGTTGAGCGTATTACGAGGGCGTCGCCACTGCGTATCGATACATCACACGTATTGACACGCCGATGGCCAGCGCCCGCTGCGTTACACCCGACCTTTACTGGATCTTCTTGGCCTTTTCGAAGGCTTCGTCGATCGTGCCGACCATGTAGAACGCCTGTTCCGGCAGGTGGTCACACTCGCCGTCGACGATCATCTTGAAGCCGCGGATCGTTTCCTTCAGCGGCACGTACTTGCCCGGCGAGCCCGTGAACACTTCCGCGACGTGGAACGGCTGCGAGAGGAAACGCTGGATCTTGCGAGCGCGCGCCACCGACAGCTTGTCTTCCGGCGACAGTTCGTCCATGCCCAGAATCGCGATGATGTCGCGCAGTTCCTTGTAGCGCTGCAGCGTTTGCTGCACGCGGCGCGTGATCGTGTAGTGCTCTTCGCCGATCACGTTCGGGTCGATCTGGCGCGACGTCGAGTCGAGCGGGTCCACCGCAGGGTAGATACCGAGCGAAGCGATGTCACGCGAGAGTACGACGGTTGCGTCCAAGTGGCCGAAGGTCGTAGCCGGCGACGGATCGGTCAAGTCGTCCGCAGGGACGTACACGGCCTGCACCGAGGTGATCGACCCGGTCTTGGTCGACGTGATGCGCTCTTGCAGCTTGCCCATTTCTTCAGCCAGCGTCGGCTGATAGCCCACCGCCGACGGCATCCGGCCGAGCAGTGCCGACACTTCGGTACCGGCCAGCGTGAAACGGTAGATGTTGTCGACGAAAAACAGCACGTCGAGGCCTTCGTCACGGAAGTGCTCGGCCATCGTCAGGCCGGTCAGCGCCACACGCAGACGGTTGCCCGGCGGCTCGTTCATCTGGCCGTACACGAGCGCCACTTTGTCGAGAACGTTCGAGTCCTTCATTTCGTGGTAGAAGTCGTTCCCTTCACGGGTCCGCTCGCCCACGCCCGCAAACACGGAATAGCCGCCGTGTTCCTTAGCGATGTTGTTGATGAGCTCCATCATGTTGACGGTCTTGCCCACGCCAGCACCGCCGAACAGGCCCACCTTGCCGCCCTTTGCGAACGGGCAGATCAGGTCGATCACCTTGATGCCGGTTTCGAGCAGTTCGGTCGACGGCGACAGCTCGTCGAACGCCGGAGCCTTCTGGTGGATCGAGCGCGTCGTTTCGCTCGTGATCGGACCGGCCTCGTCGATCGGACGACCGAGCACGTCCATGATGCGGCCGAGCGTCGGCTTGCCGACCGGCACGCTGATCGGCTTCGCGGTGTTCTTCACCACGGTGCCGCGGCGCAGGCCGTCCGACGCGCCCAAACAAATCGTGCGCACGACGCCGTCGCCCAATTGCTGCTGAACTTCGAGGGTCAGTTCCGTGCCTTCGAGGATCAGGGCATCGTAGACCTTCGGCATGCTCGCGCGCGGGAATTCCACGTCGATCACCGCGCCGATGCACTGTACGATCTTGCCTTCTACCAAAGCAGTTGTACTCATCGCTTTTCCTTTAGATACTCAATTCTTCACTCGCGCAAGGGCGCAGTTACCGAGCTATTCGCTACGTTGCGGCCGATCGCGACGATCAGACCGCGGCGGCGCCGCCGACGATTTCCGACAGTTCCTTCGTAATCGCGGCCTGGCGGCTCTTGTTGTACGAAAGCTGCAACTCGTTGATAACCGTCTTCGCGTTATCCGAAGCGGCCTTCATCGCGACCATCCGCGCCGACTGTTCCGACGCCATGTTCTCGGCCACCGCCTGATACACGAGCGCTTCGACGTAACGCACCAGCAGCTCGTCCACGACAGCCTGCGCATCCGGCTCGTAGATGTAGTCCCAAGCCGAGTTCGGCGTCGTCTTGTCTTCCCGCTGGAAGTGCTCGGCCGACAGCGGCAGCAGTTGCTCGATCACCGGCTCCTGCTTCATCGTGTTGATGAAGCGCGTGTACGCGAGGTACACCGCCGAAATCTTGCCTTCCGAGTACAGGTCGAGCTGAACCTTCACTGCGCCGATCAGCTTCTCGAGGTGCGGCGTATCGCCCAGTTGCACGACGTTCGACACGACCTTCGCGTGCAGGCGATTCAGGAAGCCGAAACCCTTGTTGCCGATTGCCGTCGCTTCGACCGTCTGGCCTTTGCCTTCCAGTTCCTTGAACTTCTGGAGCGACGCACGCATCACGTTCGTGTTCAAGCCGCCGCACAGGCCCTTGTCGGTCGTGACGAGGATGAGCCCCGCAGACTTCGCGCCCTCGTTCTCCACCATGAACGGGTGGCGATACTCGGGGTTCGCGCGGCTCATGTGCGCAGCGATATCGCGGACTTTCTCGGCGTACGGACGAGCAGAGCGCATGCGCTCCTGGGCGCGGCGCATCTTCGATGCGGCGACCATCTCCATCGCTTTCGTGATCTTGCGCGTGTTTTGGACGCTCTTGATCTTGCCGCGAATTTCCTTCATTCCAGCCATTGCTTGCTCCTTGATCCTTGATCGAAGCGGCGCGGGCTCGACATCCGCCGTACGCGCCGCTTCAACATCCGTTTTTGACTAGCGGATCACGCTGGATCAGTAGGCGCCCGACTTCTTGAAGTCCTTCAGAGCGGCATGGAGCGCGCCCTCGTCGTCCTTCGAGAGGTCCTTCGTATCTTCGATGCGCTTGACCAGGTCGGCATGGCTCGTCTTCAGGAATTCGCGCAGGCCCTTTTCGAACGGCAGGACGTCCTTCACTTCGAGGTCGTCGAGATAGCCGTTGTTGGCCGCGAACAGCGACACAGCCAGTTCCCACACTTGCAGCGGCTGGTATTGCGGCTGCTTGAGCAGTTCCGTCACGCGGCGGCCGCGCTCGAGCTGCCTGCGGGTAGCTTCGTCGAGGTCCGATGCGAACTGCGCGAACGCTGCCAGTTCACGGTACTGCGCCAAGTCGGTACGGATACCGCCGGAGAGCTTCTTCACGACCTTCGTCTGCGCCGCACCGCCCACACGCGACACCGACACGCCGGCGTTGATGGCCGGGCGGATGCCTGCGTTGAAGAGGTCGGTTTCCAGGAAGATCTGGCCGTCGGTAATCGAGATCACGTTCGTCGGAACGAACGCCGTCACGTCGCCGGCTTGCGTTTCGATGACCGGCAGTGCGGTGAGCGAACCGCTCTTGCCCTTCACTTCGCCGTTCGTGAACTTCTCGACGTACTCTTCCGAGACGCGAGCCGCACGCTCCAGCAGACGCGAGTGCAGATAGAACACGTCGCCCGGATACGCTTCACGGCCCGGCGGACGGCGCAGCAGCAGCGAGATCTGACGATACGCCCAAGCTTGCTTGGTCAAGTCGTCATAGATGATCAGCGCGTCTTGCCCGCGGTCGCGGAAGTATTCGCCCATCGTGCAGCCGGCGTACGGCGCGAGGTATTGCATCGCAGCCGATTCGGAAGCCGAAGCAGCGACGACGATCGTGTACGCCATCGCGCCCGTTTCTTCGAGCTTGCGCACCACGTTCATGATCGACGAAGCCTTCTGGCCGATCGCGACGTAGATACAGATGAGGTCTTTGCCCTTCTGGTTGATGATCGTGTCGACAGCGACTGCGGTCTTGCCGCACTGGCGGTCGCCGATGATCAGCTCGCGCTGGCCGCGGCCGATCGGCACCATCGAGTCGATCGACTTCAGACCCGTTTGCACCGGCTGCGACACCGACTTACGCCAAATCACGCCCGGGGCGATTTTTTCGATTGCGTCGGTCAGCTTTGCGTTGACCGGACCCTTGCCGTCGATCGGGTTGCCGAGCGCGTCGACCACGCGGCCGACCAGTTCCGGACCCACCGGCACTTCGAGAATGCGGCCCGTCGTCTTGACGATGTCGCCTTCGGAGATGTGCTCGTATTCGCCCAGAATCACGGCGCCGACCGAGTCGCGCTCGAGGTTCAGTGCGAGACCGAACGTGTTGCCCGGGAATTCGAGCATTTCGCCTTGCATCACTTCCGACAGGCCGTGGATGCGCACGATACCGTCGGTCACGGAGATCACGGTGCCTTGATTGCGAACGTCTGCGCTCGCTTCAAGGCCCTGGATCCGGCTCTTGATCAGCTCGCTGATCTCAGAGGGATTGAGTTGCATTATTCGCTCCTGATAGTCAATTCTGTTGCGTGCCAGCCGCGTATGCGCTTCAGGCGGTCAGTGCCGTCTGCATGCTGGCAAGCCGCGCGCGGACCGAGGTATCGAGCACTTCGTCGCCGACCGTCACGCGCACGCCGCCGATCAGCGACGCGTCGACTTCAACCGACGGTTTCAGCTTGCGCTTGAACTTGCGTTCGAGGCTTGCGACGAGGTCGTTCAACTGCTCGCCTTCGAGCGGGAATGCGCTGACGATCAGCGCATCGGCCGCGCCCTCGCGAGCGTTCTTCAGTTCTTCGAACTGCGTGGCGATTTCGGGCAGCAGCGAAAGCCGATGATTGTCGATCAGCATCTGCACCAAATTCTTCGCCTGCGGGGTGTCCTTGACCGGCGATTCGACCGCGGCCAGCAGCAGATCGCTGACCTGGGCGCGGCTCACTTTCGGGCTCGCGGCGATCGACAGCACTTCGGGCAGACGCGCAACCTGTGCCAGCTCCTGCACGAGAGTGGACCAGGCGCCGGCGTCACCCCCTTCGGCTACGCGAAACAGCGCTTCTGCGTACGGACGGGCAATGGTTGCAAGTTCGGCCATGATCAGAGCTCGGCTTTCAGTTGATTCAGCAGTTCGGCGTGGGCCTTTTGATCGACTTCGCGCTTCAGGATCTGCTCGGCGCCCTTCACGGCCAGCGTGGCGACTTCGCCGCGCAGCGCATCGCGTGCCTTGACGATCTGCTGGTCGGCGTCGGCCTTCGCCTGCGCGATGATGCGTGCGGCTTCGGCTTGAGCGTTCGCCTTGATTTCGTCGGCGACGGTGAGTGCGCGCTTCTCGGCATCAGCGATGCGCTGCTGACCGTCGTTGCGTGCTTGAGCGAGTTCCTGGTCGACACGCTTATGCGCGGCTTCGAGTTCCGATTTGCCCTTCTCGGCGGCGGCGAGGCCTTCGGCGATCTTCTTCGAACGCTCATCGAGGGCGTTGACCAACGGCGGCCACACGAACTTCATCGTGAACCACGCGAGGATCAGGAACACGACCATTTGCGCAAACAGGGTTGCGTTGAGATTCACGGTGTTTCCTTAAACGTTGCTATTTCGGAAAGTGAAACGGTAAGGCGCTCATCGACATGCATTCGATCAGCGCCCCAGCACCCGTTCCGCCCCGCGCCGTCTAAAAAGAGTTACGGCGCAAACTTCCGAGGAACCTCAGCCTGCCAGCTTCGACAGGAGCGGGTTCGCAAACGCAAACAGCATTGCCACACCAACGCCGATCAGGAACGCCGCGTCGATCAGACCAGCCAAGAGGAACATCTTGGTTTGCAGCGGGTTCATCAGTTCCGGCTGACGTGCGCAGGCTTCGATGTACTTGCCGCCCATCAGACCGATACCGATACAGGCGCCGATTGCACCCAGGCCGATGATGATGCCGATACCGATGGCGGTCAGACCTTGGATGTTGGCGATGAAAGCTTGCATGATCACTCCTTTATAAAAGACTTTTTAGAACTGGGATTTAAGAAACGAAAACGAATCTATGACTGCTGGACCGCGCTTAGTGCGTGTCATGTGCCTGGCCGATGTACACCAGCGTCAGCATCATGAAAATGAACGCTTGCAGAAGAACAATCAGGATGTGGAAGATTGCCCAGACGCTGCCTGCGATCACGTGGCCGATGAAACCGAGCACCGAGGTGTCCGCGCCGAAAGTCCAGATACTGCCGAGCAGGGCGATCAGCAGGAACAGCAGTTCGCCCGCGTACATGTTGCCGAACAGCCGCAATGCGAGCGAAACCGTCTTGGCGACGAACTCGATGATGTTCAATGCAAGGTTCGGAATCCACAGCAGCGGATGCGCGCCGAACGGAGCCGACAGCAGTTCGTGCGCGAAGCCGCTGGGACCCTTGATCTTGAGGTTGTAGTAGATCATCAGCACGAACACGCCGAGCGCGATGCCGAAGGTGCCGTTCAGGTCGGCCGTCGGCACGATGCGGTGGTGCGGTATGACCGCCGACAGACCCAGCCAGCCGATCACGCGGCCCGGCAGGTCGACGGGGAGAAAGTCGAGAGAGTTCATCAGCACGACCCAGATGAACACAAACAGCGCCAGCGGTGCGATGAAGGTACGGTTGCCGTGGATGATCGCCTTCGACTGGTCCTCGACCATCTCGACGAGCATTTCGATTGCGCACTGGAAGCGGCCAGGTACGCCGGGTGTCGCTTTGCGCGCTGCAAGACGCAAGATGAGGATCGTCACGAGACCGCAGACGATTGACCAGAACAGCGTGTCGAGATTCCACACGTGAAAGTCGACGACCGACGTCTGGTGCGACGTGGAGAAATTCTGCAAGTGGTGCGCGATGTATTCGGACGGATCCATACCGCGCGTTCCTTCGCTAGCTGCCATATCGTTATTGCCACCCAAATTGTCGAAAATCTTCCCGTGCTCGCGCCCGCCGCAACAGTGCGTCGCGGGAACGAGTCAGCGCAAGCGATCTCATAATCGTGCGCTTAATCGGACTCAACCAGCTCAGCGCAGGCCAAGCGCAATCCAGTACGTCTTCAGCGCGATGAGATAAGTCACGAGCAGCGGCAACCAGCGCACGTCGTGATACCAGTACGCGACCGCCACGAGCATCGCGACTGTCGCTCCCATCTTGAGCGCTTCGCCAATCATCCAGCTCAGGATGGTTGCGCCGCCGCCCAGCTTTCTAAGACGTGCCGCGAACAATGCGCTCGGCACCCAGCAAATCGCTCCCCCCAGGAACGCCGACAGCGCAGCAGCGCCCGGCGGCGTATAGAACAGCCACCAAACCAGCGTAGCAACCAGGGACAAAACCATTTGCGCAACCACAACCCTGAAAGGCGTGACGCGCGATGGACGACTCACATTCGGACCAAACAGCTTCTCTGCTTCAGCCCGCGAGAGCGGAACGATGTTTTTATCTTGCTGCTCGGCATCCCACGCATCGTCAGCCCATTCCTGCTGACCGTCGGCCGCTTTGGAAGCTGCGCGTTGTGCGTGTTCTTCGTGCCTGTCATCCGGCGCTCGACCCGCCATCGCAGTGTTCCGCAAAGTCCATTTCGGCCCGTGTCTTTCATGACGCTTACGGGGTTGCCTAGCTAATAAATCCGGGCGATTGTAAGCGATAGTTGCAGGTGATTCAAGACTTTAGGCGCGTCACGACCCGCCGCGAAAGGTGGCGCCGAAAGGGGTCGGAAAACAGTCTGTCTATGGGGCAGGCGCGTCGAATGTAAGGCGGCCGCGCAGTGCGCGGGTTGAACGCTTATCGGGTTGATTTGCCGGGGTGACCGGATCTCTCGAAATCTCGTTTATAGCGTGTCAAAAATGAGACAGGAGCCACCCGCCGACTATACCGCCGACGATCCAGTACGGAATCGAGAAGCAATGAAACTGAGACCACATGCCGCGCCTCTTGGCGAGTCTGACGGCGATCAGATTCGCCAGTGAGCCGATCGCGATTCCGAAACCGCCGACACTGACGCCAAACGCGAGCGCGCGCCAGTCCTTCGTAAATTCGGCAAGCATGATTGCCGCCGGCACGTTGCTGATGCCTTGCGACAGCACCGTCCCCGCTGCGTACGCGCGCAGCGGCGTGTCGATGCCGATGTGCCCGATCGTTTCGCGCACCCACGGCAGTGCGGCAACGCTGCGCAAAACGACGAACATGAAAACGAAAATCAGCAGCAGCAGCCAGTCGATTTTCAGGACGGCATCCCGTCGCCAGATCAGAAAGCCGCATGCGACGCCGACGAGTCCGATGCCGGCGTGATGCGAATCCGCAAGCAGGACGAACGCAGCAAACAGAACGGACGCAACGCCGGCGAACGCCCGATCGACAGGATGCGCGGCGGTATCTAGCGAAAGATCGAGCGGCCGAGCCTTGAACGAGACCGTCGTCAGTGCGTACAGCATCGCCATCAGCAGAGCGCATAGCGGTGCAAGCGCCCGCACGAAGCCCCCGAACGAAACGCCGCTGATCTGCCAGAGAAACAGGTTCTGCGGATTTCCGAGCGGCGTCAGGACCGACCCGGCGTTGACGGCCAGCGCGACGAAGATGACGAGGCGCTTTAACGGCAACGGCGTCAGTTCGTGAAGCGACAGCACCAGCGGCACGACCACGAAGAGCGCCACATCGTTGGTCATGACGGTCGAGAGCGCGGCCGCCAACGTTACGAGCCAATACGCGAGCGCTCGCTCGGAGTGAACGTGATGCACGACGCGATGCGCGAACCAAGTTAGGGTTCCTGATAATTCGAGCGCCTTGGTCAAAATCAGGAGTCCTGCCAGGGTCAGCACCGTCTGCCAGTCGACGAGCCCTGGGAGCGATGTCCAGGGACGCGGATGGAGTGCTTGGAGAAAAGCGAGCGCGATCAGCAGCAGCGACAGTACAGGCTCTTTCGCGACGAGCGCGAGGAGCCTGCGCGGCCAACTCAAGCGCACGCTTCGAGCTTCGTTGGCGACAGGCACGGTCGAGCGAGCGTGATCGAACGGTCAATCAGGTCGCAGGGCCACCGCGCAAACGCGCGAGAATGCCCTCAAGCGCGTCGAGATCGCCGAAATCGATCTGCACCAGCCCTCGCCCGCGGCGGCCCATCTTGATCTTCACGCTTGCCGCAAGCAGGTCGGATAGTTCTTCTTCGAGACGGCGCGTGTCGCGCCCGCCGTCGTGGTTCGCACGCGCTTTAACAGCAGGGCTTGCCTTCGTCGTCGCCGTCACGAGCTTCTCGGTTTCGCGCACGGACATCCGCTTGTTGACCACCTGGTTGCCCAGCGTGATTTGCGTCGCGGCGTCGACTGCGAGCAGCGCGCGCGCGTGACCCATATCGAGGTCGCCTGCCAGCAGCATCGTCTGGACCGGCGTCGCGAGATTCAAAAGCCGCAGCAAGTTCGACACGGCGCTGCGCGATCGGCCGACAGACTCCGCAGCCTGTTCGTGCGTGAAATTGAATTCGTCGAGCAGACGCTGAATGCCACGCGCCTCTTCGAGCGGATTCAGATCTTCGCGCTGGATGTTTTCGATCAGCGCCATGGCGGCAGCGGCCTGGTCCGGCACGTCCTTGACCAGCACCGGCACTTCATCGAGCCCGGCCAGATACGCGGCGCGGAAGCGCCGTTCGCCAGCGATGATTTCGTATTTCTCGGCGGAAACCGGACGCACCAGAATCGGTTGCATCAAACCCTGTGCACGAATGCTTGCGGCCAGCTCCTGCAGCGCCCCCTCGTCCATCCGCGTGCGCGGCTGGTACTTACCCGCCTGCAGCTTGGCGAGCGGCAACACGTGCGGCACGCCATCGCTGCGCGCCGCTGCGACTATTTCAGGGCTGCCGCCGAGCAACGCCTCCAGGCCGCGGCCCAATCCCTTCTTCTTGGCTACTGCGTTCATCGTGCTTCCTCGATTCTGTGCGTTACAACGCGCGCACGCGTTCAATCATCTCCACGCCGAACTGGACGTATGCCTGCGCGCCGCGCGAAGCACGGTCAAAGACGACGCCCGGCAAGCCGTAGCTCGGCGCCTCTGCGAGCCGCACGTTGCGCGGAATCACGACGTCGAAGACCTTGTCGCCAAAGTGCTCCTTCAGTTGGTCGGACACTTGCTGCTGGAGCGTGATGCGCGGATCGAACATGACCCGCAACAGGCCGATAACCTTGAGATCCCGGTTCAGGTTGGCATGCACCTGCTTGATCGTGTTGACCAGGTCGGAGAGGCCTTCAAGCGCGAAGTACTCGCATTGCATCGGAATCACGACGCCGTGCGCAGCGCACAAGCCGTTCAGCGTCAACAGCGAGAGTGCCGGCGGGCAGTCGATTAGCACGAAGTCGTAGTCTTGCGCGACAAGCGTCAGCGCGTCCTTTAATTGGCGCTCGCGATTCTGGACGCTCACCAGCTCCACTTCCGCACCTGCCAGCTCACGATTCGCCGGCACCACGTCGTATGACACGGACTCTGGCTTGATGCGCGCGTCCGCGACCGAAACGCCATCGACCAGCACTTCATAAACAGTGTTCTCGCACGCTGCCTTATCGACACCGCTGCCCATCGTGGCATTGCCTTGCGGGTCCAGATCGATCAGGAGGACGCGCTGCCCCTGCGATGCGAGACTCTCGGCGAGATTGACCGCTGTCGTCGTTTTGCCGACGCCGCCTTTCTGGTTCGCAACGCAGAAAATTTTTGCCATCTTTGGTAGATCCTTTTTTACCGCATCAAACCGAATGTTCCGAACTCTGCGCACTCGCGCCGCCGTCGACCGAAACTTGGACCAGATGACGCTCCGCATCCAGCGACGGTACCGAGAGCCGAATCACCTGCACCGCTTTCGAGTCGGCCGGCAAGCGCTCGATTTCGCCGTCCGGGCGCACACCCTTCATCGCCCAAATCGAACCGCGCTCAGCAACCAGATGACGCGCCAGTGTAACGAAATCGGCGAGTTCTGCGAATGCGCGCGACACGATTACATCGAATTTCCCCGGCACTTCGGCACCCGGACGCAATGTTTCGACTCGCCCGGTGACAACCGACAGGTTGCCGAGCTTCAATTCCGCCTTTACCTGGGATTGAAACGCCGTCTTTTTGTGGACGACGTCGTTCAGCGTCACCGTCCAATCAGGGAGAACGATCGCCAGGACGATGCCCGGCAAGCCGCCGCCGGAGCCCACATCGAGCGCCGACGACGCCCGTTCCCCGGCGAGATGCGGAACGATGGAAAGCGAGTCGAGGATGTGCTGAATCAGCATCTGTCGCGGATCGCGAATCGCCGTCAGGTTGTATACCGCGTTCCATTTTGCGAGCAACGCGACGTAATCGAGCAGCTTGCCCTGCTGCGCTTCGCTCAAGTCGACGCCCAATTCGTCCGCACCGCAGCGCAAGAGTGTAGCCAGCGATTCACGGTCGCCCGCTTGTCCGGCGTTCACATGCGGCGCCGTCATTGAGCCGTCGGGGTGCTATCGGCCCCGGTTTCGTCAGCGGCTGCGTTCGTCGCTGCGCGACGGCCCAGTCCGCGTTTGAGGTGGACCATCAGCAACGAAATGGCCGCCGGCGTGATGCCGGAAATCCGCGAAGCCTGTCCGATTGTCTCAGGACGGAATTGCATGAGCTTTTGACGAGCTTCAAACGACAAGCCGCGCACTTCCGCGTAATCCAGCGCCTCCGGCAAACGCGTGTTTTCGTGAGCCTCGTTCCGCTCGATCTCGTCAGCCTGGCGCTCGATGTAGCCCTGATATTTGATGCCGATTTCGATCTGCTCCTTGATCTGCGCGAGCAGCACGGGGTCGTAGGAAAGCGGCTCCGTCGGGCCGGAGGTACCTTCGCGCAAGCCGCAAACGCCGTCGTAGCTCACACCTGGACGGCGCAGCAGATCAGCCAAACTATATTCGTGATCGATCGGCTTACCGAGAAGCGCGATGGCTTCCTCCGACGAAAGCGTCTTCGGGTTGACCCACGCAGTACGGAGCCGCTCTGTTTCACGTGAAACAGCGTCGCGCTTCCGGCTGAAGGCGTCCCAGCGGACGTCGTCAACGATGCCCAATTCCCGGCCGATTTCCGTCAATCGCATGTCGGCGTTGTCTTCGCGCAGGCTCAAGCGATATTCAGCGCGGCTCGTGAACATCCGATACGGCTCCGACACACCGCGGGTGACCAGATCGTCGACCAGCACCCCCAGATAAGCCTGGTCTCGGCGCGGACACCACGCTTCCTTGCCTTGCACTTGCAGGCCCGCGTTAATCCCGGCGAGCAACCCTTGCGCCGCCGCCTCCTCATAGCCAGTCGTCCCATTGATCTGACCAGCAAAGAAAAGCCCGTGGATCACCTTCGTTTCCAGCGAAGCCTTCAGGCCGCGCGGATCGAAATAGTCGTACTCGATCGCGTAGCCCGGACGCAGGATGTGTGCGTTTTCGAGGCCACGCATCGAATGGACCAGCTCGAGTTGCACGTCGAACGGCAGGCTGGTCGAAATTCCGTTCGGATAGAACTCGTTGGTGGTCAGCCCTTCCGGCTCGAGAAAGATCTGATGCGATTCCTTCGATGCAAACCGATGGATCTTGTCCTCGATCGACGGGCAGTAGCGCGGCCCCACCCCTTCAATGACGCCCGTGTACATCGGCGAACGATCAAGACCGCCACGGATGATGTCATGCGTCCGCTCGTTCGTATGCGTCACCCAGCACGGCATTTGCCGCGGGTGCTGTTCGGCGCGTCCGAGGAACGAGAACACCGGCACTGGATCGAGGTCGCCCGGCTGCTCTTCGAGGACGGAGAAATCGATCGTGCGGCCGTCGATGCGCGGAGGCGTGCCGGTCTTCAGCCGGCCCTGGGGCAGCTTCAACTCTTTCAGGCGAGCGGAAAGCGACACCGCCGCCGGATCGCCTGCGCGGCCACCTGTGTAATTGTTCAGCCCGACGTGGATCTTCCCGTCGAGGAACGTCCCGGCCGTCAGCACGACCGCGCGCGCCCGAAAGCGAATCCCGACTTGTGTCACCGCACCGACGACGCGCTCGCCCTCCACCATCAGGTCATCCACGGCCTGCTGGAACAGCCAAAGATGCGGCTGATTCTCAAGACGCCGGCGAATCGCCTGCTTGTACAGGACACGATCCGCCTGGGCACGCGTCGCGCGAACCGCCGGCCCCTTAGACGAATTGAGGATCCGGAACTGAATACCGCCCTCATCGGTAGCGGCGGCCATTGCACCGCCGAGCGCGTCGACTTCCTTGACCAGGTGACCTTTGCCGATGCCGCCGATAGACGGATTGCAGCTCATCTGACCGAGCGTTTCGATGTTGTGCGTGAGCAGCAGCGTTTTCACGCCCATGCGCGCGGACGCCAGAGCGGCTTCCGTGCCGGCATGACCACCGCCGACAACGATGACGTCAAATTCTGTGGGAAAAAGCATTGCGGACCTCGCGCGCGGACGCGCACGAGCCTTTCGAGAAAAATGTATGCGCGAATTATAGCGGGTTCGCTTTTGGCCCGAATTTCGTCCGAATGGCTAACCCTGATCGACCGCTCTGCATGGAGCACACAAAAAAACGGTGTGTTTCACGTGAAACACACCGCTTGTAGCCTGCAAGCCTGAAGGCGCATCTACCGCTAGGCAGTCTTCTTCGCCAGCCCGAGATACGTTTCAATCACCCGCGGGTTCTGCGCGAGATCGTCCGCCGGCCCTTCCAAGGCAAGCTCACCGGTTTCCAGAACGTAGCCGTAGTCCGAAATCTGCAAAGCGGCGCGGGCATTCTGCTCGATCAGCAATGTCGCCACGCCCGTTCCTTTGAGCTTGGCGATGATGTGAAATATTTCCTTTACGATTAGCGGCGCCAGACCCAGGCTGGGCTCATCGAGCATCAACAGCTCGGGCTTGCCCATCAACGCCCGACCTACCGCAAGCATCTGCCGCTCGCCGCCCGACAATGTCCCGGCCGCCTGCTTGCGGCGCTCCTTCAAGCGCGGAAAAAGATCGAACACAGGCTCCAACTGGTCTAAAAATTCACGCTCTCCAGCGCGCTTGCGTCGGTACGCGCCAAGCACGAGGTTGTCTTCGACGCTCATCGTCGCAAACAGCTCGCGCTTTTCCGGCACCAGACACATGCCACGTGCCACGCGCTTTTCGACCGGGATCGCGCCAACTTCCTCTCCCCGATAGCGGACGCTACCCTTCGCGTGTCCCGTCACGGGCAACGCGCCCATCACCGCATTCAGCAGGGTCGACTTACCCGCCCCGTTCGGTCCGATGACGCTGACGATCTGGCCCGGCGCGACTTTGAGCGCCGCACCGTGCAGCGCCTCGACTTTGCCGTAGCGCACCGACAGACCCGTCACTTCCAGAATCGACATGGTTTTTGTCTGATTCATGTCACTCCACTCCGCCGAGATACGCTTCCAGCACTGCCGGGTCTTTCTGCACGTCCTGCGGCAAGCCCTCCGCGATTCGCGTCCCAAACTCCATCACCACCAGCCGGTCCGTCAGGTTCATCACGAAATCCATGTCGTGCTCGACCAGCAGCACGCTCATCCCTTCGGCTTTCAGCTTGCGCAGCAAATCCACGAGCTGCTGCTTCTCCTGATAGCGCAGGCCCGCCGCTGGTTCGTCCAGCAATAGCAGCGTCGGATCGCAGCAAAGTGCCCGCGCAATTTCCAGAATCCGCTGCTGGCCCAATGCCAGGCTCCCGGCCTCCTCGTACATATGCGACTCGAGGCCGACGCGGCGGATCTGCTTGGCCGCCTCCGCCATCAAACGAGCTTCCTCGGCCGCGTTCAACCGGACGACGCTGCGCCACACACCCGCCGAACCTCGCAAGTGCGCGCCCAACGCGACGTTCTCCAGCACCGTCATGCCCGGCAGCAGCTTGACGTGCTGAAACGTGCGTCCGATTCCGCGCTTGACGATTTCACGTGAATTGAGCGCGTCGATCCGCTCACCGCGGAAGCTGATCGCGCCGCGCGTCGCTTGCAGCACGCCCGTGACGAGGTTGAAGGTCGTCGACTTCCCGGCGCCGTTTGGTCCGATCAGGCCGACGATCTGCCCCGCTTTGACTTCAAAGCTCACATCGTTGACGGCAACCAGGCCGCCGAATTGCTTGCGCGCGTTGTCCACGACCAACAGCGTCTCTCCGGCTGCAGGCTTCGCCCGCTGGGGCAACGGCTCCGCATGCTCGGGCACATGCGCACTGGGGCCGCGCGGAAACAGGCGCGCCACGAAAGGCCAGACACCTTGTCGCGCGTATTGCAGCAGCAGCACCATCAGCACGCCGAACACGATGACTTCGAAGTTGCCGTTTTGGCCGAGCAGCATCGGCAGCAGCGTCTGCAGATAGTCTTGCAGAATGGTGAGGATTGCCGCGCCCAGCAACGCTCCCCACACGTGCGACACGCCGCCCACCACCGCCATGAACAGGAACTCGATGCCGTGGTTCAGGCCGAACGGCGTCGGGTTCACCGCGCGCTGCAAATGCGCGTAGAGGAAGCCGGAAATCGCTGCGAGCACAGCGGCATAGATGAAGATCACGACCCGCATCCACGCCGTATTCACGCCCATTGCCTCGGCCATCACGCCTGCGCCGCGCAGCGCGCGAATTGCGCGCCCAGGCCGGCTATTAAGCAGATTCTGAACAGAGACGACCGAACCGAGCACGACAATCCATATCAGGTAATAGATGTGGCGCCCCGACTCCAACGGAATGCCGAACACGTTCAGCACGGGAATGCCGTTGATGCCGTCGTACTTCCCGAGCAGTTCCATATTGCCGAACAAGTAGTACAGCGAGAGTCCCCACGCAATCGTGCCGAGCGGCAGGAAGTGACCGGACAGCCGCATCGTGACCGCACCGAGAATCAGCGCCACCAGCGCCGTCACGACGACACCCACGATCAACGCGAGCCACGGCGAGACGCCATATTGCGTCGTCAAATAGGCCGTCGCATACGCCCCGACGCCAACGAACGCTGCCTGCCCAAAGCTCGTCATGCCGCCGACGCCCGTCAGCAGCACGAGCCCGATCGCCACAATCGAATAGAGTCCGATGTAATTGAGCAGCGTGACCCAGTACTCGGGCACATGAACCGGCCGCGGCAACACCGGAAGCGCAAACATCACGACGAGGAAGAGCCAGAAGAACTTGTTTCGAATCACGCGTTTCATCGGCTTACTCCTGTTCCTCTTCGGCGTGCGGGCTCGCAAGGCTCCGCCACAGCAGCACGGGAATGATCAACGTGAAAACGATCACCTCCTTGTAGGCGCTCGCCCAAAAAGACGAATACGATTCGAGCAACCCGACGAGCACCGAGCCGGCCGCCGCCAGCGGATAGCTGACCAAACCGCCGATGATCGCGCCGACGAAGCCCTTCAAGCCGATCAGGAAGCCCGAGTCGTAGTAGATCGTGGTGAGCGGTGCGACGAGGATGCCGCAGAGCGCCCCGAGACCTGCGGCAAGCGTGAACGCGAGCCGTCCTGCCTGCGTCGTGCCGATGCCGACGAGCCGTGCGCCAAGCCGGTTGACCGACGTCGCGCGCAGTGCCTTGCCGGAGATCGTGCGATCGAAGTACACATAGAGTGCGACGATCAGCACGACCGCCGTACCGACCACCCACAGGCTCTGCCCAGAGACCGACAGGCTGCCGACGTTGAACATGGCGTCGGAGAACGGCGTGGTGCGCGAGCCTTCCGCGCCGAACATCACGAGGCCCAAGCCCACCATCGCAAAGTGCACGGCCACCGCGACGATCAGCAGCAACAGCGTCGTCGCCTCGGCGATCGGCTCGTATGCAAGGCGGTACACGAACGGCCCCATCGGCACGACGATCAAGAGCGTGAGCGCGATCTGCGCGATCATCGGCAACGGCTGCATGAAGACGCCGCGCGTCACCGCATAGATCGCAATCGGAAACAGCAGGTATTTGCCGACGAGCGTCGTGAGCGTGCGCGCCGCGTGGCGCCGCCGTTCGGGATGCCGGGCCAGCCCCACGGTCTCGACGACGAAACACGCCACACCCATCGCGATCAGCAGCCAGGAGGTCGCGGGAAATTTGTGTGTCTGGAGTGCGGCGAGCGTCAGCGCGCCATAAGAAACGAACTCGCCTTGCGGGATGAAGATCACCCTTGTGACGGAGAACACCAGCACCAGGGCAAGCGCGAGCAATGCGTAGATCGCGCCTGTTGTGATGCCGTCTTGCGCGAGAATCGCCGCAATCGATAGATCCATACTTCCTCTTTTTTAAGCTTCTAATGGGGAATCGGGAGAGCGTCGGCACGCCGATATCGAAACACGCCCGCCGGGCCGCAATGCGGCGCGACGGGCGTTTGATTTTTGCCGTTTGGCGGCACGGGTCACGACGACCGCAACGTCACCCCCCGCTTCCGTTGAAACACTTCAGTCGTTCTGAAGCTTCCATTTGCCGTCGACGACCTGCACCATCACGCGTGCGCGCTCGTCGAGACCGTTATGGTTGGCCGGCGTCGTGTTCATCACGCCGTGCGAGAGCGGCAAATCCTTTACGTTTTCGAGCGCGCTACGCAGCGCTTCGCGGAAAGCCACCGTGCCCGGCTCGCCCTTCTTCAAAGCTTCCGGAATCGCGCGTTGCAGCATCTGCCCCGCGTCCCACGCGTGACCGCCGAACGTCGATACAGACCCTGCGCCGTACGCCTTCTCGTAGGCCGTCTTATACGCCTGCGACGATTGCTTGACCGGATTCGAATCCGGCAATTGATCGGTAACGAGAATCGGGCCCGCGGGCAGCAGCTCGCCGTCGCAGACCTTGCCGCACACGCGCAGGAAGTCGTTATTCGCGACGCCGTGCGTCTGATAGACCTTGCCCTTGTAGCCGCGGTCGTTGAGCGCCGTCGCCGGCAGTGCGGCCGGCGTGCCGGAGCCGGCAATCAGCACCGCGTCCGGATTCGCGCTCATCGTCTTCAGCACCTGCCCGGTCACCGAGGTGTCGGTGCGGTTGTAGCGCTCGTTGCTCACGATCTTCAGATGATGCGCGTCGGCGGCCTTGCTGAACACGTTGTACCAACTTTCGCCGTAGGCATCCGAGAAACCGATGAAGCCGACCGTTTTCACACCGTGCTTCTCCATGTAGCCAGCAATCGCTTCAGCCATCAGGCTGTCGTTTTGCGGCACTTTGAAGACCCACGCGCGCTTCGCATCCATCGGCTGGACGATCTCGGCCGAAGCCGCGAGCGAGATCATCGGCGTCTTGCCTTGCGAGACCGGATCGATCATCGCCAGCGAATTCGGCGTCACCGTCGAGCCGATGATCGCGTCGACATGATCCTCATCGATCAACTTGTGCGTGTTTTGCACTGCGCGGCTCGTGTCCGAGCCGTCGTCGAGCACGATGTATTGCACGCTCTTGCCGGCAATCTCCTTCGGCAGCAGCGCAATCGTGTTTTTCTCCGGGATGCCGAGCGATGCGGCCGGCCCCGTCGTCGAAAGCGTGACCCCGATCTTCACTTGAGCGAAAGCTGCGCTCGCACCGCACACCAATACCGCCGCAACGCCTGCTTGCATCCACCGTTTCGTTCTTTTCATCGATCGTCTCCAAACGCATTCAAGAAGCGTGTTTTCGTTGCCGGCAACAAGGCCGAACACTCGAATCTAGTTATCGCGCCACGACGTGCCAAGCATGGTTTTCCCGCGCAACACGAATAAAAAAGGCACGTCCGACAGCACGCGCCTTCTTGTGTCGATCAGAGTTAGCGCTTTAGCGCTTACTCTGATCCCATGCACCGCTGTCGATCAGAGTTGGCGCTTTAGCGCTTACTCTGGTCCCATGCACCGCTGTCGATCAGAGTTGGCGCTTTAGCGCTTACTCTGGTCCCATGCAACGCCGTCGACCCGAGTAAGTGATCTGCACCATCACGCGGGCGCGCTGGTCGAGCCCCGCGTGATCCGTCGCGCTCATGTTGAAGACGCCGTGTTAAGCGGGCATGTCCTTGGCGTTTTCGAGCGCGGCACGCAACGCGTCGCGAATCGCCTTCGCGCCCGGCTGCCCCGCTTTCAGTGCGAGAGGAATCGCGTGTTGCAAAAGCAGCCCGGCGCCACATCGATTATTCGCTTGAATTTGACGATTGAAACGCGACCGCATAGCGCGGCGCGACATCGAAAGACGGCGAGTGTAAGGGACGCGAGCGAAGCGCAGCCAGGAAACGCGCTAAGAATCAGACGATTCTTAAGGACGTGAAGTGAGACGGAAGCTGGGAAAGAAGCGCGCGACGAACGGCACGCAAAAAACAAGAAACAGCGAAAGTGCAGTAACGGAAGCCATAAAGTAAAAGCGCTGTTGGATCCTATCCAACAGCGCTTTCGTCCGGGCACTGAGTGCCTCGCTTGTCTCCTCGTTCTCCACCTGCAAATTCGGGTGCATCAGAACTAGGAAGGAGATTAAACAACCCTGCCCCGCGAGACAACCTAGCATTTACCCTAGTGGTGCAAGATTGCACTCCGTTGGGGCGCTATACGGTGCGAAATACCGCACGTTAAGGCGTTTTTCGACGCAGCGATTTGCATTGGACTCCAAACTATATCCGCACTCGGCTCCGCGAGCGCCGTCACGCACGCAAAAGCCGGACGCGCGCGACGATCTCGCCAACGATGCCGCGCCGAAACGCCAGCACGCAGGCGATAAAGATCAGGCCCACGACGATCGTCGTCGATTCGCCAAGCGAGTTGAACCAGTTGGCGCCGGTCCACGACGCGAGCGCTGTGCCGATATCGCCCATGCGGTCTTCAAGCGATACGATCAGCGCGGCTCCCAGCAGCGGGCCGAACAGCGTGCCCATGCCGCCCACGAGCGTCATCAGGATGACGAGGCCCGACATCGTCCAGTACGCATCGCCGAGCGTTTCGAAGCCGAGCACGAGCACTTTGAGCGCACCGGCCAATCCCGCGATCCCCGCCGACAGCACGAACGCGAGCAGCTTGAAGCGATCGGTGTCGTAGCCGAGCGAAGTGGCGCGCGGCTCGTTCTCCTTGATCGCCGTGAGCACTTGCCCGAACGGCGAATGCACGACGCGCACGATCAGCAGGAACGCCAGCACCATCAAAACCAGCAGGACGTAGTACAGCGCAAGATCCGACGACAAATCCAGGAAGCCGAAGAGCTTGCCGCGAGGCACGCCTTGCAAGCCATCCTCGCCGTGCGTGAACGGCGCCTGCAGATAGACGAAGTAGACCATCTGCGCGAGCGCGAGCGTCACCATCGCGAAGTAGATGCCTTGCCGTCGAATCGCAAACAAGCCGACGATCAAGCCGAGCAGCGTCGCCGCCGCCGTGCCGGCGATCACGCCCAGCTCCGGCGAAAGCGACATCGATTGAATCGCGTAGCCGGCGACATAGCCCGCCGTCGACAGAAACATTGCGTGGCCGAACGACAGCAGCCCCGTATAGCCGATCAGCAAGTTGAACGCCGCCGCGAAGAGCGCGAAGCACAGCACCTTCATCACGAACACCGGGTACGCGCCGAGCCAAGGCGCGGCAATCAGGCCGATCAGCAACAGGCCATAGAGCGCTTTTCTCTGCATCATCTTTCCTTGCCGAAGAGACCCGCGGGACGCACCAGCAACACGAGCGCCATGATGACGAAGACGACGGTGGCCGACGCCTCCGGATAGAACACGCGCGTGAACCCTTCGATGACCCCAAGCAGGAGCCCCGTCACGATCGAGCCCATGATCGAGCCCATGCCGCCGATCACGACCACCGCGAACACGGTGATGATCATCGATTGCCCCATCAGCGGCGATACCTGGATGACGGGCGCCGCGAGCACGCCCGCGAACGCCGCGAGCGCGACGCCGAAGCCGTAGGTGAGCGTGACCATCAGCGGCACGTTGACGCCGAACGCTTCGACAAGCTTCGGGTTCTCCGTGCCCGCACGCAAATACGAGCCGAGCCGCGTCTTCTCGATCACGAACCACGTGATGAAGCAGACGACGAGCGACGCGACGACCACCCAAGCGCGATAGTTCGGCAGATACATGAAGCCGAGATTGGTCGCGCCGGCGAGCGCATCGGGCACGTCGTACGGCTGGCCGGACGAGCCGTAGATCGAGCGGAACACGCCTTCGATCACGAGCGTGAGCCCGAACGTCAGCAACAAGCCGTAGACATGATCGAGCTTGTAAAGCCAGCGCAGCATCGAGCGCTCGATGACCATGCCGAAGATGCCGACCACGATCGGCGCGAGCACGAGCATTGCCCAATACGGCAGATTGAAATACGCGAGCCCCATCCACGCGAGCATCGCCCCCAGCATGAACAGCGCGCCGTGGGCGAAGTTGATCACATTGAGCAAGCCGAAGATGACCGCGAGGCCTAAGCTCAGAATCGCGTAAAACGAGCCGTTGACGAGCCCGAGCAGCAGTTGGCTCAGCATCGCCGGCAGCGAAACGCCAAAGATATCCATTGAACCTGCCGTCAAGATGAAAACGATGGGCGCACGGGGGAGGCGCCACCGACGGCTATGCGGATTCCGCCAGCTCCTCCCTTCGGCATCTCATGAACCGAACCTGCCTTGCCGTGCGCTTCGTGCTTCCGTTACTTCCACAGCGCGCAGCGCGATTCCGCCTTCGTCGTGAAAGCCTCCTCGCCCGGGATCGTCGCCGTGATCTTGTAGTAGTCCCACGGCATCTTCGATTCGGCGGGCGTCTTCACTTGCATCAGATACATATCGTGAATCATGCTGCCGTCCGCACGGACATAGCCTTTCGCGTAGAAGTCGTCGATCTTCGTCTTCTTCAATTGCGCCATCACCTTGTCCGCATCGGTCGAACCGACCGCCTGCACGGCCTTCAAGTAGGTCATCGTCGCCGAGTAGTCGCCGGCTTGCAGGCTCGACGGCATCTTCTTCATCTTGTCGAAGTAGCGCTGCGACCACTTGCGCGCCGCGTCGTCCTTGTTCCAGTACCAGCTGTCCGTCAGTACGAGGCCCTGCGCCGTTTCGAGGCCGACGCTGTGGATATCGTCGATGAACATCAGGAGCGCCGCGAGCTTCATCGTCTTCGTGATGCCGAATTCCTTCGCAGCCTTGATCGAGTTGATCGTATCGCCGCCCGCGTTCGCGAGGCCCAGGATTTGCGCCTTCGACGCTTGCGCTTGCAGCAGGAACGACGAGAAATCCGATGCCGACAGCGGATGCCGCACTTCGCCGAGCACCTGGCCGCCGTCCGCCTTCACGACGTCCGCCGTGGCCTTTTCAAGCGACTTGCCGAACGCGTAGTCCGCCGTCAGGAAGTACCACGTCTTGCCGCCTTGCTTCACCACCGCGGAACCGGTGCCCTTCGCCAGCGCCGTCGTGTCATAGGCGTAGTGAATCGTGTACGGCGTGCACTGCTCGTTGGTCAGCGCATCCGTGCCGGCGCCGATGCTGATGTAGACCTTGTGCTTCTCGGCCGCGACCTGGTTCATCGACAGGCCTGTCGCCGAGTTCGTGCCGCCGATCAGCAGGTCGACACCGTCGCGGTCGAACCATTCACGCGCGCGCGAGGCGGCAATATCGGCCTTGTTTTGATGGTCTGCATAGACGAGCTCGATCGGCTTGCCGTTCACCTTGCCGCCGAAATCGGCAATCGCCATCTTGATCGCTTCGAGCCCCCCCGGGCCGTCGATGTCCGCGTACAGCCCCGACAAATCGGTGATGAAGCCGATCTTCACGGCATCGTCGGCGGCAACCGCGCGCTGCATCGGCGCGATCGTCAATGCCACGCCTGCGGCAGCCGCAAAACAGCACGCGGAAATGCGCGCGAGCAAGTTCTTCCTCATTCTTTTCTCCTTCGTTCTTCGCGTTGTGGTCCAGAGGTCATGCTTAAGAAGCGATGCGGGCAATCAGACGCCGAGCAGATCGTGCAGCACGGGCATCTTGCATTCGAGTTCGCTCGCACCGAAATGCTCGACGATGCGGCCGTGCTCCATCACGTAGAAGCGGTCCGCGAGCGGCGCGGCAAAACGGAAATTCTGCTCGACCATCACGACCGTATAGCCGCGCTGCTTGAGCATCATGATCATGCGTGCCAGCGCCTGCACGATGACAGGCGCAAGACCTTCAGAGATTTCGTCCAGAAAGAGCAGGTTCGCGCCCGTGCGCAGAATGCGCGCGACCGCGAGCATCTGCTGCTCACCGCCCGACAGGCGCGTGCCCTGGCTCATCCGGCGTTCCTTCAGGTTCGGGAACATCTCGTAGATTTCGTCGAGCGACATCGCGTCCTTGCTCGCTCCGACCATCGGCGGCAGGATCAGGTTTTCCTCGCACGACAAGCTCGAAAAGATCCCCCGCTCTTCCGGGCAGTAGCCGATCCCGCAGTGGGCGATCTTGTGCGTCGGCAGATCGATGGTTTCGCGCTCGCCGATCTTGATGGAGCCCGTGCGCCGTCCCGTGAGCCCCATGATCGCGCGCAATGTCGTGGTACGTCCCGCACCGTTGCGGCCTAGCAGCGTGACGACTTCGCCGCGGTTCACCGTCAAATCGACGCCATGCAGGATGTGCGATTCGCCGTACCAGGCCTGCAGGCCGGCGATGGTCAGCGCGGGCGTGCCAGTCGTCGCGTCGATCACTTCGATGTGTTCGCTCTCGGCCTGGCTCATGCGTGCGTTCCCGTCAGTGCGGCATCGACGCTGCCCATGTAGGCCTGCATCACGAGCGCGTTCTTCGATACTTCGGCGTAGGTGCCTTCA
This sequence comes from Trinickia mobilis, assembly GCF_017315705.1. Lineage (GTDB taxonomy): Bacteria > Pseudomonadota > Gammaproteobacteria > Burkholderiales > Burkholderiaceae > Trinickia_A > Trinickia_A mobilis. Next base: position 74,698 of record NZ_JAFLRF010000011.1, on the reverse strand, counting down.
GCGAGCACCTCGCCGCGCTGCAGGACGGTGATCGTGTCGGAGATACCCGCAATCACGTTCATGTTGTGCTCGACCATCAGGATCGTGCGGCCGCTCGACACCTTCTTGATGAGGGCCGTCACACGGTCGACGTCTTCGTGGCCCATCCCTTGCGTGGGCTCGTCGAGCAGCATCAGCTCGGGCTCCATCGCGAGCGTCGTCGCGATCTCGAGCGCGCGCTTGCGGCCATATGACAGTTCGACGGTGAGCGTATCGGCGAAGTCGGTCAGGCCGACTTGCGTGAGCAAATCGAGCGCTTCTTCATCGAGCTCCTGGAGCGAGCGCTCGCTCTTCCAGAAATGAAAGGCGGTGCCGAGCGAGCGCTGCAACGCGACGCGCACGTTCTGCAATACCGTCATATGCGGAAAGACTGCGGAAATCTGGAACGAACGGATGATGCCGCGCCGCGCGATCTGCGCCGGACGCTCCCCCGTGATATCCACGCCGTTGAACACAATCTGGCCCGCCGTGGGTTTCAAAAACTTCGTGAGCAGATTGAAACAGGTGGTCTTGCCCGCGCCGTTCGGTCCGATCAAAGCATGAATCGAGCCGCGGCGCACGCGCAGGTTGACGCCGTTGACAGCGGTGAATCCTTTGAATTCTTTGGTCAGCCCGCGCGTTTCGAGAATCGTGTCGCCGAGAATCATGTCCCCTTCCGTGCGAAGTCAGGCGATGCACTGCTTGGTTGCGCGCCGATCGCGCCGCACCCGCGTTACGACAGGTGCCGGTCGGGCCCCCGCTTTTTATGACGTGGTGCACCAATACGGACGGTCGCCCCTACCGCACCCCGCGGTACCGCGCCATTGTCTCGCCAATGATGCAGCGCATTCATTGGGATTTGCACTAGGGTCGGTTTATCTATGAACGACGAGGCAAACGCGCCGTCGCTGTCATGCGACGGACACGCTCGTGCCCCGCGTCGAAGGCGTCTGAACTTGCGTGCCTGACACGCGCGCATTGCGATCCTCGCGAATCATGGCGCTGGCTCGCTCGGCGATCATCAGCGTCGGCGAATTCGTATTGCCCGATGTAATGACCGGCATCACCGACGCATCGACGACGCGCAATCCTTCCAATCCGATGACACGCAAGCGCGAATCGACCACCGCCGCCGGATCGTCGACCGCGCCCATGCGACATGTGCCGACCGGATGGAAGATCGTCGTGCCGACCTCGCCCGCGGCCTTGACGAGTTCTTCTTCCGTTTGAAACTGCAATCCGGGCAGGATTTCTTTCGGCGCGTAACGTGCCAGCGCAGGCGAGCCGACGATGCGCCGCGTAAGACGCAACGCATTGGCGGCGACATGACGATCGCGATCGGTCGACAGATAATTCGGCGCGATCAAAGGCGGCTTGCGCGGATCGGGCGAATCGATGTGTATCGTGCCGCGCGACGTGGGTCGCAAATTGCAAGCGGACGCGGTGAACGCGTTGAAGCGATGCAGCGGCTCGCCGAATCGATCGAGCGAAAGCGGCTGCACGTGGTACTCGATATCGGCGCGCGTGATTGACGGATCATCGGGATCGGACTTCGCAAATGCGCCGAGTTGCGACGGCGACATCGACATCGGGCCGCTTTGCGTTAGCGCGTATTGCACGCCGATCATCAGCTTGCCCCACCAATGCGCGGCCATGGTATTGAGCGTGCGCACGCCGTTCACTTGAAACGCCGCGCGCAACTGCAAGTGATCCTGCAGGTTTTCGCCGACGCCGCGCAGATCCTGCACGACGCCGACGCCGAGCTTCTGCAGACGCTCACCGTTGCCGACGCCGGAGAGTTCGAGCAACTGCGGCGAATTCACCGCGCCCGCGCTCAAAAGCACCTCACAACGCGCTTTTGCAACGAAGTCGATATCGCCTGCAACGCCGCCGCGATACTCGACGCCGACACAGCGCTTGCCTTCGAAAACCAGGCGCTGCGTCGTCGCGCCCGTGATGATCGTGAGATTGCCGCGTTGCAGAGCCGGACGCAGGAACGCCTTCGACGCGTTCCAGCGTATGCCGCGTCTCTGATTGACGTCGAAGTAGCCGACGCCGGCGTTGTCGCCGCGATTGAAATCGTCGGTGACGGGAATGCCCGTTTGCTGCGCAGCCTCCGCAAACGATTCGAGGATCTGCCACCTCAGACGCTGCTTCTCGACGCGCCACGGACCGCCCGCGCCATGCCACTGATTCGCCCCGCCGTGATGGTCCTCGCTGCGCTTGAAAACCGGCAGCACGGCGTCCCAGCTCCACGACGAATCGCCTGTGATGCGCGCCCACTCGTCGTAGTCCTCGCGCTGGCCGCGCATGTAGATCATGCCGTTGATCGACGACGAGCCGCCGAGCACGCGGCCGCGCGGATACGCCAGCGCGCGCCCGTTCAGCCCCGCTTCCGCTTGTGTCTTGTAGAGCCAGTCCGTGCGCGGATTCCCGATGCAATACAAATAGCCGACGGGAATATGAATCCAGTGATAGTCGTCCTTGCCGCCCGCTTCGAGCAGCAGCACGCTGACATCCGGGTCTTCGGTGAGGCGATTCGCGAGCACGCATCCTGCCGTGCCCGCGCCGACCACGATGTAGTCGAACTCGCCTTCGAGCGTAGGCGCCTGGCTCATGATGCCTCTCGCGAACGATAGTGAGCGTGGGGGTAGTTCAATTGAGCGCCTTATTTCGCCACCGGCATCGTGAACTCCGCGCCCTTCGCGATGCTGTCGGGCCAGCGTTGCATGATGCTCTTGTAGCGCGTGTAGAACCGCACGCCTTCTTCGCCGTACGCGTGATGGTCGCCGAAGAGCGACTTCTTCCAGCCGCCGAACGAATGCCATGCCATCGGCACCGGAATCGGCACGTTGATGCCGACCATGCCGATCTGGATCTGCCGCGAGAATGCGCGTGCGATGCCGCCGTCGGACGTGAAGCACGAGACGCCGTTCGCGAACTCGTTCGCGTTGATCAGTTCGACCGCCGATGCGAAATCCGGCACGCGCACGACGCACAGCACGGGCCCGAAGATCTCCTCGCGGTAGATCGTCATGTCGGTCTTCACGTCGTCGAAGAGCGTGCCGCCGAGGAAGAAGCCTTCTTCGTGACCCGGCACCTTGTGGCCGCGGCCGTCGACCACGAGCTTTGCGCCCGCCGCCACGCCCGCGTCGATATAGCCGGACACCTTCGCGCGATGCGCGCCTGTCACGAGCGGCCCCATTTCGGCATCGGCTTCCATGCCGTTCTTGATCTTGAGCGCCTTCACGCGCGGCGTGAGTTTCTCGATCAGGTCGTCGGCGATATGGCCGACCGCCACTGCCACCGAAATCGCCATGCACCGCTCGCCCGCCGAGCCGTAGGCCGCGCCGATCAGCGCGTCGACGGCCTGGTCGAGATCCGCATCGGGCATCACGACGAGGTGGTTCTTTGCGCCGCCGAGCGCCTGCACCCGCTTGCCGTGCTTCGTGCCTTCGTTGTGGATGTATTGCGCGATCGGCGTCGAGCCGACGAACGACAGCGCTTCGACATCGGAATGCTGGAGCAGCGCATCGACCGCCACCTTGTCGCCGTGCACGACGTTGAACACGCCGTCGGGCAAGCCCGCTTCCTTCAGCAGCTCGGCCAAGCGAATCGATGCCGACGGATCGCGCTCCGACGGCTTCAACACAAACGTGTTGCCGCACGCGATCGCGATCGGAAACATCCAGCAGGGCACCATCATCGGGAAGTTGAACGGCGTGATGCCGGCCACGACGCCGAGCGGCTGCCGCAGATTCCAGTTATCGATGCCGCCGCCGATCTGATCGGTGAAATCGGTCTTCAGGAGATTCGGAATCCCACACGCGAACTCGACGATCTCGATGCCGCGCATCACTTCGCCCATCGCGTCGGAGAACACCTTGCCGTGTTCCTTCGTGACCCGTTCAGCAAGTTCCTCATGGTGCTCGTCGAGCAGCTGCTTGAACTTGAACATCACCCGCGCACGCTTGATCGGCGCGGTCTCGCTCCATTTCGGAAAGGCCCCCTTCGCAGCGGCAACCGCAGCATCCACCTCGTCGACGCCCGCCAGCGGCACGCGCGCGGCAACGGAACCGAGCGCGGGATTGAACACGTCGCCGAAACGGCCGCTCTTGCCGGCCACCGCGCTGCCGCCGATGAAATGGGCCAATTCGCGCACGCGTGCGCTTTGATCTGCCTCGCTCATGATGTCTCCCGTTGGGCCGCGTCATCAAAGGCCGCCGGCCGGACGCGTCTGGATCGAAGCGTACGCGGCATCGCGCCGCGAAATCCAATGAGTAATGCTCAACTGCGATATAAGGCGCGCTAATATCAGCGCATGGACCTGATACTGCTCCGCGCCTTCGTGACGGTCGCGCGCACCGGCAACCTGACGCGCGCCGCCGCGCAGTTGCATCTGACTCAGCCTGCCGTCAGCCTGCAGATCAAGAATCTGCAGGAAGCGCTGGGCGTGGCGCTGTTTTCGCGCACGTCGCACGGGCTCTCGCTCACGCGCGACGGCCAGGCGCTCCTGCCGCACGCCGAGCGCGCACTCGCCGCGGCCGGCGACGTCGAGCGGGCCGCGGCGACGCTGCGCCAGGAAGTGCGCGGGCGTCTGCGCATCGGCACGATCCTCGACCCCGCATTTCTGCGGCTCGGCGGTTTCCTCAGACAACTCGTCGAAACCTATCCGCAGATCGAAACCGCGCTGAGGCACGGCATGTCGGGCTGGGTGCTCGACCAGATCCGTTCGCGCGAGCTCGACGTCGGCTACTACATCGGCGACCCCGCCGAAGACGACCCGCGCGAGCACGACCTCTTTCGCGCCGCCACGCTCATCCGTTTCCAATATCGCGTGCTCGCGCCGGCCGGCTGGAAGGACCGCGTGAGCCGCGCCCGCGACTGGCGCGCGCTCGCCGCGCTGCCGTGGATCTGGACGCCGCCCGCGTCCGCACATCACCGGCTGCTTTCGCGGCGCTTTGCCGAGGCGGGCGTGACGCCGGTGAAGGTCGCGGAAGTCGACCAGGAACCGTCGATGCTCGATCTCGTGAAGTCCGGCGTCGGGCTCACGCTCGCGCGCGATTCGATCGCAATCGCGGAGGCGCACGCGCACGCGCTGACGATCGTCGAAGGGGTCACGGTGCCGACGCAGCTCACCTTCGTCACGCTCGCCGAGCGCCAGGACGAGCCGGCGATCGCCGCGGCATTCAAGCTGATCGAGCAGCAATGGGCGATATGAGCGGCGCTGATGAACACCCCCCGCGCGCACTATCGTTCGCTGCGCCCCAAGGGGGCGGATGCCTTCCTTGGGACGGGCGGCATCGTGAACAAGGCAGCCGACACAACAGGGATCGGCAATATTTGCTAGATTCGTGGTTCGCGCTTCGCGCGTCCCCTCATACGTTGTTCTCTCCCCCCCACCTCTTCCCGACAGGAGCCTCAGATGGCACGCAACATCGAAATCAAAGCCCGCGCCCAGCAGTTCGAACAACTGCGCGAACGCGCCGCCGAACTTTCGTCCGAGACTCCCCTGATCTTCCGCCAGCAGGACTTCTTCTACGACGTGCCGCGCGGGCGTCTCAAGCTGCGCCAATTCGACGACGGCACGCCCGCCGAGCTGATCTTCTATCAGCGCGACGATCGCGACGGCCCGAAGGCGTCGTACTACACAAGGAGCCCGGTCACCAACCCCGAGGCGATGCACGCGCTGCTCGCCACCGCGCTCACGACACGCGGAATCGTCACGAAAGAACGCCACGTCTATCTGGCTGGGCGCACCCGCATCCATCTGGACCGCGTCGATGGGCTGGGCGATTTCGTCGAACTCGAAGTCGTGCTCGCGCCCGAAGACGACGAGGAAAGCGGTGAGGCCGAAGCGCACGAGGTGTTTTCGAAGCTCGGCGTGCCGGCTTCGGATCTCGTCGCGGTGGCTTACGTCGATTTGCTCAGTCCGGCGAAGGCAGGCGAAGCCGCTTGAGTGTTCATATCAATGCGCTGACGGCGCACGCAGCGACGCGCCGTCAGCGCATCCCTTCTGGTAGAACGCAATCCCCGCAGCAAACTAAGCCGCTCCGGCCCCAGGCGACAGATGGCCGAGCGGCAACGGCCCATTACGCTTGAACGTGGTGAGCACGATGTTCGAGCGCACGCTGTCGACGCCCGGCACCCGCATCAGCTTCTTCATCACGAACGACGACAGCGCGTTCAAATCCGGCGCGACGATGCGCAGCAGATAGTCGGCATCGCCAACCACGGCATGGCATTCGAGCACCTCAGGCAGCATGTCGATCTGCTGCTGAAACTGCTCGATGATCGAGTCGCCGTGATGCTTGAGCTTCAGGCTCGTGAACGCGGTGACGCCGAGCCCGAGCCTTTCGGGCTGCAGCACGACCCGATAGCCGTCGATTACCCCTGCCGCTTCGAGCCGCTGCAGCCGGCGCCCGATCTGCGACGGCGACAGCGGCACCTGCTCGCCGAGCTGCTGATGGGTTGCGCGTCCGAAGCGCTGCAGCACGTCCAGCAGCGCCAAATCGAAGTGATCGAGTTCCACCATGAGCATTTCCCGCATGAATTCGAAAATAACGCGCGATTATTGCATATCGGCGCAATAGCACGCTCCGATTACACCCATTCCGCGGACACCCCGCACTACACTTGCACGCACCCCGATTTCACCCATGCAGCAAGACCATGCCCGCCGCCGTCACCGCCAAACTCAAAAAACAATTCGAAGCCGGCGCCCTTCCGCTGCTGGCGCGGCTTTACTGGTAAACGGTGGAATTGATCACCCGCGGCACGCGGGAAGGCTGGAAAGACGAAAGCAACATCTGAGGAGGTGCGAACGCTTCACGCCCCTGCAGGCGCTTGTCTTCTGTGAAAAAATGTTCGGACGGTTGCGGCCACCGCGCCCGTTGCCGCTCGACCGCCGCCGGGCGGCATCACGCGCCGGCGGCCGCAGCCGAGGCACACCGAGCGGACGTCTGAGAGCGTCCGCGCAGAATCAAAGCCCTTAGAGGTGACATGATGATCCACAAGCTGACTTCCGAAGAACGTTCCACTCAGCTCGCGCAACTGTCAGGCTGGGCGGCTGTCCCGGGCCGCGACGCGATTCAGCGTGAATTCAAGTTCGCGGATTTCAACGAAGCGTTCGGCTTCATGACGCGCGTGGCGATCAAGGCGCAGGAGATGAATCACCACCCGGAATGGTTCAACGTCTATCACAAGGTGGAAATTACGCTGTCGACGCACGAGGCGAACGGTCTAACCGAACGGGACGTGGCGCTCGCGCGCTTTATCGACGAAGTCGCGAAATCGACGCAGCGAGCATAAGATGCACCGCAGCGTGAAAGCGAATTGCAGGTAATTCGGGGTCGTATCGCCGCTTTCTACAGGCCGTTCTTAAGGCGCACGTAAGACTCCCAGGCCTCGCGCGCAATGGGTTCCAAACCTTCCTCCGACAGAGTGGTCTGACGCTGTACAATCAGCAGCGCATACGGCTTGGAGAGCGCGCTTGCCTCTTTGCATAAGCTGAGTTCTTCGCCGCTCGATGGCGAACGGGCGCGCCAAAAATTGATCGCAGCTTCTAGTTCGTTGATCGTAATATCGGACATGTTCTCGTGATCGTTCCTTGGCCGCCTGCTCGAAACCGACGCGCGGCGGCGTGCTCCCCAGCAGAGACGGCGCACCGGCGAACCGCGTGCTTCAAAGGCCTAACCCATTGTACTTGAGCGAAACCCATGCGACTCCTTCTGATCGAAGATGACCGCCCCATCGCGCGCGGTATTCAAAGCAGTCTTGAACAAGCCGGCTTCACCGTCGACATGGTCCACGACGGCATCTTTGCTGAACAAGCCCTCACGCAAAACCGCCACGAGCTCGTGATTCTCGATCTCGGTCTGCCCGGCATCGACGGCATGACGCTCCTGTCGCGCTTCCGCCAGAGCAATCGCCATACGCCCGTGATCGTGCTGACCGCGCGCGACGAACTGAGCGACCGCGTCCAAGGCCTCAATTCGGGCGCCGACGACTACATGCTCAAGCCGTTCGAGCCGGCCGAACTCGAAGCGCGCATCCGCGCGGTGATGCGCCGCAGCGGCCCGCACAGCGATATGCCGCGTCCGGAAGTGTCGCTGGGCGGCGTGCGCCTGTCGGGCGTCGATCGCCGCATCTTCAACGACGACAAGCCGCTCGAACTGTCGCCGCGCGAATTCGCGGTGCTCGAAATGCTGCTGCTGCGCCACGGCCGCGTCGTGAGCAAGGCCCAACTGCAGGACCATCTGACGCACTTCGGCGGCGATCTCGGCGACACCGCGATTGAAGTCTACGTGCACCGCGTGCGCAAGAAACTCGAAAACTGCCGCGTCGAAATCGTCACGGTGCGCGGCTTCGGCTATCTGCTGCAGGAAATCCGCCAGGCTTCCTGAGCCGGCGGCAAACGGCAATAACCCCGGGTTGAGCCTTGGTCCGCACCTGCGCCGCGTTGTTTACGCGCGGCGCGGCGGCGAAACACAGGGCCCTCCGGGGTTTTCTCCATCGCACGTCCTGAGATGAAACAGCCGCCGCGCTCACTGGGTTCGCTGCCCCCCAAGGGGGTGTCAGTAAGCTTGGGGCGGCCCGGCGCTTACTGACATGCCCCACGCCGCTGCGAATAGCCTGCGCCGCTCGCTGCTGCGGCGCCTAGCCGCCCCGCTGTCGCTGCTCGCGCTGATGAGCGGCCTGATCGCGTATTGGCTCGCGTGGCAGTACACGCAGCACGTCATCGACCGCTCGCTCGCGGACCTCGCCACCGCGATCTCGAAGCAGATTCAAATCGCCGGTCCCGACGCGTCGATCACCGTCCCGCCGCTCGCGCAAGCGATGTTCTCCGACCCGACCGAGCAGCTTATCTACCGGATCAGCGACGGCGAGAACGAGATCGCCGGCGACCCGAAGCTGCCGCTGTTCGGCTCGAACGTGCGGCGCATGCACTACGCGTACGCGTTCGAGGCGCAGCATCAGGGCGTGAGCGTTCGCGTCGCGCAGGTTCGCGTGAATCAGGCGGGCGGCAATCCGATGATCGTCGAGGTTGCGCAGCCGGTGCGGCATCGTTTCCGGATCGCCGCCGAGTTTCTCGTCGCGATCATGATGCCGCTGCTGCTGTTGCTGCTCGCGGGCTGGGGCATCGTCTGGCGCGTGGTCAACCAGCAGCTCAATCCGCTGACCGATCTCGCCGATTCGCTCAATCGGCAGACGCACACGTCGCTCGAACCTGTCGACGAAACTTACGTGCCGGTCGAGATCCGGCCGCTGACGAGCGCGCTGAACGCGCTGCTCGAACGCCTGAAAACCGCGCTCGACGGGCAGCGCAAATTCATCGCCGACGCCGCGCATCAACTGCGCACGCCGCTCACCGCCGTGAAGCTGCACGCCGAGCAGGCGGCCAATGCACGCGACCCCGCGCAGACGATCGCCGCCGTTTGCGAGCTGCGCGCCGCCGCCGATCGCGCGGTGCGCCTGTCGAATCAGCTGCTCTCGCTCGCTCGCGCGGAGCCGGGTGCGCAGGCCGCGCGCTTCGTCGACGTCGACTTGGCCGTGCTCGCGTTCGAAACCGGCGCGGAATGGGTGCCTCGCGCGCTCGCCGCGCACGTCGACCTCGGCTTCCAGCGCCTCGACGATCCGGCGAACGACAGTCCGCTCGTCGTGCGCGGCAACCCCGTCTTGCTGCGCGAGGTGATCGCGAATCTGCTCGATAACGCGTTGAAGTATGTCCCGCCGGCGCGGCTGGACGGCGGCAGGATCACGGTCAGCGTCGCGCAGGCGACAATCGATGCCGCGGCGTACGCCGAAATCATCGTCGAGGACAACGGCTCGGGCGTGCCCGTCAATCAGCAAGTCGATCTCTTCAAGCGCTTTTTCCGCGGAGATGGGCAAAACGTGGTCGGGACCGGCGTCGATGGCGGTGCGGGCCTCGGGCTCGCGATCGTCCACGACATCATGGTCTTGCACGGCGGCAGCGTGCAGTATGCCGATGCGCCCGAAGGCGGCGCCCGCTTCATCCTGCGGCTGCCGCTAGTCGCGGCCGCGCGGGCGGGCGATGCGGCGCTCGCCAAAAGAAAATCGGCGCAACATGCGCCGATCGATCTGTGAAGTCGCCGCTCATCACGGTCGCCTGAGTCAGGCAGCGGGCTGGCTCACGGAAAGTCATACTGCCTAAAGAAGCAAAAAGAAGCGCGAAAAGGCTGCCCGGCGTCGCGAGCAGCCTTGGCTTACGGCTAGTCTTTCTTCTTACGCTTCTTCTCTTTTTCCTTGTCTTTCGTCGAAGCGAGCATCGTGCCGCGGCACTTGCGCGCGCCGCAGCGGCACTCGTACTCGCGCTTGAGCTTTTTCGTCTGACGCGCATCGATCACGAGGCCGTAGTCGTAGAACAACTCTTCGTCGGCGTCGATGGCGCGCAACGCGTGGATGAACACGCGTCCGTCCACCTCTTCCGCTTCGCAGTTCGGCGCGCACGAATGATTGATCCAGCGCGCGCTGTTGCCGTTCACTTTGCCGTCGATCACGCGGCCGTCTTCGAGCGCGAAGTAAAACGTGTGATTCGGCTCATCGGGGTTATGCGGATGCCGTCGCAGCGCCTCTTTCCACGAGATCCGTTCACCCTTGTATTCCAGCAAACGTTCGCCGGCCTTGATCGGCTCCACGGCGAACACGCCCTTGCCGTGCACACCCGATTGGCGCACGACCGTCCTGCGTGAACTCATCGACGAATCCTTTCTAAAACTGCAACCGGCCACCGCTGGCCGGCATGTGCCGCGCTCAAACGCGCGTGGGGCATTTTCAATCTTGGATAGAAAACGCGGCGCCCAGCGGGCGCCGCGTGAACGTGCGACGCGAGCGCGTCACAACCGGCATCGTACACGGTCGAGACAGCCTAATTCAACCTCGCGCGCCGCTTCGTGCGCACGCGGCCCAACTCTATTTCACGTCATCGTTGCCCGAACGAAATATCGCCGAACAACGCCTTCTGATCGCGCGGTTGCGAGCGCCAATATTGCGGCGGCGCCTCGACCGCGGCGCCGAGCTGCGCAGCTGCATGCCACGGCCAGCGCGGGTCGTACAGCATCGCGCGCGCCATCGCGACGCAATCGGCCTTGCCCGCTTCGATCAGCTCGTTCGCGTGAGCCGGATCGGTAATGAGGCCGACGGCGATCGTCGTGATGCCGGTTTCCTTTTTGACGGCTTCGGCGAACGGCACCTGGTAGCCCGGACTCAGCGGGATCTTCTGCAGCGGCGATACCCCGCCCGACGACGTATCGATCCAATCGCAGCCGCGCTTTTTCAACTCGCGCGCGAAGGCGATCGTATCGTCGAGATTCCAGCCACCGTCGACCCAATCGGTCGCAGATACGCGCACGCCGACCGGCTTATCGGCCGGAAACGCCGCGCGCACGATCTCGAAGATTTCGAGCGGAAAGCGCATGCGGTTCTCGCGCGAGCCGCCGTATTCGTCGGTGCGCTGGTTCGCGAGTGGCGATAGAAATTGGTGCAGCAAATAGCCGTGCGCGCCGTGGACTTCGAGCGCGTCGATGCCGAGGCGCGCCGCGCGCCGGGCGGTTGCGGCGAACGCTTCGCGGATGCGATTCAATCCGGCTGTATCGAGTGCAAGCGGCGGCACTTCGTCGGGCTTGTGCGGAATCGCCGAGGGTGCGTGCGTCATCCAGCCGCCCTCGGCCACCGGGATCAGCTGGCCGCCATCCCACGGAACGTGACTCGACGCCTTGCGCCCGGCGTGCGAGAGCTGCATCGCGACGTGAATCTTCGAATGCTTCCGAATCGCCGCGAGCACCGGCACGAGCGCCCGTTCGGTCACGTCGTCCCACAAGCCGAGACAGCCTGGCGTAATGCGTCCGTCGGGCACGACCGCCGTCGCTTCGATGCACAGCATGCCCGCGCCCGACAGCGCGAGATGACCGAGATGGATCATGTGCCATCCGGTCGCCTCGCCGCGTTCGGCGGAATACTGGCACATCGGGGAGACGACGATGCGGTTCGGAAGCGTCACGCTGCGCAGCGTGAGCGGTGAAAACAACTCGGCCATGAAAATCTCCGACGGGATTCGCCCGATGCGACAGAGAAGCGCCCGAGCATAGCACGCGAGTTTTTTGCTTGCTGGCGGCGGCGCCGGCGCTTATTTGCGCTTCGCGGCGCCTGCGGCGTCGAGCCATTCCTCGAAAGTCTTGCGCGCGGCCACCTCGAGCGCAGGGCCGAGACAGGCCGTGTCGGCACGCAACTGCAGAGCGTCGACGCCCGGCGTCGCCGCGATTTCGCCGGCGTTGCCGATAAGCCAAGGCTCGAACCGCTCGGCACGAATCTCCGGATGGCATTGAAATCCGAGCACATGACTGCCCCACGAAAACGCTTGGTTCTCGCAAACCGGCGTCGAAGCGAGATGCGTTGCGCCGTCCGGAAGGTCGAATGTGTCGCCGTGCCAGTGGAACATCGAGGTGTGCGCGCCGTCGAGATGGCGCAGCGGCGAGGCTTGTCCGGCAGCGGTCAGCCTGAGCGGGGCCCAGCCGACTTCCTGGGTTGCCGCCGGATAGACGCGTGCACCGAGCACGCGCGCGATCAGTTGCGCACCGAGGCAGATGCCGAGCGTCGGCAACCCGGCGGCGATGCGTTTTTCAAGCAGGGAAAGAATCGGCTTGAGCGTCGGGTAGGCAGCGTCGTCAAACGCGCCGATCGGCCCGCCGAGGACCACTGTCAGCGAAGCCGCGACCGGATCCGGCGCAGTAAGACGCGCCAAGCCGACGTCGAGATAGCGCACCGCCACGCCGCGCTCACCCAGCACGCGTTCGAGACTACCTAAATCCTCGAAGTACACATGGCGAATAGCCAACACTTCGCGATTCATCAGGGCTCAGCTCCCCGCGACGAGACCGAACGAGAATTCGAGAGACGACGCCGAAAGCCAGGCAGCCGGTGCGCGACCGGCCTGCCTGTGCGAAAGCGGCATCAGCCTTGCTGCGCGAAAATCTTCCAGGTCTTCTTCTGCGTGGCGACATCGGCTTCTTCGTGGACCGAACAATCGAGACGCAAGTCCGTGTCCGCAAACGACAACTCGAGCAGCTTGCAGCGATGCGGCGTCTTTTTCGGATTCTTGCTCGGCTCGAAGTGGGTGCAAGTCACGCACATCCGGTGCTGCGGAATGTCGCCCTGCACTTGCAGCTGGCGAATCATTTTCAGCAGCGTGCGATAAAACACCGCCTGTTCTTCGTCGCGCAGCGTGCCGATCGCCTCGGACAGGAAGTCCGGCCACTGCAGCGCACGCTTGGCCGCCGTACGGCCGCGAGCTGTCAGCCGCACCGCCAATGCGCGGCCGTCGTCGAGCGCACGGCGCTTTTCGACGAGGCCCTTGGTTTCGAGCGTGCTGACGGCGTCGCTCGTCGTCGCCGCAGTCAGCGCCGTTTCGCGCGCGATCTCGCCCAAGCGCATTGGCCCCTTGCGTTGCATCAGCAACACGAGGATCTCGCCCTGGGTCGGCGTCAGGCCGGCGCCTTCCGCCCACTCCCATGCCTGGCTGCGCATGGCCGTGCTCAACCGTAACAGGCTGTGCGTCACGCGCCCGGTTGCTTGCTCTCCGTATACACCTTCGCTCATAGTCTTTCGTTCGCTATTGACAGCATGCTGCTGTTTAGTCGGCCGTGCGGCACCTCGCGCCTACGGCCTGCCGTGGGGAGGCTCGCCGCAGTATATTCGCGTCCGGGCCGATTTTACTATCTCAAAAATTTCGCGCTGCTTGAGCTTCCAATCCCGCTCGTCGAAGCCATCGCCGCGCGCCGTTCTCGGCGGCGATGCGCCTTGCGTTATACCCGATCGCCGAGTCGCCCGCATGACTTCACGCCGCAACAAAACCGTCATTCTATTCGAGAGCGGAGAATCGTACAGCTAAGTTATTCAGTGAATGTTGTGGATAACCTTGGGACAAGTGCTGGGACCGATTGTGCGTGATTTCTTGATAACGTCATAGTGCGACGTAAACGTTATCAAAGTTATCCCGTCGCCAGGCCACGATCATGCACTTCGCCCACAAGGTTATCGCTTACGCAGCCCGTTGAGTTTACGCCGAATTCCTCGGTTATCCACAAGCGGGCACGGCCTTTGTTAACTATTACTACGTATGTATACGTAAACCTTAAGAAAACCTAAAGGAGCGCTATCGATATCCCCCTTTCACCCCCGCCACTGCAAGCACTGCTGCCGGACCGCTTCGTGCAGCGACTTTTCCTTGCCGAATACGCCGCGCAGCCAGGTGGCGTCGTTGACCTGTCCGCGCGCGATCGCGGCGACCTCGGTCAGCGCCGCCTTCGAGCCGAGCACTTCGGCATGCGGAGCGATCGCATCCAGCGTTTCGAGGATGTCCTCGGAAATCGAGCGCCGCTCGCCTGTCTGCGGATTGATGCAGATGCCGGCCAGACCGAAGCGGCACGCCTCGAACCGGTTGAACGTATAGACGAGGTAGTCGTCCTCCTTCGGCGTCACCGGCTTGTCGAGCAGCAGATGGCGCGCAAGCGTCTGGATGTAGCAAGCGATCGCCGCCGCGCGATCGACAGACAGCGGCGTATCCATCACGCGCACTTCGATCGTCCCGAAGCCCGGCTTCGGCCGGATGTCCCAGTAGAAATCCTTCATGCTGTTGACGACGCCCGTATTGACCATCTTCGAGAAATATTCCTCGAAGCTGTCCCAGGTCAGCACAAACGGCGCGCGGCCCGAGAGCGGAAACGCGAACACGGAATTCAGGCGTGCCGAATGAAAGCCGGTGTCGACGCCCTGGACGTACGGCGATGAAGCCGAGAGCGCGATGAAATGCGGAATGAAGCGCGACATCGAGTGCAGCATGAAGAGCGCGCTGTCCGGGTCCGGGCAGCCGATGTGCACGTGCTGGCCGAACACCGTGAATTGTTTTGCCAGATATCCGTAAAGCTCGGAAATGTACTGAAAGCGCGGCGTATCGAAAATCTGCCGCTCGCTCCATTGCTGGAACGCGTGCGTGCCGCCGCCGCACAGGCCGACATTCAGGTGATCCGCCGCCGCGACGAGCGTGTCGCGGATCTTGCGCAGATCGGCCACGACCTGTTCGTGCGACGTGCAGATGCCCGTCGACAGCTCGATCATGCTTTCGGTGATCTCGGGCGTGATGTTGCCCGGGATCTTTTCGTCCTTGACGAGCCGCATCAGATCGGACGCGGCTTTGGTCAGATCATAGTCGTGCGTGTTGACGACCTGGATCTCGAGCTCCACGCCGAACGTGAAAGGCTTGGAGTTGATGAAGGCTTCGAGCGACATGGCGTCCTCTGTCATTCAAGTCAAACGTCGCGGCGTTCGCCGACGAGCGTCAGGCTGCGATAAACGATCCAGGGGCCCACGATCTGCAAAACGACGATCGAGCACATGATGACCGCGCTCAGCATCGGATCGAACTTCGGGTACAGGTCGTAGGTATCTTGGACGAGCAAGTAGGCAAGCGCCGACATTGGCGAGAGCGACAAACCGAGCGCGACACCTTGCTTCCAGTTGAGCCCGCTCGGCTTCGCGAACGCGAGCACGCCGATGAGCTTCGCGACGAATCGCGCGACGATCAGCCCCAGCGCCGCGACGCCGCCGAGCACGATGTCCGTCCATTCGAAAGACGTCAGCGTCAGCACGAACAGGATCACGGTGAGCAGCCACCCGGCCGTGCCGAAATGCTGCGGCCACAGCTGCGGCTTGGCTTCGAGATTCTTCACGATGATGCCGGCGGCCAGGAGGCTCAGGATCGTCGAGAGCCTGAACAGATGCGCAATCGCGATCGCGAGCAAAACGAGCCCGAACAGCGCGACGAACGAATGCTCGTCCTGCAAATTGAAGTACCGATACAGGAAAGTACAGGCGCGCGCGAGCGCAAACGCGAGAATCAGCGAGCCGGCGAGCAGATAGAGCGGCTGAACGATCGTGGCGAAGACGTTGCCGTACGTCTCCTGGTGAACCCAGCCCGACGCGAGCTTTTCGATGACGACGGCGTACATGCTGTTGAGCGCAGTCAGCGTCAGCAGGCGCTGGGTCACCTGCCCTTCGGCGCGCAGCTCGGTCTTCAACTGGATCACCATCGCGGGCGACGTCGCCATGGCGATCGACGCGAGCACGGTCGCGACGATCACGGGCACGTGCAGGAACACGAGTGCGGCGAACACGAGGACGAAGGTCAGCGTCGCTTCTGCCAGGCTCGATGCGATGAGCCACGGATTGCGCCGGATCCACCGCAAGTCGAGCCGACCGCCGAGCTCGAACAGCAGCAACCCGAGCGCGACGTCGAGCAACAGACGCGATGTGCCCCCGGTGCTCGCATCGATCGCGCCCAGGCCTGCGGCGCCGGCGATGAGTCCGATCACTCCATAGCCCGAGATGCGCGGCAAATGCCAGGCTCGATAGCAGAGTTCGCCCAGCAAACCGGCGGCGATCATCGCGAGGCCCGCCCAAAAAATCGCATCCGGCGCAAGCGGCCAACCGGGGAGGAATGAAAACGCCGATTTCATCGTTATGGCTTCTCCTTTGCAAACAAGCGCAAGCGGCACATGGCCACGTCACGACCAGCCAGCCTTGGGGGGCCGCTGTGTTCTGACTCGCAACGCGAGTGGTCGATGATCGAATGAAAGCTGAAACGGATGCGCCGGCACGCGCGGGTGCGTTTGAAGGACCCCGGCACGCGGCCAGCGTGCAATGTGTTGCGTTCGGCAAGACGCGTCGAACGGCTGTCGTCTTGATGATGGATCAGATTCCGAAGCGGGCGCACCGTTCCGTCGATGCATCGGTGCGCTGTCTGCCACCGATACGGGAAGAAGCCGGATTGTGCCACAGCCGACGCTCATTCTGCACGAATCTGCGCTAACTCGCTTTTATTTCGGTAAAAACGAGGCATAACTTCAGACAAGACGGAAGAATCGACTGACTCGAATGGGGCGAGAAGGATTTTTGCTTTGTTTCTATGTCTTGGGGGATACGCAACCGGGGTGGTCCAAGCTTCTTGGTTTACTGGTTTACCGTATGTATACGTAGTAGCAGTTAACAAAGGCGCCGCATTTCTGTGGATAACTCCCCTTTCCCAATCCAAAACAAACGTTTACCGAACGCATAACCGGATGCGGAGCATGTGCGCCGGCAACGGACTTTGTTGAGTAACTTTTGGTCCGTTTCGCCGAGCCGTCGACTTACCCCGTATACGTGCACATCGCGTCCACACGAATTTCGTGCGACTTTCGCTAGGTTGTCCACAGCCTCGGGTGGATAACTTCTCCGCTCAATCGAGCGTGCCGTGACGCAGCGCGCGCAACAGATAGCGCGCAGGGTCGATGCTTTCGGCAAGATCCCGTTCGATCGGCCAGGGCTCGCCTTCGATCTGCGACGCGATCAGCTCCGCGGCGAGCGTTGCCCAGACGAGACCGCGCGAGCCGTAAGCGAAGGCGCCATAGAGACCGGCGGCGCGCGGCAGGTCGAGCGGCCACGCACCGCGCAGCGCTGCGGCATTGCGCGATGCGGCGGCTTCGTCGGCCAGCGCGCCGGCCATCGGCAAGCGATCGCTCGTGACGCAGCGAAATGCGACACGTCCTTCGAGCGTGCCCGGGTCAGAGGTTGCGAGCTCGTTTGCAACGCCCGGCATCATCAGCGCGAGCCGTTCGAGATTTTCAGCGTGGCCGGAGACGCGCATCGCGCGGTCGGCATCGTCGACTTCGTACGTTGCGCCGGTCAGCGTGAAGCCGTCGGCGAGCGGCACCGCATAGCCTTCGCCGATCAACGGCACGCGCAGGCCAGACGCGACGCGCGCAGGCAACAGCGTCAGTTGCCCGCGCACGATCCGCGTCGGCGCGTGGCGAAGGTCCGCGGCGCGCGCCGCGTCGCATGCGTTCGCGACGACCACGATCGGCGCGGACGCAATCGGCTGGCCTGCAGCATCGATGACGCGCCATTGATCGTCGAAACGTTCAACGCGCAGCGCCTCTACGCCGAAGTGCCGCGCGAGCAAGTCGCCGGCGGCGTCGCATTGCGCTCGGCACAGTGCAGCAGGATCGAGCGAACCGCCGCGCGGATAGAGCCAGCCGCCGCGTGGAAGCGCCACATGTGCGAGTGCTTGAGCGTCGGCTTGCGAGGCCGGCGTCACGAAGTCCGGCGGGTAGCCGAGCGATGCGATGGCGTCGGCCATCGCGCGCGTCTCTTCGTCATCGACAGCTAGATGCAAAAGGCCGTGCGCGCTGCGCTGGAATGAATAGCCGCTTTGTTCGAGCGCGCGCCAGCGTCTTAGCGCATAGAGAAAACCCGCACGCGTGATGCGCGAGGCGACGCTGTCGTCGCGCGAAATCAGCGGATGGAAGACGCCAGCCGGATTGCCCGACGCTTCGCGCGCCGCGGCCGCGTGCTGGTCGATCAAACTGACGCGCCAGCCGCGCGCAGTGAGCCTTTCGGTCAGCGCGCAGCCGGCGAGTCCCGCGCCGATCACGATCGCGTGCCGCTCGCCGACGGGCAGCGGCAACGGCGGCTCATGACGGCGCACGCGCCAGCGAGGCGCAAATTCGCCGACAAGCATCGCCCGTTTCCAGCCGAAGCCTTCCACTTTCTCGGCGCTGAAACCGGCTTGTTCGAGCGAGCGCTTGACGTGACCGGCGCTCGTATAAGTGGCGAACGTCGCGCCGTCTGCGGCCAGACGGGCAAGCGACTTGAAGACCGGCAGAGACCACAGATCCGGATTCTTGGCCGGCGAGAACCCGTCGAGATAGAAAGCGTCGGCGCGCAGCCACAGCTTCGGCAGGATGTCGAGCGCGTCGCCGAAGGCGAGCGTCAGCGTGACGCGTCCGTCCTCGAATTCGATCCGGTGGATGCCGGGCACGAGCGTCGGCCACGCATCGCCAAGCTGCTGCGCAAGCGGCGTTATGGTTGCATCTGCAACGATTCGGCTGTGAACTTCGCTTAAATCCTGCTGCGAAAACGGATGTTTTTCGATCGATACGAAGTGAAGCCGCTCGCAGCGCGCCGGGTCGGCACGCCACGCCGCCCACGTCGCGAGAAAGTTGCCGCCGATTCCAAAGCCCGTCTCCAAGATCGTGAACACGCGCTTCTCACGCCAGCGTTGCGGCAGACCGTTGCCCGCGATGAACACGTGATGGGCTTGAGCGAATGCGCCGGCAGCGCTGTGATAGACGTCGTCGTAGGCTGGGGAAAACGGCGTGCCGTCGTCGCGAAACGCAAGCGTGGCGGGGATGAGCGGGTCGGTCATGCGGAAGAGGGCAGACGGCTGCGGGTCTGAGGAAAACGCCGGGCGCTCGAAACATACCGCCTCGTTGCGGCGCAATTGCATTTGCGAAGGACCGGCCAAGTCGTCGAAAGACGGCGTCACGCGCCCGGTGCAAATGGCGGACAGCCCCGTCTGGCGGGCGTTTGCGGAGCGTTGGCAAAAACCAACGCCCCTATGCGGCGACCCGTCAACTCGCTTAGCATGTTCGATTCGCGCGGACTCAATCGTGCGAAACCCAGCAGCGACAAGGCATTGAGAGGCTAAATTCTTTGAAAGCCTTGCCGTTATTGGGTTTGCGCTGCGCTATCATAGCAAGCGCCGCAGGGCAAAGCGGAAAGCTTGGCCGTCATGTGATGACGCCGAGCGCGGCGGTAGTTGACGCGCTTGGCCGCTAGGGCTCGACGGCAAAGCCCGCGCACGTATAATCGGCGCGTTCGCGCTGTTCGTATCACCTTAACCTGAGAAAGGAACCCTAATGAACAAACAGGAACTGATCGACGCCGTCGCGGCTCAGACGGGCGCCAGCAAGGCTCAAACCGGCGAAACGCTCGACACGCTGCTCGAAGTCATCAAGAAGGCAGTATCGAAGGGCGACGCGGTTCAACTGATTGGCTTCGGCAGCTTCGGCTCCGGCAAGCGCGCAGCACGTACCGGCCGCAACCCGAAGACCGGGGAGACCATCAAGATCCCGGCGGCGAAGACCGTCAAGTTCACGGCCGGCAAGGCGTTCAAGGACGCAGTCAACAAGCGCTAAGCGTTCAGCTGCCTGATTTGTTGACACCCGCCCATGGCGGGTTTTTTTTCGCCTTTTATTCAGTTGGACTTAGCGCATATCGGCTTGCTTATGCGAGCCGTCAGTGTCGATGCACGATTTCGGCATCGCCGGTTTCGTCGTCGTGAGCATCGAGATCCCAGGCGGGGAAGGGGTCGGGGAAGTGCGACCACGCATGCGGACCTTGGGCGAACTCGTCGTCGGTCAAGAGGCACGCGTCGAGCTTCGCGCGCCAGGCCGCCGCATCAAGTCCGATGCCGATCATCACCAGCTCCTGGCGGCGGTCGCCGATCGTCGCGTCATCAGGCTCGCCGTGCCAGTCGGCGGCGATTTCTGCAGCAAGCTCATCGTCCTGCGGCCATTCGCTCTTGTCTTGAGCCGCCCACCAGTAGCCTGCCGGACCGTGCCGGCAAGCGCCGCCCGCCTGCGACAGCGAGCCGGCGACGTCGTTGCGCGTCGAAAGCCAGAAGAAGCCTTTGCTGCGCAGCACGCCTTGCCATTCCTCGTGCAACAGCGCCCACAAACGCTCAGGATGAAACGGCCGGCGCGCGCGATAAACGAAATTGCCGATGCCGTATTCGTCGGCTTCACCGCTGTGATCGTGTTCGTGCTCGAGCGACTGCAGCCAGCCCGGCGCGTTCGACGCCTCGTCGAAGTCGAAACGCTTCGTATCCAGCACGGCGTCGAGCGGCACTTCGCCGAAGCGGCTCACGACTTGCGCCGCGCGCGGATTGATGCGCGCGAGGATCCGCTGCAGGCGCGCGAGTTCGTCGGCGCCGACGAGATCGGCTTTGTTCACGACGAGCACGTCGCAGAACTCGATCTGCTCGATCAGGAGTTCGACGAGCGTGCGGTCGTCCTCCTCGGTCGCGGCGAGGCCGCGTTCGGCGAGCGCATCGGCGCATGCGTAGTCGCGCAAGAAGTTGAACGCATCGACGACCGTCACCATCGTGTCGAGGCGCGCGACATCGGAGAGCGACACGCCGTCGTCGTCGACGAACGTGAAGGTTTCGGCGATCGGCATCGGTTCGGCGATGCCGGTCGATTCGATCAGGATGGCGTCGAAACGCTGCTCGTCGGCGAGGCGCCGGATTTCGGTCAGCAGGTCGTCGCGCAGTGTGCAGCAGATGCAGCCGTTCGACATCTCGACAAGCTGCTCCTCGATGTGCGAGAGCGATGCCGTATCGCGCACGAGCGTCGCGTCGATATTGATCGCGGCGAGGTCGTTGACGATCACCGCGACCCGCAGGCCTGCGCGATTCGCGAGGATATGGTTCAGGAGCGTGGTTTTGCCCGCGCCGAGAAAACCGGACAGCACGGTGACGGGCAGTGGCGGCTGATTCATCGCAGTAGACAAATGAAATGGTAGGAGCGGCGCGGCGTGTCAAAACAGATGGGCCGCCGGCCGGGCGCATGATGCCCGCATTGTGCATCAAACGTCGGCGGTTCGTTCGATCTGGAGGGCAAGAGCCGTTTGCAGCCAACCGCGCGGCGCCCGAGGCAAGCCGGGCGTCAGCGCTGCGCCTGCAGCAGCTTCCACTGCGTGAGAATGCCGGCGATCTGGCGAGCGTACTTGTCGCGCAGCGAAGGCGTCTCGGAATGGTAGGCGCCGACCGCCTGCCACGTGTTGCCGTACTTGTTCATCTTCTCGCGCAGGTGCCAGGCGGCGATGTAGACGTTCTTGCACGGCTCCATCAGCGTGCCGCTCGAGATGCCGTACTGCGCGAGCGTGGGCAGATGAACGGAGTTGATCTGCATGAGGCCGTAGTCGGTCGAGCCGTTGGCATTCTTGTGCAACGCTTCGGGCCGGTTATGAGATTCCTGCCAGGCGATCGCGCGCAGGATCAGCGGGTTCACTTTCTGATACTTGGCTGCTTCGTCGAAGCAGTCCGCGCGCGCCGGCGAGCTTGCGAGGCAAGCGCCGAGTGCTGCGGAAAGAATCAGGAAGGATGTTTTCATCGGTGGAGTTAGCTAAATAACAGATGCCGGATAATCGATTCGATCCAATCTATATAAACGCGGATCTGTCACTGGCACGCTTGCAATATCGGGAAAACCCCATCTTGCAAATACTTTTGTCAACTTGGGTGCCCGTATGATACCGGCTGTCGCCGACCCGGCAAAGTTGGCTAACGGACATAAGCCAGCTATCTGCGGACAAGCTGCAGTAGTTGCTTCAATGTGTACTGCCGGTATAAGAACTTTCGAGAACTTACACCGGCGCGAAATTTTTTTGGTAAAGCGAAGCCGACCTCCATACATTGTGACAATTCAGACATGAAAAGCTGCTAATGTTCCGTTTTCAGGCTTGGCGGACGCGTGTCCTGCTTACCGGACCTTCCAAGACGCGCGCGGCTTTGCGGGCTTTCCGCCGCCGCGAACGCGCCCGCTGTGCAAGACGGCCGGGCGTGGCCGCTCCCGGCATCGACCTCACTTTCCATGACTAGAAATCGTATGGCATTGCGTCGCATCGCCTCGGCGCTGCTGGTTGCTGGACTCGTAACCGCAGGCAGCGCACACGCGCAAGTAACGCTCAATTTCGTCAACGCCGATATTGATCAGGTGGCGAAAGCGATCGGAGCCGCGACGGGCAAAACGATCATCGTCGACCCGCGCGTCAAGGGGCAGCTCAACCTCGTCTCGGAAAATCCGGTGCCGGAAGAGCAGGCGCTGAAAACGCTGCAGTCGGCGTTGCGCATGCAGGGCTTCTCGCTCGTGCAGGACCACGGTGTGCTGAAGGTCGTGCCCGAAGCCGATGCGAAGCTGCAAGGCGTGCCGACCTACGTCGGCAACAACCCGCAGGCGCGCGGCGACCAGATCATCACGCAGGTCTTCGAGCTGCATAACGAGTCGGCCAACAATCTGCTGCCGGTGCTGCGGCCGCTCATTTCGCCGAACAATACGATCGCGGCCTATCCGGCGAACAACACGCTCGTCGTCACCGATTACGCGGACAACGTGCGGCGCATCGCGTCGATCATCGCGGGCGTCGACAGCGCGGCCGGCCAGCAGGTCGCCGTCGTGCCGCTCAAGAACGCCAATGCGATCGATATGGCGCAGCAACTCTCGAAGCTGCTCGACCCGGGCACGATCGGCAGCACCGATGCGACGCTCAAGGTTTCCGTGACGCCCGATGCGCGCACCAATTCGCTGATGCTCCGCGCGACGAACGTCTCGCGCCTTGCCGCGGCGAAGTCGCTTGCCCAAAAGCTCGACGCGCCGACCGCCGAGCCCGGCAACATGCACGTCGTGCCACTGCGCAATGCCGATGCGGTGCAGCTCGCAAAGACGCTGCGCGGCATGATGGGCAAGGGCGGCGAGACTTCGTCGAGCGAATCGAACAGCGCCAGTTCGTTCAACCAGAACAACACGTCGGCCAGCAGCTCGTCGTCGATCGGAACGGCCGGCACGCCGCCGCTGCCGTCTTCGATGGGCGGTTCGTCGGGCTACGGCAATCCGTTGGGCGGCGGCTCGGGCGGTAGCGGCGGCGGCCTTTTCGGCGAGAGCAGAGGCTCGAGCGGCGGCGGCGGTGGCGGTGGCGGTGGCGGCGCCGAGGAAAACCCGGCCGGCGGGATGATCCAGGCCGACCCGGCGACCAACTCGCTGGTCATCACTGCGTCCGATCCTGTGTACCGGAACTTGCGTGCCGTGATCGATCAGCTCGACGCGCGGCGCGCGCAGGTCTATATCGAGGCGCTGATCGTCGAGCTGAACTCGAACACGAACGCCAACCTCGGCATTCAGTGGCAGGTCGCGAACGGCGCGGTCCTTGCCGGCACCAACCTGGCGACGGGCTCCGGCAACAGCATCGTCAATCTGACGGCGGCGGCCGCAACGGCGACCGGCGGTTTCCCCGCGGCGCTCGCCACCCAGGGTCTCCAGCAGGGGCTCAACATCGGGTGGGTGCACAACATTTTCGGTGTGCAGGGGCTCGGCGCGCTGCTGCAGGCGCTGTCGCAAACCGCGGACGCGAACGTGCTGTCGACGCCTAACCTCATTACCCTCGACAACGAGGAAGCGAAGATCGTCGTCGGCACGAACGTGCCGATCCAGACGGGTTCGTATTCGAGCCTCACGAGCGGCACCCCGGGCACGGCGTTCAATACGTTCGACCGCGTCGATGTCGGTCTGACGCTGCACATCAAACCGCAAATCACCGACGGCGGGATTCTCAAGCTGCAGCTCTTCACGGAAGACTCGGCGATCGTGAGCGGCACGACCAACGTGACGACCAATCCGGCCGGCCCGGAGTTCACGAAGCGTTCGATCCAGTCGACGGTGCTCGCCGATAACGGCGAGATCATCGTGCTGGGTGGCCTGATGCAGGACAACTACCAGGTCAGCGACAGCAAGGTGCCGCTGCTGGGCGACATCCCGTGGATCGGCCAGTTGTTCCGCTCGGAACAGAAGACCCGCAGCAAGACCAACCTGATGGTGTTCCTGCGCCCCGTGATCATCAACGATCGCAATACCGCGCAGGCCGTGACGTCGAACCGCTACGACTACATCCAGGGCGTGCAGGGTGCGTACAAGTCGGACAACAACCTGATCAAGGACAACGACGATCCGGTGGTTCCGCCGATGCCGATCGGCCCCAGCCAGGGCGGCTCGCCCGCGATGAACCTGTTCGATCTCGACAAGATGCGTCGTCAGCAGACGGCGCCGCCGCCTGCTCCCGCACCGGCGGCGAACGGTGCCGTCCAGGCCAACCCTGCGCCCGTCGCGCCTTCCACCGCGTCGCCAGGAGCGCAGCCGTGAGCACGCCGTCCACGCCGCCTCCAGCTTCTGCGCCGTCCGCAGCGGCGCGAGCCGGTGCCGCGGCGATTCCGCCCGCGGTTGCGGCGGAGCACGCCGAGCGCCAAGCACCTTCGCCGCTGGCTGCCCGGCTCGTTCCCTACGGCTTTGCGAAGACTGGCCAGATCCTCGTCGCGCATCAGCATGCGGACGGGCTCGAAGTCTGGATCAGCGAACGCACGAGCGATGCGGCGCTCGCCGAAGTCGCGCGCAATTTCGGCGCGTTGACGGTGGTGCGGCTGCCCGCCGCCGATCTATCGCAAGCGATCAATCAAGCGTACGCGCGCAGCGACGGCAGCGCCGCGCAAGTGGTCGGCGAAGTGGAAGGCGAAGTCGACCTGTCGCGTCTCATGCAGGACATCCCGGAAGTCGAAGACCTGCTCGAATCCGAAGACGACGCCCCGATCATCCGCATGATCAACGCGCTTCTCACGCAGGCGGCGCGCGAGCAGGCGTCGGATATCCATATCGAGCCGTTCGAGAACGCGTCGGTGGTGCGCTTTCGCGTCGACGGCACGCTGCGCGACGTCGTGCGGCCGAAGAAGGCGCTGCACGGCGCGCTGATCTCCCGGATCAAGATCATGGCGCAGCTCGACATCGCCGAGAAACGCCTGCCGCAGGACGGCCGCATCACGCTGCGCGTGGGTGGGCGGCCCGTCGACGTGCGGGTCTCGACGCTGCCGACCGGGCATGGCGAGCGCGCGGTATTGCGTCTGCTCGAAAAGGATTCGCAGCGCCTGAACCTCGAAGCGCTCGGCATGGCGCCCGATACCCTCGCGAAATTCGACAAGCTCATTTCACGCCCGCACGGCATCGTGCTCGTCACCGGGCCGACCGGCTCGGGCAAGACGACGACGCTCTACGCGTCGATGTCGCGGCTCGAAACGGCGACGACCAACATCATGACGGTCGAAGACCCGATCGAATACGACCTCGCCGGCATCGGCCAGACGCAGGTCAACGAGCGGATCGGGATGACCTTCGCCCGCGCCCTGCGCTCGATCCTGCGGCAGGACCCGGACATCATCATGATCGGTGAAATCCGCGATCTGGAGACCGCGCAGATCGCCGTGCAGGCGTCGCTCACCGGACACCTCGTACTCGCGACGCTGCACACGAACGACGCGGCGTCCGCGGTCACGCGCCTCACCGACATGGGCGTCGAGCCGTATCTGCTCGCGTCGTCGCTGCTCGGCGTGCTCGCGCAGCGGCTGGTGCGGCGCCTGTGCCCGGTGTGCAAGCAAGAGCGCGTAGAGGAAGGGCGTACGCACTGGCATCCGGTCGGTTGCGACAAGTGCGGGCAATCGGGCTATGCGGGGCGGCGCGGCGTCTACGAGCTGCTGCTGATCGACGATACGATCCGCACGATGATTCACCGCAATGGAGCGGACGCCGAGATTCTCGCCGCGGGCCGCGCGCAAGGCATGCGCACGTTGCGCGAGGACGGCGAGCGCTGGCTCGCATCCGGTCTCACCTCGCTCGAGGAAGTGATACGCGTGACAGGCGGAGCGTGACGCTATGCCGGCATTCCGTTTCGAAGCGATCGACGCCGCAGGGAAGGCGCAGAAGGGCGTCCTCGACGCCGACACCGCGCGCGCCGCGCGCGGCCAATTGCGTACGCAGGGCCTGACGCCGCTCGTCGTCGAGCCGGCCGCCACGCGCACGCGCGGCGAGCGCAGCCAGCGCCTGTCGCTCGGCCGCAAGCTGTCGCAGCGCGAGCAGGCGATTCTCACGCGGCAGCTCGCGAGCCTGCTCGTGGCGGGGCTCCCGCTCGACGAAGCGCTCGCGGTGCTCACCGATCAGGCCGAACGCGACTACATCCGGGAGCTGATGGCCGCGGTCCGCGCCGAAGTGCTCGGCGGCCACTCGCTCGCCAACGCGCTCGCGCAGCATCCGAAGGACTTTCCCGACATCTACCGTGCGCTCGTCGCTGCCGGCGAACATACCGGCAAGCTCGGCCTCGTGTTGTCGCGCTTGGCCGACTACATCGAGCAGCGCAACGCACTCAAGCAGAAGATCGTCCTGGCGTTCACTTATCCGGCGATCGTCACGATCATCGCGTTCGGCATCGTGACCTTTCTGTTGAGCTACGTCGTGCCGCAGGTGGTCGACGTGTTCGCGAGCACGAAGCAGAAGCTGCCGCTTCTCACGGTGCTGATGATGGCGCTCTCGGATTTCGTGCGGCACTGGTGGTGGGCGATCCTGATCGCCGTCGCCGTGGTGGTCTACGCGGTGCGCGGGGTTCTCAAGCAGCCCGGGCCGCGCCTTGCGTTCGACCGGTGGCTCCTCACCGCGCCGCTCGCGGGCAAGCTTGTGCGCGGCTACAACACGGTGCGTTTCGCGAGCACGCTCGCCATCATGACCGCGGCCGGCGTGCCGATCCTGCGCGCGCTGCAGGCGGCTGGCGAAACGCTCAGCAACCGCGCGATGCGCGGCAATATCGACGACGCGATCGTACGCGTGCGCGAGGGCACGTCGCTGTCGCGCGCGCTCGGCAATACGAGGACGTTTCCGCCGGTGCTCGTGCACCTGATCCGCTCGGGCGAAGCGACCGGCGACGTGACGACGATGCTCGACCGCGCCGCCGACGGCGAAGCGCGCGAGCTCGAACGCCGGACGATGTTCCTGACGAGCCTTCTGGAGCCGCTCTTGATTCTGGCGATGGGCGGGGTGGTGCTCGTGATCGTGCTGGCGGTGATGCTGCCGATCATCGAGTTGAACAATATGGTGCAGTAGACGGGGAGTACGTTGCGAGCGGCGGCGTATTCACCGCCGCCTATGCTTGCGGGGAGGCCGAACGCAGCAAGCTCAGCGCACGTAGATCGTCGGACCGATGGGGTTCGCGGGCAGGAAGATTTCGGAGCGCGCGCCATTGCGCTCGACGATGATCGAGCGGGACTTGACCTCGTCGAGCTTCACGCCCTGCATGATCGAGCTGCCGAGCGACACGGCGCGCGGCGGCTCGTCGCCGGCGCTGACGATGGCCGAGGCGCCTTCGCTGAGCGCGAGGATGCCGAACAGCTTGATGCTGCGGTTCACGTCGTGCGTGAGCTGCCCGCCGAAGATCGTCGCGGCGTCCTCGGCGGCGACCGGCGCGCGCACCGAGGCGGCTTGCAGCGGCGGGGCCGGATGCGAGGTGAGCGTGATGGCCCAATAGGTGACCGTCGCGCAGAAGACCGCAAACAGCGCCAGGGACAGAAGGCGGATTTGGAGAGCGTTCATGTGCGCCATTTTACGGGCTAATGTGAATATTGCGATGGGTCGAAACCCTTCAACTGCGTGACATTACAATGAGCGGCCCGGGCGCCGGCGCCGCCGGAGACAACGACGCTCAAAAGCGCAACGAGCCGGGTCGAACGCCTATTGACCAGGCTAGTGGGCGCGACCGGCATTCATCTTGGAAAGAGGTAGTCAGAAATGCAAATGTGGACCCATCGCCGTAAGGAAGCCGTCGCACTGCGCGAACGCCGTCAACGCGGCTTCACGCTGATCGAGATCATGGTGGTGATCGCGATTCTCGGCATTCTCGCCGCGCTGATCGTGCCGAAGATCATGAGCCGTCCCGACGAAGCACGGCGCGTCGCGGCCAAGCAGGACATCGGCACCGTCATGCAGGCGCTCAAGCTGTACCGGCTCGACAACGGCCGCTATCCGACGCAGGAGCAAGGACTGCGCTCGCTGATCGAAAAGCCGACGACGGACCCGATCCCGAACAACTGGAAAGACGGCGGCTACCTGGAACGCCTGCCGAACGATCCGTGGGGCAACCCGTATCAGTACCTGAACCCCGGCGTGCACGGCGAAATCGACGTGTTCAGCTACGGCGCCGACGGCAAGCCCGGAGGCGAGGGCAACGACTCCGATATCGGGTCGTGGCAATAGGCTGCGCCCGGCGCGTTTAGGCTTCGTCGCGTCCGGCAGGCTCGCACCCGATCATGCGCACACCCTCGCGAATCCGCGCCGCCGGCCGGCCAGCCCCTGGATGGCCGGCCCCTGGCTTCACGCTGCTCGAAATGCTCGTGGTCCTGGTGATCGCGGGGCTTCTGATCTCGCTTGCAGCGGTCACGATCTCGCGCAATCCGCGCACGGATTTGAACGAACAGGCGCAGCGTCTCGCCCTGCTCTTCGAGTCCGCCGGCGACGAAGCGCAAGTGCGCGCGCGGCCGATCGCGTGGCAGCCGGTCAACGGCGGCTATCGCTTCGACATCCGCACCGAAGACGGCTGGCGCCCGCTGCGCGACGACTTGCTCGGCCCGCGCGGCTGGGAAGGCGGCGTGACCGACGTATCGATCGACTACCCCGGCTCGGACTTGCGCCCGAACCGCGTCGTGTTCGGCGTCGAGAGCATCGATGCCCCGCTGACGGTCACGCTCTACTCCGCCGCCGGCCGCGCGACGATCGTCGGTACCGGCAACGGCCGCTACGAGGTGCGCTGAATGAATGGGACCCCCGCGCTCACTGCGTTCGCTGCCCCCGCCCCGCTCGTTCGTCCGGCCAATCGCACGAAGCGCACGAATGGCATGCAGCGCGCGGCGGCGCCGGATGGCCGTACCCGCGGCTTCACGATGATCGAAGTGCTCGTCGCGCTCGCGATCATCGCAGTGGCGCTGGCGGCCTCGCTGCGCGCGGTCGGCGCGCTTGCCGCGAGCGAATCGGAACTGCATCAGCGGCTCCTTGCCGGCTGGAGCGCGGACAACACGCTTGCCCAACTGCACCTCGCGCACACGTGGCCGGAGATCGGCACGCAGACGTTCGATTGCTCGCAAGGCAACCTGCAGCTGATCTGCACGGAGCGCGTGAGCTCGACGCCGAACCCCGTATTCCGGCGCGTCGAGGTGTCGGTGACGACGCCGGGACGCGGCGGCAATCTCGCGCAACTGGTCACGGTGCTCCCGAATGAAACCAACCGTGCGCTCTGACCGCTACGCTCGGCGCCACCCCCTGCGGCGCACGATCGGCGGCTTCACGCTGATCGAGCTGATGGTCGCGATCGCCATTCTCGCGGTGATCGCGGTGCTGTCGTGGCGCGGGCTCGACCAGATCATCCGCGGCCGGCAGACCATTTCGGCCGCGATGGAAGACGAGCGCGTGTTCGCGCAACTGTTCGACCAGATGCGCGTCGATACGCGCCAGGCCGCGACCGACGACGAAGTCGGCCAGCCGGCCGTCTCAATCGGCGGCGCGACGCTGCAGATCGTGCGCAATTTCGGCGTGGCCGGCGACCCGCCGCGCCTGCAAGTCGTCCGCTACGGCGTCGCCGACGGCCAGGTGACGCGCTACGCGTCGCCGCCGCTCGGCAATGTCGGCGAACTGCGGAGCGCGCTGCGGGGCGGCACCGGCGACTGGAGCGCGGTGCCGCTGATCGGCGGCGTCGGCTCGATTTCGGCGCGCCTCTATGTGCCGAAGCTCGGCTGGACGACGCAGATGAGCGACGTCGTAGCCGAGATCCGCCGCAACGACAACAATCTCAAGGTGCCGCAACTCGGCACTGCGCCGCTGCCGCGTTCGGTGACGGGGCTCGAAGTGAGCATCGGCGCGACTTCGCTGCACGCGCCGATCACGCGTGTGTTTCTGATCGGGGAATGACGATGAGCGCACGTCGATCCCAACCATCGCAACACACTGGCGCCGCGATCGTCACCGCTCTGTTGGTGGTCGCGCTGTCGGCGATTCTGGTGTCGGGCATTCTGTGGCGTCAGCAGGTGCAGATCCGGCGCATCGAGAATCAGCGGCTCGTCGCGCAGGCGCAATGGGTCGCGCGCGGCGCGCTCGACTGGACGCGCCTGATTCTGCGTTCGGAAGCGGACACCTCGGCGGGGATCACGTATCTGGGCGGCGTCTGGGCGGTGCCGATCGCGAAAACGCGGCTGTCGGACTTTCTCGGCCAGATCGGCGAAGTCCGCGCGCAGCAAGGCGCGCAGACGTATTTGTCGGGCTCGATCGAAGACGCGCAGGCGAAGTTCAATCTGCGCAATCTCGTTTCGGTTCCCGCACCGGGCGCGCTGCAACTGGACGTCGAGCAGGTCCAGGCGTTCCAGCGGCTGCTCGCGCTTTTGGGCCTGAACGGCGAGCTGGCGAAGAACGTCGCGGTGCAAATGCGCGCGGGCCTGCAGCAGTCGGCGACGCGTTTTCAGATGGCGAACAACGGCGTGGCGGGCGGGGCGTCCGGCGTCGCGGTGCCGCAACTTGCCGGCTCGGTCGGCGGCAACAACTTCACGGACAAGCCGGGTCTTTCCGACACCGACGACAACGCCAACGTCGCGCCGCTGCAAATGACGAGCGTCGATTCGCTGTTGAACGTGCCGGGCTTCACGCCGGAGATGGTCGCGCGGCTGCGCCCGTTCGTGACCGTGTTGCCGACGCAAACCGCGGTCAACATGAACACGGCGAGCGCCGAGGTGATCGCGGCCGTGGTGCCGGGCATGAGCCTGTCGAACGCGCAGGCGCTCGTCGCGCGGCGCGAGACCGTGTTCTTCCGCAACATCGCCGACGTGCAGCTCGCGCTGCAGGCCGCGGGCACGCAGACGGCGGCGGTCGATACGAGCCTCATGGACGTGACGACGAGCTATTTTCTGGTCCACGGACGCGTGCAGCACGAGCGCGCGGAACTGGACCGCACGACGCTCGTGTATCGCGACGCGCTGACCCATACCACCCGCATCGTGCGCGTGAGCGACCAGTTATGAATTTGAACGCGAACGCCCCCAGACCAGGAGAGAGTGCACTTTGAGCACCTTGATCGTCTTCTTGCCGCCGCGTGATCCGGCGGTGCCGTCGCAGGAATGGCAACTGCCGGAGACGGCGTTTCTGCTTCTCGACAAGGGCGGCCGCACGCAGCGCGCCGGACGCGCGGCGCTGGCGCTCTTGCCGCGCGCGTCGTCGACGGTGCTGATCGTGGCCGCGCGCGACGTGCTGATGCTGCGCACCGCCGTGCCGCCGCTGAAGGGGCCGCGCTTGCGGCAGGCGCTGCCGAACGTCGTCGAGGATCAGTTGATCCAGGACCCGCAGACCTGCCATATCGCGATCGATCCGCAGTCGCTCGCCGGCGGCGAGCGCGTGCTGGCGGTGATCGATCGCGGCTGGTTCCGGTTCATCGTCGAGGCGTTCGGCGCGGCCGGGCACCGCAATCTGCGCGCGGTCCCGGTCACGCGCTGCTTGCCGGTGCCGGTGCCGGCGCCGGTCGACGGCGCGCCGGGCGGGGATGCCGTCGAGGCGGCGTCTGCTGCTGCGCCGGACGCCGCCGCCGCGCATGCGGTGGTGCCGATCGTCGCCGCCGTGCTCGGCACCGTCGTCGAGCACACGGCGGCGCTCTTTGCCGAAGCGTCGGATACCTCCGGCGCGCCGGGTCCGTCGATCGAAGCGCAGGAGCCGCGCGTCGAGCTTGCGCTCGCGCGCGGCGCGCACGGCGAGGGGCTGGCGGTGCCCGCGTCGGCGGTCGGGGCGACGCTTGCCGCACTGGCCGGCGACGCGCCCGTCACGCTCTACGAACTCGCCGACATGCCCGGCAGCGAGCCGCGTCTCGCATCGGTGGCGCAAGCGTCGCAGTCGCGCGCGGGCTTGCCCGGCGCCGCGCCGCTGCCGTTCGAGACGCTCGCGCGCCGTGCGCTCGACTGCCGCCTCGATCTGTGCCAGTTCGAGTTCGAAGCGCGGCCGTGGCGGCTCGATCGCGCGACGCTGCGGCGGCTGCGCCTGCCGGTGACGCTTGCGGTCGCATCGCTCGTGGTCGCGGTGGTCGCAATGAACGTCCAGTGGCTGATGCTCGCGCGGCAGCGCGACGCGCTCAACACGCAGATGACCGAGCTCTTGCTCAACGCCTTTCCGAAGACGACGGTCGTGCTCGACGCGCCCGATCAAATGTCGCGCCAGCTCGATCAGCTGCGCGTCGCGGCGGGCGAATTGTCGCCGAGCGATTTCCTGTCGCTCGCCGCGGGCCTCGCGCATTCGCTCGGGCCGGTGCCCGTCAACGGCGTGGCGGCGCTCGACTATCACGACCGGCGGCTCGACGTCACGTTCAAGCCTGAAATCAAGGTCGATCCCGATTTCAACCAGCGTCTCGCGCGCAACGGCCTCTCGGGCGAAATCGACAGCAGCACCGGCAAATGGATGATCAGGAACGCACCATGAAAACAGCATTTGCGGAAGGCTGGGCGACGTTTTGGGATGCGCGCAGCGCGCGCGAAAAGACGCTCGTCACCTGGGGCGGCACGGTGCTGGCCGTCGCGATCGCCTACTCGGTGCTGTGGGCGCCCGCGCAGGCCGGGCGCGCGCACTTGCGCGAGACGCTGCCGGAGATGCAGCGCAAGGTCGCGATGATGACCGCGCAGGCCAACGAAGCGCGCACGCTCGCCATTGCGGCGCAGGGCGTGGCGCCGACGGGCGTCGCGCTGAAAGGCGCACTCGCCGCGTCGCTGACCGAGCATGGCCTGAATCCGACACAGGTGGGAATGGCCGGCAACGCGGTCGAGATTCAGCTGAAGAACGCGTCGTTCCCGACCTGGACGATGTGGCTCGACGACGTGCGCAAGCAATACAAAGTGCAGGTATCCGAAGCGCACATCTCGGCGCTGAAGACCGACGGGCAGGTGGACCTGACCGCGTCGCTCCAGCCGGCCGCCGGCTCCGGCCCGGCCCGATGAGCGCCCGTCGATAAGGATCGCCGATGAAGTTATGGATGTGGCGCCTGCGGGCCTTCGCGCCCTGGCTGGCGGTCGCCGTCGCGTCGTGCGGAATCACGCTGATCGCGATGCTGCCCGCCGCGTGGATCACGCCGCGGTTCGCGCAAGAGACGCAAGGCCACGTGAATCTGATCGAGCCGTCCGGCTCGCTCTGGCATGGCTCGGCCGCGCTGATGCTCGCGGCCGGCTCCGATTCGAGCACGGCGACGCTGCTGCCGGGCCGCATCGAATGGCACACCGCGTTTTGGCCGCTTCTGACGGGCCGCTTGCAGATGCGGATGGAGCAGTCGGACGCGATGCCGGACCCGGTGACACTCGATGCGACAGCCAACGGCGCGACGCTTTCGGGAGGCAGTCTCGCGGTGCCGGCCGCGCTCTTGGCCGGACTCGGGGCGCCGTTCAACACGCTCGACTTGCAAGGCGGCGTCCGCCTCACATGGACCGACTGGCGGCTCCTCGAGCACAAGCCGTTCGGTCAACTGATCGTGACGCTCACCGACATGGCATCGCGCGTCTCGCGCGTGAAGCCGCTCGGGTCGTATCGGGTCGTGTTTCAGGCCGAGGGGGAATCGTCGACGCTCGATCTGTCGACGCTCAAAGGTCCGTTGCAATTGAAAGGCCACGGCTCGATGGCGGGCGGGATGACACAGTTTCAGGGCGAGGCGAGCGCCGCGCCCGATCAGCGCGACAATCTCGCCGGCCTGCTCAATCTGCTCGGGCGGCCGTCCGGCATGGGCACCGTTGCGCTGACTTTTGTCCACTAAGGCCGTGAGCTTGCCGTGCCTCAAGCGTAACGGCCGTCGCAATGACGGCCGTTTGCCATGCCTCGGCTTCTACTTCTGCGCAACCGGCGGCGGCGCGGCCACGCCGCCCGTCTCGCGATCCACCTGCGCGACGTCCCAGCCTCCGCCGAGCGCCTTCACGACTCCCACCGACGACACCATCCGCTGGCCCGCAATCGTGACGAGCTTCTGTTCGGCCGCAAACGCGGTGGTCTGCGCGGTCAGCACGCTCACATAAGCAACCGTGCCCGCTTTGTACTCGTTTGTCGTGATCGCGAGCGCCTGGCGCGCCGAATCGACCGCCTGCTTCTGCACGACGACCTCGTTCGCGAGAATGCGCTGCGACGCGAGGTTGTCCTCGACGTCCTGGAATGCGGCGAGCACCGTCTGCCGGTAGGCGGCCACTTGCTGATCGTAGGCAGCGCGCGCGGCTTCGGTCTGCGCGCTGCGCAAGCCGGCGTCGAAGAGCGTGGCGGCAAGCTGCGGCCCGACGGTCCAGAAGCGCGACGGCAGCGTCAGCAGTTGCGACCACGCGGAGCTTTCGAAGCCGCCTTGCGCGGAGAGCGTCAGCGTCGGGAAGAACGCCGCGATCGCCACGCCGATCTGCTCGTTCGCCTCGGCGGCCTTGCGCTCGGCCGACGCGATGTCGGGCCGGCGCTCGAGCAGCGCGGACGGGAGCTGCATCGGCACGTCGGGCGGCACGGCGTCGAGCGGCGACGGCGGAATCGAGAAGGTCGACGCCGGCTCGCCGACCAGCACCGCGATCGCGTGCTCGTCCTGCGCGCGCGCGACGCCGTTGTCGATCGCCGCGGCCTGCGCCGATTGGAGTTGCGTTTGCGCGGTGATCACGTCCGAGCGCGCGGCAACGCCGACCGCGTACCGGTTCTGGGTGAGCTTCAGCGCCTGCTCGTAGGAGGCGACGGTGTCGTCGAGGAGCTTTTGCTGCGAATCGAGCGCGCGCAGCGAGAAATACGTTTGCGCGAGCGTCGCCTGAGCGGACAGGCGCGCGTTCGCGAGATCGGCGGCGGCGCTTTGCTGCCCGGCCTTTTGCGCGCCGACCTGACGGCTGACCTTGCCCCACAGGTCCGGCTCCCACGAAGCATCGAGCGAGATGTTGTAGTTGTTGGTGATGGACGACGTGCTGCTGCCGCTGCCGACCTGCGTGCTGCCCTGGAACCTCGACGGCTGGCCGGAGCGCGTGCCGCCCGCCGAGAGGCCTACCGTCGGGAAGTACGCCGCGCGCGCCTCGGAGACGAGCGCGCGCGCCTGCCGGTAAGCCGCCGCGAATTGCGCGACGGTCTGGTTCGCGGTGTTGAGCTTGTCGATCAGCGCGTTCAGTTGCGCATCGTTATAAATCGTCCACCAGTTGCCGCGGTCGGTTTGATCGGACGGCTGCGCGACCTTCCAGCCCTCGGGCGTTTCCTTGTACGCCGCAGGCACAGCCGCCGCCGGACGCTGATAGTTGGGGCCGACCGCGCAGCCTGCGAACGCAATGGCCGCTGCCGCCGCGACGGCGATGGTCAGAACACGTGGGATGCCCGCGCGCGACTGCGGGATTCGATGACACTGCATGCAATGGATTCCTGTCGATTCGGCTGTCGCCCGATATGCGCTTGACGAGCACGCGGATGGGCGACGATGGCTGCCGCGGGGTTTTCCGGCGCCTGCGCGGACGCGGTTGGGGCAGCAAGGGACGGCGAGCCCGAATGGTAACTTACGGCGCGCGTGGCGCCGCGCGCCCGAAGACTAGCGAAAGCTAGAGGGTAATGTGCCTGCCCCGCGCCGTGTGTTACGGATCGGTTACGGGCGCGGGAGGCCGGTTACGAGGCGTTACGGCCGAAGCGGGGCTTGGGTGTAGGGGCCGCGCGCAGCGACGCGCGGCTGGCGGGCCGTCGCCTGGCTTTGCTGATGGCGCCGATGATCGAACCACGCGACGAGCGCAATCAAGACCGATCCGCCGGGCAGCACGAACATCGCCGCGAAGAACGCGAGTTTCCACCAACGGTGCGGGCCTTGGAAGGCGTGGAGTGCCGAATCGTGGAGGTGGCGGCCTAGGCTGCTCAGGGCGTTCTTCAAGTACTGCATGGGAAATCCTTTTGTGCGTCGGCGTGGGCTGCCGCGCGGTGAGGCGGTTAGCGCATTGTCTCTGCGGCGCTATGTCGCGCGTAACTGGTTGCATAGAATAATATTGACTATGCAATTAAATCTCAAGATACTTCGCACGCTGGTATGCGTAGTGTTGTTAAACAGCACGTCGGGCCACGATTTGCCTGTCTAGGCAGGTAATCTTCCCGCGGTCTTCACGGCCGCCAGTTTTCAGTCCCATGAGTGACGACCTCGACGATCCCGATGAGATCCGACTCGAATCGAGCCGCGGCTACTACCTGACCAAGGCGCGCAACGTGCTGATGGACCGGATGGACCGGATGGACCGGATGCGGAAGAACTCAGGCAGAAGCTGAAGTAGATGCAGGGCGCGCGCGGCGCAACGGCGGCGGCGCGTAGGCGATTCGCTCGATATACGAGCTGCAAGTGCCGCAGTATTGTCTGAACGATAGATCGCTGCTAGGCACTTAGCTGTCAGAGCAGATAATGCGGCGACATGAAAATAGAGCCCATTCGGCTCACGAAATATGTGCATGGACAAGGGCTTCTTGGCACGCACGGAGGTAACGGATGACAAGCACCGCAACTCCCGGCGCATCGGCGGGCGCGGAGGCCGGCCCCGCGTCGCTCTCGGGTGGCGCGCTCGCGCTCCTGACGGTCGGACTCGCGCTCGGCACGTTCATGGAAGTGCTCGACACGTCGATCGCGAACGTCGCGGTGCCGACGATCTCAGGCAGTCTCGGGGTCGCGTCGAGCCAGGGCACTTGGGTGATCTCGTCGTACTCGGTGGCCTCGGCCATTGCCGTGCCGCTGACCGGCTGGCTCGCGCGCCGCGTGGGCGAGGTGCGGCTCTTCACGCTGTCGGTTCTGCTTTTCACGATCGCATCGGCGCTATGCGGGTTCGCGCAGAACTTCGAATCGCTGATCGCGTTCCGGCTGCTCCAAGGGCTGGTTTCCGGGCCGATGGTGCCGCTTTCGCAAACGATCTTGATGCGCAGCTACCCGCCGGCAAAACGCGGCCTCGCGCTCGGCCTATGGGCGATGACGGTGATCGTCGCGCCGATCTTCGGGCCCGTCATGGGCGGCTGGATCACCGACAACTACACTTGGCCGTGGATCTTCTACATCAACCTGCCGATCGGCGTATTTTCGGCCGTTTGCGCGTTCTTCCTGCTGCGCGGCCGCGAGACGAAGACCACCAGGCAGCGCATCGACGCAATCGGTCTCGCGTTGCTAGTCATCGGCGTGTCGTGCCTGCAGATGATGCTCGACCTCGGCAAGGACCGCGACTGGTTCAACTCGAACTTCATCTTGGCGCTCGCGATCATCGCGGCCGTGTCGCTCGCGTTCATGCTCGCGTGGGAGGCGACCGAGAAGGAGCCGGTCGTCGACTTGTCGCTGTTCAAGGATCGCAACTTCGCGCTCGGCGCGATGATCATCTCGTTCGGCTTCATGGCGTTCTTCGGCTCGGTCGTGATCTTTCCGCTGTGGCTGCAGACCGTGATGGGCTACACGGCCGGGCTCGCCGGCCTCGCGACGGCGCCCATCGGGCTGCTCGCGCTCGTGCTGTCGCCGATGATCGGACGCAACATGCATCGCCTCGATTTGCGGATGGTGGCGAGCTTCGCGTTCGTCGTGTTCGCGGTCGTGTCGTACTGGAACTCGACGTTCACGCTCGACGTGCCGTTCAATCACGTGATCCTGCCGCGGCTCGTGCAGGGCATCGGCGTCGCGTGCTTTTTCGTGCCGATGACGACGATCACGCTGTCGAGCATCTCCGACGACAGGCTCGCGAGCGCGTCGGGCTTGTCGAATTTTCTGCGGACGCTGTCGGGCGCGATCGGCACCGCGGCCAGCACGACGTATTGGGAAAACGATGCGATCTATCACCACGCCGTGCTGGCCGAATCGGTGAGCGCCTATTCGCCGAACACCAACGACTTCAGCGGCGCGCTCGCGAATTTCGGCCTTGCCGGCGATAGTCTCACGGCCCAGCTCAACCAGATCGTGACGACCCAGGGCTACATGATGGCGACCAACGATTTCTTCAGGATTTCGTGCATCGGGTTCGTCGCGCTCGCGCTGCTCGTCTGGGTCACGAAGCCGCGCAAGGGCGCCGGCCCGGCGCTGGGGCACTAGCGGACAGGCCGCTGCGCAATTGCGGCGGCGCGAAGCTGCCGGGTGCGCCTGGCTTGTTCGCAGGCGCGGCGGCCGGCGCGCTCGATCCCGCTCTCACATAGAGCTTGAAGTCGGCGCCCGCCTGCCAAGGATTCGGATCGCAGCCGAACATGCTGTCGCAATGCGCGGCGAAGCCGATCGTCGCGGTGCCGTCGTGATTCGGCGTCAGCGTGATTTCGTAGGCGAGCGACCGGCTGCCGCCGGCCGGTCCCGCCGTCTGGATCAGCGAATCGGTGGAGGTCTGCAGCGCGTAGTTCGCATGATTCGCGACCCATGCCCGCGCCCGCTGCCACCACACGGCGCATTCCGATGGCGCTTGGCATGTGAGCGGCTCGGTAGCGGTCTGCATCGTATCCGGGCTGACCTGGCCGCTCGACGCACACCCCGCGAGCCACGCCAGCAGCGCGATCGAAAGCACTCGTTTCATCGGGACTCCCTCCTTTTGTCCGGCGAATCGCCGACAAATCGAGTGAGCGCGGGCGCGATATTTGCGCCGCGCTGATTCGATGACACAAGGTTGGACCGTCTGCGGCGAGACGCGTTTCGCGCGCGCTCGTGAGGGCTGCTGACTGGTGTGGCCAAATGGCCAGATTCGCCGGGAGAGCAGGACCTCGAAGCGCGGCCCTGCTTGCGCTTCGATGCCCTGTGATCAGTCAGCGCCTCAAACGCTGACGCGGTTCAGCGTGTATGCACGGTAGGCGGCGACGAACGCGTCGAACGAGCCGACTTCGCTGCGCTCGAGCTGTGCTTGCTCGTCGAGCGAATGCGCGGCGAGCGCGGCGGCTTCGCGGGCAGCGTCCGCAGGCAGCGGGCGGGCGCGGAAGTACGCCGCGTGCGCTTCGCTTTGCGCCTGGCCGAACGCGAGGAAGCTTTGCTGATTGCCGCGCATCGTTTGCAGCACGCGGGCCGACGGCGTCTGCGACGCGTCGGCGAGCTTTTCGCGTTGCGCCGCGACGGCGCGCGCGTGGACATTGTCGCCGCGCAGCGCGTCGAGCGCTTGTGCGGCGAGATCGATTTTCGACATCAGTTCGGCCGCCCAATCCTGCATCGCCACGGTTTGCCCCTCGCGCGTCAGTTCGAGGCCCGGCTTGCGGCCTTCGAGCGTGACGCGGCCGAAATTCGCGTTCGCTTCGGCGCAGGCGTCGGGCGGCAGGAGCGGGCTGTCGTCGAGCGCGCAGACGAGCAGGTAGGCATCGAGAGAACGTGCGGTATCGATCGCGATGCCGCAAGGCTCGAACGGATCGATGTCGAGGCAGCGCACTTCGACGTACTGCACGCCGCGCGCGGCAAGCGCATGCAGCGGCCGTTCGCCGGGATACGTGACGCGCTTCGGCCGGATCGTTGAGTAGAACTCGTTTTCGATCTGCAGCACGTTCGTGTTGATCTGCACCCATTCGCCGTTGCGGTGCGTGCCGATTGCTTCGTACGGGGGATACGGCTGGCTCACCGCCTTCGCGAGCGCGTCGAGATAGCCCGGCAGCGTGTCGTAGTTCGGCTGCAGCGCAGCTTGCGCCGTCGTGTTCGAGTAGCCGAGATCGCTCATCCGCAGGCTCGTCGCATACGGACGATAGAGCGTGTCGGCGTCGAACGTTTCGAGCTTGTGCGGCTTGCCTCGCAAGAAATGGCGATCGAGCGCCGGCGAAGCGCCGAATAGATACATCAAGAGCCAACTCGTGCGGCGGAAGTTGCGGATCAGCGCCAGATATCGTTCGGACTGAAAATCAACCGCGCTGGCGGTCGAGTGCTGATCCGTTTGCAGCAGGCGCCACACTTCGTCGGCGAGCGAGTAGTTGTAGTGGATGCCCGCAATGCATTGCATCGTGCGGCCGTAGCGCAGCGCAAGGCCGTGC
This sequence comes from Trinickia mobilis, assembly GCF_017315705.1. Taxonomy (GTDB): domain Bacteria; phylum Pseudomonadota; class Gammaproteobacteria; order Burkholderiales; family Burkholderiaceae; genus Trinickia_A; species Trinickia_A mobilis. Next base: position 34,247 of record NZ_JAFLRF010000011.1, on the reverse strand, counting down.
CGGTAGACCGTCTTGAGCCTGCCGATGTTCGACGTGCCGTATTGCGCGATCGGGATGTCGTCGTCCTCCGGCAACCGGCCCGGCATCGACAGGTTCCACAACGATTCGTCGCCGAGCTGGGCATAGACGAAGCGATGCAGCTCGTCGAGCTGCTCGAGCGTCGTCGCGGGATCGTGTTCGGCCGGCGTGATCAGCTCGATGAGCGCTTCCGAATAGTCGGTCGTCAACGACGGATGCGTGAGCGCGGAGCCGAGCGCGCGCGGATGTGGCGTTATCGCGAGCGCGCCGTCGCGCGTCACCCGCAGACTCTCCTTTTCGATGCCGCGCCGGCCCTGCGCCAGCACGTCGCGCGCCGCGCCGGAAGTCAGCACGGACAACCGGTGAGACAGCGCAGGGCTATGGTGGGGTGGTTTGGTATTGGACATCGATGCGAACCGGACGCAGACGGGCGCCATGCGCTAAAGCAGGTGCCCGGCCGAAATTTTTGGGTAGCGGGCACTTTAACATTTACCCGGCAGGCTCGCTTGAAGCCAACGCCAGCAGGGGTTTGCCGGAAGTTCGGCGATTTTCGCGGGGGCTTTCGCGGTGATCCGGGCAAGTGCCGGTCACGCGCCGCGCGCGCCGCTCGAACGGTCCGCCACTTCGTTCCAGAAGTGCATTGCCGCGTACGCGCGCCACGGACGCCACGCCTGCGTGCGCGCACGCTGCGCGGCGGGCCGCGAAAGCGTCGCATCGCGCGCGACGAGCGATTGCATCAGGACGAGGTCGGCGTACGGCCAGGCGTCGGCGTCGCGCCAGGCGCGCATTGCGACGTATTCGACGGTCCACGGGCCGATGCCCGGCAACGCCAGCAACGCCGCGCGCAACGCAGTCAGATCGGCGGGCGGCGCGCTCGCCGCGTCGAGCGGCACCGCGCCCGATGCGACCGCTTGCGCGAATCCCTGCAACGCGGCGACGCGCTTGCCGGGCATGCCGATCTTCTCGAGATCGGCGCTCGCGAGCGCGGCGGGCGTCGGAAAACGCCAAGCGGTGCCCCCGTGCGGATGATCGTCGATGCGCTTGCCTGCACGCGTGACGAGCCGCCCGACGATCGTCGTCGCGGCTTTCACGCTCACCTGCTGGCCGACGATCGCGCGCACCACCAGCTCGAAACCCGACCACGCGCCGGGTACCCGCAGGCCGGGCACGGCCTCGACGAGCGGCTTGAGCCACGGATCGCGCGCGAGATGTCCGCCGATCTCCGCGGGGTTCGCGCCGAGATCGAACATCTTGGCGAGATGCGGCGCGAGCGTGTTGGCGTGCTGGCTCGCGGAGCCCTCGATCGACGCGACGAGACAGTGCTTGCGCGCGTGGCGCCTCACCGTCAGCGTGCCCGCCGCGCCCTGCCATTCGATCGCGCGGCGATAGGCGCCGTCTTCGACGGCCTCGACGCCGGGGCTCGCGCGCCCCGCGAAAAAGCGCAGGACGCGCGGCCAGTCATACGGCGCCTTGAACGGCAGCTCGAGCGTGGCGGCTGCGGCGGCGTCCGCAGGGGTGTGCCTGGCGGCGGCGCTCAAGCGGCGTCATCCAGGTCTTCGCGCACGATCGCCGCGTGCACATGCTGCGCTTCGGCCTCGAGCAGCGCAGCCTTGCGCGGCAGCCCCCAGCGATAGCCCGCCAGCGCCCCCCCCTTTTGCACGACGCGATGGCACGGAATTGCCAGCGCGACCGGATTCGACGCGCACGCGCTCGCCACGGCCCGCACCGCGTTCGGCGCGCCGAGCGCCTCGGCGATTTGCGTATAGCTGCGCGTCTGTCCGTACGGGATGCGCTGCAGCGCATCCCAAACCCGCTGCCGGAACGCCGTCGACGCGATATCGAGCGGCAGGTCGAACGATTGCCGCGTACCTTGCAGATACGCCCCGATTTGCGCGATGAACGGTGCGATGCGCGCGTGGTCCTCGATCAGGTCGGCGTTGGCGAACGTGCTTCGCAGCTCGTCGGTCAGCGCGCCCGCTTCGTCGCCGAACGCGATCTTGCAGATCCCCTTGCCGGTCGCGGCGACCAGCACGCAACCGAGCGTCGTCGGCGCGCTCGCGTAGTACACGCGCAGGCCGGCGCCCTTGCGCCGGTAGGTCGACGGCGCCATGCCAAGCTCGCTCGCCGCGGTGTCGTAGAGCCGCGACGCCGAGTTGTAGCCTGCGTCAACGGCGGCGCGCGTGACGCCGTCGCCCCGTTGCAAGGCGTCGCGCAATGCCGCGCCGCGCCGTGCCGCCTGGTACTGCCGCGGCGACACGCCAACGACGCGCTTGAAAAGGCGCTGCAGATGGAATGGGCTCACGTGGACGGCATCGCTCAACTGCGCGAGCGTAAGGTGCTGCTGTGGATCGGCGTCGAGCGCCGCGCACGCGCGGTTCACGATTGCCAGCTCGCGCGGCAGGCCGCCGGGCTGGCAGCGCTTACAGTCGCGATAGCCGGCGGCGCGCGCGTCGTCCGCAGTAGCGAAGAAATCGACGTTTTCGCGCCGCGGCTGGCGCGATGCGCACGACGGCCGGCAGAACACGCCCGTCGTCTTCACGGCGTAGAAGAATTCGCCGTCGGCTTGCACGTCGCGCGTGGCGACAGCGCTCCAGCGTTCGGTATCGGTCGAATAAGCGGTTTTCATCTCGTCCCTCTCGTCCTCTGGTCACAAGTAGACGATGTGACTGTAGGCCTTGTCCCGCAACACTACGCCCCGGTTCTTGCGCTGTCATTCGGCGCACGCATTTGGCGCACTTTGTGACCCCTTCGTGACGAGGATACAACGTGCTAAAACGCGGCAGTTTGCCCATTTAGCAATTTTTAACGCAAATTTTATTGCGTCGCACCATCCCGTTGTGTATAGTGGTTCCTGTCTCCTCCATGTCTCCTCCTGATATGGATTCAGCCCGTTCCTCGTGAACGGGCTTTTTTTTCGTCTGTGCGTCCTGTGCTCTTGATCGATGCGCCGGTCTCGCCTCCTTAGACGTGCATCGGAACGTTACACGCCGGCAGTAAACTTCAAGAGCAATCCCGGGTCTCATCAGGCGGACTTTCCCGCAAGTTCGATCTGACCCCGCTGTCCATCCGGACGAAGGAGACATCATGAAGTTCACCATTCGCGAGATCGATCACGTCGTGATTCGCGTCGCCGATCTCGAAGCGATGACGCACTTCTATTGCAGCGTGCTCGGCTGCAAGGTCGAAAAAGAACAGCGCGACATCGGGCTGATTCAACTTCGCGCCGGCCGTTCGCTGATCGATTTGCTCGCGACCGGCGGGCCGATCGATCGTCCCGATAGCGGCGTGCCCGGCGCGGGCCGCAACATGGATCACCTTTGTCTGCGTGTCGATCCGTTCGACGCCGACGCGCTGCGCGCCCATCTCGCCGGGCACGGCGTCGAATTAGGCGAATTGGGCAGGCGCTACGGTGCGGACGGCTACGGCCCGTCGCTCTATCTGTTCGATCCGGAGCACAACATGGTCGAGCTGAAAGGGCCGCCGGAGGCGGCGCACGCGACCTAGCACCAGCGGCCGGAGGTGCGGCGCAGGTTTGCCGCCGCGCCTGCCGATGTGCCGATGTGCCGATGTGCGTTACCCGCGCGCTTTCTGGGTCTGGGGCATCACGTTTGCGCCGGCGCCTTCAACACGGTCCACTCGATTGCAACGGGATCGGCGTCAGCGCTGCCGAGCCACGCCGCGCCGTCCTGCACCGTCATCTGCAGGCGCATCGTGCGTTGCGCAAGACCGCCGAGCGCTTCGGCGATGCCTTCGCCGAGCGACCACACCGTCACATTCGACAACCGCTCGACCTTGCTGCGCACGCCCTGCCACCAGATATCCGACGTGTTGCCGCCGTACGCGATCACGACGACTTCGTTCGAGCGGCCGCTCGCTTTCGAAATGCGCCGCTCGTCGGGCTGGCCGACCTCGATCCACGTCTCGATCGCGCCGGTCAGATCCTTTTGCCAAAGATCGGGCTCGTCGGTATCCGATAGTCCCTTGCAGAACTCGAGCCGCTCGTGCGCGAAGAGCGCGAACGCCGCGACGCGCACCATCATCCGCTCGTCGGTTTCCGACGGATGGCGCGCGATCGTCAGCGCGTGATCGCCGTAGTAGTGCCGATCCATGTCGGCAATTTGCAGTTCCGCTTTGTAGATCGTCGATTTGAGAGCCATGCAGCACCAGATGCGACCCGCTCGCGCGCGAGTCATGAGAATAGGGGCCGGGTGTTGGATGAAGCACGCCGCGTGCCGGTGCGGCGCGTTGCGCCAACGATTAGGGCTGGCGCGTGATGATACCGAATGAACGAATTCGGCGCGGGAAATTGAACCGAACGGTATGGCGCCTGCGAACGGCAGCGGTATACGGAAAGTGCGGCTGCGGGAGGGCTCGTTCAGAACTCAGTGGCAGCGCAGCCGTATCGACGAGCGTCGCGCGCCGGGACAGCAGCGACGCGCAAGCGGGGCCGAAAAACAGAAAACGGCCTGACGCAAGCCAAGCCGTTCGTATCGAGACGGGCATGAGCACCGCCGGCATCGCGCCGCCGGTGCACTAGTAAGCCGCGATTGAGCCGCGCGAGGCGGCGTCAGATCACTGCTTGATGAAGCGATCGTTCGTCCAGAGGCCTTGGGTGTCCCCGTTGCCCGCGTTCACGAATTCGACATCGTGGCCAACCACGCGCACGACGCGGAAATCCGAATGTTCGGGCGTCGAGAGGCACTCATAGCCGGAGAAGTACTCCTGCATTTGCTGCTGCTCGCCGGCTTGACCATGCTGGTAGGCGGAATCGAGTTTGTCTTTGGACAAGCACCCGTAGGAATTCGGCCTGAACTGGAAGGTCTGCGCCGGCTTGATGACCGTGTCTTGTGCTTGCGCCACCGAGGCGGCCGCAAACAAACCGACGAGTGAGAAAAGAATCCCTGCGCGCTTCATCATGGTCTGCCTCCATGCGGGTTTTACTCAGGTTAGCTATGTATTTAAAGGCAATAGAAAACCCGCATCTCACATGCTAGATCAAGCTGGCGGAACAACAAGCACATCTTGTGTGCGCTCGCAATAGTGGCGAATTGTCGCACCCACTGCGCGGGTCAGCCTGAGCCTCCGAGCCGTCGAATTCCGCGGATCGACTTCACGCCGAATTCAAGAAATCGACCTGAATGGCGCGCCAGATAAGGCTTTCCGAGCCGTTAGGGAAAACACTCGGCAACACAATTAAGCTGCTAAATAATTCGAAAAGCGATTTTGACGCGCCGCACATAAAGTCACTTCCGGCACCCGTCGCCGTCCGCGAAATATGGGGCTCAATACAGAATAAAAAGAATGCCTGCTCCCGCATCGATTTTCGCCTTGCGCGCCTTATTGAGACTATTGAGACTATTTAGACTATGAAGCATGTCGCTCTGAGGGCGATTTATGCGTACGAATATCGCCGGGAAGCGATTGAGCCGTCCGCCGGTTCACACAATGCCGAAAGCGCGCAAGAAAAATCGCGTTGCGTCGTTCGGCGATTCATGGATAAATCCGGCTATCCCTTGGAGACTCTCCATGACGCTCACCCACTGGCTGCCGTTTGCGATTGCATCGGCGATCCTCGTTGCCATTCCCGGTCCGACGGTGCTGCTCGTCGTTTCCTACGCGCTCGGCCACGGCCGCCGCTACGCGTTCGCAACCACCGCGGGCGTCGCGCTCGGCGACCTGACGGCGATGACCGCGTCGATGCTCGGTCTTGGCGTGGTTCTCGCGGCGTCGGCTGTCTGGTTCACCGCGCTCAAGTGGGTCGGCGCCGTCTATCTGATCTATCTGGGTATCAAGCTCTGGCGCGCGCCCGTCGGCGACCCGGGCGCGGCGGATATCTCCGAGACGCGCACGCGCCGTATCTTCGCGCACGCCTACGCGGTGACGACGTTGAACCCCAAGAGCATCATTTTCTTCGTCGCGTTCGTGCCACAGTTCATCGACACGCATGTCGCCGTCTGGCCGCAAATCGTGATTTTCGAGGCAACGTTCATCGTGCTCGCGACGCTCAACGCCTTCGGCTATGCGCTGCTCGCGTCGAGCGCGCGGCGCGCGATTCGCAGCACTGGCGTGCAGCGCGCGGTGAACCGCGGGGGCGGCACGCTGCTGATTTGCGCGGCGGTGTTTGCGGCGGCGTGGAAGAAGGCTGCGGCGTAGTCAGCGTCCGGCGGCTTCCGCGCGGCGCGCGAAGAAGTCCGTCTGGAACATGCACATGCGCAGCGCGTTGTGATACGCGCCATTGCCGAAGAACTCCTCGATCAACTCAGCTTCGTGGGTGAAGCCGCATTTCTCGTAGACGTGAATCGCCGCCCCGTTTGACTTGTCGACGATCAGGTAGATCTTGCGCAGATTCAGCACCGAGAACGCGTAGTCGATGGCGAGGCGCGTCGCGATCGTCGCGTAGCCGCGTCCCTGCGCGCTGGGCGCGATGATGATTTGGAATTCTCCGCGCCGGTGGATGTAGTCGAGCTCGATCAACTCGACGAGCCCGACCGCTTCGCCGGCGCCGTCGATCACGACAAAGCGCCGCTCGCGCTGATCGTGCACGTGCTGGTCGTAAAGCTGCGATAGCTCCGAGAAGGTTTCATAGGGTTCCTCGAACCAGTAACGCATGATTTTCGCGTCGTTGTTCAGTTCGTGGACAAAGCGCAAATCGTGGCGCTCGAGCGGCCGAATTGTCAGCGCGTGGTTTCGTTCGACGACCATTTTCATTTTCCTTTGGCGTTGAGTTTCCGATTTGTCGAGGGCCTGTTATTGGCGTGAACGGGCCCCTAGACGCTGAGTTTGAAACGAATCGACCTCCGTTAAAAAGCGATGCATCAATATTCAGCAAGCATCGTTTAGTCAGGTCAAACCGGTACGAGTTCTTTTTGAGACGTCGGTGCGGCCGCGGCGCGCGTGGCGGCGAATCAGGAGGCACGCGGGAGTGCGGGCGCGCGCGTGGTGGATTGCCGCAGGCCCGGCGCTTGCACGTAATCGGGGCATAAAGAGAAGTGAGGTCGGGCCCACGCGCCCATACCGGAATCGCAAACTATCGGCGCCGGAGCGAGGCTAAAATGTAACGACGTTTTTGTAGTCCGGCGATGCGGAGGCCATCGTGATCGAGCACCTGATACTTGGCGCGTTTCTTGTCCTGCCCTTATTGATCGTCGCGTTCCTGTTTTCGGACGAGCTGTGGCAGGAACACCGACAGCAAGCGCAAAGCGAGGATGCGCGGCGAATCGATTGGCGTCATCCGTTACGCAGTCTGCTGCACCGGCACTGAGGCCCTGGATCGACCGCAGTCGCTCGCAGCGTTACAGCAGACGATAGGCGAGCCGCGGCGCGCGCGGTCCGTTTGTCCTGATCGAAATCCGGGTTGTATTCGGCGATACCGGCTGCCCGGATTTATCTTGAAGCGCGAAGGCGCATCACCATCGGTTCGAAACGGCGAACAAACGCTGCAGCTTCATAGGGTGGACTCCTCGTTAGTTAGTGGGATTGAAGCCGCTCGGAAATCTTGTGAGCGGTACGGCAGGTGGCGTCGATGAATTGCGCTTCGCGGCCGATGGCGCGCGTCGACGGCGCCATCGGCGTGATCTGCATCGGCGTGTGTCCGTCGTCTTTCGATGGCGCCAAGCATGCCCACTATTCCCGCCAAAACTAAATCAAATTTCCGCTTGCTGAGAATGGACGCACGGGGATGACTCAGATCTGGCGGATGCCGACGGATCGATGGCGGAAGAGGCGGGGTTGGTGCGACAAAACCGGCGAGCGTTGCGCGCGAAAACCGCGCACGGCTCGACAGCGGGTTTTCATATAGACGAATGTTCGACGCTTGGTCGCTCGTCGCACATTCGCTTCGACGAGATCCGCGCACGATGTCTCCGTGCGCGAACCGGCCCTCGGTCAGCGCATGTGGGGAGGACCGATTAGCCCGCCGCGCGCGGGCTTCTTTTTTTGTCCCATGCAACGCTGCGCCGTCGAAAAACGTGCGGCTGCTAAAGCGTGACAGCAAAGATTGGCGCTCGTTAACCCTATCAGGATGCGCCCGAACGAAGTATTCTCATGCGCATGGCATGACGTAACGAGGGAGCAACCATGGACGAGACATTGGTTGGTATGGCGATAGGAATCTCGGTCTTGGTATTGGCGTCCATTTTCATTGCCGGGCACTACCGTCGGGAGCGACTACGCAGCCGCATCGTCGACAGCCTGCACGGGCATCGGCTATACGACTTCACGCGGTCGAAACGCTGAAGCATTGCGCAATTCGCCAAGGTCATTGATGCGCTTTCGTCACGCCGCATCGGCTTGATCCAGCGCTATAGATAGATTCGATGCATGACGACGCGAGCTGCTATTTGCCCAGCTCGTAACCCACCACACCACCCGCAACCGCGCCGCCGACCGTGCCCACCGTGCTGTGGTGCGTCACTTCATTTCCGATGACGCCGCCGGCTGCAGCGCCGCCAAGCGTGCAGCCGCCGAACAGCACCAGCATCGCGATTGCGGCGAACATTCCGATTCGCTTGAGTCCTACCATGACGGTTCCCCTTTTTGCTTGAGCCGTACCGATAAGGGGAAAGAAGCAAGGCGCGTACCGATTGCGAGGGATGCGCTGGAGGCCGTGAATTCGGGGCTCTCTGCGCGTCCAGCCGCGCGCTGCGCAATCCAATGCGACGCGCCGGTCTGCAATATTCACTCGCCGCCGGCACCAATTTCTACGGTCTGTCCTCTTCGTGCGCGAGCCGCTCCTATGCTTGACGAGCGAGCGCCAGAGCGTCTCGCTGCAAACCAATGTGCAGTCGAAAATGAGACACGTCATGCGTATGTTTCTTAATATCAGGATTCCGAATCAACTGATCAACATGCTCATCCTCGAAGGGACCGTGGGTGATGTGATCGGAAAAATCATGGAGGAATGCCAGCCCGAGGTGATCGATTTCACCGAGCAGGACGGCGCCAGAGGCGCGATCGCCGTGGTCGAGGTCGCGACCGCAAGCGACATTCCTACGCTCGCCGAGTCCTGGTTCCTCAAGCTCGATGCGACGTGCCAGTTCCAGATCGCAACGACGCCCGGCGATCTGCAAAAAGCGGAGCTCGATACGCTCGGGGCCGAATCGAAAAGCTGAGGCGCGTCATGCGACCTGCTCCAAAGCGCCAGCCTGGATGGCGATCGTCGTATCGCGCGAGGCAAGACGAAAAGTTGCTTTTGCTCCAATAAGTTGGCAAATGGCTCCCGAGGTTATCCACAGTTCTGTGCACGGATTATGTGGATAAGCGGGGTTTTGGGCGTAGTCCAGATCGGGCCTCAGTTTCAAATCTGAAACGATCGGCAGCGGTACGAGCGCATCGCGCACGGCGTTTCCATCGGGGACACATACGTCGCGCAATTTGCCCGGCTCCGGCCGGGCTCGCGCTTTTCGCGACTGCACGCAAAAGGCGGCAGACGCGCCGCGTGTCTCAACCGTTGCTCGACGAAAGGCTCGCGGTGGTCCCCTTCGGCAAGCAATCCCTGGCGTACTCTGCTTTCAGCCGCGCCCTGGCATCGCTGATATCGAGCGAGTAGTTGTCGAGGCTCGGCCGATAGCCGACCGATTCGAGTTCGGCGAGTTCGCGTGCCAGGTCGTCTTGGGTGAGCGCACCGTGCGTCGGCGTGAACGGATATGCGTTGCACTCCTGCGGCGTGAGCCGGCTAGCCGCAACGGCGCCGGCGCTCGCCATCATCAAGGCAATCGGCAATGCAAGCTTGAGACGGGTCGTCATGATGTCTTCCTCCATGTTATGTGTCATACCGCCTTACAGTCGATCAGGCTCCATCGCAGTGCGTAGTAAAAAACGGCGATGGAGACTGTCTGATCAGAATACAAAGCGCGCTTGTCTTCCCCGCTTCGGCCGCGTTAACGTTTTTTTAATTTGGGCGTCGACGGCCGCAATTCGCCGCGCGCCCGGGCGTTAGGCGAGCGCCTCGAAAATGCGGAGATGCGCTAAAGCTTTGCCAGCGGTTGCCGACAACCTCGGTATGGAAAGCGAAAACGAACCTCTGCTGGCGTGGGATCACGCGCTGTACCGCAAAGCGCGCGCCGTGGCGACGAGCGTACGGGCCATCCGCAAGGCGCAGGGCAAACCGTGCCACGAAGACTTCGAGCCGGATTCGCCGGCGTTTCTCGCGGCGGAGGAATCGCTCGTTTGCGATCTGCTGAATGCGATCGCAGCGCTTCCGGACTAGCTAGCGGGGCGGGCGCGGCGGCGGAAAGACGCCGAAGGGACGACGGTCCGCAGCCGGTTCAGGCCGGAAAAAGCGGGCGAATGCCGAAGGCCGGAGTTGTGTCGGATTCAACGAAACAGGCCCGCGACTCCTGAGAGCGCGGGCCTGTTTCTTTTCGGCCTTCCTACCGACGAACGCTCGGTTGATCGTCGTTCGAGCGTCGCGTCGATCGCGAGTTAGCGGCCGACGTAGGCGACCGGAGCCGAGTAGGAGCTCACGGTCACTTCGCCGCGTTGACCGGTCTGCGACGCGGCGGTGACGGCCGGGCCGTAACCCGTCGTATCGGCGGCCGCGCCTTTCTGCGCGGCCACTCGGGCTTCAGCCGCCTGGATGTTTTCCGGATAGTGCATCCAATCGAGCGGGTTGTAGCCCGCCTTTTCCACTTGAACGAGATCGGCGCGAACTTGCGCGCGGGTGACCGGCTCATTGGACTGCGCGAACGAAACGACCGGTGCGGCGAGAACGAGGGCAACTGCGACAGCTTTGATCAGCGATTTCATGACGACTACCTCCGAAGATTGTTTTGTCCAGAGCTACGAACACAGTTGCGTGTAGCTGATGACCATAGTCTAGGAGGACTGGCGATTAGGGTGAATACCTAGAATTCGAATTCACTGTTGTCCGAAACGGAACAATGGAGCGGCGGCGAGCGCTGGGTGAGCGGCGGCGGCTCGGCCCGGACGCAGTGGCACGGTTCGTCGCTCGCGGCCATCGTCCGTCGAGGGAAAAAAAGGCCAGTCGGCTTTCGCCAACCGGCCCGCTCAAACGTCGAACCTTATCGAGTCGAGCTAGGGGGCGCTAGGCGCACCGACTGGCAGCACAGTCCGACGATAGGCTTCGTTGATGATATCGGCCGCGGATAAATAGAAAGCGATCACGCCCGTGATCAGGCCCGTATAGCCGCCGGCCTTGTGCAGCCAGCCCATTGCCGTCCATTCGCCGATTGCGAGCAGGAAGAACGTGATCCACAGCGCGAGAAAGATCAACTGCAGCGCAACCGGGGACCGGAACGTCCCGAACCACATGTAAAGCGTAAAGACTCCCCAGACAAACAGGTACCAGCCGACCATCCCTGCGGGCACCTTGTCATGCAGAAACAGCACGAACAGCGCAAACGACCACCAGAACGCGCCGAAGCTCAGGAACGCGGTGGCGCCGAACGTGTTGCCGCGCGGCAATTCCATCACGCCGGCGATGGCCTGGGCCGTGCCGCCGTATGCGAGCGCGACGGCGAGCACCGGGCCCATGGCATCCGCCGAAAACCAGCCTGCGTTGATCATGCTCAATAGCCATGTCGTCATGGCGAAGCCCGCCAAACCAAGCGGTGCCGGATTCGGAAAACGCACACTTACCTTGTCAGCGACCTTCTTTTCCTCTGTAACAGCAGCATTCATGTCTACCTCCATCAGCGCGACTCGCCCAACTGGTCGAGTATTGCGGCGTTCTCCAGCGTCGACACGTCTTGCGTGATCGCTTCGCCCTTTGCGAGCGAGCGCAACAGGCGCCGCATGATCTTGCCTGAGCGCGTCTTGGGAAGGTTCTCGCCGAAGCGGATTTCCTTCGGCTTCGCGAACGGCCCGATTTCCTTGGCCACCCAGGCACGCAGTTCGTCCGCGATTTGCGTCGCCTCGTCGCCTTCCGGCCGCTTCCTCTTGAGCACGACGAACGCCACCACGGCTTCGCCCGTCGTTTCATCCGGCCGGCCGACCGCCGCGGCCTCCGCCACGTCCGGATTCGCTACCAGCGCAGACTCGATTTCCATCGTGCCGAGCCGGTGGCCGGAGACGTTGAGCACATCGTCGATGCGCCCGACGATCGTGAAATAGCCCGTGTCCTTGTCGCGCACGGCGCCGTCGCCGGCCAAGTAGACCTGGCCGCCGAGCTCGGCCGGGAAATAGGTTCGCTTGAAGCGTTCGGGGTCGCCCCAGATGGTGCGCAGCATGGCCGGCCAGGGCTTTTTGACGACCAGCATGCCGCCCTCGCCGGGCGGGACTTCCGCGCCAGCATCGTCGACGACCGTCGCCATGATCCCCGGCAGCGGCAACGTGCACGAACCAGGCACGAGCGGCGTGGCGCCCGGCAGCGGCGAGATCATCTGGCCGCCCGTTTCGGTTTGCCACCAGGTATCGACGACCGGACAGCGCCCGCCGCCGACATTCTCGTAGTACCAGATCCAGGCCTCCGGATTGATCGGCTCGCCTACTGTGCCGATGATGCGAAGGCTCGACAGGTCAAAGCGCTTCGGCTGGACTCTCGGTTCGGCCGCGGACAGCTTGATCAGCGAGCGGATCGCGGTCGGCGCGGTGTAGAACACCGTCACCCCGTGCCGGCCGATCATTTCCCAGAAGCGGCCCGCATGCGGATAGGTCGGCGTGCCTTCGAACATGATCTGCGTGGCGCCCACGGCGGTCGGTCCGTAGGCGATGTAGGTGTGTCCCGTCACCCAGCCGATGTCGGCGGTGCACCAGAACACATCTTTGGGCTTCAAGTCGAAGACCCATTTCATCGTCAGCGCGGCCCACAGCAGATAGCCGCCGCTGCTGTGCTGGACTCCCTTGGGTTTGCCTGTCGAGCCGGACGTATAGAGGATATAGAGCGGGTGTTCCGCGCCGACCCATTCGGGTTCGCACGTGCCGGGCTGGTTCTCCGTCAGCTCGTGCCACCAGAGGTCGCGTGCCTCGTTCCAAGCGACCTTGCCGCCGCTGCGCCGATAGACGATCACGTCTTTCACGGTGTCGCAGCCGCCCATTGCGAGTGCTTCGTCGGCGATGTTCTTGAGCGGTATGGCTCTTCCGCCGCGCATCTGTTCGTCGGCCGTGATGACCGCGACGGCACTGGCATCGGCAATGCGTTCGTTGAGCGACTTCGCGGAGAAGCCGCCGAATACGACCGAGTGCGTCGCGCCGATGCGGGCGCAGGCCTGCATCGCGACGATGCCTTCGATCGACATCGGCATATAGATGACGATCCGCTCGCCTTTCTTCACCCCTCGCGAGCGCAGGGCGTTGGCGAATTCGCAGACGCGTTGCAGCAGCTCCCGGTAAGTGACGGTCGTGACCGCGCCGTCGTCGGCCTCGAAGATGATCGCCGTTTTCTCGGCGTTGCCGTTTTGGACCTGGCGATCGAGGCAGTTGTAGGAGACGTTCAGCTCGCCGTCGGCGAACCACTTGTAGAAGGGCGCGTCGGAGGCATCGAGCACCGAGGAGAACGGTTTTCGCCATTCGAGCGTTTCGCGTGCAAGGCGCGCCCAGAACCCCTCGTAATCGCGTTCGGCTTCGGCAACCAGCGCGCGATAGGCATCCATACCGAAGATTGCCGCATTGGCGCTTGCGGCGGCGCTCGGCGGGAAAACCCGGCGTTCATGCAGAACTGATTCAATGGCCGGCATCGAAGACTCCCTATGAAGGGGGTGGGTCCCCCCGTTATTTCAGTACTGTCGGCAACCGTGATTATATCATGTCGTGATATAAAATCGCGAGTGCGCGTTGTTCGGGAATGGAGATCGGGGGGATGGGGGGCTCGAGGCCAACTGGCATTCGCAAAAAAAAAAGCGAGTTCCCTGTAAGATCAGCCGCTTTCAAGCGACTAAACCCCGCTGCTTGGGCTTGACGGTAGCCACATGGGAGGGCGGACGCCCTCGCGTGTGGCTACCGGGCATGAAACTGGACAACCGGAACGCGTCGCGCGACGCAAGGGCTATTAGGCATGGATATCGATTTTGAGTGCACGATGTGCGGCAAGTGTTGTCACGATCTGCGTTTGCCGTTGACCGTGACGGAGGCGGTTGCCTGGCTGGAGCGTGGCAACGACGTGCAGATTCTCTGCGACGCGTCGCCGTGGCCCGAGGAGCCACCTGAGGACGACCTCCAGGCGGCGCATAGACGTCGTCGCTCCTTTGCCGCGATGAGCGGATCGTTGCCCACGAGGGTCGTGGCCATTCTGGCGGCTGCGTACACGGGCCCATGCCCGAACCTCCAGCCCGACATGCGCTGCGGTATCTATGAGCAAAGGCCTCTGGTGTGCCGAATCTATCCGGCGGAAATCAGTCCATTCGTCGAGCTGACGCCGATGCACAAGGCCTGTCCGCCTGAAGCGTGGACGCCTGGATTGCCGCCGCTGCTGCGTACCGGCAAGCTGGTCGACGCGAGCATCCTGCCGCTGATCAAGCAGTCGCGCGATACCGACGCGAACGAAGTCCCCATCAAGCAGCAGGTGTGTGCATTGCTGGATATCGATCGCGCTGCGATGTGGAATGAAGGCTTTGTCGCCTATTCACCTGATCGCGTCGATCTGCTGGCAGCGCTACATCAGGCTAGCAGCGAACCTGCCGTGCCCACGCTGTCATCGACGTGGCGTTTCATATCCAACCGCCGAGCGATGGTCGATACCCTTGTGTCGGCTGGCGCGCTCGGTTCCCTCGTCCATGCGAACCGTACTGCGGACTTCGAATACCTGGGGTTTTTCGCGGCATCTGAGTGAAGGCGGCTTCCGGCAATTTATACGCGTTTAGCAATTGCGCCCGCGAGTCGCCGGGCGAAGTTCGGGTGAGACAGGTCAAAGCCGATGCCATGCCATCGGGTAGCCGATCCGGCCGAGTATCCTCCGCGACTGTCCGCAACGGCCGACGACTTCCCGTCCGACTTTACGGCGTGAATGGCCGTTGCGCACAGAAAGCTGCCGTAGACGTGGCGCCGCGTTCAGATGCTTCCTCCGGTAGTCCTCGGCTCCATAAAGGTGTGACGGAAATACTCCCGTACCGCATGCATTGCCGGACTCAACTCGAGATTTTTGCGCCATGCGAGGCCTACGCTCATTGGCGGTACCGGGTCGCGCAACAGGATGGTCTCGATGCGCCGTCCTTCGAGCGACCACGGCCGGTAGACCATGTCCGAAAGAATCGCGACGCCGCTGCCGTTGGCCACCATGCTGCGCACGGCCTCGACCGATGACGTTCGCAGTATCACGTTGGGACGGTACGGGGTGTCGTTCCAATAGCGCAGCGCCGTATAGGCGGCCTCATCGACCGTCAGCATGACGAACGGTTCGGGCGCGACGTCGGCAATCGTCACGCTCTCCCGCTTCAGCAGCGGATGATGAGCCCCCACCCACAGACGGCGGACCGAATGAATCACCGGCTCCAGCACGAGTTCGGGATTCGACACATTCGACGTGAGCAGGACTGCCATGTCGTAGCGGCCGGCGATCAGGCCTTCCTCGATCGATTCGCGGTTCAGTTCGTGCAACTGGATCGTCAGCCGTGGGTATAGCGTGTTCAGACGCAGGATGTGGTGCGGCAGGAAGTAGCCGAGCACCGTGTAAGTGGCGGCAACGGCGAGCGTGCCGGTCAGCGTGCTTTCGAGGTTCGGGATACGCATCGCCTCGTCGACCGACGAGAGGATCGTGTATGCCTGATTGAGAAAGCGCCGTCCCGTGTTGGTCAGCGTGACACCGGTCGCGGTGCGCATGAAGAGCTGGGTGCCGAGGCTGTCTTCCAGGTCCTTGATCGCGCTGGTGACTGCGGATTGCGAGATCGTCAACTGGATCGCTGCCTGCGAGATCTGTCCGAGTTCGGCGGTGGCGACGAAGTACTTGAGCTGCCTGAGGGTCAGCGCCATGTCGACCTCAAAAAAATCGATATTCGGATTCGAATTATCTTATCAGTTGATCGGGGCATGCACGTTGCCGCCTGATGACGCGGCAGCCGGCTTGCTGGAGGCCGGCAAGGCACGCCCGTCCGCCGGGCGGAAATATCGATAAAACAGATATCAAGCCATCCAAAAATCGAACTATTTTGACGAGGATCGCCCGGCTAATCTGTGTTTCCATACGGTCGCAGCGTGCGTTCCTCAGTGCGCCGGCCCCTGATCCGGGAGATATCGAGTATGAAGAAACGCAGCGTCGACCTGAATTCCGATATGGGGGAAGGGTTCGGCCCATGGAAGATTGGTGACGGTGTCGACGACGAGATCATGCCGCTCATCAGTTCGGCGAATATCGCCACCGGTTTTCACGCCGGCGATCCGAACATCATGGCGCGCACGGTCCAGATGGCGAAAGAAGCGGGCGTCGGTATCGGCGCGCATCCAGGCTTTCGCGATCTCGCCGGGTTCGGGCGCCGCCACATTGGGGAGGCGCCGCAAGCGCTCGTCAACGACATCCTGTATCAGCTCGGCGCGCTGCGCGAGTTCGCGCGCCTTCACGGCGTGAGCGTGCAGCACGTGAAGCCGCACGGGGCGCTCTACATGCACGCCGCGCGCGACGAGGGGTTGTCGCGGCTGCTCGTCGAGACGCTGCAGCGGCTCGATCCGACGTTGCTGCTCTTTTGCATGGAGTCGTCGGTGACCTGCCGGGTGGCCCGCGAGTTCGGCCAGCCGGTGATCCGCGAGTTCTACGCCGACCGCGACTACGACCGCACCGGCTCGATCGTTTTTACTCGCCGCGTGGCTCGGCTCGATCCGCAGCAGGTTGCCGACAAGGTGCTGCGCGCGTGCGTCGACGGCCGGGTGTCGACCGTCGACGGGGACGACATCGACATCGACTTCGATTCGGTCTGCATCCACAGCGACACGCCGGGAGCCTTGCAACTGGTCGGTGCGACCCGCAACGCGCTGACGCGGCACGACATCCGCATCGCGGCGCCGTTGCCGGTTGCGGTCTGACATCAGATTCGAGGAGCATGCACAGATGGCATTACACGATATCGTCAGCCCCCTGCCGGGAACGTTCTATCGGCGTCCGTCGCCCGATGCCGATTATTACGTCGAGGCCGAATCGGTGGTCCAGAGCGGCGCTGTGGTGGGGCTCGTGGAGGTGATGAAACAGTTCACGGAGATTGAAGCCGGCGTGGCGGGCCGCGTGACCGAGATTCTCGTCGAAGACGGCGAGCCGGTGGATGCGGGGCAGGTTCTGCTGCGGGTCGAGGAGTAAGCGCGATGGGTACGGGAGATTCCACACTTTCGTTCTACCGCCCCGCGCGTATCCGGACCGTCCTGGTCGCGAACCGTGGCGAGATCGCTGTGCGCGTGATTCGCGCCGTACAGGAGCTGGGGATGCGCGCAGTGGCCGTGGTCAGCGACGCGGATCGCGATAGCCTCGCCGCGCGCATGGCCGACGAGGCGGTGCCTATCGGCGCGTCGCACGCGGCGAAGAGCTATCTCAACCCGGCCGCGATTTTGGCGGCCGCGCAACAGTGTGGGGCCGACGCGATTCATCCGGGCTATGGCTTCCTGTCGGAGAATGCCGGCTTTGCGGCGCAGGTCGAGGCAGCGGACCTGATCTTCGTCGGACCCTCGTCGCAGGTGATCGCGACCATGGGCGACAAGGCGCGCGCGAGAGAGACCGCGCAGCGCGCGAACGTGCCGACCGTGCCCGGCAGCGACGGCGTCGTCAGGTCGCTCGAAGAGGCGCGCGACGTGGCCGCGCGCATTGGCTATCCGGTCATGATCAAGGCGGCTGCGGGCGGTGGCGGACGCGGCATCCGCGTCGCGCACGATGCGATGCAACTCGATGCCGAACTACCGCTTGCGCAGCGCGAGGCGCAGGCGGCATTCGGCGACGGCGGCGTCTATCTGGAGCGCTTCATTGCGCGCGCGCGGCACATCGAGGTGCAGGTGCTCGGCGACGGCAACGACGTCGTCCACTTGTTCGAGCGGGAGTGCTCGCTGCAGCGGCGGCGCCAGAAGATTTTCGAGGAAGCGCCGTCGCCGTCGCTGACGCCCGAAGTGCGCGCCGCATTGTGCGCCTCCGCGACGAGCCTTGCCCGGCAGGTCGGATATCGCAGTGCAGGCACGCTGGAATATCTGTTCGACGAGGTGCGCGGCGAGTTCTACTTCATCGAAATGAACACACGCATCCAGGTTGAACATCCGGTGACCGAGGCGATCACCGGCATCGACCTGGTGCGGGAGACCCTGCGGATCGCGGACGGCGAGCCGTTGCGCTTCACGCAGGACGACATCGTGCTGCGCGGCGTGGCCCTCGAATGCCGGATCAATGCGGAAGACCCGAGGCAGGACTTCCGCCCGAACCCCGGCCGCATCGACGAGCTGGTGTGGCCGGCCGGGCCGGGCGTGCGCATCGATTCACTGCTTTATCCGGGCTACAGCGTGCCGCCGTTCTACGATTCGCTGCTCGCCAAGCTGATCGTGCACGACGAAAGCCGGCCGGCCGCGATCGGGCGGCTCGTCCGTGCGCTGCGCGAACTGCACATCGGCGGCGTCAAGACAACAGCGCCGTTGCATCTGGCGCTGCTTGCCGACGACGACGTGCGTGCGGGGCGCTATCACACCAACTATCTGGAAGCATGGATGGAGGTGTGGCGCGCGCAGTCCGACACGGCGGCGGACGCATCCGCCGCGTCGGGCGAGGCCGCGGCACGCGCCTCCGGAATCGGGGAGGCAGTATGACAGTCCGATATACGTTCGGCGGCGATGAGTTCATCTTCGTCGAGATCAGCGAGGCGATGTCGCTGGAGGCGTTTTTCAAGGGCACAGCGATCACCCGCGAACTGCAGCGCCGCAACGTGCCGGGCATCAGCGAAATCTGCCCGGCCAATGCGTCCTACCAGGTTCGCTACGATCCTGATGTCATAGCGCCCGACGAACTGCTGGCTTTGCTCAAAGGCATCGAGGCCGATGTCGGGGAAGCGGAGCTTGACATCGACACACGCATCGTCGAGGTGCCGGTGCTTTACAACGATCCGTGGACGCACGAAACGCTCATGCGCTTTCGGGAGCGCCATCAGGATCCGGCTTCGACCGACCTCGAGTACGCCGCGCGGATCAACGGCAAGCGCGACGTCGACGAGTTCATCGCGGCGCATGCGGGTTCGCCGTGGTTCGTGTCGATGGTGGGTTTCGTCGCGGGCCTGCCGTTCATGTTCCAGATGGTCGAACGCGACAAGCAACTGCAGGTGCCCAAATACCTGAGACCGCGCACCGATACGCCGAAGCTCACCGTGGGCCACGGCGGCTGTTTCGGCTGCATCTATTCGGTTCGCGGTGCGGGCGGATACCAGATGTTCGGCGTGACGCCTGCGCCGATTTTCGATCCGGCGCAGCGGCTCGACTATCTGCGCGAGTTCATGGTCTTTTTCCGGCCGGGAGACATCGTGAAGTTCAAGCCGATCAGCCGTGAAACCTACGACGAGGCCATCGCTGCCGTCGAGGCCGGGACCTTTTCGCTGCGCGTGCGGCCGGTGCGCTTTTCGCTCGATGCGTTCCTGCGCGATCCGCACGCATACAACCGTTCTCTGGTCGAGGTGCTGGATGTCGACTGATTCGCTTGACGTCATCGAGGTCGTGAAACCGGGTCTGGCCACTTCGGTGCAAGACATCGGGCGGCAGGGCTATTACCACGTCGGTATCCCGCCTTCCGGGGCGCTCGATCAATTTTCGCTGCGTGCGGCAAACCTCCTGGTCGGCAATGCGGAGGACGCAGCGGTGCTCGAGTGCACGCTACTTGGCCCGCAGCTGCTGTTCCATGTGGACGCACTAATCGCGGTCACGGGCGCCGAGATGGCTCCGAAAATCGACGGCGTCGCACACGCATGCAATGTTGCGCTCCGTATTCACGCAGGCAGCACGCTCACGTTCGACTACGTGAAGAGCGGCGCGCGCGCCTATCTGGCGGTGGCGGGCGGAGTCGATGTGCCGTTGGTGCTCGGCAGCCGGTCGACCTACACGCTCGGCGCGATTGGCGGCTACGAGGGGCGGCGCTTGCAGAAGGGTGATCGCCTGCCGGTCGGGCAGGCTCAGCGCCCAGTCCGGGAGGGAACGGCGCTGCCGGCTACGCTGCGCACGCCGCTTGCGCGTGAAGTCGAACTGCGGGTGCTGGCGGGGCTGTACCACCACCGGCTGACCGACGAATCCGCTGCGACCTTCTTCGAGGACACGTGGGTGGTCGCGCCCGAAGCCGACCGCATCGGCTACCGCTACCGGCAGGGCCGCGCACTGAAATTCCGTGAGCGTGAACAGCCTTTCGGCGCGGGTGCCGATCCGTCGAATATCGTCGACGCCTGTTATCCGATTGGCTCGATCCAGGTACCGGCCGGACTCGAGCCGATCATCCTGCATCGCGACGCGGTATCCGGCGGCGGCTACGCCACGATCGGCACGGTCATCAGCGCCGACATGGATCTGATCGGGCAGATGCAGCCCAACCATCAGGCGCGCTTCGTGTCCGTCACGATGGACGAGGCGCTTGCTGCGAGACGCCAGGCGCAGCGTCGCGTTGCGATGCTGCGCGAAGTGCTGCGGCTTTGATCCACGGCTGGCGGAATCGACCTCCGGCACGAAGAGGCGTTCCGCTCGTCCTCCATTCCCTTCCTGTTTTTCCGCGCTGCCGTCGGCTGGGCGGCGGGGACAGGCACGCCTTTTCCATGCAGGACCGGTTGCCGGCCGGGCGTCGAGGCAACCCTGCGGGTAAGTCACGCCGCGGCACAGACGTCCTTCGCAGGCTAAATGTCGTTGAGGGGCATCATCATGAGCAACATGACACAGCAATCCGCGAGCGACGACCTGGATCTATCGACGGTCGCCATACCGGCAGCGTCCAGAATGCCGGCATTCCCGCTCACCATGGCCTGGTGGGCGGTATGCAGCGCAGTGTTTTATATCGTCGTCGGCGCGACGCTCGCACTGACTTATGGTGCACGAAATGCGCTGATCGGCATGGTCCTGTCGGTGGTGTCGTACGGCGTGATCAATTCGGTTATCAGCCGCTACGCGATTCGAACGGGACTCTCCGTTGCGCTCTTCTCGCGCGTGTTGTTCGGCAGCGTGGGTGCGGCACTGGCGACGCTGATCTTCTTTGCAACTGCAATCTACTATGCGGTGTTCGAGGGATCGGTCATAGCGGTGGCAGCGCATCATTTGATGCCTGCACTCGACTATAAATGGGCTGCATTGATTGTCGTCTGCTACAGCGTTCCGCTAGTGTTCGGCAGCGTGCAGCATTGGCTCGACAAATTCAACGGCGTGTTGCTGCCGTTCTATCTGCTCGGTCTCCTGGCGGCAGTCGGCCTTGCGACCTATGAGTATGGCTACAACGCCGCCTGGCTCGATTTCGGCCCGTCAGGCGCGGCGCCGGCGGACGGCTGGTGGCAATGCTTCGTCTATTACATGGGTGTGTGGGTCTTGATGATGTTCACGTTCGACTACGCACGCTTTGGCCGAAAGGAAGACGCCGGTTACCACGGCCGGTTCAATTTCGGCATGCCGTTTTATCTCGTTACCTTCCTGCTCAATGGTGCCGCGGGGATCTATCTTGTCAGCACGATTCCGAACCTTGGTGCGCTGTCGGAGGTGTCAGTCGTCTTTGCACTGCTGAAACTGATGGGTCTTGGTGGACTTCTGTTCGTCTGGGTCACGCAGTCGCGGATCAATACCGCGAACTACTACCTTGCGACGATTAACATGCAGGCATTCTTTGAAAAGATTGCCCGGATACGCGCACCGAAATTCGCCTGGGCGATTGTCGTAGGCGTTGTCGTCTATGTGCTGATGCTCGCCGACGTATTCTCAAAGCTGTTGCAGGCGCTCGCCTACCAGGGCATCTTCGTTGTTGCATGGGTGGGTGTTGCACTCGCGCACATAGTCTCGACCCGTTATGAGAAGTTGGTCGGCAGCGAGATTGAATGTCGTGACTCACATGTGCCGGCATTCAACCCGGGAGGCCTTATCGCATGGTTTGCGGGTGCATTCGCGGGGCTGGCATTGAACAGTATGTCCGGGACCATTGCGTCATTCTCCGCGCCCGTTACGTTCATCGTTTCGTGTGCAGCTTATGGAATGTTGCTGGCTTCCGCAAAGCGGACATGGTTTGTGCGTGAGGCGCGCATCCCTCAAATCGACGAGGCTTGAGAAAATGACTCAATTCCCGCCCGTCGCGAGCATTTCGACGCGAACGCCATCCAGTTGTCGACGCTGTTGTCGATCAAGACGGGCGGCTGCGAGGAGGATTGCGGCTACGGCTTGCAATCGGCGCATCACGAGACGGGCCTGAAGGCCGGGAAGCTGATGGAAGTCGACGCGGTGCTGGCGGCCGCCGCGCACGCCGCGAAGGACAACGGCGCGACGCGCTTCTGCATGGGTCCCCACGGCAGATACGCGCCGCCGCCCGATATACGGACGCACCGAATCGGGAACCTGTGCAGCGTGACCTGCTTATTTCAATACAGAACCTAGCGACTGCCAGCAAAGGATTGTGGAATAAGGCGCGGTACGATTTCGAGGAATTTTGTGTACCGAATTGTGTACCAAAAACAGCGTATGGCTGAGAACCGAGGGATGGCAGGCCGGCCGGTGGGCGTCAGGCGTCAGTCGATCCAGGCCGTTTGACTTGGGAGACAGCCGCAACGAGCTCCTGCTGCGCTGCCAGACGCTCGTCCTTCGCGTCTCGATCCGCAGCCCAGCCAAGGATTACACCGTGCCCGTCGTAATCAATCTCGGGCGCAGCCTCGCACCGCAGATCTGCAGCGGTGATTTGCGGTACTGGGATTTCAAGTGCGGCTATCGCCGTCAGATTTGCACTGGCCCGAACCGTGCGGCCGAGATGCCACAAACGGTCTTCAGAAACACCATTTAATCCGCAAACGGACGTTTCATACCGCGCCAGGGTGGGGTGCCATTCCGGCTCAAAGGCTTTGGGCTTTGGTGTGCCGTCGGCAAACAAGTCCCGCTTTTTAAATACGAAGCGGGCGGCGCTGCCATCGGCAGTAACAAAGTCGATTTCCTTAGCCGGCGGTGACTTGATGAACCAGGTCGATAATGCTTTTAGGAATCACATCGACAAACCGCTTCGTGCCGTGGTCTTTATCAAACGGTGACATGCGCGAGGCATAAGAAAGCCTGCCGTCCTCGCGCAGTGCAATTGTCAGCAGCTCCCCACGCGGCCCCCGCCAGTCGAATGACGCTTCGCCGTCACCGTCGATGGACAACTCCGGCGCGGGCACCGTTCCCGGGAGTGCCAACAAAAAACGCTGCGCCACCACCATCACCTTGGCTTGCCGAAAATTGAGTTCGTGCTCTTGCGCCAGCGCTTGCAGGTCATTGAACACCCAAGAGGTACGCGCGGCCCCGCCCGCCTTCAGGTCGTCAACGGCGTTGAACGCTTGCCGAATCAACTTGCGTCCGACTTCACCAGCTGGTGGAGAGCCGGAGCCAGAGAGGTAGCCGTTGCAGCGGCCGAATGCGGGTGTGCTCATTCGTACATCTCCACGGTTTTTTCGGTCAGGTGCTCAAAGAACATCCGATTTTTTTGATCTCTTAAAACATCAAGCCCGGACCAAATGTCGTCCGCTGCGAGGTCGTCTATCCGGGTCACACGGAAGACGTCGATGTCGAGAATCACCATGATCGACGAACCGGATGGACTTTCGGACGGTGGCCCCTCGAAGGCCTGTGTGACAACAGAGGTGCATTTCGCAGTTTCGTCCGGAACGATAACCCTGGTCAGAAATCCGCTCACCGCCTGCGGCAACGGCGGGGGGACTCTTGGCGGGCAAGTCAGATACTCTTCGAAGTCACCAAACGGTAGCGGTAACGAGAGCTCGTTGAGTAGCGAACGGCAATCCGCGTGACGGTAACTGGCTCAACGACTCCGCGAAAACTCTCCCACAGCCGCCTCGCCTCCTCCCTCAGCTCTTTCCACTCACCGTATGGTGACAGCCTACTCAATGTGAAGCCTGACGTTCGGCATTGCAATACGTATAACCCGTGCGCTGACTCAAGCCTGCGACCAGTCACATTGGGACCTGCCTGCGTAGCAGTTCGCCCGTCCGCGTCCAGGCCAAAAACTGCCTCCCACAGGTCCATCTTTTTGCCGTAGGAATCCGAAACGGAATCCACGAAGCGGTCGATCGCGTCCAGCGCCACTGGTGACTCGAACCGGAGGTCAACGAGCGCTTCCTTAGCGGGGGGTTTCGAAAGGTGCCTGTAACGCGCCACCGAGTGTCCCTTACGAATCCGATGGTCCCGTCGAGACGTTGCCGCGCAAGCTAATGCCGTTCTCGCGCAACTTCGCCTGATTGTCCCAAAGCCACATCCTGATGATGGAGCACGCGACCTCGGATTTCGAGGTCCCATGCAACCCCAATTGCGCAATTTCACCAATGAGATAGTCCGTCGCCACGTCGACGGTGAGTTGAAGCTTTTTCGTCTCCACGGCGTTGGTGCGCGGCACGGGAGCCTGTCCCCGTTGTGTGGCCCCGCCCTCGATATCGGCACGCTGGGCGCGCTCCTTTACGCTGCGCCGCGCGACGCCCGGCGTTCAAGCGCGTCAACCTCCGTGACCGCCATCAACTTGCCCGCACTAGTTCCGCCTCGATCGGCCCCCTCGTCTCGCTGGATCACGACGAAAATTAGTAAGTTGAGAGGGGCGAGAGACCGCCGCCCCGACATCCACACTTTTCCGCTTAGGCGGAACGCGTTCGGTTGAAACGTGCTGCCAGCCAAAAATCGTTTGAATCCCTTGAATGAGGCGATTAATGAAAAGTATCACCAAACTTGTGCTGAAACCTAGCACGAACGGAAGCAGCAGAAACAGCGCTTGTTGAAAGGCTGTGGTCGTTGAGGTATCTTTAGCGTCGCCCAATTTATGCAACGCAATCGTATCCGCAAAAGATATAAATTCTTTGTACCCAAACGGAAATGACAGAACTAACCCAAAAGTGCAGCCAATAATGATTCGAACAAGGATCATTCTGGAGCTTGTCATGTCAAATGTAATGTCATTCTGCACCGCCAGCAGATTCATGGAAATAAAGGCGATCGAACCTAGAGCTCCCATGGACGTAAGCCAGAGAGCATAGGGTTCCACAGTCACTTTGGAATCTAATGGGAAATGGAGAAGTCGAGAAAGTGGAGAGGGTGTTCCGCCCGAAGCATACGCATCTAGCGAGAGCAACAATCCGCCTAAGCAAGCCACCGCTAGTAGTAGGACCCACGGTGGGAACTGTGTTAGCAAGAACTTCCTGCGCATTGACTCATTAAGCAGCGAGAATGAATAATTTAATGCTGCATCGAGATCCTCAAATTCTTTCATCTCCGGGCGTCTGGACTTTACGTCAAAGTAGTAAGCGCAAAGGTCCGGGATCTTCAAAGTACGACAGACTGAAGAATCAAATGCGATGCCATTAAAGAGAAGGAAAGATCTAATTTCCCGTAGAAGATAGACTTGTTTGCAGAATTCCGAGTCTCCGACGGCATACCTCGGCACCTCGGCAGACTTCGCCTCTGCCTCCCTCGAGCGTGAAAACATCTTTGTTAGCTTCATTACACACCTCACGGCAACAAGGGGTTTCGGGTCTGACGTTTCCAAAACCCACGAAAGCCGATATCCCATAAACGCTAGGCTATCCACTTTCAATATTGAGACGGCTCTGTGGTGCGAAGTGTGTGTTACCGCACCTTCCAATTTGTGTGTGACGCGGCCCGGGTATGGCCAACGTCGAAATCTGCGGCGAGTGCGCTAAGGTGCGCGATAAAGTCGTGCGGCATCTGCCGAAGCTCGAGGCTGCGACGATCCCCGCAAGCTATGGCCTGACCGATTACATGGACCTCGACGGTCGGCGCCGCTAAATGTTCAGCGCCGATCGGTGCGAGGCCATCAAGCGGATTTCGACGCGTCTCGCTGCCGAGTTCGCCATGCTGAGCGCATTCAGCGCGTTCGACATGTTCGCATGCTGCTGTTGAAGCTGAGCCGATTCGAGCTGCGTCTTGATTTGCTGCTGAAATTCCGAAAGCACTGCGCGACGATGCTCGAGTCGGTGCCCTGGCCCGCGTTCACCGCATTCTGTTGGATCTGCGCGATGCCTTGCTGAAGCTGTTGATTTGTCCCCATTCCCTTGTGTTCACGAGTTGGGGTAAATGGTGGGGTACATGAGTGGCGTGCTGAGCCAGCACCCAATACAGTACTGGCTTTCAGTCCGTTGTGTGACTCCTGTCGGGGGACCAGCCTTCGCTGCGCCATAGTCGCGACGCGCCGTTATCCACAACAATCAGGCAGGTAAAGCGAGGGCCCGATTCAGGCCTTCTGCAGTATTTCCATAGCGCGATCGGCGTCGCTTAGCGAGTCGAGTGCCATATAGGCAACGAACTCGGTCCCGAGTACGGCGGCCGTGGCGCCGCGGAGATTGAGCCCTCCTTCGGCAAGCTTCTGGGTCAACTCGGCGAGAACGCCCGGGCGGTCTTTGCCCGTCACTCGCAGAGCGCGAAGGCTCGGCGTGACGTTGAAACCCACCTGGGCGGCCGCACGGGTTTCGCGGTCGCCTTGCAACGGCGCGACGAACACGATCCCCTCGCCCGCGCCTTCCCGCGTTCGCCGGGCGACGACGAATTTCAGATCGGCGCCGGCGTCGCGCAGGACGCTCAGCACTTGGGCAAGGCTCCCCGGCTGGTCCGGGATCGTCGCAGCCCAGACGTCGACACGTTCCACTTGCAGATCCATGGCACCCTCTCTCGGCTGTCGCACCCGAATAAAAATCTAGGTCACAGGCGGTCCGCGAGCAAGCCGAGCAGCGCATGCCCACGGCACGCGCAGTCCCGTCGGCTTGGCAATTCGTGCGCTCTGGACTTAAATTCCTCTATGCACGTCGCTGCAGCGCCCGGCGCGTCGAAGCCGGACTCGCAGACGCGTCGCCGCGCCTAAGAGCGCCGTGCAAGCGCGGGGAAGCTCATGTTCAAGCATCTGCTGGTGCCCACCGACGGATCGGCACTGTCCGACGCTGCCATCCGGATGGCCGTGACGCTTGCCGGCGAGTGCAAAGCCAAACTGACTGGGCTTCATGTCATGCCGGAGTATCGGCACTTCGTGTACAGCCCGGAAATGCTCGAGGATACCGAGGAGCGCTTCCTGGAAATCGCCCAGCAGCATGCCGATGACTACCTCGGAGCAATCGCGAAAGCGGCCTCGGAGGCCGGCGTCGAATGCGAAACGATCGCGACGACCCAGGCCCATCCCTACGAAGCCATCGTTAGCGTAGCCGCCGAACGTAACTGCGACCTCATCGTCATGGCATCGCACGGTCGCGCAGGGGTGCGCGCGCTATTGATCGGCAGCGAAACGCAGAAGGTTCTGACACACAGCAAAGTGCCCGTGCTCGTCGTCCGGCCGTCGGTGCATGCCGGCACGCCGCGCGCGGTCCAGTCCGGGGCGTCGTCGGGCGAGTGACAAGCGCCGCGCGAACTCAATGCCGGCGATGCGTCCAGTGAAGCAGATGATGCTCGCCCATCCAGCGCATAGGCCAATCGGATTCGCCGATGATGCCGAGACAATTCCATAACAGTTCCCCGCTCGCAGACGTCCCGGCGAAGCGAGCGGGCTGTTTCTCGCCCTCCCACTCCGCATCAGTGTCAGGACCAAGGCCGGCATCACCCAATAAAATTCTCCGACCACAAGATCAGCAGGCTCGGTGTACGGCGATTTGTCGCTGTTCATCATCCCTCCCTCGCCTCGTCAGGCACTTCCTCGCCGAACTTGTCTGCAACGTAAGTCCGCATGGCGGCGATCAGCGGGGTTTTGCCATAGAAGCAAAAACCAGCCGGTGTGGATGCTGCATAACCGCCATGGTGCAGTGCGCCGACATTTGTGTTGACTCGAGGCAGGCAATAATCTTCACGCTCGAGGATTGGACCAGCGTCAGCCCAATCCGTCGATGGGGCAAAAGCCGCGTCTACTGCACTAGACGGCTCGCCTTCGCAGCCTGCGTACTCAACCCAGCACATGCCATCCTCGATCCTCGGGTTGGACAGGCCGCTTGCGCGCGCTACCCAGTAGTCGAGCAGCGCACCCTCCAGTTCGTCGACGAGCATCACTACCTCCGCTATGTGTATCGCATGCGCCGCTTCAGGCGGCCTTCATGTTCGTATGCGACAGCCTCCTGACTTCGGGCGTATGAGCGCACGTTCGCATCCTGGCGATCCTTCGGCGCGTCGTCAATCTCTCCCACGCGTAGCACTTCCTGCGCGATCCGAACGCGCAGCCGTATGAGTGGCTGATTGCTGTCCACCAGCCGCCACGCGCCGGCACGATGTCCGGTTCGTCAATTCATCGCGCGTCTCTTGCCTCGCAGGTTGTGAAACGATTTCTTCCAGTCGCCACTGGAGGCTGTCTGTATTCTTGCGGCGAATCAGCCCTGACCGGAATGAACACTATGAGAGCCCTTTTGTTGCTTATCGCTGCTGCTATGCTTCTGAGCGGTTGCGTCGTCTGGCCATACGACGGCTACTACGGTGGGGGGTACTACGGCGGGTATGAGGGTGGTCACCACGGTCACCATCACGGCGATGATTGAGGTCATTGCGGCGGCCTGGCTCGAAATGCCGAGCGCCGAAAGCGCGTTCGACATGTTCGCCTGCTGCTCCTGCAATGCGCTTCGCCGCCTGAGGCAGGTCTTCGAGCTTCGGCGCCCGATCGATCCACTCCCGTCACGCCGAAGCGCGTACGCGGTCGTGTGCTGGTATCGCATACAAGAGCGTCTTGTAACTGCGGTTCGCGCAATTCTTTTCCTTGGCTGCTCAGGGTTGTGCACCGTGGTTCACTGCCATTCAAGCAGACTGCGCACGGATCACTCTGCGCTATCGCGCTACATTCGACTTGAGGCGGTAGAAGTCACGCACAGGAGGGGCATGCTCCGCGTACTCGGTACGCGCACCGTGCACACATCATTTGCGAACGTTGCGTATTCTGTATGCGCGCATTCGCACGCAATTGATTCTGGTGACGCACCGATTTCGCTGACGTCTAGCAAACGGCACGAAAAACGAATGATTGCAGGATAGGCAATCGCCGGTTTTGGGCGCCAGAAGCAACAGCCCAGCGACAGTCGCCATCACACATCATCTAAGAGCGGCATTGGAAGGGCGGCGTAGTAGTCCCACCGCTCACCGTTACGCGACGATGAGTCCGCACTCGACGAGCATCATCTCGCAATCGGTTCAGTACCCTGAGCGAGTTCTGCGAGATATCTCTCATACACAAACACGCGGCCGCGCTGGCGCCCAGTAACCTCGTTCGCAATATTCAGTTGCACGAGATTCGCGAATGCTGCCGTAACCGCAGGCTGGGACAGTTGCAGCTTGTCGGCAGCACTCGGGATCGTCAGCATCGGCTTGCGTTGAAGCGTTTGAAACAAGCGCATGGCAGACCCGCTCGCGCGACCCAACTGATCGATCTGCTTTCGGTCCTCGTCGAAGATGGCGAGTATGCGCCGGCCGGCCGCTGCAGCTTGTTCGGATGTTTCCTTGACGCCCTGCAGGAAAAACTTGATCCAACCTTCCCAGTCGGCCTTTTCCCGTACGAGTTGGAGTCGCTGGTAGTACTCGTCGCGATTGGCTTTGAAGTACAAGCTGAAATAGAGGATCGGCTGAGACATCGCATCGTCTGCACACAGCAGAAGAGCAATGAGCAATCGCCCCAAGCGACCATTACCGTCCAAGAATGGATGGATCGTTTCGAATTGAGCGTGCGCCATGGCAGCCTTCACTAACAACGGTACGGACGGTGGATCTTCGTGCAGGAAACGCTCGAACTCGCCCAAACATTGCTGGAGACGGTCGGGAGGAGGCGGCACAAACATTGCCAGACTCGGCCGGCTTCCGCCAATCCAGTTTTGGTGCCGCCTGAACTCGCCCGGATCCTTTTCAGCACCTCGCCCGTTGTCCAGCAGTTTCCCGTGTATTTCCCGTAGCAGTCGGAGCGACATGGGAAAACCTCCGCGGAGGCGTTCCAGCCCATAATTCATCGCGGCCACGTAGCACGACACCTCTTGGACGTCATCGAGCGGGACGCCTGGTACTTCCTCGTTCTCGAACAGCAGCAGATCCGACAATGAAGATTGCGTACCTTCAATCTGGCTCGAAAGCAGCGCCTCCTTCCGAACGTAGAAGTAGATAAACAAGTCCGGGTCTGGAAACAGCGACGCCAAGCCATCGAGCCTGCCGAGAGCACGGTTTGCGCTCTCGAGGAGCATGAACATCTCGGAGTCAATGGCGACCGCGGGGTCGGGTGGCAGCGGGTGGGGTACGAAGGCT
Organism: Trinickia mobilis; assembly: GCF_017315705.1. Classification (GTDB taxonomy): domain Bacteria; phylum Pseudomonadota; class Gammaproteobacteria; order Burkholderiales; family Burkholderiaceae; genus Trinickia_A; species Trinickia_A mobilis. The sequence goes on along the minus strand of NZ_JAFLRF010000011.1, from coordinate 3,953 downwards.
TTATAGCGCTCCGCTGCCAGAGAACCCTCGACGTACGTGCCGGCAGTTCGATCCGTCATAGCTAAGGTTTGGCTCGCTAATGTTTAACAGGGTTAGGGGGGGCTAAAGAAATATTAGTAAAAGTTTAGCTTACTAAACTTTTGGGTCGAAAAGTTTGGTAGTGACTCGCTGTCCAGCGCATCGTTTCGCCACATCGCTACCCGGTCGCTCCAAAGTTACCGATCACGACCTTCCGCTCCTCCTCGACCTGTGTCTCCACAAAATCAGCCCAAAGCTGCAGGATCTTCCGGCGCTCCTCGGCGTATTCGGCGCGGTTATAGACACCCTTGATGCCCTTAATCGAGTGCGCAATCGCCTTCTCGATCGCATCAGACGACATGCCCATTTCGTGCAGGTGCGTCGACGCGGTACGACGAAAGTCATGCAGAACGAAGTGCTGAACGTCCAGGCTCAGCGAGCGCACGGCCTGATTGAGCGTGCTTTTCGCGATCGGCTTGTTGTCAAGACCACGCGTTGATGGGAATACGTATTCGTGGTTGCCGATCTGCACGTGGAGCTCGCGGAACATGGTAACGGCCTGCGCGGACAGGTAGACCCAATGCTCCTTGTCCTTCTTCATCCGGTCGGCGGGGATGCGCCAGATGCCGACGTCCAGATCGAACTCTGACCACCGCGCCTCGACTAACTCGGACTTTCGAACCATTGTCAGGATCAGCAGGTGGATCGCCAGTTTCAGCGCGCGGCGGATGTCCGACGCATAGACGGCACGCAACACCGTACCAATCTCGTCAGGTGAAAGGACGCGCGTGCGACTGTCATGCGTAGCGACGAAACGGGCAACAACGGCATGCGCCGGGTTTGTCGTGGCAAACTGGCGCGCGATCGCATATTCGAACAGCCGTTTGATGACGTTGCGGGTCGAAAGCGCCATCTTGGGAGCACCGCGTGCCTTGATCCGATCGCAGATCATCAACACGTCGCCCGGCGTCACTTCGGGCAGGGGTTTGTTACCGACCGCTGGATAGATATCCTTCTCCAGTGCCCGCTTGATCGTGCGCGCGTATTCGGCCGACATCGGCTGCACTTGGCTTGTGTACCAATCATCGCCGAACTCCTTGAGCGTATCGAAGCGCTTCACGGCTCCGCGGTCTTTCTTGGCATCCGTCACCGGGGAAACACCCTTGGCGACGATCTCGGCATACCTCCGGGCCTTCTCGCGGGCCTCCTGCAGGGTGATCGACGGATAATCCCCGATCGTCACCATCGGCTGCCGCTCGCCGTGCAGCGTGTACCGGTAGCGCCAGACCTTCGATCCCGACGTCATGATCTCAAGCACGAGACCGCCACCGTCCGAAATACGGTAACGCGCCGCATTGGCCTTGAGCGCCTTGATGCGAGTGTCATTCAGCGGGACGACAGTTTTGGGCATGTTGGTACACACCAGCTGGGATACAACGTCCGTGTGTACCTAAATGTGTACCATCAGGAGATGGCAGTCAAGAGGCATTCTTGGTCAGCAGCAGCAGTAAAATCCAATTCTGGCAAGGGTTTGCGGGAGATTCCCGGACATCAGTGGACAACCCTGGACAACAGATTACTTGCCAATACAAAACCGGCTGAAAATCACCCCGAGCAAATCGTCCGACGTGAATTCCCCGGTAATCGAATTCAATTGCTCTTGAGCGAGCCGTAATTCCTCGGCGAACAAATCGAGCGCCTGTGCGTTCTGATTCGCGTGCTGAGCCGCGAGCGCGAGGTGATCCTGCGCAGCGCGCAGCGCAATCAGGTGCCGCTCGCGCGCGAGATAGACGCTTTCCGCACCGGCCTGCCATCCGGCGATCCGCAGCAACTGCTCGCGCAACAACTCGATTCCTTCGCCCTTTTTTGCCGACAGGCGCACTTCGCAGACATCGTCATCGCTCGCATCGGAAAGACGCGTGACCGTCGGCGCGAGATCCGTCAAATCGGTCTTGTTCAGCACGCGCACGACAGGCACGCCAGACGGAAAACGCGCCGCGATCACGCCGTCCTCGGTCGTGGAGCCGACGCGCGCGTCGAGCAAATGCAGCACCACGTCCGCGCGCTCGATCTCGCTCCATGTGCGCGCGATGCCGATCTTCTCGACCTCGTCTTCCGTTTCGCGCAGGCCCGCCGTATCGACCACGTGCAGGGGGATGCCCTCGATCTGGATGGTTTGCGAGACTTTGTCGCGCGTCGTGCCGGCGATCGGCGTGACGATCGCCAGCTCGGCGCCCGCGAGCGCGTTCAACAGCGACGATTTGCCGACGTTCGGCTGCCCCGCGAGCACCACCGACAACCCCTCGCGCAGCAACGCCCCTTGTCGCGCGTCGCCGAGCACCTGTTCGAGCCTTCCGCGGATATGCGTGAGCTTGCCGCGCGCGTCGGCGGCTTCGAGAAAGTCGATCTCTTCTTCGGGGAAGTCGAGCGTCGCTTCGACGAGCATGCGCAGCGTGATGACGTCTTCGACGAGCGCATGGATATCGCGCGAAAACGCGCCTTCGAGCGAACGTCCGGCCGAGCGTGCGGCGGCCTCCGTGCTGGCTTCGATCAGATCGGCGACGGCTTCGGCTTGCGCCAGGTCGAGTTTGTCGTTCAGGAACGCACGACGCGTGAATTCGCCGGGCTCGGCGAGCCGCAGATCGAAGCGGCGCCCGGCGTCGACGCAGCGTTGCAGGAGCAACTGCATCACGATCGGCCCGCCGTGACCCTGCAGTTCGAGCACGTATTCGCCTGTGTACGAGTGCGGCGCCGGGAAGTACAGCGCGATGCCGCGGTCGAGCGCGTTGCCGCCGCCGTCGACGAACGGCACGTAGCTCGCGTGACGCGGCGCGAGCGGCTGGCCGCATAGCGCCAGCATCAGCGATTGGGCAGCAGCCTCCCCGGCGCGGCCGAACGACACCCGCACGACGCCGATGCCTCCCCGTCCGGGGGCGGTGGCAATGGCGACGATCGGATCGGAGTCGGTAGCGAGCATGGTGGAGAAAGACTGCAGTGGGCGAAGGTGACAGGCGAAGGCTTGCGAGCTTGCTGAAAACGCAGCGCATTGTAGCGCGCCGGTTGCCCGGCTTCGACGTGCCGTGCGGGGGCGAAACGGTCGTCCGGGCGATGGGCTATTTATCTTGCATAAGATAAGATTGTTCTTAAGATCGGCCGCCCACGTTGAGACTATAAACGGTCGAATATGCTTGATAAGTAGACACTTGTGCTACCTCGATGGCTATCGAAGATTACCGTCTTGCGCGGCGTATCTCAGCTAAAAATATGCCTATATCAGCTAAATGTAGCTTAATTGGTTGTCTCCTTGGCGCTGGCTGAACTGCACAATTTTGTGATGCCAACCGTCGAAGAAAAAATGGCGTTCTCCGAGCGCCTCAAGTTCGCGCTGCTGCGCAGCCCCGAGAAAGTCTCGGGCGGGACTGAGCTTGCCTTGCACTTCAATCTGCGCCATCACGGGGACAACCCGATTTCCCCGCAGACCGCGCACAAGTGGCTGACCGGCCGCACGATCCCAACTGCCGACAAGCTCGCCACGCTGGCCGATTGGCTGCGTGTCGATCTCCATTGGCTGCACTACGGGCCGCCGCCGAGCGCGGCCGCCCGCACGACGCCCAAGCCCCTCCCGCGCGACGAAAAGTATCCGCTGACGCCGGAGACGATCGAGCTGGCGTCGAAGATCGAAGCGCTGTCGCCGCATCACCGCTATCTGGTTCAGGAGCTGATCGAGCAGTTCTACGGGGATGGGGCCGATCGCTAGATTCGTCGAGGGCTTGGCTGTCTGCCGGGAGGCAGCTCAATAACGCCGGGCCCCGCCACGACAAAAACCGATCACCCCAACAAAAAAACCGCCCGGCGAAAACCCCAGCCCTTCACTTGGCGTGTTGATGGACTTCTAGGCGGGGCAAGGCTGATTGAAGGGCGGAGACCAAAATATC
>NZ_JAFLRF010000109.1 GCF_017315705.1 Trinickia mobilis | reverse complement strand
CGATGTGGGCGGGGTGACCGGCGGGATCGACCGGGCCATCGCGAGCGCGACGGCGGCGAACGTGCTGAACCACCTGACGATCCCGCAGGGCGGCCTGTTCAAGCCGACCTCGGCGCCGGGCGCCACGTACTTGATCGAGACGAATCCGGCGTTCACGAGTTCGCGCAAATTCCTGTCGAGCGACTACTACCTGCAGCAGATGGGCGTGCACCCGGACCAGACCGCGAAGCGGCTCGGCGACGGGTTCCATGAGCAGCAGCTGGTGCGCAATCAGATCGCGTCGCTGACGGGCAAGGCCGTGCTGGGTCCGTACACGGACATCGAATCGATGTACGGCGCGCTGCTCGCGTCGGGCGCGGCGCTGGCGAAAGCGCTCGATTTGCCGCTGGGGGTGGGGTTGTCGGCGGAGCAGGTGGCGCGCTTGACGGGCAATGTGATCCTGATGGAGACGCGCGTCGTGGGCGGGCAGGCGGTGCTGGTGCCGGTGGTGTATCTCGCGAAGGCGGAGCAGCAGAATTTGAGCAACGGCCCGCTGATTGCGGCCACCGACATCGATCTGACGAACGCGCAATCGTTCGTGAACAGCGGCACGGTGAGTGCGTCACGCAATCTGTCGATCGACGGGCAGCAGATCGATAACCGCTACGGCACGCTGCAAAGCGGCGAGCGGATGACGCTCGTCACGCAAGGCAACGTCGATCTGACGTCGGCGAACGTGAAGGCGGGCAGCTTGCAGTTGCAGGCGGGCGGCGACCTGATTCTGAATACGGCGACGCAGACACAACGCCAGATCAACGACACCGGCGCGACACGCACGACGACCACGCTCGGGCCGCAGGCACAGATCGATGTGACGGGCGACGCGGCCATCGCGACGGGCGGTGACTTCGAGCAGGACGCGGGCCACCTGAGCGTGGGCGGTGCGCTGGGGATGAACATCGGCGGCAACTGGACGCTGGGCACGCAAGAGATCGGCGAGCAGAAGGGGGTGGCGCGCGCGAACGGGGTGTCGGATACGGATATTCGCGGCGTGGTGGGCAGCAGCGTGACGGTGGGCGGTGCATCGGCGATTGCGGTGGGCGGCGACTTGACGGCACGCGGCGCGCAGATCGACTTGGGCGGTGGCGGCGCGATCGTGGCAGGCGGGAGCGTGTCGCTGCTGGCGGCGAGCACGACGTCGACGGTGAACAGTTCGAGCGCGGGCAGCGGCAGCGGTCGCAGCTACGCGGAGACCTATCACACGTCGGACGAGCAGCTGACCGGAACGACGCTCACCGGCGGGCAGAGCGTGGCGATCGTGGCGGGCAAGGACCTGACCGTGATCGGCAGCGCGATCAGCCTGGACAAAGGCAATGCCACGCTGGCGGCAGCGGGCGACGTGAACATCGGCGCGGCGACGGAGACGCACGAACTGAATGCGCATGAAACGCACAGTCACAGCGGTGTGGCGAGCGGCACGAAGGTCGCGAGCGGGATCGCTCAGACCATGACGCTGAGTCAAGGCAGCCTGGTTTCGGCGGATGGCGTGGCGATCGTCAGCGGCAAGGACCTTACCGTGGCAGGCAGCGCCCTCGTCGGGACGAACGACGTGACGCTGAACGCGGCGCGTGACGTGAAGATCACGACGTCGCAGGATACGG
>NZ_JAFLRF010000108.1 GCF_017315705.1 Trinickia mobilis | reverse complement strand
CGACGTGTTCGCGCGGTACGGCGACGAGGCCGATGCGGAGATCGCGAAGATCATCGATCAGAACGAGACGGCGGCAGAGGCGACCGCGGCGCAGCCGGCAGTGAAGAAGGTAGCGATGGGGAATTGACGACCGGCAAGCTGAGCGAATTTCCGGATGCTCATGTGAGCGCAGCCGGTGCACCGATGGGAGTGGGGATTGATCCTGCTGCGGCGACGAGTGGCGCCGCCAAAGTCTCACAACGTCTGCGGCGGCCGATGCGCATCGGTATCGACGCAGCACACGAGCACTTCTGCTTCCCCCCTCCCCGTGCTGATGTAGACGTGTCCCACGGCGCTATCGAAATACAGGCTGTCTCCCTGTTCGAGCCTGAATACCGTCCCGTTCTCGAAGTGCAGTTCCAGCCTGCCCTTTAGCAGGAACATGAACTCGTCGCCGCTATGTCGGATGTAATCGGGAAAATCTTCGAGCTTGCGGGCGCGGATAAGTGCGCGCATCGGCACCATCCGCTTGCCCGTTAGATCGTTGGCGATCATACCGAGCTCGTAGTTTGGCGTGCTGTAGATCATCTGCTTACCTGAGCGCGTGAGCGACGGCTTCATCGCGCAGGCCGCGTTCCGCTTCGCGTGCCCGAAGATCGTATCGAAATCGACGTTCAGCGCGTGGGCGAGCGCGGCGAACTTGTCGTAGGTGAGCGCGATGTCGCCGCGCTCGGCCTTCGAGATCGTCGATACCGCGATTCCCGACAGCTCGGATAGTTGCATCAGCGTGAGATCGCGCGACTTGCGCGCATTCCGCAATCGCGCACCGACGGCCTCGTGGTCGATTTGCCTAGGCGCCGCGGTAGGCGCCACGTCGTTGCCTGCGGCTGACTTTGCCATAAAGATCGATTACTGGTTACGGTTGGTGATGCAGGATTTTGTCGTATACGACAATTTCTTTTTTCTCGTATATGATAACGCACGTTCCCATCACCTCCTTGAAGGAGCCGGGGCGTGCCATCTTTAGGTCTGCAGAAAGCTGGCGAAACGATCGCAACCGAGCCTCCCGTTTTTTTGACCCGACCGGCAGCGACGCCGCCGATCTCTCTAAGGTGTAGCCATGAACGAACCGATCAAACGATTCAAGACCAATGCCCGCATGAGCCAAGTGGTGATTGCCAATGGCATCGTGTATCTGTCGGGGCAAATCCCCGATACGGCGAATGCTCCCATCGACGTGCAGACCAAAGAGATTCTCACGCGCATCGACGCGCTGCTCGCCTCGGCGGGCGTCGACAAGACCCGTCTGCTGACTGCAAACATCTGGCTGAGCGATCCAAAGCATTTCGCGGCGTTCAACGCCGTGTGGGACGCGTGGGTTGCAGAAGGCCACGCGCCGACGCGAGTCTGCGTGACGGCCCTGCTAATGCTGCCGGGCCTCGACGTCGAGGTGGCCGTTACCGCGCTTGCCTGAGCACAGGCAAGCGAACGCACTCCATCTTTGACGGAGTGCACGGCGCGCCCTACACGAAGGACTCTGGAGTCACGCAATGAAAGAAAAGGATATCGAACTCGCCGCGGATCTGCTCTGGCAGGCGGCCAGTGGCGAAGCCATCGCGCCATTGCGGACGCAGTTCCCGGATTGGGCGGCCGAGCAGGCGTACGCGGTT
>NZ_JAFLRF010000107.1 GCF_017315705.1 Trinickia mobilis | reverse complement strand
TCGTCGACGAGCGCGTCGCGCAGTACCGCGACCAGGTTCGCCGCCGCCTGTCCGGCGAATTGAGCGAGGAAGAGTTCCGTCCGCTGCGCCTGCAAAACGGCTTGTACATGCAGCGTCACGCCTACATGCACCGCATCGCGATTCCGTACGGCAACCTGCGCAGCGATCAGCTCCGGATGCTGGCGCGCATCGCACGCGAGCACGACCGCGGCTACGGCCACTTCTCGACGCGCACGAACATCCAGTACAACTGGATCAAGCTCGAGGAAACGCCGGAGCTTCTCGCAAAGCTCGCTTCGGTGCAGATGCACGGGATCCAGACCTCGGGCAACGACATCCGCAACATCACCGCCGATCAGTTCGCCGGCGTCGCTCCAGACGAAATCGTCGATCCGCGTCCGTGGGCCGAGATTCTGCGCCAATGGTCGACGTTCCACCCCGAATTCAACTGGCTGCCGCGCAAGTTCAAGATCGCCGTGTCGGGCTCGAAGGAAGACCGCGTCGCGGTGCAGATCCACGACCTGGGCGTCTATCTGTCGAAGAACGAAGCCGGTGAGGTTGTCTGCGCGATTCTCGCGGGCGGCGGCCTGGGCCGCACGCCGCTCATCGGCTCGATCATCCGCGAAAACCTGCCGTGGCAGCACCTGCTCACCTATTGCGAGGCCGTGCTGCGCGTCTACAACCGCTTCGGCCGCCGCGACAACATGTACAAGGCGCGCATCAAGATTCTCGTGAAGGCGCTCGGCGCCGAGAAGTTCGCGCAGCAGGTCGAAGAGGAATGGCAGCACCTGAAGGACGGCCCGTCCACGCTCACGCAAGAAGAGTACGACCGCGTCGCGCAGTACTTCCAGCCGCCGCAATACGAGAAGCTGTCGGATACCGACGCCTCGTTCGAAAAGCATCTGCTCGAAAGCAAGCCGTTCGCGCGCTGGATCGAGCGCAACCTGCGTCCGCACAAGGTGCGGGGCTACGCGGCGGTGACGCTGTCGCTGAAGCCCGCGGTCGGCGCGCCTGGCGATGCGACCGACGTGCAAATGGAAGCCGTCGCCGACTGGGCCGATAAGTACTCGCTCGGCGAAATCCGCGTGTCTCACGAGCAGAACCTGATTCTTGCGAACGTGAAGAAGCGCGACCTGTACGCCCTGTGGGAAGAAGCGAAGAAGCAAGGCTTCGCGACGCCGAACATCGGCCTTCTGACGGACATCATCGCGTGCCCGGGCGGCGATTTCTGCTCGCTCGCGAATGCGAAGTCGCTGCCGATCGCACAGGCGATCCAGGACCGCTTCAACGACCTCGACTACGTGCACGACCTCGGCGACCTGTCGCTGAACATATCGGGCTGCATCAACTCGTGCGGCCACCACCACGTCGGCAACATCGGGATTCTCGGCGTCGACAAGGACGGCTCCGAGTGGTACCAGGTCACGCTCGGCGGCGAGCAGGGCACGGGCGCGACCGGCGCGCATCTCGGCCGCGTGATCGGGCCGTCGTTCTCGGCCGAGGAAATGCCGGACGTGATGTCGAAGGTGATCGACACCTTCATCGAAAACCGCATCGACGGCGAGCGTTTCATCGACACGTACAACCGCATCGGCGTCGCACCGTTCAAGGAACGCGTGTACGCGTCGCGTCAACCGGCGCACGCTTGACGCGCGACTCGCCAGAGGATTATTTGCAGATGACTTCGATTATCAAGAACCGCTCGGTCGTCAGCGACGACTGGACCGTCGTACGTGCCGCAGAAGACGGCGCGCTGCCCGCGGTGGACGCGCTGCCGGCCGGCAAGGTGCTCGTGCCGCTCGCGCTGTGGCAGGCCGCGCGCGACGCGCTGGTCGCGACGAAAAGCCGTGCCGAGCTCGGCGTGTGGCTCGCACCGGACAGCGAGCCGGCCGACATCGTCGCCGATTTCGACAAGATTTCGCTGATCGGCGTCGATTTCCCGGTGTTCCGCGACGGCCGCGGCTACAGCACCGCGCGTCTGCTGCGCGAACGCTACGGCTGGACGGGCGAGTTGCGCGCGATCGGCGACGTGCTGCGCGACCAGCTGCACTACCTCGCGCGCTGCGGCTTCGATGCGTTCGCGGTGCGTGCCGACAAGGACATTCACGACGCGCTCAAGGCGTTCGGAGAGTTCTCCGTGCTGTACCAGGGCGCCGTCGACAACCCGAATCCGCTGTTCCGCCGGCGTGCCGCG
>NZ_JAFLRF010000106.1 GCF_017315705.1 Trinickia mobilis | reverse complement strand
AGTGGGCGTCAACGCGCTGCACCCGGCCTACGTGATCTACACCTCGGGTTCGACCGGACGGCCCAAGGGCGTCGTGATTCAGCACAAAGGCGCCGCCAATACGATTCAGGACATCAACCAGCGTTACCGCGTCCGCAGTACGGACCGTGCGATCGCCTTGTCGTCGTATGCATTCGACCTCTCGGTATACGACGTCTTCGGGATGCTTGCGGTCGGTGCTGCGGTCGTGATCCCTTCCTTGCGGGAACTCGCAAACGCAAGTCACTGGCCCGATCTTGTCGAGCAGTACCAAGTGACGATCTGGAATTCGGTGCCGGCGTTCATGCAGATGCTGGTCGATTCGACTCTCGGGAAAAATCCGGCGTCGATCGATTCGATCAAGCTGATCATGCTGAGCGGCGACTGGTTCCCTACCCGGCTACTTGAGCAGGCGCGTACAGCCTGCCCGAGTGCAAAGATCTTCAGCTTGGGCGGCGCGACCGAGGCATCGATCTGGTCTGTGAATTTCGATTCGACGGGCAGGACAATCGACAAGAGCTCGCTTCCGTATGGCGTGCCGCTCGCAAATCAGTCCATGTACGTGCTGGATCAGAACCTGCAGCCCTGCCCGGTCGGCGTCCATGGCGACCTGTTTATCGGAGGCGTCGGTCTGGCTCTCGGGTATTTGAATCGTCCCATGCTGAGCGCTGAACGATTCATCGCCGATCCGTTTGCGTCGACGCCCGGGGCACGCATGTATCGAACCGGCGACCTCGCGAAATGGATGCCCGACGGCAATCTGGAGTTCGTCGGGCGCGTGGACGATCAGGTCAAGATCCGCGGATTCCGAATCGAGCTCGGCGAGATCGAATTGGTGTTGACGCGGCATCCGTCCGTATCGAAAGCCACGCTGATGGTCCGTGAGGATCGGCCCGGCGACCGCAGGCTCGTCGCGTACGTGGTGCCGGACGCACAGGCCGGATTCGACGCTCAGGTATTGCGCCGGCATCTTGGCGCGCAATTGCCGGACTACATGGTCCCGACGGCGTTCATAGAACTTTCGGAAATGCCTTTGACACCGAACGGCAAGCTCGATCGACGCGCGCTGCCCGAGCCTGCCAGCACGTCGAATTCGGAAGGCGGCTATGAAGGCCCTGAGGGCGAGGTTGAAAAGACCCTCGCGCGTGTTTGGCAGGAACTGTTGAACGTGGATCGTGTTGGACGAAAAGACAATTTTTTCGATCTGGGCGGTCATTCGTTGCTTGTCGTCAAACTGAATCAATTGCTGCAGCAGGCTGGATTGAATGTTGATCCTCATCTGATTCTTTCGAATCCGACGATCGAGTCTTTGGCTCTTGCTTGTGAAGAAGTGGAGATGCGTTTGTGATGATCAATTCCGTCCTGGAAAAGCTTGAAAAGAGCGGCGTATCCCTCTCCGTGACCGGAGATAACGAGTTGTCCATCAAGGGCAAGCGGGCCGTATTGAACGATGCTGAGATCATCGACTTGCTTCGCAGCAACAAGGAACTGCTCGTTAAACTGATCAAGTCGGGGCAGTACGAGGCGTTCAAAAACAATCGTGTCGCGGTGGCGGCCAATGGAATTCCGCCGGATTGCGACGCGATCACGCCGGAGATGCTGACGCTGGTGAAGCTCGACGAAGCGCAGATCGAGCGTCTGGTCGGCGCGGTGCCGGGCGGGGCCAGGAACATTCAAGATGCCTATCCGCTGACGCCTCTGCAAGACGGCATGCTCTTCCACGTTTTGTTAGGCAGCGAGAACGGGGGCGAGCACGACCCGTTTCTGATGTCCCTGATGCTGGGCTTCGACAGCCGCGAGCGGCTCGATGCATACCTGTCGGCGATGCAGTCGGTCATCGCGCGGCATGACGCGTTGCGCAGCGCGGTCCAGTGGGAGGGGCTGCCCGAGCCTGTGCAGGTAGTGTGGCGTGAGGCGCCGCTAGTGATCGAGGAGGTCGGGGATTTCGAAGCGGGCATCGACGTCGCTGAGCAGCTTTACGCACGATTCAATCCGCGGCACTACCGCATCGACATCAGGCAGGCACCGTTGCTGCGCGCGCAGGTCGCGCCCGACGGGGCCAACGATCGCTGGGTGTTGCTGCTGCTTTACCACCACCTGACGAGCGATCACGTGACGCTGGAGGTGCTGAACGAGGAGATCCAGGCGTACCTGCAGGGCACGGCGGACCGGCTGCCGGCGCCGCTCGCATTCCGGGAGCTGGTGGGGCAGG
>NZ_JAFLRF010000105.1 GCF_017315705.1 Trinickia mobilis | reverse complement strand
GGCCATCCGTCGCGTAGCGGCTCAGGTAAGGCCATTGGTTTCGGCAATAGCTGATCGCCTTGCCCAGCAGGCTCTCGGGCAACACCTTCGGCGCCAGCTCGTCGAGCCAAGCCTTGAAGGCATTGAGCAACGGCACGCTGTGCTGCTGCCGCAGACGGTCCGTGTAGTCGACACGTGTCTCGCCATCGGGCAAATCGCCCTTGGCAAGCGCCTCGACTTGGTACAACGCCTGGAAGTACTCGAGCGCCTTGGCCACGCGTGGGCTGGGCTGGTTCTTCTGTCCCTTGAGAACGTCGGTGAACATCCTCCTCGCGTGCGCCATGCATCCGAAGTGCGTCACCTTTCTGAGCGTGCGCCAGGCGCTATAGCCGTCGGACATCAGCATGCCCTGGTAATCACCGAGGAACGCCTTCGGATATTCCTGACCGCGCCCGGGCTGGTACTCGAACAGTACGACGGGCTCGGCGCAGTCTTCGGCGCTGCGGTAACACCACATATAGCTTTTGCTCTGCGCAGATCTGCCGGGTTCCTTGAGCACCTGGACGGTCGTTTCGTCGCCGTGGATCAAGGGCTGCGACAGCAATGTTTGACGCAGCGCGTCGTACAGCCGGCTGTAGTGCAGTTCGCTCGGGCGGATGATCCAGTTCGCCAACGTACCGCGGCTGACCGGGATGTTCGAGCGCGCCAGCACATCCGCCATCCGGTACAGCGGCGTGCCATCAACGAATTTGCCCGCCGTGACGGTGGCAATCAACGCCGCGCTCGCGTGGCTGCCTGGCAAGGGTTGTGCAGGCATGGGGGCAAGAACGATCGGAGTCCGTTCGGCGTGGGCCTCGCAATGCCGGCACGCGTACTTGAAGCGGGCATTCTGGAGAACCGTGACCTTGACTTCGTAGTGCAACTGCTCGCTCACGTCCTCGCCGATACGGTGCAACGGGTTGCCGCAACACGCGCACACCTTTTGGTCCTCGGGCAGATCGTATTCGATACGCTCCCGAGGCAGGTGCGCCGGCAGCGGCTTGCGACCGCGCTTGCGGGGCGCTGCAGGATCGGCATCCGGCAGGCCAGTATCGGGCAGCTCAGGCAGATCGTCGTCCTCTTCGGCCGGCTCGGTCGCGGCAATCTGCTCGGCCTCATTGAACACGCGGTCACGGCGCTTCTCGCTCCTGGGCGCGAAACGCTGAGCCAATGCGAGGCGATACTGCTCTTCGAGCATCTCGACGCGTCTGGTCAGCTCCGCGATCTGCGCGTCGCGCTCGGCGATGCGTTGCGCGTCAGAGGCTGCCCGCGCTTCCAGCTCGTGAAGATAGGCTCTGGCTGCCGGCGGCAATCGGAACGGGTTGTCTGCGCTCATGCGTTCCACAATAGCCAAACGCAGCGCCGCACAGGTTTACGGGAATTCGTAACGGATGCGCCTGCCGCTGTTTACCGGCAACAGCGGCACGGGCACGGTTCAGTCCACATGGATGTACTGCCGCCTGGGATGGCGGCGTATGGCGTCGATGTCGATGCCGTCGAGCAGCCAGTGGAGCTGCTCGGTCGTGAGTTCGATCACCGTCTGCTGCCGGTGCCGGGGCCAGGAGAAATGGTCCGCCTCGAGTCGTTTCAGCATGAGCCAGAAGCCGGAACGATCATAGAGCAGTAGCTTTACACGATTGCGCTTGCGATTGTGGAAGGCGTACACGGCGCGCGCCAGGGGATCGAGCTGCATCGACTGCTCGACCAGCGTGACCAGGCTGTTGATGCCGGCCCGGAAGTCGATCGGCTCGCGGTGCAGATAGATGCGCAGGTCTGCGTCGAAGCGGAACATCAGCGCGCCCTCAGTGCAGCGATCATCGCCGTTAAGAGTGTCGCATCTCGCCCGGAGCATTCGAGCTCGAGGCTCACGCCGTTGGGCAACTGCGCCACCAGGCGCGGCGGCAATGGGGAGCGCTGAGATCGATGCACGGCTTCGCGACGTACTGGCGCTGGCAATGCGTTGGCGCTGGGCACTGGCTGTTCCGGCGCAAGAGGCAGGCTATCGTTTGCAATCTCCATCACTGGAACAAATGCCGTCGGCGCAGCATCGAGAACTTCCGGCGCGGCACCACCTTTCCGCTTTGCCTTGTACTGCTTGATCCAGCGTCGCAGCTGATTGGCATTTACGCCAGCTTTCAGCGCCATACCGGCAACCGATACACCAGGTAGCAGGCAGGCTTCAATTAACCGCTGTTTGTCCCCCTTGTCATATCTTTGCTTTCCGTCGGTGCCGACAGTGACGACTCGAAGAGGCAGAAAATCTGAGTAGGCTTCGCTCATGGAATGTGTCCGCAGAAAAAACTGTGGACACACATGCTGCGCTCTCGACCATCGACAATCTATGTGCGCTTAAATTCGCGCTTAC
>NZ_JAFLRF010000104.1 GCF_017315705.1 Trinickia mobilis | reverse complement strand
TGTAGCCCGGCAGCTTGATCAGTCCAGCAAGCCACCCAGGAACCGGCGCCATCGGCGCCACCTGATTATTCTCCGCCTCGATCCGCCCCGCATTGCCCGCCGTCGCCGGATTCAGCCCGCCCGCCGCCGCCATCCCGGCCACGATGCTCGTCACCAGATCCACGCGCGCTTGCTTCTCTTGCGCCGTGAGTCCCTTGGCGGAACCCAGCAGCGAGCCCAGCACCGAACTCGCCGCCGCTCCCATCGCGCCCGCGCCGCAACTTTGGCTGCTTGCTGCCGCCCCCGCGCATCCCACCATTGCGTGCAGCGCGGCGCGCGCCGACTCGGCTTGCGGCGTTCCTTCGCCGAGCGAATTCGCCAGTTCCTTGACCTTGTTCGCCCCAAGACTCTGGACGTAACTGATCGTCGCGTTCGCCGCGAACTGGCCCGCACCGCCCGTGACATTCCCGCCCGCGGCCGCCGTGAGCGCCGTCAGAATCTGCGAGCCCGGTTTTCCCGGCCCCCACGTCTGCTCGATCGCATCCGCCTGTTGCAGCATCGCCGCGCGCTGCTCCGGCGTATAAATGTTGCCGTTCGCATCCTTCGAATTCGGATCGTTCGCTGCTTTCCTCAGGCCGTCGATCTCGCTCGCCTTGTTCTGCACGAACGTCCCCACCTGATTCACAAGCTGGCTCGTGATCTCAAACCCCGCCTCAATCTTCTCCTTGTCGAAGATCGGCGCCAGCGCCCCGCCCGTATCCGACGTATCCCGATTGATGCTCGCCACCGTCTCGGCCGCGGTCTGCCCGGTCAACTGCTGTTGCTTCGCCTCATCCGTGATACGGATGACGCCGCCGCTAATGCCGCTTCGCGTCGTCGAACTCGCATCGTCCGACGCGCTCAGCGCAACCGGCGGCGCAATCGAGAAGCCGCCGACGCTCGGCACGCTCGTCCCCGGCACCGGATTCACGTTGTCCGCGCGGCCCTTCTGGTCCTTGCCGATCTGCCCGCCGTAGCCGCCCGACAGCGCAACCTGCGACGCGTCATACGACGCATGATTTTCGATATCGCTGTGGGTGAGGGTAGCGGTGGTCAGGCTATTCAACCCGTTTTGTACAGCGGAATCCGTGCTCGCCAACACGCCGCCTTTCAGGCCCGTGTTCCCCTTTACGTCGATCTGGAACCCGCCATCGCCAGCCTTGATCCCGCTTTGCTCGGCGACGGCGGCGTAATCGCTCTTCATCTTCGTCTGCCCGACGCTGGCGGACACACTGGAACTCCCCGCGCACAGCGGCGGCACGCAGACATTCACACCGATCCCCGCGCTCTGCTGCTTCGAGTCGTAACGGTCAACGTCCTGCAAACTCTCGATATTCAGGTTCCCGCCGACATCGGCGATCACCTGCATGCCCGATGCCACCGCGCCCGTCAGGTTCGTGTCGCTGCCAGACTGGATCGACAGCGTGTTGCCAGCCGTTACGTGCGTATTCGTCCACGTGCTCGAATCGCCATCGGCATGTCCACGACTGCCCGAAGCACTCGCGGTCAATGCAAGGCCGCTCTGCGAGCCCGCGCCGATCGACACGCCAAGCCCGGCGCTTGCACCGCCATTCGTCGAATGCTGACTGCTCGTGTTTTGCGCGGCTTGCAGATTGACATTCCCTTGTGCAGCGAGCTTCGCGTTGTTCCCCGCCGAGATCGGGCTGCCGATCACGTCGAGCTTGCTGTCCTTGCCCGCACCCGCCGCCGCGATCGTCACGTTCCGGCCCGCCGAGACGGCACTGCCCACCGCCATGCTCGACTGCACCTGCGACTGGCTATCGCTCTTGCTCGCGCCCGCCGATACGTCAATCCCGACGCTCGTCGCCGCCTTCACCGGATCGCCGCCCATCGACTTGAGCGCGTCGTAGCCATTCTTCGCCGCTAGGCCCGTCGCGACGGCGGCCAGCGCCGTAAGCCGGGCGTCGCCGCCCACGTGCTGCGCGGCATCCGCCATCTGCCGGCCGGTCTGCACCGCCGATACGACGGGATTCGTGATGCCTACCGTCAGCCCTGCCTGCCGAAATTGCTGCTGCTCGGCCTGGCTCATCGTGTCGTTCGCCGAATCGATCGTCACCGTCTTGCCGGCCAGGTTCACGTCGTTGCCTGCGTGCAGCACACTGCCCGTCGCGTGCAGATCGTTGCCCGCCGTCACCGTCAGATTGCCGTTCAGCGCGCCAATCGCGCTGCCCGTGTTCGTCACCGACGCCGACTGCTGCTTATCGGTCATCGATCGCGTGCCCGCCGACACCGACAGCCCGCCGTTCGTCAGCAGCCCCGTCTCCTTCTTTTCGTAGTAAGTCGACGACCGCACCGTATCCTGCGACGTCGTGATCTTCACGTCACGCGCCGCGTTCAGCGTCACGTCGTTCGTCCCGACGAGGGCGCT
>NZ_JAFLRF010000103.1:2548-2807 GCF_017315705.1 Trinickia mobilis | reverse complement strand
ATCTTCGTAGTCTTGCGAATCTGATCGGTGATCGAATGCAGGATCTTGCCAGTTGGGAGTCAGCCATCACGGGCCGCCCCCTGCGCGAGATGCGAGCGCAAATGTCGCGCATTCCGGAGTGGCTTGAGTACTTTGCCGGCATCGCTCCGGGCCTGGAGGGCGAAACAAACCGGCTGCGTGGCGGGTTTTTCTCTTCGACGAGCTGGCAGCCGTACGGGGTATGCGCATTACTGACGCCGTGGAATCATCCCGTGCTGAT
>NZ_JAFLRF010000103.1:0-2347 GCF_017315705.1 Trinickia mobilis | reverse complement strand
CGCCGGGCGTCGTCAACGTCGTGACTGGCGAAGGCGCCACAGGTGCGGCGCTATGCGCGAGTCCCGAGGTGCGGCGCATCGACCTGACAGGCGGCACGGCCACAGGTCGCCGCGTCGCGGCGGCGGCCGCAGAAAGGCTCATTCCCTGTACGCTCGAATTGGGAGGCAAGACACCGGTCATGGTGTTCGAGGATTGCGACATTGATGAGGCAGTCGCAGGCGCGGTGTTCGCGTCCTTTGTCGCATCGGGCCAGACCTGCGTTTCCGCGGGCCGCTTCCTGGTTCAACGCAACGTGTACGACAAGTTCGTCGCTGCCTTCGCGGAACGGACTGGCGCACTTAAAGTCGGCGATCCGGCTAGCCTGAGCACCGACGTTGGCCCCGTCATTTCACCGGCGTCGCTTCAACGCAGTCAACGTTTTGTTGATCAAGCAAAAGCGGCAGGCGCGCACCTGTTGGTTGGCGGCGGTGCGCCTCAACTAGATGCGCCGTTAACCTTGATGACCCAGCGATGCACCGATCGAATGATCGACGCCAATGTCGCGCTCAGCCATCATTTCCTCGAGATTGCGAAGACTCAGCGAGTACGCAACGTACCATCGCACGCACAGCAGGATCACTTCAAGCGGATAGTGCAGCCGCTTCAGCACCTTGGCGATGCCAGGATCCAGCGTTGTTTGTGGCGTGAGTGTCTTCTTCATCGTGTGGCCAAAGCGTTTTTCTCAACCTCGAATTTTACCTCTCCCGCGTTAATGCGATAGAGCCATGCCATCGACCCACCAATACATATAGCGCGATTTCGACAAGTCTCCCTTGCTCCAGGCCGCATGTTCTTCGGCTCATTGCGCCTTTAGCTGGCTCACGACATTCGCCGATAAACCCTTGGCATCCTCGCCCAGCAGCACGCTTAGCGGCTCGCTCATGTCGCCCGTCAAAATACTCTTTAAATACAGCCACGGCAATGCAGCGCTCACGCGGGCCAATTTCCTCACATAGGGCGGCACCATTGACGAGTTGAATTTCACGCCTGATCCCCATCGATCCCGCACCTTCGTCACCTTGACGGACCAAATCGTCCAGGCCAACACGGCACCCGATAGGCCGACGACTGCTTTTTCCGTATCCTTGCTCGTGGTGGATGGAGAGCGCGGCAAGTGATTCAGCAAGCGGTTGAAGCGAAGCTGGCAGAGCTGTTGAAGCGATTGGCGAACGTCAAGACATTGCACGCGCAACGCGCCGTGGTGCGCAACGACTACCTGCCGGAACCGAGGTATTGACGATGGCCGGGCCGATACCGGTGAAGGCCAGTTTCGACTTTAGCTCTTTGAATTTCAGCGTCCGACAGTCGTTAGTCGTCGCGATCGACCTCGTCGAACATGACGGCGAGCTCCCGCACCGCCGCATCACCGCGCCTCTCGATATCCAACAGGATGTGCTCGACTGCCTCGCAAACTTCCTTCGCGGCGTTCTTGCTTACTTCGACATCTGCGCCCCGCTTGGGCCACTTTGCCATAAGAGTCTCCATAAGTTTAAGTTTGAACTGAGCATGCGCAAGCAACATGGATTGTGCCTACGTATGCAATATTGAATTCTAAAAGTTTTGCTGATTCCGCGAGTCGCTACCTGTCAGTCGCCGCGTTCAAGCGTGCCGTAGCGACAAAGTTCGTCCTCTGATTACAACGAATCCGATTTTTCATGACATAGCCGTCGACCACCTCACGGTTGCGCTCAGGAACGCAGAGTTCGTACATCGAGGGCGATGCCCCGCACATCGACATACATGCGATACCTGATGACTTATGCTCCTGTTATTCCGTTCCTTCCGAGTGACGGGGAGACGGCCGAAGCACCAACTTGCCCTCGCGCAGAGTCACTCGCTATAAAGGTGCAGACGAGCGTGATTCCTGCGGCGACCATCGCAAAGATTGCCACGGACGTGAATCCTCCATACTTGGCGAGGAGAGCCGTTGCGATCAGCGGTGTCGGTGCTCCGGCCAAGAGCGCGCCCAGCTGAAAGCCGATCGTGACACCGCTATATCGGACTTCCGCACTGAACATCTCGGCGAACCAGGCCGCCATGGGCGAAAACACTGCTGCGTGGGCGATCGTAAGAACCAAGATCTCGGCAAGGACGATTAGTTTAGGGGCGCCGGTGCCCACCATGAAAAAGAAAGGGAAGGGCGCGATCAGCGCGACGAGCGCGCCGAAGGCGACGACGGGCTTGCGGCCGATCCTGTCCGAAAGTGCGCCAAACAAGGGGTTCGTTACCAGCTCAAGTGCCGCGGCGATCAGGATGGCAAACAGTACCGTATGTCGCGGCAAACCCAGATGACTCGTCATGTACGAC
>NZ_JAFLRF010000102.1 GCF_017315705.1 Trinickia mobilis | reverse complement strand
GCGACTGGGGGCGGGAATCATGCCGGGCCTGGCTGGCCAAAGCCCCGATTATCGGGGCATGAAGATAGTAACGGGGCAAAGCTGCGGCGGGCGGGGGGCGCCCGCCGCAAGTCCTTTTATCTATCGTTTGCAAAGACGCTTGAAAATGCGCCATGCAACGAAGGTGCAGAAACTGACGAGGATGAAGGAGACGGCGAGCATGTAATAAACGTCCACCACGCCGCTTGCCTCCGCATCGTATGCGTCAAACAAGTCGTTGAGCCAGAGTGAGAAGGCGAGCGGCGGCGGCGGAATTGCATCTGGGTGTCGCCCCCACACATACGTAAGCGCAAGCGTGGCGAAAAGTAGCCAAACAATGACGCCGCTAATTTTCGTTGCGCGCCTCATTTCACCGTCACCATTCCGTAAGTGCTCAGAGCGCTGCCGGGAATCGGATGCTTGCCGCAGCCGACAATCAGGCCTCTAGTCCGGTGGAAATCGGCGGGGCGGTCAATGACGATGCAGCCCTGGCTGATGCCGCGCGGTCCCTTGGGGTGCAGGCGGAATTTTCCGCGCTGAACCTCGTTGCAGAACATGGCGTCGTCGACCTTTCCGTCGGCCGCGTACAAGGCGAACCAATCGCTTCGATCGATGAAAATTTCCTTGAGCCACGCCAGATGCCCGCCCGACTCCCGATCAACGATGTAGTACCGGCCCGGCGGGATCGGCCCCAAGTTGGGCAAGCATGCAGAGATGCGCCGATTGATATGCGGGGCGAGGCCCGAGAACGCGGGTACCGAAGTCGTTCCAATTCTGAACGCGCTCATAGGCTCGTCATTGAGTTCAAAGCTGCATTGCAACATACGTGCTCCCGTGGTGACGGCAAAACCGTCACTACGCCACGCTGCAATTCGAGAAGAAATCGGACAATTCCGAATTGGATACCCTGGTTTTTACTAGGGCGCGGCCGTCTGCCGACGCGCATCCGAGCTACCGTTGCAGCGTTCGCAGGCCGAAGGCCTCCGGGGGCTCGCGCCCGGCATTGCGACCCGATTTCGCCCAGCACTCGAATTTGCGACAGCCATCCCTACTTGAGCGCTCGATTCGCGCCACGGCCCGCGGGCATCGACCTGCCGCCGCATTCGGCTCGCCCGCCAGCCCTGGCGAGCCCAGGTGCCCGAGTCGCACGACACACGTTGCCGCCGACATGATTCGGCAGCTGCGATGGAGAGCATTCACGGCTACTCGCGTGCTTTTTCAACTAGAGCGGAAGTTTGCCGTCATCCAGCCGTCTGGGTGCGTTGCTGCCCCAACGAGCGCGTATCTGCTGGGGCGATTCAGGTGGCCATTTGACGCCCATCTTGACGATGCGGTCGCGGATATTGAGCAGCTTTATCCAGAAGTCCGAATTTTCGACCTGGCGTTTCATCTGCCCTTGTAACTGCCAGGCAAAGGAAACACCATTAATGTTGTAGGTGTTCGGGTTTGCGCCGCGATCAAGCAAATAGTTGGCTGTATCAAAGCTATTGCTAGCTATGGCATCGACCAGAGCTGTATTGCGCAACAAGTCCCGCTTGTTAGCATCTGCGCCTCTGCAAATCAGCAATTTCAGCGATTCCAATGTTTCTTCTGTCGCCGTGAAAAAAATGATTGGAGTGCCTTTGGCCGTCGTTGTATTGGGATCAACTCCTCCGTCAAGTAAGGCGCGCAGAAATTCAGGATGAGAACTGTTCAGCACCACGCCAAGCGCATCGCCAAAATTCGGTACTTCCTGAAGCGGGTCGGCTCCAGCCTTGACAAGCAACGTGATCATATTCAGCTGCTTCGGGTCTCGCTGAAGCGCCTCCTGAACAGCGAAAAACAGGAGTGTCATACCTTTGCGGCCCGGCATGTTCAGTTCGGTGGTCGGTGCAAGCTGTTGCGCTTTGGCAAGGTCTCCGCGTTCGATCGCCTGAGCGAGTACGAGTTGCGGACCAGAGAAGAAGTCACCGGCAGGAAATTTTTTCATGGCGCACGCGGTAATGGATATTAGTAACAGGCCTATTAGGGTGAGGATCGAAAGCAGTCGTCTCATGGAAATACTTCCTGGAGAATCAATACATCCTCGTGCTTCTGCTTTTCGATGCCATCAATCACCTGGCTAATAAAGTGCCGACTTACGGTGAAGCCTTTGCCATCTAACGCGTAGGGTGTACCTGAAGCCTCCGGCAACGGCAACCAGCTTTGCAGGGTCGTCAAGATTTCACCCTTCACGTGGTACGCGTAGATTTGGGAGGTTTGTGGCGTTCCGCCATAGCGTTTGACGGTTTCTGGGTGCAGGCCGGCGGCATTGAAACTCCAGCAATCCTTGCCGCTTGCAATTGACATGGCAGCGCATAGTCCACCGCCCTGGGAGTGCCCGGCAATATCAATTGGATTTTCGTCATTCATGAGAAATGTCCCGATCTTGACGGCTTGCCGGTAATACGCTGACTCCATATTCAATCCTTGAGCAGCATTGTTGCTCCAGTCGTCTAAGCTGGACATTTCGGTTCCCTTGATAGCCAAAGTTGACTTCATTTCGTTGCCGAATACACTTTGAGTGGGTTCGTAAAGCTGGGCTCGGAAGTTCGCGCCCTTGATTTCTAAATGCTCCTCTTTTAATCCGTGCCACCCCAGAGCATCCACGTCCCCGCTCACATTCCTCCACCCCTCCGGCACCGGCCTCGTCGGCTCATAAACATGGTCTGTCAACCGGGCCTTCTCCACCGCGACGTTATTGCGCGCCAACCGCTGCGCAGCGGCATTGACCTTGGCGGACGGATTGTCCCGCCCAGCCGAGATCAGCGCCTTGCGTTCCTCCCACCGCTGCACCTTGGTCAGCGCCGCAACCTTCGGCGCCGCCGCCCGGCCCGCCTGTTCGGGCTCGACGCTGGCCGGCGCGCGCAA
>NZ_JAFLRF010000101.1 GCF_017315705.1 Trinickia mobilis | reverse complement strand
CGACGTGTTCGCGCGGTACGGCGACGAGGCCGATGCGGAGATCGCGAAGATCATCGATCAGAACGAGACGGCGGCACAGGCCAAGATTACGACGCCGACCGCGAAGAAAGTTGCCATGCGGGACCAGGCGCGCGGCTAGGGGCATGCAGGGCGAGCGTAGCCTTGGCCTAACTTGCCGAGCGCTGGCGCTGCCGAAATGCGGCTGCGTGAATAGGTTGCGGACCTGGTTCGGTTCGATTCCAGGCCCGCGTACTGTTTCTTCCAGCGGTAAAACTTCTTCGTTGGCTATCAACTAGCTGCCAATGTAGACGGGAGGACGCCCCTGAGCTTCCGCGTCGCGGCCTTCTTGGAAATCTCTTGTGTGAAAGAGCGTACCAAACTGCGCGTCGAGTTTTGACAGGGCCTCCGATTGACTCGGGTCAAGAGCCAGATGGGCCGAAACGAGAGACGTCTTAATGCCTAACGGACCGCAGGCGGAGATCTTTTCAGCAATTGCGATCCCTCTTGCAAGCGCTTCCTTGGAATTGGGGGCTACTTCCTGGACCACCCTCATTCGGTAGGCTTCCTCTGCGCTCCAATGGTCGCCAGTCAACATATATCGCATTGCGTTGCCCCATCCGGCCTCGTGCACAAACCTGACCGTTGAACCACCGCCTGGAAAGCGTCCGTGCGTATTCTCGTCTTGTCCAAAGCGCGTGTCGGCGGCCGCGATGCGGATGTCGGCTACGAGATGAATTTCGTGAGCCATGTTCCACGTGTCGCCATGCACAACAACGATCAGCGGCTTCGTCAAATGAGGCGTGTCGGTCTTTCCGAGCGGATCGATCACTTTGTCGCCGCTTATTAGAGGTTGCCCCGCTCTAACCAGCGGTCGGAATCCATCTACGTCGATTCCACGAGAGAAGTTATCACCGTGTCCAAATAGCACAGCAGCTCTCAGTGAAGGATCGTGATCGTAATCGTAGTAGGCTCGTCCAAGGGCCGTGAAGGTCTCGGGGTCAATTCTGTTGTGTATGTACGGGCGATTAATTCCGATCAGTGCGATCGTGCCGCGCCTCTCGATGGTGACTTTTGCGTTCGGAGAATATGCAACTTCCGCGAGCGTGGTCGCCTCGCCGCTCTCATTAAGGGTTTCTTTAGCCGCTGACGCGATTGAAGGAAGCGTAACCATGCTCCCGGCGAGGGCGACCCCCTTCAACAGTGTTCGACGGCTAAATGTGCTTTCGTTACTCATGAATTCCCTTTGCAGAAAGATCAAAGATCAGTGGTGAACAGATACGGCTGCGACGCTCCTCAGTGCTTCGCAGAAGCGTTGATCATGGCCTCATACACCGTGTCACTGAGAGCCTTGATCAACTTGGGGTTGGCGTCCTTCAAAATATCGATTCGTACGAGCGGCATGGTTCTCTCCTTTATAAATTGCGGCCACGCAGGCTGGGGGAGGGGACTGCGCCACCGCTGGTATTGAACAAATCCGTAGGATAGACTTGCGCTTGCGTTTCCAAATGCGAATATTATTCATAATTAACGTTCCTTTTTGGAATTATGATCGGCGAATATTGTGTGTATGCACATGACGCGCCGCACAAAGGCGCGGCAGGATCGGCAGAAGAAACGGGCATCCGGCAGGCCGAAGTGGTCGCCACGCTTCAGGTAGTCGCATACCTTCAGTGCGCAGCAACACTCTTGATGACGCGTCATTTACTTGCACATACGCGTAAATTGGCGCGGCGCGAGACATAGGACCGAAGCAGGCGCCCAGCCAGCCGATCACAAGTTCGTCGTTCAGCGAATCATGCATTACTTTCGCTCCAAACGACGTGTCCGTCTGCGAAGTGGCCTCGGGGTCCGCCGCCCCGATACCGAGGTACGTTTTGCTATACTTGAAATACAGATGAACCGCTAGATTACTGTTAGAGCCACTTTTCCTGGAACGAGAATGCCACGAGTGTCGCGCGAGGTATCCGACAGACATAAAGAGGAAATCGAGATCGCTTCCGCGAAGTTGTTTCGCGAGCACGGTCTCAATGGAATCAGCGTCGCAGAGGTCATGGCAGCAGTCGGTCTGTCGCACGGAAGCTTCTACAGCCATTTCGATTCGAAGGATGAACTGGCAGCCTTGGCGTGTAACAGATCTTTTGATCAGTCGATGCGGCAGTGGACCAAAATTCTTTCCTCCGGTGTCACGGAGCATGAGGCCCTGCTCAAGATCATCAAGTGGTATTTGAGAGACGGCAACGTCTCTAGTGTTCCGGACTGTGCCGCAGCCACGCTCGCCGCAGATGTCACCCGTGAACCGTCGGACAAGCTCGTGCGCCAGGCCTACAACGCGGGCGTCGACAAGCTGACGACCGCGCTGCAGACCAAAGCAGCGGACTCGGGCGGACTGTCGCGGCCGGACGCGCTCACACTGCTTTCGACACTCGTCGGAGCGCTCATGCTGGCCCGCGCAACCAAAGGCTCCCGGATCTCGTCGGAGATCCGCGAAAGCGTCGTCGATCGTTTGTCCAATATATATGGTACCTGAGCGGCCCTGATAATCTTGGGCAAGACGCTGCTCCTTCATTGGGTGCAATCGAGAGACACCGGCATCAACATATCGCGGCTCGCATTGGCCACGGAGTTGCGGCCGCATAGCGCCAAGGTAACATCCATTTCTTTGTACAGGGTCTCAGGCGCGCGCGTGACACCGGGTGCGCCCATGGCGCCGAGCGCGTAAAGAAATGGACGGCCGATGAACGCGCCATCGGCTCCGGGACACCGGGCCTTCAGCACGTCCTGTCCGGAGCGGATGCCGCCGTCGATAAACGTCTCTGCCGCCGGCGCTGCCAGGATCTCCCCGTCAGGATGCACCATGCCGGTCAAGCCGGTTGGCGCAAGCGCTACCGGCATCCTGACCTCCTCGCCAGGCATGACGTTTTTTAGCGAGCGTCCCGAAAACGGCATCGAGCTTGAGATTCTGAGTCAGGAAGAACATCGAGTAGAACAGGCCGCCACCGACTTGAGCGCGCTACCGCCTGCGGCGACGAGCGCGTTCAGATCGCTAGGGTAGTGATCGTCACTTTGAACCACACCGAAAAAGCGATCGCCGTCTGCGACAGCGAGGCCGAGCTGAATTGCCTGGGAAGACCGCAAAAAACGCATGGAATACTCCGTTCGAGCAGATGATGGCTGCGCTGGTCATGCGCTCGCCGGCACGTTGGCGGAGATATGCGCTCGCTGCGCTTCGCCTTGTCCGAAGGACGCGTTCTCGC
>NZ_JAFLRF010000100.1 GCF_017315705.1 Trinickia mobilis | reverse complement strand
AGTTGGAGAATCTCGACGCCCATCCAGCGCCCGCAGGCGAGCAGCACGGCCGAGATCGAGATCAGCTTGACCGCGACCCCGTGGGAAGATTTGCCGCAGGAACTTGGTTTCGGCAGCGGCCTAACGTGCTGGCGTCGACTGATCAGTTTTGTCAGCGGCTATGAGCCATTTCATGTCTTTTTCCAAAAAGCTCCAATTGAACCAAAGGCATGGTTCACCGTGCCCGTAGCCGACGCCACAGCAGATGACTGCGGGCGAAAACGATGCGCGTTGCCGCCGAGGTTGTTTACCCTTCCGTCATAACCTGTAACGGCGGCACCGGTGTGGTTAGCCAGCATCTGAGCGTTGGAGAAAGGGCCGCCTGCGGCGCCATGGCACGAGCGCATGTCAATATGCTTGATATTCGGATCGACCTTGTTGGCCCAATCTTTAGCGGCCTCATTACCGCTGACATAATATTTTGACCCCTCGCCATTTTCGACAAAAAATGGCGCGCCGTGAGCGGTAATTCTGCTTGTGAACATTCTTTGCTCCTCGTGTTTGATAAATGCAGATAGTTCGTTGCGTCTCTGTTCGCGGTGCACCTCGTCATGGCCCATCCGCAACGAGCGAAGATGCGGCACGCGCTTGAGCAATACGCCGATGGCAGTGGGCAGCAGCATCGCCGCCAGCGCGGCCCGCACGGTGCTGGGGGGCAGCGAAAGCATCGCCTTCCAGGCGCGCGTCGCGTATGCGCTTGTGGGTCGGGGGTAGCGACTTGTCGCTCATGGCACGGCTCTCGCCGAAGGCGCGCGCAAGATCAGCGTGCGCAGGAGATCGGCGGCGCGCTCGCCCTCCTGCGTTGCCACGTCGCCGAGCACATGAACGGCGAGGGCGAGTACGAAGAGCGCGGCGATGCTCTTGACCGGCAGCGCCGCGAAATACGCCGGCACCTGGGGCACCCACCGCGACAGCAGCGCAAAACCCAATTCGATCAGCCCTAGGCAAAGCAGCGCAGGCCCCGCGAGCATCAACCCCACCGTCGTCGCGCGCACCAGATGCGACGCGAGCGCGGCTCGCGCGGTTTCGTCCGGCGGCGGCACCCACGCGAGCGGCGGCCAGACCGCGTAACTGTCGTAGACGGCGCCGAACATCTGCGGCAGGATGCCGGCGACGATCAGCACGACCGCCAGCCCTTGCTGCAGCAGCCCGCCCAGCACGGACGCGTCGGCGTTCGCGAGCGGGTTCACCGCCTGCATGTTCGCACCGCGCTGGTTGTCGACATAGCAGCCCGCCATCTCGAACGCCCAGAACGGCACAGCCGCCGCGCAGCCGAGCACGAGCCCGATTCCCGCCTCCTTCAGCGCGAGCAGGCAGAGCTCGGCGAACGGCGGCGCGTGCGTCTCGAGGCGTGCGGCAAGCGCCGGAAGGAGCGGCAATGCGAGCGCAATGGCTACCGCGTTGCGCGCGAGACTGCCGGTCGAGCGCGCCGAGAAGACGGGCACGAAGGACATGAACACAAGCCAGCGAGGCAGCGCTAGCGCGAGGCCGGTCAACGCCGGCATCAGCGCGTCGATCAGCGGTTCCATCGCGTCCGTTTCCCGTTCCGCCGGTCAGCGTTCGGCTTCGCCGCGCCACGTGAGGTGTTCAGGTCAGTCAAGATTCATCGGAAAATTGGATGCGTCTAATTTGGATGCGTCTCCGTTGGGCACGTGACGTCTGACGTGCTCGACGATCCGTCTGACGGAACGCTCGGTCAGGTTGTATCTTCGGGATGCGGTTGCTATTCCCGCCTCACCGCCTTGGGCCAAGTGATAAATACGCACTCTATCCTCCCGCGGGACAAGCGAGGGAGGGTATGCATATCGCCCGGGATTTTCCGCGGCGTCAGTAGCGATTTCATTGATGACCGTTTCCGATGTCTTATATCGTTCGGCGATCGCACGGTCGGTTCTGCGGAGTTTTCTCTCTAAAAGAATTCTCTCCCGTGTTTCAATGGAAAGCTGCGCGAAAGTGCGGGGTTGAGGCGCCTCAGGCAAATTGGCTTGCGCGCGTATTTGCGCGTCAGGACGGGTTTGTCGTTCTTGAATCAGTGCTTCATTGGCCGGGGGTGGTCGATCTCGTTGGGCGGCCCGATTCGGGCTATTCGGCAGCGTATCGTCCAAGCGCGCCTCAGAGCGCATCTTTATGTGATCGACCAACACATCTTTTATGATGCTTTCATCGGTACCGAATTTTTTTGCGAGATCTGCAACGGGTAAATTGTTTCTATGGAAATCATCATACGCAATCTCCCTGTGCCTGAACCCGTAACCGGAAGAGCGCGCTTTTAGTATGTCGTTGCTTTCCTTTTTTTCCACGCCGGGGTATTTTTCGGGGTTTTTACGTATTTTTTGGACTTCTTTTTGTATTGAAGCTTTAGCGACTCCGTATTCTTTCTCCAGTTCCCGCGCCGTATAAAATCCGGAGAGATGTTTTTTTGCAGCTGCCGTTTTTTTGTCCTGCTGATTCAGCGGCCGTTGTTCCGGCTGCCCGGAAGCCAGTAATTGGCCGATTTCGTCGTGTCCTGCGCTTGCGTCTGGCTGGACAGGACGGGTTTGTTGTTCTTGATTCAATGCCTCATTGG
Source organism: Trinickia mobilis (assembly GCF_017315705.1). GTDB lineage: Bacteria > Pseudomonadota > Gammaproteobacteria > Burkholderiales > Burkholderiaceae > Trinickia_A > Trinickia_A mobilis. The sequence goes on along the minus strand of NZ_JAFLRF010000100.1, from coordinate 820 downwards.
CCGGGGGCGGTCGATCTAATTGGGCGGCCCGATTCGCGCTATTCGGCAGCGTATCGCGCAAGAGCGCCTCGGAGCGCATCTTTATTTGATCGAGCAACACATCTTTTATGATGCTTTCATCGGTATTGTATTTTTTTGCGAGATCTGCAACGGATAAATTGTTTCTATCGAAATTATCATACGCAATCTTCCTGTGTCTGATTCCGTAACAGCGAGAGCGCGCTTTTGGTATATCGTTGCTTTCGTTTTTTCCCATGCCGGGGTATTTTTCGGGGTTTTTATATATTTTTTTGGCTTCATTTTTTATTGAAGATTCAGGGACTCCGTATTCTTTCTCTAGTTCCACCGGCGTATAAAATCCGGGAAGATATTTTTTTACAGCTGCCGTTTTTTTGTCCTGCTGATTCAGCAGCCGTTGTTCCGGCTGCCCGGAAGCCAGTAATTGGTCGATTTCGTCCGGCGTTTCCTCTATGTGATCAGGCATGCGTGGTGCGCCAGGTCCGGGCGCGGCATTGGATATGTGTTCGAAGTCGTCGTGTCCTGCGCTTGCGTCCGGCTGGATTGGGTTCGGTTCGGGATTGCCATGCGGGCCGTCCGCTGTCCCGTCTCGGCTCGGGTGATCCTGCCCGCCGGGAGGCTCTACGGGTGTTTCTTGCGGCTGCTGGAGATTGACGTCGCGTTCGAAGCCGTCCATATCGAAGTCGCCGGGAGCGGGTATCGGTGGGTTCCCATCGACGTTCGCGCCGCCCGGCTCCAACCTCGGGAGTTTAGGCGGGCGCGTCGGTCCGAGCGGATACCCGAGCTGGCCGTTGACCCGGTT
>NZ_JAFLRF010000010.1:96779-259575 GCF_017315705.1 Trinickia mobilis | reverse complement strand
CAACTTACACCATGGTCACCTTCCACCTCAGGCACTTGCCCCCTCAGCCTTCTTGCACATATCTCCGCACACTACCGCAATCCGAATAACGTTCGGTTGTTCCTATGTAACTCTCCACAGGATAAGCCTTATTAAAATACCCGTGCACTTGCTTTAAGGTGGGCCTGAACTCCTTGCATGCATCAACAATTCCTCTGTCGTTTTCGTTCTTGCTCAGCCCGACCTTTTCGATGGTCAGTCGGACAATTGCTCTCGAATGACTGTTTTGCGAAAAAGAAGTCAGACTCATGGCAATCAGCGCACTTAGAGCGTGACGGCAAATATGAGTTACCATTTTGCTGTACCCGCCTCGGTTAAATTTTTACGCCCGATTTCCGGGTGTCTATAAACTTCCCGAATCGAAACATTTAGAGTATCGACCAGCTCTCCGATCAGCCATTTTAGCGAAGCGTTCTGCTGATCCGTCACCGCTTCATACACTTCCTGCTTTTCAGGGCCAATCGCCTTCCCCACCAGCTCTATCCCGATGGAATCCTCATTTGACGGAAAGCGATCAGGGAAGCTCTTTTTCATTTCGTGCTTTGTTAGCGCAACAGGGCTTTTACTCGCTCCGATTGCCGCCTTAAGTTCAGCAGGAGTACATTTTTTCGTTACGATGCAGCGAGATTGCATTCTTCCCACGTGATTTGTCCGCCTGAACAAGGAAGCCGTTTGATAAATTTCTCCATTTTTATCAATTAAGAAATGTGCACCGTTAGCACCCTTATCTTTATAACTATTAAACACGCTATCAAGTTTGTAACTATCTGTTTGATGCACCACAATACCGTTCACGACATTCATCGATGCGCGCTCAATCGCCGGAAAAACTTTCACGATGATGCGTTCCGCATCCACATGCCCATTTTTCGAAATAAACAGCATGGCATCCCTCCCGTCGTCAGATTGCCTTATTGGCCTTAATGTCGTAACCCATGCTCACCGTCCCGGCGCTGCCGCCATCGGCGTTCTGAATCACGGATTCCTGCCTCACGCGAGCGAAGGACAAGCGAATTTCTTCGCGCGGAGCGCGCATGTTGACGTTGCCGGCTGGCTTCACTTGGGTAACGAGCACATCCCCCATCGTGAGCTTCAGGTATTCGAGCGGCTTGCCGCCGGCTTTGCGCATCACCAGCACCGCGCTGTCGACATGCTTGCCTGTCAGGCAGTACTGAACCAAGCTCGGCGTGGCGCGATCGATGTAGTGCTCGAACGTCAGGTCGCCAACGGTGCATTTGCCCGCTCCGCTACCCCTGCCCGCATGCATATTGGATTGCTGACTCACCGACCAATCCCACGTCAGCACCTCGATTTCGTTCGGATGACTTGCATCCATCGATTCGCCGTCTATGCCGGTGAGCTTCAAGAAAATATCTCGTGTCATCTCCCTCACTCCTTTCAGGTTGTTCAGTCATGTACCGGTATCGCCAAGCGAACGATCCGGCCAGCCAACCTAATCCAGAGTGATAGCGCTGCTATATAAGACTTATCCGAAATCGCGCCTCTCAGCGCGATTACCGGGGAATGCAGGCCAATCGCGCGCCGACGCGCCCTTCGCTCGACTCACCCGGCAATGGCGCGCCGCACGCTGCCATCGACTGCCGCCAGTTGCGATTCGGCCTCCGTCACGCCGATGCCGCGCTTTAACGCGACGATGGCCACCTTGACCTGAAAGCCGCACGACTCCAGCGTGCGGCGAGCCAGTTCGTCGGATGCGCCGGTGGCATGCCTGGTCAGGTTGACCGAGCGGCGGATGAGCTTGGCATTGGTCGGCCGCAAGTCGACCATGAGGTTGCCGTACACCTTGTTCAGCCCCACCATCAAGGCGCTCGAAAAGCTGTTGAGCGCGATCTTCTGCGCGGTTCCGGCCTTGAGACGCGTGCTGCCTGAAATCACCTCGGGGCCCGTGTCGAGCGCGACGCCGATCTGCGCTTCGGTAATCACCGCCGCATCGGGGTTGTTCGCGAGACCGATTGTGAGCGCGCCGGCCTTGCGCGCAGCGCGCAAGGCGCCAAGCACATAAGGGGTGCCGCCGGATGCGGCGATCGCCAGCACGACGTCGTTGGCAACAGGCTTGATCGACAGGAAGTCTGACGCCCCCTGGCGCTCGTCGTCCTCCGCCCCTTCGATCGACTCCCAGATCGCTCTCGATCCGCCGGCCAGCAGCGCAATCGCCCGATTTTTCGGCCACGAGAACGTCGGGTAAAGCTCCACGGAATCCATCAGTCCAAGGCGGCCTGACGTTCCGGCTCCGACGTAAATCAACCGGCCCCCGGCACGCATCCGGGGGAGCGCCTCGCGGACCGCCTGGGCCAGCTTCTCCCGGCTCCCCCAAACCGCCTTCACGGCGTTGAGCTGGTCGTCGACCAGCACGTCGATCAGGTGATCGGCCGAATAGAGATCGAGCTCCGTGTGCAACGGATTCGGCATTTCAGTCTTCATTAACATGACGAATTTCCTCGTTGTCTCAGCCCTTTACCGCGCCGGCCGTGAGGCCTTCGGCGGACTGCTCCGAAAACAGCGAGTAGACGGCGATAAGAGGCCATGCGGAGATCGCGAGCCCGGTGAGCAGCGCGCCCATGTCGACGGCGTGCGCTCCGAAGAAAACCGACAGGTCGCGGCCGGACAAGCGGCAGCATGATGCGGCGAAAGAGGGTGCGGCCGCTCGCGCCGTCGAGCGCGGCGGCCCTGAAGGTCGCGTCCGGGATCGCATTCATGCTCGCGAGAAACACCAGAGTCGGAATTTGCAGGTTACGCCAAATCGAGATCAGAATGGCGGTCGCGAGCGCCGGCCGGCTGGCGCCGCTTGGAATCCGCGACACGGTCATGGTGAACCCGAGTTGTGAGCCGTCGACTCCGGGTCCTATGCTGTATTGCGGCACGCATTGAAGCGCATGGCGCACAGGCGCGACGCCCCGCTGCTGCCGACCGAGTGCTGCGCCGCCCACATCCCCGAGGACCGCCGACCATGACCCGCTACCGCGATTTCCATCGCCGCTCGATCGACGAACCCGGCGAATTCTGGCGTGCCGAAGCTGCCCGCATCCATTGGGAGACGCCGTTTCACACGGTGCTCGACGCTAGCCATCCGCCCTTCACGCGCTGGTTCGTCGGCGGCCGCACGAACCTGTGCCATAACGCGCTCGACCGCCACCTCGCGACGCGCGCGCAGCAGGATGCGCTCATCAGCGTGTCGACCGAAACCGGCATCGAGCGCCGCTTCACGTATGCCGAGCTGTACGACGAAGTGAACCGGATGGCCGCGGTGATGCGCTCGCTCGGCGTCGCGCGCGGCGAGCGCGTGCTGATCTATCTGCCGATGATCCCCGAGGCGGTGTTCGCCATGCTCGCCTGCGCGCGGCTCGGCGCGATCCATTCGGTCGTGTTCGGCGGCTTCGCCGCGGCGAGCCTCGCCGCGCGCATCGACGACGCGACGCCCGCGCTGATCGTCACCGCCGACGCCGGCGCGCGCGGCGGCAAGGTGATCGACTACACGCCGCTTGTCGACGAAGCGCTCGCGCGCGCCGCGCACCAGACCGCGCGCGTGCTGTTGATCGACCGGCAGCTCGCGCCCGAGCGGCTCAACGCGAGCTATCTGGTCGCCTACGAGCCGCTGCGCGAGCAGTACTTCAACGCCCACGTGCCGTGCGAATGGCTCGAATCGAACGAGCCGTCGTACGTGCTCTACACGTCGGGCACGACCGGGCGGCCCAAGGGCGTGCAGCGCGACGTCGGCGGCTATGCGGTCGCGCTCGCCGCGTCGATGGAGTACATCTTCGAAGGACGCGCGGGCGACACGATGTTCACCGCGTCCGATATCGGCTGGGTGGTCGGCCACAGCTACATCATCTATGCGCCGCTGATCGCCGGGCTCACGACCGTGCTGTACGAAGGCACGCCGCTCCGGCCGGACGGCGGCATCTGGTGGCGGCTCGTCGAGCAATACAAGATCAACTTGATGTTCACGTCGCCGACTGCGTTGCGCGTGCTCAAGAAGCAAGACCCGGCGTTGCTGAAGGCGGCCGATCTGTCGAGCCTGCGCGCGCTGTTCCTCGCCGGCGAGCCGCTCGACGAACCCACCTCGGCTTGGATTCAGGACGCGCTCGGCAAGCCCGTCGTCGACAACTACTGGCAGACCGAAACGGGATGGCCGATCATCGCGATCCAGCGCGGCGTCGAGGCGCTGCCGCCGAAGCTCGGCTCGCCGGGCGTGCCGGTCTACGGCTACCACCTCGTGGTGCGCGACGAGGCGACCGGCGAGCCATGCGCGCCCGGCGAAAAAGGCGTCGTCACGCTCGGCTATCCGCTGCCGCCCGGCTGCATGGCGACGGTATGGGGCGACGACAAGCGTTTCGTCGATACCTACTGGTCGGAGATGGCGGGACAGCCGGTGTATTCGACGTTCGACTGGGGCATTCAGGACGACGACGGCTATGTGTCGATCCTCGGCCGCACCGACGATGTCATCAACGTCGCGAGCCATCGCTTCGGCACGCGCGAGATCGAAGAAGCGCTGTCGAGCCACGCGGCGGTGGCAGAAGTGGCGGTGGTCGGCGTGGCCGATGCGGAGAAAGGCCAGGTGCCGCTCGCGTTCGTCGTGCTGCGCGATGCGCAGGCCGCCGCCGCGCCCGACGATCGCAAGAAGCTCGAAGCCGCGTTGCTCGCGACCGTCGACCGTCACCTGGGCGCGATCGGGCGCCCGGCGCGCGTGCACTTTGTCGCGATGCTGCCGAAGACGCGCTCCGGCAAGCTCTTGCGCCGCGCGATTGCGGCGCTGGCCGAAGGCCGCGATCCGGGGGATTTGCCGACGATCGAAGATCCGGCGGCGTTGCAGATGCTGCGTGCGGCGCTCGCTGGAGGTTGAGCGGGCGTGTGACGCCCGGCCGCTCAAGCCCCCGCCCGCGCCTCCAGAAACCGCCGCAAGATCCCCGACGAATACGCGTGCGCGATATCGGTGAGAAACGACGTGAACGACGCGCTCGCGTGATCGTCGGCGGTATCGGAGATGGTCCGCACGATCGCGCACGGGACGTCGTGCTCGTAGCAGACCTGCGCAATCGCCGCGCCTTCCATTTCGACCGCGAGCGCTTCCGGCAGCGCCGCGCGCAGCGCGCCGACTTCCTCCGAGCTCGACACGAACCGGTCGCCGCTGATCACGAGCCCGCGATGCACGCGCGCGCCGTTCAAACGAAACTGCTCGGCGAGCGCCGCGCCTTCATCGGCGACGAAGCGCTCGCACGCAGCGGCAAGTTCATCGGCGAGCGCAAGATCGGCGGCAAAGTGCGTCACGCCGAGCAACGGCACCTCGTAGCGTGGAAACAGCGGCGACGCGTCGAGATCGTGCTGCAGCAGCGCATTCGCGACGACGACATCGCCGACGCGCACGTGGCTCCCCACGCCGCCCGCGACGCCGGTAAAGACGATCGCCTCGACATCGAACACGTGAATCAGTGCGCTCGCCGTGGCCGCGGCCGCAACCTTGCCGATGCGCGCGAGCGTCACGACGCACGGCACGCGGTGCACGGTGCCGACGTGATAGTCGCGCCGGCCGACAGTCACCGTGCGCAGGCCGCCCTCGGCGCGCATCGCGTCGACGAGGTCGCCCAATTCCTGCGGCAGCGCCGCCAGCACGCCCAGCGGGCGCTGCTGTTTCGATTCCATCGTTTCCGAGCTCATTCGACCGCCTGCAATTTAGCGACGGCCAGCGCGAGCCACTTCTCGCCGTGCCGCTTGAACTTGACCTGCGCGCGCGCATCGGCGCCGCTGCCTTCGAGCGCCGTCACCGTGCCCTCTCCGAATTTCGTGTGAAACACGGGCTGGCCGATCTTGAAGCCCGTTTCGCCCGCGCGCTGCTTATCGGCGAACGCGGGCAGCGGCGCTTGCTCGAGCGCCCCGCCGGAATAACCTTCCCGGCGATCGGGACGCGCGAACCAGTCGCGGCCCCAGCCGGCGCTGTCCGAGCGGCCGCCCCAACGCGCGCCCGGCTCGACTTTGGGCGTGAGCCACTTGAGCGTTTCCTGCGGCAGCTCGTCGAAAAAGCGCGAGCGGATGTTGTAGCGCGTCTGCCCATGCAGCAGCCGGCTCTGCGCAAACGACAGATAGAGCCGCTCCTTCGCCCGCGTAATCGCGACGTACATGAGCCGCCGCTCTTCCTCGAGCCCGTCTTGTTCGAGCGCGCTGTTCTCGTGCGGGAACAGCCCCTCTTCCAGACCCGTGATGAAGACCGCCGTGAACTCGAGCCCCTTCGCCGCGTGCACCGTCATCAACTGCACGGCGTCCTGGCCCGCTTGCGCCTGGTTGTCGCCCGCTTCGAGCGAGGCGTGCGACAGAAAGCCCGCGAGCGGCGTCATGGTGTCGGGGTTCTGCGCGGGGTCGGCGAGGCCGGCCGGATCGAGCACGACGGCTGCCGGATCGCCCGGCACCGCCGCGATCTCGGGCGCCGCGGTGGCGCCCGGCCGCAGCGGAATCGAGCGCGCCGGCGTATCGATCCCATAGCCCTCTTCGCTCACGAACGCCGTCGCCGCGTTCACGAGTTCCTGCAAGTTCTCGAGGCGGTCCTGGCCTTCGCGCTCGTTCTGATAGAAGTCCGCGAGACCGCTCGCGCGCACGACGTACTCGACCGTTTCCGGCAAGCTCATCTGCTGCGTTTGCGCACGCATCTTCGCGATCAGGTTCGCGAACGCGCCCAAGCTCGAACCCGCCTTGCCGGTCACGTACGGAATCGCCGCCGCCATCGAGCAGTTGTACAGACGCGCGGCGTCCGCGAGCTGTTCGATCGAGCGCGCGCCGATGCCGCGCGCCGGGAAGTTGACGACGCGCGCGAACGCGGTGTCGTCGTTGGGGTTGTCGATGAGGCGCAGATACGCGAGCGCGTGCTTGACTTCCTGGCGCTCGAAAAAGCGCAGTCCGCCATACACGCGGTACGCGATGCCCGCGTTGACGAGCGTGTGCTCGATCGTGCGCGACTGCGCGTTGCTGCGATAGAGCACGGCGGTCTCGCCGCGTGCGAGCCCGCTGTTGATCAGCGCCTTGATCTCCTCGACGATCCAGCCGGCTTCCTGCGAATCGGTTGCCGCCTCGTAGACGCGCACCGGTTCGCCGTGGCCCGCGTCGGTGCGCAGGTTCTTGCCGAGCCGCCGCGAATTGTTCGCGATCAGCTGATTGGCGGCATCGAGAATATGCCCGTGCGAGCGGTAGTTCTGCTCGAGCTTGATCAGATGCCGCACTTTGAATTCGTGCTCGAAGTCGCGCATGTTGCCGACGTTCGCGCCGCGAAACGCATAGATCGACTGGTCGTCGTCGCCGACTGCGAAGATCGCGTTCGGGTTTGCGTTCAATTCGCCCGCGAGCAGCTTGAGCCACGCGTATTGGAGCTTGTTGGTGTCCTGGAACTCGTCGACGAGAATGTGCCGGAAACGCGCTTGATAGTGGGCGCGCAGCGGCGGGTTGTGCGCGAGCAGTTCGTAGCAGCGCAACAGCAGCTCCGGAAAGTCGACCACGCCCTCGCGCTGGCACTGCTGCTCGTACGCCTGATACAGCTCGACGAACTTGAGATTGAAGCTGTCGGACGCGTCGACGTGCTCGGGCCGCAGCCCCTGCTCCTTGGCGTTGTTGATGAAGTACTGGAGGTTCTTCGGCGGATATTTCTCGTCGTCGACGTTCAGGCCCTTCAGGAGGCGCTTGATCGCGGACAACTGATCCGCCGTATCGAGGATCTGGAACGTGGCGGGCAGCCCTGCGTCGCGGTGATGCGCGCGCAGCATCCGGTTGCACAGGCCATGGAAGGTGCCGATCCACATGCCGCGCGTATCGATCGGCAACAGCGCCGACAGGCGCGCCATCATCTCCCGCGCGGCCTTGTTCGTGAACGTGACGGCGAGCACCGTCGCGGGCGACGCGAGCCCATGCTGGATCAGCCACGCGATGCGCGTGATCAGCACGCGCGTCTTGCCGCTGCCGGCCCCGGCCAGGATCAGCGCGGGTTCGTTCGGCAGCGTGACGGCGGCGTGTTGTTCGGGATTCAGGTTCGCAAGCAGTTCGGGCATGGGAGAGCGGTCAATGACGAGCAGAGCGGCCAATACAGCGCGCGAGAAACGCGCATGGCGGCGAGTCGCACATTATAAGTCCCGGGCGGCCGGCAGTTCCTGCGGCGCTCGATTGCACGGCGGGCAAACGCGCTCGCGCGAGCCTCGCCGCCGCTCTCGGCCCTCCCGGCCCTGCGCCTCGGACGAGCCTTTATAATCGAACGTTTCGACGCCTCTTTCCACGCATTTTTCGGCAGATTCCCCACCATGAGCGACACCACGCTTGCGAAGAGTTTCGAACCCCAGACCATCGAGGCCCATTGGGGGCCGGAATGGGAAAAACGCGGCCATGCGGCGCCGGCGTTCGAGCCGGCAGCCAAGGACTTCTCGATCCAGCTGCCGCCGCCGAACGTCACCGGCACGCTGCACATGGGCCATGCGTTCAATCAGACGATCATGGACGGCCTCGCGCGCTATCACCGCATGCTCGGCGAGAACACGATGTGGCTGCCCGGCACCGATCACGCGGGCATCGCGACGCAGATCGTCGTCGAGCGCCAGCTCGACGGAGAAGGCGTGTCGCGCCATGACCTCGGCCGCGAGAAATTCGTCGAGCGCGTGTGGGAATGGAAGCAGCAGTCGGGCTCGACGATCACGAGCCAAGTGCGGCGCCTCGGCGCGTCGATCGACTGGCCGCGCGAATACTTCACGATGGACGACAAGATGTCGGCGGTCGTGACCGACGTGTTCGTGCGGCTCTACGAACAGGGGCTCATCTATCGCGGCAAGCGGCTCGTGAACTGGGATCCGGTGCTGATGACCGCCGTGTCCGACCTCGAAGTCGCGAGCGAGGAAGAAAACGGCCACCTGTGGCACATCCACTACCCGCTCGCCGACGGCAGCGGCCAGCTGACGGTGGCTACGACGCGTCCCGAGACGATGCTCGGCGACGCCGCCGTGATGGTCCACCCGGAAGACGCGCGCTACGCTCACCTGATCGGCAAGACGGTCAAGCTACCGCTCACGGACCGCGAGATCCCGATCATCGCCGACGACTACGTCGACCGCGAGTTCGGCACCGGCGTCGTGAAAGTGACGCCTGCGCACGACTTCAACGACTATCAGGTCGGCCAGCGCCACAAGCTTGCGCAGATCGAGATCCTCACGCTCGAAGCGAAGATCAACGACAACGCGCCCGCGAAGTACCGCGGCCTCGATCGCTTCGAAGCGCGCAAGCAGGTTGTCGCCGATCTCGAAGCGCAGGGCCTCCTCGAATCGGTGAAGCCGCACAAGCTGACGGTGCCGCGCGGCGACCGCACGAACGTCGTGCTCGAGCCGATGCTGACCGACCAATGGTTCGTCGCGATGAGCAAACCGGCTCCGGAAGGCACGTTCAATCCGGGCAAGTCGATTGCCGAAACGGCGCTGAACGCGGTGCGCAGCGGCGAGATCAAACTCGTGCCGGAGAACTGGACGGCCACTTACTACCAGTGGCTCGAAAACATCCAGGACTGGTGCATCTCGCGCCAACTGTGGTGGGGCCATCAGATCCCGGCGTGGTACGGCGAAAACGGCGAAGTCTTCGTCGCGAAGACCGAAGCCGACGCGCGCGCGCAAGCCGCCGCGCAGGGCTACACCGGCGCGCTCAAGCGCGACGAAGACGTGCTCGACACCTGGTTCTCGTCGGCGCTCGTGCCGTTCTCGTCGCTCGGCTGGCCGAACGAGACGCAGGAGCTGGAGCACTTCCTGCCGTCGTCCGTGCTCGTCACCGGCTTCGACATCATCTTCTTCTGGGTCGCGCGGATGGTCATGATGACCACCCACTTCACCGGCAAAGTGCCGTTCCATACGGTCTACGTGCACGGCCTCGTGCGCGACGCCGAAGGCCAGAAGATGAGCAAAAGCAAGGGCAACACGCTCGACCCGATCGATATCGTCGACGGCATCGATCTCGATTCGCTCGTCGCCAAGCGCACGACGGGCCTCATGAACCCGAAGCAGGCCGCCACGATCGAGAAGAAGACGCGCAAGGAATTCCCGTCGGGCATTCCCGCGTTCGGCACCGATGCGCTGCGCTTCACGATGGCGTCGATGGCGACGCTCGGCCGCAACGTCAACTTCGACCTCGCGCGCTGCGAAGGCTATCGCAACTTCTGCAACAAGCTCTGGAACGCGACGCGCTTCGTGCTGATGAATTGCGAAGGCCACGAGTGCGGCTTCGACAAGCCCGAGCTGTGCGGTGCGGGCGACTGCGGCCCCGGCGGCTATCTCGACTTCTCGCAGGCGGACCGCTGGATCGTGTCGCTCTTGCAGCGCGTGGAAGCCGAAGTCGAAAAGGGTTTCGCCGACTATCGTTTCGACAATGTCGCGAACGCAATTTACAAGTTCGTGTGGGACGAATACTGCGACTGGTATCTCGAACTCGCCAAAGTGCAGATCCAAAACGGCACGCCCGAGCAGCAGCGCGCGACGCGCCGCACGCTCCTGCGCGTGCTCGAAACGGTGCTGCGCCTCGCGCACCCGATCATCCCGTTCATCACCGAAGCGCTCTGGCAGAAGGTCGCTCCGCTCGCAAAAAGCTACCCCGCAGGGGCGGCGGAAGGCGCGGCGTCGATCATGGTGCAGCGCTATCCCGTCGCCGAGCCGAAAAAGATCGACGAAAGCGCCGAACGCTGGGCGGCCGACCTGAAAGCGGTTGTCGACGCATGCCGCAACCTGCGCGGCGAAATGAACCTGTCCCCGGCGACGAAGGTCCCGCTTCTCGCGACCGGCAACGCCGAACGACTGCACACGTTCGCCCCGTACGCGCAAGCGCTCGCGCGTCTCTCCGAAGTCAAGATCATCGCCGACGAGGCGGCGCTCGACGCCGAAGCGCATGGCGCACCGATCGCGATCGTCGGCGGCGACAAGCTCGTGCTGAAGGTCGAGATCGACGTCGCGGCCGAACGCGAGCGGCTTGGCAAGGAAATTGCTCGTCTGGATGCGGAGATCGTGAAGTGCAACGCGAAGCTCGACAATGAGGCCTTTGCCACAAAAGCCCCCGCGGCGGTTGTGGAACAGGAACAGAAAAGGCTGTCAGAATATCGCGATACGATCGCCAAGCTGAGCGCACAGCTCGCGCGGCTGCCCGCGTGACGTTGGCGGCGCGAATCATCCCGACCAATTTCGAGCACACACGAGGACGCAGATCCCATGCTAAAAGTCACCAAAGCAGTCTTTCCGGTCGCGGGTCTCGGCACCCGCTTCCTCCCTGCGACCAAGGCGAGCCCGAAGGAAATGCTGCCCGTCGTCGACAAGCCGCTGATCCAATACGCGGTCGAAGAGGCGATGGCCGCGGGCATCACCGAAATGATCTTCGTGACGGGCCGCAGCAAGCGCGCCATCGAAGACCACTTCGACAAGTCATACGAAATCGAAGCGGAACTCGAAGCGCGCGGCAAAGACAAGCTCCTCGAGCTCGTGCGCAGCATCAAGCCGAGCCATGTCGACTGCTTCTACGTGCGCCAGCCCGAAGCGCTCGGCCTCGGCCACGCCGTGCTGTGCGCCGAGAAGCTCGTCGCCGACAACCCGTTCGCCGTGATCCTCGCGGACGACTTGCTGTACGGCGAGCCGCCCGTGATGCAGCAGATGATCGAGGTGTTCGATCACTATCACAGCTCGGTGATCGGCGTCGAAGAGATCCCGCCCTCGGATACGAAGTCTTACGGGATCGTCGACGGCAAGGAATGGGAAGACGCGATCATCAAGATGTCGGGCATCGTCGAAAAGCCGGCCCCGGAAGTCGCGCCGTCGAACCTGGGCGTGGTCGGCCGCTATGTGCTCAAGCCGCGCATCTTCGATCACCTGCGCGCGATCAAGCCGGGCGCGGGCGGCGAGCTGCAATTGACCGACGCGATCCAGTCGCTGCTCGCCGACGAGCAAGTGCTCGCGTACAAGTATCACGGCACGCGCTTCGATTGCGGCAGCAAGCTCGGTTACTTGAAGGCGACGGTCGAGTTCGCGCTGCGGCATCCAGAAGTCGCGACCGACTTCGCAAACTATCTGCGCACGCGCCAGCCGGTGATGGACAGCTAACTCGCCCGCTGCGCTACCCCGAAGAAAAAAGCCCGCCTGCGTGGCGGGGCTCTTTTTCAAAGCGGCAGGAAACGCCTGAACGCGGCTAGCGCCGGCGCACCAGGATGACGAACGTCCTGTCTTGAGTGGAGCTTTCGACGATCTCGTTGCCCGTCTGCTTCGCGAACGCGGCGAAATCGCGTTGCGAGCCGGGATCGGTCGCGAGGACCTTGAGAATCTGGCCGCTCTCCATGTCGGCGAGCGCTTTTTTCGCGCGCAAGATGGGCAGCGGACAGTTCAATCCGCGCGCATCGACTTCCTTGTGAATTTGCATCGGCAATCGACCTTCGGGATGGGGCGCCGAGCCGCCGATCGCTCATGGATCAACGGACTCGCGCTATACAGAGGGTCAAATTCTACCGCACACGAACGTCCGCCGCCGGACGCCGGGCGCCTGCCCGGGTGCGGCGGCTCCACCACGCCGTCAAGCCGCGCCGTCAAAGCTCGACCGGCAGCCCGGTCGTCAACGCCTCCCGCAGCGCACAGCCGATCCGCGTCGCTTCGAGCGCATCGGCGAGCGTCGCGCCCGACGCCTTGCCGCCCCTTACCGCATCGACGAAGGCCTGCGCTTCGTGCAGGAATGCGTCTTCGAAGCGCTCGAAGAACGTCGGCGTGCATTCGTTGCGCACGCCGTGCTCGTCGTAGATCTCGACGCGGCTCGCGCGCGGAATATGGCCGATCGCAAGCGCGCCTGCCGTGCCGATGACTTCCGTGTGCGTGTCGTTGCCGTGCGCCATCGTCCGCGACGCGAAGAACACGGCGAGCCGCCCGTCCTCGAACTCGCAGACGGCCACACCGTTATCGACGTCGCCGCACGCGCGCAAGCCCTCGTGCAGCGCGATCGTGCCGGCCGCAAACACGCGCTTGGCCCGCGGGTTGCCGAACAGCCAGCGCGTGACGTCGATGTCATGAACCGTGCAGTCGAGAAAGATGCCGCCCGAAGTCGGCGCGAAACGCACGAAGAAGCCGTCGGGGTCGTTCTTGTCGGTGGTCTGCGAGCGGATCATGAACGGCCGGCCGATCGCGCCGCGCTGGATCTTGTCGTACGCGTCGCGATAGCTCGGATCGAAGCGGCGCATGAAGCCGATCGTCGCTTGCAGATGCGGCTGGCGCTTCGCTTCTTCGAGCACGCGCTCGCATTCGGCGAGCTCGAGCGACAGCGGCTTTTCGCAGAACACGTGCTTGCCGGCGCGCAAGGCGGCGACGATCTGGTCGGCGTGCAGCGCCGACGGCGTCACGAGCCACACCGCGTCCACGTCTTGGTCGGCGAGCAACGCTTCGTAGCCGGCGTAGAGGCGCGGCGCGGGCAGCGCCGCTTGCGCCCACGCGCGCTCTTCGTCGACGGGACTGCACGCGGCGACGAGCGCCGCGCCCGGCACGCGAAACGCGAGATTCTGCGCGTGGCGCTTGCCGAGGCGCCCCAGGCCGGCCACGCCGATCTTCACCGGCGCGCGGTTGACAATTTGGGTCATCGATCGCTCTCCCCTCGTCCGTCACGCTTCATTGCCCACGCGCACCGCACGGCCCTCGCGCCACGAGCGCGTCGCGGCCTCGGCAAGCTCGAGCGCTTTCAAGCCGTCGGCGACTGTCGTGCGGACGGGCAAGCCCCGCGTCACCGCTGCGAAAAAATGCGCGATTTCGAGCGCATACGCGGCACGGTAGCGTTCGAGGAAGAAGGCCTCCGGCACGTCGCTCGACACAGCCTTCTTCGAGTACGCGACGACTTCCGTCGGCCGCACGTTGCCCGCCTGCAGCATGCCGTCGCTGCCGAGCACTTCGAAGCGCTGGTCGTAGCCATAGGCGGCGCGCCGCGCGGTGTTGATCTGGCACAGGCGTCCGCGCTTCGTGCGGATCGTCACCGCCGTCGAATCGAGGTCGCCCGCACCGGCGATCGCCGGGTCCGACAGCACGCTGCCCGTCGCGTGCAGCGTCTCGGCTTCGTCGTCGAGAATCCAGCGGAAGATGTCGAAGTCGTGGATCAGCATGTCCTTGAAAATGCCGCCCGAGCGCAAGATGTACTCGACGGGCGGCGCGCCCGGATCGCGGCTCGTGACGATCAGCATCTCCGGCGCGCCGATCTCGCCCGCGTCGATGCGCGCCTTCACGGCGGCGAAAGTCGGGTCGAAGCGGCGCTGAAAACCGATCATGCAGACGACACCCGCGCGCTCCACCGCAGCCGCGCAGCCACGCGCGCGCTCCACCGTCAGATCGACGGGCTTCTCGCAGAACACGTGCTTTTTCTGCGCGGCCGATTGCTCGATCAGATCGGCGTGCGTATCGGTGCTCGAGCAGATGACAGTCGCGCCGACCGACGCGTCGCCCATCGCGCCGTCCACGTCCGCGACCTGCGCGCCGTGCTCGGCCGCGAGCGCGGCGGCCGCCTCGCGGTTCACGTCCACCACGTACTTGAGCTTCACGCCCGGCTGGCGTGCAAGGTTGGCCGCGTGAATGCGGCCGATCCGCCCGGCGCCGAAAACGGCAACGTTGATCGGCATGCCGGATGCTGCATTAGTCATCGTATCCTCCAATGTCTTTCGATTCTTCAACGGTCAATTCCAGCTTGTACGCAAGCGCGACGAAGAGCGCCTGGCACAGGCAGATGGTGCTGGTCAGCGAACGGAACGCGAACGCGCTCCCTTCCTTCACGAATAGTTGCGTAGTGGCGTAACGCGCAAGCGGCGAGAGGCGGCTGTCCGTGATGACGAGCGTCTTCGCCTGATGGTGGTGCGCGACGCGCAGGCAATACTGGGTCTCCTTGCCATAGGGCTCGAAGCTGATCGCGATCACCACGTCGCCCTTTTTCACGCTGCGGATCTGCTCGCGGAACATGCCGCCGAAACCGGAGACGAGGTGCACGCGCTTGGGCGTGTGCTGCAGCGCGTACACGATGTAGCTCGCGACCGGGAACGAGCGCCGCACGCCGACCACGTAGATGTTCTCGGCCTGCTGCAGCATCTTCACGGCGGCGTCGAACGCTTCGTCGTCGAGGTTCTCGTCGAGCTCGTCGAGGCCGCTCTTGCACGCCGCGACGAATTCGCGCGCGACCGAGCCGCCCGAGAGCTGCCCGGGCTTGTCGTCGATCAGCTTGCGGATACGCTGCTTGTAGGTCTGGCCGGACGGGCTCTGCCCCGTGTAAGCCTGCTTGAAGATTTCCTGCAGATCGGAAAAGCCGGAAAAGCCGAAGCGCTGCGCAAAGCGCACCACGGCCGACGGATGCACGCCGCAACTCGCCGCAATGTCGCTCGTGCGGTCGACCATCACGCTCGACCGGTGCTGTTCCAGGTAGGACGCCACGCTTTTCAATTGGCGCGGCAACGTGTCGTAGGAATCGGCGATGCGCTGCATCAATTCGTCGACGCTAGGCAATTCGGCGGTGTTGTCGTCCTGCATGACCAGTTCCTTTCTAAATTGCTGCGGCGCGGCGCGAAGCCAGACGGGACAAGGCTTTGCGCCTCTCGCAACAGCGCGCCCGACGGTGCTGATTATAGGCACGCGCCACGCTGAATTGGAACGCATTTTCCATTTTTATTTGCAATGAAATTTTCTTTGCAATCTCGCGAAAGTTGGCCTAATCTTGCTCGTGAGCGGCAGCAACAAACCGGCACCTGGCGCTCCCCCTCCTTGAGGACATCACCGCCCGCCCCGTGCGGGCGCCGCCTCGACGGCCTCGGGAGATCAATAACGACATAACCTGGATAGGTGGAGACAATGAGACTTTGCACTGGCAAGGCTGCACTTAGGACGTTCGTCGCGGCATGCGCGCTCGCGCTGGGCAGCGGCTTTGCAGCATCGGCCGCTCAGGCCGACCCCGAGGCTCACTTCGTACTGATCAGCCACGCGCCGGATTCGGACTCGTGGTGGAACACGATCAAGAACGCAATCAAGCAGGCGGACGAAGACTTCAACGTCCAGACCGATTACCGCAATCCGCCGAACGGCGACATCGCCGACATGGCGCGCCTCATCGAACAAGCCGCCGCGCGCAATTACGACGGCGTCGCCACGACGATCGCCGATTTCGACGTGCTGAAAGGCTCGATCGCCAAAGTCACCGAAAAGCACATCCCCCTCGTCACGATCAACTCCGGCACCGCGGAGCAAAGCGCGCAACTGGGCGCGATCATGCACATCGGGCAGCCGGAATATGAAGCGGGCAAGGCGGCGGGCGAAAAGGCGAAGGCGGCCGGCATCAAGTCGTTCCTGTGCGTGAACCACTACGCGACGAACCCGGCGTCGTTCGAGCGCTGCCGCGGCTTCGGCGACGCGCTCGGCGTCGACTACAAGGCGTCGACGCTCGACGCCGGCCAGGACCCGACGGGCATCCAGTCCAAGGTCAGTGCCTACCTGCGCAATCACGCGGACACGGGCGCGGTGCTCGCGCTCGGCCCGACGTCGGCGGCACCGACGATCAAGGCGCTGCAGCAGATGGGCCTCGCCGGCAAGATCTGGTTCGCGACGTTCGACTTCGATAACGACATCGCAAAGGCCATCCAGGACGGCACGATCAAGTTCGCGATCGACCAGCAGCCGTATCTGCAAGGGTATCTCGCGGTCGCCGTGCTCGCGATCGCGAAGCACGACCACACGACCGACCCGGCCAAGATCCAAGCCGCGCTCAAGTCGAACCCGAAGTTCAAGGCGCGGCTTGAAACCTACGGTCTCCAGCCGGTGTACGGCGCACGCAATATCAGCTCCGGCCCGGGTTTCATCACGAAGGCCAATATCGACAGGGTGGTCAAGTACGCAGGCCAGTATCGCTAATGTAGTGGAGGAGAAAGCCGGAACGCCCAGGCGGGAGCCAAGCTGCGTTCCGGCAGCATCAGGATCTGCTCTTATCTTTATAGTATTGATTTGCATTCCTACGCTTCACAGCGCCGTGCGGTTAGCCTGACCTGGCCATCCGTCCCGCGTGTCAAGGAGACTTAGATGGGTGTCGTCGATCATTTCCACCTCGGTTCGCGCAAGCACCACGATGCGGCTCAAGAGAGCGCGGCTGCATCTTCAACGGCCGACGAGCGCGTGCGCCGCGAGTCCTGGTTCAAGCATCTGCTGAGCCGCCCCGAGTTTGCCGCGCTTGCGGGCACCGTGATGGTGTTTATCGTCTTTGCCTTGGGCGCGGGCAACTCCGGCATGTTCAACCTCGACGGCATCATGAACTGGTCGCAGGTCGCCGCCTACCTCGGGTTGCTCTCGGTCGGCGCGTGCCTCTTGATGATCGCCGGGGAATTCGACCTGTCGATCGGCTCGATGATCGGCTTTGCCGGCATGATGGTCGCGCTGCCGACCATGTACTTCCACTGGCCGATCGAATTGTCGATCGTCTTCGCGTTCGTCGGCTCGATGGCGCTCGGCGCGCTGAACGGCTATCTCGTGATGCGCACGCGGCTGCCGTCGTTCATCGTCACGCTCGCGTTCCTGTTCATCCTGCGCGGCCTCACGCTCGCGCTGTCGGTCATGTTCGCGGACCGCACGATCATCTCGGGCGTCGGCGACGTTGCCGCGCAGAGCTGGTTTGCGCACGCATTCTTCCAGGGCGTCGCATTCCACGGCGTCTTCAAGTGGCTCGCCCACGTCGGCCTCGTCAAGCTGCTCGACAACGGCGAACCGCTCGTGCCGGGCGTGCCGAAAGTCATCGTCTGGTGGTTCCTGCTCGCCGCGGTCGGCGCGTTCACGCTCGCCAAGACCCGCTTCGGCAACTGGATCTTCGCCGTCGGCGGCGATGCGAACGCCGCGAAGAACGTCGGTGTGCCGGTCAAGCGCGTGAAGATTTCGCTCTTCGTGCTGACCGCGTTCTGCTCCTGCCTCTTCGCAGTGCTGCAAGTGTGCGACATCGGCTCGGCTGCCGCCGACCGCGGTCTGCAGAAGGAATTCGAAGCGATCATCGCGGCGGTGATCGGCGGCTCGCTGCTGACGGGCGGCTACGGGTCGGTGATCGGCGCCTCGTTCGGCGCGCTCATTTTCGGCGTCGTGCAGATCGGCATCACCTACACGAACATCGATTCGGACTGGTTCCGCGTGTTCCTCGGCGTGATGCTGCTGTTCGCCGTGCTCTTCAATCACTATGTGCGCAGCCGCGTGGCCGCGTCCCGCTGAGCGTTTCCGATCGCCTCGATCTGAGAATGAATCGCTGAATTCACTTCACTTTGCATGGGATCAGAGTCAGCGCTAAAGCGCCAACGCTGATCGACACTGGAGTCCATGATGTCCGACACTCAACCATCCCGTGACGACAGCATCCTCGCGCTCGAAAACGTCAGCCGCTACTTCGGCAACGTGATTGCGCTGAAAGACGTCACGCTGCGTCTGAAGCGCGGCGAAGTGCACTGCCTGCTCGGCGACAACGGCGCCGGCAAGTCGACGCTGATCAAGACGCTCGCCGGCGTGCATGCGCCGAGCGAAGGCACCTACCTCGTCGACGGCAAGCCGGTGCATTTCGGCTCGCCGAAAGACGCGCTCGACCTGGGCATCGCCACCGTCTACCAGGACCTCGCGCTCGTGCCGCTGCTCTCGGTGGCGCGCAACTTCTTCATGGGACGCGAGCCGCAGAGAAAGCTCTTCGGCTTCGTCAACGTGATGGATATCGAAACGGCCGCCAGAATCGCACGCGACAAGCTCGCCGAAATGGGCATCAACGTGCGCGATCCGAATCAGCCGATCGGCACGATGTCGGGCGGCGAGCGGCAGTGCCTTGCGATTGCGCGCGCCATTCACTTCGGCGCACGCGTGCTGATTCTCGACGAGCCGACCGCCGCGCTCGGCGTGAAGCAGAGCTTCAACGTGCTCAAGCTGATTCATAAGGCGCGCGCGAAAGGCATTTCGGTGATCTTCATCACGCACAACGTGCACCACGCGTACCCGATCGGCGACTCGTTCACGCTGCTCAACCGCGGCCGCTCGATGGGCACGTACACGAAGGAAACCATCACCAAGGAACAGGTGCTCGACATGATGGCGGGCGGCGCCGAAATGCAAAAGATGATCAGCGAGCTCGAAGGCGCAACGATCTAAAAACCGACTTCCGGGAAATACCATGGCACTCACCACCGACCCCGCCACCGGGCGCTCTGCCGAGCACGCGCCGCAGCCGAGCCGCTTCGCGGCCGGCCGCGAGCGCGACATCATCTGCCTGGGGCGGCTCGCGGTCGACCTCTACGCGCAGCAGGTCGGCTCGCGTCTCGAAGACGTGACGAGCTTCGCGAAGTACCTAGGCGGCTCGTCCGCGAACATCGCGTTCGGCTGTGCGCGGCTCGGCTTGAAATCGGCGATGCTCACGCGCGTCGGCAACGATCACATGGGGCGCTTTCTCACCGAGACGCTCGAACAAGAAGGCTGCGACATCAGCCACACGCGCGTCGACCGCGATCGTCTGACGGCCCTCGTGCTGCTCGGCCTCGAAGACCGCGACACGTTCCCGCTCGTCTTCTATCGCGAGAACTGCGCGGACATGGCCGTCGACGAAGCGGATTTCGACGAAGCGTTCATTGCGTCCTCGAAGGCGCTCTTGATTACGGGCACGCACTTCTCAACGGAACAGGTCAACCGCACGAGCCGCCGCGCGCTCGAGTACGCGCGCCGCAACAACGTGCGCACCGTGCTCGACATCGACTACCGTCCGGTGCTCTGGGGCTTGACGGGCAAAGCCGACGGCGAGACGCGCTTCGTCGCGAACGAGAGCGTGACAGCGCACTTGCAGCGCATCCTGCCGCTTTTCGATCTCGTGATCGGCACCGAAGAGGAGTTCCGCATCGCAGGCGGCAAGCACGAACTGATCCAAGCGCTCGCGATGGTGCGCGCCGTGACGAGCGCGACGCTCGTCGTCAAGCGCGGGCCGCTCGGCTGTTCGATCATCGAAGGCGCGGTGCCCGCCTCGCTCGGCGATGCGCCGATCCACGGCGGCGTAGAGGTCGAAGTGCTGAACGTGCTCGGCGCGGGCGATGCGTTCGCGTCCGGGTTCTTGTCGGGCTGGCTGCGCGACAAGCCGCTCGAAGACTGTGCGCGCGCCGCGAATGCGAGCGGCGCGCTCGTCGTGTCGCGCCACGGCTGCGCGCCCGCGATGCCGGCGCCCGCCGAACTCGACTACTTCCTAAAGGCCGCTGCCGCCGATCCGCAACGCATGCGCCGTCCCGACAAGGACGCGACGCTCGCGCGCCTGCATCGCGTGACGCCCGCCCGCAAGCAGTGGGACGAAGTGCTCGGCTTCGCGTTCGACCATCGCAACCAGTTCTTCGAGCTTGCGCAGCAGACCGGCGCAAGCGAAGCGCGCATCGAGACGCTGAAGGGCCTGTTCGTCGAAGCCGTCGCGCAGACGGAGGCCGGGCTCGGCTTGCAAGGCCGCGTCGGCGTGCTGATCGACGACCGCTACGGCCAGGACGCGCTGAACGCGGCAACCGGACGGGGCTGGTGGATCGGCCGTCCCGTGGAGCTGCCCGGCTCGGTGCCGCTCGAGTTCGACCATGGCCGCTCGATCGGCACGTCGCTCATCAGCTGGCCGCACGAGCACGTGGTCAAGTGCCTCGTCTACTACCATCCGGACGATCCGGTCGAACAGCGGATCGAACAGGAGGCGCAACTGCGCGCGCTCTACGATGCGACGCAGGCGAGCGGCCACGAGCTGCTGCTCGAAGTGATCCCGCCGAAGCGCGCGGATCTGCCCAGCGAACCGGACACCGTGTTCCGCGCGCTCAAGCGGCTCTACAACATCGGCATCTACCCCGAGTGGTGGAAGCTCGCGCCGCTCGACGCGGCGCAATGGCGGGCGATCGATGCGCTGATCGCCGAGCGCGATCCGTATTGCCGCGGCGTGGTGCTGCTCGGCTTGTCGGCGCCCGTCGAGCAATTGATCGAAGGCTTCGCGGCCGCGGCCGCGTCGGCGAGCTGCAAGGGCTTTACCATCGGCCGCACGATCCACCACGAGCCGAGCCGCGCGTGGCTGGCCGGCGAGATCGGCGATGCCGAACTCATCGCGGGCGTGCGCAAGACGTTTGAGACGCTGATTCAGGCTTGGCGGGCGGCCAAACGCGGCTCGACCGCCGCGAAGCCAGCCCATCACAGCGTCCGCCAGGAGGCAGCATGAACGAACCCGCGTTGCACGAAGACGCGGCATCGGGCCAAGCCGCGGGCAGCACCGTTCGCCTGACCGCCGCGCAAGCGCTCGTGCGCTATCTCGCGGCACAGCGCGTCGCCGCCGCGGACGGCGGCGCGCGCTCCGAGCCGCTCTTCGGCGGCGTGTTCGCGATCTTCGGCCACGGCAACGTAGCCGGGATCGGCGAGGCGCTCTACCAGTACCGGCACGAACTGCCGACCTACCGCGCGCACAACGAGCAGGCAATGGCGCACAGCGCGATCGCCTACGCCAAGGCGCATTTCCGCCGTCGGATGATGGCGGTCACGACTTCGATCGGCCCGGGCGCGACGAATCTCGTCACGGCTGCCGCGCTCGCGCATGTCAATCGCCTGCCGGTCCTGCTGCTGCCGGGCGACGTGTTCGTCTCGCGCGCGCCCGATCCGGTGCTGCAGCAAATCGAAGACTTCCACGACGGCGGCGTCTCCGCGAATGACACATTCAAGCCGGTGTCGCGCTACTTCGACCGCATCGTCCATCCCGCGCAACTGTTGAGCGCCCTGCCCCGCGCGCTGCGCGTCCTGACCGACGCCGCGCTGTGCGGCCCCGTCACGCTCGCGATGCCGCAGGACGTGCAGGCGATGGCCTACGACTATCCGAGCGAGTTCTTCGAACCGCGCGTCGTCACGTTCCATGCGAGCGCGCCCGTCGACGAAGAACTCGAAGCGGCGCTCGCGCGCTTGACGCGCGCCAAGCAGCCGATGATCGTCGCGGGCGGCGGCGCGCTCTACAGTCGCGGCGCGACCGATGCGCTGCGCGCATTCGCCGAGAAGCACGGCATCCCGGTCGGCGAGACCCAAGCGGGCAAAGGCGCGCTGCCGTGGGATCATCCGCTCAACGCGGGTGCGATCGGCGTGACGGGCTCGTCGGCGGCGAACGCGCTCGCGCACGAAGCCGACTGCGTGCTCGCCGTCGGCACCCGGCTGCAGGATTTCACGACCGGCTCGAACACGCTCTTCACGCAGGCGGACCTGATCGGCATCAACGCGAACGCGTTCGACGGCCTCAAGGCCCGCGCTCAAACCGTTCAAGCGGATGCACGCCGCGCGCTCGACGCGCTCGGCATGCGCCTTGCTGACTGGAAGGCGAACGCCGAGTGGACCTCGCGCGCGAAATCGCTCGCAAACGAATGGCGCGACACCGTCACGACCCGCACGAACGCGCCGCAGCAAGCGAACGGGCTGCCTTACGACGCCGACGTGATCGGCGCCGTCCAGCGCTCGGCCGAGGGTGCGCTCGCCCAATCGGCCGTCGACGACATCGTCGTGTGCGCTGCCGGCACCCTGCCCGCCGAGCTGCACAAGCTCTGGCGCGCGGGCCGGCCCGGCGCGTATCACGTCGAATACGGGTATTCGTGCATGGGCTACGAGATCGCGGGCGGCCTCGGCGCCAAGCTCGCGCGGCCCGAGCGCGAGGTGATCGTGATGGTCGGCGACGGCAGCTATCTGATGATGAACAGCGAAATCGCGACGTCGGTGATGCTCGGCGCGAAGCTCATCATCGTCGTGCTCGACAACCGCGGCTACGGCTGCATCAACCGTCTGCAGCAGGCCTGCGGCGGCGCGCCGTTCAACAACATGTTCGACGACTGCACGCAGGGCCCGCTCGGCGCGCCGGCGATCGACTTCGCCGCGCATGCGCGCTCGCTCGGCGCGCTCGGCGAACACGTCGCGAACGTCGCCGAGCTGGAAGCGGCGATGAAGCGCGCCCGCGCGGCGGACCGCACCTGCGTCGTCGTGATCGATACGGACGGCGCCCGCACCACCGACGACGGCGGCTGGTGGTGGGAAGTCGCGGTGCCGGAGGTCTCGGCGCGCGAAGCCGTGCGCACGGCGCGCGAAGCCTACGACAAGCAAGTGGCTCAGCGCAGCACGGGCGGCGGTGACCAAAAGGACAACGGTTGACGAAGGATTGAAGCAAAAATTCAAGGATCGCTCGTATGAACCACCCCCACGCTCACATTCGTTCGCTGCCCCCCAAGGGGGCCGATGCCTCCCTTGGGGCGGCCCGGCGGGAGGCATCATGAACGCATTCGAAGTACGCATCGGCATCAATCCGCTGTCGTGGATGAACGACGACCTGCCCTCGCTCGGCGGCGAGACGCCGCTCGAAGTCGCGCTGACCGAAGGCCGCCAGATCGGCTATCAGGGCTTCGAGCTCGGCAACAAATTCCCGCGCGAGCCGGAGGCGCTGAAGGCGCTGTTCAAGCAATACGACTTGTCGCTCGTCTCCGGCTGGTACTCGGGGCGCCTCGCGCGCCGCAGCGCCGAGGAGGAAATCGAAGCGGTCGGCCCGCATCTCGAGCTGCTCGCGAAGAACGGCGCGACGGTGATGGTCTACGGCGAAGTCGAAAATTCGATCCAGGGTTCCCCGCTGCCGCTCTATCAGCGCCCGCGTTTTATCACGGACGCGCAATGGGACGCCTACGCCGAGCGCCTCGAAAAATTCGCGCGCTATACGCTTAGCCAGGGCGTGCGCGTCGCCTATCATCATCATATGGGCGCCTATGTCGAGACGGCCGACGACGTCGACCGCCTGATGGCGCGCACGAGCGATGCGGTCGGCCTCTTGTTCGACGCCGGGCACATCACGTTTGCGGGCGGCGCGCCGCTCGACATGCTCGACAAGCACATCGCGCGCGTGTGCCACGTGCATTGCAAGGACGTGCGGCCCGCGGTCATCAAGCTCGCGCGCAACCGCAACTGGAGCTTTCTCGACGCGGTCGTCGCCGGCGCATTCACGGTGCCGGGCGACGGCGCGGTGAATTTTCCGGCGATCATCGACAAGCTGAAACGGCACGGCTATCGCGGCTGGCTCGTCGTCGAGGCCGAGCAGGACCCGGTGATCGCGCGCAGTTACGAATACGCGCAAAAGGGCTATCGGACGCTGCGCGCGCTGGTCGATGCGCCGTTCGATGCCGGCAAGGAGGCAGCATGATGAACCACCCCCACGCTCACTTTCGTGCGCTGCCCCCCGAGGGGGCGGTTGCCTCCCTCGGGGCGGCCCAGCGGGAGGCAACATGAGCCTATTAGTCAAAGCCCAGCGCGAAGGTCAGACGATCGCGCGCGTGACGCCGGAATCGGCGATGTGGAGGTACGTCGGGTTCGCCGCGTACCGGCTCGAAAAGGACGAGGTGCTGTACGTCTACGAGGGCAAGCGCGAAGCGTGCATCGTCGTGCTCACGGGCGCGGTCTCGGTCGACGCCGGCGACCAAAAATGGACGAGCCTCGGCTCGCGCGACAGCGTCTTCGAAGACTCGGCGCCTTACGCCCTCTATCTGCCGCCGAACGTGCGCACCACGGTTCGCGCAGAGCGCGCCGCCGAAATCGGCGTGGCGACCGCGCCGGCCGAAGGTCGCTATCCGGTGCGCCTGATCGAGCCCGCGCAGATGCAGCGGTCGGTGCGCGGCAAGAGCCTGAACACGCGCTACGTCTGCGACATCCTTCCGCAGACCGAGCCGGCCGAATCGCTGCTCGTCGTCGAAGTGCGGACGCCGGGCGGGCACGCTTCGAGCTATCCGCCGCACAAGCACGACACCGACAACGTGCCGCTCGAAAGCTCGCTCGAGGAGACTTACTACCACCGCCTCAATCCGCCGCAAGGGTTCGCGTTCCAGCGCGTCTATACGGACCTGCGCGACATCGACGAATCGATGGCCGTCGAGGACCACGACGTCGTGATGGTGCCGCGCGGCTACCACCCGGTGGTCGTGCCCTATGGATACGACTCGTACTACCTCAACGTGATGGCCGGGCGCGAGCGCGTCTGGCACTTCAAGAACGATCCGGCGCACGAGTGGATCATCGAGAAGCCGCCCACCTGATTCCAACCATCAGCACAATCCGAGACTTCTGGCCCGATGCATTGCATCGGGCTTTTTTGTCGCACGTCCTTAAGTTCTTTCGAGATAAAGCCGCCTATGGCTTTTCGTAGCCCGCCGCAATTCGCGGCCTCTCGCACCGCGGCGCCCGCAAGCCCCGCGCGCCCGCTCACGTCATTTTGGAAAACGCTGCCGGTCGATATGAAACAGACACTCGTCACGCACACGATGATCGTGCCCCGATACGTGACGCGCTTCGCCTGCGTTGGGCCGCAATGCCCCGCCAGCTGCTGCGCCGGTTGGCGCGTCACGGTCGATAAGCCCGCGTTCTTGCGCTACAAAGCGACGCCGGATCCGGATCTCGCGCCGCGCTTCAAGATTTTTCTCCAGCGCAACCGCCACGCGCGCGGCGCGCACGACTACGGCACCCTCAAGCAGCATGACGACGACGGCCGTTGCGGCATGCAGGATGCGAGCGGCTTGTGCCAGGTCCAGATGAAGCTCGGAGAAGAGGCGCTCAGCAATACCTGCCACGCCTATCCGCGCACCACGCAGCGCTTTGCGGGCCAGTACGAGCAGGTTCTCACGCTGTCGTGCCCGGAGGCCGCACGGCTTGCGCTGCTCCGCGACGACGCGTTCGACTTCGAGGCCCATGCCCTTCCGGCACGCGCCGCAACCCTGGCCGACAAATCGTTCGGCGCCCTTTCCGACAATGCGCTATTTGCGGCGCGCGCCTGGACGATGCAACTGCTGCGCGTGAAGGAACTCGATCTCGCCGACCGCCTTGCGGTGCTCGGCCTGCTGTGCGATCAGCTCGAAACGCTCATGCGCGAGCAACGGCTCGGTCAAGTGCCCGTCCTGCTCGATCAGCTGACCGCGCTCGTGCAAAGTGGAGACATCCTCTCGGGCCTTTCCGGTCTGCCGCGCAACGATCGACGGCAAGCCGAACTCTTTGCCGTCATGCTTTGCAAATGGCGGCCGCAGCAGAAGCGCGGGCGTCTCGCCGCCGTGTTCGAGCGCGTCGCAGCCGGGCTCGGCGCAAACGAGCAAGGCCAGGCGGCGCTCGATACGATCGTCGAGCGCTATCGCGCAGGCCGTGCGCTTCTCGATCGGACCGAGCACTACGACGCGATCCTCACGCGTTTCCTGCTCAACGAGACGATACGGGACACGTTCCCGTGGGGCTCCGGCTCGCCGCTCCTGCAGCATCGGCGCTGGGTGGTCGTGTTCGGCATCGTGCGCGGCATGCTCGCCGCCTGTGCGAACGCCGTGGACCGGCCGCTGCACGACGACGAAATCGTCGACGGCGTGTGGGCTTTTTGCCGGGCGTTCCAGCATCAGTCGCAGTTTGCTCAGAACGTCGAGCAGACGCTGCAGCAATGCCATTGGGATTCCTTGCCGCGCCTCTTGGCGGTGCTGAAGTAAGCTCAGGCGATTCAGCCCGGCGCGAGCCAGGCGTCGACCGTCGCGCGATCGAGCTCGTCGAAGCGACCTTCGCAGACGATTCGCCCGCCCCCGATCACCGCCGCCCGTGTCGCCAGATCTCGCGCGAACTGCATCCGTTGCTCGATGAGCAGGATCGCGACGCCTTGCTCGCTCAGTTGCCGCAAGCACGCGCCGACTCGTTCGACCGCCTGGGGCGCAAGCCCCTCGGCCGGCTCGTCGACGATCAGAAACCGCGGCTCGCCCATCAGCGCACGCGCGAGCGCGAGCATCTGCTGCTCGCCGCCCGACAGCGCCCCGGCCTCGGCGGATCGGCGCGCCGCGAGGATCGGAAACAGCGCGAACGCGTCGGCGGCCTCGAAACGGGGCGCCCGCCGCCGCGTGCCCGGCATCACGCCGAGCTGCAGATTCTCTTCGACGGTCAGCGCCGGAAATACGTCGCGCTGTTCGGCCACGTAGGCGATGCCCCGGCGCGCGATTTCGAACGTGCGCAGCCCGCCGAGCTCGTGGCCCGCAAACCGGATCGTGCCGCTCGCGCGCACCAGCCCGACGATCGCCTTCGCCAGCGTCGAGCGGCCCGACGCATTGCGTCCGACAAGCGCGACGATTTCGCCCGCGTCCACTTGCAGATCGACGCCGAACAGCACCTGGCTCGCGCCGTACCACGCGTCGAGATGGCGGATTTCGACGAGCGCGCTCATCGTGCCTCTTGAGGCCCGAGATACGCCTCGCGCACCGCGGCATCGGCGCGAATGGCATCGGGCGTGCCCGTCGCGATGATCCGGCCGCGCACGAGCACCGAAATGCGGTCGGCCAGACCGAAGACGGCCTCCATGTCGTGCTCCACCATCAGCAGCGTCTTGCCGGCCGTCGTCGCGCGAATCAGCGCCAGCGCTTCGCGCGCTTCGTCGCGGCTCATGCCCGCGGTCGGCTCGTCGAGCAGCAGCGTGTGCGCGCCGCTCGCGAGCGCCATCCCGAGATCGAGCGCGCGCTGCTGCGCGTAGCTCAGCGCGCCCGCCGGCGTGTGTCCGCAGGCGCTCAGGCCGATCGCGTCGAGTACGGCGCGTGCGCGCTCGTCGAGCGCGCGCGAGCCGGCAAGGAGATTGCGCCAGCGCTTGCCGCGCGGCTCCCCGCTCAGCGCCGCGCAACGCAGATTGTCGAAGGCCGTGAGACGCGGGAATACGCTCGTCGTCTGAAAACTGCGCGCGAGCCCGCGGCGGCTGATCGCGTACGGCGCGCGGCCCGTGATGTCCGCGCCGTTCAGCACGATGCGCCCGGCGGAAGGCGAAAGCACCCCGGCGACCAGATTGAAAAGCGTCGACTTGCCCGCGCCGTTGGGACCGATCAACGCATGGCGCTCGCCGGTTTCGATCGAGAGATCGACGCCGCAAACCACTTGCGTCGCGCCGAAGTGCTTCTCGACGCCGAAAAGGACCAGGGCGTGCGTCATCGCTCGGCCTTAGCGCCGCCTCCGCTTGGATCGTCCGCCGCGCTCGTGTGAGCGGCATGGCTTGCGGCGCTTGTGCCGTTCGCCTGCGCCGCATGTCGAGCGTCCCGCGCCCCGCTGCGTCGCGCGGCATGCAGCGCGATCCAGCCGATGCCGGCCATTGCGAGCACCGCGCACCACAATCGCGGCGACGCCGCCTGCAACGCCAGCGCGCCGACGCGAAACACTCCGCCCGTATCCGGCGCGAACTGCCACGCGTAAAGCGCTTCCACTGCCAACACCAGCGCCGCCATCCAGGCCGCGCCCGCCACGGCGCTTAGCCACCACGCCCGCAAGCAAGCACGCCATCCGAAGCGTTCAACCCGCGCGGCGCCGCGCACCGCCAAACCCGCGAGCCCGTCCGGCGCCGCGATCACCACGACGACGAACAGCAGACCGAGATAGAACTGCCACGCGCGCGTCATGCTGGCGAGCGCGACGCTGAAAAACGTGAGCGTCACGGCGCCGAGCACCGGCCCGAAGAACACGCCGCTGCCGCCGATCACGGTGGCGATCAGCACCGCTCCCGAGCGCGCCATCCCGACGCCTTCGGCCGAAGCCAGCTCGATATTGACGAGCGCGAGCGACCCTGCCACGCCCGCAAAAAAAGCCGACAGCACAACCATGGCGTATCGAATGCGCCGCGGATCGGTGCCGAGCGCCGCGACGCGCGCGGGGTTGTCGCGCACCGCATTGGCGAGCCGCACGAGCGGCGTGCGCGACAGCGCGAACATCGCGACGCACGCGAGCACGCACCACGCCGCGATCACCCCATATGCCTCACGCGCCGGTCCGAAGCTCCACGCGCCCCAGTGCGGGCCGGCGGCGCGGTCGATCGGCACCCCTGCTGCGCCGCCGAACCAGTCGGGCAGCGTCCAGGCGGCCGCCGCGGCGAGTTCGCCGATGCCGAGCGTGATCATCGCAAACGCCGTGCCCGCGCGCCGCGTCGCGACATAACCGAATACGACGCCAAGGAGCGCACCCGCGATTGCGCCGGCAAGCGGCAGATACGGCAACGCAAAATCGAAGCGATTGAAGAGTTGCGCGGCGACGAAAGCAGCCAGCCCCGCGTAGGCCGCATGACCGAACGAAAGCAGTCCCGTCTCGCCGAGCAGCAGATTGTACGAGAGCGCGAAGACGATCATCGTCGCGGTCTGAGCGAGAAACGCGAGCAGCCAGCTTTCGCGGGACACCAGCGCCGGCACGGCGAGAAACGCGAGCAAAGCGATCCATGGCAACGCGTTTTGCCAGCTTACGGTTCGCGCGGGCGTGACGGGCGCGCTCGTCCGCCGTTGCCGCGGCTCCTGGTTCGGCGCGTCACGCATCGCCGCTGCGCTGCCCAGAGAGCCCGCGCGGCCGCACGGCGAGCATCGCGACGAGCAGGCCATACGGCACGAGCGGCGCAAGCTGCGCCACCGTGAGCCCGGCCCACTCCGGCGGCAGCGACGCCCCCGCGACCGCGGCAAGCGACCCAAGTGACGCGCTGCTGCCGACCGCAAACGTCTGCAGACAGCCGACGATGAGCGATGCCGCCAGCGCCCCGCCGAGCGACCCCAGTCCGCCGATCACCACCACGACGAACACCACCGACCCGATCGATTCCGCCATCGCCGGCTCGATGACGAAGAGCGGCGCGCCGATCACGCCGGCCGCGGCGGCGAGCGCCGTGCCGATCGCGAAGACCAGCGTGAACACGCGCGGCACGTTGTGGCCGAGCGCTTCGACGGCATGCGGATGCGCAAGCGCCGCGCGCACGACGAGCCCGGTCTTCGAGACGCGCAGCACCGCATACAACACGGCCAGCATCGCGACGGACACGCCCATCATGAACGCTCGATACCGCGAAATCGCAGCGCCGTACACGGTGAAAAAGGTGCCGTCGAGCGCGGCAGGCACGTTCGCCGACAACGCGCTCAAGCCCCAAACGAGCTTGACGGCCTCGGCAAGCAGATAAGCGGCGCCGAACGTCAGCAGCAGTTCATTGAGCGGCCCATGCGGACGCACGCGCCTCAAGAGCCACCGCTCGAGCGCCGCGCCCGCGAGCCCGACGACGAGCGGCGCCACCACGAGCGCCGCCCAGAAGCCCGCATACGCCGCGACCGAATAGCCGACGTACGCGCCGAGCATGTAGAAACTCGCGTGGGCGAAGTTGAGCACGCCGAGCATGCTGAAGATCAGCGTGAGCCCGGCCGACAGCATGAACAGCAGCATGCCGTAGCTGATGCCGTTCAGCGCCCCGATAACGAACGACTGCACGTGCTGCAGCTCCTAGGCGGGCTTTGCGCCGCATGAATCGCCCGTGTCGCCCATGCTGCCCGTGTGGCCGGTCGAAGCCGGCGGCAAGGCGGGCACGGCGAGCGGTTCGAGCGCGGCGCGCAACGCGTCGGGCAGCGCGACGGGCCGCCGCGTCAGCCGGTCGACGTAGACGTGCACGAAATGCCCTTGCGAACACGCGTCATCGCCGCCCTCCTTGAAGAGCCCCACCTCGTAGCGCACGCTCGACGAACCCAGCCGGGCGACGCGCAACCCCGCTTCGACGCGGTCCGGAAACACGAGCGGCGCGAAGTAGTTGCACTGCGTCTCGACGACGAGCCCGATCGTCGCGCCCCCTTCGAAATCGAGCACGCCCGCGCGAATCAGATACTCGTTCACGACGGTATCGAAGTAGCTGTAATAGACGACGTTGTTCACGTGCCCGTACACGTCGTTGTCCATCCAGCGCGTCGGGATCGTCAGGAAATGGGGATAGGCGGCGCGCGGCGCCGCGCTGCGTTTGGTCATGACTTCCTATGCGTCAGGGGTTCAAGCTCGCGCACCGTGCGCCGTTGTCGGCCGGAGTTAGTGCTTTAGCACTTACTCAGGCCCCATGCAAAGCTATCAAAGCGACTCTGTCAGCATGCGCCGGTAGTCGTCGGCGCTTGCCTCCCGCGGATTCGTCTTATGGCAGTGGTCCACGAGCGCGCCTTGAATGACCTTGTCGAACACGCTCGCGTCGACGCCCATCTGCGCGAGCCCGGTAGGCAGCTTGAGGCGCGCGGTCATATCGAAGAGCGCCTGCGGCAAGTCGGCGTTGGCGGCGAGCCCCATCGCGCGGCGCATGCGCGCATAGCGGCGCTCGGCCACTACCGACTCCGCCGTCGCGTTGAAGCGCAGCACGGCGGGCAACACGACCGCATTGAGCGTGCCGTGATGCAGCGACGTGCGCCCGTTCACCTCGACCCCGCCGAGCGGATGCGACAGCGAATGCACGCAGCCGAGCCCCTTCTGGAACGCCATCGCCCCCTGCATCGACGCGCTCATCATGTTCAGGCGCGCGGCGCGGTCGCTGCCGTCGTGCGTCGCGCGCTCGATGTGCGCCCACGCGCGTTCGAGCCCGTCGAGCGCAATGCCGTCGGCAGGCGGATTGAACGCGGGCGAGAGGAACGTTTCGATGCAATGCGCGATCGCGTCCATGCCGGTCGCCGCCGTCAGCATGGGCGGCAGGCCGAGCGTGAGACCCGGATCGCAGATCGCGGATTTCGGCAGCAAGTGCCACGAATGGAAACCGAGCTTGCGCCCGTCGTCGAGGATGATGATCGCGCCGCGCGCGACTTCGCTGCCGGTGCCCGAGGTCGTCGGTATCGCGATCAACGGCGCCGCCGCTTCGGTGATCTTGCCGCTGCCGCCTTCGATCGTCGCGTATTGCGTCAGGTTGCCGCCGTGCGTCGCCGCAATCGCGGCGCCCTTTGCAAGATCGATCGGCGAGCCGCCGCCCACCGCGATCAGCCCGTCGCAACGTTCGTTGCGATAGCGCGCGGCGGCGGCCAGCACCATGGCCTCGGTGGGGTTGGACGGCGTGTCGTCGAAGACCGGCACGTCGCCGAGCTTGAGCGCATCGAGCGCGCGTTGCACGAGACCCGCAGCGACGACGCCCTTGTCCGTGACGACGAGCGGCCGCTTGATGCCGACGCGCGCGCATTCCGCTTCGAGCATCGCGAGCGCGTCGAAGCCGAGATGGATGTGGGTCAGGTAGTAGATGTAGGACATAGCGAGTCTCTCGCTCCGCGTGAAATCGAACCGCTTACGCCCGCGCCGCCGCTGCGGCGTTCGGCCTTACTGCCCGGGCTTGTCGACGAACTCGAACGGCAAGCCGCGGCGGCGCATCCATTCGCCGAGCGCCTGCCCAGTGCCCGCACGCCACGGACGCAGCTTCGCCGGCTCGACAAGCCGATATTCGAGCAACTCCGGCGACAGCGCAATCTCCCCATGCGCGCGCACGTGATACGCGATGATCAGCTCGTTCTTGCGAATGAATTCGTAGACGCCGATCAGCTCGGTCGTCTCGACGTGCAGCGACGTCTCTTCGAGCACCTCGCGAGCGACGCCCGCTTCGGGCGTCTCGCCGTGCTCGAGGAAGCCCGTGATCAAGGCGAACATCCCTTCGGTCCAGGCCGCATTGCGAGCGAGCAGGATCTTGCCTTCGTACTCGACGATCGCGGCGACGACCGGCAGCGGGTTGTTCCAGTGCACAAAGCCGCATGTGTCGTCGGGACACGCCCGGCGCGGCCGGGCGCCATCCGTGCCGACATGGGCTCGTTCAATCAAAGGCTTCGCGCAGCGCGGGCAGAATTGGTAGTCGGACATAGTCGGATCGTGGGTGGCGCGGACGAATCGCGCGGGCGGGTCTGGCAGCCCGCATTACCGTCGCCGTTACAGTTGAGCGGCGACCCAGCCCTGCACACCAGCCAGGGCCTTCGGCAGATTCGCCGGCTCCGTGCCGCCTGCCTGCGCCATATCCGGCCGGCCACCGCCCTTGCCGCCCACTTGCTGAGCGACGAAGTTGACGAGTTCGCCTGCCTTCACTTTCTTGCTCGCGTCCGGCGTCACGCCCGCGATCAGGCTGACCTTGCCGCCTTCGACCGACGCCAGCACGATCGCCGCGTGCTTGAGCTTGTCTTTCAGCTTGTCGACCGTTTCGCGCAGCGTCTTCACATCCGCGCCTTCGAGCGTCGCTGCGAGCACCTGCACGCCGGACACGTCGATCGCCTGCCCGGCGAGTTCGTCGCCCTGGCTCGACGCCAGCTTCGACTTCAACGCGCCCAGTTCCTTTTCGAGCGCCTTCACCTGATCCTGCACTTGCGCGATGCGCTGGGTGAGTTCGGCCGGTTGCGCCTTGAGCGCCGCAGCTGCCGCGTTGATGCGCGCGTCGAGTTCCTGGACGTAGCGCACGGCGTTGTCGCCGGTGATCGCTTCGACGCGGCGGATGCCGGCCGCTACGCCGCCTTCCATCACGATCTTGAAGAGACCGATATCGCCGCTGCGATGCACGTGCGTGCCGCCGCACAGCTCGCGCGAGAAGCCGAGATCGAGCACGCGCACTTCGTCGCCGTACTTCTCGCCGAACAGCGCCATCGCGCCGCCCTTCACCGCTTCGTCGAACGGCATCACGCGCACGATGCCGGGTGCGTTCGCGAGCACTTCCTGATTGACGATCTCTTCGACGCGGCGGATTTCCTCATCCGTCATCGGCGCGTTGTGCGCGAAGTCGAAGCGGGTCTTGTCGGCATCGACGAGCGAACCCTTCTGCTGGACGTGCGAGCCGAGCACTTCGCGCAGCGCCTTGTGCATCAGGTGAGTGGCCGAGTGGTTGCGCGCCGTGCGGGCGCGGCGGATTGCGTCGATCTCCGCTTTCACGACGTCGCCCACCTTGAGCGTGCCTTGTTCGAGCGTGCCGTGATGGCCGATCACGTCGGCCTGCACCTTTTGCGTATCGACGACGGCAAAGCGCACGCTCGCGTTTGCCAAGATGCCCTGGTCGCCGACCTGGCCGCCCGACTCCGCGTAGAACGGCGTGTGGTCGAGCACGACGACCGCCTGCTGGCCCTTCGCGACTTCGTTGACCGATGCGCCGTCGACAAACAGCGCGACCACCTTCGCATCGTCGAAGACCGGCTCTTCGTAGCCGTGGAATGTGGTTTTCGCGCCCGAGTACTCGAGCCCCTGCGCCATCTTGAACTTGCCGGCGGCGCGCGCCTGCTCGCGCTGGCGCGACATCGCTTCGTCGAAGGCCGGTTCGTCGACGCTCATGCCGCGCTCGCGGCAGACGTCCGCTGTCAGGTCGAGCGGGAAGCCGTACGTGTCGTGCAGCTTGAACGCGATTTCGCCGTCGAGCACCTTGCCGCCCTTGGCTTCGAGATCGGCCAGCGCTGCGTCGAGAATCGACATGCCGTGCTCGATCGTCTCGAAGAAGCGCTCTTCTTCCTGGCGCAGCACGCCGGTCACGCGCTGCTCGGCGTCCTCGAGTTCGGAATACGCGCCGCCCATCTGGGCGACGAGATCCGCGACGAGCTTGTGGAAGAACGCGCCCTTGCGGCCGAGCTTGTAGCCGTGGCGGATCGCGCGGCGCACGATGCGGCGCAGCACGTAGCCGCGCCCTTCGTTGCCGGGAATCACGCCGTCGACGATCAGGAACGAGCAGGCGCGAATGTGGTCCGCGATCACCTTCAGCGAATTGTTCGTCAAATCGGCGACGCCCGTTTCACGCCCAGCCGCCTTGATGAGCGCCTGGAACAGGTCGATTTCGTAGTTGCTGTGCACGTGCTGGAGCACCGCCGCGATCCGCTCGAGCCCCATGCCGGTATCCACGCACTGCTTCGGCAGCGGCGTCATGTTGCCCTGCGCGTCGCGGTTGAACTGCATGAACACGAGGTTCCAGATCTCGATGTAGCGGTCACCGTCTTCTTCCGGCGATCCCGGCGGGCCGCCCCACACTTCCGGGCCGTGGTCGTAGAAGATTTCCGAGCACGGGCCGCAGGGGCCGGTGTCGGCCATCTGCCAGAAGTTGTCCGACGCGTAGCGCGCGCCTTTGTTGTCGCCGATGCGAATGATGCGCTCGGCCGGCACGCCGACTTCCTTTGCCCAGATGTCGTAGGCCTCGTCGTCTTCTTTGTAGACGGTGACCCAGAGCTTGTCCTTCGGCAGCTTGTAGACGCTCGTCAGCAGCTCCCAGGCGTAGTGGATCGCGTCGCGCTTGAAGTAGTCGCCGAACGAAAAATTGCCGAGCATCTCGAAAAACGTATGGTGCCGCGCGGTGTAGCCGACGTTTTCGAGGTCGTTGTGCTTGCCGCCTGCGCGCACGCTGCGCTGCGCGGTCGTGGCGCGCGAATACGGACGCGACTCGGCGCCGAGGAAGACGTCCTTGAACTGCACCATCCCAGAATTGGTGAAGAGCAGCGTCGGGTCGTTGCCGGGCACAAGACTCGACGAACGGACGATCGTGTGGCCCTTCGATTCGAAGAACTTGAGGAATTTCTCGCGGATTTCGGAGGCTTTCATAGCGTGCTGGGGACAGTCTGGCTGGGTCTGGCGGCGCGGCGCCGCGCCGGCGACACGCCGGCGAGCCCGTGAATTATTGCTTAAACGACTGATTATACGGGATTGCCGCATGCGCGCAGCCCCTCGGGCCAAGCTGCATCGAGCGTTGGCCGTTTGGCCCGGGCCGCCTGGCCGAGGCCGCGCACGATGCGGACCGCCACCCCGCCCCTCATGCTGCCCCTCATGCTGCCCATTCCTCCCGGCAATTTTTCGTCCTATGCCGTCCGGCCGAATGGGCCGACCGGCGCGAATCGCTTAACATCCTGCTGAACTGCCGCTAATGCCAACCAGGAGACTGAACCCAAAAATGGGAGCCCTAAGCCATATCCGCGTGCTCGACCTCACACGCGTGCTCGCCGGCCCGTGGTGCGCACAAACGCTCGCCGATTTCGGCGCCGACGTCATCAAGATCGAACGCCCAGGCACCGGCGACGATACGCGCCATTGGGGCCCCCCGTACCTCAAGACGCCCGACGGCGCCGATCCCCCCGAAGCCGCGTACTACCTCGCCGCAAATCGCAACAAACGCTCGGTGACGGTCGATATCGCGACGCCCGAAGGACAAAAGATCGTCCGCGAGCTGGCCGCGCAAAGCGACGTCGTGCTCGAGAACTACAAGGCCGGCCAATTGAAGAAGTACGGCCTCGACTATGCGTCGCTCAAGGAAGTGAAGCCTGACCTGATCTATTGCTCGATCACGGGTTTCGGGCAAACCGGCCCCCACGCTCAGCGCGCGGGGTACGACTTCATCATCCAGGGTATCGGCGGCTTCATGAGCATTACGGGCGAGCGCGACGAATTGCCCGGCGGCGGTCCGCAGAAGGCCGGCGTGGCGATCGCCGACCTGATGACCGGCATGTACTCGACCGTCGCCGTGCTCGCCGCGCTCGCGCATCGCGACCGCACGGGCACGGGGCAGTACATCGACATGGCGCTGCTCGACGTGCAGGTTGCGATGCTCGCGAACATGAACTCGAACTTTCTGGCGAGCGGCGAACCGCCGGTGCGCTGGGGCAACGCGCATCCGAACATCGTCCCGTATCAGGCGTTCCAGACGAGCGATAGCTGGATCATCGTAGCGGTCGGCAACGACGGGCAGTTCCGCAAGTTCGTCGAAGCGGGCGATCGCGCGGAGCTGGCCGGCGACGCGCGCTTTGCGACCAACCCCGAGCGCGTGCGTAACCGCGATACGCTCGCGCCGATCATCGCCGAGATGGTCAAGACGCGCAGCAAGCACGAATGGATCGACTTGCTCGAAGCGGCCGGCGTGCCGTGCGGCCCGATCAACAATCTCGCCGAAGTGTTTGCGCACGAGCAGGTGGTCGCGCGCGGCATGCAAGTCGACTTGCCGCATCCGAGCGGCGCAATGGTGAAGCTCGTGCGCAATCCGATCCGGATGAGCGAGACGCCGCCGCAGGCGCTAAGCCACCCGCCGACGCTCGGCGAGCATACGGACGACGTATTGCGCCGCGTGCTCGGCTACGACGACGCGACGATCGCGGCGCTGCGGGGACGATCGGTGATTTGAGCGATGGGGATAGCTTGCGATGAACGGGCCGCGAATTCGACCGCTCAGTCGGCCAGCGAAGCCAGCAAGCGCCGCCCTTCTTCCCAATCGCCGAGACCGCTTTCAGCATTGATGTGGCCGCGCGGCCCGATATTCACGAAGCGGCTGCCCCAGGCGTCGGCGCAGCGCGCGGTGAAGTCGAGGCTGCCGTATGGATCATCGCTGCTGGCGACGACGATCGTCGGAAACGGCAGCGGCACGAACGGCACATTCGCGTAACCGTGCGCTTCGCTCGGAAACGAGATGCTCGCCGGATCGGGCACGGCGACAAACAGCGCCCCCGCCACTTTGGCGAGCTGATCGGGGGCCGCATAGTGCGTTGCCCAGAAAACCGTCGTCAGACAGCCGAGGCTATGCGCGGCGATCAACAACGGCTCCTCCTCTGCCGCGGCGACCACGGCGTCGAGCGTGTCGCACCACGCTTCGCATACCGCGTTTTCCCAGTCGGGCATCGACACCCGTACGAACATCGGATCGGCGGCTTCCCAGCGGCTTTGCCAATGGTCCGGTCCCGAATTGGCGTAACCCGGCAGCACGCACACTCGTCTTGCATCCATTGTGTTACCCCTGTTTCCTTGCCGGTAGAGGCCGCCATCTTGCCGAACGCGCGCTGTTCATGCAAGGCGCCGCGCGACCACAACGCCGCGCATCCGTGCCCCAGCGCAACACTGCCCGCGCGCCTCGAGCGCCCGGCTGAAGCCCGCGCGCGGCCGCTCAGGTAGAATTGACGGATCAAGCGGGCGCATGCCGCGTCCATTTAGCAGACTCTCTCCTTCTCGCATGAACACCGAACGCAACGACGCTCCGGCGGTATCCAATTTCATCCGCAACATCATCGACGACGACAACCGCACCGGCAAATGGGCCGGCCGCGTGGAAACGCGCTTCCCGCCCGAGCCGAACGGCTATCTGCACATCGGTCACGCGAAGAGCATCTGCTTGAATTTCGGCGTCGCGCGCGACTACGGCGGCGTCTGCCATCTCCGCTTTGACGATACGAACCCCGAGAAGGAAAGCGTCGAATACGTCGATTCGATCGTCGACGCGGTGCGCTGGCTCGGCTTCGAATGGAACAAGGACAGCACCGAGCATCGCTA
The DNA here is from genome assembly GCF_017315705.1 of Trinickia mobilis. Lineage (GTDB taxonomy): Bacteria > Pseudomonadota > Gammaproteobacteria > Burkholderiales > Burkholderiaceae > Trinickia_A > Trinickia_A mobilis. The sequence continues at coordinate 221,512 of NZ_JAFLRF010000010.1, read as the reverse complement.
CTACGCAAGCGACTACTACGACAAGCTCTATCAGTTCGCCGAATTGCTGATCGAGCGCGGCAAGGCCTACGTCGATAGCCAGTCGGCCGAGGAAATGCGCGCAAGCCGCGGCTCGCTGACCGAGCCCGGCAAGCCGTCGCCGTACCGCGACCGCACGCCCGAGGAGAACCTCGATGTGTTCCGCCGCATGAAGGCGGGCGAGTTCAAGGAAGGCGAGCACGTGCTGCGCGCGAAAATCGACATGGCTTCGCCGAACATCAACATGCGCGACCCCGTCATCTACCGGATCCGCTTCGCGCACCACTACCGCACCGGCGACCAATGGTGCGTGTACCCGATGTACGACTACACGCACTGCATCTCGGATGCGCTCGAGAACATCACGCATTCGCTGTGCACGCTCGAATTCGAAGACCACCGGCCGCTCTACGACTGGATCCTCGAAGCGCTCGCCGACGCCGGCGTCTTCACGCGGCCGCTGCCGCAGCAAATCGAATTCTCGCGGCTGAATCTCACCTACGCGATCACGAGCAAGCGCAAGCTGCTGCAGCTCGTCACCGAGGGCCACGTCGACGGCTGGGACGATCCGCGCATGCCGACCATCGTCGGTGTGCGCCGGCGCGGCTTCACGCCGGACGGCATCAAGCTCTTTTGCGAGCGCATCGGCGTGACGAAAGTCGATTCGTGGATCGACATGAGCGTGTTCGAAGGCGCGTTGCGCGACGACCTCGATGACAAAGCGCCGCGCACGGCCGCCGTGCTCGACCCGCTCAAGCTCATCATCGACAACTACCCCGCCGATCTCACGGAGGCATGCAGCGCGCCGGTGCACCCGCACCATCCGGAGCGCGGCTTGCGCACGTTCCCGATTTCGCGCGAGCTGTGGATCGAGCGCGAAGACTACGCCGAAGCGCCGCCAAAGGGCTATTTCCGCCTGTTCCCGGGCAACAAGGTGCGTCTGCGCTATGGCTACGTGATCGAATGCACGGGCGCGGACAAGGACGAGCACGGCAACGTGACCGCCGTGCACTGCAACTACTATCCGGACAGCAAGTCGGGCACCGAAGGCGCGAACCACTACAAGGTGAAGGGCAACATCCACTGGGTCAGCGCGGCGCACGCGGTGCCGGCCGAAGTCCGCATTTACGACCGGCTCTTCAAGGAACCGCAGCCCGACGCAGGCGGCCGCGACTTCCTCGAAGCGCTGAACCCGGATTCGAAGCGCGTCGTCGACGCCTACCTTGAACCGGGCGCCGGCAACGCGCAGCCCGAAGCGCGCTATCAGTTCGAGCGGCACGGCTACTTCGTCGCCGACCGCTGCGATTCGAAGCCAGGCAAGCCGGTGTTCAACCGCATCGTCGGTTTGCGCGACACCTGGGGCAAGCCCGCCTGAGTTGATGTGAGCTAGCGGAATGGAATCACGGGCGCCCGTCGCCGGGATCGCATCGGATCGTCACAGCGACCGATGCAGCTCGACGAGCGAAAGCGTCGTCTGAAAGAGCCGAAACAGGCTGCGGCTCGCGTAACGCCCCACTTCCGCGGGCTCGACCCAGCGAAACGCATCCATCTCTGGAATCATCACGCCGTCCGAGCGGCGCGGAAACATCGACGTGCACACGCAACGGCTCAGATCGAGCTCGTCGTCCGTTGCGCGCGCCGCGAACAGATGCAGGTCCTTGTCGCGGCGGTAGACAAAACGCCCCAAGTCCTTGAGGCGCTCCGGCGCGAGCACGATGCTGGTCTCCTCGACCAGCTCGCGCAACGCCGCGGCGATCGGCGCTTCGCCCTCCTCGCCGTGGCCTTTGGGGATGTCCCAATGTGTCGTGTCGGTTGCGTGCGCCAGCAGCACGCGCCCATCGCAATCGAGCAACACGACACCGCACGAAGTCACGCGCTCGATCATCGGCATCCACACAGCTTGGCTTGCGACAACAGCGTCCGTGTGCCGCGCGCCGCGGCGCGAGCGCGCAAAATCACCGGCGCCGTCACTTTTGTTTCTGGAATTGCCATGCGCCGTCGCGCTTCGTGTCGAGCGCAGTGTTGGCCGCCTTCAGCAGCGAATCGATATCGCGCTGGTGCAGGTAGCTCGTCGGCGTGTCGGACAGGAAGCCGCAGTTCGAAGCGTGCGCCGCAACCGCGCTCGCAAGCAGCAAGCCGCCCGTGAACGCGCGCAACAGGGCTGAAGGTCGCATCGACATTGATTGTTTCTCCTTGGATCGATCGTCGGAACGTCATGGCTCGCGGCCGTGAAAGACGGTCGAAAGGATAGCACGCTGGCTACGGCGCGCCGCTCGGCGTGAGGCGCGCCGAGCGCTCGCCCGAGCGAGCTTGGGCACCATGCTGCGCGCTTGCCGTGCCGGGTTCGTAGCCGTCGGTCAGCGTGTCGAGGAAGGCGATGATGTCCCTGATCTCGGCCTCGTTCAGGGCGGGCGTGTCGCCCGGCTTGCGATCGAACGGCGGATCGGTGTTCAGGTTGGCCCAGTAGCGCTTGGGCAAGTCGTCGAACTTGCGGACCTTGCCTTTGACCACCGGATAGAACTTTTCCGGGTTCGTATCGCGCTCGGCGTAAAAGCGCAGCACCTCTTCGAGCGAGTGGTAGATGCCGTTGTGGAAGAACGTCTTCTTCAGCGCGACGTTGCGCAGCGTCGGCGTTCTGAAGAGGCCGCAGTATTCGTCCTGGCCCTTCAGGTCGGTGCGCTCGGGGCCGCAAGCGCCGAGGTCGAAAAAGCGCGGGTCCTGGTTCGCTTTGAGCGCGCGATTGCGCGGCACGCCGATCGCGATCAGGCCGAAATCGCTGAATTGCGGCGGCGAGCCGTCTCTTGCGGGCTCGCTCAGGTGACAGCTCGCGCAGTTGCCTTTGCGCTCGTCGTTGAAGAGCTCGAGGCCGCGCAGCTCGGCGGGTGTGAGCGTCGCGCGGCCCGCGAGATAGGCGTCGTATTGGCTCGTGTACGGGTAGAACGTGGCCGGCGTTAGCTCGTAGATGCCGAGCGCTTCGAGCACGGCGTCGAAAGTCGCATTGTCGTCGTCGAAGACGCGTGCGCCGAACACCGCGCGAAACGCGCCGGCATAGGGCGCTGCGCGCACGGCGGCCGCCACGCGCGCCGGCGAGCTGTTCATCTCGAACGGCGACGTCAGCGGGATGCGCGCCTGCTGCGCGCCGGTGTCGACGCGGCCGTCCCAGGTGAGGCCGCCCGTCGGGCCGTTGTCGATGCTTTCGTCACCCTCGTCGTCCGAATCGTGGAAGTGCTCGGTGAAGGCCGGCACCGACTGCAGATACTTGAGCGTCGGCACCGCCCGGAAACCGGGCTGGCGCATATCGCTGCCGCCGAGTTGCACGTCGAGCGCATTCGGCGGCCCGAACGCGTGCGCCGGGCTGTGGCAGGTTGCGCACGCGAGCTTGCCCGAGCCGGACAGCGACGGGTCGAAGAACAGTTGCTTGCCGAGCGCCGTCTTCTGGCGCACCGCTTCGTACACCTGCGCGCGCGTCTGCCCGCCTCCGGTGCTAGTGCTGACGAGCCGGATCGCTGCCGCGCCAGCCGCCCCGCTTGTTTCGCTCTGGGTGACGCTCTGCGCCGCCACCCCAGGCACGGAAACCCCGTCTTCCGCGCTGCTGCCAGGGCCGCGCGCATCGCATGCTGCGAGCCCGAGCGACAGCACCGCCGCCGTCAACGGTCCCGCCATCCACGCCGCCACAATCGAAGGAGGCGTACGCTTTCGCCGCGGCGACCGCCGCTGCCGGACCTCTAGCACTTCGACACTCCTCAGGAAACGCCGCGACATATCGGGACGACCCGGATTGCGAAACCGGGGAAGCATAGGCCAAGTGCGCGGCTCGCGCGCCGCTTTGACGGGCCGCCGCAACACGGGCGCCAGTATTGCATTCGCTTGCATGATTCTGTCAAATCACGTTGCGACACTTTCGCCAATTGCCGGCAGGGGCTTCGCGCCGCCCGGCTCCCACGTGAAGAGAGAGGTCACGCATGAACAACAAACGGATCGGCGCGGCGCTGCTGGCGCTTGCGGCAGCAGCCGCCTTCGCCGGCTGCACGAGCACGAGCACGAGCGTCACGAAGCCAAGCTTGACGGACGTAAAGACGGTGGTCGTCATCTACGCCGAAAACCGCAGCTTCGACAACCTCTACGGGCACTTTCCCGGCGCCGACGGCTTGCAGAACGTGACGCCCGCAAGCGGGCGGCAGCTCGACCGCAACGGCACCGTGCTGCCGACGCTGCCGCCGATCTGGAACGGTCTCACGCAAACGGGCGTGACGCCGGTGGTGACGCAGGCGATGACCGTCAACCTGCCGAACGCCCCGTTCGCGATCAACGACCCGAACGGCTTCAACACGCCGCTTTCCACGACGACGCGCGACCTGTGGCACCGCTTCTATGAGAACCAGATGCAAATCGACGGCGGCAAGAACGACAAGTTCGCCGCGTGGGCCGATTCCGGCGGCCTCGTGATGGGCCACTACACGATGAACGAATCGAGCCTGCCGCTGTGGAAGGTCGCGCAGCAGTACACGCTCGCGGACAACTTCTTCATGGGCGCGTTCGGCGGTTCGTTCCTGAACCATCAGTGGCTCGTGTGCGCGTGCACGCCGGTCTATCCGAATGCGGACAAGAGTCCGGCGGCCGGCTCGATCTCGGCCGTCGAAGCGGACGGCGTCACGCTGAAAGTCGCGCACAACGCGCCGGTCTCGGCGCTCGGCGGCCCGCCGAAGTTCGTGAACTCGGGCAACCTCACGCCCGACTACTACGCGGTCAACACGATGCAGCCGCCGTATCAGCCGAGCGGCAACAAGCCGGCGGAAGGCGGCGATACGGCGTTCGCGGACCCCAAGAATCCGACGACGCTGCCGCCGCAGACGCAAGCGCACATCGGCGACCTGCTCAACGTTGCGCAAGTGTCGTGGGCCTGGTACGGCGGCGCGTGGGGCCAGGCGTTGTCGGCGGGAAAAGGCGGCCAAGCGGGCGTGATCTACGGCAAAAGCCTGTCGACGCCGAACTTCCAGCCGCATCACCAGCCGTTCAACTATTTCGCCGATCTGGCGCCGGGCACGCCGAATCGCGCGCAGCACTTGCGCGACGGCGGCGTCGACGGCACGGAGTTCGTCAAGGCGATCGACGCGGGCACGCTGCCGCAAGTCACGTTCTACAAGCCGCAGGGCAACCTGAACGAGCACGCGGGCTACACCGACGTCGCGTCGGGCGACCAGCACATCGCCGATCTGATCGCGCACCTCGAGAAGAGCCCGCAGTGGAGCCACATGGTCGTGATCGTGACCTATGACGAGAACGGCGGCTTCTGGGATCACGTCGCGCCGCCGAAGGCCGACCGCTGGGGCCCGGGCTCGCGCGTTCCGGCGCTCGTGATCTCGCCGTTCGCGAAGAAGGGCTTTGTCGATCACACGCAGTACGACACGACGTCGATCCTGCGCTTCATCACGCGGCGCTTCGCGCTGCCGGAGCTGCCGGGGCTGGTGACACGGGATAAGGCGCTGGCCGCGAACGGCGAGAAGCCGATGGGCGATCTGACGAACGCGCTCGATCTCGACATCGCTCAGGCACAGTAAGCGCGTCGTTGCGGCAGGGATGGCCCCCCAGGGCCCACTGTCAAATGGGGTGGCGGGCACAAGGCAGGGTCGACAGACCGGCAACCGAAGGAACCGGCGCACCCGAAGGTGCCCCTGCCAAGGCCCGCCCATTGAAAAGGCGCGCGAAGGCGACACGCACAAAAAAGCCGCCAAGGTCCAGTGCATTAACGGCAAACTTTTCGCGAAAATTTGACCTGATCGGTCGGTCAACGATCAAGCCATGCATCCAGCCCAATGCGGAATGCCACAGCGACGATGACGGGAAGCGTCATCATCATGACGATGCCATAGTTCTCGACCAAATCGCCGTACATAATCGGGCCATAGAGCACCACCGCGCCGACGGCGACCAGCGTCACGATGCCCGCGACGATGGTCAGGAGGTTGCGTGTCACGATGGAGACGCGCTTCGGATTTCGTTTGCTCATTGCGATCTTTGCGTCTTGCACGGGGCTTTGTCGAGCGTACGGCGACGTCGGTAAGGGGCATCGAGCGGAGGGGGCATTACGATGCCCCGATCGGTGTGGATATGCGACCGATGACGCCCCCGAATTTTGTTACCGAAAATACAACCAAGGTTGCCCAGAACACCGGTCAAGTGCCTGACTTGCCGTGCGTTTTGGACAATTCTGGGAAACGTTGGGAATATCGATGGCCCCCCCACGAGGAATCGAACCTCGATTTCAGGTTTAGAAGACCCGTGTTCTATCCGTTGAACTATGGGGAGGCGAAGCTGAAATTTTAAAGCGAGCCGGATATTTGCGCCGGGGGCCGCGATTATAACCGATCGCCTCCCCGGCCTTTTGGGGCCCTGCGCGGCTCGCGGGGCGCGAGCCGCCGGGCGCGCCGCTTAGACGGGCTGTGCGTGCAACATGAACCAGCCGAAGCAGAGCGCGCCCGCGATGATGCAATAGACGCCGAACGTCGCGAGGCGGCCGCGGCCTTCGAAATAACGCATCAGGAAGCGCACGCTCAAATAGGCGGCGATGGCGGTCAGCACGCCGCCGAGGAACGCGTCGGCGAGTTGCTGCGGCGCGTGAAAGAGCTTCGGCACTTCGAGCAGGCCCGCCGCGAAAATGATCGGTGTGCCGAGCAGAAACGCAAACTCGGCGGCCTTCTCGGCGGTGAGGCCGGCCGCATTGCCGGCGATCATCGTCAAGCCGCTGCGCGAGAAGCCGGGAATCAGGGCGCCCACTTGCGCGAGACCGACCAGGAACGCCTGCTTGAACGTGAGCTTTTCCGGCGCGCGATGCACGCGCGCGCGTTGCAGACGGTCGCCGAGCCACAACAGCACGCCGTTGACGATCAGCGCGAGCGCGACGATGCGCAAGTCGTGAAAGATCCGCTCGAGGCGCTTTTCGAGGATGAGGCCCACGAGGCCCGCCGGAATCGTGCCGATGATGAGCGCCCACATCATGTGGCCGTCGTCGCTGCGGCGTCCGGCAAAGGTGCCGAACCAGCCGCCGATCAGCGCGATCCAGCGCTTGCGGAAATACCACAGCAGCGCGAGCGCGGTACCGAGGTGGAGCGCAACGAGAAAGGGCAGCAATTGCGGCGCATGCGCGTCGATGTGCATGCCGAAGAGCGCGGGGGCGAGCAGCGTATGTCCAAGGCTGCTGACGGGGAAGAGTTCGGTGACGCCCTGCAGCACGCTCAAGAAAATCAAAAACGAGAGACTCACGCGTCGGTCCTTTTCGATGGGGAGGAATGGAAAATCGAGACACGGCGCGGGTGCGCCGAAGCCCGGTGGCGCAACGATTATGCCTATGGGCAGCGGGCACGCCAAGCTTTCAGGTTTTTTTCACGATTTTTTTGCGGCACTGCGTCAGCCGCGCGGCGCACCTTCAACGCGCGCCAACGTGCAATTTCGACCGATCGCGCGACTGCGAAGCAGCGTCGGATACGAAGGAGGTAAAAACGCGCGGGAAAGGAAAGCGCCGGTGCCGACGCTCGAGGTCCGGCGCCCCGCTGCGGCGTAAAAAAGGCCGCAAGGAGCGCCTTGATCCGTCACGCGCCCTTAGCGCGCGATCTTGTAGAAGAAAACGAACGTGCTGCCGGTGAACATGCCGAACAGAGCGAGGCCCATTGCCATGGCGATATCCATGCGTCCTCCATCGAAAGTGGGTGGAGCGGCAGCGTTGCATGGCAACCGAGTCAACGCCGAAGCGCTAACTCGGGTCGACCGCTCTGCATGGCACCCGATTAACCGCTGAAGCGCTAACTCGGGTCGACACGAAAAGCCGGCCCAGCTTCGGCATTATCCGGAACCCCGACCGTCGCAACACCCGCAGTTTCCCGATCAAGGGTTTCTCCGTAACATAGGGCGGCGCAAAATTACCGTTTCGCCGTCGTTGCCGTCATCTCGCTCTTTGCCGCGCAGCCGCGGCCTTTTCCGATTGTTCCCGGCTCATCTGACCATGCCCCAATTCCAGCAGCAGGACATCCTCGAAATCACGCAAGGCGACGCGCTCCTGCGCATCGCGCCCCAAGCCGGCGGCCGGCTGTTGTCGTGGCAGATCGGCGGCGTGCCGGTCGTCTACTGGCCGGACTCGGCCGACTGGAGCCAGCCGGCTAAGATCCGCGGCGGCAATCCGCTGCTGTTCCCGTTTCTCGGCCGCCATCGCGTGGACGGGCGGCTCGGCGAATGGCGCGACCAGACCGGCGTCGTTCGCGAACTGCCGACGCACGGCTTCGCGCGCGACCTGCCGTTTGCGTACACGCTCGATGCAGACGGCCACGGCGTGCGCATGACGCTTTTCGACAGCGACGCGACCCGCGCGGCGTACCCGTTCGCGTTCCGCTTCGAGGCGGCATACCGGTTCGTGGACGCACGGACGCTGGATGTCGAATTGACCGTCGCGAACCTCGGCGACGCGCCGCTGCCCCACTACGCCGGCCACCATTTCTATTTCACGCTGCCGCACGCGCTGCGCGGCGAGACCGTCGTGGAGCTGCCGCCCACCTCGCGGCGGCACCAGGAAGCGGATGGTTCGATCAGCGCTGCGGCCCCCGGCGAGCCGGCCTACCCACTCGACGATCCGCGCATCCACGATCGCTTCCATTGTCTGAACGGCGTGCCCGCGCAGCCGGTGCGCCTCGTGTCGCCGAGTCTTCGCCGCGTCGTCGAGATCGATCTGCAGCGTCCCGGCTCCGTGCCGTGGTACGCCGTGACGACGTGGACCGAAGCGGACACGTCCGATTTCTATTGCGTCGAGCCGTGGCTCGGTCTGCCCGATGCGATCCACAACGGTCTCGGGCTGCGCTGGCTGGAGCCAGGCAAGACGGAGACCGCCGCCTTGCGCATTGCGGTCGCCTTCGAGCCGGAAGGCCAGTAAGCCCGGCTTTGGCATGAGGCGCGCACTGCCGTCGCACCCGGGGCTCAACGTGCGACGCAGATCGCGAATGGACTGCTGACCGTGCTTCGTCGACTGCGCCAAACGGGGTGCGCAATCCGAAGCCGTTAAAATCAGACGTTTTGTATCTGCCGCGCGGCAAGTCCCGCGCGGCAGCGCTTTGCGAGGTTCAATGTTGAGAAGAAAAATAACGCGGCTCGTCTGCGCGTCGGTTGTCGCAGCACTGGCCGCTTGCGGTTCGGCACCTGTCGGACCGGGGTTCTATCGGGTCGAACGCGGCGATACGGTTTCGAAGATCGCCCGCAGCAACCGTCAGTCCGTCCAGAACATCGTCCGTTGGAACAATCTGACCAACCCGGATGCGATCGAGGTCGGCCGAGTGCTGCGCGTCGCGCCGCCGGCCAACGCCGCGACGGCGAGCGGCTCGGGCCGCGCGTCAAGCAGCGCGTCGAACGGCGGCCCCGGCAGCAAGCGCTCAAGCAGCGCGGGTTCGTCGTCCAGCGCGGCTGCAGCCGCGCCTTCGGTGAACCCCTCGGCGAACATCGCGCTCGTCTGGCCGGCGCCCGGCAAGGTCGCGCGCGGGTTCGACGGCGTCAATTCGAAGGGCATCGATATCGTCAATGCGCCCGGCACGCCGGTCGTCGCGGCTGCAGCCGGGACCGTCGTCTACGCGGGTAATGGATTGCGCGGCTACGGCAACTTGCTGATCGTCAAGCACAACGCCGACTTCCTCACCGCCTACGCGCACAACCGCACCCTTCTCGTCAAAGAAGGCCAGCAGGTTTCGCAAGGGGAGAAGATCGCGGAGATGGGGGATACCGACAACGATCGTGTCGCGCTGCACTTCGAGCTGCGTTACGGCGGGCGCTCGATCGACCCGACGCGCTACCTGCCCGCGCGCTGAGAGAAACCGGCGCGGTCTCGTCCAAACCGTCCGGCTCCTCTGACACGTCGAGCGACCCGCCCGGCGCCGCGGCCGGACGGGGCGCCTGTGCGTGGTGGCCAGCATCGAGCCTTTAACGGGTGCGCAAAAAAAGCCCGGCGTGGCCGGGCTAACGGGGGTTCGGCGCATATAGGCAAAGGACCGGTTCGCCATGCGCCGAGAACCAATCTAACAATGCTCTAAAGCGCCGGCAATGGATTAACGCTCGATATTCGTGAATCGGCGCATGAAGCAGGGGGAATGTCCGAGAAATGCGATTCGATTATCGACATGGAAGATCGATAGACCGCGGAAAGAACGTTCGTCATATCAAATGTCAATCCGGGGTTGAGCCGGCGGACCATACTGCGGACGATTTGGCGGCGCGGCGCGGCACGCGTAAAATCTGATGGATTGCACTCGGTGTGCTGCCGCGCGATATTTTGGACTTTCGCATGAATATTAATTTTCAATTCATCGAGACAGATTTCATCGGATTATTTGCGAAGTAATACTGAAATTCAATCTATATTGGCCGGCGGATTTTCTTCATTCATTTCAAAATAACCGGTCAAAGACGAGACGAGGTGACACCCATGCTTTGCCGAACCGACAGCTACGAACGGCTCATCGAAGGCTTCTCGTGGCAGGTCCCCGAGCGCTACAACATCGGCGTGGACGCCTGCGACAAGTGGGCCGACGGCAGCGCGCGCCTCGCGCTGATCTACGAGAAGCACGACGGCTCGCAAACCCGCTACACGTTCGACGAACTCAAGTCGCTGTCGAACCGGCTCGCGAACAGCTTCGCGAAGCACGGCGTCGCGCGCGGCGAACGCGTCGGCATTTTCCTGCCGCAAACGCCCGAAACCGCCCTCGCCCACCTGGCCGCCTACAAGCTCGGCGCAATCGCCGTGCCGCTCTTCGCGCTGTTCGGCGTGGAGGCGCTGCAGTACCGGCTGTCGAACAGCGGCGCGGCCGCGCTCGTGACCGACAAGCAAGGGCTCGAGAAAATCGCGTCGATACGCGCGGCGCTGCCGGATCTGAAGAGCATCTATTGCATCGACGCCGATCCTGCCGCCGCGGCCGCCCCAGGCGTTCAATCGTTCTGGCCCGCACTGCAAGGCGAATCCGATGCGTTCGAGCCCGTCGATACTGCCGCCGACGACCCGGCCGTGATCATCTACACCTCGGGCACGACCGGCAAACCGAAGGGCGCGCTGCATGGCCATCGCGTCCTGCTCGGCCACCTGCCGGGCGTCGAGATGCCGCAAGCGTTTTTCCCCGAAGGCGCCAAGCTGTTCTGGACGCCGGCCGACTGGGCGTGGATCGGCGGCCTGCTCGACGTGCTGCTGCCCGCGTGGCACCACGGCGTGCCCGTGCTCGCGCGGCGCTTCGAGAAGTTCGACGCCGATGCCGCTTTCGACTTGATGGCGCGCCACGGCGTCACGCACACGTTCCTGCCGCCCACCGCGCTGAAAATGATGCGGGCCGTCGAGCGGCCGGCCGAGCGTTACCGGCTCGCGCTGCGCGCGGTCGCGAGCGGCGGCGAATCGCTCGGCGTCGAGCTGATCGAATGGGGCCGCGCGGCGCTCGGCGTCACGATCAACGAGTTCTACGGGCAGACCGAGTGCAACGTCGTGCTGAGTTCGTGCAGCACGCTGTTCGAGCCGCGCATCGGCTCGATCGGCAAGGCGGTGCCGGGCCACGAAATCGCGATCGTCGACGACGCCGGCCGCGTGCTGCCGCGCGGCACCGAAGGCAACATCGGCGTGCGCGCGCCGGACCCGGTGATGTTCCTCGGCTACTGGCGCAATCCGGAGGCGACGCGCGAAAAGTTCGCAGGCGACTATCTCGTCACCGGCGACGTCGGCGTGATGGACGAGGACGGTTTCGTGCGCTTTGTCGGACGCAACGACGACGTGATCACGAGCGCGGGCTACCGCATCGGCCCCGGCCCGATCGAGGACTGCCTGCTCGGCCACCCGGCCGTGAGGATGGCGGCCGTCGTCGGCATGCCGGACGAGACGCGCACCGAGATCGTCAAGGCCTTTATCGTGCTGAACGCGGGCTTCGAACCCGGCGCCGCGCTCGTGCGCGAGATCCAGACGCACGTGAAGACCCGGCTCGCTGCGCACGAGTACCCGCGCGAAATCGCGTTCGTCGACAGCCTGCCGATGACCGCGACCGGCAAGATCATTCGCCGCGAACTGCGTAGCGCCAAGGGGCCTTGACCGATGGTTTATAGTTACGCCCGCCTGACTGACATCACGCACATTCGATGACTTCCCCCGATACGTCCAGTGCAGGCTCCCACAGCCCGCTCTACATGAAGCTGCTCGCCGAAACCGCCAAGATCGGCTGGTCCGAGCTCGAACGGTTCTTTGCACGCGGCCTGCTGCTGCGCGTGGCGCGCGACCTCGATCTGGTGAGCGTGGCCGTCGCCGTCGCCAACGACGACACGACGCAAGTCGCGCAATGGCTGTCCGCCGGGCTCATCGAGCGCGTGCAGGCCGAGACCGCCGCCGATTTCGCGGCACGCGACCCGGATCTGTGGGCGGTCGTCGTGTCGCCGTGGGTGTGCGTGCAGGAACGCGGCTAGGCACGCCCGCGTGAACCCGCCCTCCCGCCCTGCCGAAACCGCAGAAGACCCTCAGCCCGAGTCCGTCCCAAGCGCCGCGGCGCATGCCGCTCACGTGTTGCCGACACGCTGGCATCGCCGCGTGCTGACGCTCGCGTTTCCGATCGTTCTCGCGAATCTCACGCAGCCGCTGTTGTCGGCCGTCGATACCGCCGTCGCCGGGCATCTGAACGGCGCGGCGTATCTCGGCGGCGTGGCGCTCGGCGGGCTATTCTTCAGCTTCGTGTTCTGGGGCTTCGGCTTTTTGCGGATGGGCACGACCGGACTCGTCGCGCAAGCATTCGGCGCACAGGACCACGCCGGCGTGCGCTCGAACGTCGTGCGCGCGCTCTTGCTGGCGTTCGCGATCGGCGCCGTCGTGCTCGCGCTGCAAACGCCGCTGGTCCGCTATGCGCTCGCCGCGCTCGGCGGCAGCGATGCGGTACGCCAGAACGCAGCCGCCTATTGCCATGCGCGCATCTGGGCCGCGCCGCTCGCGCTCGCGAACTACGTCGTGCTCGGCTACCTGCTCGGCGCGCAGCGCGTGCGTCTTGCGCTGATCACGCAAGTCTTCATCAACGCCGTCAACATCGTGGCCGTGCTGCTCTACGTGTACACGTTCGACTGGGACGTCGCGGGCATGGGCGCCGCCACGGCCACGGCCGATGCGTGCGGCTTCGTGCTAGGCGCGTTCATCCTGTGGCAGTTGCGCCCACGCGGCTTGCCGGCGCTCGACGCCGCGTCGCTGATGGACACCGCCGCGCTCAAGCGGCTCGTCGCGATCAACCGCGACATCTTCATTCGCACGCTCTGCCTGCTCGCAGCGTTCGGCTGGTTCGCGCACGTCGGCGCCCAGGAAGGCGACGCGACGCTCGCCGCGAACGCGCTGCTGCTCAATTTCCAGACCTTCATGGCCTTCGGGCTCGACGGCTTCGCCCACGCCGCCGAAGCGCTCGTCGGCGCCGCGCTCGGCGCCCGGAATCGCAACGCGTTCCGGCAGGCCGTCAAGGTCACGCTGCTGTGGTCGGTGCTCGGCGCGCTCGCGTTCTCGCTCGTCTACTGGAGCGCGGGCGTGTGGATCATCGAACGGCTGACCGATCAGGCCCTCGTGCGCGCCGCCGCCGAGCGTTATCTGCCATGGGCGGCGCTATCGCCGGTGATTTCGGTGTGGGGCTTTCTGCTCGACGGCGTGTTCATCGGCGCGACGCAAACTCGCGAGCTGATGAAATCGATGGCGATATCTTTTGCGGTGTTCATGTGCGCGTCGTGGCTGCTCGCCGGGCCGCTCGGCAATCATGGCCTGTGGCTCGCGCTCACGATCTTCATGGCAGCGCGCGGCTTGGCGCTCGGCGCCTATTTGCCGCGTCTTTCGGCGGGCTTCGGCGACGGCCGCGGGCGGCGCCTGCCGGCCGCGACCTGAGTTTCGCAGCGGATCGCGCGAGCCCGTCGCGCCCCGCTGCGCTCAATCAGACCCCGACGCCCGCCGACGGCGCTTGCCGCCGCTATTGCGGCGCAGCGGGCGCATCGATCATCGAAGGCGGCCGGTCGTCGGTCGGCACGCCGTGGTAGTCGGGCGGATCTTGCGGCGGCTTGCCGTGATGAGGGGCGTCGACACAGCCGGCGATCGTCGTCGCGAGCAAGACAGCGATAGCAATGCGTTTCATGAAGGGTCCCGAATCGGATTAGGAACAGAGAAAAGAACGCGTGAGTCTAAATGAAAACGCCGGCCGGGTTCGATTCGACGTGTGCCCCCCGATGTCGTCAAGCGCGTTTTCTTCCGACATCACGAATCCCGCCCTTACTAACCGCCGACAACCATCCGCCTTTTGCGCGAGGTCGTACCCATCACGATTTCCTCGCGCATGTCCTACTATGTACGAGTGGCTGCAATCGCGAAAAGGAGGCTGCCATGGACGCTGAATCGATCGCTGGGCTGGTCGGGCTCGGAGTGGGTCTACTGGTGCTATTGGCGCTCACGATATTCGAATCGCGGTCGTACAAGCGCGAGCACAACGGTGAAGGGATGCTGCATCACTGGCTCGCGGAGCATCACATGCTCGATTGGCGGCGGACAAAACACTGACGTTCGCTGTCTCGCACATTTCAGGGGTTGCCGGCGCAGGCCTGCAACCCCTTCGTCATGCCCGAAACGCCGGAAGCACTGGCACGCCGAGTCGCCGGGCGGGACGTTTCGCGCTTACGAAGTGCAACAGCCGCCGCGATGGCCGGCTGGCGGCCGCTCACGCGCTTAGCGCCTGTTCATGCTAATAACGGGCCGTAACGGCTTTTCGTAAAAACGTTATCGAAAATCGTTGGTTTTCAGCCGGGCAGGCGCCCCGTAGATTCGGTGGTTTCGATACGGCGTTGCGCGCGACGCGCCCCTCGTTCGCGGCAACGCCCAACCTCACGCGAGACCACCGAGCCATGAAACACGACACCCCCTCAAATCTCGAGCGGCGCGCCTTGCTCAAAGCGTCCTTGGCGGCTGCGGCCGGCACGCTGATCGCGGGCGCCGGCGCGCTCGCGCCACTCGCCGCCCGCGCCGACGGCAGCGCCAAAGTGCTGCGCGTCGGCTATCAGAAGTACGGCGCGCTGATCCTGCTGAAGGCCCGCGGCACGCTCGAAAAACGGCTCGCGCCGCTCGGCGTCACGGTCGAGTGGCGAGAATTTCCGGCCGGGCCGCAATTGCTCGAAGGGCTGAACGCCGGCGCGATCGATGTGGGCACCGTGGGCGAAACGCCGCCGATCTTCGCGCAAGCGGGCGGTGTCAATTTCGTCTACATCGGCAACGAGCCGCCCGCACCCGCGGCCGAGGCGATCGTCGTCCCGCACGACTCGCCGCTCAAGACCGTCGCCGATCTGCGCGGCAAGCGCGTAGCGCTCAACCGCGGCTCGAACGTCCATTTCCTGCTCGTGCGCGCGCTCGAGAAAGCGGGCCTCAAGTACACCGATATCCAGCCGAACTACCTCACGCCGTCCGACGCGCGCGCGGCGTTCACGCAGGGAGGCATCGATGCGTGGGTGATCTGGGACCCGTATTTCGCGGCCATCCAGCGCCAGGAAAACGCGCGCGTGCTGACCGACGGCACCGGGCTCGTGAAGAATCTGCAGTTCTACGTCGCCACGCGCAGCTACGCGGGCTCGCAGCCGGCGATCTTGAATGCGCTGCTCGACGAAATTGCGGCGCTCGACGCGTGGGGCGCGCAGCATCTCCCCGACGTCTCGGCGTTATTGGCGGGACAAACCGGGTTGGACAACGCGACGGTCGACCTGGCGGTCAAGCGCACGATGTTCGGCGCGACCCGCATCACCGATGCGACGCTCGCCTACCAGCAGCAGATCGCCGACGCGTTCAACGAACTCAAGCTGATTCCGAAACCGTTGACCGTGACCGAGGCGCGCTGGAAGGTGTGAAGGCGGCAGCTCACTCTTGCTGCCAGCGCGGCACGCACTCGAAGCGCAAATCGGCCTCGCGCTGACTGAATCCGCGCACGCCGAAAGTGCCGATATCGACTTCGTGCATTGCCTTGTCCTGCTGGGCGCAGAACTCCGTTGCCGGACCGATGCTCGCGTTCATCAGATGGCGCCAGGAGACCAACGGATTGCTCGTCTTCGAGACCACCGTGTAGCGCTCGCGGGCCTCTCGCTGGATCGGGGAAACGCTGGTACACCCGTACAGCAGCAGGGCAACGGACAGCGCGGTATAGGTCTTCATCGGCTAAGGACGGTTGGATTTCGGCGATTCTGTCGTGCGGCTTGCGATTGTGCAAGCGGTTAGGCGACGGCTTCGGACGCCGCGGCGCCCGTTGGGAACCCAAGGTTATCTATGCGTCCGCCGATTCCAATCCAGAGGACAAGCCCCAATCTCGCGCGCCTGAATCACGGCGCGCCCACGCCTCCCCGGTCGCTCGCGACGAGTCCCGTGCGCTGCTGCGCCCCCCAGCTCCGGCGTCCGCTCAGAAAATGCAGCCAGCCGAGCGCCGCGCCCGTGTGCCGCAGCAACTGGAAGCTGAACGGCTCGGCGAGTGCCGCCAGAATCGCCATCGACAAATGCGAGCCTTGACGATTGGCCGTCCAGCGCCGGTACAGATGCACGGACCAGAGATGAAACGCGAGGTCCGCCACGATCTTCGCGAGGATGACGCCCGATACCGACAGCGCGATCCCGAGCCGCCCCGTGAAGAGAAACATCAGCAGCAGAACGAATGCGGTCAGCCCGTAGATCGGCTGCAGCGTATCGAATGCCTTCACCGGCATCATCAGCAAGCCCAGCGCACCGTAGCGGCGATTGCCGGTGATGTCGCGATTCCAGTACTGAGTCTGCAGGAATCCCGCGAACCAGCGGCGCCGCTGACGCAGGAAGCTCGCGAGCGTGCCCGGCGCGTCGGTATGCGCGCGCGCATCGCCGATCACACGCACGCGCCAGGTCTCGCCGTGCTCGACCGCATAGCGGCGCAAGCGATGGATCAGCTCGTAGTCTTCGACGAGACACTCCGGATCGAAACCGCCGACCGTCAGAAGCGCATCGCGCCGGAAGCACGCGAACGCGCCCGACACCAGCAGCAGACTGTCCGCACGCATCCACGCAAAGCGCGAAATGGAGTTGCGGATGTACTCGTAGGTCTGGAACCACTGGAAGAAGCGGCCGGCGGCATCCTTCGCGCACAGCGGCGTGAGAATGCCGGTCGCCGCGACCAGCTCCCGTTCGGCGGCGAACGCGCGGAACATGGCGGCGCACGCGTCCGGCTCGACGCGCGTGTCGGCGTCGACCGTCAGCACGACATCCGTGTCGAGCGCAGTGATCGCCGCGTTCAAAGCGCACGCCTTGCCCGCATGCGGCACGCGCAGCCAGCGCAACGACGGGAACCGCGAGCTCGGCTCGCTGAGCTGCCCTTCTGCCGGCTCGATCAAACCGTATTCGCCCGTGAGCAATGCCGCGGTGCCGTCGGTCGAACCGTCGTCCGCGATCACGATTTGCGCCGGCGCCGCTGTTTGTTCGAGCAGGCCCTCGAGCGTCACCGGCAACACCGCCGCCTCGTTGTAGGCGGCCACGACGACGCCGAGCGCAGGCAACGCCGGCGGATCGGTCGGTGTGCCGGTTCGCGGCTTCAGCAACGGCAAGGTCTTGAACGTGACGAAGGCCAGGAGCAGCGTATCGTAGATTACATACGCGATGCCGACCGACCACGCGACCACGCCATGCAGCATGAACGCGCGCACAAAGAGCGTGATCCAGAGGACGAACACGCCGCCGTGAATCAGCACGCTGGCAAGCGGCGTGCCGCGCGGGGACACGCGCGGCGACACGCGCGCAAACGCGTCGTCGAGCGCGTTGCGCTCGGCGCACGCCGGCTGCCGGCGATGCGCGCGCGGGCGCTGCCGCTTCGGCGCAAAGGCCGGATGCGTGGGCGAGCTCATGGCAGCATCCGGCGCAAAACAGATTCGCGGTCGATCAGCTCATGCTTGAGCGCGCCGCCGATATGCAGCGCGAGCACCGCGTACAGCCCATATCCGAAGCAGGTGTGCAGGGCGCCGAGCACGTCGTGCATGTGCTCCTTGAAAGCCGGCTCGAGGTTCATCACGAAGCCGATGCGCGGCCACGGCACGAGGTGGAAAAGCGTCATCGGATGCGTTGCCGCGTCCTTCCAAGCCGAATCGTGCAGCCAGCCCGAAAGGGGCAGGCCGATCATCAACACATACAGCAGCAGATGCGCGGCGTGCGCGCTCGCGCGTTCCCACGACGGAAACGCCTTCGGCAACGGCGGCGGCCGGTGCGCGACGCGCCAGAGGATGCGCAGCAGCACGAGCCCGAGCACGGTGATGCCGATCGACTTGTGCGTGTCGATCACAGGGCGAATCCAATCGTCGGGCAGGAAGTCGACCGAGAGACCGAGCGCGACGTTGCAGAGGATTCCCGCCGCGATCACCCAGTGAAGAATCATGGCCGTGCGGCTGTAGCGAATGAGCGGCTCGGCATGATGCGGCGAACCTGTTTGGTATTTTGTAACGTCGGCTGGCGTAGTCATCGGTGGCGTGCTGTGTTTTGGGTTCTTTGGAGATCAACGTACGTCGCGGCAACGTATCGGCGATATCGATGGGCACCGGCGGCCGCGCCCGTACACCGAGAACGCGGGGACCGCATAGTTTATTCCCATGTTGGTCGGCGAGCAGACCGTCAAGGAGATCGCCACCAAGGCGGGAATGCGAAACCGGGCAAGGATCGGAGCTCGCGCCCCCAAAAAAGTACCGCCGAATGTCACACATACTTCATAAGACATTGTTTTACTGATAAATTATCGATTTTGTGCAGCGCACAAAAAAATCCTTGACACAGCGCTTTGCTGACCTAGAATGACGATGGTTGCTGCAACGCACAATGATTCGCCGCATCAGCAATAGCCACTTCCAACGTCAATTCAACGAGGTCCACACCGGGTGGGCCCGTCCATCAGGAGCGCAGACATGAACCTGCTCACGCCCGAGCAATTTGCCGCAGCCCAAAAGGCCACCCTCGAGACCCTCTTCGGCCTGACGAACAAGGCTTTTGACGGTATCGAAAAGCTGACCGAACTGAATCTGCAAGTCGTGAAGTCGACGCTCGCGGAAGGCCAGGAAAACGCACAACGCGCGCTGTCGGCCAAGGACGCGCAGGAAATCCTCGCGCTGCAAGCCAGCATCGTGCAGCCGGCAGCGGAAAAGGTCCTGTCGTACGGCCGTCATCTGTATGAGATCGCGTCGGCGACGCAAGCCGAGTTCGCGCGCGCCGTCGAAGCGCAATACGAAGATCAGAACCGCAAGGTTCAAGCGCTCGTCGACAACGTCGCGAAGAACGCGCCGGCCGGCTCGGAAACCGCTGTCGCCGTGATGAA
This sequence comes from Trinickia mobilis, assembly GCF_017315705.1. Classification (GTDB taxonomy): domain Bacteria; phylum Pseudomonadota; class Gammaproteobacteria; order Burkholderiales; family Burkholderiaceae; genus Trinickia_A; species Trinickia_A mobilis. The sequence goes on along the minus strand of NZ_JAFLRF010000010.1, from coordinate 202,154 downwards.
GGCCGCGATCACCGCCGCCAACACCACGTACGAAACGGTTCAGAAGGCCGCGAAGCAAGCCGTCGAAATCGCCGAAAGCAACTTCAACGCCGCTACGACGGCTGCGACGAAGGCTGCCGAACAAGCCTCGCGCGCAAGCAAGAAGGCCGCTGCGGTTTAAGTACCGGGCGCGCCGCTGCAAAGAGCGCGATCTCCTGCAGCGGTGCGGCCAGCGAGAAGCGCCGCGCAGTCGTCCCTTCAGGTGGATGGCTGCGCGGTCCAACGCTCCGATACGTTCAGCAGCGTATCGTTTGCCCGGCGAACGCCGGGAATTTTTTTGTCGACCAGAGTTAGTGCTTCAGCTGTCGGTCGGAGTTAGTGCTTCAGCACTTACTCGAGTCCCATGCAGAGCGGTTTCTGCACGCCGCCTTCCACGAATCCTTTCGCCCGCGCATCGTCTGAACGTACTGGCGGCCGGAAAGAGATGTCCCCAGCGCCATTCGAGCGCGTGGTCTGCGCTGATCAAGAACGTTCCGATGGGTCCTCGCGCCGACGATCCCTCGGCGCCTGAACCGAAACTGCGCAAATCGAATTTGCCTTGAAAGGCCCTACACGAATTCCAGAAAAGCAAAAGCCCGGCCATTGAGACCGGGCTACATGCTTGATTCCATTGGTCGGAGCGATAGGATTCGAACCTACGACCCTCTGATCCCAAATCAGATGCGCTACCAGGCTGCGCTACGCTCCGACGAATCCGAGATACTAGCGCGAATGCGTCTCCTCGGTCAATCGCGAATTCCGCCTTCACTGCCCGCTCAACGGCCGATATAGTCTCTGCCCATCACCTGGGCGCAGACAAAGACGCCCTTCGCCCCCCTTCCGGAGCCGACCATGAACCTCATCCTATGGCGCCACGCCGAAGCCGAAGACACCGCATCGAGCGACCTCGCCCGCCAGCTCACCCCACGCGGGCGCAAGCAGGCGCTGACGGTCGCCAAATGGCTGCGCAAGCGCCTCGAGCCGGATGCCGTGATCCTGGTCAGCCCGGCTGCGCGCACCGTGCAAACGGTCGAGCCTCTGACCGACCAGTACCGCGTCGTAAAGGAAATCGCCCCGGGCGCCAGCGTGCCGGACGTGCTCGAAGCCGCCGCGTGGCCCGACGGCATCGCGCCGACGGTCGTCATCGTCGGCCATCAGCCCACCCTCGCACGCGTCGCGTCGTTCCTGGTAACGGGCCAGGAAACCGATTGGACCATCAAGAAAGGCGGCCTCTGGTGGCTCTACAAGCGCGAGCGCAACGGCGACGACCAAGTGATCGTACGTGCTGTCATATCTTCCGACCTTGCGTGAAACGGGTGTGTCGGTATGACAACTTGTCATCCCATAGACACGGATTTGCCACGCAAAAGTCATCCCCGGTTACTACATTGGCGGGAACGTTGCATCCGACCAATCTCGATCAGGAAGCCTCATGCGAGAACTGCCGACGCCTGACCTGCCCCTCGCTTCGATCCCCGTCGATTCCCGCCGCCGTCTGCCCCGCGCGGAAGAGACGGTCACCGCGCAGCACCGCCTGCAAGTGGCCTGGGCGCGTACCGAAGAGGAGCTTCGCGAAGCACAGCGGCTGCGCTACCGCGTCTTCGCCGATGAAATGGGCGCGCAAGTGGCCGGCCCTGCCGGCCTCGACGTCGACTCCTTCGACACCTACTGCGACCACCTGCTGGTGCGCGATCTCGACACGCTCAAAGTGGTCGGCACGTATCGCGTGCTGCCGCCGCACGAGGCTGCCCGTATCGGCCGCCTCTACGCGGAAGGCGAATTCGACCTGTCTCGCTTGACGCACCTGCGCTCGAAGATGGTGGAAGTGGGCCGCTCGTGCGTGCACCCGGACTACCGCAGCGGCTCGGTGATCATGTCGCTGTGGGGCGGTCTCGGCGCTTACATGACGCAAAACGGCTACGAAACGATGCTCGGCTGCGCGAGCGTGCCGATGGCCGACGGCGGCCACTTCGCAGCGAACCTGTACTGCTCGCTGCGTGACCAGTCGCTTACGGCGCCGGAATACCGCGCGTTCCCGCACACGCCGCTGCCGGTCGACGAACTGCGGACCGGCGCGCAAGTCGCACCGCCGCTACTGATCAAGGGCTACCTGCGACTCGGCGCGAAGATTTGCGGCGCGCCGGCCTGGGACCCCGACTTCAACTGCGCTGATTTCCTGACGCTGTTCCGTTTGTCGGACATCAACGCGCGCTACGCCCGCCACTTCCTCGGCGACGCACTGCCGCGCTAACGCCGTCCTGTGCAGCGTTGCATGGGACAAAAAAGCCCGGTTGCTTCAACGCAACCGGGCTTTTCCTTTCGATATCGAGCAACGTCGCTTTATTGGTCGTCCGTGTAAACCACGCGATACGGAATGCCAACCTTTTCCCACTCGGCGGCCTCCTGAATCAAGCTGTAGTCGGTCAGCGGATTGTTCGCTACCCACTCGTTCGGCACCCGAACCTCATAGCCGCCGTTCGCCTGCGCGACGAGAATGCCGGGCAGCCCGACGTCGGTGCGCCGCCGGCACAGCAACGCGGCGAGCCGCAGACAGAACAGCAACCGCCATTCGACGTCGCGAGATTGCGACAGCTTGCCGAGCTTGCCCGCGTGGCCCAGCACGAGCGCGGCCAGACGCGCCTGATCGGTGCGAGAGAAGCCGGGCATATCCGCATTGCTCGCGATGTAAGCCGAATGCTTGTGATACGAGCTATGCGAAATCGACAGTCCGATTTCATGCAGCGCGGCGGCCCAACTGACGAACATCCGGTTTTCCTCGGCGACTTCCGCGTCCGGCTCCTTCAACTGATCGTAGAAGCCAATCGCAAGATCGCGGATGCGGTCGGCCTGCGGACGATCGATGCCGTAGCGCCGCATAAAGCCTTCGACCGTGACTGCACGCATGTCCTCGTGCTGCGAGCGTCCGAGCAAGTCGTACAGGACGCCGAGGCGCAACGCGCCGTCGGTGGTATCGACATAGTCGACGCCGAGTTCTTCGAACACCGCCAGCATGATCGACAGACCGCCCGCCAGCACCGGCACGCGATCCGGTTTCAGCGCGACGAGCTTCAGCCGATTGACGTTCTCGGCCTTGATGAGCGCGCGTTTGAGCCGCTCGAGCCCGCCGCGCGAGATGCCGTGCGTGATGCCCGGGTCGTTGAAGCCGTTCGCCTCGACCAGTTCGGCAAGCGCCCGCGCCGTGCCCGACGAGCCGATCGCCTGATCCCAGCCGGTCTGCTTGTACTCGCGCGAGATGATCTCAATCTCGCGCGTGGCGGCGAGTTCGGCCTGCCGCATCGTGTACTCGTCGACGTTGCCCGCCGGAAAGAAAGCACGGCTGTGGCTCACACAGCCGATATAGAGGCTCTCCATGATGAGCGGCGTGTAGTGCGAGCCGATGATGAATTCGGTCGAGCCGCCGCCGATGTCGACGACGAGCCGCTTGCCCGAGATCGCGGGCACCGAATGCGCGGCGCCCGCGTAAATCAGGCGCGCCTCTTCGCGCCCCGCGATCACTTCGATCGGGAAACCGAGCGCCGCTTCGGCTTCGACTAGAAATTCACGCGCGTTTTTTGCCACGCGCAGCGTATTGGTGGCGACCGCCCGAACGTGGTCCGGATGAAAATCGCGCAGGCGTTCGCCGAAGCGCTTGAGTGCGTCCCATGCGCGCACTTGCGACGCGCGGTCGAGCAGCTTGTCCGCCGACAATCCTGCCGCGAGCCGGACCGGTTCGCGCAAGGCGTCGACTTGATAGATTTGACTGCCGGCTGGTGTCTCCTCGACGCGCCCGACGATAAGCCGGAAGCTGTTCGAGCCGAGATCGACGGAGGCCAGAAGATGTGGTGTTGTAACCATCGGGTAACGAGGCTCCGTTCGCGAACGCGGCTTCGCCCGTGACATTGGGGCAGCAGCGCGGTTCAAAGACGCCATTTTAAGCATAGTGCCCCCACAGTGCCATTCGTTACGAACCATGAGCCCGCGCACGCCGAATACCCGTCTCCCGGTCTCAAATTAGATGAAATACCGCGTAAAATTGATGACAACGAGTACGTCACGAGCCTGTCACCAAATTGTGAGAATTTCCGAGCGCCCTTTCGAAGCCCCCACCGAACCGTCCTACACCCCGCAGATGGCCCAACGCTACCCGCTTTTGAACCGCGAATTGGGCATTCTGGGTTTCAACGAGCGCGTGCTTGCACAAGCGGCCGATCCGTCGGTCCCGCTCCTCGAACGGCTGCGCTTCATCTGCATCACGAGCAGCAACCTCGACGAATTCTTCGAAGTCCGCATGGCGGGGCTGCAGGAGCAGATGCGCGACAATCCCGGCACGCTGTCGCCGGACGGCATGTCGCTCCAGCATGTGTATGACCTCGTCGTCGAACGCGCGCAAAAGCTGGTGCACCGCCAGTACACGATGCTGCACGACACGGTGCTTTCCGCGCTCGAACAGGAAGGCATCTACTTCCACGGCACCGACATGTGGAACGAGGCGCAGACCGCATGGGCGCGCCAGTACTTCTTCAACGAGCTGCTGCCGGTGCTGACGCCGATCGGCCTCGACCCCGCGCACCCTTTTCCGCGAGTACTGAACAAGAGCCTGAACTTCGCGATCGAGCTCGAAGGCAAGGACGCCTTCGGCCGCCAGGCGGTGATGGGCATCGTGCAGGCCCCGCGCGCGCTGCCGCGCCTCGTGCGCATGCCGCAGGAGCTGTCGGGCTTCGCGCACGGCTTCGTGCTGCTGAGCTCGCTGATGCAGCGCTTCGTCAACGAGCTGTTCCCGAACCTCGTCGTGCGAAGCTGCAACCAGTTCCGCATCACGCGCAACAGCGAGCTGTTCGTCGACGAGGACGAAATCACGAACCTGCGCGTCGCGCTGCAGGGCGAACTGCCCGCGCGCCATCTCGGCAATGCGGTACGGCTCGAAGTCTCGGCGGAAACGCCGCTCTATCTCGTGAAGCGGCTGCTCGACGAGAGCGGGCTCAGCGAGAAGGACTGCTATCGCGTCGATGGTCCGGTGAATCTCGTGCGCTTGATGCAATTGCCCGAGATGGTCGACCGGCCGGACCTGAAATTCGTCCCGCATATTCCGGCGATTCCGTCGTCGATCGCCAATTCGGCGAACCTGTTCGATGCGATCGATCGGGGCGACATCCTGCTGCATCATCCGTACGAGAGCTTCCAGCCGGTGCTCGAAATGCTGCTGCAGGCGGCGAAAGACCCGAACGTCGTGGCGATCAAGCAGACGATCTACCGCACCGGCACCGATTCGCCGCTGATGGATGCGCTCATGCAGGCGGCCCGCAACGGCAAGGAAGTGACGGTCGTCGTGGAGCTGCTCGCGCGCTTCGACGAGGAAACCAACATCAACTGGGCCGCGCAGCTCGAAGCAGTGGGTGCGCATGTGGTGTACGGCGTCGTCGGCCACAAGTGCCACGCGAAGATGATGCTGGTCGTGCGGCGCGTGACGGCCGGCGGCAAGTCGGTGCTCAAGCGCTACGCGCACCTCGGCACCGGCAATTACCATCCGCGCACCGCGCGTCTTTACACCGACTACGGCCTGATGACCGCCGACCAGAAAATCTGCGAAGACGTGCATCACGTTTTCCAGCAGTTGACCGGCATCGGCGGCGAGCTCTCGCTGAACGAGCTGTGGCAGTCGCCGTTCACGCTGCATCCGCGGCTCGTCGACGCGATTCGCGCTGAAAGCGAGAACGCGCGCGCCGGCAAGAAAGCGCGCATCGTCGCGAAGATGAATGCGCTGCTCGAACCGACGGTCATCGCAGAGCTATATGAAGCGTCGCAGGCGGGCGTGAAGATCGATCTGATCGTGCGCGGCGTGTGCTCGCTGCAGCCGGGTGTGGCCGGGCTGTCGGAGAACATCTCCGTGCGCTCGATCGTCGGGCGCTTCCTCGAGCATCACCGGATCTTCTATTTCTACGCAGACGGTGCCGAGAACGTCTATCTATCGAGCGCCGATTGGATGGACCGCAACTTCTTCCGCCGCGTCGAAGTCGCGTTTCCGATCAAGAACCGGCGCCTGAAGCGCCGCGTGATCGCCGAAGGCCTGTCGGCGTTCCTCGGCGACAATCAATGCGCGTGGATCATGCAAAGCGACGGACACTATCGGCGCCGTCGGCCCGGCAAGTCGATACGCAACGCGCAGCTCAACCTGCTCGCCAAATTCTGTTCGTAGTTGGGATTGCGCCGCGCTTGGCCTTGGGTCGCGCCGGTGGTCCGTGCAGTCGCTCAGGCTTCCGACGGGCGGACCGCCAGTGTTTCGCGTGACGCTTACGCGTGCGTCGCCTGATGACGCATCGAGCGCTGCGCCGGAAAGCGCACCGTGAACGTGCTCCCGCGCCCTTCTTCGCTCTTCACGTCGAGCACCGCGTCGTGGCGCTGCAGCACGTGCTTGACGATCGCGAGCCCCAGCCCGGTCCCGCCCGTGTCGCGTGAACGGCTCCGGTCGACGCGATAGAACCGCTCCGTCAGGCGCGGAATGTCCGCGGCCGGAATGCCGAAACCGCTGTCCGTCACCGAAAAAACCGCGCTGTGGCCGCTCATCCGCCAGTCGACGTGGATCGTGCCGCCGTCCGGCGTATAGCGGATCGCGTTCGTCACCAGATTACCGAGCGCGCTGAGGATTTCCGTCTCGACGCCCTTGACCGTCAACGTCTCGTCGACATCGAACGCGATCCGGTGCCGGTCGCCGGAGAGGGTTGCCGCATCCTCGCGCAGATGCCGCACCACCGATCCCATGTCGATTACGTGATCGCTCGGCGGCTTGTTGTCGCCTTCGAGCTTCGCGAGCACGAGCAAGTCGTCGACGATATGCCGCATGCGCGACGCCTGCTGTTCCATCAGCTCCAGATAGCGCGTGCGCTCTTCCTCGCCGAGCGGCAACTCGCGCATGGTCTCCAGAAAACCTGACAGCACCGTGAGCGGCGTCTTCAATTCATGCGACACGTTCGCGACGAAGTCGCGCCGCATCGAATCGGTACGCTCGAGCTCGGTGATGTCCTGCGACAGCACGAGCTTGCGGTTCTCGCCGTACGGAAACACCTGCACCGAGAGCACGTTCTGGCGCTTGTCACCCATGCCTCGCATGATGAGCATTTCTTCGTAGCGCTGCGAGTTCAGATAGCGGATGAACTCCGGACGGCGCACGAGATGCGTGACGTGCTGTCGCAAGTCGCGTTTTGCATCGAGGCCGAAGTGCTGCTCCGAAATCGCGTTGCACCACTCGATCTGATCGTGATCGTCGAGCATAGCGACGCCGTTCGGCGACGCCTGAATCGCCTGTATGAAACGCGAGTGCTGCTGCTCGACTTGCCGCACTTGCGCGTGCCAGCGCTTCGCGAGCTTGTGCAGCCGGTAGTAGATCTCGCCCCAGACGCCCGGCGCGCTCGGCACTTCGCCGTACACGGGCGCATCGAGCAGGCGCCAGAGGCGCTGCGTGTGATAGAGCGCAAAGACACCCTGAGCGACGAGCACGACAACCGCGAATATCAACGCCGTCTTGACGCCGGCAAATGCGCCGAGCGCCACGCACAGAACAGCAAGCAGCACGAGCGACACAATCGAGCGCGCCCAAATGATGTTCATGTGTGTAGAAATCCTGCGTTCAAGAGGAGGACGCACGCCGCGACAGAACATCACGGCGGATGAAGCTGAAGCCGCCGGCTCGACGCTGACCGACGGTAGAAACCAACGCGTTCTGCAGCGGCCGCTTAAGCGCTCTTCGCAAGCCGGTAGCCGCTGCCGCGCACCGTTTCAATCATAGCATCGCAGCCTGCGGGCTTGAGCGCCGCGCGCAGTCGCTTGATGTGCACGTCGACGGTGCGCTCCTCGACGAACACATGATCGCCCCACACCTGATCGAGCAATTGCGTGCGGCTGTGCACGCGCTCGGGATGGGTCATGAAGAAATGCAGCAGACGGAATTCGGTCGGGCCGAGATCGAGCTTGATCTCGCTGCCTTCTGCGTGGGCGGCGACGCGGTGCGTCGCCGGATCGAGCTTCAGGCCGTTGATTGCGACCACGTCCTCAGTGAGCTGCGGCGCACGGCGGCGCAGCACCGCCTTGATGCGCGCCATCAGCTCCTTCGGCGAGAACGGCTTCGTCACGTAGTCGTCGGCGCCGATCTCGAGGCCGAGCACCTTGTCCTGCTCATCGCCGCGCGCGGTCAACATGATGATCGGGATGTGCTTCGTGCGCTCGTTGTTGCGCAGATCGCGGGCGAACGCGATGCCTGACTTGCCCGGCAACATCCAGTCGAGCAGGACGAGATCGGGCAGCACATCGCTGATCAGGGTCTGCGCCTGCTCGGCGTTGTACGCGCGAATCGCGCAATGTCCCGCGTGCTGAAGATTGACCGAAATCAGCTCGGAAATCGCGGGTTCATCTTCAATGACGAGAATGCTGCTGGGCATCGGCACCTCTGGACCTTTTAGCTGAGAGCTTCGCGCTCGAGCGCGTCGCGCGACTTGTGCCGCACGTCCGTGCCCTTCACGATATAGATGATGAATTCGGCGATGTTCTTCGCGTGATCGCCGATCCGCTCGATCGCCTTCGCGATGAACAGGAACTCGAGGCCCGCCGAAATCGTGCGCGGGTCTTCCATCATGTAGGTGACGAGCTTGCGCACGAACGCGCGGAATTCCTCGTCGATCGCTTTGTCGTCGCGCACGATCTGCGCGGCGGCAACGGTGTCGAGACGCGCGAACGCATCGAGTGCGCGACGCAGGATCGACACGGCCATGTCGCCCGACAGCTTGATCTCGGCGATGTTCACCGTGCGCGACGCGCCGTCTTCCATCAGGCGCTTCACGCGCTTGGCGATCTTCTCGGCTTCGTCGCCGGCGCGCTCGAGATTGGTGATCGTCTTCGAAATCGCGAGCAAGAGGCGCAGGTCGCGCGCAGCGGGCTGGCGGCGCGCGATGATGTTGCTGCACTCCTCATCGATCTCGATTTCCATCGAGTTCACGCGCTCTTCCGCCGCGATCACCTGGTCGGCCACGTCGGCGTCGAAGTTGTTGAGGGCTTGCATCGCGTGGGTGATCTGCGCCTCGATGAGGCCGCCCATTTCGAGCACCTTCGACGAGACGAGGTTCAGATCGGCGTCGAATTGGCTCGACAGGTGTTTATCGGACATGATGAGCTCCCGCGGTCTTAGTTTTGCCTCAGCCGAAGCGGCCGGTAATGTAATCCTCGGTTTCCTTGCGGACCGGCTTGATAAAGATCTTCTCCGTATCGCCGAATTCGATCAGTTCACCCAGGTACATATAGGCAGTGTAGTCCGAACAACGCGCGGCCTGCTGCATGTTGTGCGTCACGATCACGACCGTGTAGTCGCTCTTCAGCTCCGCGATCAGCTCTTCGATGCGGCCCGTCGAGATCGGGTCGAGCGCCGAGCACGGCTCATCGAGCAGCAGCACTTCCGGACGGATCGCAATGCCGCGCGCGATGCACAGGCGCTGCTGCTGGCCGCCCGAGAGGCCGTAGCCGCTCTGGCTGAGCTTGTCCCTCACTTCGTTCCAGAGCGCCGCTTTCGTCAGCGCCCACTCGACGCGATCGTCCATCTCCGAGCGCGGCAGCGTCTCGAACATCTTCACGCCGAACGCGATGTTGTCGTAGATCGACATCGGGAACGGCGTCGGCTTCTGGAACACCATGCCGATGCGCGCGCGCAAAAGCGAGATGTCGCGCTTGGCCGTGAGCAGGTTTTCGCCGTCCATCATGATCTCGCCCTCGGCCCGCTGTTCCGGGTAGAGCGCATACATCTTGTTGAACGTGCGCAAGAGCGTGGACTTGCCGCAGCCCGACGGGCCGATGAACGCCGTCACCTTCCCTTCGGGAACGCGCAGATTGATGTTCTTCAGCGCGTGGTACTTGCCGTAGAAGAAGTTGAGGTTGTTGACCTCGATCTTCGGCGTGATCGGCGCGAGCGGACGGCCGTTCGTCGCGGAGTCGAAACCGGCCGGCGCCGAGGCGCGTTCGATGGGGTTCAGGTGGCTCTCTGCCATATTCATCGGATTGCTCCGCCGTTACTTGTTCGAAAACATGGCGCGCGCGAGGATGTTCAAGCCCAGCACGCCCAATGTAATGAGGAACACACCCGCCCACGCGAGCGACTGCCACTGCGCAAACGGACTCATTGCGAATTTGTAGATCGTGACCGGCAGGTTAGCGATCGGCTGATTCATGTTCAGCGAGAAGAACTGATTCGACAGCGCAGTGAAGAGCAGCGGCGCAGTTTCGCCGGCGATGCGCGCGACCGCGAGCAGCACGCCCGTCACGATGCCGCCCACCGACGCCTTCAGCGTGATCGACAGAATCATCTTCCACTTCGGCGTGCCGAGCGCGAACGCCGCTTCGCGCAGCGCGTTAGGCACGAGCTTCAGCATGTTCTCGGTCGTGCGGATGACGATCGGGATTTGCAGCAGCGCGAGCGCGATGACACCGGCCCAGCCGCTGAAATTGCCCATGCTCGCGACGACGATCGCATACACGAACAGGCCGACGACGATCGAAGGCGCCGACAGCAGGATGTCGTTGATGAAGCGCGTGATTTGCGCGAGCCAGCCCTTCTGCCCGTACTCGGCCAGATAGACGCCGGCAAGGATGCCGATCGGCGTGCCGATGAACGTCGCGAGCACCACGAGCATCAGGCTGCCGACGATCGCGTTCGCGAGACCGCCGCCATCGGTGTTCGGGGGCGGCGTCGACTGCGTGAACAGCTCGACCGACAAACCGCCGATACCGAGGCGCAGCGTCGTATAGAGAATCCAGACGAGCCAGAGGAGGCCGAAGGCCATCGCCGCGAGCGACAGCGTGAGCGCGACCGCGTTGGTCGCACGGCGCCGCCTTTGCAGGCGGTCGCGCACCGCCTCGAGTTGTTCGGGGCTTGCCGAACCCGGCATCTTCATGGACGACTGGCTCATTTCGTGCCCTCACTCTTTTCGAGGCGCAGAAGCATCATCTTCGAGATCGCCAGCACGATGAACGTAATCACGAACAGGATCAGACCAAGCTCCATGAGCGCAGACGTATGCAGGCCGGGGCTCGCTTCCGCGAACTCGTTCGCGAGCGCCGACGTGATGCTGTTGCCGGGCGAGAACAGCGACACGTTGTCGAGCAGGTTCGTGTTGCCGATCACGAACGTGACGGCCATCGTCTCGCCGAGCGCGCGGCCGAGGCCGAGCATGATGCCGCCGATCACGCCGGTTTTCGTGAACGGCAGCACGATCTTCCACATCACTTCCCAGGTCGTGCAACCGATTCCGTACGCCGACTCTTTCAGCAGCACCGGCGTCACTTCGAAGACGTCGCGCATCACCGAGGCGATGTACGGAATGATCATGATCGCGAGAATCACGCCTGCGGACAGAATGCCGATGCCGATCGGGGGGCCCTGGAAGAGCGCACCCAAAAACGGAATCGGACCGAGCACGTCGCCGATCGGTTTCTCGAAGTACTGCGCGAAGATCGGCGCGAACACGAGCAGACCCCACATGCCGTACACGATCGACGGAATCGCCGCGAGCAGTTCGATCGCGATGCCGAGCGGACGGCGCAGCCAGGCGGGAGAGAGTTCGGTCAAGAAGAGCGCAATGCCGAAGCTGACGGGCACCGCGATGATGAGTGCAATGATCGACGTGGCAATCGTGCCGTAGATGGGCACGAGCGCGCCGTAGGTGTCGCTGGGCGGATCCCAGTCGGACGTCCACAGGAACGCGAGCCCGAATTTGTGGATGGTCGGCAGCGACGCGACGATCAGCGACACAATAATGCCGCCGAGCAGCAGTAAGGTCACGATCGCAGAAAGACGCGTAAGGCCGCCGAAGATGATGTCGCCGGCAGGGCTTGGCGCGCGCTGCGTCCCCTGGCTGGCGGGCGGCGACGACGCGAGGTTAATGTCGGACATTTGACCTGTTTCCTGAAGCCGCGCGTCACGTGCCGCGCGACCGATACCGCAAGCCGCCCAGCCTCGAGCGAGGTCTGGGCGGCGGATCACCCTGTGCCGCAACGCCGGTGCAGCGGGCGAAGCGGCTGGCCGAAAGCCTTATTACTCAGCAACTGCCTTGCCCGAAGCGTCCTTGACCTTCGCCTTCCATTGCGAGCGGATTTCCGACACGACCGACTCTGGCAGCGAGATGTAGTCGAGATTGTCCGCGGCTTGCGTGCCGTTCTTGAACGCCCAGTCGAAGAACTTCAGCGTTTCCGTGCCTTGGGCCGGCTTATCCTGCGTCGTGTGCAGCAGCACGAACGTCGCGCCGACGACCGGCCATGCGTCCTTGCCCGGCTCGTTCGTCAGGATCTGGTAGAACGACTTCTTCCAGTCCGCACCAGCAGCGGCGGCCTTGAAGGTTGGCGTGTCCGGCTGAACCACGGCGCCAGACTCGTTCTTCATAGCCGTGTAGATCATATGGTTCTGCTTCGCGTACGCCCACTCCACATAGCCGATCGCGCCCGGCAGACGCTGCACGAAGGCCGCCACGCCGTCATTGCCCTTGCCGCCGGTGCCCGTCGGCCAACTGACGGTCGTGCCTTCGCCGACCTTGCTCTTCCACTCGGGGTTCACCTTCGACAGGTAGTTCGTCCAAATGAACGACGTGCCCGAACCGTCGGCGCGGCGGACCACGGCGATGTCGAGGTCAGGCAGCTTCACTTTCGGGTTCAGCGCGACGATGGCCGGATCGTTCCACTTCTTGATCTTGCCGAGGTAGATGTCGCCGAGCACTTCGCCCGAGAGCACAATTTCGCCGGCCTTCACGCCCGGAACGTTGATCGCCGGCACGACGCCGCCGACCACCGTCGGGAACTGGAACAGGCCATCCTTCGCCAGTTCGTCGTCCTTCAGCGGTGCGTCCGAGCCTGCGAAGTCAACGGTCTTCGCGTTGATTTGCTTGATGCCGCCCGACGAACCGATGCCTTGGTAGTTGACCTTGCCGCCACCGGACTTCTGGTAGGCGTCGGCCCACTTCGTGTAGATCGGTGCTGCAAAGGTGCTGCCCGCGCCGGTGATGTCGGTGGCTTGCGCTGCGATCGCGAAGAGCGCGCTAGCCAAGCCAGCGAACGCGGTTTGCATCAATTTCATGGGACAACCTCCAGGTGGTGTGAGCGGTAATTTGCGACACCGCGAAGGTTAGGGCCTCACTGTGACAGTAACGTGACTATCGATGAAGAATCCATGACAGAAACATTACCGACATGAAAGGAAATTAGCCGATGTTGGGCTTATGTAAGGCGAAGTTAACCCCTGTCTGTAGAGACTAGATGAAAAATCGCCTGACGGGAAATGTGGCAGCCCCGATGACGGAAATCTGTAAGGCCAAGGTTTTGTCCGTTTGCGCAGTGATCGCATGACACATTCGGACGCGGCTTTCAAAAAAACCAATGGGCTGATGAAAGCTTTGGGGCCGGGGTGCGACAGCTTGCCGCACCCCGGCCCCGCTTGCAGACTTCTTGCAGGCGCGTTCGCCGCTCAGGTCGCGACCGCCTTCACCACACGCGCGATGCTCTCCGCGTGCTCCAGCGCGTCCGGAGCATGTTCCGCTTCCACCATCACGCGCAGCACCGGCTCGGTGCCGGACGCCCGGATCAGCACGCGGCCCGCGCTGCCGAGCGCACGCTCCGCCTCGCCGATCGCTTGCCGGATCGCGTCACTGCCCTTCCAGTCGGCGCCCGGCCGCATCCGGACGTTGATGAGCGTCTGCGGAAACAGCGTGACGCCCTCGAGCAGGTCGGCAAGCGAGCGGCCGCTGCGCTTCATCGCCGCGAGGATGAGCAGCGCGGAAACGATGCCGTCGCCGGTTGAATGCCGGTCGAGCGACAGAATATGTCCCGAGCCTTCCGCGCCAAGCTGCCAGCCGTGCTCGCGCAGCTTTTCGAGCACGTACCGGTCGCCGACCGCCGCCCGCACGAACTTCACGCCTTCGCGCTCGAGCGCGACTTCGACCGCCATGTTGGTCATCAGCGTGCCGACCGCGCCGGGGACGCTGCCGTGAGTCGCGATGCGGTCCTTGACGAGCACGTACAGCAGTTCGTCGCCGTTGTAGAGGCGCCCCGCCGCATCGACGACTTGCAAACGGTCCGCGTCGCCGTCGAGCGCAATGCCGAAATCCGCGCGATTCGCACGCACCGCTCGCATCAGCGCATCGGGCGCGGTTGCGCCGACACCGTCGTTGATATTGAAGCCGTTCGGAGCGACGCCGATCGGAATGACGTCCGCGCCGAGCTCGTGGAACACGTGCGGCGCGACGTCGTACGCGGCGCCATGCGCGCAATCGACGACGAGCTTGATCCCGCGCAGATCGAACGCCGCCGGGAACGTGCTCTTGCAGAATTCGATGTAGCGGCCGGCGGCGTCATCCAGCCTGCGCGCCTTGCCGAGGCGCTCGGACGGCGCGCACTCGAGCGGTTCGTCGAGCTGCTTCTCGATCTCCAGTTCGACATCGTCCGGCAGCTTGTTGCCGTCGGCCGAAAAGAACTTGATGCCGTTGTCAAAGTACGGGTTGTGCGACGCGCTGATGACGACGCCCGCCGCAAGCCGCAGCGCGCGCGTCAGATAAGCGACGCCGGGGGTCGGCATCGGACCGGCCAACATGACGTCGACACCGGCCGCCGAGAAGCCCGATTCGAGCGCGGCTTCGAGCATATAGCCCGACACGCGCGTGTCCTTGCCGATCAGCACCGTGGGGCGCGTGCCCGTCTTCGCCCAATTGTCCGCGCCGGCGAGCACCTTGCCTGCCGCATACCCAAGCCGCAACACAAAATCCGGCGTGATCGGCGCCTCGCCGACTTTGCCCCGAATGCCGTCTGTACCGAAATAGCGACGTGCCATATTGAATATTTCTCCTCGTCTACTGATTCAGCCGCGTCGTGTCGCATCGCGCACGGCGGCCCATATTTTCATCGCGTCCACGGTTTGCGCGACCTCATGCACGCGCACGATCGCGGCGCCACGTTCGGCCGCGCACACTGCCGCGGCGATGCTCGCCGCGACGCGCTCCGGTGCGGGACGCCCTATCACCGCCCCCAGCATCGACTTGCGCGACATGCCGGCGAGGATCGGGAACGGCCTCGCGCCGGCGGGCGGTCGCGGCGCCGTATCCTGCAAATGCGCGAGCAGCGCGTAGTTGTGCTCGACCACTGACTTGCCGAATCCGAAGCCGGGATCGACGCTGATGCGCCCGCGAGCGACGCCCGCCCCCATCAACGCGTCGACGCGAGCATCGAGAAACGCGCGCACGTCTTCGACCACATCGCGATAAGACGGCTCACCGCGCTGCATCGTCTGCGGTTCACCGAACATGTGCATCACGCACAGCCCGCAGCCGCTATCGCGCACCGCGTCGATCGCGCCTTCCTGCCGGAACCCCCAGATATCGTTGATCAGATCGGCTCCCGCCGCCAGCGCTTCGCGCATCACCTGCGGCTTATAGGTATCGACCGACAGCGGCACATTCGCATCGCGCAACACCTCGACGAGCGGTAAAACCCGCTCGAGCTCCTCGTCGAGCGGCACCGGCGGAGCGCCCGGACGGGTCGACTCGCCGCCGATATCGATGATGTCCGCCCCGTCCATGAGCATCCGTTCCGCTTGCCGCAGCGCCGCGCCGCGCTCGACATAACGGCCGCCATCGGAAAACGAGTCAGGCGTGACATTGAGGATGCCCATCACGAGCGGGCGTTCGAAGGACAGCGTGAACCGGCCGCATTGCAGCGGTTCGGGAATGACAAGGCTAGAGAGATCGGCGAGCGACACGACGGGAAACAAGCGGGTGGGGAAACTGGGATAAACGAAAAAACGGGCCGGTGTGAAACCACACCAGCCCGTCATTCGCTCACGCGCAAAATCACGCCGGTGCGGTGGCGCTGCCCGGCTTGACTTCGGTGCCGGCGCTACCGCTGCTGCCCGACGAGGTGTCCGTGGGCACGCTCTTCGGCGAGCGCGGCGGCCGGCCTTCCATGATGTCGTTGATCTGATCGGCGTCGATCGTTTCCCATTCCATCAGCGCCGCGGTCATTGCCTCGACCTTGTCGCGGTTTGCTTCGAGCAGGCGGCGCGCCAAGCTGTACTGTTCGTCGAGCACGCTGCGGATTTCCGCGTCAACTTTCTGCTGCGTCGCTTCGGAAATGGTCCGCGTGAAGCCGCGGCCAAACGGCGACGCATCGTTTTCGTCGTCGACGTAGACCATCGGCCCCAGTGCATCGGTCATGCCAAAGCGGGCAACCATCGCGCGGGCGGTCTGGGTCGCCTTATTGAAGTCGTCCGACGCCCCCGTGCTGATCAGGTTCAGGAACAACTCTTCCGCAACACGGCCGCCGAACAGGATCGCCAGACGGTCCAGCAGATAGTCCTTCGAGTACGTTTCGTTATCGTGTTCCGGCAGCTGCCACGTGACGCCAAGCGCGCGGCCGCGCGGAATGATCGTGACTTTGTGGACAGGATCGGCCTTCGGCAACAGCTTCGCAATGACCGCGTGACCTGACTCGTGGTACGCCGTCGCGCGCTTTGCCTCTTCGCGAATCACCGCCGACTTGCGCTCCGGACCCATGAAGATCTTGTCCTTCGCGTCTTCGAAATCCTGCATCTCGACGATGCGCTTGCCACGGCGTGCCGCAAAGAGCGCCGCTTCGTTGACGAGGTTCGCGAGGTCGGCGCCGGAGAAGCCCGGCGTGCCGCGCGCGATCACCGCCGCATCGACGTCGTTTGCGATCGGCACCTTGCGCAGGTGCACCTTCATGATCTGCTCGCGGCCGCGGATATCGGGCAAGCCGACATACACCTGGCGGTCGAAGCGGCCCGGACGCAAGAGCGCTTTGTCGAGCACGTCCGAACGGTTGGTTGCCGCGATCACGATGACGCCCGAGTTCGCCTCGAAACCATCCATTTCGACGAGCATCTGGTTCAGCGTCTGCTCGCGTTCGTCGTTGCCGCCGCCCATGCCGGCGCCGCGATGACGGCCGACCGCGTCGATTTCGTCGATGAACACGATACACGGCGCGTGTTTCTTCGCCTGCTCAAACATGTCGCGCACGCGGGCGGCACCCACGCCGACGAACATTTCGACGAAGTCCGAACCCGAGATCGAGAAGAACGGCACCTTCGCCTCGCCGGCGATCGCACGGGCGAGCAACGTCTTACCGGTACCCGGAGGGCCGACGAGCAGCACGCCGCGGGGAATGCGGCCGCCGAGCTTTTGGAACTTCTGCGGATCGCGCAGGAAGTCGACGAGCTCCGAGACTTCTTCTTTGGCTTCGTCGCAGCCGGCGACGTCGGTGAAATTAATGGCGTTGTTGTTCTCGTCGATCAGGCGCGCACGGGATTTGCCGAACGAAAAGGCCCCGCCTTTGCCGCCCCCCTGCATCTGCCTCATCATGTAGAACCAGAACCCGATGATCAGGATCGTCGGCCCGAGGTAGTACAACGCGGAGACCAGCGCGTTCGGCTCTTCGTCAGCCTTGCCGCTCACCTGCACGCCGTATTTCATCAGGTCGCCGACCATCCAGATGTCGCCGGGAGACACGATCTGATACTTCTGACCGTCCGCTGGAGTGACCGTGAGATTCCGCCCCTGGACGATGACGCTCTTGACCTTGCCGTTCTTGGCGTCGTCCATGAATTGCGAGTACGAAACGCCTTCCTGAACGCGGGGCTTGTCGAACTGCTTGAACACTGTAAACAGCACCAGTGCGATGACCAGCCACACTGCTGCCTTCGAAAACATATTGTTGTTCAAAGCACCACTCCTTCACTGAAGACCATGCGCCTACATTTTCCTTGCGGCGCCATCAAGTCATTCTAATCCAGACCGGGGGCCCCTGCCATAACGTTTCTCTACCGCTTACATAGCTTGCCGGGCTGTTGCGACGGCATTTTCGCGGCAATTATCGCGCTTTCGGCGGAACCTCGACCCGCACCTCTCGCCCTTTACGCCGGGCGCTTCAGGTGCTTACCCAAAATAAATGTTTCCGACGATTTGTCCCGCGACGCTTTCGGTTTGCGCGCGGCAACCGTCTTAAATTGATGCTTGAACTTTTCGACAATCTGACTGTAGCCGCTGCCGTGAAAGCATTTGACTAAAAGGGCACCATCCGGCTTCAGGTGGTTTTGCGCAAACTCGAGCGCGAGATCGCACACATGCTCGATCCGCGCCGCGTCGGCCACCGCCACTCCCGACAGATTGGGTGCCATGTCCGAAATTACAAGATCCACTTGGCGGCCGCCGACGACTTCTTCCAATTGGCTCAAAACACTGTCCTCGCGGAAGTCGCCCTGAATGAAATGCACGTCGGCGATCGGCTCCATCGGCAGCATGTCGAGCGCAATGATCGTGCCTTCGATACCGCCCTCGCGGACTGCATCGCGCCGCGCGCTCTGCGCGAGCTTGTTGCGCGCATACTGACTCCAGCTCCCCGGCGCCGAGCCCAGGTCGACGATGATCTGCCCCGGACGGATCAGTTTGTCCTGCTCGTCGATTTCCTTCAGCTTGTAGGCGGCGCGCGCACGATAGCCTTCCCGCTGCGCCATCTTCACGTACGGGTCGTTGATGTGGTCATGCAGCCACGATTGATTGAAGCGGTTTTTTGCCATTAACAGTTGAACTCTTGCTGCGTGATGCGGCGCTTTTAGCGGATAATACGCGTCTTATCGGCGCGGCTTCCGGCTTTCAAGCGGCAAGCCGCGATTCTACGTTGTTCTGATGCGCCGCCGTGCCGCGTGCACGTTCATGCGGCCCTCCGCCGCCCTGCCGTGCGGGCGCCATCATTTTAGTCGAGTCGTACAGTTTCCCTATGCCAGCCCTCAAAGTCTCCCCCGCCGAACGCGCGGACTTGCGTTCCCAGGCCCATGCGCTCAAACCGGTCGTGCTGATCGGCGCCGAAGGTCTGACTGATGCCGTGCTGGCCGAGATCAAAGTCCACCTCGCTGCGCACGAACTGATCAAGATTCGCGTGTTTGGCGACGAGCGCGAAGCGCGCGTCGCGATCTACGAAGAGATCTGCGATCGATTGAACGCTGCACCGATACAGCATATCGGCAAGCTGCTCGTGATCTGGAAGCCGGAAGCGGCCGAGCCGGCCGCCAAGACTAAGCGCGCAGGCGGTTTGCCGAGCGCGCGCGAAGCCGCCGGCGAAAAGCCCGCCGGCGGCGCCGCGCCGCGCATCGTCAAAGTCGTGAAGCAGACGGACAATCCGGTGCGCCGCCCGCGGCCGCAAAAAGTCGTGGTTCGCGGCAATGAGCGCGTGACGGCAGGCGGCAATGTCAAGCGCGCGAAAAAGCGCCAGACCAGCGCGAAGCGCCAGCATCAGACCGTAAAGTAAATCGAGGGTTGCGCTGCGTGCGCCATCCGCGCAGCGCTGACGCCATCAATGGCAGCGGCTCGGTCAGGCCGCGCTACCGCCCGGCACCGCCGGACGCCGCCCCGCGTCAATGACCCGCGCTCTTGGGCGCGCCGACCTCTACCCGCCCGGACACACCATCGCCCGCTGGCAGCTTCCAAATCAGGACGAGGCCAAGCAGGCTCTCAATCACGTAAAACAAGCTCGACACGCCGTGCAACATGCCGAAACGCGCCGCATAAGCCGAGTGTCCGACGTCCGCGCCTTCGGCAAGGGCCGCGAGACGCAGCGCGTTCATGAACGGCTGCAATGCAAAGTAACCAAACAGCACGCAAATCAGCATGCCGGTCAACACCCAGCGCAGCCGTCGGTACGCTGTCGCGCCACGGCGCACCAGCAAATTGCCGAGCGCCAGCAGCAAGACGCCGCACAGCACGCCTACGATCGCTTCGATGCGAAAAAGCTGCGCGGCAACCGCGCCCGCCGAGATCCGATCGAGCATCACGAACAACGTAGGCGCGGCTGCATAGCCGATGGTCAACAAGCTGCCGACCCAGATCATCGTCAACAGCCGGAACACGCGATGAGGTACCGGAGACACGAACGCGCGCCTTTAGACGTAGCGGACCGCGATGAT
Organism: Trinickia mobilis; assembly: GCF_017315705.1. GTDB lineage: Bacteria > Pseudomonadota > Gammaproteobacteria > Burkholderiales > Burkholderiaceae > Trinickia_A > Trinickia_A mobilis. The sequence continues at coordinate 182,155 of NZ_JAFLRF010000010.1, read as the reverse complement.
TTCGTACTCGCGCACGCCACTGGGCGCCTGCACAGAAGCGACGTCGCCTTCGAACTTGCCGATCAGCGCACGCGCGATCGGCGAGCTGATCGAGATCAGACCATGCTCGAGATCCGCCTCATCGTCGCCGACGATCTGATAGGTAACGGTATCACCCGAATCGAGATCCTCGAGCTCGACGGTCGCCGCAAACACAATGCGGCCCTCCGCGTCGACCGCGGACGGGTCGATTACTTGGGCCGCAGCCAGCTTCGATTCGATCTCCGCAATGCGGCCTTCGATGAAACCCTGCTTCTCTTTCGCAGCGTCGTACTCGGCGTTTTCCGACAAGTCGCCTTGCGCGCGCGCTTCGGCGATGGAATTGATGACTGACGGACGCTCGACCGATTTCAGTCGTTGCAGTTCGTCGCGCAATTGGTCGGCGCCACGCTTCGTCAATGGAATCGTGCTCATAGAATTCAGTAGCAAAAAACGGCAATAAAAAAGCACCGCGGTTAAGTGCATCCCGCCGGGCGCCGCATGCGAACTCGCGCTGCAGCCCGGGGGACGCCGCTTAACCGCGGCATCGATCGGTTGGACAGATTGTCGAGGCTTTAGTTTAGGCGAGCATGGAGTCCTTGTAAATCATAGACTTCCAAGTTCTTCAGATAGCGCAGACCCTCTACCGCGGCACGCGCGCCCGACATCGTCGTGTAGTAAGTGACCTTGTTCGCCTGCGCGCTCATGCGGATCGAACGCGAGTCGGCGATCGCCGCGCGCGTTTCGTCGACGGTGGTGAAGACGAGTGCAATCTCGCCGTTCTTGATCATGTCGACGATGTGCGGACGGCCGTCCTTCACCTTGTTCACGACTTTCACCGGCACGCCGGCCGCCTCGATCGCCGCCGCCGTGCCCTTCGTCGCGACGAGCGGATAGCCGAGCTCGTGCAGCATGCGCGCGACTTCGACGGCCTTCGCCTTGTCGGCATCCATCACGGTCAAAAGCACTGTACCCGACTCGGGCAGGCGCGAGCCCGCTGCGAGCTGCGACTTGAAGAGCGCTTCGCCGAACGTCTGGCCCACGCCCATCACTTCGCCGGTCGAACGCATTTCCGGTCCGAGCACCGGGTCGACGGTCGGGAACTTGACGAACGGAAATACCGCTTCCTTCACGCTGAAGTACGGCGGCTCGACTTCCTTCGTGACGCCCTGCTCCGCGAGCTTCTGGCCGACCATCGCGCGCGCGGCGATCTTCGCGAGCGGCAGGCTCGTCGCCTTCGAGACGTACGGCACCGTGCGCGACGCGCGCGGATTCACTTCGAGCACGTAGATCACGTCCTTCACGGAGCCATTGTCTTGCGGTACCTGCTGGATCGCGAACTGCACGTTCATCAAGCCGATCACGTTCAGCGCCTTCGCCATCGCGGCAGTCTGGTGCTTCAGCTCGGCGACGGTGTCCTTCGACAGCGAGTATGGCGGCAACGAGCAGGCGGAATCGCCCGAGTGCACGCCCGCCTGCTCGATGTGCTCCATCACGCCGCCGATGAACACCGCGTCGCCATCGGAGATGCAATCGACGTCGCATTCGATCGCGTCGTTCAGGAAGCGGTCGAGCAGCACCGGCGAATCGTTCGACACCTTCACGGCCTCGCGCATGTAGCGCTCGAGATCGCGCGGCTCGTGGACGATTTCCATCGCGCGGCCACCCAGCACGTACGACGGACGCACCACGAGCGGGTAACCGATTTCGTCGGCAAGCTTCAGCGCTTCGTCCTCGGTGCGCGCCGTGCGATTCGGCGGCTGGCGCAAGTTGAGATCCTGCAAGAGCTTCTGGAAGCGCTCGCGGTCTTCGGCAGCGTCGATCATGTCCGGCGAGGTGCCGATGATCGGCACGCCGTTCGCTTCGAGATCGAGCGCGAGCTTGAGCGGCGTTTGGCCACCGTATTGGACGATCACGCCGAGCGGCTTTTCCTTGTCGACGATTTCGAGCACGTCCTCGAGCGTGAGCGGCTCGAAGTACAGGCGATCGGACGTGTCGTAGTCGGTCGAAACGGTCTCGGGGTTGCAGTTGACCATGATCGTTTCATAGCCGTCCTCGCGCATCGCGAGCGCCGCGTGCACGCAGCAGTAATCGAACTCGATGCCCTGACCGATCCGGTTCGGGCCGCCGCCCAGCACCATGATTTTCTTGTTGTTGGTCGGCTGCGCCTCGCACTCTTCTTCGTACGTCGAGTACATGTAAGCGGTCTTCGTCGCGAATTCCGCGGCGCAGGTATCGACGCGCTTGTAGACCGGGCGAACATTCAGTTCGATACGGCGCTTGCGGACATCGGCCGGCGCGGCACCGAGCAGCTTCGCGAGACGGCGGTCCGAGAAACCGCTTTGCTTGAGATAATGCAGTTCTTCCTTCGTCAGGCTCACGAGCGTGCGGCCGGCAAGTGCCTTTTCCTTCAGCACGATCTGCTCGATCTGCGCAAGGAACCACGGGTCGATCGCGGTTTCCTCGAAGATCTCCTGCAGGCTCATGCCGACGCGGAACGCGTCGCCGACGTACCAGATCCGGTCCGGACCGGCTTCGCCGATCTCGCGCACGATCTCGTCGCGGCTCGTGGTCTTTTCGTCGAGCCCGTCCACGCCGACTTCGAGGCCGCGCAGTGCCTTCTGGAACGACTCCTGGAACGTGCGGCCGATCGCCATCACTTCGCCGACCGACTTCATCTGCGTCGTCAGGCGCGGATCGGCTTCGCGGAATTTCTCGAATGCAAAGCGCGGGATCTTCGTGACGACGTAGTCGATTGTCGGCTCGAACGAGGCCGGCGTCTGGCCGCCTGTGATTTCGTTCTTGAGTTCGTCGAGCGTGTAGCCGACCGCGAGCTTCGCCGCGACCTTCGCGATCGGGAAGCCGGTCGCTTTCGACGCGAGCGCCGACGAGCGCGACACGCGCGGGTTCATTTCGATGACGATCACTCGGCCGTCCTGCGGATTGACCGAGAACTGCACGTTCGAACCGCCGGTATCGACGCCGATCTCGCGCAGCACCGCGAGCGATGCGTTGCGCAGCAGTTGGTATTCCTTGTCGGTGAGCGTCTGCGCAGGCGCGACGGTGATCGAGTCGCCCGTGTGGATGCCCATTGGATCGAGGTTTTCGATCGAGCAGACGATGATGCAGTTGTCCTTTTTGTCGCGGACCACTTCCATCTCGTACTCTTTCCAGCCGAGCAGCGACTCTTCGATCAAGAGCTCGCGCGTCGGCGACAGGTCGAGCCCGCGCTTGCAGATCTCTTCGAATTCCTCACGGTTGTACGCGATGCCGCCACCCGAGCCGCCCAGCGTGAACGAAGGACGAATCACGACCGGATAGCCCATGGTGTTGGTGGCCGCCGCGATCTCGTTTTGCACCTTCAGCGCTTCTTCCATCGAATGCGCGCTGCCCGATTTCGCCGAGCCCAGGCCGATCTTCGTCATCGCGTCCTTGAACTTCTGACGGTCCTCAGCCTTGTCGATCGCTTCCGGCGACGCGCCGATCAGCTCGACGTTGTATTTCTTGAGCACACCATGATGGTGGAGATCGAGCGCGCAGTTCAGTGCGGTCTGCCCGCCCATCGTCGGCAGGATCGCATCCGGGCGCTCCTTCGCGATGATGCGCTCGACCACTTCCCACGTGATCGGCTCGATGTAGGTGACGTCGGCCGTGTTCGGGTCGGTCATGATCGTCGCCGGATTGCTGTTGACGAGAATGACCTTGTAGCCTTCCTCACGCAGCGCCTTGCATGCCTGCGCGCCCGAGTAGTCGAACTCGCACGCCTGGCCGATGATGATCGGACCCGCGCCGATGATGAGGATGCTCTTGATGTCTGTCCGCTTGGGCATAACGCTCTCGCTAATGGATTCCTGAGTTCTTTCTGTTGGCGCGCTGCCGGGCGGCGCGCGCTCGTGTGCGTTTTCGGGCTGGCGCGACATGCCGTGTCGCGCTGCGCTGCCGCCGCTCGGTTTGCCGTTATCGCCTGGTCGTTCGTTACGCTGCCGCGTTGCTGCGCGCGCGCTTCGCGTCCATCAACACGGTAAAGCGGTCGAACAGATAGCCGATGTCGTGCGGCCCGGGCGACGCCTCCGGGTGTCCCTGGAAGCAGAACGCCGGCTTGTCGGTCAATTCGAAGCCCTGGAGCGTGCCGTCGAAAAGCGAGATGTGCGTCGCGCGTGCATTCGCGGGCAACGTGTCGGCATCGACCGCAAAGCCGTGATTCTGCGACGTGATCACGACGCGGCCATCGATCAGATCCTTCACCGGGTGATTGGCGCCGTGGTGGCCCGTCTTCATCTTCATCGTCTTCGCGCCGACCGCAAGGCCCATGATCTGGTGCCCCAGGCAGATGCCGAAGGTCGGCACGCCGCGTTCGATGAACGTCTTGGTCGCGGCAATCGCGTAGTCGCAAGGCTCGGGATCGCCAGGGCCGTTCGACAAGAACACGCCGTCCGGATTGAGCGCCAGGGCTTCGGCCGCGCTGGCCTGAGCCGGCAGAACGGTGACCTGGCAGCCGCGCTCGGCCAGCATGCGCAGGATGTTGTGCTTGACGCCGTAGTCGAACGCGACGACGCGATACTTCGGCGTGCGTTGCGCGCCGTAGCCGCCTTCAAGGCGCCATTCGGTCTGAGTCCATTCGAACGGCTTCGTGGTCGAGACGACCTTCGCGAGATCCATCCCGGCGAGCCCCGGGAACGAGCGAGCGAGTTCGATGGCCTCGGCTTCGTCGCCGCTGCCGGCGAGAATGCAGCCGCTTTGCGCGCCCTTGTCGCGCAGCACGCGCGTCAGCTTGCGCGTGTCAATGCCCGCGATCGCGACGACGCCCTCATCTCCCAAGTACTCCGAGAGCGTACGTTCCATCCGGAAGTTGGACGCGAGAACCGGCAGATCACGCACGATCAGGCCGGCGGCATGGACTTTCGTCGCCTCGACATCTTCAGCATTGACGCCGACGTTGCCGATATGAGGATACGTGAGGGTAACGATCTGGCGCGCGTAACTCGGGTCCGTCAGGATTTCCTGATAGCCGGTGATCGCGGTATTGAACACGACTTCGCCGATCGTGTGACCGGGCGCGCCGATCGAATAGCCACGAAAGACCGTGCCGTCGGCGAGCGCGAATATTGCGGGAGAAAAAGACGGCAACACGAGAGGCTCCTTGGGGGAACACCCTGTTGCCGACCTGTCTCTCCGACGTGCGGGCTCTCGCTTGAATCGCGACCATCGCAAAAATGTGCGTGCGAGGAGCCCGCTCGCTGTCGCGGCTGACGTTGGAGGGCGCAATGCAGTCCGTCGTACGGACGCCTCGGCAGCACGCTCCAATCACGCCAAATCACGCGATATGCGGCGGATAAACGGTGTGGGGAAGGTAGGCGCTAGGGTGCGGGTTGATTAGTGCAAACTTTCAAATTATAGCGGGAAATAGGCCTTCCCTCAATCGCGAAATGGTGACGGAAGCCATGCGACAGACTCTCGCAAGGCGGCTCACCGCGCGGCGGGGCTCCGCGAAGCGCAACTTGTAATGCGGCGATCGTACACCCGCCGAAGATCCCCGCAAACGCCGCGAGTCATGCTCGGGTCGACCGCTCTGCATGGGACCCGAGTAACCGCTGAAGCGCTAACTCGGGTCGACCGCTCTGCATGGGACCCGAGTAACCGCTGAAGCGCTAACTCGGGTCGACAAACGAAAACGCCGTCACACACGTGACGGCGCCTGAAAAGAACGAGAGGTGATCGGAGCGCACTTCATGCGCTGCCCCCGCAGCGCATGGGGTCACCTTCGTGGGAGCCGCTTATTGTGGCTTGTGCTTCTGCGCCCCGGCCGCAGTCTTCGGGCGGCTAGCTGCAGCCTTCGACGCCTTGTTGGTCGAGCTCGGCGAACCCCCGGCTTTCGACGACTTCGACTTGCCGGCCGGATCGGCCACCTTGACGGCCTTGGCCGTCGCCTGACCCCGACCCTTCTTGCTATCGTAGCGCGAATTATTCTTCGCGTCCGAAACGCGCGCATCGACCTTCTCGATGCGGCCGCCGGCCGGAATCGCCGTGGCGATCTTCTGCGGTCCGGGCTCGGCCGGCATCGCCTTGCCGACCGGCACGTGCAGAACGATCACCTGACCCGGCATCACAACATCGCGCTTCGTCTTGTTCCAGCCCTTCAATTGCGCGACGGAGACGCCGTAACGGCTCGCCAGCGCCGACATCGGCTGGTTGCGGCGAACGCGGATGAGCATCTTGCGCGTATCGGGGACGTCGGGCTCCATCGCGAGCACTGCGCTTTCGGCGACGTCGGCGCTGATGTCCTCGTCGTCATCATCGGTGCGCGGCACGACGAGCGTCGAACCCGACTTCAAGCGCATGCCCACCGGAATCTTGTTCACCGACATCAGCGTGTCCGCGTCGACGCCGATCTTCTCGGCGAGCGCCGCAGGCGTCGTGCGCTCGTTCACCGTGTAAGTGGTCCACGACGACAGCGCGCCGGAGTACGACTTCAGATTGCGCTCGAACGCGCTGGCGTTATCGAACGGCAGCAGGATCTGCGGCTGGGTCGCACCGAGAATGACCGGCTTCGAGAACGACGGATTGAGCGAGCGGAACTCGTCGGTCGTCATGTTCGCGAGCTTCGCGGCCATCGTCACGTCGATGTCGTGCGACGTCGTGACCGTCACGAAATACGGGTGGTTCGGGATGTCCGGCAGCGTCAGGCCATACTGCCGCGGGTTCATCACGATGTTCTTGATCGCCTGCAGCTTCGGCACGTAGTTGCGCGTCTCGTTCGGCATGCGCAGGCTTTGATAGTCGGTCGGCAGGCCGGCCGCCTGGTTGCGGGCGATCGCGCGCTGCACATTGCCCTCGCCCCAGTTGTATGCGGCAAGCGCCAGATACCAGTCGCCGAACATGTCATGCAGACGGGACAAGTAATCGAGCGCCGCGCTCGTCGACGCGAGCACGTCGCGGCGCTCGTCCTGCCACATGTTCTGCTTGAGCTTGTAGGTCTTGCCGGTACCCGGCACGAACTGCCACATCCCGGCCGCCTTCGCGACCGACAGCGCCTGCGGGTTATACGCGGATTCGACGAACGGCAAGAGGGCAAGCTCGGTCGGCATGTTCCGCGCCTCGAGCTCTTCGACGATGTGATACAGGTACTTTTGCGAGCGCTCCGTCATGCGCTGGACGTAGTCCGGGCGCTGCGCATACCAGTTGGCCTGCATGTCGACGAGATCGCTTTGCAGGTCGGGAATCTGAAAACCACGGCGTATGCGGCCCCAAAGATCAGCGTCTTGACTCTCCAGTTGATCAACCGAGCTGTTGTCGACATCGATGGTTTCGTTGGCGGCGGCGGTCTTGCGGAGGGTATCGGATACGGCTTGCGGATCAGAAGCTGCAGCTGGATTGGACGCTATCGGGCCTTGGCTCGCGCACGCGGCGAGCGTCAGGACCAATAGCGCGCTGGAAATGAATCGCATGGAACGTCTCGGATTCCAAAAGGCTGGAAATTGCAGGCGATAGTACGAAAGTGTGCCTCCTGCGTCAATAAGAAAAAGGCGAAAAAAAACCTTCGAAATCTGAGGGTTGGCACACGTTCTCTAGTATTGAGATGAGCTTGTCCCCCAATTCTTCATTTCCTCAGCGGAATCGATTTTTCCACTCGCGCATCAGCGTGAACGAGGTCAGCCGATCCGGCACCGTTTCGTGCAATTGCTCGGCAAGCGTGTGCTGGACTGCGGCCACGTCCGCGCGCAGGAACGGGTTCACGGCGCGCTCATGCGCGATCGTGGTCGGCAAGGTCGGCTCGTTGCGCGCGCGGCGTGCGTGCGCTTCTTCATGCCAGGCATGCAAGTCGGCATTGCCCGGTTCGCAAGCGAGCGCGAACTTGATGTTCGACAGTGTGTACTCGTGCGCACAATGCACTTCGGTCGCGCCCGGCAATGCGGCGAGGGCATCGAGCGACGCGAGCATCTGGCGCGGCGTGCCCTCGAAGAGACGCCCGCAGCCGCAGGCGAACAGCGTGTCGCCGCAGAACACGTGCGGCGTGCCGCGCGGATCGGCAGCCTGAAAGTAGGCGATGTGGCCGCTCGTGTGGCCCGGGACGTCGAGCACCGTGAATTCGGCGGCAGGCGACGCGATCTGCACGCGGTCGCCGCCGCGCAAGCGTTGGGTCAGGCGGTCGATCGCCTCGTCGGCCGGACCGTACACGGCCAAAGGATGCGATGCGGGCTGAGTCCTCAGCAACTCGGCCACTCCGCCGACGTGGTCCTGATGGTGGTGCGTGAGTAAAATAGCGGTCAGCCGCCACCCCCGCTTCGCCAGATACGCGCGGACCGGAGCGGCCTCCCCCGGGTCGACGGCAAACGCGTCGCACCCGTCGGAAACGAGCCAGATATAGTTGTCTTCAAATGCCGGCACCGGCACGTATTCCAGCGATTTCATAGGCGACGCCATCCTCCATATGCCTGATCGATCGATTATAGACTGGCCCGCCTGGACCGATTCGCCGCCCGGACGCTACGTGCTCGCATGGGAGCAGGCGCAGTTGGATCGGGTCGTGTCCAACGTTTTCGGTTATCACGCGCTGCAGCTCGGCCTACCCCAGCTCGACGCACTGCGCGAGAACCGGATGCCGTGCCGCGGCCTGGTCCTCGACGCAGCCAGCGGCGCCAGCGCCCCGTACGAATACCCGCGCGCGAACTCGCTTGCCGGCTGCGGCGAATCGGCCACGCCCAGCGACCGTCACGCACCCGACGGCCGCACGACCGTCTGGTGCGACCTGCTCGATCTGCCGTTCGAAGCGCAGAGCGTCGATCTCATCGTGATGCCGCACACGCTCGAATTCACGAGCGATCCGCACCGCCTTCTGCGCGAAGCCGAGCGCGTGCTGATGCCCGAAGGCCAACTGATCATCCTCGGCTTCAATTCGCTGAGCCTGTGGGGCGCGCGGCAATCGTTCGGCAAGATGGCGGGGCGTCCTTTCGTGCCCGCCGCGCACGACCTGATCGCGTTCACGCGGCTCAAGGACTGGATCAAGCTGCTCGGCTTCGAACTTGAACGCGGACGCTTCGGCTGCTATCGTCCGCCCCTCGCCACCGATAAATGGTTCGCGCGCTATGCGTTCATGGAAGCAGCCGGCGACCGCTGGTGGCCGATCTTCGGCGCGTCCTACATGGTCACGGCGATCAAGCGCGTGCGCGGCATGCGCCTCGTCGGCGCGATGAAGGTGAAAAAGCCGGTCTTGGCTCCCGGCCTCACGCCCGCGGCCACCCAGAAAACCCATACCACCCGGAAATATGACATCTGAGCTCATCGAAATCTTCACGGACGGCGCCTGCAAGGGCAACCCCGGCCCCGGCGGCTGGGGCGCGTTGTTGCGCTACGGCACGCAGGAAAAGGAACTCTTCGGCGGCGAAGCGTCGACGACGAACAACCGGATGGAACTGATGGCGGTGATCGCCGCCCTCGAAGCGCTGAAGCGCCCCTGCAAGGCGATCGTGCATACCGATTCGCAATACGTGCAAAAAGGCATCAGTGAGTGGATTCACGGCTGGAAGAAAAAGAACTGGATGACCGCAGCGAAGACCCCGGTGAAGAACGCCGATTTGTGGAAGCGGCTCGACGCGCTCGTCGCTCAGCATGAGATCGAATGGCGCTGGGTCAAGGGCCACGCGGGACACCCCGAGAACGAGCGCGCCGACGCGCTCGCGAACCGCGGCGTGGCCGCGCTCGCCGAAAGCCGAGCGCGCACCGCCCTTCCTTAACTCGACTGACGAATCAAGCTATCCGACACCATGCGCCAAATCGTTCTCGACACTGAAACCACCGGCCTCAATGCGCGCACGGGCGACCGCATCATCGAAATCGGCGGCGTCGAAATCGTGAACCGCCGGCTGACTGGCAACAATCTGCACTTCTACGTCAACCCGGAACGCGACAGCGACCCGGGCGCGCTTGCGGTCCACGGGCTGACGACCGAATTCCTGAGCGACAAGCCCAAGTTCGCCGAGATCGTCGATCAACTGCGCGATTTCCTCGGAGACGCCGAGCTCATCATTCACAACGCGCCGTTCGACCTTGGCTTTCTCGATGCCGAGTTTGCGTTGCTCGGTCTGCAGCCGTTCACTCAGACGTGCGGCGACGTGATCGATACGCTCGTGCGTGCGAAGTCGATGTTCCCGGGCAAGCGCAATTCGCTCGACGCGCTGTGCGACCGCTTCGGCATCAGCAACGCCCACCGGACGCTGCACGGCGCGCTGCTCGACTCCGAGCTGCTTGCGGAAGTGTATCTGGCGATGACGCGCGGCCAGGAGAGCCTCGTCATCGATATGCTCGGCGAGGCGGCGGCGGAAGGCGGCGAGGCCGGTCCGCGCGTCGCGCTCGAATCGCTGGCGCTGCCGGTGCTCACTGCCGGCGAAGACGAGCTGTCGGCGCATCAGGCGGTGCTCGACGATCTCGACAAGGCGATCAAAGGCACGAGCGTATGGCGGCGCGAACCAGCCCCGGCGGAGCCGGCCGACGCTGCCAAAGCCGCCGACACGCAAGCCGCTTAGAAAGTGCTTTACGATCCCGCGAAGCTCTGACATAATTCGACGCTCTTCGGGTGGTTAGCTCAGCGGTAGAGCACTGCCTTCACACGGCAGGGGTCACTGGTTCGATCCCAGTACTACCCACCAGAATTCCTGGTGCCCGACACCGAAGAAAAAAAGCCCTCGGCAAATGTCGAGGGCTTTTTGCTTTATGCGGCAAATTTCTGCGGTGTTCGTCCGAGTCGCTTCGGTGCCCGCAGGGGCATCGAACGCCGAAACCGCGCGAGCGCAAGTGTCACGCCCATGCGGACACTCATCTTCTACCCCTGCAACGGCGCAATGTGCCGCTTGACCACCATCAGCGCCACGCAAACCAGACACATCGCCACGCCAAGCATCCCCAAATACAGCGGCGCGCCGCCCGCCGTGATCACCATCGCTCCCGCAAACGCACCGAGAATCGCGCCGAGCCGCCCAAATGCGAGCGCGGCCGCCGTCCCTGTCGCCCGCACGAGCGTCGGGTAGACGAACGTGCACAGCGCGTACATCGTCGACTGCACTGCATTCACGAACAAGCCGTGCAGACCGAGGCCCAGCACGAGCCAGCCTGTATGCTCCGCCGCATTCACTTCGCGCAGCATGAACGCCGTCGCCGCGCCGCCCGCCGCGCAGAGCAAGAGCGGCCAGCGCGAACCGAAGCGCGTGATCGCCAGCGCGCAGCACAAAGCGCCGAGCACGCCGCCTAGGTTATAGGCAATCAGCCCCGTGCCCGCGACCGAAACGGCGAGTCCCTCGGAGGCCAGCATCGTCGGCAGCCAGCTGAACGCGCTATAGACCGCCAGCAGGCACATGAAGAACGCGCACCAGATCGCGAGCGTATCCCGGCGGCGTCCCGGCTCGAACAACGCGCCGAATCCGGCGCGCGCCTCGGCCTTCTGCTCGTTCGCGTCCGCGAAGGGGATGTTCGTCTGCGCCGGCCGCGACATGCGCGCGAGTAGCGCGCGCAGTTCGCCCCAGCGAGCCGGCACGCGCGCGAGAAAGCGCGGCGATTCGGGCAGCGCGGCGAACAGCAGCACGGCCATGCCGAGCGGCAGCGTCCCGCCGATGAAGAACAGCGCGCGCCAGCCGTGATGCGCGAGTACTTGGCTCGAGAACAACCCGGCCAGCATGCCGCCGAGCGGCACGCACACGATGGATGGTCGCAGTGACGGCCAGCGTCCGCCGCCGCGCCGGCGTGAATTCGGCGGTCATCGTGGTCGCCGCCGGCAGCGCGCCGCCGACGCCGAGTCCGGCGATGAAGCGCAGCACGGCGATCGTCGCCACGTTATTGGCCAGGCCGATCGCGCAGGTTGCCGCGCCGAACGTCAATACGCTCAGGAGGATCGCCCAGCGCCGCCCGAAGCGGTCCGCGCAGACACCGCCGAGCGCGCTGCCGATGCCCATGCCGATCAGCCCGGCCGCCACCGCGGGCGCAAACGCGTTGCGCGTGATGCCCCACTCCTTGATGAGGACGGGAATCGCAAAGCCGATCAACTGGCCGTCGAATCCGTCCAGCACGATCGACAGCGCCGCGAGCAGTGCCTGCCCTCAGCCTGTCCATTTGCACGGGCACGCTCGCTCAGAACGGATACTGGCGCGGCGTGGTCTGCACCGTCATCCAGCGCAGATCGGTGAATTCGGCCACCCCGGCCATACCGCCGAAATGCCCGAAGCCGCTCGACTTGACACCGCCGAACGGCATCTGCGCTTCGTCGTGGACGGTCGGCCCGTTGATGTGGAAAATGCCCGATTCAATGCGCTTCGCAAGCTGCATCGCGCGTGCGATGTCGCGGCTGAAGACCGCCGACGACAGCCCGTATTCGTTGTCGTTCGCGCAGGCGACGGCCTCGTCGTCGTCGCGCACGCGCACGATCGGCTTCACCGGGCCGAACGACTCCTCCGCGTAGATGCGCATGGCCGGTGTGACGCGATCGAGCAGCGTCGCCGGCATCAGCGTGCTGTCGGCCTTGCCGCCGCAGACGAGCCGCGCGCCTGCGGCGAGCGCGTCGTCGATCAGCGCGTTGCAGCGCGCGACCGTCGTCATGTCGACTACCGAGCCGAGCACAACGGCTCCCTTGCGCGGATCGCCGAGCGGCAAAGCTCGCGCCTTGGCCGCGAGCCGCTCGACGAACGCATCGGCGATTGCCTCCGCGACGATGATGCGTTCCGTCGACATGCAGATCTGACCGGAATTCGCGAACGCGCCGAACGCGCACGCGTTGACCGCCGCGTCGAGGTCCGCGTCGTCGAGCACGATGAACGGCGCCTTGCCGCCCAGCTCCAGCACGGCCGGCTTCAGATGCTTCGCACAACCCGCGGCGATGATCTTGCCGACGCGCGTCGAGCCGGTGAAGTTCACGCGCCGCACCGCGCGCTCGGCGATCAGCGCTTCGACGACCGCGCCGGCGTCGTCCGGCGCATTCGTGATGAAGTTGACGACGCCCTTCGGCAGCCCCGCTTCGTTCAATGCCTCGGCGACCAGCCCATGCGTGGCCGGGCACAACTCCGAGCCCTTGAGCACGGCCGTATTGCCGCACGCAAGCGGCAGCGCGAGCGCGCGCACCGCGAGGATCACCGGCGCGTTCCAGGGCGCGATGCCGAGCACGACGCCCGCGGGCAGGCGCACGGCCATTGCGAGGCTGCCGGGCACATCCGACGGAATCACTTCGCCCGCGATTTGCGTCGTCAGCGCCGCGGCCTCGCGCAAGCCCTCGGCCGCCAGACGCACGTTGAAATCGGCCCAGATGCGCGATGCACCGGTCTCGGCGGCCATCGCTGCGGCGAACGCGTCGGCTTTGCCTTCGAGCGCGCCGGCGGCACGTGTCAGCAGGTGGCGGCGCTCGGTCGGACCCATCGCTGCCCAGCCCGGGAATGCATTCGAAGCCGCGTGTACGGCGCGGCGCGCGTCGTCGAGCGTTGCAGCGGGGGCGCGCGACGCGGTCTCGCCGTCGAGCGGATTGCGGCGCTCGAACGTCGCGCCGTTGCTCGCCCGGACATGCTCGCCGTCGATCAGCATCGAAACCTGGTGCATATGCGTGTCTCCTGAGAATTTGTTTTGGGGGTTGGACGGCCGCGGACCGCGCCGCCGCACCTCAAGCGACGATCACTTCGACCACCGCCGGCTCGCGCGACGCGAGCGCCGCCGTCAGCACGTTTTTCAGCAACGCGGGATCGGCCACGCGCGTGCCCTTGCATCCCATGCCCGCGCCGAGCGCGACGAAGTCGAGGCCGGGCAGATCGGTGCCCTGGACCGGATCGGTCTTCGCGAAGCCGAACACCGGCGCGAATTCCTGCAGCGCGGCGTAGCGCGAGTTATTGAGGATGACGAACGTAATCGGCAAGTTCCATCGCGCCGCGCTGTAGAGCGCCTGAATCGAGTACATGCTCGAGCCGTCGCCGATCAGGCCGATCACGCGCTCGCCCGGCCGCGCGAGCGCGACGCCCACGGCGGCGGGCATGCCGTAGCCGAGACCGCCGCTCGCCATCGTGTAGAAAGTGCCGGTCTTCGTGATCGGCAGGTAGTCCTGCATGACCGGGCGCGAACTCGGGGCTTCTTCGACGACGATGTCCGCGGCGTCGCGCACCTCGGCGAGCGTCTGCAGCGCGAACGCCACCGACATGAGCGGCGTCGGCGCCGCCCGCGGCCGGGCGGCGCGCGGCAAGGGCAATTCGCGGGAGGTGGGAGCCGGACGCGCGAGCAGGTCAGCAATGCCGAGCCGCAAATTGCCGACCACCGACGATCCCGTCGGGATCCACGCGGCGACCGACGGATCCTCCGTCAATTGAAACAGCGCCGCGCCTTCCGGCACGTGCGGCCCGCAGCCCTCGACGTGGTACGTGAACGCAGGCGCACCCAGCGCGACGATCACGTCATGCCCGGCCAGCGCAGCGACGATCTTCTCGCGCATCGCCGGCAGGAAGCCGGCGAACAGGCGATGGTTCTCGGGAAACGAGCAACGCGCGGACATCGGGGCCACGAACACGCGCGCATGGTGCCGTTCGGCCAGCGCGACGACGCCCTCCCAGGCGCCCGCACGGTCCACCGACGCGCCGACGACGAACGCCGGCCGCCGGCACGCATCGAGTGCTGCGCCGAGCTGCTGCAGCGCGTGCGGATCGGGACGCACTTCGGTGCTGACCTGGGTCGGCTCGACGGAGTGAGCGGGCTGATCCCAATCGTCGACCGGAATCGACACGAACACTGGGCCGCGCGGCTCCTGCATCGCGACGTGATACGCGCGGGCGAGCGCAAGCGGAACATCCGCGGCGCGCGAAGGCTCGATGCTCCACTTGACGTAAGGCTTGGGCAGCTCCGTCGCCTCATTCGAAGACAGGAACGGATCGAACGGCAGAATCGAGCGCGCTTGCTGGCCTGCGGTCACGATGAGCGGCGTCTGGTTCTTGTACGCCGTGAAGAGGTTGCCCATCGCATTGCCGACGCCCGCCGCCGAATGCAGATTGACGAGCGCCGCATGGCCGCTCGCCTGCGCGTAGCCGTCGGCCATGCCGACGACGACCGCCTCCTGCAGACCGAGGACGTAGCGGAAATCGTCGGGGAAATCGCGGAACATCGGCAATTCGGTCGACCCCGGATTGGCGAACACCGAAGTGATGCGAAGCCGGCGCAGAAGGTCGATCACGGCATCGCGGACTGTCACGGCGCTTTGCACGCCCGCACCATGCGTTGTCGAGGTATTCATGGGAATGCCTTTGCGTGGCGCCGCTCGGCCGGCCGGCGCGAAGGAATGTCGCAGCAGTATCCGAGACCAGCCCATGTTTGAAAATTGCTTTTTTGATGCACAAGGCATTACCTTTTGGCATGCCCTGCCGTCCCATCCGTCTACGGAGAGCGGCCCCGCTCCGACTCCCTCCGCGCGCCTGCCGGCGCAACAAACATGACGTTGAATCTCCAGCAATTGAGCGCGTTCACGACGATCGTCGCTTGCGGAAGCCTCGGCCGCGCCGCCGCCGAGCTGCATCTGACCCAGCCCGCGCTCAGCCGCACGGTCAAGCGACTCGAAGACCATCTCGGCGCACCGCTTTTCGAGCGGCATACGAAAGGCATGCAGCTCACCGCGATCGGCAGCGCGTTGCTGCCGCACGCGATGCTGCTGCTGCGCGAAGCCGAGCACGCGCGCGAAGAGATCGACGCGATGCGCGGCCTTGCGAAGGGCACGCTCAAGGTCGGCACGGTCGGCAGCATCGCGAGCCTTCTGCTTCCGCTCGCCATCGGCCGCGTGCTCGACAAGTGGCCGAACCTGCGCGTGCAGATCATCGAAGGGGTGTGGGACCGTCTCGCCGAAGGCCTGCTCACGCACGAAATCGACCTCGCGCTCAGCATCGTCGCGCCGGATACCGAGGAGATCTGTGCGATCGCCGAGTGCCGCTGGCAGGACGACAGCTTTGTCGTCGCGGCTGACGATCATCCTTTGCGCAGCAAGCACAAGCTGCAGCTCGCCGATACGCACGACGCGCGCTGGGCGGTGCCGCCGCGCGGCACCGCGCCGTTCGAGCACATGCAGGAGGCGTTCACCTCGCGCGGGCTCGAGCTGCCGAACGTGGTCGTCGAGACCCGCTCCGTCACCGTGCTGAAGAGCCTCGTCGCGCACTGCGGCTTCCTGTCGTGGATGGCCGAGCCGATGTACCGGATCGAAAGCCAGGCCGGCGTCATGCGCGCGCTCGACATCGACGGCCTGACGGCCACCCGCACGCTGACCGCGTTTCGCCGCCGCCAAGGCATCCTCCCCGGCCCTGCCGTGAAGCTGCTCGACGAGCTGCGGCAGATCGCGGAGATGAATTAGACGCACTGACCTATTCTTAGCAAGTCGTCCTTCCCCAACCCACGGAGACTTGCGAATGCGTTACAACCGACTCGGCCGCACCGGCCTTTTCGTTTCCGAACTTTGCCTCGGCACGATGACCTTCGGCGGAGGCGCCGGCATCTGGGATCAGATCGGCCGCGTGCAGCAGGAAGACGCGGAGCGCCTGATCGGCCGCGCGCTCGATGCGGGCATCAATTTCATCGATACGGCCGATGTCTATTCGGCGGGGCTGTCCGAGCAGATCACGGGACAGGCGTTGAAGAACCTGCGCGTGCCGCGCGAAAGCGTCGTGATCGCCACCAAGGTGTTCGGCGCGACGGGCAGCACGCCCAATACGCTCGGCGCCTCGCGCTATCACATCATGGACGGGATCAAGGCGAGCCTGCGGCGCCTGCAGCTCGATCACATCGACCTGTACCAGATCCACGGCTTCGATCCTGCGACGCCGATCGAAGAGACCGTTCGCGCGTTCGACACGCTCGTGCAGCAGGGACATGTGCGCTATGTCGGCGTGTCGAACTGGGCCGCGTGGCAGATCGTCAAGGCGCTGGGTATCGCCGAACGCGGCGGGCTCGCGCGTTTCGAATCGCTGCAGGCGTATTACACGCTCGCGGGCCGCGATCTCGAGCGCGAGCTCGTGCCGATGATGAAAAGCGAGGGACTCGGGCTCATGGTCTGGAGTCCGCTCGCGGGCGGGCTCTTGTCCGGCAAGTACGGACGGCAAACGGAAGCCGCCGAGGCCGGCAGCCGGCGCACGACGTTCGATTTTCCGCCAGTGGATCGCGAGCGAGCGTATGACTGCATCGACGCGATGCGGGTGATCGCCGATGCGCGCGGGGTGTCGGTCGCGCAGATCGCGCTCGCCTGGCTGCTGCATCAGGAGGCGGTGACGACGATCATCGTCGGCGCAAAGCGCATCGAGCAGCTCGACGACAACCTCGCCGCGACACAGATCGAACTCTCCGCCGACGAGCTCGCGCGGCTCGACGAAGTCAGCCGGCTGCCCGCCGAGTATCCCGGGTGGATGCTGGCGCGCCAGGGCGAAGCGCGCCGCAATCAGTTGCAAGCGGCTCGCCGCCGGACCGGCGAATAGGCGCTTCGCTTCGATTCGACCGGCGCGGCGCGGGAGAGACGCCCCGCGCCGCGCTTCCCTTTCGATTCGGCTTCAGTAAGCCACATCCAAGGCGACTCAAAAAAATCCGACTTCCAGGTTGACTTTGTATCTTTCGATATATATCTTACGACATGTTTTCCGATACAACAGAATCTGGAGCACCTATCATGCGTCACTCTCATCACGCCCGTTTCGCCTGGGACCGCGACCCGGCGTTCGCGGACGCTTTCTCGTTCCGTGCGTTTTGGCACGCCATCGGCCGCCACGCTCATTCGCGCGGCGGCAGTGGCGGCTACTGGGGCGGCCGCGGCGGCTTCGACGGCGACAACGAGGGCCTGCCGCGCGGCCGCAAATTCACCGGCGACGACCTGCAACTGCTGCTCCTCGCGCTGATCGGCGAAGCGCCGCGCCATGGCTACGAATTGATCAAGGCGCTCGAAGCGCGCTCGAACGGCTTCTACGCGCCGAGCCCCGGCATGGTGTACCCGGCGCTGACGTATCTGGAAGAACTGGGCTATGTGACGGTCCAGATCGAAGGCAACCGCAAGCGCTACGAACTCGCCGCGCCGGGCCGCGAGCACCTGGCCGCGAATCGCGAGCGCGTCGACATGATGCTGGCGAAGCTCGCCCACATCGCCCACCGCATGGACTCCGTGCGGCGCGCTTACGCGGGCGAGGAAGCCGGCGACGCCGAACCGGGCGGCTGGCTGCCCGAACTCTACGAGGCTAAAAAGGCGCTCAAGCGCGCGCTGTTGCGCCACGCGGGCGCATCCACGGCGGAACAGCAGCGCATCGCCGCGATCCTGCTGCGCGCAGCCGCCGAAATCGAAGGCGGCGCGGGCAAGCCCGCCAGCGACCCCAGCGCCGGCGAAACCGTTTGAATCTATTGGATAAATCTATGCAGAACCGGCCCGAACTGACGGTGACGCGCGTGCGTCACCCGCTGAAATTCCGTCTGCTGCAGGTCAAGCGCGTCCAGGCGCTGACGCCGCTTTTGAAGCGCGTCACGCTGACGGGCGAAGACCTCGCCGACTTCGAATCCGCGTCCTTCGACGATCATGTCAAGGTGTTCTTCCCCGAACCCGGCGCGGACAAACCCGCCCTTCCCGTTGCCGGCCCGGACGGCCCCGTGTTTCCGTCCGACCGTCCGCGCCCCACCGCGCGCGACTACACGCCGCGGCGCTTCGACCGCGCCGCGCGCGAGCTCGATATCGACTTCGTGCTGCACGACGCGGGTCCGGCCACGACCTGGGCCGCACAGGCGCGGCCCGGCCAGCATCTCGGGATTGCCGGTCCGCGCGGCTCGTTCGTCGTGCCGACGGGCTTCGACTGGCATCTGCTGATCGGCGACGAAACCGCGCTGCCCGCGATCGCGCGCCGCCTCGAAGAACTGCCGGCGGGTTCGCGCGTCGCCGCAATTCTCGAAATCGCCGATTTCTCGGCGCAGATCGAATTCGACACGGCCGTCGATCTTCACGTCGTCTGGCGGCATCGCAACGAAGCGGGCGGGCAAGACGATGCGCTGCTGCAAGCCGTGCGAGACACCTACCTGCCCGACGGCGACGGCTATGTGTGGGCCGCGGGCGAGTCCTCGGCGATCCGCGCGGTGCGGCAGCACCTGTGCACCGAGCGCGGCATCGACAAGACGCGCATTCGCGCATCGAGCTACTGGCGGCGCGGCGCAGCGGCGGTTCACGAGTCGATCGACGACTGACGACTTACGCGCGGCCGGCCGCCAGACGGACATGACAAACAACAGGACATAAAAAAATGTACGCCCTTCCCCCCGGCCGCGAGCGCAGCCTGCTGTGGCTCCTCGCGCTGACCCAGTTCACGCTCATCATGGACTTCATGGTCATGATGCCCCTGGGTCCGCAGATCATGCACGCGTTCGAGATCGGCCCCGCCGCGTTCGCGACGGCGGTGTCGACTTACTCATGGTGCTCCGGTCTTTCAGGACTCTTCGCCGCCACCTATATCGACCGCTTCGACCGCCGCCGTCTGCTGCTCGCGGTGTATGCGCTCTTCGCGCTCTCGAACCTCGCCTGCGCAGGCGCGACGAGCTTCCCGATGCTGCTCGCCGCCCGCGCGTTTGCCGGTATCACGGGCGGCGTGCTCGGCTCGGTCGTCATGGCGATCGTCACCGACGTCATCCCCGTCGCGCGCCGCGGCGCCGCAACCGGCGTGATCATGACGGCGTTCTCGCTCGCCGCGATCGCCGGCGTGCCGGCCGGCGTCGTGCTCGGCGCGCACTTCGGCTGGAG
This sequence comes from Trinickia mobilis, assembly GCF_017315705.1. Taxonomy (GTDB): domain Bacteria; phylum Pseudomonadota; class Gammaproteobacteria; order Burkholderiales; family Burkholderiaceae; genus Trinickia_A; species Trinickia_A mobilis. The sequence goes on along the minus strand of NZ_JAFLRF010000010.1, from coordinate 162,402 downwards.
CGCGCCGTTTTGGCTCCTCGTCGCGCTGTCCGTGCTGGTCTGGCTCGGCTGCTCGCGCGCCGTGCCGCAGTTGGCCGAGCATCTCGTGCACCACGCGCCGCCGCTCGCCGAAGTGCTGCCCGCGCTGCGGCGTCTCCTGACCTATCCGCGGCACCTGAAGGCGTTCGCGCTCACTTTCGCGATGATGCTGTCGCACATGCTCGTGGTCCCGTTCATCTCGCCGGTGCTGGTCGCCAATCACGGCGTGCCGCCCGCGCAGCTGTCGTGGATCTACATGGCGGGCGGCGGCGCCACGTTCTTCACCTCGCGCGCCATCGGCCGGCTCGCCGACCGCTACGGGCGCCGCCGGGTCTTCCGCGTGTTCGGCGTGGTGTCGATGCTGCCCGTGCTGCTCGTCACCCATCTGCCCGACCTGCCGTTCGCCGTTTTCATCGTGTTCTTCGCCTTCTTCATGGTCGCGATGTCGGGCCGCATGGTGCCGATGCAGGCGTTGGTCACCACGGTGCCGGGGCCTTCGCAGCGCGGTGCGTTCCTGAGCGCGAACAGCGCGGTGCAGGCGCTCGGCACGGGCTGCGGCGCTTGGCTCGGCGGCTTGCTGCTATCGCAAGGCGCGGCGGGACAGATCCTCGGCTACGGGACGAACGGCTGGCTGGCCGTCGCACTCCTCGCCGTCGCGCTGCTGTGGGTGAGCCACGTGAAGGGCGCGGCCGAAGGCCAGGCCGCGCCGGCGCAGGAGAAGCCGGAATGGATCGGGGAAGCGTGAGTGATGGCACCCGCTCGCCGCCTCAGCCGCCTCAGCCGCCTCAGCCGCCTTGGCTGCGGCCGCTTCCGAAGCCGGGCCCCACGAGGGGCCCGACGCGCAACCGGCAGGCCCGGGGGCGCTCATTACCCGGTCCGCAACCCCGCTTCCGTTCGCCGAGACGTGTCGCCACTGCCCGTGCGCGCGAGCACCGGCGCGAGCGCCGCACCCGTGTGGCTCGCGCGCACCTGCACGAGCGTTTCCGGATCGGCCGCCGCAACGATCGCGCCGCCGCCGACACCGCCCTCCGGCCCGAGATCGATGATCCAGTCCGCCTCGGCGATCACATCGAGATCGTGCTCGATCACGACGACGCTATGCCCGCCGTCGACGAGCCGATGCAGCACGCGAATCAGCTTCGCGACGTCGGCCATGTGCAGGCCGACCGTCGGCTCGTCGAGCACGTAGAGCGTGTGCGGCGCCTTTTGGCCGCGGCGCGTGATGTCGTCGCGCACCTTGGAGAGCTCCGTGACGAGCTTGATGCGCTGCGCCTCGCCGCCGGAGAGCGTCGGCGACGGCTGGCCTAGCGTGAGATAACCGAGGCCCACGTCCTTCATCAATTGCAGCGGATGGGCGATGTTCGACATCGATGCGAAGAACTCGACGGCCTCGTCGACCTCCATCGTCAGCACGTCGCCGATGTTCTTGCCGCGCCAAGTCACCGCGAGCGTCTCCGGGTTGAAGCGCTGGCCGTGGCAGACGTCGCACGGCACTTTCACGTCGGGCAGGAAGCTCATGCCGATCGTGCGCACGCCCTGGCCTTCGCAGGCGGGGCAGCGTCCTTCGCCGGTGTTGAACGAGAAGCGCGAAGCGGTGTAGCCGCGTGCGCGCGCTTCGAGCGTGTCGGCGAAGAGCTTGCGGATCGTGTCCCACACGCCGATGTAGGTTGCGGGGCACGAGCGCGGCGTTTTGCCGATCGGCGTCTGGTCGACTTCGAGCACGCGATCGATCGCTTCCCAGCCGCTGATCGAGTCGCAGCCTTGCCAGCTGTGCGTGACGCTGAGCGACGCGCGCGGCGCCGAGCGCGCCAGCACGCTCGTGCGACGCTTCTGCGCGGACGGCCCGCCTGCTCCGCCCTGCTGCGCGACCTTGCGCGCGCGTCTCGTCGCCGGCGACGACAGCACCGAGCGGCCCACTGCGTCGAGCAGGTTCGTCATCAGCACGTCGCGCGCGAGCGTCGATTTGCCCGAGCCGCTCACGCCCGTGATCGCCACGAGCCGCGCGAGCGGAATGTTCGCCGTGACGTTGCGCAGGTTGTGCAGCTTGCCGCCGTGCACGGTCAGCCAGCGCTCGGGCACCGCGGCCGAGCGCTTGGTTTCCTGCGCGACCTCGCGGCGCGTCTGCAGCGGATGCACGATCGGCTCCGCGAGGAACTGCCCGGTCAGCGAATCGGCGCGCGCGGACAGGTCGCCGACGCCGCCTTGCGCGACCAACTGCCCGCCGCGCTTGCCCGCGCCCGGACCGATATCGATGATGTGATCGGCACGCCGGATCGTGTCCTCGTCGTGCTCGACGACGACGAGCGTATTGCCCTTGTCGCCGAGCTTTTTCAGCGCGTTCAGCAGGATCTGGTTGTCGCGCGGATGGAGGCCGATCGTCGGTTCGTCGAGTACGTAGCAGACGCCCTGCAGATTGCTGCCGAGCTGCGCGGCGAGGCGGATCCGCTGCGCTTCGCCGCCCGACAGGCTCGGCGCCGCACGATCGAGGCTCAGGTAGCCAAGGCCCACCTCTTCGAGGAATTGCAAGCGGCTCTGAATCTCGCTGACCACGTCGCGCGCAATTTGCGCATCGCGTCCGCTCATCTTGAGCGCATCGATCCAGCGGCGCGTATCGGACACCGTCCATTGCGCGACGTCGACGATGGCGTGCGCGTCGAACGTCACCGCGCGCGCGGCGGGATTCAGGCGCGTGCCGTGGCAGTCCGGGCACGGCGCGTCGCCGACGCCTTCCGGCTCCTGCTCCTCCGACGGCAGGCTCTGCTCGCGGCCGCGTCCGTCTTCGGCAAAAGTCGTGTCGTCGAACGCCGCGCGCTGCTCGCGCGTGAGCGCGAGGCCCGTGCCGACGCAGGTCGTGCACCAGCCGTGCTTGCTGTTGTACGAGAACATGCGCGGATCGAGTTCGGGGTAGCTCGTGCCGCACACCGGGCACGCGCGCTTCACCGACAGCACCTTCACCGTGCCGACGCGCGACGTGCCGTGACCGTTGCTGAGCGCATCGCCGAGACCGTCCAATGGCGCGAGCAAGTGCATGACGCCCTTGCCGAGTTCGAGCGTCTGATCGAGCGCGCCGCGCAGCTCGGCTTCGCGATCGGCCGATACGACGAGATCGGCAACGGGCAGCTCGATCGTATGTTCGCGGAAGCGATCGAGCTTCGGCCAGGGATCGACCGGCAGGAACTCGCCGTCGACGCGCAAATGCGTATTGCCGCGCGCCTTCGCCCACTTCGCGAGATCCGTATAGACGCCCTTGCGGTTGACGACGAGCGGCGCGAGCAAGCCGACATGCTCGCCCTTGTGATCGCGCAGCAGTTGCGCCGCGATCGATTCGACACTTTGCGACGTGACGGGCGTGCCGTCGTTCACGCAATGCTGGATCCCGAGCTTCACATAGAGCAGGCGCAGGAAGTGCCAGACTTCCGAGGTCGTCGCGACCGTGCTCTTGCGGCCGCCGCGCGAGAGGCGCTGCTCGATCGCGACGGTCGGCGGAATGCCGTAGACGGCGTCGACTTCGGGCCGCCCCGCGGGCTGTACGATCGAGCGCGCGTAGGCGTTGAGCGATTCGAGGTAGCGGCGCTGGCCTTCATGGAACAGGATGTCGAACGCGAGCGTCGACTTGCCCGAGCCGGACACGCCGGTGATGACGTTGAAGCGCCCGTGCGGGATGTCGACGTCGAGCGCCTTCAGGTTGTGCTCGCGCGCGTTGACGATGCGCACGACGTTGTCGCCCTCCACCGCGCGGCGTGCGCGAGCCGCAGCGAGCGCCGATTGCAGCGGCACGCCGGTATCGATTTGCGCTGCGGCGGCCACGCCCAGCGCTTGGTCGTATTGAATCAGCGCCTGCCCCGTGTGCGATTCGGCGCAGGCCTTCACGTCGTCGGGCGGGCCCGCGACGAGCACGCGTCCGCCGCCGTCGCCGCCCTCGGGGCCGAGGTCGATCAGCCAGTCCGCCGCGCGGATCACGTCGAGGTTGTGCTCGATCACGATCAGCGAATGGCCGCCCGCGAGCAGCTTGTTGAACGAGCGCATCAGCTTGGCGATGTCGTCGAAGTGCAGGCCCGTGGTCGGTTCGTCGAACATGAAGAGCCGGCCGGCGGATGCCCCTTGTTTGCCGCGCGCCTGCGCGGTCTCCGCGAGGAAGCCCGCAAGCTTCAAGCGCTGCGCTTCGCCGCCCGACAGCGTCGGCACCGGCTGGCCGAGCTTCACGTATTCGAGGCCCACGTCGACGATCGGCTGCAGGACGCGCAGCACCTCGGCGTCCTTCGCGAAGCACGCCGCGGCCTCGTTGACGGTCAGTTCGAGCACGTCGGCGATCGACAGCGCGCGCGGCGGCATCCCGCGCTCGATCTTCACGTCGAGCACTTCGGCACGATAGCGGCGGCCGTCGCAATCGGGGCAGCGCAAGTAGACATCGCTCAGGAACTGCATCTCGATGTGCTCGAAGCCCGAGCCGCCGCAAGTCGGGCAGCGTCCGTCGCCCGAGTTGAAGCTGAACGTGCCCGCGCCATAGCCGCGTTGCGCGGCGAGCGGCGCCTTCGCGAAGAGCTTGCGGATCTCGTCGAACGCGCCGACGTAGCTCGCCGGATTCGAGCGCGCGGTCTTGCCGATCGGCGATTGGTCGACGAAGACGACATCGCCGATGCAATGCGCGCCCGTGAGCCGGCGATACGCGCCGGGCGCTTCGGTCGCCTTGCCCAGTTGCCGCGCGAGCGCCGGATACAGCACGTCCTGCAGGAGCGTCGATTTGCCTGAGCCGGAAACGCCCGTCACGCAGACGAGGCGCTGCAAAGGAATCTCCACCGTCACGTCCTTGAGGTTGTGCTGGGTCGCGCCTTCGAGGACGACCTTCGGCGTGTTCGCGTCGACTTGGCGCCGGGCCCAGTGCGACGCGTCGGCGACATGCTTCCTGCCGCTCAGGTAGTCGCCCGTCAGCGTGCCGGCCTTGCGGATATCGCCGGGCGCGCCGTCGAAGACGATCGTGCCGCCGCGCTCGCCCGGGCCGGGCCCCATGTCGATCAGGCGGTCCGCGGCCAGCATCACCGACGGATCATGCTCGACGACCACGAGCGTATTGCCCGCGTCGCGCAGCCGCTGCATCGCCTCGACGATGCGGTTCAGATCGCGCGGATGGAGGCCGATACTCGGCTCGTCGAGCACGAAGAGCGTCTTCGTCAGCGACGTGCCGAGCGCGGTCGTCAGGTTGATCCGCTGGACTTCGCCGCCCGACAGCGTGCGGCTCTGGCGATCGAGCGTCAGATAGCCGAGGCCCACGTCGCAGAGGTATTTCAGGCGCGTGCGCACTTCGGAGATCAGGAGCTTCAGGGCGTCGTCGAGCAATGCGCTCGGCAGCGTGATCGCGTCGAAGAACCGGCGGATGCGCTCGATCGGCAGCAGCATCAGATCGTGCACGGTGAGTCCGGGCAACGCTTCCAGCTGCGGGCGCGTCCACGCAACGCCGTGCGGCATGAAGCGCGCCTCGGGAGCCAGCACGGCGTCCGCGTTGACCTTTGTGCCGAGGCGCCACAACAGCGACTCGGTCTTCAGGCGCGCGCCGCCGCAGGTCTCGCACGGCGTATAGCTGCGGTACTTCGACAAGAGCACACGGATGTGCATCTTGTACGCCTTCGATTCGAGGTAGCTGAAAAAGCGCTTCACGCCGTACCACTGGCGCTGCCAGTGGCCGTCCCAGTCGGGCGAGCCGTTGACGACCCAGTCGCGCTGCTCGGCGGTCAATTCCGCCCAAGGCGTGTTGACCGGGATGCCGGCGCGCCCCGCGTAGCGCATCAGGTCGTCCTGGCATTCCTTCCACGCGGGCGTCTGCAGCGTCTTGACCGCGCCGCCGCGCAAGGTCTTGCGCTCGTCGGGAATCACGAGCCCGAGGTCGACGCCGATCACGCGGCCAAAGCCGCGGCACACGTCGCATGCGCCGTACGCCGAATTGAACGAGAACAGGCCCGGCTGCGGATCGGCGTAGCGCAGATCGCTGTCGGGGCAATGGAGGCCGGTCGAGAAGCGCCACACTTGCGGCGCGCTCGGCGTGCCGCTCGCTTGCGCATCGTCGCCGCTCGATTCCGGCAGCACGTAAACGTTCACGCGCCCCGCCCCGCGCTTGAGCGACGCTTCGATCGCCTCGACCGCGCGCACCTTGTCGGTCTTCTGCAGGCGGAAGCGGTCGGCGACGACATCGAGCAGCTTGCGCGTGCCGGTCGGGGACTGCGGTACGCGCCGGGCCGCCCCAAGCGCACCGCCGCCCCCTTCGGGGGCAGCGAACGCAGTGAGCGTGGGGGCCCTGACTACCTCGCGCTGCGCCTGCACGCGCGTGTAGCCGCTCGCCGAAAGCCACTGCTCGACCTCGGCCTCGGTCGCCGATTCCGGCAGCTCGACCGGGAACGTGACGGCGAGGCGCGGATCGCCGGCCTTGCTGCGCTCGAGCAATTCGGCGTAGATCGTTTCCGGCGTGTCGTGCCGCACGGCTTGCGCGGTTTCTTTGTCGAACAGTTCGGCGGCGCGCGCGTACAAGAGCTTCAGATGGTCGTTCAGCTCGGTCATCGTGCCGACCGTCGAGCGCGAACTGCGCACGGGGTTGGTCTGGTCGATCGCGATCGCCGGCGGCACGCCGTCCACGCGGTCCACTTGCGGCCGGTCCATGCGGTCCAGAAATTGACGGGCGTACGCGCTGAATGTCTCGACGTAGCGCCGCTGCCCTTCCGCGTACAGCGTATCGAACACCAGGCTCGACTTGCCCGAGCCCGACGGACCCGTGACCACGGTCATTTCGCCGGTGTGCAGATCCAGGTCGACGTTTTTCAGGTTGTGCTGACGGGCTCCGCGAATGCGGATGACGCCGGATGTCATGGGAGGGATCCTTTTCTGATGCCTGGGAGAGTCGGAATGCGTCCTCGGTGATGCCTCGTTTGCGAAGCAAGAAGAGACGCCAGGGGTGCAATGATAGCCCCGCCAAACGCGCGTCGCTAACGCTCGATTTCGTGCGGGGTTTGTGCCGCGGATCGATGCGTGACGCCGGTTTTCGGGCCGATTGATTTACGCGCGCGACTAATGGAACGACGAGAAAAACCCGTCGCGCGCCGTCACTAAGACAGCCGCAAGCGCACGTCTCTCGCCCGCGCCGCGGCCCCCATTCACGCCCGGGTTCGCGTCATTCGGCGGTTAGTTGCCTTTGCCTGCCAGCACCGCCGCGACACGCGCACGCAACACCGGCACAAGATCGCGCTCGAACCACGGATGATGCTTGAACCAGCCCTGATTGCGCGGCGACGGATGCGGCAACGGCAGCCGATGCTCGCCGTAAGCGCGCCACGCTTGCACGGTCTCCGTCAGTGTCGGCCTGCGCTCGCCGGCGAGGAAACGCTGCTGCGCGTAGCTGCCGACGAGCAGCGTCAGCTCGACGTGCGGCAACTCGGCAAGCACACGCTCCAGCCACAGTTCCGCGCACTCCCGGCGCGGCGGCAGATCTCCCGATGGTCCCTTGCCCGGATAGCAGAAGCCCATCGGCACGATGGCGATTTGCGAGGCGTCGTAGAACGTCTCCTCGCCGATGCCCATCCACGACCGCAACCGCTCGCCGCTCTTGTCGCTCCACGGCACGCCGGTCTCGTGCACGCGCGCGCCGGGGGCCTGGCCGACGATCAGCACGCGCGCCGCGCGCCCCGCCTGCAGCACCGGGCGAGGGCCGAGCGGCAAGTCGTACTCGCACACCCGGCACGTGCGAATCTCGGCGAGGAGCGCCGGCAAACCGGGTTTTTGATTTCGCATCGGATGTCTGCTGATGTCAGTGGTGCGCGAGCTTCGCCAGCAAATAGTCGCGCAGCACGACCGCCTGGTTGTGCTCGGGATCTCGCGCGCCGAACAGCAGCGTGACCGGGCCCTTCGCGGCGGCTTCGAGGATTGGCTCCAGGACGCCAGGATGCGCATCGAGCTCCGAGCGGTAACGGCTCACGAATTCGCTCCAGCGTTTCGGATCGTGGCCGAACCAGCGGCGCAGCTCGTCGCTTGGCGCGGCGTCGCGCAGCCAGGCGTCGAGATGCAGTTCTTCTTTCGTCACGCCGCGCGGCCAGACTCGATCGACGAGAAAACGCGCACCGCGCTCCCTGAGCGGACGGTCATAGGCTCGGCAGATACCGATCTGGGACGATTTCATGATGTTCGCATGCGGGCGGAAACCGAGCCGGAACGCTTCGCCGCCGCGCAAAACTGACGATTTGAGGGAGGTTCAATATATCACTTCGTGATACAGGTCGCCGGGGGGCGCCGCGGCCAATCTCGAAGTGTCTCGAGAGCGAAAAAAGCGGGAGATGGTGCGCGGCGGCTCGCCGACATGCCGCAGCCGCGCGGCCGCGAAACGGCAAGCCAGCGCCGGTCAGGCTCGAGGAATGACGGGACCGCTATCGGGCGACACCTGCTGCAAAGTCGCATCGAGCGCCCTGGCCGCGACGCGATCGCCTTCGGTTGCGAGCGGCACCCGAAAGACGGTCTGCCGGTTGTGCCCGGCCGCCGCCGGCGAATCCCACAGGAGTTCGATCCGTTGCCGCAGCTCCCGGCCGCCCGCACGCGAGTGCGCGGATGCCATCGCCGGCGCGGCGCCCGGCAACGCGGTTTCGACGGCGCGCACGTCCCCGAGCGGCGTCACGACAGGCTGCACGGCCGGCGCCGGCCATTTGACCGACAGCTCGCGCGCGTCGTACTGCCCGACCTTGCGGCTCTCGACCCACACGACGACGGTGCGCGTGCCCGCATCGAGCGAAATCGCGTAGCGGCCGATTGCGAAACGCTTGGCCGCGATGTTGGTGCGCCACAGCGCGCGCGGACGGCAAATCCACATGACCGCGACATAGAGCGCCGGCGCGACGACGAGCCAGCCGTTGGTTTCGGCGATCGTATTGATGGTGCGGCGCCAGCCCGCGGCCCAGATGAATGCGCCGATCGACGAGACCGCGAACGCCAACCCAAGCAGCGCAAAGAACCTGAGCGCCTGACGCAGCCGTTGCGGCAGCGGATGAAACGGACGCTCGGCGCGAGCCTGAGCGCCCGGCAGGACAATCAGGAGAAACAGGAAGACGACGTTGATGGAAGCCCATGGCGACGACGTCATCGCCGACAGCGACGCGCCGTACCCCATCTGCGACATCGAATACACCCAGCGCGCGAGGATCACGAGACCGATGGCGCGCAGCGCGAACATCGTCCCGGCGCCGGGCGCGGGATTCGCACGCGTTTGATTCGTTCTCGTCAAAACGTTCTCCTGACATCGCTGGGCGCCGTCGGGCTGGACGGCCCCGACCAGGCGCCCGCCGAAGAACGGCACGGCGGCCATTATAGGGACATTGCACGAAGCGCTCACGCGCGTTGGCCGCATCAAAGGCAAAATCGGCGCAACGACGCGCTGGCGGGCGTTTCCGGCGCGGCGCAAAAACAACAACGCCCCGCACGCGGGACTTCGCATGCGGGGCGTGACCGGCGGCGGACGTCTTGAAGACGCCCGCGCCTTTGGCCGCGGCGGGCCTTAGCCGGCCGCGACTTCGCGCAGCACGGTGCGGCGCTTCTGATGCAGCAGATCTTCGTACGAATTGAGATAGTTCTGCGCCATCACCTTCGACGAGAAGCGGTCTTCGAACGCCTTGCGCACGGTTGCGCGCGGCAGCGAGGACAGGCGCTTGACGGCGGCCACGGCGCTGATTTCGTCTTCGACGACAAAGCCCGACACACCGTTTTCGATCACTTCCGGCACCGAGCCGCGTTTGAACGCGATCACGGGCGTGCCGCAGGCCATTGCTTCGATCATCACGAGACCGAACGGCTCCGGCCAGTCGATCGGGAACAAGAGCGCGTGCGCGTTGCCGAGGAATTCGGTCTTCTCGGCTTCGCTGATTTCACCGATGTACTCGACGTGCGGCAGCGACATCAGCGGCTTGATCACTTCTTCGTAGTAGGCGCGGTCGGCGCGGTCGAGCTTCGCGGCGACCTTGAGCGGCATGCCGGCTTGCTCGGCGATGCGGATTGCCGTGTCGAGACGCTTTTCCGGCGAAATGCGGCCGAGGAACGCGAGGTAGCTCGGCTTCACGTCCGGAATCGGCTTGAGCAGATTTTCCGGCAGGCCGTGGTAGACGGTCGACAGCCAGTTCGCTTGCGGCAGCGGGTTGCGCTGGTTGTCGGAGATCGACACCACCGGCACGTCGTCGAACGTATTGAAGATCGGCTGCAGCTCGGGCAAGTCGAGACGGCCGTGCAGCGTCGTCAGATACGGCACCGGCTGGCGCGAGAACAGCGAGAACGGGTAGTAGTCGATGTGGAAGTGCAGGACGTCGAACTCGTCCGCGCGGCGGCGCACTTCTTCGAGCAGCAGCATGTGCGGAGCCATCGTGTCGCGAATCGTCGGGTCGAGGCGCAGTGCCTGCGGCCAGACCGCTTCGAGCTTCGCCGACGTTTGCGAATCGCCGCTCGCAAAGAGCGTCACGTCGTGCCCCATCTCGACCAATGCTTCGGTCAGGTACGACACCACCCGCTCAGTGCCGCCGTACAGCTTCGGGGGAACCGCTTCGTGCAAAGGAGCGATTTGAGCGATCCGCATAGATGAACTCCTATTAAAAATTCAGGCAAAAATGACTGCTGTCTGTTAAAAGCGAATCGCCTGCTCCGGTGTCAAGCGGCTGGCATCTCGACAACGAGCCGGCCTGTCCTGCATTCGGTTCCATGAGCTTGCGGTGGATCGCTTGGGCAAGTGATGCCCGAACGATGTGAGTTGCACCTACGGCAGGCATGGCCGTATAACGCATTTTTTTCACAATCGTTGACCGGATCAGCACAAATTTCCGGGGGCTAACCCTGAGGCAATTATCGGGGCAGCCAGAAGGTTGCGCCGCACATCATTTCAAAGTCTTTACGTTGTTACAAACGCGAAACACTTTGCAAACCATTGTTTTTTAAGAAAGTTCTAAATTAAACCCGTGCCGGCACCGTGTTCCGGGAACCGTCTCCCCACTCGCGAACGCGGCTCCATCCGATAGACGGACCCCTCGGCCCTGAATGGAATTCGTAATTCTATCTCAGAAAAAATTGGGAACCCTGGGCGCTTGACTTGGCTTTGCCCGGGTCGCGCCACCCACGCAGCGCTTACGCGCGCCCGCCGCCCCGCAAGCCGGCGCCCAGTGAGAGTGCGCTTACAACACCGCGCTCCCGCACCGGCTGTGCATGTTTACAATGTCGCCGTGTAGCGGCTGTTATCTTGATATTGGCTCGCGACGCGTCACCCGCAGACTATTCTTTTCATGACTCAATCCGTTTCGCGTCGATCGCACGAAGAATTGGAACATCTCACCGTCGCCCAGCGTAACGCCCGCAATGCGAAGCTTTCGAGCTATGCGCATCGGCCGCTTGCGTTTCTGCTGATCTATATCCGGAGCCACCCCATCGCCCACGCGATCGTGCTTGCCAGCGTGTTCGCGGCGGTCGGCTGCGCGCTCGGGTCGCAGTACGCGATCAAGCACCTGATCGACGTGCTCGGCGCAGGGCGCCATCACCCGGCGCCGCTGTGGAGCGCGTTTGGGATCCTGGTCGGCCTGATCGCCGCCGATAACCTGCTGTGGCGGATCGGCGGCTGGGTCGCCGCGCACGCGTTCGTCAACGTGACCGGCGACCTGCGGCGCGACCTGTTCCAGTACCTCTCCGGACACTCCCCCACCTATTACGCCGAGAAGCAGCCCGGCATGCTCGCGAGCCGGATCACGGCGACGTCGAATGCCGTCTACACGTCCGAGAACACGATGGCGTGGAACGTACTGCCGCCGTGCATCGCGGTGCTCGGCGCGATCGTGATGATCACCATGGTGAATCCGATCATGGCGGCCGGCCTCCTCTCCTGCTCGGCCGTGCTCGCGATCGTGCTGTTCCGCCTCGCCAAGCGCGGCTCGTCGCGGCACCATCAGTTCGCGACGAAAGCGGCGTCCGTCGACGGCGAGCTCGTCGACGTGATCAGCAACATGAGCCTCGTGCGCGCGTTCGGCATGACGTTTCGCGAGCAGAAGCGCTTCGGCGCGACGGTCAAGGCCGAAATGGACGCGCGTCAGCGCAGCCTGCTGTATCTCGAGAAGCTGCGCCTTCTGCACGCCGTGATCACGGCGATGCTCTCGGCCGGGCTGCTCGGCTGGGCGCTGTGGCTGTGGGACCAGGGCAAGGCGACGTCCGGCGACATCGTCCTCGTCAGCTCGCTCGGCTTCACGATCCTGCACGGCACGCGCGACCTGGCGGTCGCGCTCGTCGACGTGACGCAGCACATCGCGCGCCTCGCCGAAGCCGTCCAGACGCTGCTCGAACCGCACAGCATGCCTGACCGCTCGGACGCGACCGAGCTGAAGGCGCAAGGCGGCCGCGTCGATTTCGAAGGCGTCACGTTCGCGTATCCGCGCCGCCGCGCGATCCTCGATCACTTCGATCTGCACATCGAGCCGGGCCAGCGCGTGGGTTTCGTCGGCAAGTCAGGCGCCGGCAAGTCGACGGTGCTCGCGCTCCTGCAGCGCTTCTACGACGCGCAAGGCGGCTCGATCAAGGTCGACGGGCAGGACATCGCGTCGATCACACAGGACAGCCTGCGCCAGTCGATCGCGCTCGTGCCGCAGGACATCTCGCTCTTTCACCGCACCGTCTACGAGAACATCGCGTACGGCCGGCCCGATGCGAGCCGAGAGGAAGTGCTCGCCGCCGCGCGCGAGGCGCGCTGCACCGACTTCATCGAGGCGATGCCGGAGGGCTTCGATACGATCGTCGGCGACCGCGGCGTGAAGCTGTCGGGCGGCCAGCGCCAGCGCATCGCGATTGCGCGCGCGATCTTGAAGGACGCGCCGATCCTGCTGCTCGACGAAGCGACGTCGGCGCTCGACAGCGCATCCGAGGAAGCGATCCAGAAGGCGCTCGACCGGCTGATGGTGGGCCGCACCGTGATCGCGATCGCGCACCGTCTGTCGACGCTGCAGAACTTCGACCGCATCATCGTGATGAGCGCGGGCAAGGTCATCGACGACGGCTCACCCGAGGAACTGCGCGGCCGGCCGGGCATGTATCGCGATCTGCTCGCGAAGCAATACGGCAAGGGCCCGCAGTTGCATCTGGGCGGCAAGAAGGTCGACGAGCACATTGCCTGATGCCTGCCTGCCATCCAGCGCGTATATGAAAAAACCGCTTCAACCCGAAGCGGCTTTTTCTTTTGTGGTTTCGTCCACGCGGTGAGCCGCGTTCGACGTTCGGCGCGCGGCGCTCAATGCGTCATTCGACAGTCGCCTTCTTGCGCGCGGTTTTGGTCCGCACCGCAGCATGCCTTTCACCGCTGCCCTCGAGATCGCGCAGAAAGTTGTCGCGCCACACCGACACGTTGTTCTCGCGCAACTGCCCGATCATGTCGCGATAGCGCGCGCGGCGCTCCGCCGCCGGCATCGCGAGCGCGGCGGCCAGCGCCTCCGCCATGCCGTCGATATCGATCGGATTCACGATCAACGCGCCCGACAGCTCCTGCGCGGCGCCGGCAAACCGCGACAGCACGAGCACGCCGGGATCGTCGGGGTCCTGCGCCGATACGTATTCCTTCGCGACCAGATTCATCCCGTCGCGCAACGGCGTCACGTAGCCGACCTGCGACTCGCGAAACAGCGCCGCGAGCACCTGACGTTCGTACTGCCGGTGGATATAGCGGATCGGCGTCCAGTCGAGTTCGGCGAAACGCCCGTTGATGCGGCCGGACTCGCCCTCGAGCTGCAGACGGATGTCCTGGTAAGGGTGCATGTCGGCGCGCGTCGGCGGCGCGATCTGCACGAACGACACGTTGTTGCGATATGCGGGCGCCTGGTCCAGCAAGCGCTCGAACGCCCGGAAACGTTCGACGAGCCCCTTCGAGTAGTCGAGGCGATCGACGCTCATGATGAGCTTGCGCCCATGCAGCGTCGCCTTCATCGTGCGCACCGGCTTGCCTCGCGCGCCGGCCTTCGCGAGTTGTGCGATTTCGTCGGGATAGACGCCGATCGGATAGGCCGCCGCGCGCAGCGTGCGGCCGAATGCGCGAATCGTCGAAGGTCCCTTCGCCGGGCGCTCGCATTCGCCGGCCGCTTCGTGCACGACGTAGTCGCCAAACGCGCGCAAATCGGGCTCGGTCTGAAAGCCGAGCAAATCGAACGAACACAGGGCCTCGACAAGCGGTCGATGCGGCGGCACCGCGAGCAGCACTTGCGCGGCCGGAAACGGAATATGCAGGAAGAAGCCGATGCGGTTCTTCACGCCTGCCGCGCGCAGTGCCTGCGCGAACGGGATCAGATGGTAGTCATGGACCCAGATCACGTCGTCGTCACGCAAGAGCGGCACGAGCTGCTGCGCGAGCCACGCGTTGACGCGCGTGTAGCCTTCGAAATCGTGGCGGTCGTACTGGATCAGGTCTGCGCGATAGTGAAACGCGGGCCACAGCGTGGCGTTCGAAAAGCCGCGGTAATACTGATCGTAATCGCGGCGCACGAGCCCGATGGTCGCGAACGTCACCGGTCCGCGCTCTTCGAGCTGGATCTGCGGCTGCCCCGACGACAGCACCTCGCCGCTCCAGCCGAACCACATCCCGCCGGTTTCCTTCAGCGCATCGTAGACGCCGACCGCCAGGCCGCCCGCCGCGGGACCGCCTTCGGAAATCGGCGCGACGCGATTCGAAACGATGATGAGGCGGCTCATGGCGCGCGGGACGCCGCGGCAACGATCGACGACAGCCACTCATACAGCGCACCGACCGATTCGACGCGCGAACGCGCCGCCGTATCCCCCGCGCCGACCTTGATCGACAGCCCGCCCCGCTCGTTGGCGACCGCGAAGCCCTTCTCGTCGGTCAGATCGTCGCCGGCGAAGAGCGGCGTGCGGCCGGCGAACGGCGGCTCGTCGAGGAACGCGCGCAGCGCGCGGCCCTTGTCGACGTCCTTCGGTTTGATCTCGTAGACCATCTTCCCCGGCTGCAGCACATATGCGCCCGGGTAGTCGGCGACGAGCCGCTGCGTCGCTTCGCGCGCAGCCGGCTCGCGCTCCGGCGCGTTCCGGTAATGCAGCGCGAGCGCCGCGCCCTTGATTTCGAGCAGCATGCCGGGGTTCGTCCGCACGACCTCTTCGAGCACGCGCTCCATGCGCAGCAGACGCTGGTCGTTAAAGCCGACGCGCTGCGTATCGCCGTTCGCGTCGCGCCGTTCGGCGCCGTGCAAGCCGGCGATCGGCAGATCGGGCATGCCGAGAAAGGAATCGATGCTTTCGATGCCGCGGCCCGACACGATCGCCACCGCGCCGTTCGTCAGGCGCCGCAGCTCGCCGATCAGGTCGATGACGGCGGGCGGCACGTAGATGCCGTCGGGCGTCGGCGCCAGTTCGACGAGCGTGCCGTCGAAATCGAAGAAAAACGCGGTCTCGTGAAAAGACAGGAATGCCGGTAGTGATCGCATCGGAGTGGTTGCCTTGCGGCGCGGTGCGGCCTGTTGCGGCCGTTCGTGCCGGAAAAGTTTGGGCATCTTACCGCGCGAGCGCCGTTTTTTCGAGAAAGCCATTCACGGCGGCAAACGAACCGCAAAAACAGGGCTTGTATTCAAATCGGAAACGATTACATTACAAATTTCTTTCAATCGCTGCGACATATTGACTCTGCTATGGGTGCATCTTGGCCGCGCGACAGCGGCCAATCGCAAATTGCGCTACATTCGCAGCCGCTGCACACGAAACGGGCGCTTCCGCGGCCGGCCGTGCGCGCCCTTGTCCTGCATTGAATTGAGTTCCGGATGCCGCCTTTCTTCCAAGCTGTCCGTGCGCCGCGCGGCGTGCCGGACCAGCCCGCGCAACGAAACACCACGATGCGCCGGCGCCTTCGCCTTTCGGCGCTTGCCGCCATCGCCTCCTGCTCCGTGCTGCTCGCCGCGTGCTCGCACCAAGAGCTGCCGTGGCAACTGACGAACGTCTCGGGCCACCTGCCCGATCTCGCGTTCTCGCTCACGGGCGACGACGGCAAGCCCGTCGACGCGTCGGCCTTCAAAGGCGACACCACTCTCGTCTATTTCGGCTACACGAATTGCCCGGACGTCTGCCCGGAAACGATGGCGCGGCTGATGCAAGTGCTCGCAAAGCTCGGGCCCGACGCGAAGCAGGTGCGCATCTTGTTCATCACGGTCGATCCCGCGCGGGATACGCCGAAAGCGCTGCACGACTACGTCGGCGCGTTCGACGCCGAGCACGCGCGCGGCCTCACCGGCACAGACAGCCAGATCGAATCGCTCGCGAAGCGCTACCGGGTCGCCTACCAGATGGAAAAACGCGACCCGAGCGGCAACTATGAAGTGACGCACAGCTCGGCCGTCTACGTCTTCGACACCGAAGGCCACGCACGCCTGCTCGCCACCGGCAGCGACTCGCCGGACACGATCGCGCAGGATCTGCGCAGGCTGATCGAGACCGCCTCTTAATACTTCCACCTAGAACCTGGAATTCAGCATGTCCGTGAAATTCAAAGCCGTAACCGTTGCCCTTGCGTCCAGCTTCGTCGTTGCGTTCGGCACCGGCGCGCAGGCCGCCGATGCGCAAGCGATCAGCGTCCAGAACGCCTGGGTCCGCTGGCTGCCGAACAATCTGCCCGCGGCCGGCTACGTGACGCTCACGAATTCGAGCGACAAGCCGATCGATCTCGTCGGCGCGACGAGCCCCGACTACGGCGGCGCGATGCTGCACGAGACGGTGTCGAACGGGTCCACGCAACAGATGGTGCATGTCGACAAGGCGACCGTGCCCGCACACGGCCAACTGACGATCTCGCCGGGCGGCTACCACTTCATGCTGATGGACGCGAAACGCAAGATCGCGCCGGGCGACACCGTGCACCTGCAGCTTAAGTTCTCCGACGGCGAAACCGTCGACGCACCATTTGCCGTCAAACCGCCTTCGCAAACCAACTAAGCCGTCACTTGAACTCCCCTTGGGGGATTGGGGGACGGGAGGCATCATGAATCTGCTGTATTGGCTAGAACCATGGGAACCATCGCCGACGGTCGTCGTCTGCGTGCTCGTCGCCGCCGTGCTGTTCGCACGCGGCGCGCCCAAGGTGCGAATGTCGTTGCGCCGGCAACTGTCGTTCTGGTTCGGGCTCGTTGCGCTCTACATCGCGCTGCATACGCGGCTCGATTACTACTTCGAGCATGAGTTCTTCATGCACCGCGCGCAGCATCTCGTGCTGCATCACCTCGGGCCGTTCTTCATCGCGTGGTCGTATCCGGGCGCGGCGCTGCGCGCGGGGATTCCGTTCAGCTGGCGGCAACGTTTCATGCGTCCCGCGCTGCAAGCCAAGCCGGTGCGTATCGTGCTCGACGTGCTGTTCCATCCGGTGGTCGCCGTGGTGCTGTTCGTCGGGCTCATCTACTTCTGGCTGCTGTCGCCGATTCACTTCAAGGCGATGCTCGACTGGCGGCTCTATCGCGTGATGAACTGGAGCATGGTCGTCGACGGGCTGATGTTCTGGTGGCTCGTGCTCGACCCGCGGCCCGCGCCTCCCGCGCGGCTCGCACCGGGGCGGCGCATCATGATCGTGGTCGCGGCCATTCCGCCGCAAATCGTGCTCGGCGCGCTGATCTTCTTCACGCCGCGCGAGCTCTATCCGATCTATTCGATCTGCGGACGCGCATTCACGTGGATCAGTCCGATTCGCGATCAGCAGATCGGCGGCTTGCTGCTGTGGATCCCCGGCTCGATGATGAGCGTGTTCGGCGCGCTGATCGCGCTGCGTCACTGGATGCGGCTTTCGGCACGCGAGCGGTTGCGCGACGAGCGTGTGCGCGACAGGCGCAGCAACGCGTATGTAACGCCGCAGCGCCCCTTGCACGCGGGCTGAGCGGCGATAGACAAGGGCGGCTTGCAGGCCGCCCTTGTTGTTTTATACCGACCGCATCCAGACATGCGGGATGCCGTCTTCGTCGTGGACATCGGAGATTGGCTCGAAGCCGAATGCGCCATAGAAAGTCTGCAGATGCGCTTGTGCATGCAGACTGATCGCGGCGTCGGGCCATTGCTTGACGATATGCTTGAGCGCCTGTTCGAGAATCGAGCTGCCCAGGCCGATGCCGCGATACGCAGCCGTAGTCAGCACCCGCCCGATGCGAATGTCGGTTTCTATTTCATCGGGCAGCAGCACGCGCAGATAGCCGGCAAGCTGCTTGTCCTGACCGCTGCCGCCATAGGCGAACAGGTGCCACGCATTCGAATCCTGCCCGTCGATGTCGCCGTAGACGCAGTTTTGCTCGACGACGAAGACCGCGCTGCGCGCGGCGAGCATGTCGTAGACCTCGGTGGGGTTGAGTTCGGAGAACGGCTTCCAGCGCCATTCGATTTCGACAGGCGGAGTGGGTTTCGATTCGGTCATGGGATGGGATTGCACGCGATGCACTTACGGAAACGCCAAGTGCGAAGATTATGCCGCTTAGCGGCCGCAAAGGCGACGACGGCAAAGTCCGAGCGTTGACGAATACCGTGGAAACAACGGAGTGCGAAGCGAGCGCGATAATAGAAAGGCGAAGTTGTTTGCGGACAGGTTCACGCAACCGGATCAATGCGGTGCATCGACAAACAAAAAGCCCCGACAAGTCGGGGCTTTTTTTAATCTGGAGGCGCGAGCCGGAGTCGAACCGGCCTACACGGCTTTGCAGGCCGCTGCATAACCGCTTTGCTATCGCGCCGTAAGCGGACTGCCTAACCGTCGCTATCCATCACGCGTTGCAACGATTCGCAGATTGATACGTTTGGCCGACTAGCCAGCCAAACAAAAAGGGAAGCGCTGCTTCCCCGTATGTCTGGAGCGGGAGACGAGTCTCGAACTCGCGACCTCAACCTTGGCAAGGTTGCGCTCTACCAACTGAGCTACTCCCGCATGGCCCTGCATGCGCCACGCATTGTCTTGTTCACATCGGCAACACTTCAACAAAACACTGCGTCAAATCTGGAGCGGGAGACGAGTCTCGAACTCGCGACCTCAACCTTGGCAAGGTTGCGCTCTACCAACTGAGCTACTCCCGCGTTTTGCTGCTTATTTTGCCGCTCACCGATCACTAGCTGCTCGCATCGGAGAAACGAGATTATGTATAAGCCACTGAAACGTGTCAACCCCTTCTAGCGAACAATTTACGGCAATCGCGTTACAAGATGCCGCCGCGGTCGCGGATCTGCGGCCACGCGAGCTTCATGTAGTACAGCATCGACCAGATCGTCAGCACCGTTGCGAGATAGATGAGCCACAGGCCCCACACGCGCGTATCCATCACGAACGCGCCCAGCGGCAGCGGCCCGTAGTAGAGCAGCATCGGGATCGCGACCATCTGGCACGCCGTCTTGAACTTGCCCAACTGGTTCACGGCGACGCTCTTGGACGCGCCGATCTGCGCCATCCATTCACGCAGCGCCGAGATCGCAATTTCGCGGCCGACGATCACGAGCGCGATCGCCGATTCGATCCGCGCCAGCTGCACGAGGATGAGAAGCGCCGCCGTCACCATCAGTTTGTCGGCGACCGGATCGAGGAACGCGCCGAACGCCGACGTCTGATTCCACTTGCGCGCGAGATGGCCATCGAACCAGTCAGTCAGCGCAGCGAGCACGAAGATCGTCGTCGCGGCGATATTGCGGTGCATGGGGCTCATCATGATGTCCGGCAGATAAAACACGCCGACGATGAGCGGGATCAGCACGATTCGCAGCCACGTCAGAAAAATCGGAATGTTGAACGGCATGGGCAAACGCTGCGCAAAAATGGGGGGCAAGGAGATGTCATTGTGCCGTGTCGCCTCAAGCGCCACAAGCCAAGCGGCTCGCGGCCCGGGGCGGATCGGCAGACGGTTTATACACGGCTTCAGTGAAGCTGCCGATAGATCTGTTCGGCAAGCGAGCGTGAAATGCCCTCGACGCTCGCCAGATCGTCGATGCTCGCCGCCACGACGCCGCGCAACCCGCCGAAGCGCGCAAGCAGCCGTTGACGCCGTTTCGCGCCGACGCCCTCGAGCTCTTCGAGACGCGACGTCTGCCGCGTCTTCGCGCGCTTCGCCCGCATCCCGGTGATCGCGAAGCGGTGCGCTTCGTCGCGGATTTGCGCGACGAGCATCAGCGCAGCGCTTTCCTTGCCGAGTTCGAGCGGCGCGCGGCCATCGGCGAAAATCAACGTCTCCAGGCCGACCTTGCGGCCCTCCCCCTTCGCGACGCCGACCAGCATGCCGCAATCGAGACCCAGCTCGGTGAAGACCTGGCGCGCGATTTCGACTTGCCCTTTGCCACCGTCGATCAGCACGATGTTCGGCAGGAGACCGCCGGCCGCGCCGGGCTCGGCGGCTTCAGCGGCCGCGTTCGGGTCGGCGGCGGCGTCCGGTTGCAGCGCTGCCGCTTCGTCGGCCGCATTCTGCGCGGCCTGCGCGACCCTCTTTTCGTAGCGGCGCGTGAGGACTTGGCGCATTGCCGCGTAGTCGTCGCCGGGCGTGATGCCGGTGATGTTGTAGCGGCGGTATTCGCCCGACTGCATCTTGTGATGGTGGTAGACGACGCACGACGCCTGCGTGGCTTCACCCATCGTGTGGCTGATGTCGAAGCACTCGACGCGCAAATGCGCGAGATCTTCGCCTTCGAGTCCGAGCGTATCGGCGAGCGCGCGCGTGCGCGCCTGTTGCGAGCCTTGCTCGGAGAGCAGGCGCGCGAGCGCGAGCCGCGCGTTCTGCTCCGCCATGCCGAGCCACACGCGCTTTTGCCCCTGCGGCTGGCGCAGCACCGTGACCTTGTGCCCCGCCTGCTCCGTAAGCAATTCGACCAGCTCGCGATTCGCGGGCGCGTGGCTCACGACCAGCACCGGCGGCACGCGGTTGCCGAGATAGTGCTGCGCGATGAATGCGTCGAGCACTTCGCTTTCGATGCCGACCTCGCGCGAGCGCGCGGCGGGCTCCGTGCCGCCGTCATCGTCTTCGGAAGGCATCTCTTGCGCAACGGCGAGCGGGTCCGGCACTTCATTCGGATCGCGAGTCGGGTCCGGCGCAGCCGCACGCGTTTCAGCTTTCGCGGCATCGCTTGCAATCGCGGCGGCATCATCCGTCGACGCCGCAATGCCCCCCTCCGCTTCGCCGAGCCCGCCTTCATCAGCGGTCAGCGCGCTCTCGACATGCGCCGGGAAATACGCCTTGTCGCCGAGATGGCGGCCGCCGCGCACCATCGCGAGATTCACGCACACGCGCCCGCCTAGCGCGACGACCGCGAGGATATCGGCATCGCTGTCGCCGCCCACTTCGATCGCCTGCTGATGCAGCACCGTCGACAGCGAACTCATCTGATTGCGCACGGCCGCCGCCTGCTCGAACTTGAGCTCGGCCGCGAACGCGTGCATCTTCTCTTCGAGCTCCTTCATCACTTCGGTCTGCCGCCCCAGCAGAAAACGCGACGCGTTCGATACGTCGCGCGCGTAATCCTCTTCATTGATCGCGCCGACGCACGGTGCCGTGCAGCGGCCGATCTGATGCAGCAGGCACGGCCGCGTGCGATTGTTGAACACGGAGTCTTCGCAGGTGCGCAACTGGAACACGCGCTGCAGGATCTGAATGCTCTCGCGCACGGCCCATGCGCTCGGGAACGGCCCGAAGTACTGGTTCTTCTTGTCGACGCCGCCGCGGTAATAGGCCATGCGAGGAAACGTGTGCGCGGTCAGCTTCAGATACGGATACGACTTGTCGTCGCGAAACAGGATGTTGTAGCGCGGCGTCAGCGCCTTGATCAGGTTGTTCTCGAGCAGCAGCGCCTCGGCTTCGGAACGCGTGACGGTCGTCTCGATGCGCGCAATGCGCGTCACCATCATCGCGATGCGCGGCGACAGTTGCGTCTTCGTGAAATAGCTCGACACGCGCTTTTTCAGGTCGCGTGCCTTGCCGACGTACAGCACGGTGCCTTGCGCGTCGTAGTAGCGGTAAACGCCCGGCATATGCGGCAACTGCGCGAGGAATTGCTTCGGGTCGAAGGCGGGTTCGAGGGCGTCGGTATCGGTCATGCAGAATTCGGACAGTGCGTCGCGTAGGAGAGCGTCATGGGAGATTCGCGAGAGCCCCGCAAGCGCAGAATCGCCGCGCGTATGCTTTAGAATCGCCAGTTTAGAACATTCCGCATGCGACCGAACCGCGCACGCCCGGACGCAATCGCCATGCCCCCTCATCCCCGTTCCTCCCATCCCCGACGCGAGTCCGCGCGCGCTGCGGCGACAGCCGAAGACAGCATCGCGTGCGACATCTTCTGCGCGGTTGTCGACAATTTCGGCGATATCGGCGTGTGCTGGCGTCTCGCGCGACAGCTCGCGGCCGAACATGGCTGGCAGGTGCGCGTGTTCGTCGACGATCTGCATGCCTTCCAGCGGCTGTGCCGCACGATCGACATCGGACTTGCGCGGCAAACCGTAGAGGGCATCGCGATCGAGCATTGGCACGAGCCGGCGCACGCCGGCGATACGCTCGAAGTGGCGGATGTCGTCATCGAGGCGTTCGCCTGCGAACTGCCGCCCGCCTACATCGCCGCAATGGCGCGGCGCGAGCGCGCCCCGATCTGGATCAACCTGGAGTATCTGAGCGGGGAGGACTGGGTCGCGGATTTCCATCTGCGCCCGTCGCCACACCCGCGCTATCCGCTGACCAAGACGTTCTTTTTCCCCGGCCTCGGCAAAGGCACGGGCGGCGTGTCGAAGGAGCGCGGCCTGGATGCGGCGCGGCAGGCGTTCGAATCCTCGCGGGATGCGCGCGACACCTGGTGGCGAAACGCGACGGGTGGTCCGGGACCGGAAGCCGAGGCGACGGTCGTTTCGCTCTTTGCGTACGAAAATCCGGCCGTCGAAGCGCTGCTCGAACAGTGGCGCGACCAGGCAGAATCGACCGTTCTGCTCGTGCCGGAAGGCCGGATCTCCAGCGCGGTCGCGCGTTTCTTCGGCTTGCCGTCGTTCGGCGCGGGCGCTCACGCGGAACGCGGCAGCCTGCGCGCGTACGCGCTCACGTTCACCGAACAGCCAGCGTACGACGCCCTCCTCTGGGCGAGCCACGTCAACTTCGTGCGCGGCGAGGATTCATTCGTGCGCGCGCAATGGGCAGAGCGCCCGTTCGTCTGGCAGATCTATCCGCAAGCGGACAACATACACCTGCAGAAACTGGACGCCGCCGTCGCCCATTGCACCGCCTCGCTCCCCGCAGCCGCGCGCGCCTCGATGGAGCGCTTCTGGCACGCGTGGAACGGCGGCGGCCAGCCGGATTGGTCCGATTATTGGCGGCATCGTGTCGAATTCGAGACGCGGGCGGCCGCATGGGCCCACGAACTGGCTGCCGTAGGCGATCTTGCCGGGAATCTGGCTAAATTCGCAAAAACTCAGTTAAAATAAGCGGTTATGCAACGGCCCGCAGGTCCCGCCTGCAGATCACACTTGCAACTTGCGCGCCCTGCGCATTGATGCCGTTGAGCAACGTTGACTTTAAATTCGCACAGGACAGTTTTATGAAGATCGCTCAGGAACTCCGCACCGGCAACGTCGTGATGATCGGCAACGACGCAATGGTCGTGCAGAAGGCTGAATACAACAAATCGGGCCGTAACTCCGCCGTCGTCAAGATGAAGTTCAAGAACCTGCTGACCGGCGCCGGCATGGAAACGGTGTACAAGGCCGACGACAAGTTCGACGTCGTCGTGCTCGATCGCAAGGAAGTGTCCTACTCGTACTTCGCCGACCCGATGTACGTGTTCATGGACGCCGACTACAACCAATTCGAAGTTGAAAGCGAGATGATGGGCGACGCGCTCCACTATCTCGAAGAAGGCATGGCTTGCGAAGTCGTGTTCTACAACGAGAAGGCAATCTCGGTCGAGCTGCCCACCACGCTCGTGCGCGAAATCATCTACACCGAGCCGGCGGTCAAGGGCGATACGTCGTCGGGCAAGGTGCTCAAGAACGCGAAGATCAACACCGGCTTCGAACTGCAAGTGCCGCTTTTCTGCAACATCGGCGACAAGATCGAAATCGACACGCGCACGCACGAATATCGCAGCCGCGCCTAAGCCGGGCGGTCTATTACAAGCAGTCCGGCCGCGCCTCAAGCGGCCAGTACGAAAAGCGCCCCCGCGAGGGCGCTTTTTCTTTTTAGTGCGAGTCGTGTATGTTCTAAGAAAACTTTACCGGGCCGCGTTCTCAAAATTCCCCATCCGATCGCGTCGAGAGCGTAAGATTCTGACGCAAATCATTGTTCTATATAGTTATATTCTTATGGCACGCTCTATGCTGATGTAAGTTTCGTCGCCCCATTCGTCTCAAAAATAGACGGCCGGCCGCGTTCGCATGCGCCGCACGGCCCTACATGACTCCCGCGAGACGCAACCGGCCGAGGGCCGCGAGCGGGTTTTCGACCATTTGATTGATTGCGCCAGCCATGCCACACGCCCTGATTGTCGAAGACGATCCCAATAGCCTGTCAGGCCTCTCCGCGATCGTTGCCGCCGACGGCTTTTCCGTCGACACCGCAACGTCGCTCGCCGAAGCCAGGGCTGCTTTGACGCGCTTCATTCCCGACGTCGTGCTCGTCGACCTGAATCTGCCCGATGGCGGCGGTCTGGACCTGCTGCAGAACCTGCCATCGCAGCCGCCGGACGGCACCCTGCCCGTCATCGTCATGACAGGTAACGCGACGGTCGAAAGCGCGATCGAGGGCCTGCGCCACGGGATCTGGGACTATTTGCTGAAGCCGGTCAACATTCCGCGCCTGCGCAGCCTGCTCGCGCGCATCCCGCGCCCGTATGAACTGACCGAGGAAGTGCAGACGCTGCGCGCGACGCTGCGCCGGCTCGGCCACTTCGGGCCGATGATCGGGCGCAGCGACGCGATCCAGCACGTCTACGACAGGATCGAGCACACGGCGCCGACCGAGAGCGCCGTGCTGATCTATGGGGAAGCGGGCACGGGCAAGGAAATCGCGGCGCGCACGTTGCATGAGATGAGCCGCCGCCGCAAGGGTCCGTTCGTTTCGTTCGACTGCCGCTCGTTCGCGCACGATGTGAACGGCAGCCGCTCGGCGGACAGCGTGCTGTTCGGCCACGAGCACGGCGCGTTCGCCGGTGCCGAGCGCCGCGAAGCCGGCCTCTTCGAGCAGGCAGGCGGCGGCACCCTCTTCCTCGACGAGATCACCGAGCTGCCGCTCGCGCAGCAAGAAGCG
Source organism: Trinickia mobilis (assembly GCF_017315705.1). GTDB lineage: Bacteria > Pseudomonadota > Gammaproteobacteria > Burkholderiales > Burkholderiaceae > Trinickia_A > Trinickia_A mobilis. The sequence continues at coordinate 137,149 of NZ_JAFLRF010000010.1, read as the reverse complement.
CTGTTGCGCGCACTCGATTCGCAAACGTTCATGCGCGTCGGCGGCACGAATCAGGTGGTGACGGATTTCCGGCTCATCGCGGCAACCCGCCGGCCGGTGCGCGAAGCGGTGGCCGACGGAACGCTGCGCGAGGACCTCTGGCTGCGGCTCGACGCGTCGTCGATTGCACTGCCGCCGCTGCGCGAGCGCGGCGAGGATGCCGTGCTATTCGCCGAAGTCCTTGTCGACGACTTGAATCGCGAGGTCAACTCGAGTGGCTTTGCGACGGTGAACAAGCACATCGGACCGAACCTGATTCGCGAGTGTCTTTCGTATGACTGGCCCGGCAACGTCCGCGAGCTGCACGAGCGCGTGCGTCGTGCGTACAACGCATCGGGCGAGGTGATTGAAACGCTGCGGGCCGACGAGGCCAGCGCCGCGGGCGGCCGCCGCTTGAACGGCGGCAGCGTGCAGGTGACGGTGGGCACGCCGCTCGCGGATGTCGAAGACCTGCTGATTCGCGCGACGCTCGACGCCGTCGGCGGCACACGGCATCGCGCGGCGACGCTGCTCGGGATCAGCCCGAAGACGCTCTACAACAAGCTGCAGCGGATGAAGCTGTCTTGACGCAGAACGCCGGGCCACGCCGCCTGTGCCCCGAGCTGTCCAAACACAGACGTCGCCTCGAAAGGGCGGCGCCCTCGTTTGTGAGCGTCAGGCGAACGACGCGTTACGCAACAGCGCCTGCGCCTGCAGATACTCGGGCTGCGCGACGAGCTTGTCCCAGCTCGCCGCCTTGCCGCGCGGCCGCATGCGTTTCAGGCGACGCAGCGACTCCTTCGACGGCGTGTAACGCAATTCGTTGAGCACCTGCTCTGCCGCGTTCGGCTGATTGCAGACGAGCACCATGTCGCAGCCGGCCGCGAGCGCCGCCGTTGCCGCCTCGGTCAGCGTGCCGCCTTCGCGCGCGGCTTCCATCGATAGATCGTCGCTGAAGATCGCACCCGTGAAGCGCAGCTTGCCGCGCAGGATCTCCTGCAGCCAGACGCGCGAAAAGCCCGCCGGCTTCGCATCGACCTGCGTATAGATCACGTGTGCCGGAATCACCGAGGCGAGCGACATCCCGAGCCAATCGTACGGCGCGACATCGTCGCGCAGGATCGCTTCGAGCGGACGGTCGTCGGTCGGCAGCGCGACGTGCGAATCGGCCGCCGCAAACCCGTGCCCCGGAAAATGCTTGCCGCAATTGGCCATGCCCGCGAGCGCGAGCCCGTGATTCAAGCTCTTCGCCAGCATCGTGACGACGCGCGAATCGCGATGAAACGCCCGGTCGCCGATCACTTTCGAATGACCGTGGTTCAAATCGAGTACCGGCGTGAAGCTCATGTCGATGCCGCACGCGCGCAGTTCCGACGCGAGGATGTAGCCCACGGCTGTCGCCACTTTCGTCGCGTAGAGCACGTCCTTGTCCCACAGCTCGCCGAGCTTGCCCATCGCGGGCAGCACCGTGAATCCGCCCGTGCGGAAGCGTTGGACGCGTCCGCCTTCGTGATCGACGGCGATCAGGATGTCGTCGCGCACGTCGCGAATCGCGTCGGTCAGCGCGACGAGCTGTGCGCGATTCTCGTAGTGGCGCGAAAACAGGATGACGCCGCCCGTCATCGGATGCGCGATGCGCCGCATGTCGTCTGCTGTGAGGCTCGTGCCGAGCACGTCGAGCATCACCGCTCCGAGGGTGTTTTTCATGGGATCAACCTAGGAACAAGAGGAACGGCCCGCGCCGCCGTGGCGCCGACGGCCAAACACAGGGAGAACGCCGAAGGCGTCATTCGGCCGCGGGATCGGTCTGGGCCATTGGATCGGCCTCGGCCATTGGATCGCCCGGGGCCATCTCGGCCGTTTCGGCGATCACGAAGGACACCGCGTAATCGCGCTCGTCGCTGACCGTCACGCGCGCGGTGATGCGGCGCCCGGCGAGCCAGTCCGCCAACTCGCCCGACGCCACGACGACCGGCTTGCCGCTCGGCTCGTTCAGCGTTTGCAACGCGCGCCACGTCATCGGCCAGCGCATGCCGAGGCCGATCGCCTTCGAAAACGCTTCCTTCGCGGAAAAGCGCGTCGCGAGAAACGCGAGGCCGCGCACTTCCGAGCGCGCATTGCGGGCGTGATAGACACGCAATTCGTCGGGGCCGAGCACCTTCTCGGCAAAACGCCCCTGCGTGCGCTTCATCACCGCCGCGACGCGGCTCACCTGGACGACGTCGGTACCGATGCCATAGATCGCCATGTGCACGCCCGTCGTCAGTGCATGGCGGCGAGGCGCGCCGCGACCATGATCGCCTTCATCTCGCGCACCGCGTTGTCCCAGCCCGCGAAGATGGCGTGCGCAACGATCGCGTGACCGATGTTCAGCTCGACGATGCCCTCGATGGCCGCGATCTGCTGCACGTTCGTGTAGTGCAGGCCATGCCCGGCGTTGACCTTGAGCCCTAGCGACGCGCCGAATTCGACGCCGCGCACGATCCGTTCGTATTCGCTCTGCTGCCCGGCCTGGTCGTGTGCTTCGGCGTAGCGGCCCGTATGCAGTTCGATGACAGGTGCGCCCGCTTCATGAGCGGCGCGAATCTGGGCTTCGTCGGGATCGATGAAGAGCGACACACGCGAGCCCGCGTCGGCGAGCTGACGGCAGGCAGCACGCACCGACTCGAAGTGCCCGGCGACATCGAGACCGCCTTCCGTCGTCAGTTCCTGGCGCTTCTCCGGCACTAGGCACACGTCATGCGGACGCACCTCGCACGCGATATCGAGCATCTCCTGCGTGATCGCACACTCGAGGTTCATGCGCGTTTTCAGTTGCGTGCGCAACGACCGCACATCAGCGTCGACGATATGCCGGCGGTCTTCCCGCAGATGCAGCGTGATCGCGTCGGCGCCGGCCTCTTCCGCGAGGAGCGCGGCACGGATCGGATCGGGATACGACGTGCCGCGCGCATTGCGCAGCGTGGCGACGTGATCGATGTTCACGCCGAGGTCGATCACATTGGGCGACGTAAGAAAGAAGCTCATAAGTTCTGCAAGTCGATCAAGATCTGGCGTGTCGCGAGCGGCGTTCCGCCAAGATAGGTGTTGAGCAAAAAGCGCATCAGCGTTTTGCTTTGCGCGACGGTCTGCGCACGATGGTAATCGTCCCGCTCCATGTCGAGCAACGTTTGCCCCGAGATAACCGGCCAATGCGCGGGCCATTGCGACGCCAATTCGCCGGACGCGTCGCGCACGCCGCGCTCCGGGTCGAACACGTACCTCCCGTCGGGATCCACGGCCTTGCGCGCGACCGTGCGATCGAGCGCCATCGCAAAGCCGGTTTCGCGCAAGAGCACGCGCTCGAACGAACGCAGCACCTGCACGGGCGGCTCATCGTGCGCGAGCCGGGTCAGCGTGACGACATAGTGATGGAACAGTTGCGGATGCGGGTCTTCGCGCGCGCAGAATTTGACGAGGAGTTCGTTGACGTAGAAGCCGCACAAGAGCGCATCGCCCGTCAGCGGCAGCATGCCGCCGACCCACTCGGCGCCCGTCAGCGTACGCATCTCCGATTTGCCCGACCACGACATCGCAAGCGGCTGGAACGTCTGCAGCACGCCGCGCAGCGCGGAATGCGGGCGCTTCGCGCCTTTCGCGACGAGCGCGAGCCGGCCGTGATCGCGCGAAAAGACATCGATGATGAGACTCGTCTCGCGATACGGATAGCTGTGCAGCACGAATGCCGGCTGCTCGGAGATGCGGAATTCGGAGGCTCTCGGCGCGCGCTTCGGCTTCGGGCTTGCCGGCTTGGATGGCGCCTCGGCGTCAGTCTCGCCGCCCGTACCGGCCGTACCGTCCGCGTCGTCCGCGTGTTGCGTCATCCACGCGTCATTCGTACCCATAGGCGCGTAGTCCGGCTTCGTTGTCGGCCCAACCGCTCTTCACCTTGATGAAGGTTTCCAGGTACACCGGGCCGTCGAACAGCTTCTCCATGTCGAGACGCGCTTCCGTGCTGATCTGCTTCAGCTTCGCGCCCTTCTGGCCGATGATCATCGCCTTGTGCGTGTCGCGATCGACCAGGATCGTCGCGAACACGCGCCGCAGGCGGCCTTCCTGCTCGAACTTGTCGATCAGCACGGTGCTCGTGTACGGAAGTTCGTCGCCAGTCCAGCGGAATACTTTTTCGCGCAGGATTTCGGCAGCAAGGAAGCGCTCGCTGCGATCGGTCAGGTCGTCCTCGCCGTAGATCGGCTCGCCTTCCGGCAGATACGGCTTGACCGTCTCGAGGAGCCGCTTGATGTCGTCGGGGTTCTTCGCCGACAGCGGCACGATCTCCTTGAATTCCCGCAGCCCGCTCATCTGCTGCATGAAGGGAAAGAGCGTGTCCTTGTCCGACACGCGATCGAGCTTGTTCGCGATCAGGAGCACCGGCGCCGACGGCGGAATCAGGTCGAGCACTTTCTGATCGTCCGGACCGAAGCGGCCCGCTTCGATAACGAAGAGAATCGCGTCGACCGAGGTCAGCGTCGATGTCACCGCACGGTTGAGCGAGCGGTTCAGCGCACCGCTGTGGCGCGTCTGGAAGCCCGGCGTATCGACGAAGATATATTGCGCGTCGTCGAACGTGTGGATGCCGGTGATGCGGTGACGCGTCGTCTGCGCCTTGCGCGACGTGATGCTGACTTTCTGGCCGACGAGCGCGTTCATCAGTGTCGATTTGCCGACGTTCGGGCGGCCGACGATTGCGACCATGCCGCAGCGGAAACGGGTGGAAGAAGATGCGTTCATAGTGAGCTGCGGCAAATTGGGTGAATTGCAGGGCGAGACGGGTGGCCGGCCGATCCGGCAACGGGCGCGCCGGCAGCCGGCGCGGGTCGATTCATGAGTGGCCGGCGTCGGCAGCGCCGGGTTCGACGGCCGCCGCAGCATCGTCTACCAGAGTTTCGCGCGGCTGCGCTGCCTTCTCGGCGGCACCTGCGGCGGGTTCGGCCGCTTCAGGGCCTTTGTCGGTGCCGTTAGCTTGAGCCTTCGGGAGCGCGTCGACGGCGAGCGTATCTATTGGCTTCTCAACGCTTTTCTCGCCGGCCTTTTCAGCGGGCTTGGCGGCGACCTTTTCCAAGGCGGGTTTCTCCGCACGATCGGCCTTGTCGTTTCGATCGACCTTCTCTGCCTTCTCGGCCCGATCCTGAGTGTGCTCGACGTGCGACGCCCGGATCACCGCGACCGGACCGGGCACGGCGCGCTCGAGGGTCTGATCGGGATGAGCTGCCTTCGATTCCGCGCGGGCCGCCCGATCGCGCTTCGGCTCAGGCGAGCGCAAGTCGAGCGCAGTCTGCACGCCGGTCACGCCCGGCACGATTTCCGGCTCCGCATGCTTGGCGGTGCGCGCGCCTTTCGACCGCTTCGGCTTGGCGGTCAAGGCCGGCGCGACGGCCATCACCTCGTCGAGCGCCTTCTTCGCGGCGGCCTGCTCGGCTGCGCGCCGGCTCGCACCCGACCCCGACACCTTGATGTCGAGCTTCGGCACCGTGCATTCGACTTCGAACTGCTGATTGTGCGCCGCACCATGCGTCGCGACGACCGTGTAAGTCGGCAGCGCGATCTTGTGGCCTTGGAGGTATTCCTGGAGCAGCGTCTTGGAATCCTTGCCGAGCGTTCGCGGATCGATATGGTCGAGAATCGGGACATACAGGCGTTTGATCACCGTCTGCGCGGCCTCAAAGCCGCCGTCCAGAAAGATCGCGCCGAGGATTGCCTCGAGCGTATCGGCGAGAATCGACGGGCGCCGGAACCCGCCGCTGCGCAGCTCGCCCTCGCCAAGGCGCAAGCCTTCTGAAATATTCAGGGCCTGAGCAATTTCGTAGAGCGACTGCTGTTTGACCAGATTGGCCCGCACCCGGGACAAATCGCCCTCGTCCAGCTTGCCGAACCGCTGGAACAAAAGGGCGGCCACCGCGCAATTGAGAACGGAATCGCCGAGAAATTCGAGCCGTTCGTTGTGCGTGGCACTGTGACTGCGATGGGTCAAAGCCTGGCGCAACAATTCCGCATTGCGAAATTCGTAGCGCAACCGGCTTTCCAGCGGAGAGAGGGGCATGTGCAAAGTATAACGCGGGCGCCAGACCCGTCGAACTGGTGAGACCGGACACGAAAAAAGTGCGGCGAAACAGTGTTACCGCACTTTCTTAAAGTAGCGTCGCAATCGCGCCGTGCTGAAAATGCGCGGCACGTTTGACATCGAGATCGGCAATCAGTGGAATGAACCGATGCGCTTCAGGTTGCTGAAGTTCATCCAGATGAAGAACGCGCGGCCGACGAGATTCTGATCGGGCACGAAGCCCCAGTAGCGGCTGTCCGCACTGTTGTCTCGGTTGTCGCCCATCATGAAGTAGTTGCCCGGCGGCACTTTGCAGATCACGCCTTCGCTGTTGTATTCGCAATTGTCGCGATAAGGGTAATCGTCGGCGCCGACCACAAACGGCGGCACCGCGGGATTGTTCAGAATGGCGTTCTTGCGGCCGTTGATGTCCTCTTCGAACTGCTTCGCGTAGCCGATGCGCTCTTCATCGAAGTAATCGGGCAGCGGCGTTTCGGGCACTGGCTTGCCGTTGATCGTCAGCTTCTTGTCTTGATACGCGATCACGTCGCCGGGCAAACCGATCACGCGCTTGATGTAGTCGACCGACTCGTCCTTCGGATAGCGGAACACGACGACGTCGCCGCGCTCGAGCGGCCGGCCCTGCGTGATCTTCGTGTTGGTCATCGGCAGACGCAGGCCGTAGTCGAATTTATTGACGAGGATGAAGTCGCCGACGAGCAGCGTCGGCACCATGGAGCCCGACGGAATCTTGAACGGCTCGATGACGAACGAACGCACGGCGAACACCACCAGAATCACCGGAAAGAAGCTCGCCGTGTACTCGAGCCACCACGGCTGGCGCAGCTTGTCGTCGCGGATGCGAGCGCGCGTTTGCGGCGCATTTTCGTCGGCGAAGCGCTCACCGACACGCTGCTGCTGCCGCTCGAACTCGGCAACCGCGGCGTCCGCTGCGCGCCGCCGTTGCGGCTGAAAAACGAGTTTGTCTGCTACCCACGCGATGCCGGTCAAAATGACGAGCACAAAAAGAATCAGCGCAAAATTCATGTTGTTAGAGAGATCCTGTTATTTGTCTTCGACGCGCAAGATTGCGAGGAAAGCCTCCTGCGGGATCTCGACGGACCCGACTTGCTTCATTCGCTTCTTGCCTTCTTTTTGTTTTTCCAACAGCTTCTTTTTCCGCGTGATGTCGCCGCCGTAGCACTTCGCAAGCACGTTCTTGCGCAGCGCCTTGATGTTCTCGCGCGCGATGATGTGCGCGCCGATCGTCGCCTGAATCGCCACGTCGTACATCTGGCGCGGGATGATCTCGCGCATCTTCGACGCGACTTCGCGGCCGCGATACTGCGACTGCGAGCGGTGCACGATCACCGACAGCGCATCGACCTTGTCGCCGTTGATCAGCATGTCGACCTTGACGACGTCCGACGCACGATATTCCTTGAACTCGTAGTCCATCGACGCATAGCCGCGCGACACCGATTTCAATCGGTCGAAGAAGTCGAGCACAATTTCCGCCATCGGGATTTCGTACGTCAACTGCACCTGGCGGCCGTGGTACTGCATGTTGATCTGCGAGCCGCGCTTTTGCGTGCACAGCGTGATGACCGAGCCGACGTAATCCTGCGGCATGTACAGGTTCACGGTGACGATCGGCTCGCGGATTTCCTCGGTCTTCGACGGGTCGGGCATCTTCGCCGGATTTTCGACCATGATGATCGAGCCGTCGCGCTGCACGACTTCGTAGACCACCGTCGGCGCGGTGGTGATGAGGTCCATGTCGAACTCGCGTTCGAGCCGCTCCTGCACGATTTCCATATGCAAGAGACCCAGGAAGCCGCAACGGAAACCGAAGCCGAGGGCCTGCGACACTTCCGGCTCGTACTGCAGCGACGCATCGTTCAGCTTCAGCTTTTCGAGCGATTCGCGCAGCGCGTCGTACTGGTTCGCTTCGACCGGGTAAAGCCCCGCGAACACCTGCGGCTTCACTTCCTTGAAGCCCGGCAGCGGCGCCGGCGCCGGCTTGTTGGCGAGCGTGACCGTATCGCCGACCTTCGCCGCCGTCAACTCCTTGATGCCCGCGATGATGAAGCCCACCTGCCCTGCCGACAGCTCATCGAGATCCCTCGATTTGGGCGTGAACACCCCGACATGCTCGACCGGGTATTGCGCTTCGGTCGCCATCATCTTGATCTTGTCCTTCGGGCGCAGCGTGCCGTTGACGATGCGCACGAGCATCACGACGCCGACGTAGTTGTCGAACCACGAATCGATGATGAGCGCCTGCAGCGGGCCATCGGGATCGCCCTTCGGCGGCGGAACCTTCGCAATCAGCGCTTCGAGCACATCTTCGACGCCCTGCCCGGTCTTCGCGCTGCAGTGCGTGGCGTCGCCCGCATCGATGCCGATCACGTCTTCGATTTCGGCGATCGCGTTGGCCGGATTGGCCGCGGGCAAATCGATCTTGTTGAGGACCGGCACCACTTCGACGCCAAGCTCGATGGCCGTATAGCAGTTCGCGACGGTCTGCGCCTCGACGCCCTGGCTCGCATCGACGACGAGCAGCGCGCCTTCGCACGCCGACAGCGAGCGGCTGACTTCATATGAGAAATCGACGTGTCCCGGGGTGTCGATCAGGTTCAGGTTGTAGACCTTGCCATCGCGTGCGCGATACGACAGCGCTGCCGTCTGCGCCTTGATCGTGATGCCGCGCTCGCGTTCGAGATCCATCGAATCGAGCACCTGCGATTCCATTTCGCGGTCGGACAAGCCGCCGCAAATCTGGATGATGCGATCGGCGAGCGTCGACTTGCCATGGTCGATGTGCGCAATGATCGAAAAGTTACGAATATGATTCATTCAGTGCCGATCAAGCGAAAAAGGCGCGCTCGGACGACCGCGGAGCACGCCTTGTAAGTAAATGAAAAACTTATCTATTTTAGCCGAAAAGGCTTTCCGAGGGCGGATTTTACCGGCCTTGGCGCATAGCCGCTCAAATCCGCGCGGCCCGGATCGCGAGCGCCGCACGCACGCGCGCCGCGTCTAGCCGGTAGTGGCACAACTCGACGCCGTCGCACACCAGCACCGGAACCCGCTCGTTATAGAGCGCCTCGAGCACTGGATCGGAATCGACGTCGACTACGGTCACCTGCGCGCCGAACTCCGCCAGAAGCGGCTCGAGCTCGGCCCGCATGTCATCGCACAGATGGCACCACGCACGCCCGTACAACGTCAGCCGTGGCGCGCGCAATGCATCCATTATTTCTGCGCCGGAGCCCGAGGCCGGATCGGCACGAACTGCGTGTTATCGCCGCGCCGCACGAGCACGGCGACCATCTTTTGCGGATCCAGATGCGCGGTGACATCGTCGAATTGCTTCGCGCTCAAGATGTCGGTATCGCCGACGCGCAGGATGATGTCGCCCTTCTGCAGCCCGACGCGGGCCGCCGGCCCGTCCACGACGTCGACCTGCACGCCGCCGTTGCGCAGCTTCAGCGCCTTCTGCTGATCAGTCGGAATGTCGACCACAGCGATGCCGAGCACGTTGCTCGCGCGCTGCTTCGGTGACGGCGACTTGTTGCGCTGGTCCGCCTTCGCGACCTTGTCCGTCTGCATCTCGGTGACCGTGATCGGGAGATCCCGCACCTGGCCCTTGCGCCACACCGTGATTGTCGCCTTCGAACCGGGTTTCGTATCGCCGACCATGCGCGGCAAGTCGGTGGCCGTATCGACCGGCTGTCCGTTGAACTTGAGAATGATGTCGCCTGGCTGCACGCCGGCCTTGTCCGCCGGGCCGCCCGGCTCGACACTGGAGACAAGCGCGCCCTGCGACTTCGGCAGGCCGAGCGAATCGGCGACGTCCTTCGTCACTTCGCCAATCGCGACCGCAATCCGCCCGCGCGTAACCTTGCCGCTAGCCTTCAACTGGTCAGCAACGCGCATCGCTTCGTCGATCGGAATCGCGAACGAAATGCCCATGAAGCCGCCAGTACGGCTGTAGATCTGCGAGTTGATGCCGATCACTTCGCCCTGCATGTTGATCAGCGGACCGCCCGAGTTGCCGGGGTTCACGGCAACGTCCGTCTGAATGAACGGCAGGTAATCACCGGTATCGCGGCCCTTCGCGCTGACGATGCCCGCCGTCACCGTGTTGTCGAGCCCGAACGGCGAGCCGATCGCGACGACCCATTCGCCGACGCGCACTTTGTTCGAATCGCCGATCGTGACGGTCGGCAGGTTGTTGGCGGTGATCTTGACGACCGCGACGTCCGTCCGGTCGTCGACGCCGATCAGCCTCGCCTTGAATTCGCGCTTGTCGGTCAGCGTGACGTAGATGTTATCGGCATCGTCGATCACGTGGGCGTTCGTCATCACGTAGCCGTCGGCGGACAGGATGAATCCCGAACCCACGCCGCTGTTTTGCTCGGCATCGGAGTTGTCCGGCGAATCCGAACCGCCGCTGCCGCCGTTATTGCCGTTTCCACCGCCATTACCGCCATTACCGCCACCCCGGGGCGTACCCGGCTGCGGCAGCGGAATGCCGAAGAAACGGCGGAAGAACTCCGACATGTCGCCGTCGTCCATGCCCGGCGGAAGCGCACGCGAACTGTTGTTGTCGCTTGTCACGCGCGTCGTCGTGCGGATGTTGACGACGGCCGGCCCTACCTTGTCGACGAGATCGGTGAAATCGGGCAGATTGGCTGCCGGCATCGCCGACGCCGAATGGGGCAGGAGCGGCAGACAGACGGCCACGACCGCGGCCGCGAGGAGTTTGCGCACCGAGAGATTCGTCATAGGGAGGAAAACCGAAGAATTACTTGGGAGCCTTGTATTCTATGGCAGACGCAAACTGCTGCAAGGTTGTTTGCGGAACTTCGCCAAGCAGCGTGATCCAGAAGTCGCCGTACCGCTTGACGAGGACATGCGTGGCGCCGCTGTTGCCGGTCCCTTCTTTGCGTGAGTTCTTTTCGGCGGGCTCGATGAAGATGGAGATTGCCGAGAGGCCGTCGGAGAACACGGCCTGATCGACCGGAATCGGCGGATCGCCGGCGTCGCGCGCGGCCATCGGCCTGCGCAATTCGCGGATCTTTCGGAAGCCCGGCACGTTGGGCGTCATCTGCCAGCCTTGCGCTTCCATGTCGACCGGCTCCACCGGCGGCCGCACAACGGTCCAGCCCGCGGTGTTGCGGATGCCGGCGACAATCGACGCCTTCTCCGCAGGGCCGCCGATGCGCAGTTCCGTAAACGAAATCTGCTCGAGCACCTGCCCGGCCGAATCGAGTGTCTGCGCGCGCAGCAGCAGGCCGGTCTTGGCATCCGCCCAGAGCTTGTAGGCGAAGCGGTAGCTATCCTTGGGATCGAGCTCCATGACGGTGGCATCGATCCCCGCCACGCGGTCGGCGCCGAGCAGCTTCGGATCGTACACGGTCAGGACCTGCTCGGCGTTCGTGCCGAGCAACGCCGGAAACGAATCCTTGTTCTGGCGCTTTTCGACTACGCACAGACGCCGCTCCGGAATGAAGGTGTAAAGCTCATCGTTATGACGCAGCAGCTTGCGCGGCTTGCCGTCGAGGCTTTCGAGCTGCTCGAATTCGCCGTCGTTGCGTGTTGCGTAATGCGAGATGCGTGACGACTGCACGAACGTACCGCGCTGATAGACGAACGTACCTTCGTAATTCTCCTGCTGCGCGGCCTGATGGATTCGATCGAGCCACTCCGCGGCGCTCTTGCGAGCGGCCAGCGCATCGCTGGCTTGCGCGAATACCCGCGGCGTGATGGACAACAATGCGGCAGCACAGAACAGGAATACCGGCAGCCGCCCCCAAGCAATGGTCTTGTTCAACCGCAGGTTTCGCATCAGTCTATTGGCCTTGCGAAGTGACGGCAGCCGCGCGGATCAGCGGCATCGAGCCCGGTACGACCGGCTGCTGAGCAAACTGCTGATGCGCTTCGAGATATTGATCAAGGCTCGCGTCGCGGATGATATTCATCTCCTGCGCCGGACGCGTCGGCCCCGTCGGCGCGGACGCCATCGCGACTCGCTGCACGCTATCCGACCCGACCGACGCCGTTTGCACGCCGCCGGACGCACCGTCCACACGCTGCAATTGCGGCACGACGATCCAGGTCAGCGTTGCGGCCGCGGCGGCGACGGCAAACACCGGCACGACGCGGCGGCGCAGCGCCGACAGCGGTTTCGAAGCCGGCACCGCGGCAGGCGCGAGCACATGCGGCTCGGCTTCCAGGCGCGCGGCGAAGCCCGCGAGAAACGCGCTGCTGGTTGCCGAACTCACCGCCAAGTCATCGGAACGCAGCGCGTCGCCGATCAGGTGGTAGCTCGACCACGCGGCGCGATCCTCGCCGTTCAATTCGGCAAAGAGACTGCCAAAACCCTCGATTTCGCCCAGCGACTCACCGTCGACAAAAGCGGATAGACGCTCGCCTCGCGAGCACGCTTGCGATTGCATCGAGACCGACCCCATGATGCTCCCCATTCTTACGACACCCCGTAGTGACACCACCTAACCCAGTTCATTGCGCCTAGCCCCTGCCAGCCAACCGGTCACAGCCTCGTGCTACCAGCGTTTGCCTTCGGGTGTGTCCAGCAAGGGACGCAACTTCGCCGCAATGGCTTCGCGAGCACGAAAAATACGGGACCTGACCGTGCCGATCGGGCACCCCATCATTTCCGCGATTTCTTCGTAGCTCAGACCTTCAATTTCACGAAGAGTAATGGCGGTGCGCAGCTCTTCCGGTAAAACCGCCATCGCAGCATTGACCGTCTGTGCGATCTGCTTGCTCATCAACATCGACTCGGGCGTGTTGATATCCCTTAGTTGGTCGGCATCCGAGAAAGTTTCAGCTTCCTCGGCGTCCGCCTCAGTCGAAGTGGGCGCCCGCCGCCCTTGGGTTGCAAGGTAATTCTTGGCGGTATTGACCGCAATTCGGTACAACCACGTATAGAACGCCGACTCGCCGCGAAACTGCGGGAGTGCACGGTAAGCCTTGATGAAGGCGTCTTGGGCCACGTCCTCGACCTCGGCGGGGTCCCGCACGAGGCGCGAGATCAGCCGGATGATCTTGCGGTGGTATTTGGTGACCAGCAGTTCGAACGCCGCCTTGTCGCCCTTCTGAACGCGCTCGACCAAGACCTGATCAATTTCTTTTTCGCTCACCTGATAAATCCGTTCACTGAGAAGTGCCCCGCGGAGCGATATTGTAACGTCCCCGTGATCGCCCGACGTTACGCGCGTAACAGCCGTTACAGTCGTTACAGCTCAACGCGCGCCATGGCGGGCCTTCACGGCCAGTTCGCGGAACGAATCGGATGGCAGCGAATCGGCCGGAATCAACAGCGGGCGGATCGCCCCTTTTTCGTCTCGGCCGACAACGGCCAGCACGAGAAGGAGGCCCGTCCACTGCGAAAAGCCGACGATACGGCCGGCAAGCATCACCGCGCCAGCATGGCTCAAGGTCACGATCCCATCCGGCCCGATTTTAAGCACGGCAGGCTGCCGCCGCTCATGAGCGAGCATGCCCAGCGTCATCAGCGAGAGGGTGACCGCGGCGAGCCAGACGGCTTGCCCGATGCCGCAGTGAGGCGCGGCCACGTTATAGACAGCGCAGGAAGCGATCAATGCGAACACCGCCATTGCCGCACGCAGCGCGAGGGAACGCCGCAGCACCACAGGCTGCGGCGTTCCGCTTGAGGACTCAACTTGCAGATCGCTCGTCAAATACTCAGACGCGCTTGAACACCAGCGTGCCGTTCGTGCCGCCGAACCCGAACGAGTTCTTCAGCGCGACGTCGATCTTCATCTCCCGCGCCGTATTGGCGCAGTAGTCGAGATCGCACTCCGGATCTTGATTGAAGATGTTGATGGTCGGCGGCGAGACCTGGTGATGCACGGCCAGCACGGTGAACACCGATTCCAGCCCGCCCGCGCCGCCGAGCAGGTGCCCGGTCATTGATTTCGTCGAGTTCACGACCACCTTCGTCGCGTGATCGCCGAACGCGCGCTTGATGCCGGTCGTCTCAGCCAGATCGCCGAGCGGCGTCGACGTACCATGTGCGTTCAGGTAGTTCACCTGATCGCCGTTGATGCCGGCGTTCTTCAACGCGGCCAGCATGCATCGGCGGGCGCCGTCGCCGTCTTCCAGCGGCGCGGTCATGTGGTAGGCGTCGCCGCTCATCCCGTAGCCCGAGATTTCCGCATAGACCTTCGCGCCACGAGCCTTCGCATGCTCGTACTCCTCGAGCACCATCACGCCGGCGCCTTCGCCGAGCACGAAGCCATCGCGGTCCTTGTCCCACGGACGGCTCGCCGTCGCGGGATCGTCATTGCGCTGCGACAGCGCGCGCGCCGCCGCGAACCCGCCGATGCCGAGCGGCGAGACGGTCGATTCCGCGCCGCCCGCGATCATCACGTCGGCATCGCCGTATTCGATCAGGCGCGATGCTTCGCCGATGCAATGCAGGCCGGTCGTACACGCAGTAACGATCGCCAAGTTCGGGCCTTTGATGCCGAATTTGATCGACAGATGGCCCGAGATCATGTTGATGATCGATGCCGGCACGAAGAACGGCGAAATGCGACGCGGGCCGCGATTGAGCAACTCCGTCTGCGTGACTTCGATCATCGGCAGGCCCCCGATGCCGGAGCCGACGACCACGCCGACACGCTCCGCATTCTCTTCGGTGACTTCGAAGCCGCTGTCCTGCATCGCCTGGATGCCCGCGGCCACGCCATAATGGATGAATGTATCCATATGGCGCGCTTCCTTGGCCGGGATGTAGTCTTCGATGTTGAAGCCCTTGACCTCGCCGGCGAAGCGGGTCGAGAAGTTCGTTGCGTCGAACTTCGTGATGTTGGCAATGCCGGACTTGCCGGCCACCAAATTGGCCCAGCCGTCAGCAACATTATTGCCAACAGGCGAAATCAGCCCGAGGCCTGTAACAACAACACGACGGCGGCTCACGGTAACCCCTTTTCCATAGAATGACAAAAGCAAAAGCCACAGCGGCCACAGGAAATTGCCCTGTGAGCCCTGTGGCTGTTAGTTCGGCACCCGCGCGGCACCTGCGTCAGCATCCAACGTGTCAACGCGTCTAACGCAGCCAACGCGGCAACGAGCGCGTAAATCGTCCTTACGCCTTGACGTTGGCGCGAGCGTAGTCGATCGCTTGCTGGACGGTCGTGATCTTTTCGGCTTCTTCATCCGGAATTTCCATACCGAATTCGTCTTCCAGCGCCATCACGAGCTCGACGGTATCCAGCGAGTCTGCGCCGAGGTCGTCCACGAACGACGATTCGTACTTGATATCAGCTTCGGCAACGCCCAGTTGTTCTGCGACGATCTTCTTGACGCGCTGTTCGATATTGTCCATTACCCCTCCGAGGGAAAGAAGTTCAAAAATACGAGTGCGCGCATTTTATCAGGTTTGCCCAGGCAAAAAAGCGCGCACGAGGTTCGTGGTCAGGCAAGCGCCAAGCGTTCTCGCGAACGTACCAAGGCGCGGATAATAAACGAATTTCGTTACGACATGAACATGCCGCCGTTCACATGCAGCGTCGTGCCGGTGATGTACCCGGCCTGCGGCGAGGCAAGGAACGCGACGGCGTGCGCGATGTCGTCCGGGCTGCCCAGGCGGCCCAGCGGAATTTGCGCCTTCAGCGCGGTTTGCTGCTCTTCCGGCAGAACCTTCGTCATGTCGGTATCGATGAAGCCCGGCGCGACGCAATTCACGGTAATGCCGCGGCTGCCAATTTCGCGCGCGAGCGCACGCGTCATCCCTGCCACGCCGGCCTTCGCGGCCGCATAGTTGGCTTGGCCTGGATTGCCGGCCGAGCCCACTACCGACGTGATGTTGATAATCCGGCCGCCGCGCGCCTTCATCATCGGACGCAGCACCGCGCGCGACAGGCGGAAGACGGCCTTGAGGTTGGTGTCGATCACCGCGTCCCAATCGTCGTCCTTCATGCGCATCGTCAACTGATCCTGCGTGATGCCCGCGTTGTTGACGAGCACGTTCAGAGCGCCGAATTCTTTCACCGTCGAATCGATGAGCGCTTCCACCGCCGCTGCATCGTTGACGTTGAGCACTACGCCACGGCCCGTGAGCCCTTCGCTCGCGAAGGCTTCTCCGATGCCGTTCGCGCCGGCTTCGCTCGTCGCCGTGCCGATCACGGTCGCGCCTTGACGCGCCAGTTCCAGGGCGATCGCGCGGCCGATACCGCGCGACGCACCCGTCACGATCGCGATCTGCTTATCGAGAGTCTTTCCCATGTTTGTCCGAATTGCCTACTTTCGGGCGGATTGGATTCTGGCCGACCGATTGTTAATGTTGCTTGATGCAACTCAAGCGCAACTCAAGCGGTTACGAGCTTGAGCGTTTCGTCGAGCGATGCCGGATCGGTGATTGCGCCCCCAATCAAGTTGCCGTCGATCCGCTTCGTCAACCCCGCGAGCACCTTGCCCGGACCGCATTCGATCACGTGCGTCACGCCCCCTTTGGCGATGGCCTGCACGCATTCGACCCAGCGCACCGCGCCGGCAGCCTGGCGCACCAGCGCGTCCTTGATCGCCGCCGGCTCGGCAACCTGGGCGACGTCGACGTTATTGACGACCGGGATCTGCGGCACGCTGACTTCGACGCCTGCCAGGTATTCGCGCAGTTGATCGGACGCCGGCTTGAGCAGCGACGAATGGAACGGCGCGGAAACCGGCAGCGGCAGCGCGCGTTTGGCGCCCTTTGCCTTGGCGATTTCGCACGCTTTCTCGACCGCGGCCTTATCACCCGCGATCACGACTTGGGCCGGCGCGTTGAAATTGACCGCTTCGACGACGCCTTCGCTCGACGCTTCTGCACAAGCCGCACGAACGGCATCGTCGTCGAGACCGAGAATCGCCGCCATGCCGCCGACGCCGACCGGCACGGCCGTCTGCATCGCCTGTGCGCGAAAGCGCACGAGCGGCACCGCATCTCGAAACTGCAGCGCACCTGCCGCCACGAGCGCCGTATATTCGCCGAGGCTATGCCCCGCGACGATCGACGGCGCCGGACCGCCCGCCTGTTGCCACACGCGATAGCACGCGTAGGCGGCAGTGAGCATGACAGGCTGGGTATTCGTCGTGAGATTCAGATCGTCGGCCGGACCTTCGGCAATCAGTTTGCCGAGATCCTGATTAATTGCGTCGGACGCTTCCTGAACGGTCTCGCGCACGATGGCGTGATCGGCAAATGCGTCGAGCATGCCGACCGACTGCGAGCCTTGCCCAGGAAAAACGAACGCAAATTTCATATCGTCCCCAATTTGGTGAATTCGAATCCGGATGACCGCACGCTGCGGCACCACAGCCGGCGCCCACGCGTAGCCGCGTCAATAGCGAATGACGGACGCACCCCAGGTGAAGCCGCCGCCGACGCCTTCGATCAGCACGTTCTGCCCGCGCTTGATGCGCCCGTCGCGCACGGCGACGTCCAGCGCAAGCGGAATGGACGCCGCCGACGTATTGCCGTGCTCGCCCACCGTGACGACCATCCGCTCCTGCGGCAAACCGAGCTTGCGGCAGGTGCTAGTCATGATACGGATATTGGCCTGGTGCGGAATCAGCCAATCGACCTGTTCCGGAGCCAGGTCCGCCTTGTGCAGCGCTTCGATCGCCACTTTCTCGAGCACGTTGACGGCGAGCTTGAACACCGCCTGCCCGTCCATGTGGAGGAACGCGCTGCCTGCAATGACGCCGCCGTTCACGTGCCCGGGCGTGCAGAGGATGCCCGAGTAGCTGCCGTCGGCGTGCAGCGCACTCGCGAGCACGCCCGGCTCGTCGGACGCTTGCATCAGTACGGCGCCGGCGCCGTCGCCGAACAGCACGCAGGTCGTGCGGTCGGTGAAGTCGAGAATGCGCGAGAACGTCTCCGCGCCCACGACAAGCGCCGTGCGGTGCTGACCGCTGCGGATGAAGTTGTCGGCCGTCGAAAGCGCATAAGCGAAGCCGGAACACACGGCCTGCACGTCGAACGCGGCGCCGTTGTTCTTGATTCCGAGCTTGTTCTGCAGCAGGCACGCCGAACTCGGAAAGACGAAGTCGGGCGTGGACGTGGCGACGATGATGAGATCGATCGATTGCGGGTCGATGTCAGCCGCTTCGATCGCGCGTTGCGAGGCGATCAGCGCGAGATCGCTCGTCGTCACATTGGGTTCGGCAAAATGACGCGCATGGATGCCCGTGCGGGCGACGATCCATTCGTCACTCGTTTCGATGCCGTTGTCGGCGAGACGGTCCGCCAACTCCTGATTCGTGACTCGCCCAGGCGGCAGATAACTGCCCGTGCCGAGCACGCGGGAATAAATTTTCGATTGAGCCATTATGCCTTCGAGGATAGCGCAGCGTAGGGCTCGGCTGGCTGACCGGCGGGGGGGCTTGCGTAACCCGCACCGTTTGCGTCGCGCGCCGCCTGTTCGAGGGGGGACGCGTTCTCTTCCATCGCGCGCACGAGGCGCTCCAGCACGCCGTTTTTGACGGCATCATACCCGCGTTTGATTGCCCACTCAAATGCATAGGCATCCGCCGAACCGTGACTCTTGATCACGAGACCGCGCAGGCCGAGCAGCGCGGCGCCGTTATATTGTCGATGGTCGACGCGCTTCTTGAAGCGCATCAATACCGGCATCGCAAGCACCGCCATCACCTTGGTGAGGAGCGAGCGCCCGAATTCCTCGCGGATGATCTCCGCAAGCATTTGCGCGAGACCTTCCGACGTCTTCAGCGCGACATTGCCGACAAAGCCATCGCAGACTATCACGTCGACCGTGCCTTTATAGATGTCGTTGCCTTCGACGTTGCCGTGAAAGTTGAGCGTGCTCGAGCGCAGCAGTTCGCCTGCGCGCTTGATCGTCTCATTGCCTTTGATGACTTCTTCGCCGATGTTAAGGAGGCCGATGGTCGGCCGCTCCTTGCCTTCAAGCGCAGAGACAAGGGCGTGCCCCATCTCGGCGAATTGCAGCAGATGCTGCGGCTCGCAATCGACGTTGGCGCCCAGATCGAGCATCGTCGTGTAGCCGGTCGGATTCGGCAGAGCAAAAGCGATCGCCGGGCGCTCGATGCCCGGCAGCGTTTTCAGCACATATCGGGAAACGGCCATCAGCGCGCCGGTGTTGCCGGCAGAGATACAGGCCTGCGCTTCTTCTTCCTTGACGCCGTTGAGCGCGACGCGCATCGACGAGTCTTTTTTCTTTCGAAGCGCGACTTCGACAGGGTCGTCCATCGCGACCACTTCCGAGGCGGAGACAACGATCAGCGCAGGATTATCCGGCGCCTTGCATTTCTTGAGTTGGGCACGAATCGCAGTTTCGATGCCGACGAGCCTCAACTGTGCATCGGGATGCGAACGAACGAAATTGACGGCAGCGGGCACGGTCACGGACGGGCCGTGGTCGCCTCCCATGCAATCAATCGTGAGCTTTATAGTCATGGAGTGCGACGAACTTCAGGCACAAAAAAGCGGCAGTTGAATGCCGCCTTTTTGCCGAGCCGGGAAAATGTCAAGCGAACCGATCGCCGCGCGCGAAACCACTGATGAATACAGTATGCGCCGCGCGCAGAAACGATTAGTCGTTCTTCGTCTTGACGACTTTCTTGCCGCGATAGTAGCCGTTCGGGCTGATGTGATGACGCAGATGCGCTTCACCGGTGCTCGGCTCGACGGCCAAAGGCGCGGCGCTCAGGAAATCGTGCGAGCGATGCATGCCGCGTTTCGACGGCGACTTCTTGTTTTGTTGGACTGCCATGGTAACTCCTAAAAATTTTCCGAATTCTAACACAGCCCGATTTGGGCATAGCCACTGGCCGAATGGCCAGGACGCCCAATCGCGCTACTCCTGCAACTGTTCAACGCCTTCAGTGCTTCCGGCCGCCGGGGCCACCGTGCTTTAGCGCTTCGAGCGCCGCAAACGGGTTTGGCTTACCGGATTCGCCGTCCGCCTCACCCTGATCCTCACCGCCTTCGTCGTCTTCGGCGCCGCCTACGCCCGAGACGAGACTCTCGTGCACCTGCGGACACACGTCATGCTTCGGCACGAGCGGAAGAGCAAGCAGCAGCTCCTCTTCGATCAAGTCGACGAGATCGAACTGGCGGGAGCCTACGATCACTTCGACTTCATCGTCGTCGAGCGGGAATTCATCCGCTTCTTCTTCGGTGGCCACCAACCGGTACGTGGCATCGATATCGAACGCCTGCTCATACGGCGCGAGACAGCGCTGACATTCTAGCCATGCGGACCCGTGCACGGCGATCCGCAGGTAAGGCTGCTGCCCTTCGGTGCCGTCGTCCTGCAATTCCGGCTGCGTCGAACCTTCGGCTTGCCAGGTGAACGCGGTGTCGCGATCTGGCACTTCCTCAGGGACTTCGTTTAACATGCGCGGCAGTTGCGACACGCGCACAGCACCCGCAGCCTGCCGCCCGCTTCGCGCAAATTCGAAGACATCGAAATCACGCGGGTTGACGGCGCCAGCAGGTTTGCCAGGATGTTCAGTCATGTGCGCTCCTGCTTCGGCGAGGATTTCTTGGCCGGCCAATTCAGCCTGGCGCCAAGTCGTCCGGTTAGTCCGATTTATTGGCCCGGTTAATCGGCATGCAGACTGCAGACGGGCGTTCAGGGCGAACCGAGAAGGAACCTTCTGCTCACGCGCGTATAGCACACCGATGAAAAGCCCAGCATCATATCTGCTTTACCTTTACGAGTCAAATACTTAAGGGCGCGCCGACCGCGCTGCCCGCACGCCCCTTTTGCCTGCCTATCCAACCGCCTTTCAGACCATGCCGGACTCCCTCGATCGCCCGTTGCGGCTGATTCTTGCCTCCAGTTCCCGCTATCGCCGCGAACTGCTCGAGCGCCTTCGCCTTCCCTACGAGGTGATCGTGCCCGCCATCGACGAAACCCCGCTCGCGGGCGAGGCCCCGGCTGCCACCGCGCTGCGGCTCGCCGAAGCGAAGGCGCGCGCGGCCGCACTCGGCATCGACGCCGGCCACCGCGCACTCGTGATCGGTTCGGACCAGGTCGCGACGTTCGACGGCAACCAGATCGGCAAGCCCGGTACGCACGAAAATGCGCTCGCTCAGCTTCAAGCGATGCGCGGCCGCGAAGTCGAATTCCACAGCGCGCTGTGCCTGCTCGACAGCGGCGATGGCTCGGCCCAAGTCGAAGACGTGATTACGCGGGTACGGTTTCGCGACCTCCCGGACGCCGAACTCGACGCTTACTTACGCGCCGAGGCGCCATACGACTGTGCCGGCAGCGCCAAATCCGAAGGGCTCGGCATCGCGCTGCTCGACGCGATCGACTCCGACGATCCGACCGCGCTCATCGGCCTGCCGCTGATCGCCTTGACGCGCATGCTGCGCGCGGCAGGCTATCCGCTCTTGCGAGGTGCGCGATGAACGGCGTCCTGTATTTGATTCCGAATACGCTCGGCGAAGGCGACGCCGACGCGCTCGCCGCCGTGCTGCCCGCCGCCGTGCAGGCACGCGCCGGCACGCTCGGCTACTACATCGGCGAAAACGCGAAAACGACCCGCGCGTTCTTGAAGAAAGTCGGCACTGAGCGGCCGATTCAGGAAATCGAGATTCGCGAGCTGAACGTCAATACGCCCACTGGCGAAATCGACCGCCTGCTCGCCCCGATCCTGAACGGCGCCGACGCGGGGCTGGTCTCCGAAGCCGGCTGTCCGGCAGTCGCCGACCCCGGAGCGCTGCTGGTGCGGCGGGCGCACGAGCGCGGCGTGAAAGTCGTGCCGCTCGTCGGTCCGAGTTCGATCCTGCTCGCATTGATGGCTTCCGGCCTGAACGGCCAGAGCTTCGCGTTCCACGGCTATTTGCCGGTCGATGCGGCGGAACGCGCGAAGCGCCTGCGCGAACTGGAACAGCAGTCGCGCAAAGCGAAGCAGACGCAGATTTTCATCGAGACGCCCTATCGCAACCGGGCATTGCTCGACACGCTGATCGCGACTTGCGCACCGTCGACGCTGATTTGTGTCGCCGTGGATTTGACGCTCGATACGGAAACAATCGCCAGCCGCGCGGCCGCCGAATGGAAGAAGGCGCCTGCGCTCGATTTGCACAAGCGGCCGGCGATTTTCCTGCTGCTGGCAGTTTGACGGCCCGCGCGACCGCCAAACCGATTCTCTTGCGTCGAGGAAGCTTGCCGCCCTGGCGGATGCGGCAAACCGTAAGCCCCAAAGGCCGACTCGGGCTGCAGAGCGAGGCGAAGTCAAGCCGGGCCGTCATCCAGGCCCGGCATCGGCCCATCAACGCAATTGCATCTTCCCGCTGAGGATCATCGCGTGCATGGCGGCATCGCCCACTGCAGCGCCGAACTTGCGCGCGACGCGGTCGGTAATGCTTTCCTTCACCGTGTAGTCGACGATGTCCGGCGCCTTGATGACTTCGCGCGCGACATAGTCGGTGTCGCCGAAGCCGTCGGCGAGACCCAGATCGACGCTCTTCTCGCCTGTCCAGAACAGTCCCGAAAAAATCTCCGGCGTTTCATGCAAACGCTTGCCGCGCCCTTGGCGCACGGCGTCGATGAATTGCCGGTGAATCTGGTCGAGCATCGCTTGCGCGTGCGTGTCCATGGCCGGCGTATCGGGCGAGAACGGGTCGTAGAAGCCCTTGTTTTCGCCCGACGTGCGCAGGCGCCGCTGGATGCCGAGCTTGTCCATCAACCCCGTGAACCCGAACCCGTCCATCAGAACGCCGATCGAACCGACGATGCTCGCCTTGTCGACATAGATCTTGTCGGCCGCGGCGGCGACGTAATAACAGCCCGAGGCGCACATGTCGCCGACCACCACGTAGAGCGGCTTGCTCGGATACTTGGCGCGCAGCCGGCGGATCTCGCTGTTGACGATGCCCGCCTGCACCGGGCTGCCGCCCGGGCTGTCGCTGCGCAGGATCACGCCGATGGTGCCATCGTCGTCGAAGGCGTTGTCGAGCGCGGTGTCGATGTTTTCGGCGTTCGCGTTGGTATCGGACGAAATCTCGCCGTCGAGCGAGACGAGCGCGGTGTGCCGGCCGCTCGTCGTAACCTTATCGCCGGAGAAATCGAACAGCCCCCATACCACCAGCAGCAATACCGCGAGGAACGCGAAGCGGAAGAATATCTTCCAGCGCCGCGCCGCGCGCTGTTCGTTGATTGCGGCAAGCGCAATGCGCTCGAGCGCCGCACGCTCCCAGTTCGGCTCGCGCTCTTTTGCGCGTGCACTGCCGTTTTCAGGCGGAGAAGCGGCGCGGGAAGGTTCATTGGAATCGGGATTGAGGTTGTCGGCCATGGGTCGTTAATCTGAAAATCAAAGGGTGGCCGGACGCAGGTCGCCGTCGGGCAGCCAGAACACGGCGCGGCCTTCCGGCGTATCCCGCTCGTCGACCTGAACGGGACGCAGCCTGCCGCCACGGCACGGGCCGCCGACACAGCGCCCGGTGTCCGGCGCGTAGATCGCGCCGTGCGTGGCGCACATTAAGTACAAACCCGACGATTCGAAGAACTGGCCTTCCATCCAGTCGAGCTCCATCGGCACGTGCGCGCAGCGGTTCAGGTAGCCGTAGGCGCGGCCGTCGTAGCGGACGAAGAACACGACCGCGTCACCGCCGAGATAGGAGGCCGCCATGCGCACCCCCATTGCGCCGTCGACGAGTTCGTCGGACGCGCAAACGCGCACCGGTTCGAGCGCCGCCTCGCTCATGCGTAGTCCCTCAGCCACTGGGCGAGCGAGGCGACGCTATCGGCGACGAATCGGGGCTCGAGCGCGGCCAGGGCGTCGGCGGGATGGGCGCCGTAGGTCACTGCCACGCTCGCGGTGCCCGCGTTGGTGGCCATCTGCAGATCGTGGGTCGTATCGCCGATCATCACCGTGCGGTCGAGATCCTGCCCCAGTTCGCGCGTCAGCTCCTGCAGCATGGCCGGATGCGGCTTCGAAAACGTTTCGTCCGCGCAGCGGGTGCCGTCGAAGACGCTCGTCAAATGCATCTGGTCGAGCGCACGATTCAGGCCGACGCGGCTCTTGCCGGTGGCGACGCCCAGCAGATAACCGACGTCGCGCAACTCCCGCAGCATTTCGCGCACGCCGGCAAACAGCTCCTGGTGCTCGTCTTTCGCCAGATAGTGGACGCGGTAGCGCTCCACGAGGCGCGGATAGTCGGACGGATCGAGCGTCGGCGCCGCGATTTGCAGCGCGTCGCGCAACCCGAGACCGATCACGTAGCTCGCCGCCTCGTCCGCCGGCACCGGCAAGCCGAGATCGCGGCACGCCGCCTGAATGCTGCGCGTAATGTGCGCTGTCGAATTCATCAGCGTGCCGTCCCAGTCGAAGACGATCAGGTCAAATTGCTGTCGAGCCATGCGGTTGTCGGTCCTCATGCGTGTCAAAGCGCTTCGCGCTGCGTGTTCTGGTCGCGCAGTTCGGTCAGTTGGTCGAGAAAGCTCCGGCATTCGGCGGGCAGCGGCGCGTCGAATTGCAGCGGCTCGCCGGTAATCGGATGCGTGAGGCGCAACCGGTGCGCATGCAGGAACATCCGCTTGAGGCCCGGCCGCGCATTCGCGCGGGCCAGCGCCTTGTTCAGGGCGAAATCGCCATATTTCGCGTCGCCGACGATCGGCAGCCCCAAATGCGCCAAATGGACGCGAATCTGATGCGTGCGCCCCGTTTTCAGTTCCGCTTCGAGCAGCACGTAATCCGCCCAGCGGTCGACCAGATTGAAGACCGTGTGCGACGGCAGGCCGTCGGGCTGCACGCGCACGCGCCGCTCGCCGTCGGGCGTCGAATATTTGTGCAGCGGTTCCTTGACCGCGCGCCGGCGGCCCCAGTCGCTCGCCCATTCGCCGTGGACACACGCGTAATAGCGCTTGTCCATCTTGTTGTCGCGAATCTGCTCATGCAGGCCGACGAGCGCCGCACGCTTCTTGGCGAGCATCAGGACGCCCGACGTCTCGCGGTCGAGCCGGTGCACCAATTCGAGGAATTTCCCCTGCGGCTGCGCTTCGCGCATCTGCTCGATCACGCCGAACGCGACGCCGCTGCCGCCGTGCACGGCGACGCCGGCGGGCTTGTCGATCACGAGCAGGTGTTCATCCTCGAACAGGACATCGAAGTGAGCGGCCGGCACCGGCGCGGCGAAATCTTCCGTGAAACCCTGGGCGACGCGCACCGGCGGCACGCGCACGACGTCGCCATATGCGAGCCGGTACTTTGCATCGACCCGGCCCTTATTGACGCGCACTTCGCCGCTGCGCAAGATGCGGTAAATATGGCTTTTCGGCACACCTTTACAAATGCGCAGCAGAAAATTATCGATCCGCTGCCCCGCCGAACCGTCGTCGATATGTATCATCGAGACTTGGTCGCTTGCGACTGAATTCTGGGATGTTTTGCCTAACTCATTCATTCTGAATATAATTTGCCCAGCAGTCTGCGGAAGACGGCGCATTGGCCGGAAATCGAGCGGATTGCACGAGGTGCAAGCAAGAAATCGATATTTTACTTGCTTACTTGCGCCGAGGGCTGGTTGCTCGCCCTTAAAAACGAGAAGCAACAAGTTGCACGCACGGCAACTGCATCCGGCAGGGACGGCGCCCACAGGCGCGTTCGGTCAGGGTCGGCGCCGACGGTAACGGAATTTTGGTAAAAAAGAATTTATCTGGCGAGCCTCGGAAACAAGCGATATCAAGCAACACGAGGCCCCCATTGCGAAAAAACGGCGTGCGCCCAGAGTCGTCCCGCAGAGAGCGCGGGACTTGGCGACGTCAAAACGAGCGAGACACCCTGCGCGGCTATCGAGCGTTGATCGGGCGTCCCGCGGCACTGCCGCGAACCGCAACCCGGCCGACAATCGCGCAAGCATTGTGCGAAACCAGTCGCGGCGTTTTTTTACGCTGGACGACTCGAAACGCACGGCGTGTCGCCGCCGTCTTTTGAAGCCGTGTTCGCATGCGCCCTTGTGGCCTGCGGTCTTTTTTCGGACCCAGCCCTTTCAGGCAATTCTCCCCGCCATCGTTCCTGCTCCAGCGTGCTCGTGACAACACAATAAGGACGCGGCGTACCGCTCCTGGCCCGCGGCTGGCAACCGCGCGGCACGGACCGGTATCGAGCCGCTCTGGAGCCGTTCAATGAAACGCATGCTGTTCAATGCAACGCAGCAGGAAGAACTGCGCGTTGCCATCGTCGATGGGCAAAAGCTCATCGACATCGATATCGAGACTGCCGGCCGCGAACAACGCAAAGGCAATATCTACAAAGGGATCGTCACTCGCATCGAGCCGTCGCTCGAAGCCTGCTTCGTCAACTACGGCGAAGACCGCCACGGCTTCCTGCCGTTCAAGGAAGTCGCCCGACAGTACTTCAAGGACGGCGTCGACATGCGCTCCGCGCGCATCCAGGACGCCCTGCGCGAAGGTCAGGAACTGATCGTCCAGGTCGAAAAGGAAGAGCGCGGCAACAAGGGCGCGGCGCTCACCACGTTCATCTCGCTCGCCGGGCGCTATCTGGTGCTGATGCCGAACAACCCGCGCGGCGGCGGCGTGTCGCGCCGGATCGAAGGCGACGAGCGCCAGGAGTTGCGCGAAACGATGTCGCAGCTGCAATTGCCGGACGGCATGAGCATCATCGCGCGCACGGCCGGCATCGGCCGTTCCGCCGAGGAGCTGCAGTGGGACCTGAACTACCTGATGCAACTGTGGCGCGCGATCGAAGCTGCATCGCAAAGCGGCACGGCCGGCCAGCCGATGCTGATCTATCTCGAATCGAGCCTCGTCATCCGCGCGATTCGCGACTACTTCCAGCCGGACATCGGCGAAATCCTCATCGACACCACTGAAATCCATGACCAGGCACGCGCCTTCATGGACATCGTGATGCCGGACAACGTCAACAAGGTCAAGCGCTACCACGACGACGTTCCCCTCTTCTCCCGCTTCCAGATCGAGCACCAGATCGAGACCGCGTACTCGCGCACGGTGCCGCTGCCGTCGGGCGGCGCGATCGTGATCGATCACACCGAGGCGCTCGTCGCGATCGACGTGAACTCGGCGCGTGCCACCAAGGGCGCCGACATCGAGGAAACGGCCGCGCGCACGAACCTCGAAGCCGCCGACGAAGTCGCCCGCCAGCTGCGTCTGCGCGACCTCGGCGGCCTGATCGTGATCGACTTCATCGACATGGAATCGGCCAAGAGCCAGCGCGAAGTCGAGCAGCGCCTGAAAGATGCGCTGAAGCACGACCGCGCGCGCGTCCAGATGGGCAAGATTTCCCGCTTCGGCCTGATGGAGCTGTCGCGCCAGCGTCTGCGTCCGGCGCTGTCCGAAGGCAGCCACGTCACCTGCCCGCGCTGCAACGGCACCGGCCACATTCGGGATACGGAATCGTCTGCGCTGCAAGTGCTGCGGATCATCCAAGAAGAAGCGATGAAGGAAAACACCGCGGCAATCCATTGCCAAGTGCCGGTCGAAGTGACCGCCTTCCTGCTCAACGAAAAGCGTCAGGAAATCAACAAGATCGAGTCGCGCTTCAAGGTCAACGTCGTGTTGATTCCGAACAAGCACCTCGATACGCCGCACTACAAGCTCGAACGCCTGCGCCACGACGATGCGCGCCTCGACGATCCGCGCGCGTCGTGGAAGATGGCCGAGGAAGCCGCTCGCGAGCTCGAATCGGAAACGGGCTACAGCAAGCGCATCGAAGAAGTGAAGCCGAAGCAGGAAGCGGCGGTCAAAGGCATCACGCCCGAAAAGCCGGCGCCGAGCGCACCCGTGAAGCCGGCCGCGGCCGCCACGCCGGCGCCCGCCCCGGTGACGCATGCTGGCGGCGGTTTCATCGGCTGGCTCAAGAATCTGTTCGGAATGGCGCCCGCCGCACCGGCTCCGGAACCCGTGGTCGAGCAGTCCGTGCGTCCGGCGCGTGAGCGCGCTGAGCGCACGGGCGAACGCGGCGGCGATCGCAACCGCAACCGCCGGGGCGGCCAAGGCGGCCGCGAAGGCGCTGCCGCGCGGGGCGACAGCGCGATCGGCGGCCGTCAGGCCCAGCCGTCGCAGCGTCGCGAGGAGCAGAAGGAACCACGCGAAGGCCGCGGTGGCCGCGATCAACGCGATCAGCAACGCGAAGGCCGCGAGCCGCGCGAAAGCCGCGAGGGCCGCGACCGTACGCAAGAGCGCACCGAACGTGCCGAGCGCGGCGAGGAAGTGGAAGCCGCGGCGCGCGGCGGCGAGCGTCAGGAGCGTGGCGAGCGCCGTGAGCGTGGCGAGCGTCCGGAGCGCGTGGAACGCGGCGAGCGCCGCAAGCCACAGCAGGAAATCGCCGCCGACGCAGCCGCACGCAGCGAAGCGCTTGCGGCGGAAGCAGCAGCACCGGCTGCGACTGGCGCTGGCGAAGACGGCGGATCGTTCGAGCAAGAAATGGCCGCGCGCGATGGCGAGGAGCGCCGCCGCCGCCGCCGTGGCCGCCGTGGCGGCCGTCGCGAGCGCGAGGAAGAAGGCGTGAACGTGACGCACGCAGCCGATATCGCCGAAGCCGAAGGCGCGGTC
The DNA here is from genome assembly GCF_017315705.1 of Trinickia mobilis. Taxonomy (GTDB): domain Bacteria; phylum Pseudomonadota; class Gammaproteobacteria; order Burkholderiales; family Burkholderiaceae; genus Trinickia_A; species Trinickia_A mobilis. The sequence continues at coordinate 108,481 of NZ_JAFLRF010000010.1, read as the reverse complement.
GCCGCAGTGCCGGCGATCGTTGTCGAGCATTCGCATGCCGTGGAACCCGTCGCCGCGCCGCACGAAACCGCGGCACCGGCTCCGGTCGAGGCCGTTGCGGCCCCCGAAGTGGTGGTCACGCCCGTCGAGACTCCGGCACCGGTCGCTACCGAACTGACCGAGGCGGTCGCGCAGCATGTCGAGACGGCGGCAACGCCCGCCGCGCACGACGTCGCGGCCGTTGCCGTGCACGCCGAGCCGGTCGTTACCTCATCTCAGGTCGAAACGCAGCAACCCGTAGCCACCGCTCCGGTTTTCGTACCGGCTGCATCGTCAACACCGGTCGAAGAACCCGCGCCGGCGATGGCCGCGGGGGTCGCGGCACCTGCAGCAGAGGTCCAGCCGGTGAGCGTCGCTCAACCGGCCGAGCCGGTCGCCGAGGTGGCGCCGGTCACGCACGTCGCGCCGGTTGAAGCACCGGCATCAGTCCCGGTCGAAACGCACCCCGCGCCGCAAGCCGCCGCCGCACACGCTCCGGCGCCGCGCGCGAACGGACTGTCGTCCGCGGACTTGCAGCCGATGCTCGAATCGGCCGGCCTCGTCTGGGTCAACACCGACGCCGACAAGCTCCGCGCAGCGCAGGAAGCTGCCGCGCTTGCGGTGAAACCGGCCCGCATGCCGCGCGAGCGCAAATCGCTGCCGCCGGTGGACACCACGCCGATGCAGCAAGTGGAAACGATGAAGCACGACTAAGCGTCGCGCTTTCAGCGTACGAAAGCCCGCCCTTCGAGGCGGGCTTTTTTGTCGACCCGAGTTTGCGCTTTAGCTGCCGGTCGAGCGACGCCTCTTCCGCTAAAATGAAGACCTAACGTCCTTCTTACCCATCATGCAGCGACGCATCATCCCTGTTGCCGACTTCAGCACGATCCCCGCCACGCCGGCGGTCACACTGGCGCCGAGCGGCCTGCTCGCCGATACGCTGGCGCGGCCGTTGCGCGATCTGCGCATTTCGGTCACGGACCGCTGCAACTTCCGTTGCGTCTACTGCATGCCCCGCGCGGTCTTCGACAAGGACTACCCGTTCTTGCCGCACGCCGCGCTCTTGAGCTTCGAGGAAATCGAACGACTGGCGCGGCTTTTCATCGCACACGGCGTCGAGAAGATCCGCCTGACGGGCGGCGAGCCGCTCTTGCGCAAGGACATCGAGCACCTGATCGAACGCCTCGCCGCGCTGACGACGCCGGACGGCCGCTCCCTCGACCTGACGCTCACGACCAACGGCTCGCTCCTCGCGCGCAAGGCTCGCGCGCTCAAAGACGCGGGCCTCACTCGCGTCACGGTCAGCCTCGACGCGCTCGACGACGCCCTGTTCCAGCGCATGAACGACGCCGGCTATTCGGCGGCGAACGTGCTCGAAGGCATCGCGGCGGCACAAGCGGCAGGGCTCGCGCCGCTCAAGGTGAACATGGTCGTCAAGCGCGGCACGAACGACAGCGAAATCGTGCCGATGGCGCGGCATTTCAAAGGCTCGGGGGTGGTGCTGCGCTTTATCGAGTACATGGACGTGGGCACGTCGAATGGCTGGAACATGGCGGAAGTGCTGCCGTCGGCCGAGGTCGTCGCGCGCGTCGCCGAGCACTTCCCGCTCGTGCCGCTCGAGGCGCACAGCGCGGCCGAAACCGCGCAGCGCTGGGGCTACGCGGACAGCAGCGGCGAAATCGGCGTCATCTCGAGCGTCACGCGCGCGTTTTGCGGTACCTGCACGCGCGCGCGGCTGTCGACTGAGGGCAAGCTGTACCTGTGCCTGTTCGCCTCTTCCGGGCACGACCTGCGCGCGCTCTTGCGCAACGGCGCCTCCGATGCCGACATCGCGTCCGCCGTCGCCCATATCTGGCAAGCACGCGGCGACCGTTACTCGCAGTTGCGCGGCAGCGCCATGGCCCAAGCGCAAGAGCCGGGCGCGCATCGAGTCGAAATGTCGTATATCGGCGGCTGAGCAAACCCAGGCGACTGCTGCTCAATGGCTCCCATCCCAGACCGCCGCATCACCGGCCTCATCCTCGCGGGCGGGCGCGGGGCGCGCATGGGCGGCGTCGACAAGGGATTGCAAACGCTGCACGGCGAGCCGCTCGCGCTGCACGTCGCGAAGCGCATCGCCCCGCAGACCCGCGCCCTCATTATCAGCGCGAACCGGCATCTCGACGGTTACCGGACACTCGGCGCGCCGTTCGGCGCGGCTGTCATCAGCGATTCATCGAGCGGCTTTCCCGGGCCGCTGGCCGGCATCCTCGCCGGGCTGCGCGCGGCGCGCACCGAGCTCGTGCTTTGCGCCCCGTGCGATTCGCCCTTTCTGGCACTCGATCTCGCCGACCGCCTCGCCGCCGCCCTCGACGCGAACCTCGCCGATATTGCGACCGCGACGACCACCAGCGCCGACGGCCAGCCATCGGCTCATCCTGTGTTCGCGCTGCTGCGCACGTCGCTCGCCGACGACCTTGCGGCCTTTCTGGATGGCGGCGAGCGCAAGGTTCGCGCGTGGTACGCGCGCCACATGACAGCCGAAGTGGGCTTTGCCGACGAGCGTGCGTTTTACAATGTCAACTCTTTGCAAGAACTCGCCGACCTTGAGCGTGCGTGAAGTGTTTGCAGGACGCCACGTTCCTCCGCGCGCCACCCGATCCGATTCGCCCAGCCAGCGCCACGCACGCCCGTGCAGATGGCATGACCGGGACGCGCCTCACCGCCGATGACCACGCTCAACGACCTGACCAGTTGTATTGCCCAGTTCGATCCCAACGCGATGCCGGTTCACGCCGCGCAGGCGATCGTGCGCCAATGGGCGGTGCCGGTCGCGACGGTCGAGCGGGTCGCGCTGCGTGCCGCGCTCAATCGCGTGCTGGCCGAGGACATTGCCTCGCCGATCGATGTTCCTGCACACGACAACTCCGCAATGGACGGCTACGCGTTCGACGGCGCCGCCCTCTCCGGTCACGCGAGTTCCGGCGGCGATACGCTGACGCTGCGCGTCGCGGGCCAGGCGTTCGCCGGGCATCCGTTCGAGCACGCGGCGGCCTCGGGCGAATGTGTCCGCATCATGACGGGCGCGGCGATGCCGGCCGGTTGCGATACGGTCGTCCCGCAGGAATTCGTCACGCGCGCTGAAAACGGCAACATCAGCTTCGATCCGCAGCGCTTGGCGCGCGGCGCCAATTGCCGGCACGCCGGCGAAGACCTCGCGAAAGGACAGTCCGCCTTGCGCGCGGGCCGCATCCTGCGCTCGTCGGATCTCGGCCTGTTGGCATCGCTTGGAATCGGCGAAGTAGCGGTGCGGCGGCGTCTGCGCGTCGCGTTCTTGTCCACCGGCGACGAACTGCGCTCGATCGGCGAGCCGCTTCCCGCCGGCTGCGTGTACGACAGCAACCGCTACACGCTCTTTGCGATGCTCGAGCGTCTGAACGTCGACACGCTCGATCTCGGCGTGGTCCGCGACGAGCCCGCTGCGCTCGAAGCAGCGCTGCGTCAGGCCGCGGAAAGCGCCGATGTCGTGCTGACTTCGGGTGGCGTATCGGTCGGCGAGGCCGACTTCACGCGGAAAATGCTGCAGACGTTCGGCGACGTCGCGTTCTGGAGCATGGCGATGCGCCCCGGCCGGCCGCTCGCGTTCGGCCGCGTCTGGTCCGGCGGACGGCCCGCCGAAGGGCGCCCCGCGCTCTTCTTCGGGTTGCCGGGCAACCCGGTGGCGGTCATGGTCACGTTCTATCAGATCGTGCGCGAGGCGCTCGTCGCGATGTCGGGCGCCGAGCCGCAAGCGCCGCTCTCTTTCGCCGCGACGAGCACGCAGCCGCTCAGGAAACGCGCCGGCCGCACCGAATTCCTGCGCGGCATCGCCACGCGCGACGCCGACGGCCGCTGGCGCGTCGCACCGACCCGCTCGCAGAGCTCCGGCGTCTTAAGCTCGATGAGCGAAGCGAATTGCTTTATCGTGCTGGCACATGATCAAACCGACGTCGGCGCAGGCGAAGCCGTCGACATCATGCCCTTTGACGGGCTCATCTGAATCATCGCTTTTGGAATCACCACTTATACGGGGCTTCACGCAATGAAAAAACAAATCTCGTCGATCGCGGCCGGGCAGACCGCCAAAGCGCTCATCCTGGTCTACCTGACGTTCAGCGTGCCGATCGTGCTGCTCGGTATTCTGGTGGCGTTCATCCGCTACGGCTCGGTGGAGCTGAGCACGATTTTCAGCGCACTGATCCTGAACGCGATTCTCGGTTTCGTGCTGCTGTGGATCGCGTGCCACGCGTACAACTGGGTGGCGTCGCGCTTCGGCGGCATCGAGATCGTGCTCTCCGACGTGCCCGAGGAAGCGTGATGAGCACGGTGATCCGTCAGGCAGCGCCCGCCGACGTCGGCGCGATCTTCGCGCTGATGCTCGAGCTCGCCGAATTCGAAAAGCTCACGCACCTGTTCGTCGCGACCGAAGCCGGCGTGCGCGACGCACTGTTCGGCGAGCAGCGCGCCGCGGAAGCGCTGGTGGCCGAAGCTGGCGGCCGGATCGTCGGCTATGCGCTCTTCTTCCACAATTTTTCGACGTTTCTTGGCCGGCGCGGCTTGTATCTCGAAGATCTGTATGTTCAGCCGCCGCAGCGCGGCAGCGGTCTCGGCAAGGCGATGCTGCGGCGGCTCGCGGCGATTGCCGTCGAGCGGCAGTGCGGCCGCTTCGAGTGGTCGGTGCTCGACTGGAATCAGAACGCGATCGATTTCTACGAGAAGATGGGCGCGACCGTGCTGCCCGATTGGCGCATCGTCCGCATGACGGGCGAGGCGCTCGCGCAACTCGCCGACGGCGGGTCTTGAAGCGGGGTCCGGCGGCGCGAGGCCGCCGGCGGTTCGTTCTACGCTCGCGCCTTTTCTAGGCGCCCGCAAGCACCTTTAGGCACCTCAAACGCCTCACGGCTCCTCGGTTTCCGCGTTCGAATACGCATCGCCCAAGAGGCCGCTGGCCTGTTCCCCGGGCAACGCCTCGACATCGCGCAACTTGCGAGTCATCGCGCGCGTACGCACCTCGGCCTGTTCGATCGAACGCGTGACCGTTTCCAGTTGCGACTTCGTCTTCGCAAGCACGTCGCCGAATTTGCCGAACTCGGTCTTCACCGCGCCGAGCACCTGCCACACCTCGCTCGAGCGCTTCTCAATCGCCAGCGTCCTGAAACCCATTTGCAGGCTGTTGAGCAACGCGGTGAGCGTCGTCGGTCCGGCGATCGTCACGCGGTAGTCGCGCTGCAGCAGGTCCGTCAGGCCGGGGCGGCGCAGGATCTCAGCGTAAAGGCCCTCGGTCGGCAGAAACAGCAGCGCGAAATCGGTCGTGTGCGGCGGCGCGACGTACTTTTCAGCGATCGTGCGTGCCTCGTTGCGCACGCGGGTTTCCAGCGCGCGCGACGCCGCCTCTACCGCTTCCGGATCGGCACGATCCTGCGCCTCGATCAAGCGCTCGTAGTCCTCGCGCGGAAACTTGGCGTCGATCGGCAGCCATACCGGCGTCGCTTCGCCCTGTCCGTCCGCGCTTTCGAGCCGTCCCGGCAGCTTGATCGCAAATTCGACGCGCTCGCCGCTCTTCGGCACCGTCGCGACGTTCTTCGCGTACTGGTCCGGCGTCAGCATCTGTTCGAGCAGCGCTTCGAGCTGCACTTCGCCCCAGGTGCCGCGCGTCTTCACGTTGGTCAGCACCTTCTTCAGATCGCCGACACCCGCGGCGAGCGTCTGCATTTCGCCGAGCCCGCGATGCACCTGCTCGAGCCGGTCCGACACGAGCTTGAACGATTCGCCAAGGCGCTGCTCGAGCGTCGCGTGCAGCTTTTCGTCGACGGTGCGGCGCATCTCTTCGAGCTTCGTCGCGTTGTTCGCTTCGATGTCCTTCAGGCGCTGTTCGATCGTCGCGCGCACTTCGGCAAAGCGCCGGTCGTTCGCTTCGGTCAGTTGCGCGAGCTGCGTGGCGAGCGTTTCACCGAAGCGCTTGAGCGTGAGGCCCTGCTCGTCGCGTGCCTGCTGCGCTTGCAACTGGAGACTTTCGCGCACCGTATCGAGCTGCTTGCCGTTGCTTTCGGTCAGTTGCGCGAGACGCTGCGCAAAGTCTTCGATCTTGTTGTTCTGCACCGTCGCGATGCTGGTGAGCTGCGCGGCGAGCATCTGCTGAACGTGCGTAAAGCCCGCGCCCAGCTCGGTGCGCGATTGACGCGACGTCTCGGCGATCTCGCCGCGCAATTCGCGTTCGAGACGCTCGTAGGCGCGCGCCTGCTTCTCGGCGCCTTCGAGCATCTGCTCGCCGAGTTCCGTGAACGCGTGCTCGTTCGCGCGCCCCGCGCCCTTCATGAGCACCACGAGCGCAATCACCAGCGCCACCGCGAGCAGCGCGACCGCTGCCACGAGAATCGTCGTCATGAGCGCGCCTTGCCGAGCACTTCAGGGTTGATCGGATTCGGCGGACGCCCCGCCTGCGGGCCCTCGCCCAGCGCGGCGATCAGATTGTCGGCGGCGAGGTTCGCCATCGCGCGGCGCGTCGCTTCCGTTGCGCTCGCGATGTGCGGAGTCAGCACGACATTCGACACCGTGAGCAAATCGGGATGCACGCTCGGCTCGCCTTCGAACACGTCGAGACCGGCCGCGCCGATGCGCTTGGCGCGCAGCGCCTCGGCGAGCGCCGCGTCGTCGACGATGCCGCCGCGCGCGATATTGGTGAGCGTCGCGGCCGGCTTCATCAACGCGAGTTCGGCGGCGCCGATCGTGTGATGGCTCTCGGCCGAGTACGGCAGCACGAGGACGACGTGGTCCGCGGTCCGCAGCAGGTGTTCCTTCGACGCGTACTCGGCGTTCAGCTCCGCCTCGATCTGCGGCGCAACGCGCGAACGGTTGTGGTAGATGACGCGCATGTCGAAGCCGCGCGCGCGGCGCGCGAGCGCTTGCCCGATGCGGCCCATGCCGACGATGCCGAGCGTCGAGCCGTAGACATCGGTGCCGAGGAAGCCGTCGTACGCCCACTTCTGCCACTTGCCGGCGCGCAGCCAGTGCTCCGATTCGGTCACGCGGCGCGCGGCGGCCATCATCAGCGCCCAGCCGAAATCGGCGGTCGATTCGTTCAGCACGTCCGGCGTGTTCGTGCCGAGCACGTTCGCGGCGTTGAACGCCGCCATGTCGAAGTTGTTGAAGCCGACCGCCATGTTCGACACGACGCGCAAACGCGGCGCCGCTGCGATCGCCGCCGCGCCGACCGGCTCGCCGGCGGTCAGCGCGCCGTCTTTGTCCGCCAGTCGCGCGGCCAGTTCGGCGGCGGACAGCACGTCGCCCTGATTCCAGTCCACTTCGAAATACTGCTTGAGCCGCTCGACCACGTCCGGAAAAATCGGACGCGCAACCAGGATCTTCTGCATGCTTTGTCTCCGAATCGTGCGCCGCGTCGCAAAGCGCCGCGCGCGCAATGACGTCAAACTGCGAATTCAATCCGCGCCGCCGGACCCGGAGGTCCTAAGCGAGGCGCGCCACCTCAAAAGAAGAGCCACGTCGTCACGAGAAAGACGGGCACCAGCACCGCTCCCGACCACCCCAGGTACGCAAAGAAACTCGGCATGCGCACGCCGCGCGATTCGGCGATCGCCTTCACCATGAAGTTCGGCGCGTTGCCGATGTAGCTGTTCGCGCCCATGAAGACCGCGCCCGCCGAGATGGCGGCGAGCGTGGTCGCGCCGGTGCTCATGAGCGTCTGCGCGTTGCCGCCTGCGAGGTTGAAGAACACGAGATAGGTCGGCGCGTTGTCGAGGAACGACGACAGGATGCCGGTCGCCCAGAAATACATGGCGTCGATCGGCTTGCCGTGTGCGTCGGTGACGAGGCTCGTCACGTGCGCGAACGCGCCGGCCGGCCCGGCGCGCAGGATCATGATGACCGGCGCGATCGTCACGAAGATGCCGGCGAAGAGCTTCGCGACTTCTTCGATCGGCGCCCAGTTGAACGCGTTGCCGGCGCGCGCCGAGCGCGGCGTCACCGCGAGCGACGCGAGCGTCAGCACGATCAGCGCCACATCGCGCACCGCGTTTTGCAGCTCGACGCGCGTGCCGATGACGTCGAAGCCGATGCCCGGCCGCCAGATGCCGCTCATCAGCACGAGACCGGCCACCATCGCGAGCAGCACGAAATTGATCTTGCCGTCGATCGAGATGCCGTGCGTATCGGGCGTCGGGTCGAGAAACCGGGAGCGCTCTTCGCTGCGGCAATGGAAGTAATAGGCGTCGAGCGCGTAGAACGACGCGAGCAGCACGGCGCAGATGAACAGCATCGGCAGCGCGAGATGCTGCGTCGTCCAGAAGAAGCTCACGCCGTTCAGGAAGCCGAGAAAAAGCGGCGGATCGCCGAGCGGCGATAGCGAACCGCCCGCGTTCGCCACGAGAAAGATGAAGAACACGACGACGTGCACGACGTGCTTGCGATTGTCGTTCGCGCGCAGGAGCGGGCGGATCAAGAGCATCGCCGCGCCGGTCGTGCCCATGATGCTCGCGAGCACGGTGCCGAGCGCGAGAATCGCCGTATTGAGCTTTGGCGAGCCGTGCAGATTGCCGCGCACGCAGATGCCGCCGGCGATGGTATAGAGCGCCGTCAGCAGCACGATGAACGGCACGTACTCCTCCAGAAGCGCATGCGCAAGCGTGCCGAGCGCGGCTCCCGCGCCAAATGCGAGCGCGAACGGCACGAGAAACAGCGCGCCCCACGCGGCTGCAATCTTGCCGAAGTGGTCGTGCCAGAAGATCGGGGCGACGAGCGGGAAGATCGCGATCGACAGCAGGATGCCCGCGAACGGGGCAGCCCACAGCGCCGACAGCGGGGCGCCGCCGATCGCCGCGGCCGACGCCGTCACGGGCCACACAGCCGACACAACCGCCAGCGCCATGCACGCCGATGCGGCAAGCCGTTTCATGTTTTGCAGCCCCTTGTTGTCGAGAATGACCTCGGACGCCGGCCGATGGCGCGACGGCTCAAGCGCCGCGCACGATGATCGCGTGCACGCGATATGGCCCGTGCGCGCCGAGGACGATGGTCTGCTCGATGTCGCCGGTGCGCGACGGCCCCGACACAAAATTGACCGCGCGCGGCAGCTCGCCGCGTTCGGCGCGGATGAGCGCGAACGCCTCTTCGTGGCCCGCGACGATGCGCGAAGCGGGCACGATCGCGATGTGCGTTTCAGGCAACAGCCCCGCGGAAGCGTACGTTTGCGGCCCGGACAGCAGCACGAGCGAGCCGGTCTCGGCCGTCGCGCAGAAACAGCCGGTGATGCCGACGAGATCGGCGTTCTGCGGCTTGCGGAACTCGACCGCGAGGCCTGCCTCGCCCCACGGCAATGCCTCGAGCGTTTGCCAGGCGATGGCGGAGGTCGGCAAGCCGTGCTCGGTCAGATAGCGATGCGCGGCAGCGGGCGCTTCGGCGAGCGCCGCGACTTCGTCGACCGTAGTCGACAACTGCTGTGCCTCGGCGACGAAGCGCGCGACGAGATCGTCCGGCATCGGCGGACGCGGCCCTTCGGGATGACGCGCGAGATAGTCGGCCACGGCCTCGTGTTCGGCAGCGTCGGGTTGCGCCGGCCGGCCCTGGGCGGCGCGTATGCGCGCCAGGATATTGCGGCGAGAAGCCGATGTATCCATGTGCGTTCCTCTTGACGATGCCGTTGGTGACAGACGCAATTATACCGGCGCCCCGCAGGACGCCTCCCGTAGGGAGGCGGACAAGGAAGTGCTCTTGGGGCGCGCCGCCCTTTACTTCTCGACGTCTTCGGCCGGCGTCTCGATGCCGAACACCTGACGCAGATACGCGAGGTAGGCCTTGTCGTCGCACATGTTCTTGCCCGGCGAATCGGACAGTTTCGCAACCGGCTGGCCGTTGCAGCGGACCATCTTGATGACGATCTGCAGCGGGTTGTAGCCGAGATCGTTAGTGAGGTTCGTGCCGACGCCGAAAGCGAGCCGGCAGCGCCCGCGAAAGCGTTCGTAGAGCTGCAGCACCTTGGGGATATCGAGCGCGTCGGAGAACACGAGCACCTTCGTGCGCGGATCGCAGCGGTTTTCCTCGTAATGGCGCAGGAGACGCTCGCCCCAATCGAACGGGTCGCCCGAATCGTGGCGCGCACCGTCGAAGAGCTTGCAGAAATACATGTCGAAATCGCGCAGGAACGCCTGCATGCCGTAGACGTCGGACAGCGCGATGCCCAGATCGCCGCGATACTCCTTCGCCCACATCTCGAATCCGTAGATCTGCGAATCGCGCAGACGCGGCCCGAGCGCCTGGCACGCCTGCAGGTATTCGTGCGCCATCGTGCCAAGCGGCGTCAAGCCGTGCTTCTTCGCGTAATACACGTTGCTCGTGCCGGTGAACTGCTCGGAAATGCGCTCCTTCAGCGTCAGGATCACCTCTTCGTGCCAGGCCTTCGAGAAGCGCCGGCGCGTGCCGTAGTCGGCGATCTTGCAGTCCGCGAATTCCGGGCGCGCGCCGAGCAGCGCGATCTTGTCGTGCAGGCGCTCGCGGCCGCTCGCGTAGTCGGGCGCTGTTTGCGTATTGCGGAAGTACACCTCATTGACGATCGCGAGCACGGGGATCTCGAAGAGGATCGTGTGCAGCCACGGCCCCTTGATCTCGATGTCGATCTCGCCGTTACCCTTCTTCGACGCCTCGATCGAGATGTACTTTTCGTTCAGGTGAAAGAGCGCGAGGAAATCGATGAAATCGCTCTTGATGAAACGCATCCGCCGCAGGTAGTCGAGGTCGTCGTCGGCGAAGCGCAGTTCGCAGAGCTTCTTGACCTCGTCGCGAATCTCGTCGATGTACGGCACGAGATTCACCGCCGGCGTGCGGCACTTGAACCGGTATTCGGCGTTGGCGGCGGGAAAATGATGCAGGACGACCTGCATCATCGTGAATTTGTACAGATCGGTGTCGAGCAGCGAAGTAATGATCATGATTTCAACCGGACTGCGAACGTTCGAACCCAATTGCCCGGCTCGGCGCCCGGCGTGTTGCCGCGCCGCCTGCGACCCGGCATTGAGGCCATGTTACCCGAATGCGTGCCGGAACACGGCGCAACCGGACGGACCCGTCCGCCCCATAAACTAATCACCAATCGGTATAAAGATGCCGAAGACCCAATTGCATGCGGTTTTGGACGTTACGCTACAATAGCTCTTTTGGCGTTTCGCCTCCCCCATACCCCTGTGTGCAGGAGCTTGAATGACTCACGTTGTGACCGAAAGCTGCATCAAATGCCGCTACACCGATTGCGTGGACGTATGTCCGGTGGATTGCTTTCGCGAAGGTCCCAACTTCCTCGCGATCGACCCCGATGAATGCATCGACTGCGCCGTCTGCGTCGCCGAATGCCCGGTGAACGCGATCTACGCCGAGGAAGACGTCCCCGGCGATCAGCAGCACTTCACCCCGCTCAACGCGGAGCTCGCGAAGAACTGGCCGAGCATCACGAAGACGAAGGCTCCGCTGCCGGAAGCCGACGAGTGGAAGGACGTGAAGGACAAGCTCAATCTGCTCGAACGCTAAGTCCGTGCCCGGCCGCGGCGTTTGCCCTGCGAGCCTCGCGCGGTGAGGCCCTGCCGGCCCTTCGGCATCAGTGAAATGATCGAAGGGTATTGACAGGGTCGGCAACGGCCAATAAAATCTCCCTTCTCTGCTGTTGT
>NZ_JAFLRF010000010.1:0-96769 GCF_017315705.1 Trinickia mobilis | reverse complement strand
CCCCGATAGCTCAGTCGGTAGAGCGCCGGACTGTTAATCCGTAGGTCCCTGGTTCGAGCCCAGGTCGGGGAGCCAAAAAAACGCAGCGCCGAATACATGGCGTGTGAAGGCCCGTTATTAATGACGGGCTTTTTTACGTAAGGTTGAGAGTAGTAGCTGTTCCCCGATAGCTCAGTCGGTAGAGCGCCGGACTGTTAATCCGTAGGTCCCTGGTTCGAGCCCAGGTCGGGGAGCCAAGAGCATCAAATGGCCTGTCAGCACTGACGGGCCTTTTTGCTTTTGTCGACCCGAGTTAGCGCTTTAGCGGTTACTCGGGTCCCATGCAAGGCGGCAGTTTTACTTTTGCAGCGCGCGTAGCGACCATCCGCGCAACAGTCTTCCGCCACGATTTCGGCATGCGCGCTGTGATACTGTGGCGCGTATTTCGGATCGCGCTTCACCGCGCCCCTGTGCCGCATTCGATCCCGCCGTGCCGCGGCGTGGCTGAAGCGCCGGTCATTCACCCCCCCTCTTCCCGCAGCCCCCGACATGAAACACCACTTTGCCTTGTCGTCCGTCAGCGCCGCGCTCGCCTTCACGCTCGCCGTGCCGTTCGCGCACAGCGAGGAAGTCGCGAGCATCAACACGAATTTTCGCATCACCGGGTCCGACCGCGTCGTCGTCGAGGCGTACGACGATCCGCTCGTCACCGGCGTCACCTGCTATGTGTCGCGGGCGCGCACGGGCGGGGTCAAGGGCACGCTCGGCATCGCAGAAGACCCGAACGAAGCGTCGATCGCGTGCCGCCAGGTCGGCCCGGTCAAGATCGTTCAGCCGCTCAAGCAGCAGACCGATGTGTTCACCGCGAGCATGTCGCTGATCTTCAAGACGCTGCACGTGGTGCGGATCGTCGACGCGAAGCGCAATACGCTCGTCTACCTGACTTACAGCGACCGCGTCGTGTCCGGCAGCGCGAAAAACAGCGTCACCGCCGTGCCGATGCCGGCCGGCGTCACGATTCCCGTCAGATAAGGTGCAGCCGCGGCCGTGCCGCAGCACGCGCGTGGCTCGTCGACCACCGGCACCGCACCGAGGCGCCCCCAAGCAACGACGCCCCCCCTGATCTACACTGATCGACCAGGCAAATGGAGGGCGCCCCATGCTCACGCTGCAATATCCGATCACGCTGCCGGCGGACTACGACATGTCGATCATCCGGCGCCGCGTCGCCGAGCGGCACGCGCCGTTCGACACGCTCTTCGGACTCGGTTTCAAGGCCTTTCTGATCCGCGAGCGCGACTCGGGCGCACCCGTCAACGAGTACGCGCCGTTCTACGTGTGGACGCAGCCGTTTGCCGTGCGCGACTTTCTGCTGGGGCCGAAGTTCGACGCGATCGTCCAGTCGTTCGGGCGGCCCGCCGCGTTCGAGGGCATCGTCACCGCGCTGCACTTGAACGGCAACGAAGAGGCATTTCGTGCGGCACGAAGCATGACGGTGGAACGTTTCGCGCTGCGGCCCGGCATCGATCTTGCGAGATGGGCGGCCGACGAAACCGAGCTGCATCTGGCGCGGATCGACGAAGCCGGACTGCTCGCGCGGGTCGTCTCGCTCGAAGCCGGCAGTTGGACCGCGGTGCGCACCGAGCTGTGGGCCGGCGCCGATATTGCGCACTTGGCGACTGCGGCGCGCTACGAAGTGCTTCACGTTTCGACGCCGGATTGGCAGACGCTGCAACCCGTGAACGACGAATAACGCGCCCATGGGCATCCGGCAAGCCACGCGTTAGCAACGCCATGAACGACCGCCCCTTCCGCAACTGCGTCCGCTACTGGCGCACCCCGCTCCTGCCGGGAGCGGACATGGTGACGGCCGAATACCTCGATCACGAGTTCGCGCCGCACTGGCACGACGCGTACACGATTCCCGTGATCGAAGCGGGCGCCGAAATGTACGACTATCAGGGGTCGCAGCACGTCGCCGAGACCGGCACCGTGCCGGTCATCAATCCCGGCGAGGTGCACACGGGCTCGCGCGCAACCGAGGCCGGGTGGCAGTACCGCGTCTGCTACGTGCCGGTCGATTTCGTCCAGCGGCTCGCCGAGGACATCGCCGGGCGGGCGCAGCCGCTGCCGTGGTTCCCGGCGGAGGCCATCCGCGACGCCGATCTCGCGCGCCGGGTGTCGATCGCCCACCGGCTGCTCGAAGCGGGCGGCGATCCCCTCGCCGCCGAAGCCGCGATGGTCGACGCGTTGTCGACGCTGCTCGTCCGGCACGCGCGCAACGAACCCGAGCCGGCCCGGCTCATGGCCGACAATCCGCGTGTCGAAACGATGAAGGCGCGCCTCGTCGCCGATCTCTCCGAGCCCGTGACGCTGACCGATCTCGCGCAGGCGGTCGACTTGTCCGCCTTCCACGCGGCGCGGCTCTTCACGCGCGAGACCGGCCTGCCGCCGCATGCGTGGCGCAACCAGGTCCGTCTGCAGCGCGCGCTCGGTCCGCTGCGCGCGGGCGTCTCGGTGGCGGAGGTCGCGGCGGCGACGGGCTTTACCGACCAGAGCCATTTCACGCGCCATTTCCGCCGCATGTTCGGCGTGCCGCCTGGGCGCTGGCAGTCGCGGTAACAGTGGCGGCATAACGAAAGCGGCAACCGCCGCCCGATGCGCAAGAATGTACAAGACCCGCCTAGGCCGTCCAGCTACCCTCGGAGGCCTAAGGAGGAAATCTTGAACGCACCCCGCCCCTTGAACGAATTCGCCGACGGCGCCCGCGACATCATTCCGATGATGGTCGGCGCGGCGCCGTTCGGCGTCATTTTCGGCACCCTCGTCACGTCCGGCCCGCTCCACGTGTGGCATGGCCAGTTCATGTCGCTGGCGGTATTTGCCGGCTCGGCCCAATTCATCGCGCTCGGGCTGATCGCGAGCCACGCGAGCTTCGCGGTCGTCCTGGCGACGACGTTCATCGTCAACCTGCGGCACGTCCTGTACAGCGCGACGCTCGCGCCCTACATCGCGCATCTGCCCGCGCGCTGGCGCTGGACGCTCGGCGCGCTGCTCGCCGACGAAGTCTTCGCCGTCGCCTACGCGCACTACCGGCACAAGCCGCCCGGCGCGATCGGCCCGCACTACTTTCTCGGCGCGGGCATCGCAATGTACGTGAACTGGCAGCTCTGGACGCTAGCCGGCCTCCTGTTCGGCGCGGCCTTCCCGCGCCTGCAATCGCTCGGGCTCGATTTTGCGATGGTCGCGACCTTCATCGCGATCGTCATCCCGCAGCTCGTCGCGGCGCGCTTCGTCGCGGCGGCTGTGACCGCGGGTGTCCTCGCCTGCGTGTTCCAGGCGTGGCCGTACAAGCTCGGGCTGCTCGCGGCGGTGGCCGCGGGCGTCGCGGTCGGCGTTGCGCTGTCGCGCCCGGGCCTCGTGCGCTCGCGCGCCTCGGGAGTCACGCAATGACCTACGTCCTCTTGATCCTCGGCATGGCCCTGATCACCTACGTGATCCGTTCGGCGGTGTTCGTGCTAGGCGATCGGGTCGCCTTTCCGCCGCTCGTGCGCACCGCGCTCAGCTTCGTTCCGGTCACCGTGCTGACCGCGATCATCGTGCCGATGGCGGTCTCGCCGCACGGCGGCAGCCCTGAGCTCACCTGGCGCAATCCGCAGCTCGTCGGCGCGCTGGCGTCGTGCGCGGTCTGCATCGCGACGCGCCGGCCGCTCGTGACGATCGCCGTCGGCTTGGCGGTGTTCTTCCTTTGGCAAGGTCTCGTGCTGCACTGAATCAAAATCCGGATTGGTCTCAAGTTCCGCCCGACTGCGCCGATAAACAGTCGAGGTGCGCTGCTCGGGGAACGCGGGCTTGGCCGCGGCTCGCCGAAAAACGCAGTCCGCCAAGCAGTATGAGCGCCGCATGCACAGCGCCGTCCGGCTCCGGGGAAGCAGCAAGCCGGCGGCGCAACACCGCTTTCCGGCGCCGCAGATGGGGCGAAGCGGCGGGACTGACGCGCACGACGAGCCATCGGGACAACACATGGGTCAAATCACCCTAACACTGAAGGACGACACCGTCGCGTCGCTGCGCAAGGACTTCGAGGCGTTCGTGCGCGTATCGCTGAAGCTCGATCCGCAATTCGAGACGCCGTCGTTCGAGGACTTCCTGCGCGCAAAGCTGCTCGACAACATGGTGCCGCTGACCGAGCACGCGGTGCAGCGAATGCTGCAAGGCGGCCAATACGCGTGGGCGAAGCGCACGCTCGACAAGGAGTTTCCGGACGTCGTCGCGATCCTGATGCGGCAGGCCGCCGAATTCGGCTTCGGCTTCGCGGTGCGCTCCGAGTGGACGCCCGACGAGCTCGCCAAGGCGTGCCGCGAGTGGGCGACGGCGATCGTCAACGAGTCCGGCGGCGAACCGGCGCTGATCGACCCGCTCTCGGCCCAAATCAAGTCGGCCGCGCAGGACATCCAGTCGCTCGAAGAATCGATGCAAACGCCGGCGTGGCGGCTGGCGGAATCGCTGCGGCAGCGGGTTTACGAAGCGAAGATCGCGTGCGAGATGAGCACCGGCAGCACCGCGCGCGAGAAGCTCGGCGAATTGCGCGGGCTGCTCAAGCTCGGACTCGCGCACGGCTCGTTCCAGAAGCAGGAAGCGCAGCAGATGATGGAGTTCCTGCGGCTGCTCAAGCCGGAGATTTTCGTCGAGGAGCCGGACGACATCTTCGCGCGCATGGCCGTCTGGCTGCGCAATTTCTTCATGGCGCCGCGCCAGCCGCAGCAGGCGGAGCAGCGCCGCACGCGGTAACGGCGAGCGCGCTTAGCTCCCAAGCGGCGCTTGCTTTTTCGGGCAGCGCTTTCAGCAAGCCCTCCGCGCCGCTCAGTCCCACATCCCTTTCAGCTTCGCCGCGATATCGACGCGCGCCTTCGCGGCAGCGGCAAGCCCTGCCGCACTCGGCGCGGCCGGTGCCACGACCGGCGGCCACGCCTGGACCTCGAAATGCGCCAGCAGGTGAGCCGGAATGAAGCGCGTGCGCGACGCCCACACGTGACGGTCGCCGAGATGCGTCTGGTTGTGCACGTAAAAACGCTGCGGCACGACGATCTGCAGGTCCTCTTTCGCACGCGTCATCGCCACGTATAAGAGGCGCCGCTCCTCGTCGATCTCTTCGTCGCTGCCGGTCGCGAGATCGGACGGAATGCAGCCGTCGACGCCGTTCAGAACGAACACGTTGCGCCACTCCTGCCCTTTCGCCGAATGGATCGTCGAGAGGATCAGATAGTCCTCGTCGATGAGCGGCACGCCCGATTCGCCGCTCGTCGCGTCGGGCGGATCGAGCGTCAGCTCGGTCAGGAAGCGCTCGCGCGACGCGTAGGTGCTCGCGATGCTCTCCATCTGCAGCACGTCCGCGAGACGTGTCGACGCATCCTCGTGATTGCGCTCGAGATGCGGCTCGTACCAGCGGCGGACTTGCTCGAACTCGGCGGGCCACGGCGTCTGCCGGCCGTGCAGGCTCGTCATCAGCGCGGCGAACGGCGGCCAGTGTACGGCCGCGCGCGAGGGCGGCGCGAAGGCGTGCACCGCGCCCGCCCCACCCGTCCCATCCGCTTGCCCCACGCAGTCGAGCAAGCGCGCGGCCGCCGCCGGCCCGATGCCCGGCATCAACTGCGCGACGCGAAAGCCCGCGACGCGGTCGCGCGGATTCTGCGCCCAGCGCAGCACGGCGAGCACGTCCTTCACGTGCACCGAATCGAGAAACTTGAGGCCGCCGAACTTCACGAACGGCACGTTGCGCCGGGTCAGCTCGATTTCGAGCGCGGCGCTGTGGTGGGCCGCGCGAAACAGCACCGCCTGCGCCTTCAGCTGCATGCCGCCCTCGCGCGCTTCGAGCACGCGCTCGGCCACGTAGCGCGCCTGCTCGGCCTCGCCCGCCACTGTGACGAGCCGTGGACGCTGCGCGCAGGCCTTGTCGGTCCACAAATTCTTCGTGAAGCGCTCGGCTGCCAGGCCGATCACCGCGTTCGACGCCGCCAGAATCGGCTGCGTTGACCGGTAGTTGCGTTCTAGCGTGACCTGGCGGGCGGGCGGATCGAAGTGCGCCGGGAACTCGAGGATGTTGCGCACGGTCGCGCCGCGAAACGAGTAGATCGATTGCGCGTCGTCGCCGACGACCGTCAGCCCGCGCCCGTCGGGCTTCATCGCGAGCAGGATGGACGCCTGCAGGCGGTTCGTGTCCTGGTACTCGTCGACCAGCACGTGGTCGAAGCGGCTCGACAGATCGGCCGCCACGGCGGGCTCGGCGGCCATGTGCGACCAGTAGAGCAGCAGGTCGTCGTAGTCGAGCACGCTTTGCGACTGCTTCGCCGCGACGTACGCAGCGAAGAG
The DNA here is from genome assembly GCF_017315705.1 of Trinickia mobilis. Classification (GTDB taxonomy): domain Bacteria; phylum Pseudomonadota; class Gammaproteobacteria; order Burkholderiales; family Burkholderiaceae; genus Trinickia_A; species Trinickia_A mobilis. The sequence continues at coordinate 90,421 of NZ_JAFLRF010000010.1, read as the reverse complement.
CGCGCGCAGGTCGGCCTCCCACTCGCGGCACCACGGAAACACGGCGTCGAGCACCTGGGTCAGCGATGCGCCCGTGTTCACGACGCGCGAATAGATCGCGAAACACGCCGCCTTGGCCGGAAAACGGCGCGTTTTCGCCGAAAAACCCAACTCGTGGCGCACGAGGTTCATCAGATCGGCGGAATCTTCGCGGTCGTTGATCGTGAAGGCCGGCGACAGCCCGACCACGTCCGCGTACTCGCGCAACAGGCGCGCTCCGACGCTGTGGAACGTGCCCGACCACATGAGCCCGTCGGCCGCGGCCGCCCGTGCGCCGAGCGCTGCGCGGGCGATGCGCGTCGCGCGCCGCGTCATGTCCTGGGCGGCGCGGCGCGAGAACGTCAGGAGCAGGATGCGGTGCGGGTCCGCGCCCTTGACCATCAGGTGGGCGACGCGGTGCGCGAGCGTGTTGGTCTTGCCGGAGCCCGCGCCCGCGATCACCAGCAGCGGGCCGCCCGGGCGGGATGGATCGTCGGCGCCGTATTCGACGGCCGCGCGTTGCGCCTCGTTGAGCTTGGCCAGGTAGGCGGCGGCGTCGAGCGACTGGGAAGCGGCGGCTTGGGACACGGCGCGGGCGTTATCGGTGGTGGATCGATGGAGAACTTGGGCCGGCGAGGCGGCTCGCTGCGAGCCGCCCGCTGCTCGGCTCGGGCGACGCACACTGTATATCCATACAACCCGCGCAGGCAAGCGCCCTATTTTTCGACGCGAATGGCGCGCCGCGTGGTGCCGGACGCCGGGCGCCGGTCACCTTGCGCCGTCCACCGCCCACCGCCCGCTGCCCGGCAGGCGGCGCGCGCTTGCGCCAGACCGCGCGGGCCGTCAGATCGTCCCGAACAGCGCCCGCGGCCGGTCGCGCAGCGTGTGCGCGAGGATCTGCAACGCCCGCGTCAACTGCTCGCGCGATGCCGCGCACGCGAGGTTGATCCGCACGCCGTGCTCGATCGTCGAGCGGTCGACCGCAAACGCCGACGCCGGCATCGTATTGACGCCGCGCGCGAGCGCATTCGCCGCGTAGTCGTCGGAACGCCATGGCGGCGGCACGCGCAGCCAGACGAACATGCACGCGGGATCGCTGTGCAGGTGCTCGACCGGCAGCAATTCGCGCGCGATTTCCTGGCGGGCCTGCAGTTCCGTGCGCTGGGCTTCGAGGATCGTGTGCGCGGTGCCGTCCTCGATCCAGCGCGTAGCGATCAGCGTCGAGAGCGGCGCGGGCATCCACGCCGTCGTGCGCACGGCCTCGGCGGCCAGCGCGGCGCCGTGCGGCGGCGTATGCAGGTAGCCGATGCGCAGCCCGGGCGCGAGAATCTTCGATGTCGACGCGACATGGAACGTCAGCTCGGGGCACAGGCTCGCGATCGTCGGCAGGCGCGTGCGCAATAGCGGACCGTACACGTCGTCCTCGATGATCGCGACGTGATGGCGCCGCGCGATATCGACGAGCGCCACGCGGCGCGCGAGGCTCATCGTCACCACGGTCGGATTTTGCAGATTCGGCACGACGAAGATTGCCTTCACGCGCATGCGCTTGCACGCGTCGTCGAGACGGTCCGGCAGCAGCCCTTCGTCGTCGCTCGGAATGCCGACAATCTCGAACTGGAACACGGGCGCGAGCGCTTTCAGGCCGTAGTAGGTCAACTGATCCGAGAGGATCACGCCCTCGTGGCCCATCAGGCTGCTCAGCACCGCATAGAGGCCGTGCTGCGCGCCGCTCGTGACGACCACGTTGTCGGCCGCCGGCGCGAAACCCGGCGCGGCGATCCATTGCGCGCCGGCCGCGCGCGCCCATTCGGGCCCCTGCGGCGGCTGGTATTCCTGCGTTTCCGGATAGCGCGGATCGCGCGCGATGATTGCCATCGTGCGCGCCAGTTGCGCGAGGAATTCGCCGGTCGCGGGACGATTGACGGTCAGGTCGATCACCGCGTTCGCATCGGCGGCGGCGCTCGGGCTGCTCTCGGCGCGCGCGTGGACCGACGGCATCGCGCCCCCGGTGACGATCGAGCCGCGCCGCTTGCTCGCGACGATCAGCCCGCGCGCCTGCAGCTCCTTGTACGCACGCGACACCGTCGACACATTGAGGCCGAGCTCCAGCGCCAGATCGCGCTGCGGCGGCAGGCGGCTGCCCGGCGGGTAGAGCCCGTTGCGCACTTTCTCTTCGAGATTGCGCGACACCTCGAGGTAGGTGGCCTGGCGTCCCTTTGTCTGGAGATTTTCCTCACCGTTTGTGTGGTTAATTTCGGCCTTCATCCAGGTAGCAACTCCATACAAAAACTCGTTCAACCGCACAAAACCTGCCACGTGATGCACAGCACCCGTGCCCGGATCAGATACTAAACCCTTTATGGGGTCGCACAGCAAGGACTTATTGAAAATCTCCGCCGGCACGGCGCCGGCGCGTCGGGGAAAATACCTAAGCCCACACAAAGACAAATCAATTGCACACAAAAAATCTTTGTGTGAGTATGAGCCCATCGTTTGTACGGCGCCAGCTCAGCGGCGCGATCCCGAACTGTAGTCCAGGAGGAGACGCTTGTGACAGATCAGCAGACCACCCCCTCGTCGCCGGCCCCGCTTGTCCCATCGATCTCGAGCCTTATCGCCCGCGTCGTTTTTAACCACTGCAACTGTCTGCTCAAAAGAGGACGGACATCATGAAACGCCGAAACTTGGTAGTCGCACTAGCACTTGGGGTCCTATGCGCACAGGCGCCGTCATACGGCGCGGAGCCCACGATCGTGAAGATCGGTTTTGCAGCCCCGCTGACGGGGCCGGTCGCGCGCGTCGGCAAAGATCTGGAAAACGGCGCGCAGCTCGCGATCGACGAGGCAAACGCCAAGAACCCGACGATCGGCGGCAAGCCGGTCAAGTTCGTGCTCGACGTGCAGGACGATCAGGCCGACCCGCGCACGGCGATCCAGGTCGCGCAGAAGATGGTCGACGACGGCGTGGTCGGCGTGATCGGCCATTACAACTCGGGGTGCAGCATCCCGGCGTCGGCCGTCTATCACACGGCGGGCGTCGCGATGATCACGCCGGGATCGACCAATCCGGCGCTGACGCACCAGGGTTTTGCGAACGTGTTCCGCACGATGGGTCATGACGGCATCGGCGGCGTGATCGCGGGCCAGTTCGCGGTGCAGCAACTGAAGGCGAAGCGCATCGGCATCATCGACGATCGCACCGCCTTCGGACAGGGTCTCGCCGACGCGTTCGAAAAAGGCGCGAAAGAAGCGAACGGCAACATCGTCGATCGCGAGTTCACCAACGACAAGGCCGTCGACTTCCGCGCGATCTTGACCACGCTGAAGGAAAAGAACGTCGACATGATCTTCTTCGGCGGACTCGACGAACAAGGCGCGATGCTCGTCAAGCAGATGCGCTCGCTCGGCATGCCGACGTTGCTGTTCGGCGCGGGCGCGTTAAAGAGCAATGCGTTCCTGCAGATCGCCGGTCACGCGGGCGAAGGCACGCAAGACCTGGAGCCGGGCCCGGCGCTCGACAAGCTGCCCGCGGCGCAAGAGTTCGCGAAGCGCTACAAGGCGCACTTCAACCAGGACGTCGAGCTGTACGCGCCGTTCGCCTATGATGCCGCGCTCGCGATGCTCAAGGCGATTCACGACGCCGACTCGCTCGACCGCGCGAAGATCGTCGCCGCGTTCCCGAAGGTCACGGTGACGGGCGTGACCGGCAACATCGCGTTCGACCCGAACGGCGATTTGATCAAGCCGCCGTACACCCTCTTCGAAGTCCAGCAGGGGCAATGGAAGAGCTTGAGGACGGTGGGCGGCAATAACGGCGCCTGAGTTTGCCGATGCCAAAGACGCGGCGCAGACAAGCACGTTTGCGCCGCCATGGCCGCCCCGGTCGGCCCGCCCGCGAAATGCCGGCGCTACGCCTTGAGCGTCGCCGGATTCAACTCGATGTGCAGGATCACGAGCCAGCGTTTCGGGCAATCCGTGGCGATTTGGATCGCCTCGCCGGCATTGCCTTCAGCCTTGACGTAGCCCTTCTCGCGCGCGAATCCATATGCGCGCCGCGCATCGGACTGCAGCCACAGCGTGAACAGCCCGCAGGTCATGCAGCTGAACACCCAGATCGTCTGATGCGAAAGCTGCGGATCGATCTGCTGCGCGGCCAGCGTGAATACTGAGGTCAGGACCTGGTTGGCCAGGAAGGCGATCGCTATCACCTTGGCCATGCCTCTCAACAACATCGTGAGTCTGGAACGCTCGATCATCGGTATGACATTCCCCGCGGATAGCGAGGGTTTCCCATTCTGTTCAAAGGCCGCGAATCACGCGGCAAGGGTCCAAGCGCGGCGCGTGACTTCGAGCGTCTTCGACCACGCGGCAAGCGTGCGAGCCGCAATCGCGGGCTTGCACAGGATCGCGCTGTCGTAACGCTTGCCGTCGAAGTGCTGGAAGTCGGCGATACGGAAGCCCTGCCCGCGGTAGAACGCAACCAAGTGCGCGGCCGGCTGCGGCGTATCGAGCGCCAGATCCGCGTAACCGCGCGTTGCGGCCCAGTGCTCGGCGAACGCGAGCAGCGATTTGCCGATGCCGCGGTTCTGGTACGTCGGATCGACGCCCAACTGACGCACGCTCGCCACGTCGTTGTGACGGTAAAGCTCGCAAGCCGATTCGCGATCGGGCGCATAGAGCGTCATGGTGCCGACCACGCGTCCATTGCACACCGCCACGTAGCAGTCGCCGCGCTTCGCGCGCTGCTCGGTCACGAGCACGCTTTGATCGACGCACGTGCAGTTCAGGCCCATCATGCCGAGCCGCGCGAACGAGCGGTGCAGCATGTCGGTCAAGTGCTCGAACGAATCGCGCTTGGGATCGAACCTGCGCACCACGACGCTGCCGATGCCGCGCTGAACATAGGCGACACGCGGAGGATTCGCTGCGGCTTTCCGTTGCTTGCTCATGACAGCCTCCCTGGCAATTCCGCTTGGGCCATTCCGGCCTCGGCTATCGCTCGGTTATCGCTCTGATATCGAACTGCCGGAAGTTTAGGGTTCGGCGTTTAGCGCTCGCAAGGAAAAATGTCGTAAAAAAATTCAGGATATCGGTCGGCAAACGCACTCGCTCCCTTCCGGATTTACAGCTTTTTTATTCGCCCCGGCCTATACCTGTATCGAACCTGATTTCAGGTTGCGCCGCCGCGCTCGATGAGCCGGCGAGGGCGTCGTATTGCCCAAAGAAAACAAGGGGACCGTCATGAACCTGCTGATCTGGCTGCCGGCCATGTTCGCGCTCGGCCTGGGCAGTCTCGTGCTTTGCCTGCTCTTCGTCGATGCTTGCGACAAGATTTGAGGAGACCGTCATGGCCTGGCTCGCTGCCGCGATATCCGCGCTGACCTTCGTCTATCTGTTCGTTGCGCTCGTTCGGCCCGAGTGGTTCTGAAGGCCGCGCGAGCATTACGTCGACGCCGCCTCGTCGATACAACCCTCTCTTAGCGCCGAAGGGGAACTCCATGTGGACCCTGCCGCTTCTCATTCTCGTGACGGCCATTGTCATCTCGATCCCGCTCAGCCGTTACATGGCCTGGATCATGGACGGCCATTACCGCGCCCCCCGCTTTCTCCGCTGGTTCGAGGCGAAGCTCGACAGCGGTCCGCTGAACTGGAAGCAATACACGATCGCGCTGCTCGTGTTCAACGCGGCGCTTTTCGTATTCGGCTTTGCCGTGCTGTCGCTGCAGCCGCTGATGCCGCTCAATCCGCTTAACCGCGGCATGCTCGCGCCGTCGACGATCTTCAACACGGTCATCTCGTTCATGACCAACACGAACCTGCAGCACTACTCGGGCGACCAGCATCTGTCGAATTTCAGCCAGATCTTTTTCATCCTGCCGAATATGTTCCTCTCGGCAGCGGTCGGGTTGTGCGCGCTCACCGCGATTATCCGGGCATTGCGCGGCGAAAGCCTGGTCGGCAATTTCTTCGTCGACATGTGGCGCGTCGTGCTTTATATGTTCGTGCCGGTTGCGTTGATCGTCGGCACGATCTTCATCCACGAAGGCATGCCGATGACCTTGCAAAGCGACGTGCGGGTCACCACGCTCGAACCCACGGCGATGGGCACGGCCGACAACGGGCAGGCGAAGCAGCAGACGCTGATCGTCGGCCCCGTGGCGGCGGTGATTCCGATCAAGATGCTCGGTACCAATGGCGGTGGTTTTTACGGCATGAACAGCGCGCATCCCTACGAGAATCCGTCAGCGTTGTCGAACTTCGTGACGACACTCGCGATGATGATCTTCCCGTTCTCACTCGTGCTGATGTACGGGCGCATGCTGGCGCGCATGCGGCACGCGATCGTGATCTACAGCGTGATGCTGTCGATGATGATCGGCTTGATCGCGTGGGCGGTGTACTGGGACGCCGTGAAACCCAACCCGGCGTTCACCGCGCATGCGGTATCGCGCAGCTACCCGCTGCCGGGCGCGCATCGGATGCTCACGATCCCGCCCGTCGCCGTGCTGCCCGTCGACCAGCATCTCGGCAATCTCGAAGGCAAGGAATTGCGCTTCGGCACGTCGGCAGGCGCGACTTTCGCCGCGATCACGACCGATGTGACGTGCGGCGCGGTCAACGCCGAGCATGACAGCCTGAACCCGCTCGCGGGCCTCTCGCCGCTCATCGGCATGTGGCTCAACTGCGTGTTCGGCGGCAAGGGCGTCGGCATGATCAACCTGCTGCTGTACCTGATCGTCGGCGTGTTCCTCGCCGGGCAGATGGTGGGCCGCACGCCCGAGTATCTCGGCCGCAAGGTCGGTGCGCGAGAGATGAAGCTCGCGATGATCGCGCTGCTCGTGCACCCGATCCTGATTCTCGGCCCGAGCGGGCTCTTTTCCGCGACTGACTGGGGCACCAAGGCCGAAGCGAATCCCGGCGCGCACGGCTTCACCGAGATCACGTACCAGTTCTCGTCATCCTCGGCGAACAACGGCTCCGCGTTCGACGGGCTCGCCACGACCTACGGCTTCAACAGCAACCCGAACCCGGCGCCGACCGCCGTGCAATGGGATACGGCGACCGGTCTCGTGATGCTGTTCTCGCGCTACCTGCCGATCGTCGCGCCGATCGCGATGGCCGCCTACCTCGGCCGCAAGAAGATGGCGCCCGCGACGCTCGGCACGATGCGCGACAACACCGCGACGTTCGGCTTCCTGCTGCTCGGGACGATTCTGATCGTCGGCGCGCTGCTGTTCCTGCCGGTCGCCGCACTCGGACCGCTAGCGGAGCACTTGGGGCCCATTCCGTTCGGCGGATAGCCAATGGTTGAGTAGCGAATGAATCGACCGTCTAACTAGAGATTCAGGGCATACACCATGGAAACAGTAAAACTCGCGCAAGGACAAACAGCCGTTGCGACACCTGCCGGCCCTCGCCCGCCGCAGAAATCGCCGACGCACAAGCTCTTCGCCTCGGATCTGGTTCGCGCGGCGCTGCGCCAGTCGATCGTCGCGCTGCGGCCTGATATCCAATGGAAGAACCCCGTGATGTTCGTCGTCGAGCTAGGCGCGGTGCTCACGCTCGTCTTCATCGTGCAGATCGCGATGGGTGTGGCCCATAGCGAAGCGCCGCTCACCTACTTCATCGCGCTCGACGTCTGGCTCTTCCTGACCGTCGTGTTCGCGAACTTCGCCACCGCGATCGCCGAAGAGCGCGGCAAGGCGCAGGCCGATGCATTGAAGCGCGCGCGGCGCGATACCATCGCGTGCCGCATGCTGTCCGACGGACGGCAAGAGAAGGTGTCGTCGATCGAGCTGCAGCGCGACGACGTCGTCATCGTGCGCGCCGGCGAGGTGATTCCTAGCGATGGGGAGATCATCGAAGGCACGGCCTCGGTCGACGAATCCGCGATTACCGGCGAGTCGGCACCCGTGATCCGCGACGCGGGCGGCGATCGCTCGGGCGTGACGGGCGGCACGACGGTGCTCTCCGACGAGATCATCGTGCGCGTATCGGCGCACGCCGGCGAGACCTTTCTCGACCGCATGATCGCGCTCGTCGAAGGCGCCGTGCGGCAGCGCACGCCGAACGAGATCGCGCTCACGCTCGTGCTGTCCGCGTTCACGCTGATCTTCCTGATCGTGGTGGTACCGCTGTGGCCGATGGCATTCAACGCCGAGCAGTACATGACGAGCTATCTCGGCTTGTCCGAACCGTTGCACAGCCTCGGCACCGACGTGCCGACGCTCGTCGCATTGCTCGTTTGCCTGATCCCGACGACGATCGGCGCGTTGCTCGCCGCGATCGGCATTGCGGGCATGGACCGCGCGCTGCGCGCGAATATCTTCGCGAAGAGCGGCAAGGCCGTGGAAGTCGCGGGCGACATCGACACCGTCGTGCTCGACAAGACCGGCACGATCACGATCGGCAATCGCCGCGCTACCGCCTTCATGCCCGTTGGCGCGTATGACGAGGGCGAACTGAAGCGGCTCGCCGCGATGGCGTCGTTCGGCGATCAGACACCCGAGGGCAAGAGCATCGTCGCGGTGGTGTCGCCGCTTGCGCCGTATCCGGCCGACCACGGCATGCACGCATTGCCGAACGACGCGAAGCTCGTGCCGTTCAGCGCGCAAAGCCGCATGAGCGGCGTCGACCTGCCCGACGGCCGCACGATTCGCAAGGGCGCGCCGGATGCGATCGTCGCGTACGTGAAGCGGCACGGCGGCGAAGTGCCGTTCGGCCTCGACCCGATCCTGCGGCAAGCCGGCAAGCAAGGCGCGACGCCGCTCCTCGTGGCGAACGGCAACGAGATTGCGGGCGTGGTGATTCTGGAGGACGTGCTCAAACCCGGCATCCGCGAACGGATCCAGCACTTGCGCAAGATGGGGCTGTATACGGTGATGATCACCGGCGACAACGCGTTGACGGCCGCGACGCTCGCGGAGCTGGCAGGGGTCGACCATTTCATCGCCGAGGCGACACCCGAGGCGAAGCTCGCCTATTTGCGCAAGGAACAGGCCGAAGGCAAGCTCGTCGCGATGATGGGCGACGGCACCAACGACGCGCCCGCGCTCGCGCAAGCCGACGTCGGCCTCGCGATGAACTCGGGCACGCAGGCCGCGAAGGAAGCGGGCAACATGGTCGACCTCGACAGCGATCCGACCAAGCTCATCGAAGTGATCGAGATCGGCAAGCAGCTCCTGATGACGCGCGGCGCGCTCACGACGTTCTCGATTGCGAACGACGTCGCCAAGTACTTCGCGATCGTGCCCGCGCTCTTTGCCGGCACGCTGCCGTGGCTCGGCGCGATGGACGTCATGCATCTGCATTCGCCGACGTCGGCGATTCTGTCGGCGGTGATCTTCAACGCGCTGATCATCCCGCTGCTGATCCCGATCGCGTTGAAAGGCGTCAAGTACCGCGCGCTCGGCGCCGATGCGCTCTTGCGGCGCAACCTCCTGGTCTGGGGGCTCGGGGGCGTGATCGTGCCGTTCGCGGGGATCAAGCTGATCGACGTCGTGATGGTCGCGACGCATCTGGTCGCGTGAGCATCGCGTGAAATCTGCGCACTGAGGGGACAACCATGCTGCGCTATATATCGAAGAGTGCATTGCTGCTGGGAATGGCGGTCGTGCTCCTGTGCGGCCTCTATCCGGCGATCTTGTGGACCATCGGGCAGACCGCGTTTCCGTTCCAGGCGAACGGCAGCATCGTGAACGGACCCGACGGCAAGCCGGTCGGCTCGCTCCTGATCGCGCAGCCGTTCACCAAGGACGAGTACTTCCAGCCGCGCCCTTCCGCCGTGTCGTATGACGGCTCGTCGTCGGGTTCGTCGGCGCTTGCCGCTTCGAACTATGCGCTGCGCGATCGTGTCGCGCGCACGCTCGGTCCGATCGCGCAGTATGCGAGCGGACCGAAGGCGGGACGGCCCGTCGCACCCGATGTCGAAACCTGGTTCCAGGGGGATCGCGCGAACGGCCAGCCGCATATCGTCGCGCAATGGGCCGACGCGCATAACTCGCTTGCCCAAGGCTGGGTCAACGCGGATCCGTCGCACGCGAAGTACGTCGACGACTGGGCGAAGGCGCACCCGCAAGCAGTCAAGCAATGGATCACGGCGAACCCCGGCACGCCGCAGCCGAAAGCAGCGGATCTCGCCGTGCCGTTCTTCGAATCGTTTTCGGCGGAGCGTCCCGGGCAATTCCCGTCGAGCGTCACGCACACCGGCAGCGACGGCAAGAGCGTCACGTCGATCGAACCGGTGAAAACCGGCGCCGATATTCAATCGATCTTTTTCGACATGTGGCGGCAGGACCATCCGGACGTCGCGCTGCAAAACGTGCCCGGCGACTTCGTGACGACCTCGGGCTCCGGCCTCGACCCGGATATCACGCTCGCGAACGCCGACTATCAACTGGACCGCGTGGCCGCCGCGTGGGCCAAGGACACGAAGCGCGATCCGGCGATGATCAAAAGCGAAATCAGCGCACTGCTGCAGCAGAAGGCGCATGCGCCGTTCGGGGGTCTCGTCGGCGAGCCGCTCGTGAACGTGCTCGAAGTCAACCTCGAATTGCGCAGGCGGTTTGGAGCGCCGTCGTAACGCAATTCGGCCGAGCGCGCAGCGAGCGACTATATTGGTTGATAGGGCTCTGCCGCCTATCGCCTGCGCAAATCCGATGCCGGCCCGGCCAGCAGGGCTACGGGTATTCCCGCAAGGAAAACCCGAAGGGAGGCCCACCATGCGGCGCATCTACTTTCTCTTGCCCGACGTCCCGAGCGCGAAGGGCATCATCGACGAGCTGCTGCTCAAGCGCATCGAGTGGCGGCGTATCCACGTGCTCGCCCGCCCCGGCATCCCGCTCGAAGACCTGCCGCAATGCACGCTCGCGCAGCGCAGCGACCTGCTTCCGGCGCTCGCGCGGGGCACCGCCGCGGGCGGCGTCACAGGCGCGCTGGCGGGTCTCGTCGCGCTGGCGTTTCCGCCAGCGGGGCTCACGATCGCGGGCGGCGTCGTGGTGCTGATGACGCTCGCGAGCGCAGGCTTCGGCGCATGGACTGCGACGATGATCGGCGTCGACGTGCCGAACACGCGTCTGAAACGCTTCGAGGCCGCAATCGAGAAAGGCGAGTTGCTGATGATGGTCGACGTCGCGAAGGATCGCGTCGAGGAAATCGAAGCGCTCGTCAAGAGCCATCATCCGGAAGCGGACATCGAAGGCACGGACCCGACGATACCGGCGTTTCCGTAACCGCTCGCGCAACCCGTCGCAGGCCCGCGAGCGATACGAGCCGGCATTCGCGGGCCGCTGAAACCGGCTTCGAACCGGCCGCGCATCGAGGCGGCCGCCCTCCTCGGTTTGCCAATTGCCTTGCTTTTCCGCTTCGAATCGCGGCACGATACGGTAACGTTCATACCGTTTTCACGCCATTCGTGCGTGCGAAAACTCATTGGAAAGCCGGCATGCGACTTAGCTTATTGAAGGGAATCCGACCTCTCGACCGGGCAGCGGCCCTTCGCGACGCGATGGCGGGCGCAACGCTCGCCTCGATGAACATCCCCCAGGTGCTCGGTTATGCGCGCATCGCCGGCATGCCTGCGGTGACCGGGCTCTACACCGTCCTCTTGCCATTGGTGGCGTTCGCGATCTTCGGCGCATCGCGTCACCTCGTGGTCGCGGCCGACTCGGCCACCGCCACCATCTTCGCGAGCCGGCTCTCGGCGATGGCGCCCGTGGCGAGCGCGAAATACGCGGCGCTCGCGGGCGTCGTCGCGATGCAAACGGCCGTCCTGCTCTTGATTGCGCGCATCTTCAAGCTCGGCTTTCTCGCCGACTTTCTCTCGCGCACGGTGCTGGTCGGCTTTCTCGCCGGCGTCGGCGTGCAAGTGGGGATCGCGATGCTCGGCGACATGCTCGGCATCGCCGTGACGTCGCGGCACAGCATCGAGCAGCTCGGCCAGGTCCTCGATCGCTTGCCGCACGTTCAGCTCCCCACGCTTGCGATTTCGGCGCTCGTGGTGGCTTGCATTCTCGGCTTCAAGCACTTCATGCCGCGGTTGCCTGTCGCGCTCTTCGCGGTCGTAGCATCGATCGCCGCAAGCTACGCGTACAACTTCGCGGGCCACGGGATCGCGGTGATCGGACCGGTCGCGGGCGGCCTGCCGTCGCTGCACTGGCCGCTCGTCGGCTGGCGGGAATCGCTGGAGCTGCTGCCGACGTCCGCGTCATGCTTCGCGATGATCATCGCGCAGAGCGCCGCGGCAAGCCGCGCGTTCGCGGAGCGCTATCGCGAGCCCGTCGACATCGACTCCGACATCCTTGGCCTCGCCACCGCCAATGCGGCCGCCGCGGTGACGGGCGCGTTCGTCGTCAACGGCAGCCCGACGCAGACCGCGATGGCCGAGCGCGCCGGTGCGCGCAGCCAGGTGGCGCAATTGGTGTTCGCGGCCGTGGTGGTCGTGGTGCTGCTGTTCCTGAGCGGCACGCTCCAGTACCTGCCGCACGCCGTGCTGGCCGGCATCGTGTTCACGATCGCAGTCGGCCTCATCAACGTGCCGAGCCTCCTTGCGATCCGGCACGAGAGCCCCGGCGAATTCACGCTCGCGCTCTTCACCGCGGCGTCGGTGGTCGTGATCGGCGTCGAGCAGGGCATCATGCTCGCGGTCGCGCTGTCGCTGCTGCGGCACGTGCGCCACAGCTATCGGCCGCACACGATGATGCTCGAGCCCGGGCCCGGCTCGCGCTGGCTGCCGGCACCGGCCACGCCCGGCGCCGAAACCGCGCCCGGACTGATCGTGTATCGCTTCGGCGCCGACCTCTTCTATGCGAACGACCATTTCTTCGTCGACGAAGTCCGCGAGCTTGTCGAGCGCGCGCCGAACCCCGTGCACTGGTTCGTGGTCGATGCCGGAGCGATTACCGATCTCGACTACTCGGCCGCGCGCACGGTCTCCGAGCTCTGCGAAACGTTGACCCAGCGGGGAGTCCAGGTCGTGTTTGCGCGCGTCAATCAATACCTGCTCTCGGACATGGTCCGGCACGGCATCGCCAGCGTGATCGGCGAGACGCACATCTTCCCGACGATGCACGAGGCGCTGGCCATCGTCGAAGCGGACGAACGCGTGCAGGCAAGGGATGAAGTCTAGGTCCGGCGCGCGCAAATAGCCGGTGTTGGCCCGCAAGTGGCTTATGATGCGGGCCCTTCTCCCTTTTCGATGCGTGAATCGCATTGCTCGTCATGGCCAATCTCAACTTCACGCTCACCGGCGACTTCGTCGAATTGCACAACCTGCTGAAGCTGACCGGCCTCGCGGACAGCGGCGGATCGGCGAAAGCCATCGTCGCATCGGGCGCGGTCACGGTCGACGGCCAGGTCGAGCTGCGCAAGAGGTGCAAGATTCGCGCGGGCCAGGTCGTCATGCACGGCGACACGCGCATCGCCGTGCACGAGGCGGCTTAGCCCGCCTGCGCACGGGGCACGTGAGGCACGTCAAGCGCCTTCAGCCGGCTATGAGCCCCCCGCTGCGGCGCCGGTAGACCGATCGTCTCATCGACAGCCGCACGCACTGGCAATATGCTGTTTGTTTTTGAAATAAGAAAGGTGCGCGCAAGGTGCGCACCGGCAGGTTTTTTGCAGGTCGCTATGTCTCAATCCCGCCTTTCGCACGCGGCCGTCGCGCCGCCCAGCTTCACCCGCCACGCCGCCGACACCGCCCGTCTCGCCGCGCCGCTCGCGATCGCCCAGCTCTCGCAGATGGCGATGGGCGTCACCGACACGATCCTGCTCGGCTCGCTCGGCCCCGACGCGATCGCCGCGGGCGGCCTCGGCGCCACGCTCTTCTTGGTCGTCGTGACGGTCCTGCAAGGCGTGCTGACCTCGGTCTCGGTCAGCGTCGCCCATGCGCGCGGCGCGAAAGCCGAGCATCGCGTGCCGCACATATATTGGACGGGCCTCGCGCTCTCGGCGATTCTCGCGGTGCCCGCGTTCGTGCTGCTGTCGTTCGCGCATCCGATCCTGCTCGCGTTCGGCGAGCCGCCCACGCTCGCGCGCGACGTCGGCGAATACGCGAACATCCTGCGCTGGGCCTCGCTCGGCAGCCTGATCGGGATCGGCATGATGCGCTCGTTTTTGCCCGCCATCGGCGCGGCGAAGCGCTTGCTGTGGGTGTCGATCGCGGGCGTCGCCGTGAACGCGGTGCTCAACTACGGCCTGATTCACGGCGCCTACGGCCTGCCGCGGCTCGGCTTTCTCGGCTCCGCGGCGGCGACGACCTGCACCATCTGGCTCACCGCGATCACGCTCGTGATCCTGCTGCACGGCCGCGAGCGCTACCGGCGCTTCGTCACCGCGGCGCGGCCGAACGTGCCGCTGATGGGCGAGCTGTTCGCTGTCGGCTGGCCCGTCGCGATCACCTACGGCGTCGAATCGACGCTCTTTCTCGCGACCGGCCTGATGGTCGGCGTGCTCGGACAGACGCAGCTCGCGGCGCACCAGATCGCGCTGAACGTCGCGTCGGTGTCGTTCATGGTGCCGCTCGCGATCGGCCAGGCCGCCAACGTGCGCATCGGCTACTGGGCCGGCGCCGGGCAGCCGCTCGCGGCGCGGCACGCGGGCTTCGTCGCGCTCGCGCTCGGCGCCGGGTTCATGTCGCTCTCGGGCCTCGTGCTGATTCTCGCGCCGCACGCAATCGTCGGGCTCTACCTGCGGCTCGACAATCCGTCCGAGGCGCCGACGGTCGCGCTCGCCGCGTCGCTGCTCGGCGTGGCGGCCGTGTTCCAGATCGTCGACGGCATGCAGACGGTCGCCGCGGGATGCCTGCGCGGCCTCAAGGACACGCGCATCCCGATGATCGCGGCGGCGTTCGGCTATTGGGGCGTCGGCTTCCCGACCGGCTATACGCTCGCGTTCCACTTCGGCCTCGGCGCGCGCGGCCTGTGGTGGGGACTCGCGGCCGGGCTCGCGAGCGTCGCCGTGTTGCTCACGCTGCGCTTTCATAAGAAGAGCCGGCATCTGACAGGCAACCCGCAGGCATAAGCAAAGCATCCTTCGTTCGTTGGCGCGCGGCACAACGCCGAGTACGATGGAATCGACTCCTCTGACAGGGTGTTTGGCCCGCGCTGCTGCGGGCTTTTTTTGTCGACCCGAGTTAGCGCTTTAGCGCTTACTCGGGTCCCATGCAAAGCTGTCGATCAGAGTTAGCGCTTTAGCGCTTACTCAGGTCCCATGCAAAGCGGTCGACCCGAGTTAGCGCCCCATGCAACGCTGCGCCGGGCACGCCGTATGCTGAAGGTTCGACAAGCGTTTTCTTCTAAAATATTTTCCTTGCTCTGCGGGCCGCCTGGCAGGCATTCCGTCTGAAGAAGAAACGCATCGACGGGAGAGCGACGCACCGTGATCGAACTTCGGCGACCGGGTAACCCTGCACGCCAGCGCGCGCAGGACGCGACGAGGCGCCTCTCATGCGCGCGTCAAGCGGCATCGCGGGCGATGCGATGCACCGCGCTCCTCCTCTTGGCCACGCTCGCCGCATCATGCGCGACGCGGCCTCCCGCCAATTCGCTCGACCGCCCCATCGCACACGCGCTGCCGGCGTCGGCTGACACGCCGCTCTCCGAAGCGCTCGCGCCGCTCGAAAAAACCCATCCCGGCGAGTCGGGCTTCGTGCTGCTGCCGCGCGGCGCCGAAGCGTTGCAGATGCGCGTGGCGCTCGCGCGCGCCGCGACGAAAACGCTCGACATGCAGTACTACATCGCCGACGAGGACAACACCGGCAAGCTGCTGCTCGCCGCGGCGCTCTATGCCGCCGACCGCGGCGTGCGCGTGCGGCTCCTCGTCGACGACCTGAACTTCAAGGACATCGACAGCACGATGGCCGCGCTCAGCACGCATCCCAACATCCAGGTCCGCGTGTTCAACCCGTTCGGCAGCGCGCAGCAGGGGATGTTCGAGCGCACCGAGAATGTCTTCACGCAAATCGACGACTTCACGCGCCGCATGCACAACAAGGCGATGATCGCGGATAACCAGATCGCGATCGCCGGCGGCCGCAACCTCAGCGACGAGTACTTCGGGATGAGCTCGACGCTCGTGTTCCGCGATCTAGACGTATTCGCCGCCGGGCCCGTCACGCACGATATCTCGGCGAGCTTCGACACGTTCTGGAATAGTTCGGATTCCTACCCGCTCTACGCGCTGAACAAGCAGCACTTCGAGACGGCGGATCTCGACGCGACGCGCGACGCATTGCGCGCGCACTGGCGCGATAGCGCCGACGCCTACGACGCCAAACCCATCGACAAAACGCCGCTCGCCGAGCGGATCGCGCAGCAGCGGTTGGGGCTCACCTGGGCGAAAGCCGAATTTCGCGGCGACTCGCCGAGCAAGATCACGGCACCGAGCGACACCTATCAAAGCCCGCCGATGCACACCCTCGTTGAGGCGCTGCAGGCCGCGCAGCGCGAGGTGCTGATCCTGTCGCCTTACTTCGTGCCGCACAACGGCGGCGTGAAAGTGCTCGGCGAGCTGACGAAGCGCGGCGTGCGCGTGGCGGTGCTGACCAACTCGATGGCGTCCACCGACGCGATCTCCGTGCAGGCGGGCTACAGCCCGTACCGCGTGCCGCTGCTGCAGAACGGCGTCGAGCTGTACGAGTACAAGCCGCTCCACGAGACGCCCGACGCGCCCGAGACGCACGAGAGCATCGCAGGCTCCGAATCCCGCACGAGCTTGCACGCGAAGGTCTACGTGATCGACCGCAGCACGCTCGTGATCGGGTCGATGAATCTCGATCCGCGCTCGGCGCATCTGAACACCGAACTCGCGCTCTTCATCCACAGCCCGACGCTCGCGAACCAGGTCGCGCAACTGTTCGACCAGGCGACCTCGCTGCGCGCAAGCTACCGCCTGCGGCTCGCGACGCCTGCCGAAAGAGCGCAATTGCAAGGGCTTGCCGGATCCACGTCGCGCATCGTCTGGACGAGCGAGGAACTCGGCCCCGCCGGCCCGTATCTGAAGACCTGGACGCTCGATCCCGAAGCCGGTTTCCTCCGCAACGCACTCACGGGTCTATTCTTATTGTTGCCTATCGATTCGGAGCTGTGACGGCTGAGAGTCGGCGCCGAATCCGAACCCTCTGTCAATTGGAGCCGAACATGACCGACGACGTACGCATGGAACGCGATACCTTCGGCGAAATCGCCGTGCCGAGCGCGCACCTATGGGGCGCGCAGACGCAGCGCTCGCTGCAGAACTTCAAGATCTCGACGGAAAAGCAGTCGCCCGAGCTCATCAACGCGCTGGCCGTCATCAAGCGCGCGGCAGCGGAGGTGAATCTCGGCCTCGGCGTGCTCCCCGAAGACAAGGCGCGCGCGATCATGCAGGCCGCCGACGAAATCATCGACGGCAAGCATCCG
Source organism: Trinickia mobilis (assembly GCF_017315705.1). GTDB lineage: Bacteria > Pseudomonadota > Gammaproteobacteria > Burkholderiales > Burkholderiaceae > Trinickia_A > Trinickia_A mobilis. Next base: position 73,008 of record NZ_JAFLRF010000010.1, on the reverse strand, counting down.
GGCGAATTTCCGCTCGCGGTCTGGCAAACGGGCTCCGGCACGCAGACCAACATGAACCTGAACGAGGTGATCGCGAACCGCGCAAGCGAACTGCTCGGCGGGGAGCGCGGCGAGGCGCGCAAGGTGCATCCGAACGACGACGTGAACCGCGGCCAGTCGTCGAACGACGTGTTTCCGACGGCAATGCACGTCGCCGCCGCGTGCGGCTTGGTCAAGCATCTGCTGCCTGCGCTGAAGACGCTGCGCGCGACGCTCGACGCCAAGGCGCACGCCTTCGCCGACGTCGTGAAGATCGGCCGCACGCATCTGCAGGACGCGACGCCGCTCACGCTCGGGCAGGAGTTCTCCGGCTACGTCGCGCAGCTCGACCAGGGCATCAAGCACGTCGAATCGGCGCTGCCGCACCTGTATGAATTGGCGCAGGGCGGCACGGCAGTCGGCACGGGGCTCAACGCGCATCCGCAGTTCGCGCACAACGTCGCGCAGACAATCGGCAAGCTGACCGGCCTGCCGTTCGTCACGGCGCCGAACAAGTTCGAGGTGATGGCGGCCGCCGACGCGCTCGTGTTCGCGCACGGCGCGCTCAAGACCGTCGCGGCGAGCCTCATGAAGATCGCCAACGACATCCGCTGGCTCGCGAGCGGCCCGCGCTGCGGCCTGGGCGAACTGTCGATTCCGGAAAACGAGCCGGGCAGCTCGATCATGCCGGGCAAGGTCAACCCGACCCAATCCGAAGCGATGACGATGCTGTGCTGCCAGGTGTTCGGCAACGACGTCGCCGTCAACTTGGGCGGCGCGAGCGGCAACTTCGAGCTGAATGTGTTTCGTCCGATGATTGCGCACAACGTGCTGCAGTCAATTCGCCTTCTGGGCGACGGCGCGCACAGCTTCAACGACAACTGCGCGGCCGGCATCGAGCCGAATCGCGAACGCATCGATACGCTGCTAAACGAATCGCTGATGCTCGTGACGGCGCTCAATCCGCACATCGGCTACGACAAGGCCGCGCAGATCGCAAAGAAGGCGCACAAGGAAGGCACGACGCTGAAAGCGTCGGCGCTCGCGCTCGGCTATGTGACCGAGCAGCAGTTCGAGCAGTGGGTGCGTCCGCAGGAGATGGTCGGGAACGTGCAGAAGTAGCGGCACGTCGCCCAAACGAAGCGCCGTGACTGCGGACCGCCACGGCGCTTTTCACATGGAACGCACGGAGAATCGTCTTCGCGCGCGGTGCAAAAGCGGGAAGGCGCGCGTCAGATCTTCCCTTTCGCGATTTCCTCGGGCTTGAGCTCGATGATCGCGTCGAGCGCCGCCTTCACGTCCATCGCGTACTTGGCGATGCGCTTCTGCTCGTCGGTCTCCGGCACGAACGCCGGCACCGGAATCGGCGTGCCGTTTTCGTCGACGGCGACGAACACGACGAGACAGTCGGTCGTCAGACGCAACTGGCCGCTCTTCGGGTCGCCAGCCAGCACCGTCACGTGGATGTGCATGCTGGTGCGGCCCGTCGCGACGACGCGCGCGCGCAGTTCCACGAGATTGCCGACGAGAATCGGCCGGCGAAAGCGGATATTGCCGACGCTGACCGTCACGCAGTAGCGTCCGGACCAGACGGCGGCGCACGCGTACGCGGTCTCGTCGATCCACTTCATCAACGCGCCGCCGTGCACCTTGCCGCCGAAGTTGACGGACGTCGGCTCCGCGAGAAAGCGGAAGGTGGTTTCGGAACGGTCCAGCGGTGCGGCAGGCGTGCTCATGATGCCTCCCGCCGGGCCGCCCCAAGGGAGGCATCCGCCCCCTCGGGGGGAGCTTTGCATGGGACCGGAGTAAGCGCTAAAGCGCTAACTCCGGTCGACAGCGAACGGTAGCGAGCGTGGGGGCAGTTCATGTTGCCTCCCGCGAACGAATGTGAGCGTGGGGGTAGTTCACTATTGACTCCGGTCGGGCGAGGGATTGAAAGGAGTCGATTATAAAGGGGCAAACTGCCGCGCGCCGCGGGCATCACCCCGCGCGCAGAGACGCGAATCGTTCGCAAGCGCCACCCGTTTCCCGTTACTTCCGGAACGTGATGCCTTCGTCGATGGTGCCGTACATCGTGATGCTGCCCGAGCCGGCGCTCGGTGCCGGGCCGCCGCCCGCGCATGCGCCGCACAGCAAAGCGGCCAGCACCGCCGCCAGAAACACTTTCATGACTGCCCTTGTTGGTCGCGTTGCGCGAAGGAAGAAATCGATTCTAGCGCAGCGGGACGGGCGCACTCAGGATCCGGGCCGGCTCGCGGCCCTCGGGCGGCCCGCCGTCTCCTGAAGCTGCATTCGATATTTCGATTTGGCCTGAAACATCGAATGCAGCGCGGCGGTAGAGTATCGACGTGAGCCATCCTTCACGGTCGCGGCCATCCCGAACGACCCAACCGGCCACGCCACACCGCGCCTCTTACGGAGACCCGCCATGCCCGCCCCGCTTCCCGACCACAACGAAGGCCACTTCCCCGGCCTGAGCCGGATCGGCTCGCTGCTCGCCGATCCCGGCCGCGCCGCGATGCTCTGGGCGCTGATGGACGGCAGCGCGCGCCCCGCCGGCGAACTGCAGTTGATCGCGGGGCTGTCGCCGTCGGCGGCGAGCGGCCATCTCGCACGGCTCACCGAAGGCGGCCTGCTCGCGCTGGACGTGCGCGGACGCCACCGCTACTACCGGATCGCGACGCCCGACATCGCGGCATCGATCGAAGCGCTCGCCAACCTCGCGCAAGCGAGCGCGCCGCAGCGCGCCACGCCGCGTCCCGCGCGCACGGTGCCGCTCGAGATGCGCTACGCCCGCACCTGCTACGACCACATGGCGGGCGAGCTCGCGGTGCGGGTCTTCGAGAAGATGATCGGCGACGGCTGGCTCGTCCAGCACGGCGCCGCGATCGAAGCGACCGACTCCGGCGCCGAGAAGCTCGCGCGCCTCGGCGTCGACGTGGGCCTCGAGCACGGGCGCCGCCGCCGCTTCGCCTGCACCTGCCTCGACTGGAGCGAGCGGCGCGCCCATCTGGGCGGTGCGCTCGGCGCGGCGCTGCTCGAAAGCTGGTCGGAGCAAGGCTGGGTCGAGCGCGCCGAAAGGCCGCGCGTGCTGCGCATCACGCCCACCGGACGCCGCCGGTTCGACGCCATTCTTACGGCTTGAAAGCAGCCGAATTACGGCCGGCTTCGCGGCGAATTACGCATTTGGGGCCTGGACAATCTTTGTTACAGACGACGACGGGAGACTTACAAAACAGAGCGCTTTGATACAGGGGCAAACGCTAGAGTGAATTCATGGAATGCCGTAGCATCCCACCCGTCTCGGACCACGGACCATCATGAAAACGCCAACCCCATCGCCTCGACTGACCCTCCGTCGCCTGACGGGCTACGTCCTGCTTGCCGCCGCGCCGTTTGCGCTCGCCTCGCACGCGGCGTTCGCCCAAACCGAGCCGCCGCAGGGCGTGCCGCCGCAAACCGCGCCGGCCGCGCAACAAGTCGATCCGCCGAGTCGCGTCGCGCGCCTGAACTACATGGCTGGCGCGGTGACGACCGAGCCAGCCGGCGCGACCGACTGGTCGTACGCGACGCTCAACCGTCCGCTCACGACCGGCGATCAACTGTGGAACGACGCGAACGCCCGCTCGGAACTGCATATCGGCTCAACCGCCGTGCGCCTCTCCGCCGCGACGAGCCTCGACGTCCTCAATCTCGACGACGCCAACGCGCAGTTGAAAGTCGCGCAAGGCACGCTGTCGACGCACGTGCGCGAGCTCGCGCCGGGTTCGTCGTATGAGATCGATACGCCGAATGTCGCGGTCGGCGTGACCGGCCCGGGTGACTATCGCGTCGATGTCGCGCCCGACGGCAGCACGACAACAGTGACGGTCCGCGACGGCTCGGTCACGGTCTACGGCGACGGTGGCCAGGTGCCGATGTCGGCCGGCCAGCAAATCACGTTCTCCGGCACGAACCTGCAGCAGGTCGCGAGCAACGGCGCGCCGCCGCCCGACGCGTTCGACCAATGGGCAGAGAACCGCAATGCCGCCGAGAATCGCTCGATTTCCGCGCGCTACGTGTCGCGCGACATCCCCGGCTACGAGGATCTCGATGCGAACGGCACCTGGAGCAACGATCCGCAATACGGCGCCGTGTGGGAGCCGAACTCGGTGCCGCAGGGCTGGGCGCCGTATCACGAAGGTCACTGGGTCTGGCAGGCGCCGTGGGGCTGGACCTGGGTCGACGATGCGCCGTGGGGCTTCGCGCCGTATCACTATGGCCGCTGGGCGTACGTGGACGACCGCTGGGCCTGGGTGCCGGGGCCGCTCGTCGTCAGCGCGCCGCCCGTCTATGCGCCGGCGCTCGTCGCGTTTGTCGGCGGCGGGGGCGGCGGCGTCGACTGGGGCGTCGACCTCACGATCGGCGGCGTGGCCGCGGCGGGCGTCGCGTGGTTCCCGCTCGGCCCGGGCGAAGTGTGGCACCCGAGCTGGGGCGGCTGGAGCCCGCGCTACTACGAGCGCGTGAACCAGACGGCGATCGTCAACAGGAATGTGAACATCACCAATATCAACAACATCCACAACACGTACATCAACTACCGCGCGCCGGGCGCCGTGACGGCGGTACCGGCGACGGCCTTCGTCCACGGCCAGCCGGTCATGCGCTTCGCGCAGAAAGTCGACCCGCAGCAATGGCGCAACGCGCGGATCAGCGCGGGCGCGCCGGGCATCGCGCCGGTTCGTCAGAGCTTCGGGCCGGGGCTGCGCCAGGCGACCTATCGCCCGCCGCAAGCCGCGGCGGCACGGCAAATCGTCGCGACGCGCAGCCCGGTCGTCCCGGCCGCGTTCCACGATCAGCTCGCGCAGCGTTTCGCGCACGGCGGCGGCCAAGTGCGGGGCGCGGGCGAGCCGGTCGTGCGCAGCGCGCCGCCGGCCGGCTTCGCCGCGCAGCAAGCGCACGGCGCGCCGGCGCGCGACGTGCGGCTCGTCAACCTGCATTCGCCTGTGATGGCGCCGATGCATGGTCCGGCTCAGGTCGAGCAGCGTCCGGCGCCGGGTGCGCCGGGCGCGCCGGGTGCCCCGAATGCGCCGCGCCCGGAATTCGGACAAGCCGCGCCGCATACGCCGATGGCCGTCGAGCACGGTCAGCCGGGCAACGGCGTGCCGCGTCCGCCGCAGATGACCGGTAACGCGAACGGCCCGCAGCATGCGCCGGGGCCGATGGCGCAGCAGCGCGGCGAGCCGGGTGCCGTTCCGGGCCGCGAGGCGCAGCCGCAAGTGCCGCATCCGGAAGCCCGTGCGCCGCAAGGCGGCGAGCCGCGTCAAGAGGCGCGCATGCCGCAGGGGCCGCAGGCACCGCAGGGCGGTCAGCCGCGTCAGGAGGCGCGCGTGCCGCAAGCGCCCCAAGCGCCGCAGGGCGGCCAGCCGCATCCGGAGTTCCAGCAGCGCGAGGCGCAACAACCACGCGCCGAGCCGCAGCCGCGTCCTGAACAGCACGTCGGGCAGGCGCCGCAGGCTCGTCCGGAGCCGCGTTCGCAGCCGCAGCCGCAACCGCAGGTGCGTGCCGAGCCGCGTCCGCAGCCTCAGCCTCAGCCGCAGGCCCATGCCGAGCCGCGTCCGCAGCCTCAGCCTCAGCCGCAGGCCCGTGCCGAGCCGCGTCCGCAGCCGCAGCCGCAGGCCCATGCCGAGCCGCGTCCGCAGCCGCAACCGCAGCCGCAGCCGCGCCCGGAACAGCACGTCGAGCAGCACAGCGGCGGCGGCGGTCACGACGAGCACAAGCACGAATGAACGCCACGTCGTGCGAGCGTTGCATGGGACCCGAGTAACCGCTGAAGCGCTAACTCGGGTCGACCGCGTTGCATGGGACCCGAGTAACCGCTGAAGCGCTAACTCGGGTCGACAGAAATGTAAAACCCCGCCGGCATAGCCTGCGGGGTTTTTTTTCGTCCGAAGCAACCCAAGACGACGACAGGGTCGCCGCAAATCACCTACTCGTGTCCGCCACCCCCGCGCGTCGAATCTCGGCAGCGCGGAATCAGACCGCCATCGGCGCCGTCAACGGCGCGTGATGCCGGTAGCCGACCAGCGAAAAATCCGCCGGCTCGACCTTCTCCAGCCACTCGGGTTCGTAGACGCCCGTTTCCGTGTAGCTCGGCACGCGCTCGGAAATCACGAGCGTCGGGCTTTCGTACGGCTCGCGCTCGAGCTGCCGTTTCAGCATGTCGAGCTGGTTCTCGTAGATGTGCGCGTCGCCGATGAAATACGTGAACCAGCGCGGCGTATAGCCCGTCAAGCGCCCGGCGAGCGCCAGGAGCGCCGCGCCTTCGATGAGATTGAACGGCGTGCCGAGGCCGACGTCGTTGCTCCGGATGTACAGGCACAGCGAAATCTCGCGGTGCGCCGCGTTCGGCAGGAACTGATACAGCAGATGGCACGCGGGCAGCGCGATCTGGTCGAGCAGCGCCGGGTTCCAGCCGTGAAATAAAATGCGCCGGTCGCTCGGGTTCTGCATGATCGTATCGAGACATTGGCGCAGTTGGTCGACTGCCTTGTAGAGCAGCACCTTCCCCTGCCCGTCCTCGTCGAACTGCGTGACGATGCGATAACCGCGTGCAGTGGCATCGGCGATCTGCGCTGACGCATCCGCATTCAGCAGCTTGTACGCGGGCCACTTGCGCCACTGCACGCCGTACACGTCGCCGAGGTCGTCGGGCCCTTCGCGATACGGATTGGCAAGCCACTGCGGGTTTTCGTTCGCATTCGCGTCCCACACTTTGCAACCGAGATCGCGGAAATCCGCCGCGCTCCGCGACGCGCGCAGAAAGCCGACCAGCTCGCCGATCGCCGATTTGAACGCGAGCTTCTTCGTCGTCACAGCGGGAAAGCCCTGCTGCAGATCGAAGCGCATCATGGCGCCGGGGATACTGAGCGTGCGAATGCCGGTGCGGTTTTCCTGCCAGGTGCCGGTGTCGAGAATCGTGCGGACGAGGTCCAGGTATTGTTTCATTCGAGGTTTCCTTCGGCGCGGCGGGAAGCCGCGGAGGTGGCGATCTGCGGCAGCGCCGTGCCGCAGCTTTTTAGCGATAACCTCGATTCTAGCAAGCGGCGTTGCACCGCTCACGGCGCGTGCCCGGCAACGCACCGGGCGCGCGCGTCATCCCCCCGTCGCCGTTTCGGCTTCCATGTGCCGCATGCCATGCGCGCACAGCAAGCGATACAGCGTCACGCGCGAAATGCCGAGTTCGTGCGCGGCATCGCCGAGCCGTCCGCGATGACGCAGGAGCGCAAGCTCGATCGCCTGCCGCTCCGCCGCTTCGCGCGCCTGCGCTAACGAGACCGGCACGATCTCGACGTACTCCGCCAGCTCCAGATCGCCCGCCGTGATCGAACGTCCTTCCGACATCACGATCGCGCGCCGCACGCGGTTGATCAGCTCGCGCACGTTGCCGGGCCAGCCGTAGTTGTGGAGCGCCGCGACCGCGTCCGGCGAGAAGCCGCGCAAGCGCCGGCTCGCGTCTTTCTTGAAGCGGTCGAGCATATGCCGCGCGAGCAGCTCGATATCCTTGCCGCGCGCGCGCAGCGGCGGCTCGTCGATCTGCAGCACGCACAGACGGTGATAGAGGTCCGCGCGGAAACGCCCTTCGAGCATCGCCTGATGCATGTCGACGTGGGTCGCGGAAATGATGCGCACGTCGACCGGCACCGCCGCGTGTCCGCCGAGCCGCTCGACGGTGTGTTCCTGCAGGAAACGCAACAGGCTCGCCTGGCTTTCGAGCGGCAAATCGCCGATTTCGTCGAGAAAGAGCGTGCCCCCGTTAGCCGCTTCGACGCGGCCGATCTTGCGCTGATTCGCGCCGGTAAACGCGCCGCGCTCGTAGCCGAAGAGTTCCGATTGCAAGAGGTGCGGCGGGATCGCGCCGCAGTTGATCGCAACGAACGGCGCCTCGCGCCGCGGCGAGCGCTCGTGAATCGCGACCGCCGTCAGCTCCTTGCCCGTGCCCGATTCGCCGGAGATGAACACCGGCGCGTCGGTCATCGCGACTTTGCGGATCGAGCGGAAGAGCGCCATCATCGCGTCGCACGAGCCGACCATCTCGCCTTCGCCGACGTGCGCGCCATCGTTGATTGCCGCATCGGAATCGTCGAGCGACACCATTCCATAGGCGTGGCCGACCGAATCGACGATGCGGGTCTCCGCATAGGGCATCGTCACGTAGTCGAAACAGTAGTCGCGTATCAAGCGGCGCACCGCGGCGTCCTGCAATTGACCCGGCGACGTGGTCGCGACCCAGCCGACGTTGGGCATCGTCAGGCACGACTCGAATGCCACGATCTCGTGTTGCTGAAAATGGCTCGACAGATCGAGAAGACCGCCGGCCGCCATATCGCTTTTCACGGCGCGGCGAACCTCGCGCGCGCACCCGACGACATCGACATGCCAGCCGCGTTGGTGGAACTCCGAATTCAGCCGTGCGCTGGGTTCCCGAGTAACGTAAATCAGTTGCCGCATTGCGGATTCCATTCTTCAGATCCTCTCGTCAACAAACGCCAAGGATGACGACGCGCTCGAATCACCGGTTGCGAGCCCGCTGGATCACCTCGGTATTCGTATATCAAATACGATTACCGAACGGCCATTCCATTCCGTGTAGACAGCGGATCCCCGATATGCGGCGTGTGAAACGCTAATGACCACTGGAATGGTCTTATTTAGAAGGCTGAAGCTGTTTCGAGAGCTTACTATACCGCCGGGTCCACGAACACAAATATGCGAAGAAATTAATCGGAAGCTGCTTGCTATAAGGGCCTCCGCATAAAACCCTTCATTATTCATACAACTAATAAAAGCATTTTTTCCCGACACTCCGGAGTCCGCCGCCGCGATTTTGAAAGCGCGCCCCAATACGCAATTCCGCCGCATTTCGCCCCCCGTTTCAGCACTGAAACACTTTCCCTGGTTTTCGCGCGTCCCGCATTGCGACATTTTGGAGCCTGCCAATTACGGCAACGGTTTGCGGCCGATGGCATAGCTCTCGCTAAATATCCTGCACACCGGAGACAACGTCATGTCACTCGCTTTCTTTCCTCCTCTGCGTAAGCGCCCGCTCCTGGCAACGCTTCTCGCCGCGCTCGTTTCGCTTGCGGCGCCGGTCGCAGCCAGCGCGCAGGAAGCCGTCGATGCGAGCCCGCTGCAGATGGCGAATCTCGTCGCCGCCAATGCGTGGCCGATGCTCGCGCCGCTGCCGCAAAGCCTCGTCGCGACGCCCGCCGTGCTGGAGCTGAACGCGGCGCCGGCGGCCGACAGCGACGCGCTCGATGCCAGCGCGACGAGCGACGACGCCGTGTCCGTCAACGCGCCGCCGCTCGACGACCAGGTGCTGTCGCGGCAGCGCGGCGGACGCGTGGGCATGGTGACGGTCGCCGCGACGCCGCAGATCATGCGAGGCGGCAACGCCGTGACGCTGTGGGACGAAATCGCACCGCCCTCCGCCCCGCTGCCGGTTCCCGTCGACTCGGGACGCGCCGCGCAAGGCAACGTTGTGAGCTACACGCGAAAGTAAGCGCAGAAAGCCGCTGTAAGTCAGAAACGGAAAGTAACCAAACGAATTCGCGGGACCGATTTTTCAACGGCAGCCAAAACGACGCCGGGAAGTTCGGCCTTTCGCGGGGGAGCGCAAATGACCGCCTCAATCTTCGCCAAGCGCGCGCATCGTGCGCTCGCGCTTATCCCGGCATTCGCCGGCGTGCTGATGGCCGGTGCGGCAGCCAGCGCCAATGCCCAGCAAAGCGGCAATCCCGGCGACATCATCGTCGAGCGCACGGTCATGCCGCGCGACGCGTTCACGCCGGTGCCGAAAGACCAGGACCCGGTCGCGGTGCGCGCCACGACTTTCCCGGCCACGACGTTCAATCCGCTGATGGCCTCCGTCGTCTCCGATCTCGACCTGACCAACGCGCACGGCTCGAGCGGCGTATCGACGGCCGGCGTGAACGGCAGCGAAGCCGGCTTGCAGGCCGTCACGAGGATTCTCTCGGGCTCGACAACGGGCAGCAACGTCGCAGTGGGCGCGAACGCGCTGCCGCAGCAAGGGGTGAGCGTGGGCGGCCAGATCTCGATGTCGGTGACGGGCGCGCTCGCGCCGCTCGGCGCCGCCCTGGGAGCGTTGAAATGAACGCGCCGCATACGACACAACGGCCGCTCGGCGCGTGCGCGCTCGCCTGCTTCACGGGCCTGACGATGCTCGCGATCGCCGCGCCCGACAGCGCCTTCGCCCAGGCCGCCGTGGTCACCGGCAACGCGACGATCTCGACAGGCGCACTGAACGGCTCGAACGGCGCGCTCACGGTCAACGAGACCGCGGGCTTGAACAACGCGCAAAGCAATCAACTGGCGATCGTGAGCGGCACGCCTGACGGCGCCGCTTACACCGGCGGCTCGCAAAGCGCGAGCGCGGCGGCGCGCGTGAAGAGCGCGAGCGCGAGCATCGAAGGCAACGCATTTTCGAATACGTCCGGAGCGGTGATGGTGAACCAGTCTGCGGGCGCAGCGAATCTCCAGCGCAACAGCGTCGGCCTAGGCGCTGCGGTGATAGGGGTGGAGACCGTCTCGGATAGTGAACTATCCGCGACGGCCCCCAAGCAAGGAGGTTTGGGGCAGCAAACGCGGGCTCATGACGCACGCGAGGCGATCATCAGTAAAGACGCCTTCAAAAACGTCAACGGGGTCGCGCAAGTTAACCAGACGGCCGGTGCCGGTAATGCCACGGCGAATAGTTTTGTGCTCCGTCCCCCGGCGGGCACTTTTTTTTAACTTAGTCGTATCGGAGCGTAATCATGAAGCGCACTCTTATTGCAGTAGCAGTCCTTGCAGCCGCGTCGAGCAGCGCGTTTGCGCATAACTCTGACAAAGACTCGTTCCTCTTCAACTACACCGCGGTTGGCGAAAAAGTCGGCATCGAAGGCTTTGTCACGCTGTTCGGCTGCGTGTCGGTGTCGAGCACCGCGGGCGCCGTGGTCCAGAACAACCAGAGCGTCTGGGCCAAGGTCGACCTCGATCCGCTGCCGGGCACCTACACGAAGGGCGAGATCACGACCACGATCAACGCCGACAAGTTCTCGATCAGCGGCAGCGGCTCCAAGTCCAGTTCGGAATGGAGCAACAGCTTCGAAGCAGCGGCGTTTGCGCAGGGCTACCAGAAATCGTCGAACTACTCCTATTCGGAAAAGAATCAGGAAGCCTCGGGCAGCGGCTACAACTACAGCAAGCAGAACGCGTCGATCGGCGGCTGGTTCAGCAAGGAAAACAACAGCTCGGGTGCGCATATCTCGGCGGGCGGCAAAGCAGGCGGCTCCGTGTCGTACACCTCCGACAACGACGAGCACCACGGCTACGACAGCTTCCATGCGCAAGGTGGTTTCTCGGCCGGCTACAACGCATCGAGCTACGAGAACTCGTCGGGCGTCCATGGCAAGTTCAACGCCGCGGCAGGCTCGGGCGAGCACAACAACTGGAGCTATGACAGCGCGTCGGGCTCGGGCAGCAAGTCGCACTCCGAAAGCTCGTCCGGCTACGAGGTCGCAGCCATGAAGTCGAGCGAGAGCGAAGGGTCGTCCTGGAGCTTCAGCAAGAACATCAATGAGTCGGATGTCTCCGTCTACGGCAAGGTCACGACCTACATCGACACGCAAGACCCGACCACGCTGACGGCTACCACCGGCGAGAACGCGGGCAACGACGTATCGGGCAACCTCGGCATCAACATCACCGAAGGCGTCGATAACGCGCAAAGCAACGACGTGTCGCTCGCCGCCGTCGATACCGGCAATGTGTTCGGCAACGCGCAGATCTTCAGCAACCAGAGCACCGGTGGCGAAGCGAACGTGAAAAACTACGTGTTCAATGCATCGATCGGCGACAACTCGCTTCGTCAAGTATCGGGCAACGTGGGCGTGAACGTGGCTTCGGGTGTCGGCAATGCGCAGAACAACAGCCTCGCTGCGTCGACTTCGCAAGTGAATCCGGGTAACTCTCAGGCAGTCGCAATGGTCGCCACCGACGACAACGACCAGAAGGCCGGTATGGACTTCTCCGGCTCGATGGGCGGCACGGCCAGGCTCGGCGCCGGCTCGCTGCAAGGCTCGCAAGGCAACATCGGCGTGAACATCGCCGGCGGCGCGGGCAACGTCCAGCATAACGGACTTGCCATCGCTTCGACGAGCATGGGCCACTAAGCAAGTCGATCAGCACCGAAATACGCAGTGAAATAAGCAGTCGGGAGTTCGCGCCGGCCTTCGTTGTGAGGGCCGGCGCACACAAGCCAGGAGACCAGCATGCCCGGGTTTGACCGGTTCTCGGCATGGCGGCTCACCGTGACGTTGGCTTGCTGCACGATGTGTGCGGCAAGCCACGCACAGTCCACCATCGATACGACTAATCTTGCAGGGGTGCCCTTCACCAAATCAGTGCGCTCCATGCGGGAGATCCGTTACAGCCATATCGTCAGCCAGCAATTCGACTATAGCTGCGGTGCGGCTGCGCTTGCGACGCTGCTCAAGTTCGGCTATGGAATCGATATTCCGGAGACCGAACTGATTCGCCGCATGATGGTGTTCTCGAAGCCAGAGGTCGTCGTGAAGAACGGTTTCTCGATGCTCGACATGAAGAAGTTCGTCGAGACGATCGGGTTGCGCGGGCGCGGCTTCCGGGTCAATTCCGATGCGCTGTATCACTTGCAGATTCCCGTCATGGTGCTGATGAGCATCGACGGTTACGAGCACTTCGTCATCGTCAAGCATGCCGAGGAAGGCCGCATCTTCATCGCGGACCCTGCGCTCGGCAACCGCATCGTCATGGAAGAGGACTTCGTGAAGAGCTGGAACGGGCTCGTGTTCGCGGTCCTCGGCAAACCGTTCAGGGAGGATTCCCCGCTGTTGCAGGGCAACGAGTCGCTGGCCTTGAAGCTGCGCGATCGCGCACTTGACGCCAGCACGGCCGCGACTCCCTTTGTCGATTACGGATTGTCCAAGGCAGACTGGTTCTGAATAACCATGAAGCTTCCATTTTCGCCTCTTCGCCTCGCGCTTTGCCTTACGGCGTGCGGCATCGCGAGCGGTGTGCCGGCATCGGAGAACACCGCAGTCGCGACGCCAGGCTTTCTTTCGACGGGCGCAGCCGCATCGCAGGCCATCAAATGGCAGGCGGTCGGCGACGACGTGCTCGCAAACCAGACCGGCAAATACGCCGGCGGCTCCATGATTTCCGGGTTCGTCTTGAACCTGCTTTCTCAATGGCAATTGCCAAATGGCGCGATGGCAGTCGCGCAAGGCTCGCTCGCCGTCACCGCGCACGGCCGTGGCCCGATGTCGGCGCAAGTGAGCACGTCGGCGCAGGTCCTCGACAACACGAACGCCGGATCGAACGGCGCCAACCCGCATGCGATCGCGACCGGCGGCCAGAACATCGCGGTCAACGGCGTTTCGCAGGTGACACAGGTGGCAGGCAACGGCAACGTCGGCTCGAACTCGACGACCATCGATTTCGGCAATGCATCGATTCCGTCGATCCCGGGCAGCACGAACTCGCCGGCCGCAAGCGCGAGCAACGCATCGGGCAGCATCAAGGCCGGTATCGCGTTCGGCAACGGCGGCGTGACGGTTTCGCTGCAGACGCCGGCCGGTCTCGCCGCGCAGAGCATCGCCCCGAACAACACACAACAAGCCGGGGCGATCGCGCAATTGCTGCAGATCGCGGGCAACAACCAGGCCGTCGCCAATCAGTTGCAACTGCATCTGCAGACCCAGCAGTTGTCCGGCAACTTGCTGCGGCAGCTCGGCGTGATGCAGGCGCTGCAGGTCCGCGGCGCGATGCCAGGGAGATGACGAAACGCGGCGGGCCGCAACCCGCTGCTTGCAGCGAAGGACCGGGCAGTACGGCAACAAGAAGTCAAATGCAGCGGCGCGTACGGGAGGAGACAAAACGGCGCGCCGCTGCCGGACCGGGGGAAGCACAATGACCAGAATGTCAGCAAGGGGCGCGCCGTTGAGTGCGCTCGCGGCAATACCTGCCGCGGTGCTGCTGTTTGCACTCTCGCAGGGGGCACAAGCGCAGGAGCTTGGCAATCAATCGCTCGAAGATCGGCTCAACACCCTGATGCGGGTCGTCGACCAGCAGCAGCGGCAGATCCAGTCGCTCGAAAAGCAAGTCACGGAGCTGGAAATGTCGCAGCGCGGACGCGGCCTCTCAGGCGGCGCGGCAGACGAGAACGCCGCCGTCGCCCAGCCGCCGGGCTCGGACAACTTGCCCGTGCCGCTGCCGCCGTTGCCGCAGCTCGCACAGGTGACGCCCGGCGCCCCCGGGCCGAGCGGCGGCACGAGCACGGCCACCGGCGTGCAGGCCAACCCGCCGGTGCCGCAATCGTCGGGCGGGGGCACCTCGCCCGAGGGAACGACCGGCACCTCGGGCGACGGCACGGTCGGCACCACGCAGAAGGCCGCGGAACCGCAGCGCACCGAGGCGGAGAACGCCGTCGTGCAGCGCGAGCACGCGCCGCTCTTCGACCACAAGCTCACGATGGACTGGGGGATCAGCGACACCTACTACGACCGCCGCCAATTGCAGTTGTCGGGTTTCCTCGCGCTCGACGCGATCTTCCTGGGCAACATCAATCTCGGCGAGACGAAGTCGCACCAGGTGATGGCCGACCTCGACACGCGCTACGGCCTGACCGACCGCATGAGCGTCGATGTCGACGTGCCCTACATCTACCGGCACAGCAATTTCATCGTCGGGGGCGCAGGCGGCGCGGCGAGCCAGTTGTCGGATGCGTCCGCGAATTCGAGCGATATCGGAGATGTCAACTTCGGCGTCTATTATCAGTTTCTGAAGGAGACCAACAACCTTCCGGACGTGGTCGGCAGCCTGCGGGTGAAGGCGCCGACAGGCTCGTCGCCGTTCGGCATCAAGCTCGAACAAGTCGACCCGAACAACACGAGCCTCGTCGCGCCAAGCAAGCTGCCGACCGGCACCGGCTTCTGGAACATCACGGCCGGCGTGTCGCTCTTGAAGACCTACGATCCGGTCGTGCTGTTCGGCAGCCTGTCGTACACGTATAACGTCGCGCGCTCGTTCTCCGACATCTCGGCCGTGGAAGGCCAGGTCGAGCCCGCGAAGGTGAAGCTCGGCGACATCATCCAGTGGGGCGGCGGCGCCGCCATCGCCTTCTCGGACAAGGATTCGGCGAGCATCTCCTACACCATGGCGCTCGAGCCCGAGAGCGAGACGCAGGCGCCGGGTCAGGGATGGCAGAAGGTACCGGGCAGCGAGACGGTGGCTGCCGCATTGAATTTCGGTCTGAACCACGTGGTGAACAAGCACCTCACGATCGAAGGATCGGTGTCCGTGGGGCTCACGCCCGACGCGCCGAACTTCGTGGTCGGCGTGCGGTTCCCCTACACTTTTTGACGTCTGACGACAACGGGGTCATCGTGCGTGAATCACCACATTTGACATCGGTAGCGCCACTCGCGGGAGGAGCCTCTCGCCTGTCGATCGCGCACCCCAAGGAAGTCCGGAACGTGAATGGACAAGCCGAGCAGCGAGCGCTGATCTACGTCGCGCGCGTGCCTGACGACGCGTTGCTCGAGCATATGAAAGCGCGCGGCTGGCACGTGTCGGTGGCCCGCGCGGCCGCCGACGCGGTACGTCTCATTCGCCCGGACACGCCGTACGCGGGGATCGTCGACATCACGCGCTTCGCGGCGCGCGAACTGGCCTGCCTCGAAGCGAGCCTGCGTCAGCAGCAGATCGGCTGGATCGCGCTCGCGAGCCCCGAGCAGCTCGAAGACGCCGAGGTGCGCCGCATCATCCGCCACTACTGCTTCGATTACGTGAAGCTGCCCGCGGCCACCCCGACGATCGACTACCTCGTCGGCCACGCGTACGGGATGGTCACGCTGTGCGATCTCGACTTCGTCGCCGGCGTGGCTGCAGCGGGCGACGACGAGATGGTCGGCACCTGCGAGGCGATGCAGCAGCTCTTCCGCACGATCCGCAAAATCGCGAATACCGACGCGACGGTCTTCATCTCCGGCGAATCGGGCACCGGCAAGGAGTTGACCGCCGTCGCGATTCACGAGCGCTCACCCAGGCGCAAAGCGCCGTTCGTCGCGATCAATTGCGGCGCGATTCCGCATCACCTGCTGCAGTCGGAGTTGTTCGGCTACGAGCGCGGCGCGTTCACGGGCGCGAACCAGCGCAAGATCGGCCGCGTCGAATCCGCCGACGGCGGCACGCTCTTTCTCGACGAAATCGGCGACCTGCCGCTCGAAAGCCAGGCGAGCCTCTTGCGTTTCCTGCAGGAAGGCAAGATCGAGCGGCTCGGCGGCCGCGAATCGACTCCCGTGGACGTGCGCGTGATCTCGGCGACGCACGTCGACCTCGACGTCGCGATGCGCGAAGGACGCTTCCGTGCCGACCTGTTTCACCGCCTGTGCGTGCTGCGCGTGGACGAGCCGCCGCTGCGCGCGCGCGGCAAGGACATCGAAATCCTCGCGCATCACATCCTGCACAAGTTCAAGACGGACAGCTCGCGCAAGATCCGCGGCTTCACGCCGTCGGCGATCGAGGCGATGCACAACTACAACTGGCCGGGCAACGTGCGCGAGCTGATCAACCGCGTGCGGCGCGCGATCGTGATGGCGGAGAGCAAGCTGATCTCGGCCGGGGACCTCGACCTCGAGCACTTCACCGCGCAAGAGGCGCTGACGCTCGCGCAAGCACGCGAGGCGGCCGAGAAGCGCGCGATCGAATCGGCTCTCTTGCGGCACCGGCACCGGCTCAACGAGGCGGCGCAGGATCTCGGGATCTCGCGCGTCACGCTGTACCGGCTGATGGGCGCGCACGGACTGCGCGAAGTGACGGTGCCGGACGACAAGCCATTCCCCGCAAGCGACGGCGGCGGCGACGACGGCGGCGGCGGCGGCGGCGCGCCAAAGTGAAGCGGGAGGGGGCCGCTGCCCGTCCTGCCGGAACCTGCGCCAGGCGGGACCGGCCCCCGCCTGGGCTCGGGTAGAATCGGCAGGATTCCGGCTCCCCCTCCTCACGATGACGATACTGACCCTGATCGTCGCTCGCGCCAGCAACGGCGTGATCGGCCGCGACAACCAGTTGCCCTGGCGCTTGCCCGAAGACCTTGCGCACTTCAAGCGCACGACGATGGGTGCGCCCATCATCATGGGACGCAAGACGCACGAGTCGATCGGCAGGGCGCTGCCGGGGCGGCGCAACGTCGTCGTGACGCGCGACGGGTCGCGGCGCTTCAACGGTTGCGATACGGTCACCGATTTGCCGGCGGCGCTCGCGCTCGCGGCCGGGGACCAGGCGCCCGAAGCGTTCCTGATCGGCGGCGCGCAGCTTTACGCCGAAGGCATGGCCTTGGCGGACAAGATGGTCGTCACCGAGATCATGGCGGACTTCGACGGCGACGCGACATTTCCGGAGCTGGACCGGAACGAGTGGGAAGAAGTGTCGCGCGAGGCGCATCACGCCAATGCGCCGAATGACTTCGATTACGCGTTCGTGGTCTATCAGCGTAAGAACAGCGCATAGCGTTGCATGGGACCCGAGTAAGCGCTGAAGCGCAAACTCGGGTCGACCGCTCTGCATGGGACCCGAGTAAGCGCTGAAGCGCAAACTCGGGTCGACAAAAAAAGACGGCTCGCAGCGAGCCGTCTTTGGCTTTCAGTGTGCCGCGCTTACTGCCCCGCCACGGTCATCCGCTCGATCAGCACCGACCCCGTCCGCTTGGTGCCGCGCACGATCGTATCGGCGCCGATCGCGACGATATGCCGGAACATCTCCTGCAGCGTGCTCGCGACCGTGATCTCCTCGACCGGATACTGGATCTTGCCGTTCTCGACCCAGAATCCCGACGCGCCGCGCGAATAGTCGCCCGTCACGTAGTTGACGCCCTGCCCCATCAGCTCGGTCAGCAACAGACCCGTGCCGAGCTTCTTGAGCATCGCTTCGAAATCGTCTTGGGGACGCGTTTGCGAGCTCGTCAGTGAAAGATTGTGCGAGCCGCCGGCGTTGCCCGTCGTCTGCATGCCGAGCTTGCGCGCCGAGTACGTCGACAGGAAATAGCCTTCGACCACCCCGTCCTTCACCACCGCGCGCTCTTTCGTGCGCACGCCTTCTTCGTCGAACGGCGCGCTGCCCATCGCGCGCGGCACATGCGGGTCTTCGATGACCTGCACGTGCGGCGCAAACACCGGCTTGCCGAGGCTGTCGACGAGAAACGACGTCTTGCGGTAGAGCGCGCCGCCGCTCGTCGCCTGCACGAACGCGCCGAGCAGCCCGGCCGCGAGCGGCGCCTCGAACAGCACCGGCACCTTGCGCGTATCGAGGCCCTTCGCGCCCATGCGAGCGAGCGCGCGCTCGGCCGCATAGCGCCCCACGGCCTCGGGCGCCGCGAGTTCGGCGGCGCTGCGCTTGGACGAGTACCAATCGTCGCGCTGCATGTTGCGCCCGCTGCCCGCAATCGGCGCACACGCCACGTAGTGACGCGAGTACGGATAGCCGTGCAGGAAACCGCGCGTCGTCGCGAGCACGAACTGCGAATGCTGCGCGGAGACGCTTGCGCCTTCCGAGTTGCGGATCTGCGGATCGGTTGCGAATGCGGCGTCTTCGGCGCGGCGGGCCAGCTCGACGGCGTCATCGGCGGACAAATGCCACGGATGATACAAATCGAGATCGCGCGGCGCCGTCTCCAACAGCTCGGTTTCGGCGAGCCCGGCGCAGTTGTCCTCGGCGGTGAAGCGCGCGATGTTGTAGGCCGCCGCGACCGTGTCGCGCAGCGCTTCCGGCGAAAAATCCGAAGTGCTCGCGTTGCCGCGCTTCGCGCCGATGAAGACGGTCACGCCGACCATCTTGTCGCGGTTGTGCTCGATCGTCTCGACCTCGCCCCGCCGCACCGACACCGACAAACCGTCGCCTTCGGAGATTTCGGTCGCGGCGTCCGTCGCGCCGAGCGACTTTGCGTGGCCGAGAATGTCTGACGCGATCGCTTTCAGTTCGTCCTGCGTGTGCGGAAAAAATCGCTGCTTGGCGTCCATGTCTGCTGCCATTTGTGTAGCCGTCCGGTATTGAGCTGCTTATTGAGCTATTGCTGGGCCGTGCGCCGGGCCCCATGGGGGGGCCGCTGCTGCGCCCATCGGTGCTGCGTTGTGCTGTACGTCACGCATCCCGCGATCATAGCAAGGTCCGGGCCGGTTCACTCGCGATTCCACAGCGCGGTAAACCCGGTTCGCTGCAGCGGGCACGGTCTCGGCCGAATCGCCAAAGCGGCGCTCCGCCCGCGTGCCGCCCGGCAAAAGACGTCTCGCGGCACGCTACAATGCGGGGATGACACGCAAAACCCGCATTCAACCCATGCAGTCCGGCGACGCCGACGCCGACGTCGCGGACGACAACGGCTACGACCGCCCCAGCAAATCCCAGCTCAAGCGCGACATGCACGCGCTACAGGAACTGGGCGTCGCGCTCGTCGAGCTGCCGAAAGACGCGCTCAAGCGCATGCCAATGCCCGAAGGCCTCGCCGACGCCGTGCTCGAAGCGCGCCGCATCACCGATCACGAAGGCAAGCGCCGGCAGATCCAGTACGTCGGCCGCGTCATGCGCGCGCTGACCGCAGACGAAACGGCCGCCTTGCGCCAGGCGCTCGATACCTACAACGGCGTCAACAAGGCCGAAACGGCAAAGCTGCACTGGATCGAGCGCACGCGCGACGCGCTCATCGAAAGCGACGAGGCCCTCACCGCGTTCCTGCGCCGGCACCCGGCCGCCGACGCCCAGGAAGGCCGCACGCTGATCCGCAACGCTCGCAAGGAAGCTCAGCAAGGCAAGCCGCCGCGCTATTTCCGCGAACTGTTCCAGTGGATCAAGACGGTCAGCGCCGCCGATGCCGCAGACGAAGACCTCGACGACGCCCCCACCGAAGACGACGATGACGATTCCGATGCGCAATCATCCTGACGAAATCCTGATCGGCCTCGTATCGATCAGCGACCGCGCGTCGAGCGGGGTCTACGAGGACAAGGGCATTCCGTCGCTGCAGGCGTGGCTGGGCACTGCGCTCAAGTCGCCGTGGCGCGCGGAAACGCGCCTGATCCAGGACGATGCCGCGACGATCACCGCCACCCTGATCGAACTCGTCGACGAGAAGGGGTGCGACCTCGTGCTCACGACGGGCGGCACCGGCCCCGCACGGCGCGACGTCACGCCGGAGGCCACCCTTGCAGCAGGTACGAAGGAAATGCCCGGCTTCGGCGAGCAGATGCGGCAGATCAGCCTCAATTTCGTGCCGACGGCGATCCTCTCGCGGCAAGTCGCGGTGATTCGCGAAACGCCCGCTCATGCGGCGCTCATCGTGAACCTGCCGGGTCAACCGAAATCGATTCAGGAAACGCTGGAAGGCTTGCGCGACACGTCGGGCGCGGTGAAAGTGCCGGGCATCTTCGCCGCGGTGCCGTATTGCGTCGATTTGATCGGCGGCCCGTATATCGAAACGAATGACGAGATCGTGGCCGCGTTCCGGCCGAAAAGCGCGCGGCGCGAAGCGAAGTGACG
Organism: Trinickia mobilis; assembly: GCF_017315705.1. GTDB lineage: Bacteria > Pseudomonadota > Gammaproteobacteria > Burkholderiales > Burkholderiaceae > Trinickia_A > Trinickia_A mobilis. Next base: position 52,386 of record NZ_JAFLRF010000010.1, on the reverse strand, counting down.
AGCGAGCCTCTGCTCCTTATCGAGAGCCGCCCGCCCTCTCAATCGAATGCTCCCGCTTACGCCCCTTCTGCCGGCGCGCTCGGCACGCTCGCTGCCGGGATCAGGAAGTGCTCGCGGTAATACTTGAGTTCGTCGATCGACTCGTGGATATCAGCGAGCGCCGTATGCATCGCACGTTTCTGGAAGCCCTTGTAAATCGCCGGCTGCCAGCGGCGGCACAGCTCCTTGAGCGTGCTCACGTCGAGATTGCGGTAGTGAAAGAAGCGCTCGAGTTCCGGCATCCAGCGCGCCATGAAGCGGCGGTCCTGGCAAATCGAGTTGCCGCACATCGGCGACTTGCCGGGTGGCACGTACGGGCCGAGAAACGCGCGGATCTGCTCGGCCGCATCGTCTTCGGTCACGGTGGACGCGCGCACGCGCTCGATCAGCCCCGAGCGGCCATGCGTGTTCTTGTTCCACTCGTCCATCTTGTCGAGCGTTTCGTCGCTCTGGTGAATGGCGAGCACCGGGCCTTCGACGGCCACCTCGAGCGTCGAATTGGTCACGACCACGGCGATCTCGATGATGCGGTCGGTGTCGGGCTCGAGACCCGTCATTTCCATGTCGAGCCAGACGAGGTTCATCTCGCTGCGCGCGAGCGTCGGCTCGCCGACGGATTCGAGAATGTCAGTCATGAATTGCAACCTTGGTTGATGAAGCGCTGTCGCGGCGACGGGTCAACGCGTGACCGGCGCCGGCCGATGTCCGCGAACCGCGGGCCTGCCGCGATTCGGGTGCAAAAGCGCTCGCCGGAACGGCAAGCCCCTATAATTCTCGCATAGATACAACAGGTTCCCTCGATGTCCACTCTTACCTTCACCGTCCTGTTCGCGGCCGCCGTGCTGGCAATGGTCGGCACGAAGCTCTGGCTTGCGTCGCGCCAGATCCGCTTCGTCGCGGCGCACCGCGGCCGGGTCCCCGAGCAATTTGCCGGCACGGTCGCACTTGCCGCGCACCAGCGCGCGGCCGACTACACGATCGAGCGCACGCGGCTCACGATGCTCGAAGTGATCGTCAGCGCCGCCGTGCTGATCGGGCTCACGCTGCTCGGCGGCGTCGAGGCGATCAACGGCCTGATTTCGAATTGGCTCGCCAACGGTTTCCTGGGGCAGATCGCGCTCGTCGCCGTCGTCGTGGCGATTACGAGCGCGATCGACCTGCCGTTCGACTACTACCGCCAGTTCGTCGTCGAGGAGCGCTTCGGCTTCAATCGGATGACAAAGCGCATTTTCTTCACCGATCTCGTCAAAGGCATCCTGCTGGGCGCCGCGCTCGGCCTGCCGCTCCTGTTCGTCGTGCTGTGGCTCATGAATCAGGCCGGCAGCCTGTGGTGGCTGTGGGCCTGGGTCGTGCTCGTCGCGTTCCAGATGCTCGTGCTCGTGCTGTATCCGACCTTCATCGCGCCGCTCTTCAACAAGTTCGAGCCGCTGACCGACGACGCTCTGAAAAGCCGCATCGAGGCGCTGATGAAGCGCTGCGGCTTCGCCGCGAAGGGGCTCTTCGTGATGGACGGAAGCCGCCGCTCGGCGCACGGCAACGCCTACTTCACCGGTTTTGGCGCGGCCAAGCGGATCGTCTTCTTCGATACGCTGCTCGCGCGCCTGTCGGGCAGCGAGATCGAAGCGGTGCTCGCGCACGAGCTTGGTCACTTCAAGCGCCGCCATGTCATCAAGCGCATGATCGTCACGTTTGCGATCAGCCTCGTGATGCTTGCGCTGCTCGGCTGGCTCACCCAGCGCGTGTGGTTCTACGAAGGGCTCGGTGTGCGGCCGTCGATGACGGGCAGCAACAGCGGCCTCGCCCTCGTGCTGTTCTTCCTCGCGCTGCCGGTGTTCATGTTCTTCGTGACGCCGCTCGGGAGCCTCAGCTCGCGCAAGCACGAATTCGAAGCGGACGCGTTCGCGGCAAGCCAGACCGGCGCGCAGGACCTCGTCAATGCGCTCGTCAAGCTATACGAAGACAACGCGTCGACACTCACGCCCGACCCGCTCTACACCGCGTTCTACTACTCGCATCCGCCGGCGTCGCAGCGGATCGACCGACTGCTGCGGCACGCATGAGCGGCCGCCCCGCGAAAACCGCGCGCCGCCCGAACGCGGCGACGCGCACCGAAGGACTCGTCATCGCCGCACACGGACGCCACTACGTGGTCGCACCCGCGGGCGCCGACGCGCTATTGCAATGCTTTCCGCGCGGCAAGAAAAGCGAGGTGGCGGTTGGCGATCGCGTCGTCTACGAAATGACTTCGGCCGATCAAGGCGTAATCGTCGAGATCGGCGAACGGCGCAACCTGCTGTATCGCTCGGATCAATACAAGTCGAAGCTCTTCGCCGCGAATCTCGATCAGTTGCTGATCGTGCTCGCGACCGAGCCGCACTTCAGCGAAGACCTGCTCGGCCGCGCGCTGATCGCCGCAGAGGCCAATGCGCTGAAGCCTCTGATCGTGCTCAACAAGACGGACGTCGAGGCCTCCCTGCCGGCTGCGCGCGCGCGCCTCGAGCCGTATTGCGCGCTCGGCTACGAAGTGCTGGAACTGTCGATCAAAACACGCCCCGACGCGGCTCGCGAGGCGCTCAGCGAGCATCTGCACGATCACGCGACACTGCTGCTCGGCCAATCGGGCATGGGCAAGTCGACGCTTGTGAACTTGATCGTGCCCCACGCCGATGCAGCCACGCGGGAAATCTCGACGGCGCTTAACAGCGGCCGCCACACGACGACCTTCACCCGCCTCTATCCCCTGCCCACGGGCGGCGCGCTGATCGATTCACCTGGCTTTCAGGAATTCGGCCTGCACCATCTGAGCGAAGGCCGTCTCGAGCGCGCGTTTCCCGAATTTCGGCCACTGTTGGCGCACTGCCGCTTCTACAACTGCCATCACCTGCACGAATCGGGTTGCGCGATACTGGATGCCATAGCGGACGGGCGCGTATCGCCTGAGCGGCATGCGCTTTACGCGCAACTGGTACACGAGGCGGACCAGATCGTCCGCTGAGCTCACCCGCAAACGACCACCCGTCCGCCTCTCGACCGTCTCGACAAGACCAAAACCAACCATGCTTCGATTGATGCACGCCCCCAATCCGATCATCGGCCAGCACTGGGTCAACGTGCTGGCGGCCGCTGGGATCTCGTGCGAACTGCACAATCGCTATTTGAACGGCGCCATGGGCGAGATCCCGCCGGATCAATGCGCGCCTGAATTGTGGCTCGTCGACGAACGCGACGAGGCACTGGCAAGGAGGTTGATCGATGCGGCGTCGAATGGTCCGCCGACGGGCGCCGCCAACTGGCGATGCCATTCGTGCGGAGAGACGCTCGAGGCGCAATTCACGCAATGCTGGCAGTGTGGAGCGACGCGCGATCCGCGCCACGAGTGAGCGGCGATGTGCCGCGCCGTCGTGTCCGGCACATCGTTCCGGAGCCTGCACGGCGGCTTACGACACCCAGACGGCGATCGTCAGCATCAGCAACAGAATCATCCACAGGATCACCGCGCGCCATACGAGGCCGACGGCCGATTGCAGCGTGCGCGGCGTGCAGTCGTCGCCGACCGACATCGGCCCCCCGTCGCCGACTGCCAGCGCATCGAGGCTCGACGGCTCCGCAAGCGGCCCGGCGAGCCGCGCGCCCAGCGCCCCGCTGCCGGCAGCGAGCAGTACGCCGTCGTTGACGTCCGGCCACTGGCGCGAATGATTGCGCCACGCGTAAATCGCATCTTCGAAATTGCCGACGATCGCAAAGCCGAGTGACGTCAGCCGCGCCGGCAGCCAATCGATCACGAAGAACGCACGCTGTGCAAAGTTCGAAAACGCCGCGGTACGTCCGTCGGCTGGCGCCGACCAGGAGCGCGCGAGGTATTCGGCAATCCGGTACAGCACGGCACCGGCCGGCCCGATCGGCACCAGAAACCAGAAGAACACGCCGAACACGTGCCGGTGCGACGCGACGACCGCGTGAATCAGCGTGTGCCGAACGATTTCGCCGACCGGCATATCGACGGTATCGATGCCGGTCCATTCATTGAGAATTTCGCGCGCGCGCGGCACATCGTCGTTATTTAATGCGAGGTGGATATCGGTGAAGTAATGACTGAATTGGCGAAATCCGAGCGTGAAATAAACGATCACGACATTCCAGAGAAACGCCAGTACGAAATTGATCCGATAAAGGACGTAATAGATGAGCGCAACGGCAAGCGTCCACGGCAGCACGACGACGAGCCACGCAAGGATCCCATGCTTTTTCTTGCCTGCGTCAAAGCCATGCGCCGCCGATTCCGCATGATATTGAAGCAGCGCAAACACCGGATTGTTCGGCGACAGCGCGCGCAGCTGTTCGATTATTAGAGCCAGCAATACGGAGAAAAAAGTCATGCGAAGCGCCGTGCCATTTCGGGTTTTTGCAGTTGTCGTGTAACGATATCACAGGGTCAGAGCATTGGAACGCCCGCTGCCGCACGGCCCCGGCGAGCACGACCGGCGCAAATGGCTTCAAGCTGCGAGGAACCGATAGAAATTGCGCAACATGCCGGCAGTTGCTCCCCAGATGAAATAATCGCCGCCTACTTCACCGCGCGGATAAGGCATTGCAAAAAAACGACGTTCGCCGCCGTCCCAGCGCACCACCCGCACTTGGTGATGAGCGGGGTTCATCAGGAACGCGAGCGGCACTTCGAAGATATCGGCAACTTCGAACGTATCGGCACGCACGGTAAAAGGCGTGTGCACGAGCCCGACGACAGGTGTCACGCTAAACCCGGTGCCCGTCAGGTAGTCGGGCAGCGCACCCAGCACTTCGACACGCTCCGGCGCAAGCCCCACTTCTTCCTGCGCTTCGCGCAACGCGGTCGCCGCCGCGCTCGGGTCGGCCGGCTCGCGCCGCCCGCCGGGAAAGCTCACCTGCCCGGCGTGATCGTTCAGATGATCGGCGCGCTGCGTGAGCAGCACGGTCAGCCCCGATTCGCGCAGGACGAGCGGCACGAGCACCGCCGCTGCTCGCGGGTCGCCGTCTTCCGGCTGCCAGCGCACTTCCCTCGGCTCCGGCTCCCAGTCGAGAGGTGCATGAAAGCGCGCACGCAGCCAGTCCGCGGTCAGGCGTTCGGGTGCAAGAGGCGGCAAATCGCCACCGGTGGATTCAATGGACTGGGCTTCGGGGTCGAAAATGGGGCGCGGGCGGATCAACGGCAGTCTCGTGACGATCGTGTGGGATAGCCGCTATTGTGACCCACCAACAAAAAAAGCACCCGGGAGGGGTGCTTTTTCTTACAGCTGTTACGCTCAGGACGCTTCGCGGTCTTTCGACACCAGCTTTTCCTTGATCCGAGCCGACTTGCCCGAACGCTCACGCAGGTAGTACAGCTTCGCGCGACGCACGTCGCCGCGGCGCTTCACGACGATGCTTGCCAACAGCGGCGAGTACGTCTGGAACGTACGCTCGACGCCTTCGCCCGACGAAATCTTGCGGACGATGAACGACGAGTTGAGGCCGCGGTTGCGCTTCGCGATCACGACGCCTTCGTAAGCCTGAACGCGCTTGCGGGTACCTTCAACCACGTTCACGTTCACGATCACCGTATCGCCGGGGGCGAATGCGGGGATGGACTTGCCTGCGAGCACGCGCTCGATTTCTTCCTGCTCGAGTTTTTCAATCAGATTCATCACTGACTCCTAATGCCATCTTGTCGGCGTTTGTACCTGCCTTGCGCCAAGTCCAGCCAGCGTTCGGCACGGCCCCGATAGAGGATGGGTTCACATCTGGCGCGGCACACGCATGTGCTGCACCGCCTATGTCTTGCGAACGAATGCCGAAGGGGTCAAGCCTTCGACGCCTCTTTCGCCAGACTTGCGAGCCATGCCTCATCGGCACGGCTCAACATCTTGTTGCGCCTCGCACGCTCGATCAAATCGGGCCGCTTGCCCAGCGTATTCCTGAGCGCCTCGCGCCGGCGCCACTGCTCGATCTCCGCATGATGGCCGCCGAGCAGCACATCCGGCACGCGCATGCCCTCGTATTCCTCGGGCCGCGTGTAATGCGGACAGTCGAGCAAGCCGTCGACGAAGCTGTCCTGCACCGCCGATTGCGCATCGTTGAGCACACCTGGCAACTGCCTGACGACGGCATCCATCAGCGCCATCGCGGGCAGCTCGCCGCCCGACAGCACGAAGTCGCCAAGGCTGACTTCCTCATCGACACAACGATCGAGCAACCGCTGATCGATCGCCTCATAGCGTCCGCACAGCAACACCAGACCGGGCTCTTGCGCAAAACGCATCACGCGATCGTGATCGAGCGTCGCGCCTTGCGGCGACATCATCACCACACACGTACCGGCAATGCCCTGCTCCGCCTGCGCCGCTTTCGCCGCGCCGATCGCCGCTTCGAGCGGCTTGGCCAGCATCACCATGCCTGGGCCGCCGCCGTATGGGCGATCGTCGACGGTACGGTAGTTGTCGGTCGTGAAATCGCGCGGATTCCACGTGCGCAACCCGAAACGCCCCTGCTTCGCCGCGCGGCTCGTGATGCCCCAGTCGGTCAGCGCGCGAAACATGTCGGGAAAGAGCGTGACGACATCGAACTGCACCGCTCTCTCCGTTGGTTCAATCATGTTCAGTAATCGGCTTCCCAGTCGACGACGATCTGCCTCGCCGCCCGATCCACCGTTTTGACGTACACGCCGACGAACGGAATCAGGCGTTCGCCCTTTACCGCGCGGCCATCTTTAGCCGTCGCCGGATACTCGATGCGCAATACCGAATGCGCACCGTTGTCGATCATGTCGACCACTTGGCCAAGCGCCACGCCCGCCTCGTTGACGACATCCAGGCCGAGCAAATCGACCCAGTAATACTCATCGGCACCGAGTGACGGAAAATCGCTGCGCCGTACGTGCACGCGGCAACCACGCAACGCGAGTGCGGCATCGCGATCCGCCGAATCGCCCAGATGGGCGACGATGCTGTCGCTGTGCGGCTTCGACTGCAGCACCGCGGCAGACTTGCGCTCGCGGCCCTTCATCAGCCACCAGCGCTTCGCGCTCAAGAGCGCGTCGCCGCCGTGCCCGGCGTCCGCATGCGCGGCCACCTTGACCCAGCCCTTCAGACCATACGCGTCGACGATTGCGCCGACTTCGACGGCGTCGTCAGGCCACGTTTCTGCCGATTCGACGTGAGTCAGCGCCGCTTCGGATTCCGCGCCGGGCGCAATGCTTGCGGCTGCCGCGCTGGCAGCCGGCTTGCGGACGAACGCACCAAATGAGGCTCGCGCGCGAGCCGCACCTTTCGCGCGGCTTGAACCGCCAGATTCACGATCGGACATCAGTCAACCTCGCCGCCGGCACAACGCCGACGCCCCGTTCAAACGAAAGCAGCGCATCTGGCATGCCGAGCGATTGACTCAGACGCATGGCAGATGCGCGCATCAACGGGCCGAACAACGTAGGCCTTGTGGCCTTAACCGCCATTAAGCAGCCGGTTGCGCCTTTTGCGCTTGCTTCACGAGACGCTCCACGGTCGGCGACAGTTGCGCGCCAACGCCTTGCCAGTACGTGAGGCGGTCTTGAGCGATACGCAGCGACTCACCCGTCGTAGCGACCGGGTTGTAGAAGCCGACGCGCTCGATGAAGCGGCCGTCACGACGGTTACGCGAATCGGTTGCGACGATGTTGTAGAACGGGCGCTTCTTTGAGCCGCCACGAGCCAAGCGGATGATGACCATACTAAAATCCTTGAAAACCGGGGTTCGGAACCACTGAAACAGGCGATTATAGCGGGAAACCGAAGCCATAACAAACACTTACCTGGAAAACCGGAAACACGGGTGGCGCAATACCGACATTCGCCCTGATAGGGGGCAGGGAAAGCGCCTGCAAATCGCGCCGAAAGGCATATAAAAGCTCGCTTTCCTCGCATCAAACTGCGCGGTTTGTCCGCGATCGAGCCGGACGCACGCCGCCCCCCTTCACCGAGGCCATGAAAGCCCGCGATAATGAGGCACCTCTCCCGAAGCAGCGGCTCGCCGCATGCTCTCGGACGCTGGCTCGGCGTAGAATGCGCGGTCGGCAACGGCGCACCTGCTTGTCGCCGACGCTCGCCGTTCGTTTCGCCGACCGCCTCTTTGCAAGACGTCTATGTCCGCCAACGTTTCATCCGCGTCGCCCCGCTTCCGCTCGAAGACCCTCACCGCCGCGCTCGCCTTCTTTTTCGGCAGCCTCGGCGCGCACCGCTTCTATCTGTACGGCTTTCGCGACGTGTTCGGCTGGGCGCACCTGGTTGGCACCCTCATCGGCATTCCCGGCGTCGTGCTGCTCGCCGCTACTCAGCGCGCCGCCTCGATCGGCTGGTGGCTCGCGGTTCCCGGCGCGGTTTCGCTCTTTGCGGCGTTCCTCGCGGCGATCGTCTACGGTTTGCGGCCCGACCAGAAATGGGACGCGCAATTCAATGCGCAGGCCGGCAAGCGCAGCCGATCGGGTTGGGCGGTCGTTTTCGTCGTCATCTTTTCGCTCTTTTTCGGCGCCTTCCTGCTGATGAGCGGACTCGCGCTGACGTTCCAAACCTATTTCGAATCGCAAGTCGAAGCGGCGAAATCGCTTGCGCAATAACCGCGAGCTAGTGCGGCCAAATGCGTCGGCCCATCAGAAGAGGCTTAACTGGGGACTGTCCGGCGGCGGCTCGGGCGGCCGCTTTGCAGATAATTGCGCTTGAAACTGCGAGATATCAAGAATTCCGCGCTTCCGGTCATTGAGGCCCAGGCGGCGAACGGCGTTGTGAAAGCGCTGCTTCAGCAGCTCGGCCCACAGGCCTTCGCCCTTCATACGCTGCGCAAACGACGAGTCATAGTCCTTGCCGCCCCGCATGTCGCGCACTCGCGCCATCACGCGCTCGGCCCGGTCGGGGAAATGCGCGGCAAGCCAATCCTTGAAGAGCGGCGCCACCTCCCACGGCAACCGCAAGATGATGTAGCTCGCGCTCGTCGCGCCCGCCTCGGCGCATGCCTCGAGCACGCGCTCCATGTCCGGCTCGGTGACGAACGGGATGACTGGCGCGATGCTCACCCCGACGGGAATGCCCGCCTCGCTCAAGGTGCGGATCGTGCGCAGCCGGCGCGACGGCGTGGCGGCGCGCGGCTCGAGCGTGCGTGCGATATCGGCGTCGAGCGTCGTGACGGTCACCGCCACCATCACTTGGGAACGCACCGCGATCGGCGCGAGCAGATCGATATCGCGCTCGATCAGCGACGATTTCGTGATGGCCGCAAACGGATGACGGTGCTCGTGCAGCACCTCGATCACGCGCCGCGTGATGCGCAATTCGCGCTCTGCGGGCTGATACGCATCAGTGTTGACGCCAAGCGCGATCGGCTCCGGCACATAGGTCTTCTTCGACAACTCGCGCTCGAGCAACTCCGCGGCATTCACTTTCGCGTAAATGCGGCTCTCGAAATCCAGCCCCGGCGACAGGCCGAGGTAGCTATGCGTCGGCCGAGCAAAACAGTAGATGCAGCCGTGTTCACAACCGCGATACGGATTCAGGGAGACGCTGAAAGGAATATCGGGCGAGGCGTTGCGCGTCAGGATGCTTTTCGCGCGCTCCTCGAATACCTGCGTGCGCAGCGCCGGCGCCTCGCACTCCTCGTCCTCTGGCCTCACCCAGCCGTCGTCCACCTTCTCGCGCTGATCGACTTCATAGCGGCCCTGCAAATTGGTGACAGCTCCTCGCCCTTTGCGAGGCACGGGCAAGGCAATAGGAAACTCGGAATCGTCCATGGCTCGAACAGGGCAGCGGCGTCGTACACTGTATAAATATACAGTATCGATTCGCATACTGCCAAGCGGCTCTCCGGGTTTGCGAGGCCGGGCTAATCGGCCCGTTGCCGTCCCGCTATTCGCCCACGGGGATCGTCAGCGACTCCTTGATTTCCTCCATCACGACGTAGCTCTTCGACTGCACCGCGCCCGGCAGCTGCAGCAGGATGTCGCCGAGCAGCTTCCGGTAATCGGCCATTTCGCCAATGCGCGCCTTGATCAGATAGTCGAAATCGCCCGACACAAGGTGGCATTCGAGGACCTCGGGAATCTTCTGCACTTCGCGGCGAAACTGGTCGAACATGTTGCCGCTCTTGTGATCGAGCGTGATCTCGACGAACACGAGAAGGGCCGCGCCGAGCTCCGCCGGATTGACCCGCGCGTAGTAGCCCGTGATCACGCCGTCGCGCTCCATGCGCTTCACCCGCTCGATACACGGCGTCACCGTCAGCCCGACCTGCTCCGCCAGGTCCTTCATGGCCATCCGGCCATCCGCCTGAAGCAATTTCAGGATCTTGTGATCCAGCTTATCGAGTGCGCGGACCGGCTGGCGTTGCGTTCTCATGTTCTTTTACCAGAAACGTAAAAAATACGATAACAAAAACTACATATTGCTAAATATTATAGCGGATAACACTAGACCTATCGGGCACATCAAGGTTATTGACCGCATTGGCCCGAACCGCAAAAAAACCTACTGGGAGTAGCTATGCGAGTCGTCGTTTTAGGCAGCGGGGTCGTCGGGACGACGACTGCTTATTATCTTGCACGTGCGGGACACGAAGTCACCGTGATCGACCGCGAGGCCGGCCCGGCGCTCGAAACCAGCTTTGCCAACGCCGGCCAGATCTCGCCGGGCTACGCCGCGCCGTGGGCGGCGCCGGGCGTGCCGCTCAAGGCCGTCAAATGGATGTTCCAGAAGCACGCGCCGCTCGCCATCCGGCTCGACGGCACACAATTTCAATTGCGCTGGATGTGGCAGATGCTGCAAAACTGCACGGCCGAGCGCTACGCCGTCAACAAGGGCCGCATGGTCCGGCTCGCCGAGTACAGCCGCGACTGCCTGCAAGCGCTGCGCGCCGACACCGGCATCGAGTACGAAGGGCGCACTGGCGGCACGCTCCAGCTTTTCCGCACGCAGCAGCAACTCGACGGCGCCGCGAAAGACATAGCGGTGCTCAAGGAAGCGAACGTGCCGTTCGAATTGCTGAGCCCGAGCGAGTTGGCCGAAGCCGAACCGGCCCTCGCGGCAACGTCGCACAAGCTGACCGGCGGCCTGCGCCTGCCCGGCGACGAAACCGGCGACTGCCAACTCTTCACGACACGCCTTGCAGCGCTCGCTGAGCAACTGGGCGTCAAGTTCCGCTTCAACACGCCGATCGACGCGCTGGCAATGTCCGGCGACCGCATCAGCGGCGTGCAGTGCGGCACGGAAATGATCCGCGCGGACACCTATGTCGTCGCGCTCGGATCGTACTCGACGCAGTTCCTGTCGAGCGTCGTGAAGATCCCGGTTTACCCGCTCAAGGGCTATTCGATCACCGCGCCCATCGTCAATGCCGCGAAAGCACCGGTATCGACGGTGCTCGACGAAACGTACAAGATCGCGATCACGCGCTTTGACGACCGGATTCGCGTCGGCGGCATGGCGGAGATCGTCGGCTTCGACAAGACGCTGCGCCAGGCGCGCCGCGAGACGCTCGAAATGTGCGTGAACGACCTGTTCCCGGGCGGCGGCGATACGTCGAAGGCCACGTCGTGGACCGGCCTGCGCCCGATGACGCCGGACGGCACGCCGATCGTCGGCCGCACGCCCGTGTCGAACCTGTTCACGAACACCGGTCATGGCACGCTCGGCTGGACGATGTCCTGCGGCTCCGGCCAACTGCTCGCCGACTTGATCTCGGGCAAGCAGCCGGCGATTCAATCGGGCGATCTGTCGGTGCATCGCTATCTCGGCGACACCGGCGGCACGGGTCGGCCGGCTTACGCTTAACAAGATCTCGGCCGGGGATATGCCGCCGCAAGGCCGCTGACTCGACAGCACAAAGGCAAAGGGCGTCTGATCCACGATCAGGCGCCCTTTGCTATTGCTCCTAAGAAAGCAACTGCGCTGCCGCCGTCAGAACTGGTCTTCTGACAACGCGAGCACACCCTCCCCGCCCTTCGCGCTAACGATCGACGCTTCGAGCGCCGCCGCCTGCGGCAACACATGCTCGGCATAGAAACGCGCAGTCGCGATCTTCGCGCCGTAGAACGACGGATCGCCGGCCTCGTTGGCGGCAGCCGCCAGGAGCGCGCGCGCCATTTGCCAGCCGCACAGCACGACGCCGGCGAGCTTCAGATACGGCACGCTGCCGGCAAACACCGCGTTCGGATCGCGCTTCGCGTTGGACAGCACGTAGTCGACGACCGCGGCAAACGCGCGATGCCCGTTCGCGAGCTGTTCGCGCATCGAAGCGAACGCGGCGCCTTCGCGGGCCGCGAGCGCGTCGACGGTCAGCGCGACGTCCGCGAGCAGCTGCTTCGCAACCGCGCCGCCGTCGCGCAGCGTTTTGCGGCCGATCAGGTCGTTGGCCTGAATCGCGGTCGTACCTTCGTAAATCGGCAGAATGCGCGCGTCGCGATAGAACTGCGCCGCGCCCGTCTCTTCGATGAAGCCCATCCCGCCGTGCACCTGCACGCCGAGACTCGCGACGTCGATCGACATCTCCGTGCTCCAGCCCTTCACGACCGGCACCAGATATTCGTAGATCGCTTGATGCTCCGCCCGCACCGCTTCGTCAGCGTGACGATGCGCGATATCGCAATGCGCGGCCGCCACGTACGCAAGCGCGCGAGCGCCTTCAGTCAGCGCGCGCATCGACGCCAACATGCGGCGCACGTCGGGATGATGGATGATCGTCACCGATTGCTTAGCCGTGCCGTCGACCGGGCGGCTCTGCACGCGCTCCTTCGCGTAGGCGACGGCCTTCTGATAAGCGCGATCCGCGACGCCAATACCCTGAATGCCGACCGCGAAACGCGCCGCATTCATCATGATGAACATGTATTCGAGGCCGCGATTTTCCTCGCCGACGAGATAGCCGATCGCGCCGCCGCGGTCGCCGAACTGCAGGACCGCGGTCGGGCTCGCCTTGATGCCGAGCTTGTGCTCGATCGACACGCAGTGCACGTCGTTGCGCGCGCCGAGCGAATCGTCGTCGTTGATCATGAACTTCGAGACGATGAAGAGCGAAATGCCCTTCACGCCTTCGGGCGCATCCGGCAGGCGGGCAAGAACGAGGTGGACGATGTTGTCCGTCATATCGTGCTCGCCCCACGTGATGAAGATCTTCGTGCCGAAGATGCGGTACGTGCCGTCGCCTTGCGGTTCGGCGCGCGTGCGCACCAAAGCGAGATCGGAACCGGCCTGCGGCTCGGTCAGGTTCATCGTGCCGGTCCACTCGCCGGAAATCAGCTTTGGCACGAAGCGTTGCTTCTGTTCTTCGCTGCCGGCCGTCAACAGCGCTTCGATCGCGCCGTCGGTCAAAAGCGGACAGACCGCAAACGACAGATTCGCCGCGTTGAGCATCTCGACACACGGCGTCCCGATGAGCTTCGGCAAGCCCTGCCCCTCATAGTCCGCCGGATGCTGCACGCCCTGCCAGCCGCCTTCGGCGAACTGCCGGAACGCGTCCTTGAAGCCGGGCGACGCCGTCACCACTCCGTCGCGCCAACTGCTCGGGTTGCGGTCGCCTTCGACATTCAGCGGCGCAAGCACCTCGCCGCACAGCTTTGCGGCTTCGTCCAGCACGGCCTGAGCCGTCTCCAACGTGGCGTCCTCGAAACCCGGCAACGCTGCAACGTCATCGAGGCCCGCCAGTTCCTTCATCACGAACAGCATGTCCTTGATGGGCGCGGTGTAGCTCATTGTGTCCTCCAGTGGATATGAAAAAGGGGCGCGTACTGCGCCCCTTCGCTTGCTTAGTCTTATTGTTGCCGGACGCCGCAGGACGCGGCCTTGACTTCGGTCAGCCGAGTTCGCTGACGAGTTCCGGCACGACCGTGAAAAGATCGCCGACGAGACCGTAGTCAGCCACGCTGAAGATCGGCGCTTCCGGGTCCTTGTTGATCGCGACGATCACCTTCGAGTCCTTCATGCCGGCCAAGTGCTGGATCGCCCCCGAAATGCCGACTGCGACGTACAGCTGCGGCGCGACGATCTTGCCCGTCTGCCCCACTTGGTAGTCGTTCGGCACATAGCCCGCATCGACCGCCGCGCGCGAGGCGCCGAGCGCCGCGTTCAGCTTGTCCGCCAACGGCTCGAGCACCTTCGTGTAGTTCTCGCCGCTGCCCAAGCCCCGGCCGCCCGACACGATGATCGTCGCGCTCGTCAATTCCGGGCGATCCAACTTCGTCACTTCGCGGTTCACGAACTGCGAAATGCCGGCGTCGGCTGCGGCTTCGATCTTCTCGACCGCGGCGCTGCCGCCTTCCGCTGCCACCGCATCAAATCCGGTCGCGCGCACCGTGATCACCTTGATCGGATCGATCGACTGCACCGTCGCGATCGCGTTGCCCGCGTAGATCGGGCGCTCGAACGTATCGGGCGAATCGACCGCGGTGATTTCGCTGATCTGCGCCACGTCGAGCTTCGCCGCGATGCGCGGCGCGATGTTCTTGCCGTAGGGTGTGGCCGGCGCGAGGATGTGCGAGTAATCCTTCGCGATGTTCAGCACCGTCGCTTCGACGTTTTCCGCCAGGCCTTCGGCCAGTTGCGGCGCGTCGGCGAGCAGCACCTTGCTCACACCGCCGATCTTCGCGGCTTGTTCTGCCGCGGCTTGCGCGTTGTGGCCCGCCACCAGCAGGTGAATGTCGCCGCCAATCTTCTGTGCAGCGGCGACCGTGTTCAGCGTGGCGCCCTTGATCGACGCGTTGTCGTGTTCGGCAATTACCAGAATCGTCATCTCTTTCGTCTCCGCGTCCGTCTTACAGTACCTTGGCTTCGGTCTTCAGCTTCTCGACCAGCGTCTTCACGTCCGGCACCATCACGCCAGCGCTGCGCTTCGGAGGCTCGGTGACCTTCAGCGTCTTCAGGCGCGGCGCGACGTTCACGCCAAGGTCTTCAGGCTTCAACGTTTCGAGCGGTTTCTTCTTCGCCTTCATGATGTTCGGCAGCGTCACGTAGCGCGGCTCGTTCAGGCGCAGATCGGTGGTGACCACCGCGGGGAGCTTGAGCGACAGCGTTTCAGCGCCGCCGTCCACTTCGCGCGTCACCGTCGCACGGCCGTCGGCGATCACGACCTTCGAGGCGAACGTCGCTTGCGGCAGGCTCGCGAGCGCCGCCAGCATCTGGCCCGTTTGGTTCGAGTCGTCGTCGATCGCTTGCTTGCCGAGGATCACCAGCTGCGGCTGTTCTTTATCGACCACTGCCTTGAGCAGCTTGGCCACAGCCAACGGCTGCAGGTCTTCGTTCGAGTCGATCAGGATCGCGCGGTCCGCGCCGATCGCGAGCGCCGTGCGCAGCGTCTCCTGGCATTGCGCCACACCGGCCGACACCGCGATCACTTCCGTCGCCACGCCGGCTTCCTTCAGGCGAACCGCCTCTTCCACCGCGATTTCGTCGAACGGGTTCATCGACATCTTCACATTCGCGATGTCCACACCCGTGTTGTCCGACTTCACGCGGACTTTCACGTTGTAGTCGACTACGCGCTTGACTGGCACCAAGATTTTCATGCACACGCTCCAAAGTTACGAATACGTCAACCCAGCGGCCATTATAGCGATAGCTAACGCGCCAGCCGCACCAGGGTTGCATGTATCGAGGATTTCGCTCCGGTCAGCGCCCGGATTTAACGAACGATCGTGCTATTTTAAGCGCAAAGAAACCCGGACGCCAAGTCCGGGTTTTCGATAGGCGTCCCTAACCGCGGCGGTTCATGTAAAAGACGCCCATAGGGAGCATGACCGTGTCCGCAACGCGGATGATCTTGCAGCCGCGGGCTTGAGAATGAAACGACGTTGCAGGGCGGGCCTTTTCCGTAGCTTGTGGAGCGGCAGACGTAAACCCTGCCGCGCGTGTCTATCATTTGTGACTGAGACGCCGCACCAGCCAGTCGCCGAATGATTGTGCAAGCTGCACGAACACGATCAGGATCGCGACGACCACCCACATCACCGTCGGCTCGTAGCGCTGGTAGCCGTAACGAATGCCGAGGTCGCCCAGCCCGCCGCCGCCGATCGCGCCGGCCATCGCCGAATAGCCGACCAGCGACACGAACGTGATCGTGAGCCCCGCGGCCACGCCCGGGAGCGCTTCCGGCAACAGCACCTTGAAGACGATCTGGCCCGTGGTCGCGCCCATCGCCTGCGCGGCTTCAATGAGACCGCGGTCGACTTCGCGCAGCGCCGTCTCGACGAGCCGCGCAATGAACGGCGCCGCGGCGATCGTGAGCGGCACGACGGCGGCTGCGGTCCCGATCGACGACCCCACGACGAGCCTCGTCACCGGAATCACGAGCACGAGCAGGATGATGAACGGCGTCGAGCGCACCGCATTGACGATGGTCCCGGCGACGCGATTCATGGCGACGTTCTGCAGGACGCCCTGGCGGTCGGTCAGATACAGCAGCACGCCGAGCGGCAGCCCGAAGAGCGCGCCGACTGCGCCGGAGATGCCCACCATGATGAGCGTCTCCCAGAACGACTGCACGAACATATCGAACATTTCACTCAACATACGACAGCTCCTCCACCACGACGCCTTGCGTACGCAGGTACGCCATGGCATCAGCAATCTTCGCGGGCTCGCCGCCCGCCAGCACCGCGAGCGAACCGAACGCCTGCCCTTGGATCTCGTCGATCTGGCCGTGCAGGATGTTGAAGTCCAGCTCGTAGCGGCGAATCGTCTCCGAGAGAATCGGCTGGTCGACGCCCGAGCCGGTGAACGCGAGCCGCAGCAGGTGGCCGCTACCCGTCTTCAGGCGCTCGGCAACGCGCGCCTTCATCGCGGGCGGCAGTTCCTGCGCAATCACGTCGCCGAGCAGCGCGCGCGTGACTTCGTGGTGCGGCTGCAGGAAGACGTCGACGACATTGCCCGTTTCGACGACGCGCCCCGCGTCGAGCACCGCGACCCGGTCGCACACCTGCTTGATGACTTCCATCTGGTGCGTGATCAGCACGATCGTGAGCCCGAGCTCGCGGTTGATGCGCTTGAGCAGATCGAGGATCGCGCGCGTGGTTTCGGGGTCGAGCGCGGACGTTGCTTCGTCGGAGAGCAGCACCTTCGGCTTGCTCGCGAGCGCACGCGCAATGCCGACGCGCTGCTTCTGCCCGCCGCTGATCTGCGCCGGATAGCGGTCCTTCTGCGCGGACAGCCCGACGAGATCCAGAAGCGGCAGCACGGTCGCTTCGATCTCGGCGCGCTTCATGCCCGCGAGTTCGAGCGGCAGCGCGACGTTGCCGAACACCGTGCGCGAGCTCAAGAGATTGAAGTGCTGAAAGATCATCCCGATCTCGCGGCGCGCTTCGCGCAGCGCCGGCGCGGGCAGCGTCGTGAGGTCCCGGGCGCCGACGACGACATTGCCTTCGGTCGGCCGCGTCAGCAGGTTGATCGCGCGCACGAGCGTGCTCTTGCCCGCGCCGCTGCGCCCGATGATGCCGAAGATTTCCCCCGCCGGAATCGTCAAATTGACGTTATGCAGCGCTTCGACCCAGCCCCGAGGCCCCTCGAAGCGCTGTGATAGGTTGCGCAGTTCGATCATGAAAACGAAAACGGCGGATGGCTGTTGAGGCGTGTGTCTCAACAGTTGCCCGCCGTTGCTCTTATGAATTAGGTCGCCGATTTTACCGCATCGTGCAATGGGGACCTAACAATCGATTTCGAACGCTTAATAACGAAATGGAATTAGAGGTCGGTGACGTTCGCGCGTGCTTATGAATGACCGGCGACTCCGACTATGATCGAGCGGATCGAATCGAACGACAAACATGGAGCCTGCGCGACGATGGCGATGAACGTACCCGTCCGGACAAACGAACCCCTATCGAAGCTGACGCGCCCGCCGTTCATCAACACCGTCGGCACCAGCGACGGCATCGACCTCGTGTCCTACCGTTGGCCCGCCGTCGGCGAGCCGCGCGCGACCGTCGCGCTGATCCATGGACTTGCCGAGCACGCGGGCCGCTATCAGGCGCTCGCCGCCTGCCTCAATGCCGCGGGGATCGAAGTCGTGGCGGTCGATCTGCGCGGACACGGCCGCTCGCCCGGCGAGCGTGCCTGGGTCGAACGTTTCGATCGCTATCTGCTCGATGCCGACGCGCTGCTCGAACTCGCCGCACGGGAGCACACCCCGCTGTTCCTGATGGGGCACAGCATGGGCGGCACGATTGCCGCGCTGCATGCGCTGGAGCGTCCGAGGCCGAGCGGGCATGCGCTCGCTGGTTTGATCTTGTCGAGCCCCGCGCTCGCTCCAGGCCGCGACGTGCCCCGCTGGATGATCGCCGCGAGCCGGCTCATCAGCCGCGTCTGGCCGCGCTTTCCCGCGATGAAGATCGACGCCGTGCTGCTCGCGCGCGACCCGGCCGTAGTCGCGGCCAATCGCGCGGATGCGCTGGTGCATCACGGGCCGGTTCCGGCACGCACCGGTGCGGAAATATTGGAGGCGATGGCGCGCATCGAGAACCGCCGGGCGACGCTCTCGCTCCCCGTGCTCGTCTTCCACGGCACCGTGGACAAGCTCACCGAGCCCGAAGGCAGCCGCGATTTCGCGGCGCGCGCCGGTTCGGCCGATCGCACGCTCACGCTTTACGAAGGCAGCTATCACGAAACGATGAACGATCTCGATCGCGAGCGCGTCATCGGGGCGCTGATTGAATGGATCGATGCGCACGTCTGACGCGGCGTGCGCAAACGAGGAGCGCGTCGTCCGTCACGGCGCGAATCGTGTTCCGCGGCTCGTTTAACGCGGCCAGTTCGGCGCGCGCTTCTCGATAAATGCCTGCACGCCTTCGAGCGCCGACTCCTCCATCATGTTGCAGGCCATCGTCTGGCCTGCGAGCTGGTAGGCCGCTTCGACACCCATCTCCAGTTGCCGGTAGAACAGCGCCTTGCCCGCGCTCACTGCTTGCACCGGTTTCGCGCAGATGCTCGACGCCAGCTCGGCGATCTCTTTGTCGAGCGCATCGAGCGGCGCGACGCGATTGACGAGCCCAAGCTGACGCGCCTTGGTCGCATCGATGAAATCGCCGGTCAGCAGCATTTCTAGCGCGGCCTTGCGCGACAGGTTGCGCGACAGCGGCACGCTCGGCGTCGCGCAGAAGAGACCGAGATTGACGCCCGACACCGCAAAGCGCGCGATATCGGCAGCCACCGCGAGATCGCACATCGCGACGAGCTGACAGCCGGCCGCCGTCGCCAAGCCATGCACGCGCGCGATCACCGGCTGTGGCATGTGCTGGATCGTCATCATCAATCGCGAGCAGCGCGCAAACAGCGTCTTGTAGTAATCGAGCGACGGCGCCGCGCGCATTTCCTTCAGGTCGTGTCCCGCGCAAAACGCGCGCCCCGCTCCGCCGATCACGACGACGCGCGCGTCCGATTGCGCGATCGCCGTCAGCGTCTTGTGCAGTTCGTCGAGCAGTCCCTCGGACAACGCGTTGAACGCGTCGGGCCGGTTCAGCGTGACACGCACGACGCCTCGCACGCCGTACGCGTCGCGTTCGATTTCGAGCAAACCCGCTCCGGCTTGCTCTGACTGAAGTGATGCGTTCGAATCCATGACAACTCCTGCAGGAATGTCGGCGTCAAAGCTCGGCGAGCACGCGCACGTGCGCGACGACGCTGCGTCCGAGCGCCGACAGGTTGTAGCCGCCCTCCAGGCAACTGACGATGCGCCCGCGCGCATAACGCCTGGCGACGTCGCGGATCTGCTCGGTCAGCCACGCGTAGTCGGCTTCGACGAGGCCCATGTTGCCGAGATCGTCCTCGCGATGCGCGTCGAAACCAGCCGACACGAAGATCATCTCCGGCTTGAATTCGTGCAGCCGCGGCAGCCAGATGGTGTCCACCAGTTCCCGGATCGCCATGCCTTTGGTGCGCGCGGCCACCGGCACGTTGACCATGTTCGGCGCCGGGCTGTCCGCGCCGCTGTAGGGATAGAACGGATGCTGGAAGAAGCTGCACATCAGCACGCGTTCGTCGCCGGCGAACGCCGCTTCGGTGCCGTTGCCATGGTGGACGTCGAAATCGACAATCGCCACGCGCGCGAGACCGTGCACTTCCAGCGCATGACGCGCGGCGATCGCGACATTATTGAAGAAGCAAAAGCCCATCGCGCGCGCGGGCTCCGCATGATGCCCCGGCGGACGCACGCTGCAAAACGCGTTGTCGTGGCGGCCCGCGATCACCGCGTCGGTGGCTGCGATCGCCGCGCCCGCCGCCCGCAGCGCCGCCTGCCAGGTGTGCGGGTTCATCGACGTGTCGGGATCGATCTGCGCGTAGCCTTCGCTCGGCGCCTTGCTTTTGATGTAGTCGATGTGGGCCTGCGTGTGCACGCGCGCCAGCGCGGAGATATCGGCGAGTGGCGCCGACTCGCGCTCGATCAGCGGATCGATGCGGCTCGCAATGAGCTGATCCTCGATTGCCTGCAGGCGCGCGGGACATTCCGGGTGCCACTGTCCCATCTCGTGCAGCAGACAATCGGCGTGCGAATAAAAGCCTGTCGCCATAGTGATTCGCTTCTGCCGCGCGACATCGGACGGCGCGCGGCAGGTCTCCTTCGGTATGTGCGCAAAGCGTGTTGCGCGGGGTTTGATCGGACTACGTTACCACACTGAATCGGTCCCCGAACTCGGGCGCCACACGCATGCGGCATGCTTTGCCGCATGGGTCGGATTGAACGGCGGTTGGGCTGGTAGCGTCGGTTATACTGCGCCGAATCCTTTTTGCACCGCCCTCTTTCGTCCGCCATGACCGTCCAAGTTGCTCCGTCCGCAGCAAACCCGCTTCGTGCCACTACCGTGGCAATCGCAGTGTCCTTCTCGCTCGGCGCCTCCTTCGGCACTTCGACGGCTGCAGCGCAAACCGCATCCGCCATGCGTCCTCCGGCCGTCGCGCAAGGTCAGCCGCAGCAGCCGACGCCCTCGGGCCAGACGTTCGAAGAAGAGATCATCCCGCAGCGCTACGCGAACAATCCGAACGTCGATGCGTTCATCAACGACTTGGTCGCGCGCTACGATTTCGACCCGGCAACGCTTCATACGCTCTTCGCCGGCGTGAACTATTCGGCGACCGCGGTGAAGCTCGTGACGCCGGCCCCGTCGCCGTCGATCAAGAACTGGCGCGTCTATCAGTCGCGTTTTCTGGACCCCGTGCGCATCAACGCGGGCGTGCGCTTCTGGAAGCAGAATCAGGCGACGCTGCAGCGCGCGTACGAAGAGTTCGGCGTGCCGCCGGAGATCATCGTCGGCATCATCGGCGTCGAGACGATCTACGGCCGCTATATGGGCAACTTCCGCGTCCTCGACGCGCTGACGACGCTCACGTTCGACTATCCGAATACGCCCAACCGCACCGACCGGATGGCGACGTTCCGCAAGAATCTCGAAGACTATCTGGTGTGGACCCGCGATACGCAGATCGACCCGACCTCGGTGCTCGGCTCCTATACCGGCGCGATCGGCATTCCGCAGTTCCTGCCGAGCAGCATCGTGCAATACGCGGTCGACTACGAAGGCAACAAGCACATCGACCTGCGCTCGAGCCAGGCCGATGCGATCGGCAGCGTTGCGAACTATCTGAAGGAAAACGGCTGGGAAAACGGCCGGCCGGTGATCTGGAAGATTGCGCAAGACCCGGGCAGCCTGGGCATCGCGCAAGCAGCCGCCGACGGCCAGCCGGAACCGCACTGGCCGCTTTCGCAACTGCTGCGCGCGGGAATGCTGCTGGACGAGCCGAGTCTCGACATGTCGACCGAGGGCGGCACGCCGGTCACGATCGTCGACCTGCCGAGCCCGGGGCTGCCGACCGAGTACGTGCTCGGCTTGAAGAATTTCTATGTGCTGACGCGCTATAACCGCAGCTTCTTCTACGCTCTCGCCGTGTATCAGCTCGGCGAGCGGGTCAAGGCGCAGATGGCGGCGGAGGATCTCAACGCGGGCGGTTCGGGTGCGGGCGGCTCAGGCGCGGTCAGCGCCGGCTCGGGCGGTTCAGGCGGCGCGGGCGTGCCGAGTGCCGCATCGCAATGACGTCATCGCGCCGTGAAGCTGTTGACGGGCGGCTAACGGCAATAAGCAAAAAAGCGCCAGTATGTGGCGCTTTTTTGTTTGGTTGACCTCCGGCCGCTCAGGCGGGGAACACGCCCGTCGACAGATACCGGTCGCCCCGGTCGCAAACCACGAACACGATCGTAGCGTTCTCGACTTGCCGGGCAATACGGAGCGCCACCTCACAGGCACCCGCCGACGAAATCCCGCAAAAAATACCCTCGACTGCGGCCATGCGCCGCGCCATCGCTTCGGCCGCGGCTTGCGAAACGTTCTCCGTGCGATCCACGCGGCTGCGATCGAAAATCTTCGGCATATACGCTTCCGGCCACTTGCGAATGCCGGGAATGCGCGAACCTTCTTCGGGCTGCGCACCGATGATCTCGATCGCGCTGTTCTGCTCTTTCAGGTATTGAGACACGCCCATGATCGTGCCCGTCGTGCCCATCGCCGACACGAAGTGCGTGATGCGGCCTTCGGTGTCGCGCCAGATTTCGGGACCGGTCGCCTCATAGTGGGCAAGCGGATTATCGGGGTTCGCGAACTGGTCGAGGATGATGCCCTTGCCGTCGCGCTGCATCTGGTCCGCGAGATCGCGCGCGTACTCCATGCCGCCCTTCACGGGCGTGAGCATGATTTCCGCGCCATAGGCGGCCATGCTCTGACGGCGCTCCACCGAAAGATCCTCCGGCATGATCAGCACCATCTTGTAGCCGCGAACCGCCGCGGCCATGGCGAGCGCGATGCCGGTATTGCCGCTCGTCGCCTCGATCAGCGTATCGCCGGGCTTGATGCGGCCGCGCGCTTCCGCCTTCTTGATCATCGACAACGCCGGCCGGTCCTTCACCGATCCCGCCGGGTTGTTGCCTTCCAGCTTGCCGAGAATCACATTGTTCCGGCTGCGGATTTCGTCGTCCGGCAGGCGGACGAGTTGCACGAGAGGCGTATTGCCGATCGTGTCTTCAATTGTCTTGTATGCCATGAGCGTTGCGTGATGAGAGGAAAGCACCCGACCTGCCGCGTCGCGACAGCCCCAAGAGGGACAATCCCCCACGGGCACTTCCTGTCGGGCGGGAAACCCCGGGGCGGCCCTGCGGTTTGATGTGTGCGATGCCAGGGATCCACCGATTGTAATGCACGCGGAATCAGACCGCTGGCCGACCCTGTTGGGCATTGGGCCCTGGGAAACGTGGGGCACGGCTTACGCTCGTCCACGCAAAAATCCCGCGGGGGGAAGGCCGCGGGGCAGCCAGTCATCTGATAGACGGCCGAAGGAGAGAAGCAGGCTTTATTTCGTCGCGTTCATTTCTTTACGACCACCGCGGCGCCGTTCTTCTGCGCACCTGCCGCCGCGGGCGCCGCCTTGGCCTGGGCGCTTCCCGCATCGGCCTTGGCAGGTCCGATCGCGAGCCCCTCGCCTTGCAGCTTTTCAACCGTATGACCGCCGAGGCCCTTGACGCGCTTCGAAAGATCCGCGGCATCCTTGAACGGACCATGCGCCGCGCGCTCGTCGAGAATCGCCTTGGCTTTTGCAGGGCCGATGCCCTTGATGCCGCGCAGTGCGTCCTCGTTGGCGGTGTTGACGTCGACAGCGGCGAATGCGTGGCCAAACACGGCAACGAGCGCAGCCGCAGCGAGAAATTTCTTGAACATAGGGGGTCTCCGTGAAAGTGGCCGGCAACGATCGCCGACCGGGAGACCCCAGTCTAAAGAGGCGTCCGAACGATTTATAGCTGGCCGAACAGCCAACGCACGTAGCGATCGACGCCTTCTTGCACCGTCAGGAACGGCGCGTCGTAGCCGGCCGCGCGCAGGCGCGTGAGATCGGCTTGCGTGTAGCACTGGTACTTGCCGCGCAGCGCGTCGGGGAACGGCACATACTCGATGAGCCCGCGCTGCACCTGCTCGGCGAGCGAGAGCGCCGGCTGGTTGTCGAGCGCGCGCAGCGTGTTGACGACGCTCGTCGCGATATCGTTGAACGGCTGGGCGCGGCCGGTGCCGAGATTGAAGATGCCCGACTTCTCCGGATGATCGAAGAAGAACAGGTTGACCTTCACGACATCTTCGACCGATACGAAATCGCGCGTCTGCTCGCCCGCCGCATAGCCGTTGTACTCGCCGAAGAGCTTGACCTTGCCCTCGGCGCGGAACTGATTGAAGTTGTGGAACGCCACGGACGCCATGCGCCCCTTGTGCGTTTCCCGCTCGCCGTAGACGTTGAAGTAGCGAAAGCCGGCGATCTGGCTCTTCGCAGCAGGCATCACGCGGCGAATCACCTGGTCGAACAGGAACTTCGAATAGCCGTACACGTTGAGCGGGCGCTCGACTTCGCGCTCTTCGACGAAGCGGCTCGACCCGCCGTAGATCGCCGCCGAGGACGCGTACAGGAACTGCGCGCCGTGCGCGAGACACGCGTCAAGCACCGCGCGGCTGTAGCGGAAATTGTTGTCCATCATGTAGCGCCCGTCGGTTTCCATCGTGTCCGAACAGGCCCCTTCGTGGAACACCGCGCGCACCTTGCCGAAATCGCCGCGCGCAAAGCGCTCGACGAATTCGGTCTTGTCGAGATAGTCGTCGATCTCGCAGTCGACGAGGTTCTTGAATTTGTCCGCGCGCGTCAGGTTGTCGACGGCGACGATGCGTGTTTCGCCGCGATCGTTGAGCGCCTTGACGAGATTGGCACCGACAAAGCCGGCGGCGCCGGTGACGATGATGGTCATGGTCGTCCTGCGATATGAGGTGAATGGCGGGAACCCGCGTGGGGCCAACGCGCGCCGCAAGGCGATGCGGCCAAAGCGGCACGTCCGGCGCGGATTCGATTCATTGAAAGAGTTCGTCGTAGTCGACGGTGGCCGTGCCGAGCTTGCCGACGACGATCCCGGCCGCGCGATTCGCCAGCGACACCGCTTCGATGAGCGGCAAACCCGCGCCCAGCATGACGGCGAGCGTCGCGATCACGGTGTCTCCCGCGCCCGACACATCATACACTTCGCGTGCGACGGCCGGCGCGTGGTGCACGCCGCCATCGGCCGTGAAGAGCGTCATGCCCTCCTCCGAGCGTGTGAGCAGCAGCGCGTCGATGTCGAGCGAGGTGCGCAGCGCCGTCACGCGTGCGAGCAGGTCATGTTCCGACTTCCATTGCCCAACCACCTCGCGCAGCTCCGCTCGATTCGGCGTGATCAACGTGGCGCCGCGATAGCGCTCCCAGTCGTCGCCCTTCGGATCGACGAGCACCGGTTTGCCCGACGCGCGCGCCTTCGTGATCATCTGCGTGACATGAGTCAGGCCGCCTTTCGCGTAGTCGGACATCAAGATCACGTCGTGCTTCGATAATTGGTCGTCGAAGCGCGCAAGGCCGGCGAGCAGCGCTTCATGCGCCGGCGTGTTCTCGAAATCGACGCGCAACAATTGTTGCTGGCGCGACAGCACGCGCAGCTTGATCGTCGTCAGCAGATCGGGATCGCGCTCGAGATGTGGCACGACACCGCTGTCCTTGAGCAACTCGACAATCCGCTCGCCGGGCTCGTCGTGTCCGACCACGCACAAGAGCCCCGCCTGCGCTCCCAGCGCCGCCGCGTTGCGCGCGACGTTCGCCGCACCGCCGAGGCGATCCTCTTGCTTCTGCACATGCACGACCGGCACCGGCGCTTCCGGCGAAATGCGGTTCACGTCGCCAAACCAGTAACGGTCGAGCATCACGTCGCCGACCACGAGGACGCGCGCCGCGGCGAGCCGCGCACGCGGCACGAGGCCCGCTTCCGGCACGAGCGTGACGTTGGATTCAGGCGCGTGCATTGGCGTCGGCGGTGAGTTCGACACGAGGACGTCCGATCGCGTAGTAGTCGATGCCGAGTTCGGCCATCGCGTCCGGTTCATATAGGTTGCGGCCGTCGAAAATGACGGGCGACTTGAGCACCGACTTCAGGTGGTTGAAGTCCGGGCTCTTGAACTCCTTCCACTCGGTCACGATCACGAGTGCGTCGGCCCCGGCAAGCGTCTCGTCCTGCGTATTCGTGAAGTGCAGACGCGCATGCTGCTCGGCAACGTCTTTCAGGTCCATCGCGAACACCCGCCGCGCTTCGTGCAGTGCGACCGGATCGTAGGCGCGCACGCTCGCGCCGCGCGCGAGCAGCGCGGCGATCAGGCGGCGGCTCGGCGCCTCGCGCATGTCGTCGGTGTTCGGCTTGAATGCAAGCCCCCAGACGGCAAACGTGCGGCCGGTCAGGTCTTCGCCGAGCGTACTCGTGATCTTGCGCACGAGCACCGCTTTCTGCTCATGATTCACCTCTTCGACCGCCTCGAGAATGCGCAGACGCTGCTCGTTCTCGCCGCCCGTGCGGATCAGCGCCTGCACGTCCTTCGGAAAGCACGAGCCGCCGTAGCCGACGCCCGCATACAGGAAGTGATAGCCGATGCGCGGATCGGAACCGATGCCGCGCCGCACCGCCTCGATATCCGCGCCGACGCGGTCAGCGAGATTCGACATCTCGTTCATGAATGATATGCGCGTGGCGAGCATCGCATTGGCCGCGTACTTCGTGAATTCGGCGGAGCGCACGTCCATGTAGAGCGTGCGCTCGTGATTGCGGTTGAACGGCATGTAGAGCCGCTTCATCTTCTCGCGCGCGAGTTGTCCGGCTTCGTCGTCGTCGATGCCGATCACGATGCGGTCGGGCCGCATGCAGTCTTCGACCGCGGCGCCTTCTTTCAGGAACTCGGGATTCGACACGACCGAAAACCGGTGCTGCGCGCTACCCGCCAATCCACGCGCGGCGAGTTCCGCTTCCACGACCCCGTGCACCTTCTGCGCCGTACCGACCGGCACTGTCGACTTATCGACGATCACTTTGAAGCCGTTCGAATAGCGGCCGATGTTGCGTGCCGCTTCGAGCACGTATTGCAGGTCGGCGGAACCGTCTTCGTCGGGCGGCGTGCCGACCGCGATGAACTGGATTTCCCCGTGCGCCACGCTCGCCTCGACATCGGTCGAGAACGTGATGCGGCCGGCGGCGCGAGTGCGCGTGATGATCTCGAGCAAGCCCGGCTCGTGGATCGGCACGCCGCCGTTGTTGAGGATTTCTATCTTGCGCGGGTCGACGTCGAGGCAAAAAACGTCATGGCCGATTTCAGCGAGACACGCGCCCGTGACGAGGCCAACGTAACCTGTGCCGATGATGGTGATTTTCATACGCGTTCTGGTGGTTGATCCCGGTCATTAACTGGCTGCCGATGTGCCGCCGAGAGTCGGCAACGTTCGTACAGCCGCTTCCACTACTGTCGAATCGCTCGCCCTAAGGGGCCCCTTCGCGCCACAGGGGCGATCTCAATTCGATGCCGCCATCGGCTCGACGCGGCGCGGCGCATAGGTTTCCCAGCCGCTGCATCCCGGGCACTGCCAATAGAACAGGCGCGCTCGGAAACCGCAATTTTGACACGTGTACCGTGGCAGATTTTTGGTGCGCTGCTTGATCAGCGTGCGCATCAGCTCCAGCTCGCTGCGCCGCGGTTCGTCAGCCGCCGCGATTTGCGCTTCGAGCAAGCGCGTCATGCCGGCCAGATTCGGCGACTTCTGCATCTGCGTGCGGGCAAGCGTATGCGCGGCGTCGCTGCCGCGCAGATCGGCGACATGCTGATAGGCGACGTCGAGCAAGTCGTTCGACGGATAGCGGTCGACGTAGCTCGTCAGCAGGTCCGCCCCCTCCGCGGCGCGGCCCAGCGCGGCATACGCCGTCATCAGCTTTTCGGCGACGAGCGGCAGGTAGGACGGATTCTGGTCCTCGACACGCCGCCACGCAGCGATCGCCGCGGCGTGGTCGCCGCCGGCCGCCTGCACGTCGCCGGCGAGGATCGTCGCGCGCACATTCTGCGGATTCGCTTTCAGCGCCAGCTTGAGCTGCTCGTCCGCGTCGGCCGGCTTCTTCTGCTGCAGCGCCTCCTGCGCAAGTTCGCAGTGAAATTGGGCGATGTCCTTGTCGAGCGGGTCTGCACCCATCGTTTCGAGCCGTCGAGCGGTCTCGATCGACTTGCTCCAGTCCTTCTCGATTTCATAAATGGTGCGCAGCGCGCGCTGCGCGCCGAGCGCGTAGTCGCCGCTATCGAGCCTGCCGAACGTCTCTTCGGCACGGTCCAGCAAGCCGGCTTTCAGAAAGTCCTGACCGAGTTCGAAGAGCGCGTGATCCCGCTCGCTGACCGGCAGATCGGCGCGGCCGAGCAGGTTTTGGTGTACGCGGATGGCACGGTCCGTTTCGCCCCGGCGCCTGAACAGATTGCCAAGCGCGAAGTGCAATTCGATCGTCTCCGGGTCGAGCTTGACGACTTCGATGAACGCGTCGATTGCCTGATCGGGCTGTTCGTTCAGCAGGAAATTGAGGCCGCGGAAATACGAGCGAGGAAGATTGGAGCTTTCGGAAAGCAGCGTCTTCAGGTCATAGCGCGCCGCCATCCAGCCGAGGGCGAACGCGACCGGGATGATGAGCAGCCACCAGAAATCGAGATCCATGCGAATGATCGGAAGTGCGAAACACAAAATCCGCGCACCGGGCGGGGCGCGGCACAAAGGCGGCTCAGATCAGCGGCGGCAGCGGCGGCTCTTCGACCACCGGAGGCGTTTCGCGCGCGACGCGCAAGTCGCGCTTCAGGCGGCCGTTTTCGAGCCTCAAACGAATCATCGCCGGAAACGACGATACGAGCCCCGCAAGCAAACCCACACCGAAAAAAGCGAGCCCGATCAGGATGAGCGGAGCCTGCCACGCGTATCCGGCCAGGAAATTCAGCGTTGCAGATTGCGTGTTGGCGAGCGCAAGCACGAGCAGCAACACGAACACCAGCACACGGATCAACCAGACGATAAATCTCATAAAGGCTCTCTAGACTGCGGTTGCATAATCGACACGGGCCCGGCCGAGCGCCGCACCGCTTTGCCGCCGCGCAAAAGTGACCCGTATTGTAAAGGAAGCCTTACGCGGCGGGCGAAACCGGCCATGCGCGGTGTGATACGCGCCAAATGGGCGCACGCGACCCGTCCCTTGCGCGCCACGACGATCGACGGGCGAAAAAAAAGCGCCCGAAGGCGCTTTTTTACGGTCTTTACCGATCCGGCTAGAGCCGACGACGGCAATCCGCGGAAGTCACAGATCGTCGTCGGGCTCTTCGGCTTTCATCGGCTCGCCGGCGCGGCCATCCACTCGCTCGCGCAATTCCTTGCCAGGCTTGAAGTGCGGCACGTGCTTCTCAGGCACCAGCACTTTTTCACCCGACTTCGGATTGCGCCCGACTCGGGAGGGACGCCGGTTCAGGCCGAAGCTGCCAAAGCCACGAATTTCGATGCGATGGCCGTTGGCCAGCGCCTCCGACATCGCATCGAGCATCGTCTTCACCGCGAAATCCGCATCCTTGAGGACAAGTTGCGGAAATCGCGTTGCCAGCTGGGCGACCAATTCCGATTTGGTCATACTGCGGCAGACCCCTTAAGAAAACGCCGAGCCGCCCCCAAGTTTTCCGCCCGACTGGAACTCCCTTTGGGGGATTGCCCCCTCGGGGGGCTTGGCGCAAACCGCCAAGGTTGGGGGCGCTCCTCAGCTTACTGGTTCTGGCCGTCGAGCTTGGCCTTAAGTAACGCGCCGAGGTTCGTCGTGCCGCTCGCTGCCGAGCTCGTATCGGCTTGCAGGCCGCGGATGGCTTCCTGCTGCTCAGCCGAATCCTTCGCCTTGATCGACAGGTTGATTCCACGCGACTTGCGGTCGATGTTGATGATCATCGTATTGACCTTGTCGCCTTCCTTCAGCACGTTGCGAGCATCTTCCACGCGGTCTTGTGCGATTTCCGAAGCACGCAGGTAGCCTTCGACGTCCGCGCTCAGCGCAACGACGGCGCCCTTCGCGTCCACCGACTTCACCGTGCCATCGACGATCGAACCCTTGTCGTTCATCGCAACGAAGTTGCTGAACGGGTCGCCTTCGAGCTGCTTGATACCGAGCGAAATGCGTTCCTTCTCGACGTCGATGCCGAGCACGACCGCTTCCACTTCGTCGCCCTTCTTGTACTTGCGAACGGCTTCTTCGCCGGTTTCGCTCCAAGACAGGTCCGACAGGTGAACCAGACCGTCGATGCCGCCGGGCAGGCCGATGAACACGCCGAAGTCGGTGATCGACTTGATCGCGCCTTGCAGCTTGTCGCCCTTCTTGAAGTTGCGGCTGAAGTCATCCCACGGATTCGGCTTGCACTGCTTCATGCCGAGGCTGATACGGCGGCGGTCTTCGTCGATTTCCAGAACCATGACTTCGACTTCGTCGCCCAGCTGGACGACCTTCGACGGCGCAACGTTCTTGTTGGTCCAGTCCATTTCCGACACGTGGACGAGGCCTTCGATGCCCGATTCGACTTCGACGAACGCGCCGTAGTCGGTGATGTTCGTGACCTTGCCGAACAGACGCGTGCCCGACGGGTAGCGGCGCGAGATGCCTTCCCACGGATCATCGCCCAGCTGCTTGATGCCGAGCGAAACGCGGTTCTTTTCTTGGTCGAACTTGAGAATCTTCGCGGTGACTTCCTGGCCGACCGACAGAACTTCGCTCGGGTGACGCACACGGCGCCATGCGATGTCGGTGATGTGCAGCAGGCCGTCGATGCCGCCGAGGTCGACGAACGCGCCGTAGTCGGTGATGTTCTTGACCACGCCTTCGACGATCGCGCCTTCCTTCAGCGTTTCGAGCAGCTTCGCGCGCTCTTCGCCTTGGGTCGCTTCGATCACGGCGCGGCGCGACAGCACGACGTTGTTACGCTTGCGGTCGAGCTTGATGACGCGGAATTCGAGGGTCTTGCCTTCGTACGGGGTCGTGTCCTTGACCGGACGCGTGTCGACGAGCGAACCCGGCAGGAACGCGCGGATGCCGTTGACCATGACGGTCATGCCGCCCTTGACCTTGCCCGTGATCGTGCCGGTCACGAGTTCGTTGTTGTCGAGGGCCTTTTCCAGCGACAGCCACGAAGCCAGACGCTTCGCCTTGTCGCGCGACAGGATGGTGTCGCCGTAGCCGTTTTCCAGCGCATCGATCGCGACGGAAACGAAGTCGCCCGCCTGCACTTCTACCTCGCCCGCGTCATTCAGGAACTCTTCGAGCGGGATGTAGGCTTCGGACTTGAGACCAGCGTTGACGACCACGAAGTTGTGGTCGACGCGCACGACTTCGGCGGAGATCACTTCACCGGCGCGCATGTCTTGCTTGGTCAGCGACTCTTCGAACAGAGCCGCAAAGGATTCGGTATTCGGGGTGGAAGTTTGCAGGTCGGACATAAAAATCGAAATTTGCATGGTGTTCGCATTGCCTGCCCGGCGCTTGAAAGACCGGGAACCGCGGCGTCACAGCGAAAGCCATACGGGGTTAAGGGTTAACACACGCTCCGCGCCCATCGCGGAGCACCTACTGCCAGCCGCAGCGCGCTATCTTTCTCGATCACGCGCGCGGTTGAAGCGCCTGATACCACTGCACCACTTGTTCGACCGCCTGGTCGATCGAGAGCGCCGAAGTATCGAGCAGCTTCGCATCTGCTGCGGGCTTGAGCGGCGCGGCGGCACGATTGCTGTCGCGCTCGTCGCGTTCACGCAAATCCCGAAGCAAGTCATCTATCTTAGCAGAAAATCCTTTTTGGATCAATTGCTTATGCCGTCTCGCAGCGCGCGCCTCGACGCTGGCCGTCAGGAACACCTTCAGCACGGCATCCGGAAAGATCACCGTGCCCATGTCGCGCCCATCCGCCACCAGCCCCGGCTCCTTGCGGAACGCCCGCTGACGCGCCACCAGCGCGGCTCGCACCGGCGCGTGCACGGCAATGGCCGACGCCCGGTTGCCGATTGCCTCCGCGCGGATTTCGGTCGAAACGTCGACGCCATCGAGCTGCGCCAGGCCCTCGCGGAACGTGATATGGAGATCGCCGACCAGCTTCGCAAGCTCGTCCGCCGCGTCGGGCGGCACGTCGTA
Source organism: Trinickia mobilis (assembly GCF_017315705.1). Taxonomy (GTDB): domain Bacteria; phylum Pseudomonadota; class Gammaproteobacteria; order Burkholderiales; family Burkholderiaceae; genus Trinickia_A; species Trinickia_A mobilis. The sequence goes on along the minus strand of NZ_JAFLRF010000010.1, from coordinate 20,319 downwards.
GCGTACGCTCGCCAGCGCCGCCAGCCGGTACAGCGCGCCGCTATCGAGCAGGTGAAAGCCCAGGTGGGCGGCGACCAGCGCAGCGACCGTGCCCTTGCCGGAGGCGGTTGGGCCGTCGATCGTGATGACGGGCGTCTGGTGAAAGGGGCGAGTCGATTTCATCGATAACAACGTCGGTCAGGTCGCGGCGAGCGTCTCGAAGCGCTCGAAATAATCGGGGAAGGTCTTGCCGACGCACTTCGGATCGTTGATCCGCACAGGCACGCCGCCCAGCGCGACGAGCGAGAAGCACATCGCCATGCGGTGGTCGTCGTAGGTGTCGATGGCGGCGTTCGGGGTGAGCTGCGCGGGCGGCGTCACGACCAGGTAGTCGGCGCCCTCTTCGACCGTCGCGCCGACCTTGCGCAATTCGGTCGCCATCGCGGCGATGCGGTCGGTCTCCTTCACGCGCCAGCTCGCGATGTTGCGCAGCGTCGACGTGCCGTCGGCGAACAGCGCGGCGACCGCAATCGTCATGGCCGCGTCGGGAATCAGGTTGAAGTCCATGTCGATCGCTTCGAGCTTGCCGTGGTCGTGGCCCACGCCGCGCACCTCGATCCAGTCGTCGCCCATCGTCACGTTTGCGCCCATGCGCATCAGCGCGTTGGCAAAGCCGACGTCGCCCTGGATGCTCGCGCGTCCGACGCCTTCGACCCGGATCGGCCCGCCGCCCAGCGCGCCTGCCGCGAGGAAATAGGACGCGGACGACGCGTCGCCCTCGACCATGATCGAGCCCGGCGACTGGTAGCGCACGCCGGCGGGCACGGTAAAGCGCTGCCAGCCCTCGCGCACGACGGTCACGCCGAAGCGCGCCATCAGCTTGATCGTGATCTCGATGTACGGCTTCGAGATCAGTTCGCCTTCGACTTCGATCACAATCGAGCCGCTCTGCGAGCGCACGATCGGCAGCGTCATCAGCAGCGCGGTCAGGAACTGGCTCGATACGTCGCCGCGCACGCGGATCGGCGTGTCGACCGAAACCGGAGCCGCGTGGATCTTGAGCGGCGGATAGCCCTCGTTCAGCTCGTAGTCGATCCTCGCGCCGATCTGCCGCAGCCCGTCGACGAGGTCGCCGATCGGCCGCTCGTGCATGCGCGGCACGCCGTGCACACGATATTCGCCGCCGTTCACAGCCAGCGCCGCAGTCAGCGGGCGAATCGCCGTGCCTGCATTGCCGAGGAACAGATCCGCCGTTTTCGCGACGAACGCGCCGCGCGTGCCCGTCACGACGCACACGTCGCCGTTGCGCGTGAACTGCACGCCGAGCTTTTCAAGCGCGTCGAGCATGACGCGCGTGTCGTCCGAGTCGAGCAGGTTCGTGATCGTCGTCTCGCCTTCCGCGAGCGCCGCGAGCAACAGCACGCGGTTCGAAATGCTCTTCGAGCCGGGCAGCCGGACGGTGCCGGACGCACGGGAGAACGGTCCGAGGTCGAGATATTCCATGGTCATTCCTGTTATTTCGCGGGACTGGCGCCGGCAGCGACCTTGCCGCCGCGCTCCTGCCATTCGGTACGCGCCTTGCGCGAACGTGCGAACGCGGCTTCGAGCGTCGCGCCGTCGCCTGCGTCGATCGCCGCGCGCAAGCGCGCGAGCACGGCGGTGTACGCGTCGAGTTCTTCCAGCAGCGCTGCCCGGTTCGCCACGCAGATGTCGCGCCACATTTCCGGGCTCGACGCGGCGATCCGCGTGAAATCGCGGAAGCCGCCGGCGGCAAACGAGAATTTCAGATCGGCGTCCGGCCCTTCGAGAATCTGCTCGACGAGCGCAAACGACAGCACGTGCGGCAAGTGGCTCACGGATGCCAGAACGCGGTCATGCTGCTCCACGCTCATCTGGCGGACTTCGGCCCCCGTCGCTTTCCACATCGCCTCGATGCGCGCGACGGCAGCCGGCGAGTTCTCGGGCAACCCGCAAAGCACGACATTGCGTCCGACGTACAGATCAGGAAGCGCCGCCTCGACGCCGCTCGATTCGCGGCCGGCAATCGGATGCCCAGGCACGAACTGGCCGATGCACGGACCAAGGGCCGCGCGTGCGGCGGCGACGACATCGGATTTGGTGCTGCCCGCGTCGGTCACGATGGTCGCGTCGTCCAGAAACGGCGCAATGCGTGTGAGCAACGGCTGAGTTTGCGCGACCGGCGCCGCGAGCAGGACGATATCGGCGCCTGCCAGCGCGTCGCGCAACTGCGCGTCGTCGCCCAGCGCGGCGACACCGTCGATGACGCCCAGCTCGCGCGCGCGCTCAACCGAAGCCGCCGAGCGCCCGACACCGATCACCGTGCCGCGCGGCCCCGGCGCACCGCGCTCGCGCAGCGCGCGCGCGAGCGATCCGCCGATCAGCCCGACACCGAAAATCACCAGTTTGTTGAATGAGAACGCGGTCACGACGGACAGACTAAAAAAGCGCGCGATGAGCCCAGGCTCTCGCGCGCGGGATGGACATCAACCGCCCGGCCTGCCGCTCAGGCAGGCGCGAGCGCCTTTTCGAGCGCGGCGATGAACGTCTCGTTTTCTTCCGGCAAGCCGATCGTCACACGCAGCCACTGCGGCAGCCCGTAGTTGCCGACCGGACGCACGATCACGCCTTGCTTCAAAAGCGCCAGATTCACACGCGCACCGGCGCCGTCGTCATTGCCGACGCGCACCAGCACGAAATTACCGTACGACGGCACATATTCGAGATCGAGCTTGTCGAACGCCGCGGTCAGCCGACGATAGCCCGCCGCATTGAGCGCCGCGCTCTTTTCGAGGAACGCGCGATCGTTCAGCGCCGCGACGGCTGCCGCTTGTGCGAGCGTGTTCACGTTGAACGGCTGGCGCAGACGGTTCAGCAAATCGGTCAGCTCCGGCTGCGCAATCGCAAAGCCGACGCGCAGCCCGGCCAGGCCAAATGCCTTCGAGAACGTGCGCGACACGAGCAGGTTCGGATAACGGCGCGTCCAGGCGATCGAGTCGTAGCGCTTGTCCGCGGCGAGATACTCGGTGTACGCCTCGTCGAGCACCACGACCACATTGCGTGGCACCTTCTCGAGAAACGCTTCGAGCACCGGGCCGTCAATGAACGTGCCGGTCGGGTTGTTCGGGTTGGCGACGAACATGAGGCGCGTGTCGGAATCGATGGCCTTGAGCATCGCGTCGAGGTCGTGGCCATACTTCGCCGCGGGCGCCCCGGAGGCAGTCCCCTTGGGGGAGACGACGATCGCACGCGCGCCGATGCCTTGCGTCGCGAGCGCATACACGACGAACGAGTATTGCGCGTAGACGATCGCCTGATTCTTCTCGACCAGCGCATGCGCGGCGAGCTCCAGAATGTCGTTGCTGCCGTTGCCGAGCGTGATCCAATCCGCCGGCACGCCGTAGTGCTCGCCCAATACGGCCTTCAGCTCGAACGCGTTCGCATCCGGATAGCGGCCCAGATCGGCGGCGGCCTGCGCCATCGCTGCCTTCGCCGACTCCGGCATGCCGAGCGGATTTTCGTTCGATGCAAGCTTCACGATGTGCGCTTCATCGAGACCAAACTCGCGGGCAACTTCCGAAACCGGCTTGCCGGCGACGTAAGGCGCGATCGCGCGCACATAGGAGGGGCCGTATTGCGTTGTCATATATGTCTCCAAGTAGGCGGTTGGGCGAGAGCCGGGGACGGCGCGCGGCGCATCAGCGCGCGCGCGGATACGAGCCGAGAATCTTCAGGAACGCAGCCATCTTCTCGAGATCGCCCAATGCCGCGGCGACGGGCGGATCTTCGCGATGGCCCTCGAGATCGATATAGAAGTAGTACTCCCACGTGCCGACGCGCGCCGGACGCGACTCGAAGCGCGTCATCGACACGCCGTGCCGTGCGAGCGGTTCGAGCAGCTTGAACATCGCGCCGGCCTCGTTCCTCACCGACACGATCAGCGACGTCTGGTCGCGCCCGCTCACGCCCGCCGGCTCCTTGCCGATCATCACGAAGCGCGTGCGGTTGTGCGGATCGTCCTGAATCAGCGCGTAGGCGACCTGCAAGCCGTAGTGGGCCGCGGCGCGATCGCCGGCAATCGCGGCAACGGTCGGATCGCTTGCGGCAAGACGCGCGGCTTCCGCGTTGCTCGATACGGCCTGGCGCTCCAGATGCGGCGCGTTCGTCGCGAGCCAGCGCTGGCACTGCGCGAGCGCCTGCGCATGCGCGCAGACGCGCGTCGCGCCGGTCAGCCCGCCGCTTAGCGTCAGAAGATTGTGGTGAATCGGCAGCGCGAGCTCGCCGCCGATCACGAGCTGCGTCTGCAACAGCAGATCGAGCGTGCGCGAAACGGCGCCTTCGCTCGAATTCTCGACCGGTACGACGCCGAAATCCGCGGCGCCCGCCTCGACCGAGCGGAACACCTCGTCGATCGACGGGCACGCGAGACCTTCGATCGCGTGACCGAAGTATTCGTACATCGCCTGTTCGCTATAGGTGCCGACGGGCCCGAGATAGGCGGCGCGCACCTGCTGCTCGAGCGCGCGGCTCGCCGCCATGATCTCGCGCCAGATCGCGCTGATGTGATCGCCCGCGAGCGGCCCGGCGCTCATGTCCTGCAAGCGCGCGATCACCTGCTGCTCGCGCTCCGGTCTGAACACCGGCGCGTTGTAGTGCTTCTTGACCTCGCCTACTTCGAGAGCGATCGCCGCGCGCTGGTTGAGCAGCGCGATCAGCTGCGCATCGATCGCGTCGATGCGATCGCGCAGCGGTTTGAGCTTGGTATTGAGTTCGTCGTCCATGCGTAATACGGCCGTATGAAAGTAAGCGCGCCGCCTGTCAAGTCGGAGCGATCAGGCTTGGCGCTGTTCGAATTCCTTCATGTACTCGACCAGCGCCTTGACGCCTTCGAGCGGCACCGCGTTGTAAATCGACGCCCGCATTCCGCCGACGGACTTGTGGCCCTTCAGCTGCAACAGCCCGCGCGCCTTCGCGCCGGCGAGGAAATCTTCATTGCGCGACTCGTCCGCGAGGAAGAACGGCACGTTCATCCGCGAACGCGAAGCGCGTTCAACCTTGTTGGTATAGAAAGCGCTGGCGTCGATCGCGCCGTACAGCAGCTTCGATTTCTCGATGTTGCGCGCTTCGATCGCCCGCAAGCCGCCCAGCTTCTTCAGCCACTTGAACACCAGGCCCGCGATGTAGATCGCGTAGGTGGGCGGTGTGTTGTACATCGAATTGTTCTCGGCGACGGTCTTCCACTCGAACGCCGACGGGCAGATTGGGAGCGCCCGGTCGAGCAGGTCCTCGCGCACGATCACGACCGTGACGCCCGCCATGCCGATGTTCTTCTGCGCGCCGCCGTAAATGGCGCCGAACTTCGCGACGTCGAGCGGGCGCGAGAGGATGTGCGACGACACGTCCGCCACGAGCGGGATGTCGCCGAGATCGGGAATATCGAAGGTTTCGACGCCGTGGATCGTCTCGTTCGTACACAAATGCACGTACGCCGGGTCGTCGGAGAGCTGCCATTCGGCGCGAGCCGGCGAGCGCGTGAAGCCATCGGCCGTCTGGCCGCTTGCGGCCAAGTGCGGCGCGCAATATTTGTGCGCTTCCTTGAACGTCTTTTGCGACCACGAGCCCGTCAGGACGAAATCGGCCGTCTTCTTCGTACCGAGCAGGTTCATCGGCACGATCGCGTTTTCGCCGAGGCCGCCACCCTGCAGAAACAGAATACGGTGGCTGGCCGGCACGTCGAGCAGCTCGCGCAGGTCCGTGAGCGCCTCTTCGTGGATCGAGATGAATTCCTTGCCGCGATGGCTCATTTCCATCACGCTCATGCCGCTACCACGCCAATCGAGCATCTCGTCGGCAGCTTGGCGCAGCACTTCCTCAGGCAGCGCCGCAGGTCCGGCGGCGAAGTTAAAGACGCGCATTGTGGGAACCCCGAAAGAAGGTGCGGTGGCAAAAGGAAATACCGAAAAACAGCGCCCGAATAGATAATGGCCGTCTGCGCTCCCGCGCAAACGGCCATTATCGCACTGTCACCGGCAAGCCGCCAAACCCAGGCGCCTTGTCAGCCCGGCCGATCCGCAGCGAAAGGGCCCGGTATAGCGCCCCCGGCGAACCTTATAGCCAGCTGATTACTTGCCCGGCTTGACCGCCGCGACTTCCTTGTCGGCTTGGTCGCGCGTTGCCTTGATCGATTGCGGCATGTACTTCTGCATCAGGCCGTTCACGACATCGCGGCCCACTTGGTCTTGCACCTGGATGAACTTGCGGCCCGTCGGGCTCTTGTAGAACGCCGTCAGGTCCTTGATTTCCGACGTGCTGTAGTACTTTGCGTACGCTTCATACTGAGCCTGCATCGCGTCCTGGCGGAACGAATCGGTCGCGAAAACCTGGCCTGCCGTGTCAACCAGTTTCGGCACCGCGTTCTTTTGAAGCGTCGGCACAGAGGCTTGCTTTTGCTTGTCCGTCAGCGTCTTGTTTTCCGACAGCGCGTCCGACAGGATCGCCGGAACCAGCTGCTTAGCTTGCATTTGCGCGCTGTTGCCGATTGCGCCAACCAGCTTCTGCGCGTCGATGGCGTCGAGCAGGTCCTTGATTGCGGCTTGCTTGGCCGGATCGACCGGAGCTGCTGCCGGTGCCGCTGCGGTCGTGTCGGCCGGCGCTTGATTCTGGAGCGCCTGCGCCATCGCGAAGGTCGGCACGAAAGCAGCCAGCAGCATCCATTGCTTGAATCGTTGTTGCATCATTACTCCCTAAAAGAAATAGTCGAATAGCTTGACGCACGAAGCGTATCGCAACACCGTGTTGCGGGATCATTCGCTTCGTACGGTTCTCCATGCGGTTACTTTCTCGCGACGCCTGTCATGCACGACTTGTGTGCAGATCAGCCCTCGCCGTTTTCGTCATCCGCCGCCGTACTTTCGGCATCCGCTTCGCCATCCGCCTCGGCGATTTGCTGCAGGCCGGAGAGCTTGGTGCCGTCATCAAGGCTGATGAGTGTAACACCTTGCGTTGCGCGGCCCATTTCACGAATTTCCGAAACACGCGTGCGAATCAGCACACCGGTTGTCGTGATCAGCATGATCTGATCTTCGGGGTCGACAAGCGTGGCGGCCACGACCTTGCCGTTGCGCTCCGATGTCTGGATCGCGATCATCCCCTTCGTGCCGCGCCCATGACGCGTGTACTCGGTGATCGGGGTGCGCTTGCCGTAGCCGTTTTCGGTCGCGGTCAGCACCGACTGCTGCTCGCTGCCCGCCACCAGAAGCGCGATCACCTGCTGCCCTTCGTCCAGCTGCATGCCGCGCACGCCGCGCGCTTCGCGACCCATCGGTCGCACGTCGTTTTCATCGAAACGCACCGCCTTGCCCGAATCCGAGAAGAGCATCACGTCATGCGCGCCGTCCGTGATTGCGGCGCCGATCAGGTAATCGCCGTCATCGAGGCCGACCGCAATAATGCCCTTGCGCAAAGGCCTGCTGAAAGCCTCGAGCGGCGTCTTCTTGACCGTGCCCAACGCGGTTGCCATGAAGACGAACTTGTCTGCCGAGAACTCCTTGATCGGCAGCACGACGTTGATCTTCTCGCCTTCCTGCAGCGGGAACATGTTGACGATCGGACGGCCGCGGGAGTTGCGCGAGCCTTGCGGTACCTCGTAGACCTTCACCCAGTAGACGCGGCCGCGATTCGAGAAGCAGAGGATGTGGTCGTGAGTGTTCGCGATGAAGAGCGTGTCGATCCAGTCGTCTTCCTTCATCTGCGTCGCCTGCTTGCCACGGCCTCCGCGCTTCTGGGCGCGATATTCGGACAACGGCTGCGATTTCACGTAGCCGGCGTGCGACATCGTCACGACCATGTCCTGCGGCGTGATCAGGTCTTCGGTGTTCAGTTCGGTCGCATTCATCTCGATCTTCGAGCGGCGCGCGTCGCCGAACTCGGCCTTCACCGCCGTCAGCTCGTCGGTGATGATCGTCGTGATGCGCTCCGGGCGCGCGAGGATGTCGAGCAGATCGGCGATCTGCGCCATCACTTCACGGTATTCGCCGATGATCTTGTCCTGCTCGAGACCCGTCAGGCGTTGCAAACGCATCTGCAGGATTTCCTGCGCCTGCGTATCCGACAGCTTGTAGAGACCGTCGCCCTGCATCCCGAACGCCGGGTTCAGGCCTTCCGGGCGATACGCTTCCCGGCCGCCGGCCGCGGCGTTCTCGGTTTCCGCGCGCGACAGCATGTCGCGCACGAGCGACGAATCCCACGCGCGCGCCATGAGTTCCTGCTTGGCGATCGGCGGGGTCGGCGCGGCCTTGATGATTGCGATGAATTCGTCGATGTTCGCGAGCGCGACGGCTAGGCCCTCGAGCACGTGGCCGCGTTCGCGCGCCTTGCGCAGTTCGTATACAGTGCGCCGCGTCAGCACTTCCCGTCGATGCGACAGGAACGCGCTAAGCATTTCCTTAAGATTCAGCAGCTTAGGCTGGCCGTCGACGAGCGCGACCATGTTCATGCCGAACGTGTCCTGGAGCTGGGTCGCCTTATATAAATTGTTGAGGACGACCTCTGGCACCTCGCCGCGCTTCAGCTCGATCACGACGCGCATGCCGCTCTTGTCCGACTCGTCTCGGATATCCGAAATGCCTTCCAGCTTCTTCTCGTTGACGAGCTCGGCGATCCGCTCGAGCAGCGAACGCTTGTTAACCTGATACGGCAACTCGTCGACGATGATCGCCATGCGCTGGCCGCGATCGATTTCCTCGAAGTGCGTCGCCGCGCGCATCACGACGCGGCCGCGCCCGGTGCGATAGCCGTCGCGCACGCCCGTGACGCCGTAGATGATGCCCGCGGTCGGGAAATCCGGAGCGGGAACGATCTCGATCAGCTCATCGATGCTCGCCTCCGGGCTCTTCAGCAGGTGGTGGCAGGCGTCGACGACTTCATTCAGGTTGTGCGGCGGGATATTGGTCGCCATGCCGACCGCGATCCCCGACGAGCCATTGATCAGCAGATTGGGGATGCGCGCCGGAAGAATCAGCGGCTCGCTCTCGCTGCCGTCGTAGTTCGGACCGAAATCGACGGTTTCCTTATCTATATCAGCAAGGAGCTCATGGCCGATCTTCGCCATACGGATTTCGGTGTAACGCATCGCGGCGGCGTTGTCGCCGTCGATCGATCCGAAATTGCCCTGCCCGTCCACCAGCATGTAGCGCAGCGAGAAATCCTGCGCCATCCGGACGATCGTGTCGTATACAGCGGTGTCGCCGTGCGGATGGTATTTACCGATCACGTCGCCGACGATACGCGCGGATTTTTTATAGGCACGGTTCCAGTCGTTGTTGAGTTCGTGCATCGCGTACAGGACGCGCCGGTGCACTGGCTTCAAGCCGTCACGGACATCGGGAAGCGCACGCCCCACGATCACGCTCATCGCGTAATCGAGATACGAACGGCGCATTTCCTCCTCGAGGGAGATTGGCAGAGTCTCTTTGGCGAATTGATCCATTATCCGTATCTTTTCCAAGCGAAAATGAACACCAAAATCAAGAACTTTGGCCCACCTTCGCATTGGCGCCGCAAAAGCAGCGCATCACGCGATTCTATCATGCGGCGCAACCGCGCCCGCCGCGGGTACGTACTCCCCATTGCACAGAGACCGCGAAGCCGCTGTGAACCGCTCTCGCCACGCTGTTGACGAGACGATTTTTCTTCGCTCCAGGCACGCCTCATGCGGTCGCCGCGCGACCGCAGAAGCCCGCCAGGCTTACTGTTGCGCATGCACCACAATTGTGTTGGGGGATCGGAACGCTCGGGAATTTTTTTTCGTGGGTCGGGAACTGTATGGCAAAATGCCAACGCACTTGGTTAGACATTGCTCGAAGTGTCTTCAGGGCCCGGCCTTTTTTGTGCCGCACCAATGTTATACTTCGAGCAATGTATGACTTGTCTTCGTCAACAAGCTCGCAGTAAACCTGCGGTAATCTCAATTTCGAGAGGAGAAATATGAATAAACTTTCAAAGCTCGCGTTCATTGCAGCTACCGTAGTTATGGCTGCATCCGCTTCGGCACAGTCAGTGCCGGCCTCGCGACAACAAACGAATGACAACTGGGTGAACGGCACCGGCGAATACGTGTGGATGAACGGCACGAACGAGCTTTGCTGGCGCGATGCGTTCTGGACGCCCGCAACGGCCAACGCAAAATGCGACGGCGCACTGGTCGCGCAAGCTCCGACGCCGCCCGCTCCGGCTGCTCCGGCTGCTCCGGTCATCAGCAGCCAGAAGATCACGTACCAAGCTGACACGCTGTTCGACTTCGACAAGGCTGTCCTGAAGCCGGCTGGCAAGGAAAAGATGGACGATCTGGCTACGAAGATCCAAGGCGTGAACCTGGAAGTCGTCGTTGCAACGGGCTACACCGACCGCATCGGTTCGGACAAGTACAACGACCGTCTGTCGCTGCGCCGCGCTCAAGCTGTGAAGGCATACCTGGTCAGCAAGGGCATCGAAGCCAACCGAATCTACACGGAAGGCAAGGGCAAGCGCAATCCGGTTACGACGGGCTGCAACCAGAAGAACCACAAGCAACTCATCTCCTGCCTGGCACCGGATCGCCGCGTGGAAGTCGAAGTTGTCGGTACTTCGAAGCAGTAAGCTGCACGATACCGCAGCATCAAAGCCCCGCTTCGGCGGGGTTTTTTTATGTCGGCCCGAATTGGCGCTTCAGCTGTCGGCTTGCCCACCTCGTTTTGCCCCTGTTCGCAGGCCCCTATATACTCGGGGCTAACCCGCAGCCCCCATCCACGCTCTTCGCAAAGCCGCATCCGCCATGACCAACGCCGATCCCCATGAGCTGCAGAAATTCAGCGATCTCGCGCATCGCTGGTGGGACCCGAACGCCGAATTCAAGCCGCTGCATGAGCTGAACCCCGTCCGGCTCGGCTGGATCGACTCCCATGCGCACCTGGCCGGCAAACGCGTGCTGGATATTGGCTGCGGAGGCGGCATCCTGTCGGAATCGATGGCGGGATTGGGCGCACAGGTCAAGGGCATCGACTTGTCGACGCAGGCGCTTGGCGTTGCCGACCTGCACAGTCTGGAGAGCGGCGTAAGCGTCGACTATGAAGAGATCGCAGCAGAGGCGCTCGCGTCACGCGAACCAGGCACCTACGACGCTGTCACCTGCATGGAAATGCTCGAGCACGTGCCTGATCCCAGCGCCATCGTGGCGGCATGCGCAACGCTCGTGAAACCCGGCGGCTGGGTCTTTTTCTCTACGCTCAATCGCAACGTCAAATCGTATTTGTTTGCCGTGATCGGCGCCGAGTACATCGCGCAAATGCTGCCCAAGGGCACGCACGACTATGCGCGCTTTATCCGTCCGTCTGAGCTGGCGGGGTTCGTGCGCTCGGCCGGCCTGCACAGCACGGATATCAAGGGCATCACGTACAACCCGCTTGCCAAGCGCTTCGGATTGTCCGACGACACCAGCGTCAACTACCTATTCGCGTGCCGGCGCAGCGCCTGATCCGCGCGCCGGTCCAAACTCTTTCCGTTCCCGATTGACCTCATGAGCGACCCCACCCCCCTGCCGCAACGCGAAAGCGACGAGGCGTCGATCGGCCTGTGCCAAGCCGTCTTATTCGACCTCGACGGCACGCTTGCGGACACCGCACCCGATCTTGCCGCTGCCGTCAACAAAATGCGCCACGACCGCGGTCTCGACATGCTGCCGCTCGACGATCTGCGCCCGCTCGCGTCGGCCGGCGCGCGCGGCCTGATCGGCGGCGCATTTGGCATCGGCCCCGAGCACCAGGGGTTCGCGTCGATGCGCGAGGAGTTTCTGGCCAACTACGAAGCCGATTTGTGCATCGAAACGACGCTCTTCCCGGGCATCGGCCAAATACTCGACGAGTTGGACGAGCGCGGCGTGCGCTGGGGCATCGTCACGAACAAGGTTTCGCGGTTGACCGATCCGCTCGTCGAGCTGCTTGGCCTCGACCTGCGCGCGGGTTGCGTCGTCAGCGGGGATACGACACCGCATTCGAAGCCGCATCCGGCGCCGCTCTTGCATGCGGCGAAGGAACTCGACGTGCAGCCGGAGCGAGTCGTCTACGTCGGCGACGATCTGCGCGACGTGCAAGCGGGGTTCGCGGCAGGCATGGTCACCGTCGCCGCTGCTTACGGATACTGCGGAACGGACCTGCCCCCGACTCAATGGCACGCGCAGCATGTCGTGCAATCGACCGGTGAACTGCAGCGACTGCTGCGCGAGATTGGCTGACGCGGCGCTCAATCCTGCGGCGAACGGCCCGCCGCAGAAGCTGAATTTCGCCTCCAGCCGCGTCTTTAGCCCGCAAGGCTGCGCCAAGGTCGTAGTTCTATGGGATAATTAACGACTCCACAGGGGCCGACCTGGTTTCGACGTGGGTAACGAAGCAGCTCAGGGCATACCGAGGACCCGTCACCTCGTAAATCAATGGGACTTAAGTAACTGCGAACGACGAAACGTACGCATTGGCGGCTTAACCCCGCCAACCTCGCACTAGCTCTCTGACGGGCTAGGGTCGCAAGACCAGCGAGGTCATTCACGTCAGATAATCCTTGGTGGTGTCACGACGCCGGGGCCGAAAATCTAGTGACTCGCCGTAACGAAGCGTGTTCGTCCGCGTCGGTGCGGTTAAATCAAATGACAGAACTAAGTATGTAGAACTGGTTGTGGACTATTTGCGGACGCGGGTTCGATTCCCGCCGGCTCCACCAACACATCATTCAGTATCATTCGTCCCCTTTCACAAAAGCCTCGTGGACCTATAATCCGCGGGGCTTTCTTCATTCGGCATCGTTCAGGATCATTCGCCATCTAACACCCCATTCCGGGGGTATCGATGACGGCACCCAGACATGCGTCGGATGCCGATACCCTCAAAGGCCGTAAACCCGCGCCACATAAGGAAGGGAATGACATGGCACTCACGGATATCGCAATCAAAAAAGCCGCCCCGCGAGAGAAACAGTACCGGCTCGCCGACGGCGGCGGCATGTACCTCGAAGTCAAGCCGACCGGGGCGAAATACTGGCGGCTGAAGTACCGCTACGGCGGGAAAGAGAAGGTCCTCGCCCTGGGCATTTACCCGACCGTCACCCTGAAAGAGGCGCGCGAGCGGCGCGAGGCGGCGAAGAAGCATCTCGACGCCGACATCGATCCCGGCGCGGCAAAGGTTGCCGAGAAGCTGACGCGCCAGGCGAACGCCGAGAACACGTTCGAAGCCGTCGCCCGCAAGTGGCACCGCAAATTCTCGAAAGAGCTGAACGATTCGCACGCCGAGCGCCAGCTACGCCGGGTCGAGGTCCACGTCTTCCCGAAGGCCATGCGTACAAGGGCTCGCCGATCGTCTCCGCGGCCCTGAAGCTGGCCCCGCTCGTCTTTCAGCGGCCGGGCGAGCTACGCCTTGCCGAATGGCCCGAATTCGACCTCGACGGCGCGACGTGGGAAATCCCGGCGGGCCGCATGCAGCGGAAGAAGGCCGGCAAGCTCAACGGCGCCGATCACTTCGTTCCGCTGTCGACGCAGGCCGTGGCGATCCTCCGCGAGCTCTACGCGCTGACGGGCGCCGGCAAGCACGTGTTCCCCTCCGTCCGCGGCGACGTCCGGCCAATGAGCGACGGCACGCTCGCGGCGGCCTACAAGCTCATGGGCGTCGTCAGTGAGACGGCCACGCCGCACGGCTGGCGCGCGACGGCCCGCACCCTGGCTGTCGAAAAGCTCGGAATCCCCGTGGAAATCGTCGAGATGCAACTCGCGCACGACGCGCGAGACGTCCACGGCCGCGCGTATTACCGGACGCAATGGCTCGACCAGCGGCGAGACCTCATGCAGCGATGGGCAGACTGCCTCGACGAGCTCAGAGCCAAACCAGAGAGTTGAAATGTGTTGCACCTGGTGCTATATTACGTTCGCAATATGAGCGGAAAAACCAATGAAAAAAGAAGATCGTAGCCGAACCGGCGATACGGGTGTTCAAGACGAATGGATTCAATAAGCAAGCGAAGAAGGCAGAGATTTCAGACGGCGAACTGTAGGATGCCGCTGCGGCCCTCGCCAAAGGTCAGGGCGACGACCTCGGGGGCAACGTCTGGAAGAAGCGGCTGAACAAGAACATGCACCGGAGCATCGTCGTCGAAAAGGTTGGAAACTTGTGGATCTTCGTTTTCCTGTACGCCAAGAAGGATCGCGAGAACATTGAAGATGACGAGTTGGCGGCGTTCAAAGAACTCGCGGATATGTACGCCAAATTAACCGAAGACGTTATCGAGAAGGCGATCAAGTCTGGCAAACTGTTGGAGATTGAAAATCATGGCTAAAACCAAATTCAAGAGCGATGCCTTTGAGTCTATTCACAGCGCCGTTTCGGACCTTCGCGAAGCAGGCATCGTTGACAAGCGCACCATGCGCAAATTCGACGGTCTGTGCATCGCCGAAACGCCCGCTTTCGACGCGAAGGCCGTCGCGAGCATCCGCAAGGCTGCAAAGGTCAGTCAGCCGGTATTCGCTCTCTACCTGAACACAAGCGTGTCCACCGTCCAGAAGTGGGAGACCGGCGCCAAGCATCCGAGCGGCATGGCCGCAAAGCTGCTGCAGGTCATTCAGAAGCACGGGCTACAGGTTCTCGCTTAAAGGCCCATGTACCACTTCATCGAAAGCGGGCTGCGAAACGTGTGGCTGGCGAATGGCTTTCACGTCCGCGAGACGTCATACGGTAACGCCGTTTCCTTCGAGGACGGCGACGGCCTGCATCAGGCCATTGAGCGCGCGGCAGACCTCGACCGCAACGCCGTGCGGAAGCTCGTTTTCGAATACACGGCGACGGGCTGGCTCTCAAAAGCGGCTTAACAAGTCGCGAGACTGACACCAAGGGCAGGCAGAGATATCTCTCCTGCCCTTTTTCTATGGCCGAGGCTCGTAGCGCACCGAGTCATTTCGCCTTCGGGGACTCTGCGGCGGCCATCAGTTGTTCGGCCGGAAACAGATTCAGGAACGAGCGCGCCTCGTCGACGTCCCGACAGTCGAGCCAGTCGTCATAGTCATCCGGCCGCACGATCACAACAGAGCGCTTCTCATCTCCAGGCTTGTAAAAACGTCGCATGAGCGGACGCGCGTGCGAATTGACCGTCAGCATCGTGAACCACAGCGCTGGCCCTTCCGGTTCGTCCCAGGCCCGCCACAGGCCCGCGATCGCAAACGGATCGCAGGACGCCATGCCGATTCGCCAGCGCACCGCCTTACCCGTCTCATAGTTCGGCTCATAGAACGCATCGCACGGGATCAGGCAAAGCTGCTGCTTTTTCCAGGCGCCGCTAAAGCTGCGCTTCTCGCCGACGGTCTCGGCGCGCGCATTCATCGTATCGAAGACCTTCACACCTGGCGGAATGTGCTTGCGCGGCACCATGCCGAACGTTGCCGGGGCAACGCGGCGCCCTCCCTCCTCGTCGCGACGCAGGATCGGTGCGCCATAGTCTTTGTAGACGTCATCTCGCCATTCGTCGGCCGGCGGCTGCACGCCGTCGTACTCTTTCGAAGGTTCGCCGACGTGCGGCGGCGTAGTTCGTGCACATGGCGCCCTCCTATGATCGGCCAATGATAGTGCCAGATTCACCGGTTTTTCGGCAAAGCTATGTCACGGGAGGAACGTCCGACACCGGACACCCTCGTGCGACATTTGCGCTGCCTGTCGGCTCGAATGCGATGGTTTCCGTCAGACGATAAAATCGGGCTGCGCTTGCCAAAGCCAATTCCCATTGGCGCGGCGCGTGGAATCGATTTGCGCGGTCTAGTTACCCCGCGCCGTAGGAAAAAGGCATGGAAGAATATTTTGTGACGAGATCCAGCGCCATCGCATGGGTGGTCTCGGAACATCAGGCCTTGATCGAGCAGGAAGGCAATCGCGTTCCAGACCAGAACGGCGTTGGTCGGCGTGCCCGGATCGAGGAGCTGGCACAGCTGCTATTCGATGTACGGGCAGGTCGTACACTGGAATTTCTGCTACCCACTTCGCGCGGTAGGGTTCGGGTCTTCGTCACCCCTGACTAGCCCCCTTGATCTTTACCGGATTCGGCGCTTAGGACACGAGCCCCTGCTCAGAGTCCCAGAACTCAATGGATGTCGTGGACCGCAGACAGATGCGCGGGGCTCAGAACGGCCCAGGCTGTGTCAAAACGTGCGCCGCTGCCGCTCAGCGAAGAAGTCGACCTGCCAGAACGCTCGCTATGGGCTTTGCAGCACCTCGCGAGGGGTAAAGCGCCCTCAAACCGTGGAATTTCGAGTTTTGACACAGCCTCGGCCACAACTGGCCATTTGCAACGGGGGTATCTCTCGTCATACTATTTCGCAGCAAGACCTTCCCGCCTATCCAGCCGATCCACCGAATCCTCACCATGCCCGCCGGCAAGACGCACTTTCAGGATCTGCCTGTCGCCCTCGACGCGGACCAGCGGCTCGAAATCGCGCACCAGCATTTCGACGTTTGCGCGCTGCCCATCCAGCAGCAGCTCCTGGCGTGGTGCGACCGTATGATCGGCGTGGTCGACCTCCTGACGACGCGCGATGAACGCAGGCAGCCGTTTCGCGGCTGGATCGACCGCTACGCCGTGGGCGAATTCCTGTTCGCCGACTGCTACACCGACCGCATCACGCAAGATCGGACGATCGCGCGGATCTCCCAGGACAACTCGCGCAGCATCCTTCCACGTATTTTTCGACACCGCGCCCGACAGCGAGCTCGTGTATCCCGGCAAACGGCGCACGGACACGGTGCTCGAAGGCGGTATCTTCGCCGTCGATCTCGACCAGCCCGTGCAGTTCAAACGCGCGCCCTGCCGGCACGTCACAATTTTTCTGCCGGGCGCGTTGCTGCGCGAGATCGTGCTGCTGATCGCGGACGCGTTCGGCGAGCAGGCGGGGCTGAAGGGCAGCAAGCCTGCGCTCGCGCGGGCCATGGCGTTCGATCAGGCGCGCCGCTACGTGCACGCGAACCTGCACGACGACGGTCTTTCGCCCGATCGCGTCGTGGAATCGCTGGGCCTCTCGCGACCCACGGTCTATCGCCTCTTTCAGCACGAAGGGGGGCTTGGTGCCTACATCCGGCCGGCATGTGCGCCTGCGCGCCGCCGCCGACGAGCTCGTCGCATGGCCCGGCGTTCCGGTGCGGGACATCGCCTATGCTCACGGCTTCAGCAGCGCGTCGGACTTCACGCGGGCGTTTCGGCGAGCTTACGGCCTCGCACCGCAGGACATCCGGCAGTATCACGACGGCGTGCGCGCAGCGCCAAAGCGGTCGTGACCGGGCCAGCCGGCCGCCGGATCAGCCGTTTCCACCCTGAAAGAGCGTGAGCTTGTTGACAGGGTCGAGCAGCGGCATCCGCGTCCGGCAGTGCTCGGCCTAAGCGGACAGTCGACCCGAGTGCAATATGCAGCGCAATCGACCACCGAAAGTCTAGACTGCGGGCTATCCGCTTCGAAACAATAATCGGGAGGGGAATGGACCGGACCGAGCGACGGGCAGAGTACATCCGCCAAATACGTGCCGCCCAGTTATTAGATGCGGTGTTCCTGCTCTTCTACTACAACGAGTGGACGCGTCGTTGGGGACCACTATCGGAGCGCGCCCCGGCGCTTGACTTGTCGGAAGTTTTGCCTGCATTGAGCCAACCCACTTATGAGCACGCTTTGGCTTTGGTGAAGCGGATGTGGAAAGACGCGGCAGCAGTAGGCCTAGCATTCTTTAAGTATCCTCAGGCCAAGCGGACATTCGAAGAAGAACTAATCGTTTTCAAAACGGAGAACCCGGGATTCAGTGAAGAGTCGTACGAGCATGGCTATGCATGCTGCCTTCGTTGCGCTCCGGTAATCTCCATGCCTAGCACGAAGCGAGGAGGCATACAGCCGTCTCAAATGGCCGCTTCGTGGTGCGACGACTGTCTCTTATGCGTCGCCTGCACGCATTTCGGCAAAACCCGCCCCGTATCGCCACCGGTTGAACCCCGGTCGACACAACGACTACATTGAAATCGCACTGCCCTCGCCCCAAAGGCAAAACCATGAACACACTTCCCCTCCTCGCCGCAGTGCCCGCAGCCCTCGCGATTGCGGCTTGCAGCTCGCCTAACGTCCAGGACGTCCGCTCGTCCGAGCCGCTCGTCTTCGTGCAGTCGCAACGCGCTCCGAGCGACATCTCGAACTGTTTGCGAAGCAGAATCGACGGCCTTCGAATGAGTACCGGCAACGGATCGACCGAGCTGACGGTCGGCCACGGCTCGGAGAACTATGCGTGGCTCATTACGTTGATGCCTTCCGGCTACGGCTCGGTGGTCAAGGTGCAGAAATCGCCCGGCGACGACGGTTCGGTGCCGGAGCCTGAAATGCGCTTCGATATCGCGCGCTGCACGACGTGAGCGGCGCTTTTTGCGCGCGCTCGCATCAATGGAACAGCGATCGCCCGCGCGACTCGGCGCGAGCGATCAAGCGTCAGATGACTAGCAATGCCTCTCGATCAGTTGTCGTTCGGGCATTGCAGATTGCACCCGTCCGGGTTGCCGAGATCGCCCTGCTTGCGCAGCTTCGATACGGGCCCATGCTGGTACTTTTTCGACGGTGCCGACGCCGCGAACTCCAATTGCGGGTGCTGTTGAAGCTGGAACTGCTCTTGCAGGATGCCGCCCGGCACCCCCGGCGAGTTCTGTGCGAATGCGAGCGACGTCACAGCGAGCAATGCGCCTGCCGCAGCCGCGGCAGCGCAGGCGTTGATAAGCAATTTCATAGCGATTCGATGCCGCTTGAGGCGGACTGAAGAACAAAAGGAACGTCCAACGGATAGAGCGTAACGCAGATCGGCATCGCTATGCAGCGAAGTGTTACCTGTGTAACGCAAAGCCCTTCCGATGGAACCCATCGCGCACTTTAGCGCTAAGCGCTCTCCGGCACCGCCGCTCCGAGCAATCCGCTCGCCACATCGACAATCGTCCCGCAATGCGCCGGGTCGTATCCGGCGAGATGCGCGACCGTCGCTCGGAACGCGTCGCTTTGCAGCACCTGCACGACCGGTGCGAGCGGCGACGAAGCGAGCGGCGCGCGCTCACACGCGAAATAATAGTCTTCGTCGACGATCGGGATGAAGTCGAGGCCGAAATGGTGAGCGGCCGGCTCGACGCCGAAGCCGAGGTCGGCCATGCCGCTCGCGACAAACGCCGCAATCGCCGAATGCGTCAGCTCCGCCGACGCATAGCCGTTGATGCGCTCGGGATCGATGCCGATGCTGCGCAGCGCCAGGTCGAGCAGCATCCGCGTGCCGGAGCCCGGCTGCCGGTTGACGAAGCGCACGTCGTCCCTGGCCAGGTCTTTCAAGCCGCGAATTCCCTTCGGGTTGCCTTTCGGCAAGAAGAGCCCCTGCTTGCGTTGCGTCAGATGAATCAGCACGTGCCGCTGCGGATCGAGCCAGCGGCCGTAGACACCCGCGCATTTCTCGCGGAACGCCCCGCGCGGCAAGTGAAACCCGGCGAGGTCGCACTCGCCGCGCGCGAGCGCGGTCACGGCCTCGGCGCTGTCGCGGTACTTGATGTCGACCGACTCCGCGTCGCGAGCCACCAGCGCCGTCACGAGCGCCGCAACCGCGTAGCCATGCGACGCCTGGATGCGCACCGCGCCGCCATGCTGCCCGAGCCGGCGATTCAGTTCGCTCGCCACTTCGCTCGCGAGTGCCTGCATATTGCCGTCGAGCCGCTCGGCGCATAGGCGTTGCGCCCGCACCACGGCCTGCCCCAGTTCCGACAGCGCGGACCCTTTGCCGCGCTCCTTCGTGATCAGCGCGCCGCCCAGACGTTCCTCGATCGCGCGCAACATGCCCCAAGCGTGCCGATACGACAAGCTCTTTTGCGCAGCCGCCTGGGCGATGCTGCCCGTTTCGCCGACGAGCGCGAGCAGCGGCACGACGTCGGTCAGGCTGGCTTCGCGGCCCGCGCTATCGACGACAACCAGCTGCGCCTTACAATCGATCTGGATCATTTATGCAGTGCTTCTTCCTATTGCGAAAGGTTTATGGTCCGCCTATCGTTGTGGGGCAAACCACAAACCAAAGCATATATGCGCTTTATATGAACAACAAGTGCATATTTGATCTTGGAGGAGCCCCACCTTGGATAACCCCGCAGTCGTTGCGCCGGAAGAACTCGTTCGCCGGCATGTGAAGCCCGGCGCGTCGCTGCTCGCGGTGCTCCACGCGATTCAGGACGAAGCCGGCTTCATTCCGCCGGAAGCCGTTGCGCCGTTGGCGCGCGCGCTGAACCTCT
>NZ_JAFLRF010000001.1:328393-610497 GCF_017315705.1 Trinickia mobilis | reverse complement strand
GGGTTGGATACGGCTCGGCAGGCGTTGTCGGTGCGGTTTGGCCGGGGGGCGAGGAAGAAGGTGGAGGAGGCCGCGCGGTGATTCGAGCCTTATTGAGCGTTACGTAAATCATGATGGGGTGAGGACATGCGTTAAAGTAGTCGTCAGCCATGATCAACTCCTGTGAAGTTGGTGGTGGTCAGCGGGCCGTACGGGTTGCCTCCCGGTACGGCCCGCGCTTTGTTTACAGCGTCAGATGCGTACGTGCCAGTTGCGACGAGAGCCTTGGCGCACCCAGACACGCCCCGGCTTCCCTATCCCGAACGGATATATTGATCGGATAACTGATTATCCATACAGTGATTCGATCACATGCATCAATCCCAGCAGCTAACAGGAGGCACGTACGCATCTGACGCTGTAAACGAAGCGCGGGCCGCATGGGCAGCAACCCATACGACCCGCTGACCACCACCAACTCACCAAAGGAGTTGATCATGGCTGACGCCTATCTTAACGCACGTCCTGACCCCACCCGGCGATTCGTCACCATCCAACAGTCGCGACGCTACCGGCCCATAAAGCTCGGCGGCTATCGCACCAACCCGCCGCTGTTCCCTTGGTTCCGGCTCTCCGGCCGCTGGCTCGAGCGCGCTGGCTTCTCTCCTGGGCAACGCCTCTCTGTCGAAATTCACCACGGCAGGCTCATCATCACGCGCACTTGATCAACGGGTTAGGCCAATAGCACGAGCGGCGTCCCCGGCCAAGGCCGGGTTCGCTGCTCGTGCCCTCTCCGTCGTTCATGACCTGCCCCCGGGTTTAGACCGAAGCAATAAGCCGATCAATCCGCGCGCAACACGATCGTCGCGAGCGGCGGCAGCGTCAGCGCCGCCGATTGCGGCCTGCCGTGGCTCGCGATGCCCTCCGTCCGGATCTGCCCCGCGTTGCCCATGTTCGAGCCGCCGTAGACGCTCGCATCGGTGTTGAGGATCTCGCTCCAGCGCCCCGCGCGCGCCAGGCCGATGCGATAGCCGATGCGCGGCATCGGCGTCAGGTTGCAGACGACGGCCACCTCGCGTCCCGCGCCGTCCATGCGGCGGTACGCGAACACGCTGTTGCCCGTGTCGTCGCCGACGATCCATTCGAAGCCGGCGGGGTCGGCGTCGAGCGCGTAGAGCGCGGGCTCGGCCGCATACATCCGGTTCAGGTCGCGCACGAGCGTCTGCACGCCGTGGTGCATCGCGTCGTCGAGCAGATGCCAGTGCGGCGAGCCGTCGTGATCGAACTCGGCCATCTGCCCGAACTCGCCGCCCATGAACAAGAGCTTCTTGCCGGGATGCGTCCACATGAAGCCGAAATACGCGCGCAGGTTCGCGAAGCGCTGCCAGCGGTCGCCAGGCATCTTGCCGAGCAGCGACCCCTTGCCGTGCACCACCTCGTCGTGCGAAAGCGGCAGCACGAAGCGCTCGGAGTAAGCGTAGACCATGCCGAAGGTCATCGTGTGATGGTGATAGCGGCGATGGATCGGGTCTTCGTGCATGAAGTGGAGCGTGTCGTGCATCCAGCCCATGTTCCACTTGAACGCGAAGCCGAGGCCGCCGTCTTCGAGCCGCGCGGTGACGCCGGGCCATGCCGTCGATTCCTCGGCGACCGTGATTGCGCCGCCGACGCCCGGCGCGTGCGCGACTTCGTGGTTCATCCGCTTGAGGAACGCGATCGCTTCGAGGTTTTCGCGGCCGCCGTAGATGTTCGGCACCCATTCGCCCTCGCCGCGCGAGTAGTCGCGGTACAGCATCGACGCGACCGCGTCGACGCGCAGTGCGTCGACGTGATAGCGCAACAGCCACGCGAGCGCCGACGCGATCAGATACGCGCTCACCTCGTTGCGCCCGAGGTTGTAGATCATCGTGTTCCAGTCTTGATGGAAGCCCTCGCGCGGATCGGCGTGCTCGTAGAGCGGCGTGCCGTCGAAGGCGATCATCCCGTGCGCGTCGTTCGGGAAGTGCGCGGGCACCCAGTCGAGGATCACGCCGAGGCCTTCTTCATGCGCGCGATTCACGAAAGCGGCGAAGTCTTCGGGCTTGCCGAAGCGCGCGGACGGCGCGAATTGCGACAGCGGCTGATAGCCCCACGAGCCGCCGAACGGATGCTCGGCGAGCGGCAGGAATTCCACGTGCGTGAAGCCCATGCTGAGCACGTACGGAATCAGGCGGTCGGCGAGTTCGGACCAGTCCAGATTGCGGCGGCCTTCTTCGTTCACGCGCAGCCACGATTCGGCGTGCACCTCGTAGATCGAGACGGGCACGCGCGGCGTCTGGCGATCGGCGCGGCCTGTCATCCAGGCTCCGTCGGTCCACGGGAAATGCTCGATGCGCGCGGCGTCGGCGACGATCGAGCCTGTCGCGGGCGGGCGTTCGGTCTGCATCGCGCAAGGGTCGGCCTTGAGCGGCAGCGTGTGGCCGTCGCGCGTGACGATTTCGTATTTGTAGCGCGCACCGGCGGCGAGGCGCGGCACGAACAGCTCCCAGACGCCTGCGAGGTGGCGCAGCCGCATCGGATGCCGGCGGCCGTCCCAGGTGTTGAAGTCGCCGACCACCGACACGCGCCTTGCGTTCGGCGCCCATACCGCGAAGCGCACGCCCGGCACGCCGTCCATCTCCCACGGACGCGAGCCGAGGCATTCGAGCACCGCATACGGGTCCGCGTGCGCGAGGCGCTGCAGCGCGTCCTCCGGCAGCACCGGGGCGAACGCGTAGGTATCCTCGATCTCCTGCTGCGCGCCGTGCCAGTCGATGCGCAGACGATACGGCGCCGCGCGCTCGATCACGCCGGCGAACAAGCCGCCGGGATGGATCGGCGTCAAGCGTCCGAGCGATGCGCCGGTGTCGCGCTCGATCACCTCGACTTGCGCCGCGCCCGGCAGCATCGCGCGCACCGCGGGGCCTTCCGAGGTGCGGTGCAGGCCGAGCTGAGAAAACGGATCGGGGTGGCGCGCGTCGACAAGCGCTTCGATGTCGAGTTCGTCGAGGCCCGCGCTCGGGTCGCGTCCGGCGATCGGCTTGATGAGGGGATCGTGAGCCGCATCGCTGTCCGCTTGGCCCGGCGCGTGACCGCCTGCCTCGTAGGTCGCCTGAGCGGACCGTTCGCTTTCACTCATCGGACTCTCCCTCGGGCGCGCCGGCCGGCTGCCCCCCATTCGGCGCGCCCGTATCGCCAAGCAGGCGGCTCGCGATCGAGGCGAGGCCGCGCACTGGAAGCCCCAGCCATGACGGCCGGTTGGCGGCTTCGTAGCGGATCTCGTACGCGGCTTTCTCGACGAGGAACAGATCGAGCAGCGCGTCCTCGGCCTCCGGCGCGACGAGCGGCTGCGCCGCCTCGCCGACTGCGATCCGGTACTCGCGCAGGAAGCTCTCCTCGCCGTAGCCGCGCAGGCGCTCGAAGAGCACGCGCTTGCGGTCGGCCACTTGCGGCGGCGCGGCTTCCATCGTCGACTGCGCGGCGGCGCTCGCATACGACAGCGAGCGCAGCAGCCCCGCGACGTCGCGCAGCGGGCTCGCCTTGCGGCGGCGCTCTTCGAGCGGACGCGCAGGCTCGCCTTCGAAGTCGATCAGGAACGCGTCGCCCTGCGCGATCAGCACCTGTCCGAGGTGGAAGTCGCCGTGGATGCGCGCGCGCCACGCGTCGACGTCGGCCGGCACGCGTTGCTCGACCGCTTCGACGAGCCGCGCGCGGCGCTCGAGCAGGCTTTGCGCGAGCAGACGCGTGTCTTCGTCGAGCGTGTCGTCGCCGCCTGTCTTGGCCAGGCGTTCGTCCAGCAGGTCGAGCGCGCCGGCGAGCAAGGCCTGCGTGCCGTCGATCCACGTCTTCACGTCCTCGCGCGTCGCGCGCTCGGGCGTGAACGCCGGGTCGTCGCAAGGCTGGCCGAGCGCGACGTGCAGCTCGCCGAGGCGCTTGCCGATCACGCCCGTGAGCGTCTGATAACCCTCGATCTTCTCGACGTCCTCGTCGGAGCGCTCGATGCCGTCAGGCGCCAGTGCCAGCTCGTCGACCGTGCGGCGCAGGTAGTCGAGCGCCCAGTTCCATGCGTCGCCCTGATTGTCGATGAAGCCTTGCAGGATCGCGAGCGTGTGCGGCACGCCGGCCGGATCGACGCGCACGACTTCGCCGAAGAGCGGCGCGGTGTTCGGGTAGCCGATCTCGGTCAGATGGCGGCTGATTTCCGCTTCGGGATGAATGCCGCCGACCACCCGCCGCACGAGCTTCAACACCGCGCGGTCTTCGATCACGAGCGAGCTGTTGCTTTGCTCGGCGGCGATCCAGCGGATCTCGGGGTCGTCGCCGAGGTCGTCGAGATCGCCGAAGCGCGCGGTCGGCACGAAGCGGATCTCGCTTTTCTGCACGGTCGGGACGACGGCGTGCTCGCGCATTTTCTTGAGCACGCCGTGCGCGAACTGCGGAACCGAGAACGCGTCGGTCAGGTGTCCGATGTTGCGGCCGCGGCGCACGCGCGCGAGCGCGAGCTGCATGTAGAGCGGCACGGTGGTGTCGGCGCCCCAGGTGATCGCGAGCGGCAGCACGTAGCGCTCGGTGTGGCCGCCGGCGTCGGCCTCGATTTCGGTGAACGCGAAACCGGCGTCGGGGATCGTCGTGAGCGCGGCGAGGCGCACGCCGTGCAGCTTCTGGTCCTTCGACGCAAACCAGCGGCGCCGGCTCAGGTACGACGGCAGCACTTCCGATTCGAGCAGCCGCACGTTCTCCGGCGTCGGCCCGGTTTGCCCGACGCGGATCACGAGCGTGACGAACTCAGGCAATTGCTGCGACGGCGCCTGGCTCCACGCAGGACGCGCATCGCTCGTGCACAGCAGGAACCAGAGGAAGCCGTAGGGCGGGAACGTCAGCAAGTAGGTCAGCTGGCCGATCGGCGGGAACACGGAGTCGGCCGTCATTTCGATCGGCACGTGGCCGGCGAACTCCGACAAATCGAGCTCCACCGCCTGCGGCGCGCGCGACAGATTCGCGACGCACAGAATCGGCGCCTCGCCCTCCGTCTCGCGCAGGTACGCGAGGACCTTGCGGTTGTTCGGCTTGAGGAAGCGGATCGTGCCGCGCCCGAACGTGTGCTTCGCGCGGCGTGTCGCGAGCATGCGGCGGGTCCAGTTCAGGAGCGAGTGCGGGTCGCGGCTCTGCGCCTCGACGTTGACCGCGTCGAACCCGTAGAGCGAGCCCATCACGGGCGGCAGCACGAGCTGCTCGGGGTCGGCGCGCGAGAAGCCGCCGTTGCGGTCCGACGACCATTGCATCGGCGTGCGCACGCCGTCGCGGTCGCCCAAGTGGATGTTGTCGCCCATGCCCAATTCGTCGCCGTAGTAAATGACGGGCGTGCCCGGCATCGACAAGAGCAGCGAATTGATCAGCTCGATGCGGCGCCGGTCGCGCTCCATCAGCGGCGCAAGGCGCCTGCGAATGCCGAGGTTCAGGCGCGCGCGCCGGTCGCTCGCGTAGGTGTTCCACAAGTAGTCGCGCTCGGAATCGGTGACCATTTCGAGCGTGAGTTCGTCGTGGTTGCGCAGGAAGATCGCCCATTGGCATGACGGCAGCAAGTCAGGCGTCTGCCGCATGATGTCGGTGATCGGGAAGCGGTCTTCGCTCGCGATCGCCATGTAGATGCGCGGCATCAGCGGGAAGTGGAACGCCATGTGGCATTCGTCTTCGTCGCCGAAGTATTCCTGCACGTCTTCCGGCCATTGGTTGGCCTCGGCGAGCAGCATCCGGTTCGGATATTCGGCGTCGATCGTCGCGCGGATCTTCTTCAGGATCGCGTGCGTTTCCGGCAGGTTCTCGTTGATCGTGCCTTCGCGTTCGACGAGGTAGGGCACCGCGTCGAGCCGTAGGCCGTCGATCCCCATGTCGAGCCAGAAGCGCATCACCTGCAGCACTTCGCGCATCACGGAGGGGTTGTCGAAGTTCAGGTCCGGCTGGTGCGAATAGAAGCGGTGCCAGAAATACGCGCCCGCGACCGGGTCGTGCGTCCAGTTCGACGGCTCCGAATCGATGAAGATGATGCGCGTGCCCGCGTACTTCGCATCGGTATCGGACCACACGTAGTAGTTGCGATGGTTCGAGCCCGGCTTCGCGCGGCGCGCGCGCTGGAACCACGGGTGCTGGTCCGACGTGTGGTTGATGACGAGCTCGGTGATCACGCGGATGCCGCGCGAGTGCGCTGCCTGAATGAAGCGCTTCACGTCGGCGAGCGATCCGTAGTCGGGGTGGACGTTGCGATAGTCGGCGATGTCGTAGCCGTCGTCGCGGCGCGGCGACGGGTAGAACGGCAGCAGCCAGATCGCCGTCACACCGAGCTCCGCGATGTAGTCGAGCTTCGCGAGGAGGCCGGGGAAGTCGCCGATGCCGTCGTTGTTGGCGTCGAAGAACGACTTGATGTGGACTTGGTAGATGATCGCGTCCTTGTACCAGAGCGGGTCGTCGGACAAGAGCGCCGGTTTTGCGCGCCGTGCCGCACGCGTGGCCTTCTCCGCGTGGTCTGCCAGCGTTGCCGAGGCGGCCGGATTCATCTGTTCGTGCTGAGCGTCACGCTTCATCGTGCACCTCTGCAGTGCCGCGGGCGGGTGGGGCCAGCGCGCGTTCGTCGCGCGGCAGGCCCGCGGCCGGCGCGATCCGGAAAATCGCGAACGGCCGTGTGTTCGGATCGAGCCGCACGTGCTGGCGGCGGCCATGCCATTCGAAGCGCTCGCCGGTCATCAGGTCGGCGACGGCGAGCGCATCACCGTCATGCATCCGCCAGCGGTCGTGCGTGTGCCACGACAGCTCGATATCCGCGCCTTGCTCGTTGAACGGATCGAGGTTGATCGCGACGAGAATCACGTTGTCGCGCACCTCGGTCGCTTTCTCGAAGAACAGGATGTGGTCGTTGTGTGCGGGCAGGAACGTAAGCCCGAGGTGCGTGTGCAGCGCGGGGTTCGTGCGGCGGATGCGGTTGAGCGCCGTGATCGTGCCGACGATGTTGCCGGGGCGGTTCCAGTCCCACGCGCGCAACTGGTACTTCTCGGAGTCGAGGTATTCCTCGCTGTTCGGCAGCGCCGCCGCTTCGCACAGCTCGAAGCCGCAATAGACGCCCCACAGTCCCGACAGTGTCGACGCCAGCGCCGCGCGGATCATGAAGCCCGCGCGCCCGTGCGATTGCAGATGGCGCGGGTTGATGTCCGGCGTGTTGACGAAGAAGTTCGGACGGAAGAAATCGCGCACGTGGGTCGTCGTCAGCTCGGTCAGGTACTCCGTGAAATCGCGCTTCGATTCGCGCCACGTGAAGTACGTGTACGACTGCGAGAAACCGAGCTTCGCGAGCCGGTACATGAGGCGCGGACGCGTGAACGCTTCGGAGAGAAAGATCACGTCGGGGCGGCGCGAGCGGATGTCGTCGATCATCCATTCCCAGAACGGCAGCGGCTTCGTGTGCGGGTTGTCGACCCGGAAAATGCGCACGCCCGCGTCGATCCAGAACTGGATGATGTCGCGCAGCGCGAACCAGAGCGCCGGCTTGGCGTCGTGCGTGTAGAAGTCGGGGTTGACGATGTCCTGGTACTTCTTCGGCGGATTCTCCGCGTAGCGCAGCGTGCCGTCGGGGCGCCATGCGAACCACGCGGGGTTTTCGGCGAGCCACGGGTGATCGGGCGCGCACTGGATCGCGAAGTCGAGCGCGATTTCGAGGCCGTGGCCGTGCGCGGCGGCGAGCATGCGCTTGAAGTCGCCGAGCGTGCCGAGCTGCGGGTGGACCGCCGTGTGGCCGCCTTCTGCGCCGCCGATCGCATACGGGCTGCCGACGTCGCCTTCCTGCGCGCGCAGCGTGTTGTTGCGGCCCTTGCGGTTGATCTGGCCGATCGGGTGGATCGGCGGGAAGTAGAGCACGTCGAAGCCCATGCCGCGGATGCGCGGGAGATGCGCGATCACGTCGTCGAAGGTGCCGTGGCGGTGCTCGTCGTCGCTCATCGAGCGCGGGAAGATCTCATACCAGCTCGCGAAGCGCGCGGCGAGGCGCTCGGCGTCGATCCGGTAGATCGTCGCATCGCGCGTGAGGAACGGGCGGTGGCGGGCGGCCGCGATCGTCTCTGCCGTCGACGGCGCGAGCACGAGATCGAGCCGTCCCTGCGGGCTTGCGTGCGCGAATTGCGTGACGAGATGCTTCAACTGGCCGATCGCGAGGCGCTGAGAGGCGTGATCGCGGTGCTCGTGCGGGGCCTGGTGCTGCTCGGCATGCGTCGGTTCCTTCGTTTCCTTCGCCTCCTTCGTTTTGTCACCCGCGTGGGCTGCTTCTGCCGTTTCGACTTCCGCCAGCACGCGAGCAAACAGGTGCCGCGCTTCCTCGACTTCGAGATCGACCGTCTGATTCGCGTTCAGCTTTTTCTGCATGTGATCGACGAGCGAAGCGAAGTCGTCGCGCCAGGCGATCACGGTGAACTCGTGCCGCCCGAGCCTTTCAAGCGGAATGCACGCGCTCCACAAGTCGAGACCGGCCGGCTGTGCGGGCACCATCGGCGTTTCGTGCCACGCGGTTTCGTCGGCGGGCCGCCAGATCACGGCGGCGGCGATCTTGTCGTGGCCCTCGCCGAAGATCGCGGCGCCGATCTCGACGCGCTCGCCGACGACGCGCTTCACCACGAACCGCCCGTGATCGACCGACGGCGACACGCTTTCGATCGCGATGCGCGGCGCGTCGAGCGCGTCGTGAATCGCAGCGGCGGCAAATGCCGCGGCGTGCTTGCCGCTGCCGGGCTTGGCGACGACCGGCGCGCCTGGCATCGCGCGATAAAGCCGGGTGCTGCCGGGCGCGAGCACGAACGGTTCGAGCCCGAGCGCGCTATCGGTGCACGGGCTTTCGAGCGGCTTGAAGCGCGTGAGATTGCCGGGCACGCCGTCGAGAAAGCGCGCGGGCTCGACGAACGCGGGCGTGGTCAGATCGGGATTGGCGACGAACAGCACCGCGTCCTGGGCATCGCGCAGGTCGGCGCACGCGCCGCGCAGCAGCACGGCGACGTTCGACCCGGCGGGCGACAGCGCGCGCAGCTCGCCCGTCGATTCGAGCGCAGGCGTTTCGCGCCGCAGCGCATTGGCGTGCTCGAGTTCGGCGCTGAGATTGAAGCGCGGCGCGGCGCACGCAGCCACGTACTGGTCCGCATTGCCCGATGTGTACGACAGCGCTTCCGTGACGCCATATTCGAAACCCATCGGCACGAGCCAGCCGGTGCCGAGCACGGCAGCCGTCCACAGCGCGCGCCGATAGCCGCGCTCGACGATCGCGGCGTCGTTCGCGTTCGCGAAGTCGCTCGCGAGGCGCGCGCCATACGGCGCCTCGGGAAACGCGATCGGCGCGCCGGCGCGCGAGAGCGCCGCGTGCTCGTCGAGGAGCCAGTCGGCGCGCAAGTCCCACCATCGCACCGACGAGAACACGCTGTCGAACCCCGCGCCTTCGAGCGGCGCGAGGTCGCGGCGCGCGAGCCCCGGCGTCGCCGCGAGAAAGCGCGCGTCCGGATGCTTCCCGCGCACCGTCGCGCCGAGTTCGCGCCAGACGTGCGCCGGCACGCGGTGCGGCGAGTCGAAGCGAAAGCCCGCGATGCCCGCGTCGGCGAGCGCGAGCAACTGGTTCGCCCACCACGCGCTCAACGGGGCCGGCGCTTGACCCCCGTTGAAGTTCGCATACGCGACGTTGTCCTCGCGCCGCGCGTGCCGCGGATCGAGCCGCGCATCCTCGGGCTCGAACGGCTGGAACCAGTGCGGGTTGTGGAGATGCAGCGCGCTGTCCGCCGCCACGCGATCGACGACCACATCGAGCAGCACCGCAAGCCCGGCCTTGCTCGCGACTTCGGCGAGCATGCCGAGCGCGTCGCGCGCGGGCAATGGCGATTCGAATGCCGGATGAAGCCGCTCGTGGTCGGCGATCACCTGCAGATGGCCCGCATGCCCAGGCAGAAACGGCGAGCCGATCAGGACATGATCGAAGCCGAGCGCCGCAGCATGCTCGAACTGGGCAGGCCACGCACCGAGCGGCCCGACGAGAAGGGGATGAAGAAAGTAGATCCGCGGCGCATACGCGTGACGAAGTTCCATCGGTCTGTTCCAGATTCGTCCTGCGGTGTGGATGCACGGCATCGTGCGATCACATCAGGCTTCTAGAGCCGGTACCTCCGCGCGCGCGGTGCTGCATCGTTGCGGCGCGGGAAGCGAGTCCCCGAAGCCCAAGCAGATTGCATGCCGTACTCGACGAAATCCGCCCCCTGGCAAAGCGCAGATCCGGATCGGCGAGCGACGGGACCGGGCGCTTGCGCGTCGTCACGCCTCGATCGGAACGATCGAATGCGGGCGGCTTTGCGCGGCGAATTTCAGTATCTCTGAGAAGTGTATGCGCGCGATGCGGGAAAGGTGAGGGGAGGATTGCATTCGGCGGCGCGCGTCAATTGGTCGGAAGTTTGGGCGGCGGGGAAGCGGTGCGGCGCGCCTGTAAAAGTGACATCCGGCGGCAGCGCTTTTTTACATGGAGGGCGGCAACGAGCAGGCGCACTCTTTGGCCCCATTTATCTTCGCTGCGGCTGCCTCGATTTCATGATGTGGCAGACGGAAGGCAGAGGCCGCCTTGCGGCGGATCGACGCAAATTGGCAATACCGAACATTGGATTATTGCGGCGTAGCAAGTGCATCTCTATAATAAGGGTTATCCCTTAGGACAAAACCCTGATCACCATGAAAGCCCTGACTTCCTTCGTCGTGGAATCCCCGCTCTCCAAAGCGCTGGCCGAATTGGCCGCTCTGATCCGTCGCGAAGCGCGCCGCGCGCTGATGCTGCACCTGGAAACGTGCGCCGTCGTGGCCGAGGTGCGTGAGCGCCGCGTACGCGTCGAGTCGCGCCGCGAGTGGTGATTCCCGAGCAGACGGTAGAGCCATGCCCCATCGTTTTCGACTCTTCGAGCGGATCGCGTTCACGCTGGTCGTGATGTTCGCGCTCGGCTGCACGACGCTGATCGCGTACGAGAACAACCCGGACGCGTTCCGCAACGGCTTGCAGTACGGCAAGGACGCGCTGCGCTGGACCGGCCAGTACACGATGGCCTGCGCGTCGCCGCAGAGCGACGAATGCGAGCGCCTTGCGTCGGAGTAACGCTCTGTTCACGCACAACCCAGCACGGCCACGTTGAAATAGAACGACAAGATCGACCGAGCCAGCGCCGCGCGGTGGACCGTGGCGCCAAAGCAACGAATTGTGAAATGACCCCATCACCGCTATAGTTTCAGCCAGCGAAACGGCGGCCGATGTGGGGCCGCTGCTGCCGCCAGAGTGCACAAGACCGCCGAACGGCGGCGACAAGACCAACTCGGGGGCGGACAGCCGGCGCCAGGCCGGCTGGATCACACAAGACATCATCTGGAGCCCACATGACAGATGCCCAAGCGGACGACGTGCCAGAGACGGCGCCGTCTGCGACCTCTCGCAGGCAGTTCGTGCTCGGCGCATGCGCGTCGGCTGCGCTGGCCTTCGGCGCGGCAGCGAGCGTCGGCTTGCCGTTCGGCGCTTCGCCCGCGTTCGCGTTCACGCCGCCCGCCGGCGGCGGCCTCGACGCCTTCCTCGCGCTCTCGCAGCAACTGACCGGCCGCACGAGCTTCGATTCGATACTCGGCAAACGCGTCTACGACGCGCTCTCGAAAGCCGACAGCCAGTTCACGCAGAACGTCGCCGCGCTCAACACGTGGCTGCGGGGACACGCCGCCGTGCCGAGCGACATCGTCATGCAGGCGCTCGCGGTCGACCAGCCGAAGCTCGCGAAGACGGTCGGGCAGGCGATGCGGGCGTGGTATCTGGGCCTCGTCGGCGACATGCCGAACGTGCAGGTCGTCGCCTACGAGCGGGCGTTGATGTTCGACCCGGTCAAGGACGTGCTGACGATCCCTTCGTATTGCCGAGACGTGCCGTTCTATTGGGCGCAGAAACCGTCGCTCACGTGACGGCGGGTTGCTGCGAACCGAAGCGCGTGCGCTTCTTCGACGAGCACCCAATGAACCGCACCTCAACCTGGTCAGCCGCGATCGATCGCGCGGAGCGCAGGCAGGAACGGCAACAACAGTTCTATCGTTGAGGTCAGGAATGGCAGTCAACAATTCAGCCGATGTCGTCGTAGTCGGCTCGGGCGTCGCCGGCAGTCTCGTCGCCCATCAGCTCGCGCTCGCGGGCGCGTCGGTGATCCTGCTCGAAGCAGGGCCGCGCATTCCGCGCTGGCAAATCGTCGAGAATTTCCGCAATTCGCCCGCGAAGGCCGATTTCGCGACGCCGTATCCGTCCGCGCGCTACGCGCCGCATCCCGAGTACTCGCCGCCGAACGGCTATCTGATTCAAAAGGGCGCGTATCCGTACAGCTCGCAATACCTGCGGCTCGTCGGCGGCACGACGTGGCACTGGGCGGCGGCCGCGTGGCGTCTCCTGCCGTCGGACTTCAAGTTGAAGACGATGTACGGCGTAGGCCGCGACTGGCCGTATCCGTACGAGACGCTGGAGCCGTGGTACTACGCCGCCGAAGTCCAGCTCGGGGTCTCCGGCCCGGATGCGTCGATCGACCTCGGCTCGCCGCGCGCGAAGGCCTACCCGATGAAGGCGTTGCCGCTGTCGTACATGGACCAGCGCTTCTCCGACGTCCTCAATGCGCAGAACTTCAAGGTCGTGCCCGAGCCGGTCGCGCGCAACAGCCGACCCTACGATGCGCGCCCGACCTGCTGCGGCAACAACAACTGCATGCCGATCTGCCCGATCGCTGCGATGTACAACGGCGCGGTCCACGCGGAGAAGGCCGAGCAGGCCGGCGCGAAGCTGATCCCGCAGGCGGTGGTGTACCGCGTCGAGGCGGACGACCGCGGGCTCATCACCGCGGTCCATTACAAGGACCCGAACGGCGCGACGTCGCGCATCACGGGCAAGCTCTTCGTGCTGGCCGCGAACGGCATCGAAACGCCGAAGCTGATGCTGATGTCGACGAGCGATAAATTCCCGCACGGCGTCGGCAACAGCTCCGATCAAGTGGGCCGCAATCTGATGGACCACCCCGGCACGGGCGTGAGCTTCCTCGCCAACGAAGCGCTGTGGCCGGGACGCGGCCCGATGGAGATGACGTCGATCGTGAACTTCCGCGACGGCGCGTTCCGCTCCGATTACGCGGCAAAGAAGCTGCATGTGTCGAACGGCGTGCCGACGATGGCGATCACCGCCGCGCTGCTGCAAAAAGGCTTGACGGGCGCTGAGCTGGACCGCCAGATCCGCGACCGCGCCGCACGCCTTCTGACGATCAACAGCTTCCACGAGCATTTGCCCGAGCCCGGGAATCGCATCGTGCCGTCGGCCGATCACAAGGACGCGCTCGGCATCCCGCAACCCGAGATCGACTACTCGATCAACGACTACGTGACGAAGAGCGCGGCGAACACGCACGAACTCTATGCGCAGATCGCGGCGCTGTTCGGCGGCACCGAGGTCGCGTTCGACGACACGTTCGCGCCGAACAACCACATCATGGGCACGACGATCATGGGCAACGACGCGGGCGATTCGGTCGTCGACGCGGAGTGCCGCACGCACGATCATCAGAACCTCTTCATCGCGAGCAGCGGCGTGATGCCGTCCGCTGCGTCCGTCAACTGCACGCTGACGATTGCGGCGCTGTCGCTGAAGCTCGCCGACAAGCTCAAGCGCGAACTCTGAATGCGAGACCCGACGGAGACGTTATGAATGACCCCCACGCTCACATTCGTTCGCTGTCGACCGGAGTTAGCGCTTTAGCGCTTACTCCGGTCCCATGCAAAGCTCCCCCCGAGGGGGCTGATGCCGTCCACGGCCGGCTTTGCCAAGCCGGCCGGCTGCGCAGGCGCGGAGCGGTGCTCCGCGAATTCCCTGCTACGCCCCTTGGGGCGGCCCGGCGCCCCGAAGGAAGTCCCCCGCCCCGCAGGAAGTCCCCTTGGGGGATTGGGGGACGGGAGGCATCATGAAGAACCAAAGGTCCCGCTTCAAGCTCGCCGATCCGCGCCGCTGGCCCAAGCGCGTGGGCGGCATCGCGGCGGCGTTTTCACTGTTTGCGCTGTACCTTGCGTGGCATGCTGCGGCCGAACCGGACCCGTCGCCCGCCGACGAATCGCCGATCACGCTCGCCGCCGCTGAAGGACCGGCGAGCGCAAGAGCCGCGGCGAGCGACGAGGCCGCGCTGCCAAGCGATGCAGCGGGCGCAAGCCTCGTGAGGCGCGGCGAATATCTCGCGCGCGCGGGCGACTGCATCGCCTGCCACACGGCGGACAAGTCACGCCCGTTCGCGGGCGGCGTGCCGATCTCGACCCCGTTCGGCACGATCTACACGCCGAACATCACCCCCGACCCCAATACCGGCATCGGCCGCTGGACCGACGCCGACTTCGTGCGCGCGATGCACGAGGGCATCGGCAAAAGCGGCGAGCGTTTGTATCCGGCGTTTCCGTACCCCGAATACACGCGCGTCACGGAGCGCGACGTGCTCGCGATTCGCGCCTATCTGAATACGGTCGAGCCGGTCCATTACGCGCCGCCGCGCAACGAGCTGAACTTCCCGTTCAATTTGCGCTGGCTGATGTTCTTCTGGAACCTGTTCAATTTCGACGAAGGCCGCTACGTGCCGGATCCGAAGCAAAGCGCGGAATGGAATCGCGGCGCGTATCTCGTCGAAGGGCTTGCGCATTGCGAGGAATGCCATACGCCGCGCAATTTCATGCAAGGGCTGAATTCGAGCGACCGCTTCTCGGGCGCGACGGTGTCGGGCTGGCATGCGTTCAACATCACGCCCGACAAGACGAGCGGGATCGGCGCCTGGAGCCAGGAGGACCTCGCGCACTATCTGTCGACCGGCGTAGCGCCCGGCCGCGCGAATGCTGCGGGACCGATGGCGCAGGTCGTCGAGGACAGCACGCAGTACCTCACGCATGAAGACCTGCGCTCGGTCGGCATCTATCTGCGCTCGCTGCCGAGCGTCGCGGGCGGCGAGACGCGTGCCCGCGACCAATGGGGCAAGCCCGCTCACGACGACGTGACGACCCTGCGCGGCACCAAGGTCGCGAGCGTGAACGGCGCACAGCTTTTCATCGCGAACTGCGCGACTTGTCATAACTGGAGCGGGCAGGGCGTCGGCGCGAGCGCGCCGGGTGCGTATCCGTCGCTGATTCATAACAGCGTCGCCGGCGCCGCCGATGCGAGCAATCTCGCGATGGTGATCCTGCACGGCGTCGAGAGAACGACGAAGGACGCCGACGTGCTGATGCCGGAGTTCGCATCGCAATTGACCGACGACCAAGTGGCGGCGATCTCGAACTACGTGACCAAGCAATTCGGCAATCCGAGCTCGACGATCGCCGTCGATCAAGTCGCGAAGCTGCGCGCGCAGCAACAATGACCGATCGCCGGATCGTGCCGCAACGCGTCCCGCAAAATCTGCCGGGTCATGCGGCACGACAAAGTCCGCATCGAGGCATGCGTGTTGCGCAGAGCCGACATGACGTGCGCAAAAGTCCAGAATCGAGCGACAAACGGCCTTCCGCCGCCGCCTAAACGTTTCTAACGAACGGCATGCCGCAGACTTGTCGCACGGCCAGCACTATGATGCGGATATGGATACAGAACTTTTCCCCGTCGTTTGCCATCACTCGTCCAATACCGAGGGACGCGATTTCGTGGTGGGCGACCTGCATGGCTGCGTCGATGCGCTGCGCTATCTGCTGCGGGAAATCGCGTTCGACCCCGCGCGCGATCGTCTGTTTTCGGTCGGAGATTTGATCGATCGCGGCAGCCAGTCCGAGGACGCGCTCGCGCTGCTCGACAAACCCTGGTTCTACTCGGTGCTCGGCAATCACGAAGAAGCGCTGTGTGCGGTCGTCGAAGGCACGATGCGGCGCAACTGGTGGTACGGCATCGGCGGCGCATGGGCCGATGCGCTGAGCGAAGAGCAGTTGCTCGCCTACGCGAAGCGTTTGCGGGAATTGCCGCTTGTGCGCGTGGTGGGTACGGGCGCGGTGCGCTTCAATATTCTGCATGCCGAATTTTTCGGCAGCGATGCGGACCTCGATTCCGGCGATTTCACTGATCACGTGCGGCAGCAAATGCTGTGGGGCCGCGAACTGGCACTCGGCAATACCGACCCCAACCGCCAGACGGGGCTCTCGATCACCTACTGCGGACACACACCGATGCGCGACATGGGGCGCATCGGCTCGCAAGTGTTCGTCGATACCGGGGCGTTTGCGCTCACGGGCAAGCTGACGATCACCGAGGCGCTGACGCCGCGCGTGTGGTCGGTGTCGCTCGATACCGCGCTTGCCGAAGGCGCGGCGCAGATGGCGTTGCCCTGATCACCCCACCTGGCTCAATTCGAACACGCTGTCGATTGCGCTGCCGTTCCAGTTGTATTCGAGGTACGCCGCGTGATGGCAGTCGCGCAGGATCGTGGTCTTGAAGGCTGCGAGACATTCGCCGCCTTCGGCATCGCGCACCGACGGATACGCAATCCCCGCCGCCCCCGCCGCCCGCACCGCGCGCCCGAGCACCTGGCCGGCAGCGTAGTCGGCCGGCGACAACACGGCCGCATCGAGCGCCGCGTTGCCGCGCAGATCGACGGCGCCGCCCTGCGCGATCACTGTGTAGAGCCGCATCTGTTGCCGCATTGGCGCTTCGTTCGTGGCGGCAAGAAAGTTGCCCGTGTGAAAGCGCGTCTCGGCGATCGCCGTGCGGCGTTCGCGCGCGCAATAAAAGACGCCGTACGTGCCGTCCGAAAAGCGGCTGCCAAGCGGATTCAGATGCGTGAACGCGGCCATGATCGGCCCGTAGCCCGGCCCGAAGCGGCGTTCTTCGAGCGGCACCAGATCGAGTTCGCCGACTTCGGTGCGCAGACGGTCGTTGGTCATCGCTTCGAGCGCGTAGAGCGCATCGAAATCTTCGGGCGACGCGACGCGGTCGAACAGGTTCACGGCCGGAAAGCGCGTGGGGATCACGCGATACGCGGGCGACCAATCGAGCGGCGTGATCGGCAGCGAGCGCCAGCGGTCCTGCCAGTTCGTCGACGTCACGCCCAGCCGCCCCTCATCGCGTCGAGATATTGACGCACCGCGACGAGATCGCTGATGTTGCCGGCGAGCATGCGATCGAGCGCGCGCTTGCCGCCGAAGGGCGGCGCGCTGTTGGGGCGCTTGACCCAGCCATCGGCTGCGGACGGCTGCGGCAGCAGAATCTGCAGCGCCTTGTAGATGCCGAGCAGGAGCGACAGCCGCTCGAGCGTGTCGCGCCCGAGGCGGGCGGTTTGCGGCGCGGACTTCCACTTGAAGAAGGTCGAGCGGCCCGGCGAGCCGAGCAGGACGATTTGCTCTTCGACCGACAGATCCCAATCCCGGGCGATGTTGAAGAACGCGCGCAGGCCGGCCGCGGACATCGCGGCGAGCGACGTCGCGGAGCGAGGCGACCGGGCTCGCGCGGACGGCGACAGGTGGGCGGCGGAAGACATGGTGTAATCCCTAAATGAACTATGCGTAAATAATAGTCTATTTCTGGATTTCCGCAAGACCGGATGGCCCAGACCGGATGGCCCAGACCGGATGGCCCAGACCGGATGGCTCCGGCGCGGCGTCTGCGGTAGATTGCAGGGCGGCAGCGCCGCTGCGCTGTCTTTCATCGATCCGAGGCCAAATTCATGACGATCACGATACGAAGAATCGAAAAGCGTGATGAGATGCGCTGGCGCGAACTATGGGACGGATATACGCGCTTTTACGAACGGGAGCCTGACGAAGCGATCACCCGCCATACCTGGGCTCGCATTTTCGACGCGACTTCGCCCGTCTTCGCCATCGTCGCCGAGCAGGAAGATGGCGCGGTGATCGGCATGGCTAACTATCTCGTTCACGACAGCACCTCTGCGCTGACGCCGGTTTGCTACCTACAGGATCTGTTCGTCGATCCGCAGGCGCGCGCGGGCGGTGCCGGCAAGCAGATGATCGACTGGCTGGTCGACGAAATGCGGCGCCAGAAATGGTCGCGCCTCTATTGGAATACGAGAGAGAACAACTACCGCGCTCGCGGTTTGTACGACAAGTACACGCCGCATAGCGGCTTTGTCCGCTACGTCATCGCCAACCCGGACCTGTGACGCGCACCGCGGCGCCCGCCGCCGCCACGCCGCCGCCGACGAAGACCTCGTTCCACGCCACGCCCGCCCGTTCGGGCGCGCGCAGCGCCGCTGCTCTCACTTTGCAAGGCTCAGTCTGCACCGCGAGCGGCAGCGGTTCGCCGGCTCGCGGCTCCCAGCCGGGGGCGGCGAGCCACGCAATCGGCTCGCAGAAAAGCAACTGCCCGCCGTCGCGCGGACGCTCCTCGTCGGGCTCGAAGCGCACGATGATCGCGTCGAGCTGCCGCTCGTCGAACTGGTCGTCATGGTCATCGACGAATACGACGCCGACAACTTCACGTTCGGCCGGAACTACCTGGGGATCGAGCACAGCGACGATCTCGTGATCATCCAGATCACGGCGAACAACACGCGCACGGTCGAGCAAAAGCGCGCGCTCTATCAGCGCCTCGCGGAAAACCTGAAGGAGAGCCCGAGCGTGCGTTCGGAAGACGTGTTCGTCAATCTGGTTGAAGTGCTCAAGGAAAACTGGTCGTTCGGCACCGGGATAGCGCAGTACGCGCAGCCTGTCTGAGGCGCGCGGCCTGACGTCACAGGCGGCGTGGTATCGACTCCCCCGCCATATCGCGCCGCACAGCAGCACGATCACGACCCCCACGACGATCCCGGCGATGCTCGAAGGGTAGTCGCTCCAGGTGTGGCTAGGCAGCCAGGCCGGGAACGCATCGATGAGCATCAGCATCAATAGGATCAGTCAGCGCCGCAGTGGCCGGAACACGCTTGTCTGGCGTGGCGCGCCGTGTAACATGAGGAATCGCTGTCCTCCCCTTTTTTGTGGCTTTGGTGTTGTGAGGCGCGGGCGGCATCGACTCGTACTGCCTCGGGGGGAGCGCACATGTCTCGTGTCGTCGAAATTTCGCTGGATGCGCCCGCGCTGGTTGCGCAAGAGTGGATTCAGCAGACATTCGAAGAACCGGCTGCAAAGAAACCCGCCGCGGGGCGGGCGAAGCGCAACTCGGCCGGCGGCAGCGTCGGCGAGGCGATGGCCGAGGCGCTCAATCACGTCGCGGAGCTTTCTCCGCAGCTCTCTCTTGTCTCGGCCCGCACCCCGGTGACGATCTATCCGCTGGCATTGAGCCGGAAGCTGGCCGAGGCCGGATGGCGCGCGTTGGTGGAGGCTTCGGCCGAGGGGCGGCGATTGGTCGTTTCGCGCCGCGAGCCTCACTCGCCCGCGGTGACGGTTCGCGAGATCGTCTGCGATGCGCGGCTCGAAACCGGCGTCCCGCTCGCGCAGCAGGTGTGCGACTTGCCGGCCGATCTGCGGCAGGCGCTCGACGCAGCGGGCGCGCTCGCATCATTGGACTCGGCGCTTCAAGTGCAGCGCACGGTATGGCGCTGGACGCCGCAAGACGGCTACGCCGTCGACGTCGTGATGAACGACGCATTGGACCTGCTCCCAGACGCGCTGCCGCAAGCGCTGCCGCGGTTTTGCGAACTGCTGGTGTCGACGCAGTGCGACGACAGCGAAGCGGACACGCCAGCCGAAGGCGAGCAGCCGGACCCCGAAGGCGAACCGCCAGACCCGCTCACGCGCGCGATCCGCGCGCTCTTTGCCGCGGCGCAAGCGCTCGTCGCCGGGCTGCCCGTCTTCCCGGCCCTGAACGGTTTTCTCGAACGCCCTCCGCACGATCCGGCCGACGACGAGCCGGCCCGCGCGATACCCGTCGATCTCATCGACGTTCAAACGCCGCACGCCGCGCTCATCGCAATCGGCGCCTATATCGCGCAGCAATGGTTCGGCAACGAGCGCGGCGTGCGCGAAACCGCGACCACCGAATTCGTGCATCAGATGCGCGTCGCTCAACGGCGCTTGCGGACCGCGCTCCGGATCTTCTCGGGCTGGTCCGATGCGGACTGGACGACGCGCGTGTCCCCCGAATTGCGATGGCTTGGCGAACGGCTCGGCGAGGCCCGCGATCTCGATGTGTTCACCGATTCGACGCTGCCCGCGCTCGCGGCCGCCGATCTCGACGCGTCCACGTGGTCCGCGGTGCTGGCCGCAGCCGACGCCCGCCGCCTCGAAGCGCGCGCGCGCCTGCAGGCGGCGATGCGCTCGCGCCGGTACGCGCAACTGTCGCTGGCCTGGCTCGCATGGCTTGCCGGGTTGCCCAAGCGCCGCGCACCGGAAACGGCCGCCGATCTCACATTGCGCGAGTACGTCGCCAAGCGCGTGCGCAAGCATTTCAAGCGGTTGACCGATACGTCGAAGCTCTCGGAGCTCGGGCCCGAAGCGCGCCATCGCCATCGCATCGAGGCGAAGCGTCTGCGCTACATGCTGGAGTTCTTCGAATCGATCGCGTCGGGGCGCACGCGCCGCGATGTCGCGAAGACTTTGCAGCGGATTCAGAGTGTGCTCGGCGACGGCAACGACGCCGTGGTCGCGCTGCGCTTTCTCGAACAGCTCGATATCACGCCGTATCAGCAGGGCTTCGCGCGCGGCTGGAGCCAGGCGGTCAATCACTGCGCGGCACAGGAGGGCGAGCGTTTGCTGCGCTTGCTCGAAGAGCCGCGCATCAAGCGCACGGCATAAGCCCGTGGACATAGGGCTAAACGTCCGGCGCGTTGCGGCCCGGTCTATATAATTGATTGGACACCCGATCTCCTTGGACTCATGACCCGTACCCCTTCCTCGCCGCCGCCCGCATCGAGCGGCGAAGCGCTCGAACTTGGCGGCTCCGTATGGTTGCGCGCGGGTCACGAAACGCTCGGCGGCGCGGCGCGCATTGCGTTGCTCGAAGCGACCGGCGCCACGGGCTCGATCACCGGCGCCGCGAAAGCGGTCGGGATGAGCTACAAGGCCGCCTGGGACGCCATCGATACCATGAACAATCTCGCCGGCGAACCGCTCGTCACGCGTGCGGCAGGCGGCAAGGGCGGCGGCGGCACCAAGCTGACGCCGCGCGCGCTCCGGTTGATCGAGACCTTTCGCGCGGTGGAGCACGAACATCGCAAATTCATCGAACGCGCCAGCGCGGCAATCGAAGGCTTTGCCGGCGACTGGGATCTGATTGGGAGAATCGGCATGAAAATGAGCGCACGCAATCAACTGACCGGAACGATCACGTCGATCAAGCACGGCGCCGTCAACGACGAAGTCTCGCTCGGCTTGCCGGGCGGCCAGACCATTGTTGCCGTCGTCACGCACGAGAGCACCGAGTCGCTCGGCCTCGCCGAGGGCGTGGCGGCGTTTGCGTTGATCAAAGCGTCGTCGGTGTTGATCCTGGTCGACGATGCGGGCGGTGCGCCGCTCAAGATCTCGGCGCGCAATCAGTTACGCGGCGCCGTTTCGAAGGTCACGCGCGGGGCGGTGAATGCCGAGGTGTCGCTGGAGTTGGACGGCGGCACGGTGATGACCGCCATCATCACGAACGAAAGCGTCGACGCCCTCGCGCTTGCCGCCGGCGGGCAGGCGGTGGCAGCGTTCAAGGCGTCCAGCGTGATTCTGGGCGTGAATGGCTGAGCGTTGAGGCGATCAGGTATCGGAGGGAGGACGCGCGATCGGCTGCGTGTTTTGCTCGATCGCGGCCGGACGCGGATTGTCGCGGCCCGCTTTCCAGCGGGCTCGGATGAACGGGCGTTCGTGGCCAGATAAATGAAGCGCGATGTGAGTGATCCAGCGCTGGGTCGGCACCCGCACATCGTGTAGTGCCACGGTCAGCATCAGAAGACTCAACGCGACCGGCACGGCGTGCAGTTGCCCAGGCTTCGCATCCCACGACCACCAGACGAACACCACAGCGGCCAAAGCGCCGACGACACAACCCGCCACCGCCTCCGATGGCGAATGCGCGTCGAGCACGACGCGCGAGAGCCCGACCGCGAGCCCCGCCGCGAGACCCGCCACCACACCCGCCAGGCGTGCCGGCCGCCGCGCTGGCAGCAGCATCAGAAAGAGCGCGACGGGATAGACGGCGGTCGAGAGCATCGCGTGGCCGCTCACGCCGGTGAAGTCGAGCTCGCGCACGCCGACACCCCAGCCCAGAAACGCGATCTTGGTCAGCGCGACGACGCCGATCGCCACGCCCAGGACCCCGAGCCACGCGGCCGCAAGCCGCCACGTGTAACCGAGCGCAAGCCAGAGCGCGATGGCAATTGCGAGGGGCAGTGTCAAGCCCGCGCCGCCAAGACGCGTGATCGAGAGCCAGAGGTGAGTGGGCAAGTCAGGCATGAAACAGGGGGTGCACAGCGCACGGCCAGTCGGAGGGATAAATTCTTAACGCGCCACGCGATCAAAGGGACTACAACGAATAGCATCGCGCAAATAGAAGTATAGCGACGACGGCCGAATTGCCGGCGCGCTCTGTGTTCGCCTCGCCACGAGTGGGCCGATTGCGCCGCAACAGGGGGCGGCCGTTCGTGGAAACGAAGCTCCTAACCGGTCAGCAGTCTCTCAAAAATAATGTTATGGTGCATTGCACCATGCTTGTAGTTCGCTCGATTGGAACTGCCCCTATTTTTAGCGAGCCGACTCGATGACCAAAAGTCTGACGAAAATTTGGCTGGGCGGCTTGAAGCGCCTCCTGGCGATTCAAGCAGAACATGCGCAAAAGCGCGCGGGACTCAAAGCGAAACGTCCCGTCGGGAAGGCCGAGAAAAAAGCCCGTAAAAGCGCCGCAGAAGCTGCCGTGCCGCCGGCGCGCGAATCGCGAGTGCGTCCGCGGGCGGCGGCCTGGGCCGGCGGCAGTTGGACGCGGTCGTTTCATTCCGCGCCGCCGGCGCCCGGGCGGCTCGTCAACCACCTGTCATATGGGCTCTATCTTCCGGCCGGCGCCTCCCATGCCGAATCGCTACCGCTTGTCGTGATGCTCCACGGCTGCAAGCAGACCATCGACGAATTCGCCGAAGGCACGCGGATGAATCTCCTCGCCGACAAGTTCGGCTTCGCGGTCGTCTATCCGGAGCAGTCGAAGCATATTCACGCGCACCGTTGCTGGCACTGGTACGACGACCGCGAGCACGCGGGACGCGGCGAGGCGCGCGCGGTGGCGTCGCTCGTCGATGCGCTCGTCGCGGAGCATGGATTCGATGCCGAAAGCGTCTACGTCGCGGGGCTGTCGGCGGGAGCCGGGCTGACGTCGCTGCTCGCGCTTCACCATCCCGATCGGTTCGCCGCGGTCGCTCTGCATTCGGGGCCGGTGTTCGGCGACGCCCATTCCGGCATCGCCGCAATGGACGTGATGCGGCGCGGCAGCCATCACGATCCGGCGGCGCTCGTCGACGAGGCGACCGACGTCGCTGCATACCCCGGGATGCCGGCTGTCATCATCCACGGTGACGCGGACCGGGTCGTCGCTCCGAAAAACGCCGACCAACTGGCGCTAGAGTTTGCGCGCCTCAACGGGCTCGTCGATGCGACCGGCGCCTGCGTTGCAGGCGACGTGCGCGAGCGCCGCAAAGACGGCGTGCTCACGCGCGACTACATGAAGGGCGGCCGGCGGGCGGTGCGGCTGTGCCGTGTCGCGGGGCTCGGTCATGCCTGGGCCGGCGGCGACGACGCCGTGCCGTTCCACTCCTCGAAGGGGCCGGACGCGAGCGCACTGATCTGGGACTTTTTTCAAAAGCAACACCGTCCGCAAACTGCCAGGGCGGCCGCGAGCCCCGCCACAGCAGGCCTGAGCGCATTCGACTCGGGCCGTGCGCGCTGAGCAACGACTCTAAATTTGAGACTAGCGTCTAACTAGGGTTATCCCTATAATGCGGGTTATTGCCTAGGCGTTAACGCTTAGTTCAATTCTGGAGTCGACCATGTACCTGCTGAGCCGCCTGTTTCTGTTCCTGACGAAGTCCACCGAGCAACGCGTAAAAGAGCGTAACGACGCGTATCTCGCCGAAGCCACCGATCTGTACGATCTCGAATTCCGCATGCGCAAGCTAGATCGCGAAGCGTCGGTTGCCTACCCGTCGTGGATGGTGCAGCGCTAAGCAGCGCTGACGGGCTTCGAAAGCTCGTCTATGGGCCGCTCGAGTTGCCGGCGACACGCGCCCCCGCTTTCGGGCTGTGTCGCTGAGACGCTGGCCGGCATGCTGCATTTCAAAGCAAGACCTTCCTCATCGTTCGGCCGCTGCGCCAGCGTCCGCAGTCATCGTCCGTCGAATCGGCATGCAGCACTCGCCTGCGCTGGACCGCGACAAACTCATTGCCGTTAAGAAATCAGGAAGCAGGCGTGCTCGGCGCATCCGGCTTCTCCGGCGTTTGCACCCCGAAGCAGCCTCGATACGTTGCGTAGAACGAGCAGTAGAGCA
Source organism: Trinickia mobilis (assembly GCF_017315705.1). Taxonomy (GTDB): domain Bacteria; phylum Pseudomonadota; class Gammaproteobacteria; order Burkholderiales; family Burkholderiaceae; genus Trinickia_A; species Trinickia_A mobilis. The sequence continues at coordinate 586,045 of NZ_JAFLRF010000001.1, read as the reverse complement.
TCGTCGTCAGGATGACCGATACGGGCATGAGCACGGCGAGCGCGTAGTCGGCTGCGCCAAGTGCCTGCATCAGTGCCGACAGCCCAAGCGACACCGTGATGGCCGAGGCGAACCAGAGCGCTGCGTAGACGATAAATGCACCGCGATTGCGCCAGCAGCTCACGACGCTGAAGAACATCGCCTTCGCGGGCGGCACATCGTGCCACGCGGCCAGAACCGGCGCGAACCAGAACAGCATCGATACGGGGACATAGCACGCTAGCGCGACCAGCACGGCGAGCGGAATCGCGCTGTTCGCGAATGCTTCCTGCTCGACTTCGGCGCTGCCCATCATCACTTTGAACAACAGGCCGCCGTCAGCGAGGGCGGAGCCGGCGAACACGAGCGCCATCGCCACGACGTACAGCCCGCCGAGCACGATCAGCCGCCGCGCGGCGACACCGCCATACGAGCGGAAACCGTCGGCGAGGATCGTTGGAAACACCGGCTTGCCCGCGATCGTGTCGCGGCAAGCGGCCATGAAGCCGACCGCGACGCCCGGAATGAACGCGAGCGGCAGCACCGTGCCGACTACCGGAATCCGCGAGACGAGCGTCATCGCGACGAGGTAGGTGAAGAAAATCGTCAGGAACGCCAGCGGGTTTTTGCGGAACAGCCAGATGCCTTGACGGAACCACACATAGCCGGTCTTTGCGGGGACTTCGATCAGTTGCATGTTTGGACGCCAGGTAGCGCGTCGCCTTTCAGGCGTTCGCGCAAGATGCGCTCGAAATGGGTGGGGTCGTGCGGCTTGAGCATTTCGGCGGCACGCGGCATGTGGAAATCATACAGGCGCGATACCCAGAAGCGATACGCGCCGGCGCGCAGCATGTCGCGCCAGTGGCTGCGCTCCTCCTGCGTGAACGGACGCACGGTCTGGTACGAGCGAAGCAGCGCTTCGACACGCGCTGCATCGAGGTGGCCGGTCGCGAGGTCGACGCACCAGTCGTTGACCGTGACGGCGACGTCGAACAGCCACTTGTCGCAGCCCGCGAAATAGAAATCGAAGAAACCGCCGAGCCGCACTTCGTGGCCGGTGGCCGGATCGGCGTGCGCGAACAGCACGTTGTCGCGGAACAGGTCGCAGTGGCACGGGCCTTCGGGCAGCGCGGCGTAGTCGCTCGACGCGAAAAAGGCCTCCTGATGCGCAAGCTCGCACAGTAGCAAGTCGCGCTCGGCGTCGCTCACGAACGGCAGCACGAAGGGCACCGTCTCTTGCCACCATGGCAGGCTGCGCAGGTTCGGCTGATGATGCGGGAAGTCGCGTCCGGCGAGGTGCATGCGCGCGAGCATCTGGCCGACCTCGGCGCAGTGCTCGAGCTTCGGCGCGAGCTGCGCCGCGCCTTCGAGCTTAGTGACGATCGCCGTCGGCTTGCCGTGCAGCATGCCGAAGAGCGCGCCGTCGTCGCGCGGCACCGGGTCGGGCACCGGCACACGATGCGACGCGAGGTGGCGCATCAGGTCCAGATAGAACGGCAATTGCGCGGCCGTCAGCTTTTCGAAGATCGTGAGAACGTATTCGCCGTGCGTCGTTGTCAGGAAGAAATTGCTGTTTTCGATGCCGGACTGAATGCCTCGAAATTCGACGACATCGCCGAGATCGTAATGACGCATCCATTGCGCGAGTTCTTGTTTGGTGACAGCGGTGAATACGGCCATGCAGGAAACTTCGGAGTCAGGTTGGTCGGACCGGCGCTTGCGGCCGGTGCGGGAATGTGCTGCTGGCTTGCTGACGGGCGGTCAGGCGCCACGCCGTGTGCTGCCATTGCTCGGGTATTGCGGATCGCGCGCCATGTGGCGCGGCTTCCTTGAAACGTTGCTGCGCTGTGTCTGCGTCGGCCTGGCTGGCTCGGGTCGGAGTCAGCCGCGGTGCCGCCCGCGGCGCGGCGGCACACGTCTTGCCTTAATAGCGCAAGTTGACCGACGGCAGGCGCGTGCTGGGCTGCCCGTTGTCGCGCACTTGCGGCGACGTATCGGCCGGTGCGCTCATTTGATAGTGCGTGCCGAAGTTCGAATGCACGTCGATTTCGACCGGCTTGCCTTTATCGCGGTATTCGGTGATTTCGGTGCCGTTCGGGCTCTTCTCGTAGAAGCTTGGTGTGCGGGGCACGTTGATATCGACTTTCGACGAGACTTCCGCCGGCGGGCGATTGATGGCGTCCAGATCGGGCAAGCCAGCCGCTTCGTTGGCGGCGTGTGCGCGGGCGTGGGCTTGCGCGTCGTCGGCAGGCTGAGCCGCCACGGCGACCCCGCCGAAGGCGAGCATCGCAGCTACGGCGACAGGAAGGTACGGCTTCATGGTGATTCTCCAAGAGAGTGTGCGAATTCTAGCAAATACGTATCCGTCCCCGGCGTGGACCATCCAGTTATTTTGCGCTCTTGAGCGGTCCTCTGCACGCGCGCGCGCCTTGCGCAGCGCGGGTGTGCCAGCGCACGGCGCGTCGTCAGCGCGTGACGGTTCCGTGGTAATGTCGTCTCATTAAGAGAGGCGAATGAAGATGAAGAACGATCTGACGCACGACGGGCGGGCCGGGCTGCCCGCCGACTTTCCCACTGAAGCCTTTACTGATCCCGCGGACGCCGTCGCGCGCCTGTCCGCCATCTACGAATCGAACACGTCTTTTCTGCGCGATGCGTTCGCTCGCTATCGGCGCAACGAAGCGTTCGATCGCCACGTGCGCGCGTGCTATCCGTTCGTGCGCATTCGCACCGAGGTCAACACGAATGTCGACTCGCGCCGCTCGTACGGCTTCGTTGCCGGCCCGGGAGTCTTCGAGACGACGGTCACGCGCCCGGACCTGTTCGGCAACTACTATCGCGAGCAGTTGCGGCTGCTCGCGAAGAACCATCATGTGCTGATCGAAGTCGGCGTGTCGGACAAGCCGATTCCGATTCACTTCGCGTTTGCGGAAGGCATTCACCTCGAGGGCGACCTCGGCCGCGAGAGACTCACGATGATGCGCGACGTGTTCGATACGCCGGACCTCGCGCAGCTCGATGACCGAATCGTGAACGGCACGTACGAGCCGGGTTCCGGCGAGCCGCATCCGCTCGCGCTCTTCACGGCGCCGCGGGTCGATTTCTCGCTGCATCGGCTCAAGCACTATACGGCGACATCGCCGACGCACTTCCAGAACTACGTGCTCTACACGAACTATCAGTTCTACATCGACGAGTTCGTGAAGCTCGGCCGCGAGCTGATGTCCCATGCCGACGATGACGAGCTGCGCGCGTATCGCAGCGAATACACGTCGTTCGTCGAACCGGGCGACGTGATCACGTACAACACCAATCTCGACGAGCAGCCGGAAGAAGGCACGGGCACCGTGCCCGCACGCCTGCCGCAGATGCCCGCGTATCACTTGAAACGCGCGGACGGCAGCGGTATCACGATGGTCAACATCGGCGTGGGGCCGTCGAACGCGAAGACGATCACCGATCACATCGCCGTGCTGCGTCCGCATGCGTGGGTGATGCTCGGTCATTGCGCGGGGCTGCGCAATACGCAGCGGCTCGGCGACTACGTGCTGGCGCACGGCTATGTGCGCGAGGATCACGTGCTCGACGCGGACTTGCCGCTATGGGTGCCGATTCCGGCGCTCGCCGAAGTGCAGGTGGCGCTCGAGCGCGCGGTCGCGCAGGTCACGCTGCTCGAAGGCGCGGAGTTGAAGCGCGTGATGCGCACGGGAACGGTGGCGAGTGTCGACAACCGCAACTGGGAATTGCGCGATCATCGCGAGCCGGTGCAGCGTCTGTCGCAAAGCCGCGCGATTGCGCTCGACATGGAAAGCGCGACGATCGCCGCGAACGGTTTTCGCTTCCGCGTGCCGTACGGCACGCTGCTATGCGTGTCCGACAAGCCGCTGCACGGCGAGCTGAAGCTGCCCGGCATGGCCGATCAGTTCTATCGCGCGCAAGTCGACCAGCACTTGCAGATCGGCGTCAAGGCGATGGAGTTGCTGCGGATGAACGGACTCGACCGCCTGCACAGCCGCAAGCTGCGCAGCTTCGCGGAAGTCGCGTTTCAGTAAGGGCAGGGTAAGGCGTGCGGCGCGCTCGCCGCATACCGCCTATTACAAATAGAACATCCGGTCCTCGTCCGACTTCGCCGCGTGCGGCTCGACTTCCTCGCGGTCTTCATAAAACGCGAGCACCGCTTCGAGCACCTGATCGGGATCGTCGATCACCTGCATGAGTTTCATGTCGTCGGGATTGATGAGGCCCATCGGCACGAGCGCCGATTCGAACCAGCTCAGCAGACCCTTCCAGAACTCCGCGCCGACGAGAATGATCGGCACGTGGCGCGACTTCTTCGTCTGGATCAGCGTCAGCACTTCGGCGAGCTCGTCGAGCGTGCCGAAGCCGCCCGGCATCACGATCACCGCGTCCGAGTTCTTCACGAACGTGACCTTGCGCGTGAAGAAGTGCCTAAAGCGCAGCGAGATGTCCTGCCATTGATTGCCCGATTGCTCGTGCGGCAGTTCGATGTTCAAGCCGACCGACGGCGCCTTGCCCGCATGTGCGCCCTTGTTGGCCGCTTCCATGATGCCGGGGCCGCCGCCGGAGATCACGGCGAAGCCCGCGTCCGAAAGTTTTCGTGCGATGACGGTGGCGAGCTTGTAGTACGGCGAGGTCGGTTTCAGACGCGCCGAACCATAGATGCTGACGGCCGGGCGGATCTCCGAGAGGTACTCGGTCGCCTCGATAAACTCTGCCATAATCGTGAACATCTGCCACGATGCGCGGGCCTTCTTGGCCGTCGCGCGCTCTTGATCTGCGAGCGAACGCAGACTCGGTATCAATTTTCTCTTGTTCATAATGCCTGAAGAACGAAACCTGAAAGGTAAGACCCTGCTGTTGGTCGACGGTTCGAGCTATCTGTACCGGGCCTACCATGCGATGCCTGATTTGCGCGGTCCGGAAGGCGGACCGACGGGTGCGCTGTATGGAATCATCAACATGCTGCGGCGCATGCGCAAGGAAGTCACGGCAGAGTATAGCGCGTGCGTGTTCGATGCCAAGGGCAAGACGTTTCGTGACGACTGGTATCCCGAGTACAAGGCGAATCGTCCGTCGATGCCCGAAGACCTCGCGCGGCAGATCGAACCGATCCACGTCGCGGTGCGCGCGCTGGGCTGGCCGCTCTTGATGGTCGAGGGGGTCGAGGCCGACGATGTGATCGGCACGCTTGCCACGCAGGCCGAGGCGCACAGCATGAACGTGATCGTCTCCACCGGCGACAAGGACCTGGCGCAGCTGGTTAGCGATCATGTCACCCTCATCAATACGATGACGAACGAGACGCTCGATCGCGACGCGGTCATTGCGAAGTTCGGCGTGCCGCCCGAGCGCATCGTCGACTACCTCTCGCTGATCGGCGATACGGTCGACAACGTGCCGGGCGTCGACAAGTGCGGCCCGAAAACCGCCGTCAAATGGCTCACGCAATACGAGACGCTCGACGGCATCGTCGCACATGTGGACGAAATCAAAGGTGCGGTAGGCGACAATCTGCGCCGTGCGCTCGATTTTCTGCCGATGGCACGAAAGCTCGTCACGGTCGAGCGTGCGTGCGATTTGAACGGGCACGTCGAGTCGATCGAAACGACGCTCGCCACGCGTCCCGAAGCGCTTGAAGAGTTGCGCGACGTCTTCATGCACCACGGCTTCAAAACTTGGCTGCGCGAAGTCGAGACGGCGCAGGTTCAGGGTCAGGCGAGCGAAGGGGCGAACGGTTCACAAGACGCGGCGCAAGCGGCCGCGGCTCAACCTGCTCTGACGCTCGAGGCCCCGCGCCACTACGACACCGTGCAAACGTGGGAGCAGTTCGACGCGTGGCTCGCGAAGATCGACGCGGCCGCGCTGACCTCGTTCGATACCGAAACGACCGCGCTCGATCCGATGGTCGCGCAGATCGTCGGCTTGTCGCTTTCGGTGGAGCCTGGGCACGCGGCCTATGTGCCGCTCGCGCACCGCGGCCCCGATGCGCCGGCGCAGTTGCCGCGCGACGAGGTGCTCGCCAAGCTCAAGCCGTGGCTCGAAAGCGCGGACAAGAAAAAGGTCGGCCAGCATTTGAAGTACGACGAGCAGGTGCTCGCGAACTACGCCATCGAGTTGAACGGCGTGGAGCACGACACGCTCTTGCAATCGTACGTGCTCGAATCGCACCGCTCGCACGACATGGACAGCCTTGCGCTGCGCCATCTCGGCGTGAAGACGATCACCTACGAAGACGTGGCAGGCAAGGGCGCGCAGCAGATCGGCTTCGACGAAGTGCCGCTCGAGAAGGCGGCCGAGTACGCTGCCGAAGATGCCGACGTTACGTTGCAGCTCCATCAAGCGCTCTATCCGCAGATCGAGCCTGAACCGGGCTTGCTGCGCGTCTATCGCGAGATCGAGATTCCGACTTCGCGCGTCCTGCGTCGCATGGAGCGCAACGGCGTGCTGATCGACACTGAACGCCTGCGCCGGCAAAGCAGCGAGATCGCGATCCGGCTCGTCGAGCTCGAAGGCGAGGCTTATGCGCTGGCCGGCGGCGAGTTCAACATGGGGTCGCCCAAGCAGATCGGGCAGATCTTCTTCGAGCGCCTGCAACTGCCGGTCGTGAAGAAGACACCGAGCGGCGCGCCGTCGACCGACGAAGAAGTGCTGCAAAAGCTCGCCGAAGATTACCCGCTGCCGAAGCTCTTGCTCGAACACCGCGGCTTGTCGAAGCTCAAGTCCACGTATACCGACAAGCTGCCGCGCATGGTCAACGCGCGGACCGGGCGCGTCCATACGAACTACGCGCAGGCCGTCGCGGTCACGGGGCGGCTCGCCTCGAACGATCCGAACCTGCAGAACATCCCGGTGCGCACGGCCGAAGGCCGCCGCATCCGCGAGGCGTTCATCGCGCCGCCCGGCAGCAAGCTCGTGTCGGCGGACTACTCGCAGATCGAGCTGCGCATCATGGCGCACATCTCGGGCGACGAGTCGCTGTTGCGCGCCTTCGCGAACGGCGAGGACATCCACCGTGCAACGGCCTCCGAAGTCTTCGGCGTGACGCCGCTCGAAGTCACGAGCGACCAGCGACGCATCGCGAAGGTCATCAACTTCGGCTTGATCTATGGGATGAGTTCGTTCGGACTCGCGTCGAACCTCGGCATCACGCGCGATGCCGCGAAGCTCTATATCGACCGCTACTTCGCTCGCTATCCGGGCGTCGCGCGCTATATGGACGATACGCGCGCGAGCGCGAAAGAGAAGGGCTATGTCGAAACCGCGTTCGGACGGCGCCTCTGGCTGCCCGAGATCAACGGGGGCAACGGTCCGCGCCGTCAGGCGGCCGAGCGCGCGGCAATCAACGCGCCGATGCAGGGCACCGCGGCCGACCTCATCAAGCTGTCGATGATCGCGGTGCAGAATTGGCTCGACGAGCAGAAGGCCGCCACGCGCATGATCATGCAGGTCCACGACGAACTGATCCTCGAAGTGCCCGAAGAGGAACTGCCGCTCGTTCGCAAGCGGCTGCCCGAGCTGATGTGCGGCGTCGCCGCGCTGAAAGTGCCGCTCGTCGCCGAGGTTGGCGCCGGCGCGAACTGGGAAGAAGCGCACTGAGCATCAACTAGGCGTCGGTTGAGCGCGCCTTGAAGACATCTTCAAGGCGCGTCGCAGGATGAACGGCTAAACCGTCTATAGCGTCGCGCGCATGACACACATGCGGCGCGGCGGCTTGTCCTGAAAACGATCCCGCCCTGACAATGGCCTACCCGGACCGTACGTTTTTTCGGCCCGGAAAATTCGCACAACCGAACGGCAACTACGGAGAGTGTCAATGCATCGTTTCATCGTCGTTGGGGGAGGCGCAGGGGGACTTGAGTTGGCGACGCGTCTCGGCGATCGCTACGGCAAGAAGAAGAATGGCGCGGCGCGCGCACTGGTGACGCTCGTCGACCGCAATCCGACGCATATCTGGAAGCCCTTGCTGCACGAGGTCGCGGCCGGCAGCATGGACCCCTTCACGCAGGAACTCGAATACGCAGCGCAGGCGCGCTGGCATGGCTTCGAGTTTCAGCAGGGCGAACTGGCGGGGCTCGATCGCAAGGGCAAAAAGATCATGCTCGCGCCGGTCCTCGACGATGACGGCGCCGAATTGCTGCCGGAGCGCGAACTCGAATACGACACGCTCGTGATCGCGATCGGCAGTACGACGCATTTCTTCGGCGTGCAGGGCGCGCCGGAACATTCGATCGCGCTCGATACGGTCCAGCAGGCCGAGCGCTTCCGCAAGCGCCTGATCGCGGCGTGCATGCGCGCCGAGCATCAGGAGTACGCGCGCGTCGAGTGCGGCGACGGCATGTCGCCCGATAACGAGGCGCGCATTCAGGTGGCGATCGTCGGCGGCGGGGCGACAGGCGTCGAATTGTCTGCGGAATTGCGCAATACCGCGCAGGTGCTGTCGGCGTATGGGCTTCACAAGCTTGATCCGCGGCACGACGTCGGGATCGTGCTGATCGAGGCGGGGCCGCGCATTCTTCCGGCGCTGACCGAGCGCGTGTCGGGCGCAACCGCCGAGTTGCTGACCAAGCTCGGCGTGAAGCTCATGATCGGCGAAACGGTGGCCGAAGTCGCGCCCGGCCTCGTGCGCACCGCGAGCGGCAAGACGGTGCGCGCCGATCTGACGGTCTGGGCCGCGGGCATCAAGGCGCCGGCGATCCTTGCGAAGCTCGACGGGCTGCCGGTGAATCGCCTGGGACAATTGCAAGTGCGCCGCACCCTGCAGAGCGAAAACGACGACAACATCTTCGCGCTCGGCGATTGCGCCGCCTGCCAATGGCCCGGCAGCGAGCGCAACGTGCCGCCGCGCGCGCAGGCTGCCCATCAGCAGGCGAGCTTCCTGTTGAAGTCGCTCGTGAACCGGATGGACGGCCGGCCGCTCGCGGAATTCACGTATCGCGACTTCGGCTCGCTCGTGTCGCTTGGACATTTCAGCGCGGTCGGCAATCTGATGGGCGGGCTGATCGGCGGAAGCATGCTGATCGAGGGTCTCTTTGCGCGCTTCATGTACATGTCGCTGTACCGGCTGCATATCGCGGCGCTGCACGGCTATCCGCGGATGATGCTCGACACGTTCGCGCATTGGCTGCGGCGTACGACACTGCCGCGCGTGAAGCTGCACTGACCGAAGACTGAAAGGAGGGCAAGGCTGCAGCCCGAACCCCGCTGTTGCAAAGGGATGCGGGCTGCAAGCTGGATGAAGCCATGCGTCGCTAGAATCGATCGGACGCGGAATCGCCTACGCGTCGAAGCGGGGGCCGTCATCGTGCGGCCCGCGCCGTTTTCGGTCGAATCCCGCCGTTGCACTCAGGCAGCGGCCAAAACAAGGAGCGCCGCATGCTGAAGCCCGAAGTCGACAGTCTGATCCCGCACGTCCCGTTTGACCGCCGCACGTTTTTGAAAGCCGCGCTCGGCAGCGGCTTTGCAGCGTGCGTGCTGCCGGTCTCCGCGCAGACCATCCATACCGATAGCGTTGGGCTCGAAGCAGGCGAGATCGGCTTCAATTCGGGCGGCGATCGGGTTCCTGCATACCGGGCGCAGCCGGCAGGCAAGACGCATCTGCCGGTGATCATCGTGATCCACGAGATTTTCGGCGTGCACGAGCATATCGCCGACATTTGCCGGCGCTTCGCGAAGCTCGGGTATCTCGCGATCGCACCAAACCTCTATTCGCGCGAAGGCGACCCGTCCGCGTATCCGACGATCCAGCAGCTCGACGAGAAACTGCTCAGCAAAGTGTCCGACGCAACGGTGATGGCCGATCTCGACGCGGCGGTTCAATGGGCCGGCGAACATGGCGGCGACTTGCAGCGGCTGGGCTCGGTCGGTTACTGCTGGGGTGGGCGCGAAGCGTGGCTCTTCGCCGAGCACAACCCGCGCTTGAAGGCGGTGGTCGCATGGTACGGGCGCGTAGGTGGCGCGCACGGCGCGATGACCCCGGTCAACCCGATCGATCGCGTGGCGGACCTGCGTGCGCCGGTGCTCGGTCTCTATGGCGCGCAGGACGCGAGCATCCCGCAGGACACGCTCGAGCAGATGAAGGCGCTGATCGCGCAAGGGCCGATGGTCGCGCGCGGCTCGCAGTTCGTCGTCTATGGCGACGCGGGGCACGCGTTCTTCGCGGACTATCGGCCGAGCTACCGCAAGGCCGATGCCGAAGATAGTTGGCGCCGAGCCCTGGCGTGGCTTAAAGAGCACGGGGTCGCCTAGCGCGAAGTCGTGCCGGCAGGCGCCGCGGGCGCGTGCCGGCACGAACGCGCATTCGTTGCTTACGGATTCGCGCCCGTCGCAACAGGACGCGACGGGTCCGCGCACCATTCGCTCCACGATCCCGGGTACAGCGCGGCGCCGTGCAATCCGGCGATCTCCATCGCAAGCGCGTTCTGGCACGCCGTGACGCCCGATCCGCACTGCAGCATCGCCTGCTCGGGCAACTTCCCGCTCAGCACGGCGCTGAAGTCTTCGCGCAGCGAGTGAGCGGACTTGAAGCGGCCGTCTGCCGTGAGGTTGTCCATGTAGTAGCGGTTCAGGGCGCCGGGAATGTGGCCGCCGACCGGGTCGATCGTCTCGTTCTCGCCGCGGTAGCGATCCGGTGAACGCGCGTCGATCACGACGCGATCGTGCGTCGACAAGTTGCGCAGTACCGCCTGAGCATCGACTGTCGCGACGAGCGGGGCGGCCGCCTTGAAATTGCCTGCCGCCTTGGCGGGCACCTGCGTGTCGAGCGCGAACCCGGCGGCCTGCCATGCCAGCAAGCCGCCGTCGAGCACCGCTGCCGAGTCGTGGCCTAGCCAGCGCAACAACCACCAAAGGCGCGCCGCGTACACGCCGCCTTGCGCGTCGTACGCGACGATTTGCTGATTCTGATCGAGGCCTTGCGCGGCAAGAGTCGCAACGAGCGCTGCCCGGTCCGGCAGCGGGTGCCGCCCGTTCGTGCCGGTCTTCGCGCCCGACAGGTCGCGATCGAGATGCAGATAATGCGCGCCGGGAATATGGCCTGCCGCATAGGCTTGCTCGCCCGCGCCGGTATCGGCGAGAGTGAAGCTGCAATCGAAGACGAGCACGCTGCCAGGGGCGTTCGCCATGCGTTCTGCGAGATTGGCGGCCGAAATGAGAGTGGTGTAGTGGGTATGCGACATGACTGCTCCTGATCGACGTGCGTCCGGCTTTCGCTGAAGGGGTGTTGTTAGTCTAAACAAAAAGACGGGCAAGAAGGGTTTCAAACCCCGCTTGCCCGTCCTTTCATCGATCAGGCGGCTGTGCCGCCGCCGTTCAGATCGGCCCGAGTTCGCGCCGCAGGAACTCGTGGAAGTGCTGCATGCCGTCTTCCATCGGGCTCTGGTACGGCCCGACTTGCGATTCGCCGCGGTTCATCAGCGCGAGGCGTCCGGCGTCCATGCGTTCGCCGATTTCGTCGTCTTCGCGGGCCGTTTCCATGTAAGCGGCACGCTCGGCTTCGACGAATTCTCGCTCGAACAACGCGATTTCCTCGGGGTAGTAGAACTCGACGACGTTCGTCGTCTGGGTCGGGCTGCGCGGAATCAGCCACGACACGACCAGCACGTGCGGATACCACTCGATCATGAGACCCGGGTAGTACACCATCCAGATCGCGCCGAACTCAGGCGGCTCGCCGCCGCGGAAGCGCAGCACTTCGTCGTGCCATTTGCGGTACGTCGGGCTGCCCGGTTTCGCGAGCTTGTTGTGCACGCCGACCGTCTGCACGCTGTACCAGTCGCCGAATTCCCACTTCAGGTCGTCGCACGACACGAAGCTGCCGAGACCCGGATGGAACGGCACGACGTGGTAGTCCTCCAGATAGACCTCGATGAAGGTCTTCCAGTTGTAGTTGCACTCGTGCACTTCGACGCGATCGAACATGAAGCCCGAGAAATCGAAGTGATGCTTCGTGCCGAGACGAGCCAGATCTTTCGCGATGTTGCGGCCCTGGGCTTCGAACAGCAGGCCTTGCCAGTTCTGCAGCGGGGTGGCGCCGAGGTTCAGGCACGGGTTGTCCGCGAAGTGCGGCGCGCCGAGCAGGTTGCCGTTGAGGTCGTACGTCCAGCGATGGAGCGGGCAGACGATGTTCTCGGTCTGGCCGCGGCCGTTGAGCATGATGGCTTGCCGATGGCGGCACACGTTGGACAGCAGCTCGACTTGCAACTGCTGGTTGCGCACGAGCACGCGCCCTTCGCCTTCGCTCGGCAGCGCAAAATAACTGCCCGATTCGGGGACCATCAACTCGTGCCCGACGTAACGAGGACCTTGCTTGAAAAGTGTTTCGATTTCGCGCGTAAGAAGCGCCGGGTCAAAATAAGCTGTGACTGGCAGCTGACTTGAAATGGCCTTCAGCTGCAAAGCATTGCTCAGATTGGACATTCCCACTCCCGATGAAGACGTGAAAGCAGTGAACAACCCAACCATCGATAAGATTCGATTTGGGGAACCGGAAATTATACAGAACTTTCTATTTTTGTGGTGCGTAAGTGCTTGATTCGGGTCAAAATTGGCGGAGGAAGTCCCGGTCTTTCGCTCGAATATTGATGTGAGATGGAAGGTGTCTTCCGTCTGAGGTTTACGGGGGAGAGGTCAGAATTGTCTCTTTTGCCGTAGAATGTCCGACTTGTTTTAAATTCCGACTTTCCACATGGCGAAGACCGTACCCCAAGACACCGCTCGTGCCGCGCCAGGCGGCGATGGCGCGCCATCGCCGGAGAATTACGAAGCGGCGGTGGCGGAGCTCGAGGGGCTGGTCGCGCGGATGGAGGGCGGCACCCTGAGCCTTGAGGAATCGCTTGCCGCGTACCGGCGCGGCGCCGCTCTTGTGGCGTTCTGTCAACAACAATTGGAAAAGGTGGAGCAGCAGGTCCGCGTTCTCGACGGCGAGACGCTGAAGCCGCTCTCTGCCAACGCAGCTCCCGCGGATGGCGGAGACGATCTATGACCTTTGAAGAATGGATGCGTTCGGTGCTCGGACGCGTCGAGACGGCACTTGAACACTATTTGCCCGGGCCGGAAACGGCGCCTGCCCAACTGCACGAGGCGATGCGCTATGCCGTGCTGGGCGGCGGCAAGCGGGTGCGCCCGCTGTTGTGCCATGCGGCCGGCGAGCTGACCGGCGCGCGCGCCGAGGCGCTCGAAGCGGGGGCGGCAGCACTGGAAATGATTCACGTCTATTCGCTCGTGCACGACGACATGCCGTGCATGGACGACGACGAACTGCGCCGCGGCAAGCCCACGGTGCACGTCAAGTACGACGAGCCGACGGCCTTGCTCGTCGGCGATGCGCTGCAATCGCAGGCGTTCGTCGCGCTGACCGACAGCGCCGCGCTCACGCCCGCCGCGCAGGCGGCGCTCGTGCGCGAACTGGCGCTCGCGAGCGGCTCGATCGGCATGGCCGGCGGCCAGGCGATCGACCTGGCCAGCGTGGGCCTTGCGCTCACGCGGCCGCAGCTCGAAACCATGCATCGGATGAAGACCGGTGCGCTCCTGCGTGCATCCGTACGCATGGGCGCGCTGGCTGGCGAGGCGCCGGGCGACGAGGCCCTGCGTTCGCTCGACGCGTATGCAGCCGCAGTCGGCCTCGCGTTCCAGGTCGTCGACGACATCCTCGACGTCACGACCGATTCCGCGACGCTCGGCAAGACCGCCGGCAAAGACGCAAAGGACGGCAAGCCGACCTACGTGTCGATCATCGGGCTCGATGCGTCCCGTGCACTGGCTGCGCAGTTGCGCAGCGAGGCGCACGAGGCGCTCGTGCCGTTCGGCGCGCGCGCCAAGCGCCTCGCCGAACTGGCTGACCTGGTCGTGAACCGAGTGAGTTGAACGCCGATTTACGACAATAAGCCCGCCGCCGCGCACGAAACGCTACGGGCGTGCGTGAGAAAAGTGCGGGCGCGTAAGTTTTCCTACAATGGAACGACGATGTACGACTTGCTGAAAACTATCGACGACCCGGCGGACCTGCGCCGCCTAGATCGCCGCCAATTGCTGCCGCTCGCCGACGAGTTGCGTGCCTACGTGCTCGACAGCGTGTCGCAAACGGGCGGCCATTTGTCGTCCAATCTCGGTACGGTCGAACTGACGATCGCGCTGCACTACGTGTTCAACACGCCGAACGACCGCATCGTCTGGGACGTCGGACACCAAACCTATCCGCACAAGATCCTGACGGGCCGCCGCGACCAGATGCACTCGCTGCGCCAGCTCGGCGGCATCTCGGGCTTCCCGCGCCGCTCGGAATCCGAGTACGACACGTTCGGCACGGCGCACTCGAGCACGTCGATCTCGGCCGCGCTCGGCATGGCGATCGCGAGCAAGCTGAAGGGCGAAGACCGCTTCTCGATCGCCGTGATCGGCGACGGCGCGATGACGGCCGGCATGGCGTTCGAAGCAATGAACAACGCGGGCGTTTGCGACGACGTTCCGCTGCTTGTGATCCTGAACGACAACGACATGTCGATCTCGCCGCCCGTGGGCGCGTTGAATCGCCATCTCGCGCGCCTGATGTCGGGCCGCTTCTATGCGGCGGCGCGGGCCGGCGTCGAGCGCGTGCTGCGCGTGGCGCCGCCGATGCTCGAACTCGCCCGCAAGCTCGAAGAACACGCGAAGGGCATGGTTGTGCCGGCCACGCTCTTCGAAGAGTTCGGCTTCAACTACATCGGGCCGATCGACGGCCACGATCTCGATTCGCTGATCCCGACGCTGGAAAACATTCGCGAGCTGCGCGGCCCGCAGTTCCTGCACGTCGTGACGAAGAAGGGCCAAGGCTACAAGCTGGCCGAGGCCGACCCGGTGCTCTATCACGGTCCGGGCAAGTTCAATCCGGTCGAGGGCATCAAGCCGTCGACGGCGCCTTCCAAGAAGACCTACACGCAAGTGTTCGGCGAATGGCTGTGCGACGCGGCGGAACTCGATTCGCGCGTGGTCGGCATCACGCCCGCGATGCGCGAAGGCTCGGGTCTCGTCGAATTCGAAAAGCGCTTTCGCGATCGCTATTACGACGTGGGCATCGCCGAGCAGCATGCGGTGACGTTCGCGGGCGGCCTCGCAGCCGAAGGGTTGAAGCCGGTCGTCGCGATCTATTCGACGTTCCTGCAGCGTGCGTACGACCAACTGATTCACGACATCGCGCTGCAAAACCTGCCGGTGGTCTTCGCGATCGACCGCGCGGGCTTGGTCGGCGCGGACGGCGCGACGCACGCGGGCGCCTACGATCTCGCGTTCCTGCGCTGCATCCCGAACATGACGGTGATGGCCGCGTCGGACGAAAACGAATGCCGCCAGATGCTCTACACGGCGCTGCAGCAGCCGAACCCGAGCGCGGTGCGCTATCCGCGCGGTGCCGGCACGGGCGTGGCGACGGTCAAGCAGATGACCGCAATTCCCGTCGGCCGCGGCGAAATCCGGCGCCAATCGTCGGCGGGCAAGGGCAGCCGCATCGCGATTCTCGCGTTCGGCACGATGGTCGCGCCGGCACTCGCCGCAGCCGAGGAGCTCGACGCGACGGTCGCCAACATGCGCTTCGTCAAGCCGGTCGACGCCGAGCTCGTGCGCGAGCTGGCGCAGACGCACGACGCGCTCGTGACGGTCGAAGAGGGCTGCATCATGGGCGGCGCGGGTTCGGCCTGCGTCGAATCCCTGCTTGCCGATGGGGTTATGCGGCCGGTACTACAATTGGGTCTTCCCGATACCTTCATCGACCACGGCGATCCGGCCAAGCTGCTCGCGAGTTGCGGGCTGGACGGTGCGGGCATCGTGAAATCGATTCGCGAACGCTTTCTGAAGCAGGCGGCCGAAGGCGAGGCCACCAAGCTGGCAAAGCGCGTCGCATGACGGTGCGGCCGCTCTCGCGGCCGTGCGGCATCCCCGTTTGAATGCATGGGCCTGCGGGCCCATGTTTCGTTACTGGCATCACGGATGCCAGCCGGCGCGCGGCGTTTTTGCGCGTCCGTGAATGACAGAACAGGACACAACAAGATGAACCAGATGAACCCCGCCTTTGTGATGCCCGACGTGCAGAGCACCGTCGACACGCGTCAGATCCCGATTCAGCGGGTCGGCGTCAAGGCGGTGAGACATCCGCTGACTGTGCGCGCGGCCGATGGCGAGATCCAGCCGACCGTCGGCACGTGGAATCTCGACGTGCATCTGCCGGCCGAGCAAAAGGGCACGCACATGTCGCGCTTTGTCGCGCTGCTCGAGGACAACAAGGCGCCGCTCGAACCGGTCACGTTCCGCGCGATGCTCGCGTCGATGCTCGATAAGCTCGAAGCGAAAGCCGGCCGCATCGAAGTGACGTTTCCTTACTTCGTGAACAAAGTCGCGCCGGTGTCCGGCGTGAAGAGCTTGCTCGACTACGAAGTGACGCTGACGGGCGAGACGCGCCGTGGCGCGACACGCCTCTTCCTGCGCGTGCTCGTGCCGGTGACGAGCCTGTGTCCGTGCTCGAAGCAGATCTCGCGATACGGCGCGCACAACCAGCGCTCGCATGTGACGATCAACGCCGAGCTGGCGGGCGACTTGCCCGTCGAGGAGCTGATCCGGATCGCCGAAGAAGAGGCATCGTGCGAACTGTGGGGGCTGTTGAAGCGCCCCGACGAGAAGTTCGTGACGGAACGCGCGTACGAGAATCCCAAGTTCGTCGAAGATCTCGTGCGAGACGTGGCGCAGCGTTTGAATCAAGACGACCGGATCGTCGCGTATGTGCTCGAAGCCGAGAACTTCGAATCTATCCACAATCACAGCGCGTACGCGGTCATCGAGCATGACAAGCGCGACGCGGTCGATGGGGTTTGAGTCGGCTGATTGGCTTCCTAGTCGGTCTTCGAAGGGAACGTCACGACGACCGTAGTGCCCCCCGTTCGGCGTGGTGGGCGGCGGGACTGCAACACCGGTTCTGAGCGCGAGTTCGGCGTGTTCTTGAGCGGGCGGTTACCGCGCGAGCGAGGAAAGGTCCCAGCGCGGCTTCACTGTGAACGCGTAGTCCCGATTGGCCTGCGCGGGCCAACGCGCGAGACGCAGCGCGCCTGCGAGCGCGATCATCGCGCCGTTGTCCGTGCAGAGCGAGAGGTCCGGGTAATGCACGTCGAAGCCGCGCTTTTGCGCCGCGGCCGAAAGCGCCTCGCGCAACTGCCGGTTTGCGCCGACACCGCCTGCGACGACGAGGCGCTTGAGCTTCGTCTTCTTGAGCGCGGCGAGCGACTTGGCCGCAAGCACGTCGACTGCCGCATCGACGAAGCCGCGCGCGAGGTCCGCTTTCGCCTGCTCGCAGACGTTCGAGCCGAGCTTCTTCATCTGCGTGAGCACGGCGGTTTTCAGGCCGCTGAAGCTGAAGTCGAGGTCGCCGGAATGCAGCATCGGACGCGGCAGCACGACCGCGCCCGGCGTGCCGAATTCGGCGAGCCGCGAGACTTCCGGGCCTCCCGGGTAGCCGAGCCCGAGCAGCTTGGCGGTTTTGTCGAAGGCCTCGCCGGCAGCATCGTCGAGCGTTTCGCCGAGCGTTTCATAGACGCCGACATCCGTCACGCGCATCAACTGCGTATGTCCGCCGGACACGAGCAGCGCGACGAACGGAAAGGGCGGGGGCGCGTCGACGAGCAGCGGCGACAGCAAGTGCCCTTCGAGATGATGGATGCCGATGGTGGGCTTGTCCCAAGCCATGGCCAGCGCGTTCGCAATGCTCGCGCCGACCAGCAACGCGCCCGCGAGCCCGGGCCCTTGTGTGAAGGCGATCGCATCGATGTCCGGGCGAGCCGCGCCGGCACGCGCGAGCACGTCTTCGAGCAGCGGCAGCGCGCGGCGGATATGGTCGCGCGAGGCCAGCTCCGGCACGACGCCGCCGTATTCGCGGTGCATCGCGATCTGCGAGTGCAGCGCGTGGGCGAGCAGGCCGCGCTCGGTGTCATAGAGCGCGAGGCCGGTTTCGTCGCAGGAGCTTTCGATGCCGAGAACAAGCATGTTTTGTATCGCGAGCGGCGTGGGAAAACGCCAAGAAGGGACGTTAGGCCCGAGCCCTATAAAGGGCTCTATAAAGGGCTTATTAGGCAAGCTTAAAAGTATACCAGCGCGGCCGCAGGTCCCGCAGGCGGCGCAGGTACAATGCGCGCCATGGAATCTTTCGACATAGCGGTGATCGGCGCCGGCGCGGCCGGCATGATGTGCGCGGCAGTCGCGGGACAGCTGGGGCGGCGCGTGGTGCTGATCGATCACTCGCCGCGGCTCGCCGAGAAAATCCGCATTTCGGGCGGCGGGCGCTGCAACTTCACGAACCTCCACGCGGGCCCCGCGAACTATCTCTCGGCCAATCCGCATTTTTGCCGCTCGGCGCTCGCGCGCTATACGCCGCGAGATTTTCTGGCCTTGTTGAAGCGGCACCGGGTCGCGTGGCACGAAAAACATCGCGGGCAACTGTTTTGCGACCATTCGAGCGAGTCGGTCATCGATATGCTCAAGGCCGAGTGCGACACGGGCCGGATTACATGGCGCCGTCCGGTCATGGTCGACGCCGTGCGCCTTCAAGACGCCGACGGCTTCGCGCTCGACACGAACGCGGGACCGGTCGGCGCCCGCGCGCTCGTCATCGCCACGGGCGGCCTGTCGATCCCGAAGATCGGCGCCACCGATTTCGCCTACCGTTTCGCGAAGCAATTCGGCCACAAGCTCGTGGACACGCGTCCTGCGCTCGTCCCACTGACCTTTTCGACTGATGAATGGGCACCGTTCGTGCCGCTGTCCGGCGTCTCGCTCGAGGTCGCCTTGGCGACGGGCCAGAAGAAGTCCTGCGGTGAGTTCGTCGAAGATTTGCTGCTCACTCATCGCGGCCTGTCGGGGCCCGGCGTCCTGCAGATTTCGAGCTATTGGAAGCCGGGCGAACCGATTTGCGTCGACCTGCTGCCCGAACGCGACGCGACCGCCGACCTGCTGCAGGCAAAGTCCGGCACCAAGCGTCAGATCGGCAGCTTGCTGGCTGAATGGGTGCCGGTGCGTCTTGCGCACGTTTGGCTCGAAACGCACGGCGTTCCCGTCGACGCGCGCATTGCCGACCTGCCAGACAAGACGCTGCGACAGATCGGTGAGGCGCTCAAGCGCTGGACGCTCACCCCGAACGGCACTGAAGGCTACAAGAAGGCCGAAGTGACGAAGGGGGGCGTCGATACGCGCGAGCTATCGTCGGCGACGATGATGAGCGAGCGCGTGCCAGGCTTGTATTTCATCGGCGAGGCGGTCGACGTGACGGGTTGGCTCGGCGGCTACAACTTCCAATGGGCATGGGCTTCTGGCGTTGCCGCAGGGCAGGCCGCCGCCGATTTTGTGCGAAGCGCTTGACAACGCCCGTATACTTATGTCCGAGGTCTGCTATACTCCACAGCCTTTGGAAAATTCCCGTTATTGAAAAATGACGATAATCCGCGTAAAAGAAAACGAGCCTTTTGAAGTCGCGATGCGCCGTTTCAAGCGCACGATCGAAAAGAACGGTCTTTTGACCGAACTTCGCGCGCGCGAGTTTTACGAAAAGCCTACGGCTGAGCGCAAGCGCAAGAAGGCTGCCGCAGTGAAACGCCACTTCAAGCGCCTGCGCAGCCAGATGCTGCCGAAGAAGTTCTACTGATTTTGTTGCGCGCCGCCTATTTTCAGGCGGCGCGTGTGTCTGGCGAACCCGCGCCATGCCCTGATCATCTCGCATGCCGCGCAAACCCGCTTGAGGAAACATCCCAAGCGGGTTTTTGTGTTCATGCCTGCCAGGCTGCCGGGCGCCTTAACCACCCCCAACGCATCCAGGTGAAAGATGAGTCTGAAGGATCGCATCAACGACGATATGAAAGCGGCCATGCGGGCGCGCGAGACCCAGCGTCTCGGCACGATCCGGCTGCTGCTCGCGGCGATCAAGCAACGCGAAGTCGATGAGCAGACGACGCTCGACGACGCGGCCGTCACCGCCGTCATCGACAAGATGATCAAGCAGCGCAAGGATTCGATCGCCCAGTTCGAGGCGGCGGGCCGGGCCGATCTCGTCGGCCAGGAAAGCGCCGAGCTCGCCGTGCTGGCTGCGTATATGCCGGAGCAGCTGTCGGAGACCGAAATCGCGGCTGAAGTGCAGGCAGCAGTCGTTCAGACAGGTGCCGCGGGGCCGCAGGACATGGGCAAGGTGATGGGCGTGCTGAAAGGCAAGCTCGCTGGCCGAGCCGACATGACGGCGGTGTCCTCGCTCGTCAAAGCGGCGCTCGCGAAGTAGTCCGCGCGTTGACGCAACCATCGCGCGGCAGCCACGCATTGAGTTGTTCCGGTTGTCCGGCACGCCTTGCGGCGTGCCAAAGCGGCCCGCTTGCAGACGAGGCCGCCAAGCCTATCCGTTCAAAGTTCGCAAACCAACCGTGATTCCGCATTCGTTCCTTCAGGATCTGCTGAACCGCGTCGATATCGTCGACGTGGTCGGCCGGTACGTCCAGTTGAAGAAGGGCGGTGCGAATTTCATGGGGCTCTGCCCGTTTCACAACGAGAAGAGCCCGTCGTTTACGGTTAGCCCGACTAAGCAGTTTTATCACTGCTTCGGCTGCGGTGCGCACGGCACTGCGATCGGCTTCCTGATGGAGCACGCCGGGCTCACGTTTCCGGAAGCGGTGAACGAGCTGGCGCAGTCGGTGGGGCTGACCGTGCCGCAGGAGCCGTCGCCCGCGCGCGGTGGAGGGAAGTTCGGCGGCGTCGGCGAAGGCTATGCGCCTGCGGTGTCGAAAGCCGTGACGACCGCGCTCTCCGACGTGATGCAGCACGCTTGCGACTACTATCGAAAGCAGTTGCGGGGCGCGCCGAATGCGGTCCAGTACCTGAAAAAACGCGGCCTCACGGGCGAGATCGCCGCGCGCTTCGGGCTCGGCTATGCGCCGGACGGCTGGCAGAATCTCGAAGCCGTCTTTCCCGACTATCGGGACGATTCGCTCGTCGAATCGGGTCTCGTGATCGTCAGCGAGAAGACCGACGCGCAGGGTGCTGCGCGCCGTTATGACCGGTTTCGCGAGCGGATCATGTTCCCGATCCGCAACGTGAAGGGGCAGGTGATCGGCTTCGGCGGACGGGTGCTCGAAGGCGGCGAGCCGAAGTATTTGAATTCGCCGGAAACGCCGCTATTTAACAAAGGCAGCGAGCTGTATGGGCTTTTCGAAGCGCGTCTTGCGATTCGCGAGTCGCGCTATGTGCTGGTTGTCGAAGGCTACATGGACGTCGTGGCGCTCGCGCAGCTAGGATTCCCGAACGCGGTAGCGACGCTCGGCACGGCTTGCACGCCGATTCATGTGCAGAAACTGCTGCGCCAGACGGACACGGTCATTTTCAGCTTTGACGGCGACGCCGCCGGCCGGCGCGCCGCGCGTCGCGCGATGGATGCTTGCCTGCCGCACGCCGCCGACAACCGCACGATCCGGTTCCTGTTCCTGCCGACGGAGCACGATCCGGACAGCTACGTGCGCGAGTTCGGCGCCGACGCGTTTTCGGAGCAGGTCGAGCACGCGATGCCGCTGTCGCAATTCATGCTGAACGAAGTCCTGGCCGGCAAGGAGCTCGATACGCCGGAAGGCCGCGCGAAAGCGCTGTTCGACGCGAAGCCGCTCTTGCAGGCGCTGCCGGCGAACGCGCTGCGCGCGCAGATCATGCACATGTTCGCGGACCGCCTCGATATTCCGTTCGAGGAAGTGGCGGCCTTGTGCGAAGTCGATGCGCGGATCGCCGCGCCCGCGCGCAAGGCGCCCGCCAAGAGCGAGCGGCGCCGCGTAACGGGCAGCGAGGAGCGCGCGTTGCGCAATCTGGTGATGCATCCGCGGATCGTCGCCGGGCTCGACGAGGAAAGCGAACAAGCGCTCTTGACGAGCGCTCGCAATGCCGAATTATTCGAGGAAGTGATCGTCCACGCCCGCGCACTGGGCGATGCGGCCGAGTTCCGGCTGCTGTCGGATCTGCTGCGGGAGTCGGTGAATGCACCGACTTTCGAAGAAATTTTTCGGGAAATTCTGGTCTATGATGAAAACGTGCGAGACCTGTTGCTGCAGAACCCGGAAGACGAGGCCGTCCTGGAAGCGCACCGCGATCGTGAGCGCATCGCGGGGGAAGAGTTTCAGGCGGCGATTCTCAAGATGCGCTACGACGCCTGCTGCGAGCGGCTCGAGCGCTTGTCTCGGCAGTCGAAGTTCACCCCCGAAGAGATTGCGGAGTTTGCAGATTTGAACCAGAGGCGGGCTGACATGAAGCGTCAGCTCGGGTTGTGACTCGGGAAGGGCTGAAACCGACGTGCTATAATAAAAGGTTTTCAGCGGTTTGTTTTCTAAGCAAAGGCGAGATTCGCGATGGCAAAGACGACAGGCGGAACTGCGGGCGGGAAAAAAGCGGCGGATAAAGGCACAGTGGGCTCAACGGAGCCGACCAGAACGGTCGCAAAGGCCAGGTCCGCAACTTCTTCCGCCGGGAGGTCGCCGGTTGCCAGCGTAGCGAGCCCTGCGACGAAAAAGTCCTCGACCGCGCCGGCAGCACGAGCGGCCCCCGCAACGGTGGCCAAGGCCGCCAAAGCAACGAGGACGGCCCCGAAGCCGGAGGTGAAACCCTCCGCAAAGCGGGCGAGTTTGAAAAGCGTAAGGGGCGCGGCTGCCATGCCGGACGATTCGGCAGCCAGCGACACTCCAGTATCCACGGTTCAACCGGCTGAAGTCCAGCAGCCGCGAGTCGAGACTATAGCCGGTATGGCGAACTCCATGACGAAAAAGCTGAACGAAGTATCCGTCGATGACGACGCAACCCAGGGCGAAGAGCCGCAGGCCGCTCCGGGCAAAGGCGAAAAGGCCAAGGCACGCGACCGTCGCGCGAAGGAAAAGGCGCTCCTGAAGGACGCTTTTGCGTCGACGCAGCCGGGCACGGCCGAGGAACTCGAAGAGCGCCGCTCGAAGCTGCGCGCGCTCATCAAGCTCGGCAAGGAGCGCGGGTTCCTCACGTACGCGGAAATCAACGACCACCTCCCGGACAATTTTGCCGAGACCGAGGCGATCGAAGGCATCATCAGCACGTTCAACGACATGGGCGTGGCGGTCTACGAACAGGCCCCCGATGCTGAAACGCTGCTCCTGAACGACAATGCTCCTGCGGCGTCGTCGGACGATGAAGTCGAAGAGGAAGCCGAAGTCGCGCTGTCCACGGTCGATTCCGAATTCGGCCGTACGACGGACCCGGTCCGCATGTACATGCGCGAAATGGGCACGGTCGAGCTCTTGACGCGCGAAGGCGAAATCGAAATCGCGAAGCGCATCGAGGACGGCCTCAAGCACATGGTGATGGCCATCTCGGCGTGCCCGACGACGATCGCCGACATCCTCGCGATGGCCGAGCGCGTTGCGAACGAGGAAATTCGCGTCGATGAACTCGTCGACGGCCTGATCGACCCGAACGCCGAAGATACCGACGGCTTCTCGGCACAGGAAGCCGAGGCGATCGAGAACGAAGAAGAGGACGCCGAAGAGGAAGAAGAGGAAGAGGAGGAAGAGGACGACGGCAGCGCGCAAGCAACCGCCAACGCCGCTCAACTCGAGGCCTTGAAGCGTACGTCGCTCGAGAAGTTCGCGCTCATCAGCGAATGGTTCGACAAGATGCGCCGCGCGTTCGAGAAGGAAGGCTACAAGTCGAAGGCCTACCTGAAGGCGCAGGAAACGATTCAAGACGAGCTGATGTCGATCCGCTTCACCGCGCGTACCGTCGAGCGCCTGTGCGATACGCTGCGCGCGCAAGTCGACGAGGTGCGTCAGGTCGAGCGCCAGATCCTGCATACGGTCGTCGACAAGTGCGGCATGCCGCGTGCGGAATTCATTGCGCGTTTCCCGGGCAACGAGACGGATCTCGACTGGGCGGAGAAGATCGTCGCCGAGAACCATTCGTATAGCGCGATCCTGTCGCGTAACATCCCGGCGATCCGTGAGCAGCAGCAGCGCCTGCTCGATCTGCAAGCGCGTGTCGTGCTGCCGCTTAAGGATCTGAAGGAAACCAATCGCCAGATGGCGGCCGGCGAACTGAAGGCGCGTCAGGCGAAGCGTGAAATGACCGAGGCGAACCTGCGTCTCGTGATTTCGATCGCGAAGAAGTACACGAACCGCGGCCTGCAGTTCCTCGATCTGATCCAGGAAGGCAACATCGGCCTGATGAAGGCGGTGGACAAGTTCGAATATCGCCGTGGCTACAAGTTCTCGACGTACGCAACCTGGTGGATTCGCCAAGCCATCACGCGCTCGATCGCGGACCAGGCACGCACGATCCGGATTCCGGTTCACATGATCGAAACGATCAATAAGATGAACCGCATCTCGCGGCAGATCCTGCAGGAAACCGGTCTCGAACCGGATCCGGCAACACTCGCAGAAAAGATGGAGATGCCGGAAGACAAGATCCGCAAGATCATGAAGATCGCGAAGGAGCCGATCTCGATGGAAACGCCGATCGGCGACGACGACGATTCCCATCTGGGTGACTTCATCGAGGATACGAACACGGTTGCGCCGTCCGATGCCGCCTTGCACGCCAGCATGCGCGACGTCGTGAAGGACGTGCTCGATTCGCTGACGCCTCGCGAAGCGAAGGTGCTGCGGATGCGCTTCGGCATCGAGATGAGCACCGATCACACGCTCGAAGAAGTCGGAAAGCAATTCGACGTGACGCGTGAACGGATTCGCCAGATCGAAGCGAAAGCGCTGCGCAAGCTCCGTCACCCGAGCCGTTCGGACAAGCTCAAGTCGTTCCTCGAAGGAAATTGATCGAGGCGGCATGAAGCGCGTGATTCGATGCACGGCTGAGCGGTTTTAAGCTAAGCTTCGCATCGAGCTGCATCCGATCGCACCATGGGTCGGATCATGCAGTCAATCGTAGTGCCGGACCCGGCCTAACACACCGGGTCTTTTTTTGTAGTGCGTTTCTATGCGGGGCCTGTAGCTCAGGGGTTAGAGCAGTCGACTCATAATCGATTGGTCGTGGGTTCGAAACCCACCGGGCCCACCATCTCCTCCTCCATTGTGTTCCTTGAGATTCCGTGAACCCTTTGTTTTTCAAGGGTTTATGCTAGCAGCGTTGGGCTGACTTCCTCGATCAGCTAAAGGCTGGAGCGAAGGTCGTGCCATTTGCAACAGCAAGCACTTGAGACGCTACTGCGGCGGTGTGACGGCAGCTTCTGCACGGGGTGCAGGTGGTCGGAGGTTCAAATCCTCTCGCCCCGGCCAGGAAAATCAAGGACTTACGGTGAACGCCGTAAGTCCTTTTTATTGTGCGCCCAGCACGGGCGCACTCCTGCGGGTGCAAGTCCCGCCATAAGCTGGTCACGGCGAATGAAGTGGAGCGCAACTGCATGAGGGCGACCGAGTGTGGGAAGGAAGCGCGGAGCGTAAATCGCGAGCCGATGAACAAGAACTGCATAGAAGGCGCTACCTTGACGCATTGAAGTAGGCGATATCCGTTATCGGCCTGGACGGGGATGAGTAATTTAGTTAGTATCGCTTATTAAGATATTTATACAGGTGAATGTTGATTCCCGCCTCGGTTAACGACCGACTTCTACATCCGGGTCTTGCCTCGTGCGAGTGATGCTCGATCTCGAAGGGAAAGGCGTCACGAGAGGACTGGCCCGGTCGATCTTCCGGTTGCGCAGCAGGTACGGCCAGATCCTGTGGGCTGCATGCTTGCAGCTCGTGTTTGGCTTGCGATACAACGCCTCGATGCCCATGCGCTACATCAGGGTGCCGACGTGCCTGCGCCCAACCTTGATGCCTTCGCAACGCAGCAGCCGTGCCAGCATTCGTGCCCCTGCAAATGGATGCTCGAGGTAAAGCTCGTCAATCCGGCGCATCAATTTCAGATCCGCTTCGCCGACCGCATGCGATTGGTAATAGGCGCTCGACCGGCTGATGCCTACCAGCCGCGCTTGCTGTGTCACCGGCAGGGCGTCATCACGATCGATCATCGCCTTACGCCCAGCAGTCCCGCCTTGATGAGCGCGCTTTCTAAAAAATCGTTCTCCAGCGTCAACTGCCCGATCTTCGCGTGCAGTACCTTCACGTCAACTCGTGGTGCCGCCGGCGCCGCGTTGCCCGCTTCGAACACATCGGCAACCCGCTCCTGCACTTGCTTCTTCCAGTCCGTGATCTGATTAGGATGGACATCAATTTGCTGGGCCAGCTCTGCCAGCGTCTTGTCGCCCTTGAGCGCCGCGAGTGCCACATTTGCCTTGAACGCCGGTGAGTGTGTCCGTCGGTTTCGTTTCGTCACTTTTGGTTCATTGTTGCCGGCCATTATGACCAACTCACGCCCTGGCTTTTCCACTCAACGAACTGTCCGAATTCTCGGCGCCACCTCTACGAATATTCGACCCGCAACCGTTCGGGTGTTCGGGGCGCAACGGTGTCTACGGCGGTTCACCGATATCCAATGGCCATTCGCTGACGCCGGGCTGGCTTCAGCTTCTCGGCCTTTGCGGTCACCGGGCATCGGCGTTTCTGAGGCAGTTACAGGCTGCTTTCCGGCCATTCGCATATGGACTGGGTGGGTCCGTGCTTACGGCAGATGTGGAGCGCGGCCGAGAGATCGCTTTGCCGATCGAGAGCGGCTTGGTAGTTCAAGACGCGGGCGGTCCAGTTGCCGCGCTCTCTGCTTCGGCCAGCGCCTGCTCTACGAATGCAACAAACGCGCGGGTCTTGGCCGTCACCATCCGACCGGATGGGAAGACCGCCCACAAGTCGACCGGCGGCAACGTCCAGTCGGTCAGCACAGCCTCGACCTTTCCCGACGCCAATTCGCGAGAGAACAACCAGCGCGCCGCGACGGCAAACCCCATTCCTCCGAGGACTGCCGTCCGTATTCCTTCCGCGGCACTGATGCGGACGCGCCCGGACAGTGTCACCGCCACGTTGGTGCCATTCCTGCTGAACGACCACGCCTCGCCGCCTAATTGCTGCAAATAGACGATCGCCTGATGATGACTCAGATCCGCCGGCGTCTCGGGTATGCCAGCTCGCGCAAAATATTCTGTCGTACCGACGACGTGCCGCGGACTTTGCCCGATACGCCGCGCCGTCATGGCGCTATCCGCCAGGGAGCCGATGCGCAAGGCCACGTCGACCCCTTCTTCGAGCAGATCGATGTCGCGATCATCGAGCGTAACGTCGACTTCAAGCTTCGGATGGTGGCTCAGGAACGAGTCCAGCGACGGCAGTACGTATAGACACGCGAACGTAACTGGCGCGCTCACGCGTAATCTGCCGGCCAGGCTTTGGGACGCGTCGTGGACGGCTTCGTCGGCCTCGTCGGCTTCCTTGACTGCGAGCTTTGCGTGCTCGTAGAACCGCTGACCAGCGTCGGTCATCGTCAGGCCGCGCGCAGATCGCAGGAGTAGTCTCGCACCGAGGCGCTCTTCGGTTTGCGCAATCGATCTCGAAATTGCGGGCTGCCCCAGGTCCATCCGCCTCGCAGCCGCCGAAAACGAACCCGCCTCCACGACGTTGATGAAGATTTCCATTGCAGTTAGTCGATCCATACTGCCTTTTCCTTGCTTGCTCGGAGGTGGCCGTTTTGTGTCCGCCATGTTCGATAACGATTCAATCGCCGAAGAACTCGATCGCCTGCCCGTTCAGTCGTGAGTGACGGACGACCACGCCAAGCCATTGCCCGCTTTCGTAGTCGAACGCGATCACCCCATCCTGGGACACGCAGTAGAGATGGCCGTCTGGCCCGAACCGCAATCCGCGCGGACGGCGAAACGGGGCGTCACGCGGAGGGTAGAACACGCGCACCAGCGCCCCGCTTCTCCGATCGTATTCTCTAATAGATGTGTCGGCTTGGGGTGAACCAAACGGAAATTCGCTCGACACCAGAACATTGCCATTCGGGCCGATAGTGAGATCCTGGGGACTGAGCGTGTCGTCGAGCGCAAATCGGTCGTTCTTGAGCGTGCCGCTTGCGGTGAACTGCAGTATCCCATTTGCGCCCCGCCCGTCCGGCCCGAGGCCCGACGCCAGGAACAGGTCCCCATCGTCGGCGAAGGCGAAGCCACGCGGAAACGGGACGATTCCGCGTTTCAATATCGGCGTGCCGATACCTTCGAGGTCGGGAGGAAATGCGGCAATCGTTCCGTCCGTTCCCAATCCAACGTAGTAGCGGTCGTCCGGGCCGAGGTTACCGCCACGGGCATTCAGCCCCGGAATATGGCAACTGTCGAGTTGAACTTCACCCCGCGAGTCGAACGCAAGAATGCGATCGTCCCCGCTGTTGACGTAAAGCAACCGCCCGCTCGCGTTCACGCGGAGTCCGCGTGGGTCGACGATTCGCCGATCGTCGCTAAACGATCCCAGCGCTACGCCCTCCATCGAGAACGCCAGCAATAGACCGTATCCATCTCCGTTTGCCCCGGACGCACTGCTTACTAATATCTTCATGTCGCCACTCCTGTCGCCTTTTAGCCCTAGAGACACCCGCGCAACTGACCTTTAACGTACAGTGCTCTGTCACCTACCCAGCGATTCCCTAGCGACCGGCCAGAGCCGCGTCGCCAACGCGCCAAGCGCCGCGAGGGTAGCGAACATTGTCACTGCACCCCATCCCCATCGATCGAAAATGGCGCTGCCGACACCGGCTCCGATAGCCATACCTAAAAACATGCCGACAAACAGGACCGCGATGAGACGGCTCCGCGCACCCGGTTCGATTCCATACACGATGGTCTGGTGGGCGATCAACGTTGCCTGAATCCAAAGGTCAAAACCGGCGGTGCACACAGCCAGCATGATTAGTTGTCCATGCGGAGACAATCTCGAGCTCAAAATCATGGACGCGAACGACATAGTTACGATGGCACAACCAACGCGAGTGACGATCTCCGGTCCGCGACGGTCCGCAAGCTTTCCCGCCACCGGCGCTGCGACCGAGCCAGCAGCACCAGCAAGCGCGTACATACCCGCCACGTCGCTACCCAGATGGATCGGAGCAGCATACCTGTCGCCTAGCGGCGCAAGCAGCAATATACCGAACGCGTACCCGAGTTGCGTCAGCGTCGGAATGAATCCCACGATCCGAGTGGACACGCTGAAGCTTGCACCGAGTATGCCGAGTACGGGTTGGCTGAAGTAGATGGAGCCTGCGCTGATCCCCGCGGCTGCGGCGAACAACAGAATGAGCGATGGGCGCAAAACGGAAATCGCACCGATGTGAGCGCCATCCTGACAAACCGCGGGGACGTTTTTGGTATGTTGAATATCCAGGCGAGACATTTTGCTTTTTTCCGCTGTGAAGTTAACGATGCAAATTTGCGGACTGCCCTCCGACGGTGCTGGTATCGGAGTCGAATACCTGCCGGCTAGACGCTGGCGATGCGAACGGCGGTGCGACCACCTGGGCTGCCTACTATGTCACAGCGATCGGAAAAAGAGCTAAAAGGCCCTACGCCAGAAACTGCATATTAAGTATGTCTTACTGCGGTCTTCCGCCAGTTCGATTCCTCCCGCAATATCTGCTCATCGCAACCCCACGTTTCAGGAGCAGGCTGTGAGCGCCTTTCCCTCCCACATGGTTGAAACCGCACCGTCCGCACTCCGCCTTCTCGCATCGAGATCAACGCGGATGACACTTTCCCCGGGATTTACGACCGTTGCGAAGTCTGGTCGGCGCGGGCCCGTTACGCATCCAAACTGAGCGTCGATTGTCGTCCGGGAGCTAACAGTGAATTCGTTTTTCGGGATTTACTTTGGTTGTCGGAACATGACCTGCAGCGAGTTCTGCGGAGACTCCCCCCTCTTTAGACTCGGCACATCGGGTGAAGCGGCATCGCGTGGGGAGCGGCACGTGGGCGTGGGTGATCGTCATGACCTGCTGGTTGTTCGTGGTGACAATCGTGATTGCGCTCGGGTTGAGCCGGCAGGACACGTGACATGCCCTAAGGGTATACCGATCAGCTTTATGGGAGTCTCTCGTGGATGCCTTTCATCAAATGCGTCTATTTGTTCGAATTTCCGAGTGCGGTAGTTTCACAACAGCTGCGAAAATCTTGAATACAAGCACCGGTACGATATCGCGTGGGATGAGCTTACTCGAAACGCGCCTGCGTGCGCGGTTGCTCCATCGAACAACGCGGAACGTCGCACTGACTCCTGCCGGCGAGCTGTATCTGCAGCGCTGCAAACAGATTCTCGCCGACGTCGAAATGGCAGAAGAGGAGGCAAGTGGCGCAGTTGAGCGCCCGGTTGGAAAGCTGCGTATCCAAAGCTTCGCAAGCGTTGGAAAGCACTACGTCCTTCCCGCAATTAGTGAATACCGTGCGTTGTACCCGGACGTGTCGATCAAGCTGTCGTTCTCTCAGCTTTTTCCCGAACTGTACACAGGCAGCACTGACGTCGCGGTGATTTCGACGTCGTCGTCGTTGCCGGATTCAGGCCTGATTTCTCATTTGCTCGGCAGCTCGTTTTATGTTCTATGCGCGTCTCCGGATTACGCTCGTACGCGCGGGCTACCGACCACGCCGCAGGAACTTCGCAACCACGAATGCCTGATTCTCCAGGAGCCTTCGGCTCCCGCATACGAGTGGTCACTGGAAGGGCCGGAGGGGCGCACCTTGATCAAAGTATCGGGAGCCGTTGAGGTCAACGTCTCTGACTCGATCGCGTTCGCAGTGCGCGCCGGCATGGGTATCGGCAGGCTCCCGGCATTCGCAGCGCGACAGGGACTCGCGGATGGGAGCCTCATCCGCGTATTGCCGCAGCATACGCTTCAAAGAATAGATATTTACGCACTTCATCCGTCACGGAGGTACACAGACGCGAGAACAAAAACTTGGGTGGAGTTCTTACGGACACACCTTTCCACGGTGATTGCACGGGACAATGAATCTTTGATCGAAGAAGCTGGTTCGTCGCGACATTGAACGCGCGGGCCACTCGTTCGATCGCTCGAGCAATTCCGCATCAATCGCAGCTCTCGCGATGTTTGCCTGCTGTACGTGGGGCGCACGAAGCTACCGCGGAAAGTGCGTTTTCATCGAGTACGCGCCGGCTCAGTATCGAACGCCCGACCATGTCATTGCCCTACGTGCAGTCGCGTAACAGCTAACGAATTGCCCGCCCGACACTTTCTTGCCAGGGCGTCTGTATGGAGAGTCTCCCCTCATGCTAAAGCTAGTCCGGCTGGCGCTTGTCCGGCCCTACACCTTCATCGTGCTGGCGATATTGATTCTGATCGTCGGCCCGCTTTCGGCATTGCGAACACCGACCGATATCTTCCCCGACATTCGCATCCCCGTCATTGCCGTCGTATGGAGCTACAACGGACTGACGCCCGACGATATGGCCGGGCGGATCGTTACTTATTACGAACGCGTCTTGGGTACCACCGTCAACGACGTCGAGCACATCGAGTCTCAGTCGGTCAATGGCTATGGCATTGTAAAAATCTTCTTTCAACCGACGGTGGATATCCGCACTGCAACTGCGCAGGTCACCTCGATCTCGCAGACTGTGTTGAAGCAGATGCCGCCAGGCGAAACGCCGCCGCTGATTCTCAATTACAACGCGTCCACGGTCGCCGTGCTGCAACTCGCGCTGACGAGCGATACGCTTGACGAACAAAAGTTGGCCGACTATGCAATGAACTTCATTCGACCACAACTGCTGAGCGTCCCTGGCGTTGCCATTCCCTTCCCGTACGGCGGAAAGACACGTGAGGTGCAAATCGACCTCGACCCGCAAGCGCTGCAGTCCAAAGGACTCTCAGCGCAGGACGTGGCGAACGCTCTGGCGCAGCAGAATCAGATCATTCCTGCTGGAACGCAGAAGATCGGTCCATTCGAATATGACGTCAAGCTCAATGACAGTCCGCTGACGATCCCGGAACTCAATGCGCTACCGATCAAGTCAGTCAACGGTACGACCATCTACATTCGCGATGTAGGCCACGTATGGGACGGCAATCCCCCACAGACGAACATTGTGCGTCTCGATGGTCACCGCGCGGTGCTGATGGGCATCATGAAGAATGGATCGGCTTCAACGCTCGACATCATCTCAGGCATCAAGGCACGGCTGCCGCGCATCGAAGCGACCCTCCCGCCGGGCATGCGCATCGTGACGATGGGAGATCAGTCGACATTCGTCAAAGGGGCGATCAGCGGTGTTGCGCGCGAAGGTATTATCGCGGCGGCGCTGACTTCGCTGATGATCCTGCTCTTTCTCGGAAGCTGGCGCTCGACGATCATCATTGCGTCGTCCATTCCCCTCGCTGTGCTGGCTGCAATTGCGGCCCTCTCCGCATTCGGCGAGACACTCAACGTGATGACGCTCGGCGGCCTCGCGCTCGCGGTAGGCATTCTCGTCGACGACGCTACCGTGACAATCGAAAACATCAACTGGCACCTCGAACAGGGCAAGGACGTCCGGGCCGCGATCCTTGACGGTGGCTCTCAAATCGTCATGCCGGCCTTTGTTTCGCTGCTTTGCATCTGCATTGTCTTCGTGCCGATGTTCTTTTTGAACGGCGTGTCGGGATTCCTGTTTGTGCCAATGGCAGAAGCCGTGATTTTCGCAATGATTGCATCCTTCTGTCTGTCCCGGACGTTCGTGCCGATGATGGCACAGTACCTGTTGCGTCCACACGCATCCGACCATCATGGCTCGAGCGAACTTGAGGACAGTAATGCGCAACATGACGGTCACCCGGTGGCGGCCCCTTCGCGCAATCCGCTCGTGCGCTTCCAGCGCGGCTTCGAGGCGCGATTTGAGCGCGTCCGCTCGATTTACCGCATGGCACTGGGCCTCGCACTGGGGCATCCAAAACGCTTGATTGCCGGGTTCTTCCTTGCCGTCGCTGCGACGCTTTTCCTTGTGCCGTGGCTCGGCCGAAATTTCTTCCCGGACATCGATGGGGGAGCAATACTGATCCACGTCCGGGCCCCCCTCGGTACACGTGTCGAGGAGACAGCCGCGCTTCTCGATCGAGTGGAAAACGTGGTGCGTGCAACGATCCCGCAACGTCAACTGGCCAGCATTGTCGATAACCTCGGGCTGCCTATCAGCGGGCTCAATATGGCTTATAACAATACCGGGTTGACGGGCGCGCAGGACGGCGACGTCATGATCTCGCTCAATGAAGATCATGGGCCGACGGCCGACTATGTGCACCGCCTGCGCGAAACACTGCCGCGCGCGTTTCCGGGCACGACGTTTTCATTCCTGCCCGCCGACATCGTGAGCCAGATTCTCAACTTCGGGGCGCCGGCGCCTATCGACGTTCAGGTATCAGGCGTCAACGATGCTGGAAACGCGCGCTACGCGCAGGAGCTTTTGCGAAAAATGAAGTACGTGCGCGGCCTTGCCGATCAGCGAATCCAGCAAGCGTCAACGGTGCCGTCCTTTACGATCAACGTCGACCGCACGCGCGCCGACGAAATCGGCATGACGGAGCAGGACGTAACGAACTCGGTGATGGCGGTGCTTTCGGGTACGGGCCAGGTTCAGCCGACCTACTGGCTCGATCATGACAACGGGGTGAACTACGCGATCGTCGCCCAGACCCCGCAATTCCAGATGACCTCGCTCTCCGACCTCGAGAACCTGCAGGTGACGGGATCGAACGGAGCGAGCCAGATTCTCGGAGGCATTGCCACGATCGACCGCGGCGTCGCACCCAATGTGGTCTCCCACTACAACATCAATCCCGAGTACGACATCTTTACCACCCCACAGGGGCGCGACCTTGGCGCCGTCGCCAACGACATCCAGAAGATCATCCATGCGACCGCGAAGGATTTGCCGCGGGGTTCGATCGTCACGGTGCGCGGCCAGGTGCCGACCATGAACACGGCATTTACAGGGCTGTTGCTCGGTCTCGTCGGCGCCATCGTGCTGATTTATCTGCTCATCGTCGTCAACTTCCATTCCTGGAGCGACGCGTTCGTGATCGTTTGCGCACTGCCGGCCGCACTGGCCGGGATCATCTGGATGTTGTTCACGACCCATACGCCGTTGTCCGTTCCCGCACTCACGGGGGCGATCCTTTGTATGGGCGTCGCCACGGCCAACAGCATTCTCGTTGTGAGCTTTGCGCGCGAGCGGCTCGCCGCAACGGGTGACGCGCACATGGCCGCACTCGAAGCCGGATTCACGCGCTTTCGTCCCGTGCTGATGACGGCGCTGGCCATGATCATCGGGATGATGCCCATGGCCCTCGGCCTCGGCGACGGCGGCGAGCAAAACGCACCGCTGGGCCGCGCCGTGATCGGCGGGCTGCTTTGCGCCACCTTTGCGACGCTCGTCTTCGTCCCCGTCGTCTTCAGTCTCGTGCATCGCCGCGACGCGGCAACACCTGCGGAATCCCTTTCGGAATCAGGAGCTCTTCATGTCCAGTGAAATCGACAACGACACAATCAAGCGCTTGCCGTATCTCAAACACGTCGGCGTCACCGTGCTTCTCGTGGCGGCCGGCATCGCGACGTTCGGCATCATCAACCGCGTGCATGCGCAAGCGCAGCTCACGCAGTGGGCTGACGAACAGGCCGTGCCGACAGTCGTAGCGGCGATGCCGTCACAATCGGCTGCAACCCAGACGATCGTCCTGCCGGGACATCTTGCGGCGTTCATCAATGCACCGATCTATGCGCGTGTGTCGGGCTACCTGCATACGTGGTATGCCGATATCGGCACGCGTGTGCACGCGGGACAACTGCTTGGCCTCATCGATACGCCCGATCTCGATCAGCAACTTGAGCAGGCCAAAGCCGACTTGCAAACCTCGATCGCCAACGAAAAGTTGGCCGACGTCACGGCGGCGCGGTGGCAGGAAATGCTGCAGCAAGAATCCGTCTCCGGGCAGGCGACCGACGAAAAGACCAGTGACAGAGACGCGAAGCGGGCCATTGTTGCGGCCAGTCAGGCGAACGTGGGGCGTCTGGAAGCGCTCGAGTCTTTCAAGCGCATCATTGCGCCGTTTGATGGCGTGGTGACAGCACGCAGGACGGATATCGGCGATCTCATCAACGCGGGCGGCGGCAATCGGCCGGAGCTCTTCACCGTCTCGGACGAGCATCGTCTGCGTGTCTACGTGAATGTGCCGCAGAGTTACGCGTCCGACATCAAGCACGGCCTGACTGCAACCTTGACGGTACCCGAGCGTCCGGGCATGACGTTCAATGCAACGCTCGACAGTACGGATGAATCGATCGCGCAGGCCTCGGGCACGCTGCTCGTGCAATTGATGGTCGACAACAGTTCGGGCTTGCTGACTCCCGGGGACTACACCGAGGTGCACTTTGCCCTTCCGGCGAATTCGAGATCGATGCTCGTCCCGGCGAGCGCACTGATCTTCAGGCAAGAAGGCCCGCAGGTGGCCGTCGTCGGCGAGGGCGGCCGCGTCGAGCTCAAACACGTCTCGGTGAAGACCGACCTGGGCACGCAAGTCGAAATCGACTCCGGCCTCAGTCCCACCGATCGAGTCGTCGACAATCCCCCCGACTCGCTCACCTCGGGCGACCGGGTGCGCATCGCCTCGACGAGCTCGACGGATCGCAACCTGAACGGACCCGCTCATGGCTAATCGCAGGATTATGATCGCAGTCGCCAGCGCATGGCTCGCCGGCTGTTCGTTCGCTCCCGCCTACCACGTTCCGTCGACTCCGATTCCTACGGCCTACAAGGAAGCCGGCGGCTGGCAGATTGCGCAGCCCTCGGATCGCATCGAGCGCGACGGATGGTGGAAGGTCTACCGCGATCCCGAACTCGACCGCCTCGAACCTTTGGTGGCCACGGCCAATCCAGACGTACAGGCCGCCATCGCTCGCCATGACGAAGCGATGGCCTACGAGCGTCAGGCGGAATCGGGCCTCTATCCGACGCTCGGTGCCGACGCTGAGGTGTCAAGAAACGGGCAATCTGAGCGACGCCCCCTTCGCTTCGGGGCCGGCCAGCCTTCAAGTTATGACGCAAACATCGCAGAACTCGTGTTCGACTACGACCTCGACCTGTGGGGTAAGGTCCGCAATGCGGTTGCCGCAAGCAAAGCGCAAAGCGAGGCCGCTGCGAACGATCTCGCCTCATTGCGCCTGAGCCTGCAGGCCAATCTCGCGCAAGCATACTGGCGGCTGCGCGGCCTCGACGAAGAGGCGCAAGTGCTCGCCGCTACGGTAGACACCTATCAGCGAGCATTGGAGTTGACCATGAACCGCCGCGGTGGAGGCATTGCCTCCGACCTCGACGTTTCGCGTGCGCAGACTCAGCTTGCCGGTGCAAAGGCGCAGGTCGAGGACGTCAAAGCACGACGCGCGCTCGAGGAACACGCTATCGCCGCGTTGACGGGCACAGCCCCGTCTACGTTCTCACTGGTCCAAGACATCGCGCTGCCGTACATTCCTTCCGTTCCGGCCGGCATGCCGGGGACGCTGCTCGAGAGGCGGCCCGACGTCGCGGCGGCCGAGCGTCGCGTGGCGGCCGCCAACGCACAGATCGGTGTCGCCCGTGCCGCCTACTTTCCCGACATCTCGCTCGGAATTGCCGGTGGATTTGAGAGCGACAAGTTCTCGCCGTGGTTCGCGGCGCCGGAGGAAATGTGGTCACTCGGGCCGACGCTGGCGCAGACGCTGTTCGACGGAGGACTGCGCCGCGCGAGAACGGCCGGGGCGAAAGCGCAATTGGCGGAAACCAGCGCGAATTACCGGTCGGCCGTGATCAAGGCGATCCAGCAAGTGGAAGACAACCTCGCGCTTGAGCATCACCTCGGTGACGAGGCGACGCGCGAAGACGAAGCGCTCGGCGCGGCCATGCGCACCCTGGATCTATCGATGTCGCAGTACCGCGATGACGTGATCGACTATCTCGATGTCGTCACGGCTCAGACCACTGAGCTGCAAATAAAGCTGGTTACGGTCTCGCTCCAAACGCAACGCTTGCTGGCAACCGTCGGTTTGATCGAAGCGCTTGGTGGCGGATGGGATCCGACGAAGGGCGCGATGACCGAACGTGCCGGTTCATTGTGACCGGCCATTCCCGACGAACGTGACCGACTTCCAGGGCTTTCGGGAATCCTCGGTCACGATCCGGGGATCGGTGTTCGCGTTTGTCGGAATACGCAGTGGAGCAAGGAGAGAAGACATGGATCTAAGGCAGCTTAGGTATTTCAAGGTCCTCGCGGAGCATCAGCATTTCGGTCGCGCGTCGGCCCTGCTCCATATTGCCCAGCCGGCTTTGACCAGACAGGTCCAGCTACTCGAGTCTGAACTTGGCGTACGACTCGTCGAGCGGCACTCGCGAGGAGCCTCCCTCACGCGGGAAGGGGACCTGCTCGTCGACCGTGCAACGTTCCTTCTGCGCTACACGGACCAGATCAAGGTCGACATCATGGACCTCGCAGGTACGGCGCGAGGTCCCGTTGCCCTCGGGTTGCCACCCGCTTTGGCAGGAGTGGTCGTGCCACCGTTGGCGCGAACATTGCGCGCTCGCTATCCAGAAGTACGCTTGAGAGTGATAGAGAGATTCTCCCCGGCGTTATGCGAGGCGCTCGAGCAGGGGACGATCGACGTTGCGGTATTGAGTGGCCCTATTGCGGCGACGCCTTTCATCCACGTTGAGCGGTTAATGACCGAGCCGATGTGCGCGATTGGACCGGCTCAAGACGATCAGCTTCCCCCGGGGCCGGTCAGCGTTCATCAGCTGACAGGTGTCCCGTTAATCCTGACTGGGGTTCAAAATTCCGGAGTACGTCTAGCGCTTGAACGTGCTGCGGCGAGAGCAAATGTCGAGCTCAAAGGCATTATTGAAGTAGAGTCGGCCACCGTGGCGACTCAACTGGTGGAGGCCGGAATAGGGTGGACGATTCACTTCGCGTCGGCTGTCGCTCGCGAGGTCAACGCCGGAAAGCTGCGCGCCGTGCCTGTCGAAGGGCTGATATTGGAGCGCTACATAGCATACCCAGCCATGCGCCCGCCCTCTGTAGCGACCGTCTCATTAATTACGCTTGTGTGTGAAACGGCCGAGTCGCTTATCGAAAGTGGCCAATGGCCGATGGCGAAAATGGCGTGCACCGAGTCTTCAACTAACTAGGCAAACGCCAGTTTCCTTTACGCGGCCGGAACCATTTTACGCACCGACCTTGGTACGCATCGTGACAAATTCTTCGGCGATGGTGGGATGGATACCCACGGTAGCATCGAACTGCGCCTTCGTCGCTTTGCACTTGATCGCCACGGCAAAACCTTGAAGGAGCTCACCGGCGTCGTCACCTACCATGTGAACACCGAGCACCCGATCGCTGTTACTGTCGACGATCAACTTAAGTAACACCTTGTCGCCGGACGCCGAAACGGTATGCTTGAGCGGTGTAAAAACGCTGCGGTATACGTCGATCTTGTACCCACGTGCGATCGCTTGTTCCTCGCTCAGCCCAACCGTACCGACATTCGGGTGGCTAAAGATCGCGGTTGGAATGCCACTGTAATCCATGTATTCAGCGCCGCCGTTGAAAAGGCGATCCGCAACGAGCATGCCTTCGGCCAACGCAACCGGCGTCAGCTGCATTCGACGAATGACGTCTCCGACGGCATATATGGATGGCTCAGCGGTTTGGAATGCATCATCCACCACGATTGCCCCGTCCGGCGCAAGCGTTACGCCAACGGACTCCAAGCCCAAACCGGAAGTATTCGGTCGCCGTCCGGTTGCGTACAGGACCGTGTCATAGGACAGCCGCGCGTTGCCGCTTGTCACGCAATTCCATCCCGTACCGTCACGCTCGATCTTTCGTATTTCCGAGTTGAACCGGAAGTGAACGCCTCGCTTGGTCATCTGTTCCGCAAGGAAATTGCCGAGGTCTGCGTCGAAACTCTTAAGTAAGCGATCTCCGCGATACACCACCGTCGTGTCTACACCGAGACCGTTGAATATGGATGCAAATTCAACTGCAATGTAGCCGCCCCCGACGACAACGACGCGCTCCGGCAGCTTCTCCAGAAAGAACGCGTCGTCAGAGGTAATACAATATTCGGCGCCTTCTATTTCCGGCACAGTCGGGCTACTCCCCGTCGCGACAAGAATATACCTCGACGTGAACGTGCGCCCGCCCACTTCAACGGTGTGCGGGCCTGTAACTTTTGCCCTTCCGTTGATCAGTTCGACGCCGGACTGATTTAACAGATTTCCGTAAACGCCATTCAGCCGCTCAATTTCGCGGTTCTTTCCTTCCAGCAACGTGTGCCAGTCGAACGTAAGCTGGTCAGACGTCCAGCCATAGCCGCGTGCGTCTTCCAGATCCTTTTTGAAATGCGCTGCGTAAGAAAACAGTTTCTTCGGAATACATCCAATATTTACACAGGTGCCGCCCAGGAAACGTTGCTCCGCTACCGCAACACGCGCTCCGAAGCCAGCCGCTCGCCGACTTGCGCGAATTCCTCCGGAACCGGCACCGATGGTAAAGAGGTCAAAATCAAAGCCCGACACGGACAGACTCCTTATTCAGGGTATTTCATATATCTCAGGATTTGGCATCGTCGCTGCACAGGCAGCAGCAAGCGGCGACCTGAACGTCTTTCCAATGTTCTGCTTCCCAAACGCCAGGACATAAATCGATTTTTGCAAGGCATAGAGGCTCATGGCTACCCCAGAATGATCGTCGGGAACTCGGGGGGAAGGTCGTAGGCTCGTACCGTTCGCTCCCGTGCCAGGACTGAGCGTACTGCCGGCCGCTCGAGAAGCCGCGCGGCATGAGCTTGGTAGTGCGGTCGCTGAGGCAATGCGGCGGCGACCCGTTCGTCGTGGCTCCACAGATAGAAGACGAACAGATAGGCGTCGACCACAGAAAATGTGGAGCCGAGCGCGTAAGGCTGTTGGGCAAGTCGCACTTCGATTTCGCTCACTGCATCGCTGAGCTTGAGACGCGCATGCTCGCGCACCGCACCGACGGCTGACTCGTTTTCTCCGGCGTAGGCCTGCGGTCGAAAGACGGACCGGTAGCGGACGTGCAACGTACTGGACAGCCAGTTCATCCATTCGTGCGCCCGTGCCCTGGTCCGTGTACCAGGCCGTGGAATCAGATCTATCTCTGGGGCCAGGTCCGCCACATAGGTCAGGATCGCTTGCGACTCGGTGATGATCGCACCTCCTGCGTCAAGCGCAGGAACGATCCCGCTAGGACTGATCTTTCGGTAAGCGGGTTGCGTGTTTTCGCCCGAACGGATGTCCACCGAAACCGCCCGGTATGTCAAGCCGGACTCCTCGAGTGCGATGTGGGAGGCGAGAGAGCACGCCCTGGGGCTGTAGTAAAGAGTCAAGGCAGGCGGCATAGTCTGTGATTCAGGATTATTCATGGAGGCTCCGTTTCTGGTTAAGTAGGTGTCAAACTGTTCACTGATGGTAGTGTCGAAGTCGTTCCAAAATCCAAAACCTTTTGAGCATGACTTCAATAACCGGGCG
The DNA here is from genome assembly GCF_017315705.1 of Trinickia mobilis. Taxonomy (GTDB): domain Bacteria; phylum Pseudomonadota; class Gammaproteobacteria; order Burkholderiales; family Burkholderiaceae; genus Trinickia_A; species Trinickia_A mobilis. Next base: position 545,537 of record NZ_JAFLRF010000001.1, on the reverse strand, counting down.
GCATTAAGCATCGGTATGTCGTCTATTTTCTGTCGAGTGCGCGCAAGCACACTCGTGAAAGATTACATAACTTCAAGATAACTAATTAATGCCCGTAGAAAGTGGTCTAATCACCTCTGCCGAACGTAGCCGTTCGCAGGATCGTGTATGAACCTATATGGAGCAAAGTCGATGACTACCCTATTTGATGAACTGCGTCGTGCACCGGCATGTCGCGCGGTCGAAGCAGAACTCAACTACCTCGCGTCCGGCCAGGGTCGGCCCGTTTTCTACACGTACGAACCGCCCGCCGGCACACCGTGGAGCACCGGCGAACTCGAACCGGCGCGCGTGACGATTCGCAACGCCCGCCCGCTCGCGGCGGCCGGCGAATTCTCGTTGGACGTCAGTGGCTTTCAGCTCGTTTCGCATCGAAGCGCGGTCGGCCCCGACGATTTCAGTGACGAGGGTGTGGTCCGACTCATCTACTACCCCGAGGCCGAAGCGCTGTTGCGCGAGACGACCGGTGCGGAGAAGGTGGTGATCTTCGACCATACGCTGCGGGACAGCGGAAATGGCTCGCGGGCTAACAAGTCCTTGCGGGAGCCGTCGCGTCGCGTGCACAACGATCAGACGTTCATGTCCGCTCCGCGCCGCGTGCGCGACCATTTGAGTGTCGAGGAAGCCGGGCACCGACTGCAGCATCGCTTCGCGATCGTGAACCTCTGGCGTCCTCTCAGCGTGGTCGAACGGTTGCCGCCCGCCCTATGCGATGCGCGCACGATGTCGCCTGACGATATCGTGCCATCCGATCTCGTCTATCGCGACAGGGTGGGCGAGAACTACTTACTCGTCGCAAATGCAGCGCATCGCTGGTACTACTTCCCGCGACTGCGGCCCGACGAGGCGCTGCTGCTGAAGATCTATGACTCGCTGGACGATGGAACCGCACGGCTTACTCCTCACACCGCATTCGACGACCCGACCACGCCGGCCGACGCACCGCCTCGCCGGAGCATCGAGCTGCGTGCGCTGCTGTTTTGGGGAGAGTAATCGAGCGATCGGCGAAGCCGTCGCGAATAAAGCGCCGGACGCAGTTCAGGCGCTCCGCATCCGGTGAACGCAGCCTGGCAGGGTAATCGACATGATGCTTTTACCTTATGAACGTCTTCAGAAAGGGGTATTAGACGGTGACGTTACGGCGGAAGTAGAGTGACTCAAACCTTGGTACTCAGTTCAGTCGCCGGATGTCCGCTGGAGCGAGGATAGATCCGACCGCGGTGCATAGGCGCAGTACGGCACGGCAGCTCTCGTGCAACGAGGGGCTGGTACAAAACCGGGTTGCAGGAAAAGGCGTTGATCATGCCACGTCGTCACAAGCGGTTCGAGGTGGCAATAGTGGATGTTTAAACGTGAATTCACCTTAGGTGGGGTGCGTGAGCGTATCCAACACCTCTCTTCTAGCGAGCAGGAACGAAGTGTCGAATATTCTCAGCGGAAAGGTTGCCGTTCTCCTTGGTGGAGCCGGCGGAATAGGGGCTGCCGCGGCACGCCGGTTAGCCGAAGCAGGCGCGACGGTCGTGGTTGTTGGTCAAACGGATACGGTAAAGGCGCAGCGGGTGGCCGAGTCGCTGCCCGGGGCAGGTCATATGGCGGCGGCGGTTGAGATTGCTGACAGTGCGTCGCTTGCCGGGCTTGCCGACCAGGTTAGATCAACGCTAGGCCGCACGGACATTCTGGTCAATGCCGCCGGTTTCACGAAGACTGTTCCACATGGCGACCTTGACGCCCTGTCCGACGAGCTCATTGACGAGATCATGAAGATCAATTGGCGCGCACAATTCGCCGCCATTCGTGCATTCCGAAAGCTGCTCGAGGAGACAGGCGACGGGCTCGTTATGAACGTCTCATCGATCTCAGGCACCACGGGGATTGGGAGCAATGTGGCTTATTGCGCTGCAAAGGCTGGATTGGACGTCATGGCAGCGTCGCTCGGGCGCGCGCTTGCGCCACGAATTCGCGTACTCAACGTTGCGCCGGGCGTTGTCGATACCGCCTTCGTGCCTGGGCGAAGTGCCGACTTTAATGACAAGGTCGCCGGCAGCACACCGCTTGGCCGTATTGGAAGCCCTGAAGATATCGCCGCAGCTATCGAAGCTTGCGCGACGCATTTGAAATTCAGCACTGGCGTGACCATTGTGGTGGACGGCGGTCGCAGACTGGGTTGACGTGAGGTTTCTGGCAATGCATGCACGCAAGACAATTATTACCTGTGCCGTTACAGGAAATTTAACCAGGCCTGAACAGCACCCTGGACTGCCGATCACGCCGCAGGAGATTGCGACAACTTCGCTTGAAGCGGCGCAAGCAGGAGCGTCGGTCGTTCACATTCATGTGCGAGACCCGCAGACAGGTCGACCGTCCATGGAGCTTGACCTTTATCGGCAGACTATCGAGTTGATTCGAGCGGTCGATAAGGAACTCGTCATCAACCTGACGACGGGCCCCGGGGGACGTTTTATTCCGAGCGACGACGATCCTAAGATCGCAGCACCTGGAACGACACTGCTGCCGCCACTCCGGCGTGTGGAGCACATTGCCGAATTGAAACCGGACATCTGCACCCTGGACCTGAACACGATGAATTCAGGCGGTGATGTTGTTATCAACACGCCCAAGAACGTGCGGCGTATGGCGGCCGTCATACGCGAGGCTGGAGTTAAGCCCGAGTTCGAGATTTTTGATTCGGGGGACCTACAACTTGCGCTCGATCTCATTCGGGACGGCACGCTAGAAGGTCCCGGGCTGTGGACCATTGTGACGGGTGTCAAGTACGGCTTCGCGGCAACCCCGGAAACGCTGTTTTATGCGCGCAACTTCCTGCCTGCCGGGGCAACTTGGTCGGCATTCGGTATTGGTCGGAGCGAGTTTCCGATAGTCGCACAGGCTTGGCTCGCCGGCGGACACGTACGCGTTGGGCTTGAGGACAACCTCTACATCGCCAAGGGGGTTCTGGCCAAGAGTAATGCAGAACTTGTGACGCGTGCCCGCGAAATTGTGTTGGGGCTCGGCGGCGAGATTGCAAGGCCGGGTGAGGCGCGTGAACAGCTAGGGTTGGCAAAGTGAGTTCGAGAGAAGATTCAGACGATTTTGGTTCCCCCTCGGTCCATTGGACGGCGTTTGTTGCACGCGGGACGTCAATAATCGGGAATGTTCAGATCGGCGAACGCGCATCGATCTGGTTCAATTGTGTACTAAGGGGGGATGTCCAACGTATCGTTGTTGGGGCGGAAACGAATATTCAGGATGGTTCGATTCTCCATGGCACGACGACTGGGCTGCCTACCATCATCGGGAACCGGGTTACCGTAGGGCACGGCGCAATTCTGCACGCGTGCAGGATTGAGGACCGCGGATTCGTTGGCTTTGGGGCGAGAGTTCTGGATGGCGCCGTTGTCCGTAGCGACGGGATGCTCGCAGCCGGAGCGGTCCTGACACCTGGAAAGATTGTGGAATCAGGCGAACTTTGGGCGGGAAATCCAGCGAAGTTTCTTCGCGCATTGACCGATCGGGAACGCGGAGCGATTGAGGCATCTGCGGGGCGTTATGTCGCTTTGGCGGCGTGCTATCAATCTTCTGATCCGGAGGCCAGACATTACTAAAACCTCATATCATGGGGAGCGCAGTAAATACAACGGGCGCTTTTAAATGTCCGGGTAAGGAGACATGGGCACCACTCGTGCCCAATCGAAAGGAAGGTACATGAATTCTGAAGTCGCGCTTCAGGCCAAGTTGGCAACCGTGGTGAAGTTCCCGGTCAATTACTTTCTCGAGAATCTTGCCGTCTGTAGTAGTAGTTCGCTCCTCGTGACGGTTCTTAATCACAGGGAGCTTTGGTACATACCGTTATCGAATAGCGGTGAGCGCGTTGAGCCGCTGCTCCTGTGCAGCTTTGATCAGAATGCCATGGGCATTGTGGAAATTGAACCCGATCTCTTCATTGTCTGCACGTCCAACCTGTGGACGGATCACAAATCTTTCCTTCATCGACTGGATCTGCGTGGTTGGACGCCGGGGGAGCCGACCAACATCAAAACCATACTGGAGTTCCCTGAGCGCGCCCTTGGGCTAAACGGAGCATGTTTGATTGCTCCGAACACGATCGTTGTCGCCGATTCGTTTGCGGGCCTTATCTGGCGCGTTGATTTGGCGTCGGATGGCACTGAAGGTACTGCGCGGGTATGGCTTCAGCATAAAAGTATGTCGTCCGTTCCCGACGGACCGGCGCCGGAGCAGCCTGGAATTAACGGCCTCGCCTATGCGGCCAAGTCTCACTACTTGTACTACACATCGACTGCACAACAGCTGTTCATGCGCGTTCGGGTCGACCCGCTCACAGGAGCTCCCGCTGGCGAACCAGAGTTCATTGCCGATGGAATGATGGGGGACGATCTGTGCGTCGATGAGGATGCAGGCGTTGCTTATATTGCCACGCATCGACAAAACACGATCGATCGCGTAATTCTCCAGCCGGGAGAGAGGCGGTGTCCCAGAAATAGTGTTGCAGGAGATCCGTTTACCGAAGAATTACTCGGTCCCACGACGGGTAGGTGGGGGCGGCTTCCCGGTCAGCATGGAAAGGTAGCCTTTTTTCTGACGGATGGCGGGATCAAGGCGCCGATGCCGGACGGAAGCCTTCGAGAACCGCGTGTCTTACGCATCGAGTTCTAACTCAACGCTGAGCAAGCTATCGAATTGAAGCCCGTCAGGAACTTCAAGAAGTGGAAAATTTAATTAGTATTGCTTTAGATATGCAAGACCGTTTGTGGAAAGTACCGGGCTAAATCAACTGACTTTGGCCCGGCGGATAACCTACGCGTGAAGGAGCATTCGTCAAGAACGCCCATGCTGGACAACGCTCGATCGCGCACTTCATTTGCCAACGATATGATCATCGAACACCGAACCTACACATTGTTTCCCGGGAAGACCCAAGAGTATTTCGCGCTCTACAAGTCTGCCGGCCTATCCGTACAACTGGAATATTTGCCCAATCCCATCGGATACTACGTGACTGAACTCGGTCCGCTCAACCAGGTTATCCATTGGGGCTATGAAGATCTAAATGACCGCGCCCGACGTCGCGCACAGATCAAGAAGGATGCCCGCTGGACTGCTTACGTGGACAGGCTCCTGCCGCTGATCCAGCATCAAGAAAGCAAGATCCTGATTCCGGCCCCTTTCTTCGCGCCCACCGTTGCGACGTACGTCGTCGCCGATGAGAGCGGCGCCTGACTGTCCGATCCGAAAACGGCAGCACGACCCCTCCACCGGTTCGCGGCGTGTCGGTCGTGCACGCCCCTTGAGATTGCTGCCATCTCGTTGCGTCAACCTAGCAGTTCGAAGGGCGCATGATCGGCGCATCGTACAACTTCGGCCCAGTGATCGCGAAGGCGTCGTTCACAAACTACAAGGTCGCGGGCTCGTTCAACGCCAACGTCTATCAGGGCGGCCTCGCCTACTTCGTCATGTCGCCACCGGCTTGGTGGAGTCAACGGCATGATCCGTTTATGTTATGAACGTCGTCAAAAATAGGTATTGGACGGTGATGTTACGGCAGACGTAAAGTTACCTCCATCTTGTAGAGGTACGCGATCGTGTTGTCGCTGCGCGAACCAGCGCACCACGCATCCGGACCGCTTCGCAAACCTGAGGTCGTTACCATGATCCGCTTTTACTTCCATCCCACACCGAACCCGACGAAGATCGCTCTCTTCCTTGAAGAGGCGGGCCTCCCTTACGAGGTGATCCCGGTCGATACCAGCAAGGGCGAGCAGCACGCGCCAGCCTTCCGTGCCATCAACCCCAACGGCAAGGTGCCGGCCATCGTCGACACAGAGGGACCGGCCGGCAAGGAGGCGCGCGTGTTCGACTCCACGGCGATCCTGCTCTATCTGGCAGAGAAGACCGGCAAGTTCCTCGGCTCTGCGGAAGACCGGCCGGGGCTGCTTTCCTGGCTCAGCTTCCTCTCATCCGGTTTCGGCCCGTTCTCCGGCCAGGCCGTGCACTTCCAGTTCGCTGCGCCGGCAGGCCTCGACTATGCGGTGAACCGCTACCGGCGCGAAGCCGAGCGTCATTACCAGGTGCTGAACGATCACCTCGAAGGGCGGACGTACATCGTCGGCGAAACGTACACCATCGCAGACATCTCGGCCTGGGGATGGCTCGACCGCGCCTCGTTCGTGCTCAAAAACACCGACGACCCGCTCGCGCCGTACCCTAACCTCAAGCGGCTCTTCGAGACCGTCAACGCGCGCGCGGCTGTCGTGCGCGCGCGTGCCGTCGGCACTGACCACGCGTTCAAGAATATCAACGACGAAGAGACTAATCGCGCGCTCTACCCGTCGAACTATTCCACGGCCGCCTGAGCCGGCCCCGAACCGATTGCGGAGAAGATATGGCCGACTCCCTCGACTACACGCTCCCGAAGGTTTGGACCTGGGCCAAACCCAATGGCGGCACCTTTGCGAGCACCAACCGACCCATCGCCGGGCCGACGCATGACAAGGAACTGCCTGTTGGCCGGCACCCATTCCAGCTCTACTCGCAGGGCACGCCCAACGGCGTCAAGGTCGCGATCATGCTGGAAGAACTGCTGGCCCTGGGCCATGCCGGCGCCGAGTATGACGCCTGGCTGATCAAGATCGGCGACGGCGACCAGTTCGGCAGCGGTTTCGTGGCGGTCAACCCCAACTCGAAGATCCCGGCGCTACTGGACCGCAGCGGCCCGAAGCCGATCCGCGTGTTCGAGTCGGGTTCGATCCTGACGTATCTGGCGGAAAAGTTCGGTGCTTTCCTGCCGAAGGACGTCGCAGCGCGCACCGAGACGCTGAGCTGGCTGTTCTGGCAGGTGGGCAGTGCCCCCTATCTGGGCGGCGGCTTCGGCCACTTCTATGCCTACGCGCCGACCAGGATCGAATACCCGATCGATCGCTTCGCCATGGAGGTCAAGCGCCAACTCGACGTGCTCGATCGGCGCCTCGCCGAGAGCGAATACCTCGCCGGCAGCGACTACACGATCGCCGACATCGCGACTTTCCCCTGGTACGGCGGGCTCGTGAAGGGTTGGCTGTACGGGGCGGCGGAGTTCTTGAGCGTGCAGGACTACAAGAACGTGCAGCGCTGGGCCGACGCTATCCTGGCGCGGCCGGCGGTCAGGCGCGGCCGCATGGTGAACCGTACGAGCGGAGCGCCGTCGGTGCAGCTGCACGAGCGTCACGACGCCAGCGATTTCGACACCAGGGCGCAGGACAAGCTCGCGGGGAGCGCAATCATAAAGAGGGCAAACGCGTCTTGAGCACCGGCGGATCGATCGGCATCCGCCCCACGCACGCGCGCGCGTTCCTCTCCTGGTGGCGCGAAAGCTCGGCTTGCCGCCTTTGCCGGGCGGCGAGTCGAGCGGCTGGTGGCAGCACTGGGCCAGTGGCACCGGCGTAGAACACTTCGCGGTTCGATCCAAATTAATAGTACTGCGAATCGTAAATCGACGAGCGGGTCTCGTCACAGGCTCCCGGATAGGCTTCGGGCCAACCGGTCGAGCCTTTCCTATGCGAAAAGATACTGTCATGTCATCCAATGCCACAGCCGAATCCATACCAGCGCCAGTATCGCTCGACGCCCGCACACTGTTTGCGACATTCGCTGGACTGAGCGCGAGTCTCATCGCGATCGGCCTTGCGCGCTTCGCCTATACGCCGCTGATTCCGTCGCTCATTCAGATGCACTGGTTCACGTCGTCGCAGGCGGTTACGCTCGGCGCGGCGAATTTCGCCGGCTATCTGATCGGCGCGCTGGCGGGGCGCCCGCTCGCGTCCGTCCTGTCGAACCGCACCGCGCTGCGCGCGTTGATGGCCATCGCGAGCGCTGCCTTCTTTGCTTGTGCCCATCCGGTGTCGATCGGCTGGTTCTTTTCCTGGAGGGTTCTGTCCGGCATCTCGGGCGGCGCGATCATGGTGCTCGTCGCGACGACAATCCTGCCGCACGTGCCTGCGTCACGTCGTGGCTTCGTGAGCGGGATGATTTTCCTCGGTGTCGGGCTAGGGATCGCGGCGTCCGGCACGCTGATTCCTCACTTGCTGCACGCGGGTCTGCGCAATGCATGGAACGGACTCGGCGCGGTGTCGCTCGCGCTGACCGCGCTCAGCTGGTTCGGCTGGCCCACGTCGCACCCTCCTGCAGCGCCGTCAACCGTCGAGCGTGAACCACAGGGCGCTGGGCTCGCTGTGCGCGTGCTGTACGTGCAATACGCGGCTAACGCGCTCGGGCTGGTACCCGCGATGATCATGCTCGTCGATTACGTTGCTCGCGGCCTCGGACGCGGCGCGAGTGTCGGCGCCGGCTACTGGCTGTTGTATGGCGTCGCAGCGATCGCCGGTCCCGTGCTGGCCGGCAAGGCGGGCGACCAACTCGGCTTTGGCAGAGCGTACCGTTACGCGCTGCTGCTTCAGGCACTCGCAGTCGCGACGCTCGCGATCTTCGCGAACCCGTTCGCTATTGGCGTTGCGACCGTGATTCTCGGTCTCTTCACGCCCGGTATCGTGCCGCTCGTACTCGGCCGCATCCGTGAACTGCTGCCGGAAGATCACAACAGGCAGCGCGCGTCATGGAGCCGTGCGACCACCGCATTCGCTTTGTTCCAGGCGCTCGGCGGTTACGGCTACTCGTACTTGTTCTCGCGCTTTCACAACGACTACGCGCTCGTGTTCGCGTGTGGTGCGCTTGTGCTCGGCGCCGCGTTCGTCGTCGACAGGTTTGCATCGCATACGCGCCGCGCGGATGCTTCTCACTGAGGCATCGAGTTTGTCGCGTCGACGTCGCCCTGCCGGTACAACGGCCGTGCAGGTGTCGCTGCGCCGGCACGCGAACTCGCCGAAGGGCGCACATCCAACCTCAACCCCTTCAAAGGAATCTCATGACCCAACGCACATTTCTGATCACAGGTGCAAGCAAGGGTATCGGTCGCGCACTGTCCAACCGGCTCGCGGCCGACGGGCACCACGTCGTCGGCCTCGCACGCGGCGCCGACGATCCGACGTTCCCTGGCACGCTCGTCGCGACCGACCTCAGCGACCGGGATGCGACCGATCACACACTCGCCGCGCTCGTTGAGCGATATGCGTTCGATGGCGTCGTCAACAATGTCGGCTTCGTCCGTCTCGCTCGGGTCGGAGAGATCGGGCTCGACGATCTCGAGGCGTCGTTCCGCCACAATCTCACGCCCGCCGTGCAGACCGTGCAGGCGCTGTTGCCCCGGATGCGCGAGCGCGGCTGGGGGCGCATCGTCAATCTGTCGAGCCTCGTCGTCCTCGGCGTCACGAATCGCACCGCGTATGCTGCCGCGAAGGCGGCAATGATGAGCTTCACTCGCACGTGGGCGCTCGAGCTCGCGCAGACCGGCATCACGGTCAACGCGGTCGCCCCGGGACCGACTGAGACTGAAATGCTCCGGCAGAACGCGCCGGTCGGTAGCGAAGCCGAGCGGCGCTTCCTGTCTCTCGTACCGATGAACCGCCTCGGTAAGACAGAGGAACTCGCGGGCGCTGTCGCCTTCATGTTGTCCGAGGACGCAGGGTTTATCACTGGCCAGACGCTTTTCGTCGACGGCGGCGCGTCGGTCGGCAGGGCGGCATTCTAAGCCGGCCGCCTCGTGGCGCATGCAACGGCCACGGTCAATCGGCTGGTGCCGCTTCTGGCAAGTCCGGCGCGTCAGGCTGCGATTTCGGGCGGTGTGCCGGTCGAGCGCAATCGGCCCCGCGACTGCGGTTGCTGCCATGTATGTTTAGGGAAGCCAATTGAGTTCCTCCATGGGCCCCGTATGCAATTCGGCAAAACGTGCGTACGCGATGAAGCTGGACCCGAACGTTCGGTGCTGCTGCACGGTGGACGTCCGGTCAGTGGCTGTGAGCGGGCAGCCCAACGCCGATAGGCAGATGGCCGCAACGGGATTCAAATACGCCCGTCTCCAACGGGCGATCTTCGCGCCTGCAGGGCCAGTGCCAGGCCAAAAATTCAGAGGTCCGTGTTGGGACCGACACTTGGGCCCACTTCGGCATGACTCACTCACGCGACATCATGACGTGCGGGCGGCCCCTCGCTGCAACCGCAAAATCTGCACAAAATTCAGCACGGTCGGCGACTTTTCGCGCTGCCGGTGGATTAGCGCGATACCCGTCGAAAGCGGTTCCCCCTTCAGTTCGTGATAAGACACGCCTTCGACCTGGACCTGACGGATCGATGCAGGAACCACGGCGACACCGAACCCAGCGGCTACGAGGTTCGGCGCCGATGAGATCTGTGGCGATTCCATGCCGATCGACGGAGTAAAACCGGCCTGGCGGCAGGCACCGATGATCGAGTCATGCAGATCCGGGCCGATCGGCCGTGGAAAAAGGATGAACGGATCGTCGGCGAGGTCTGCCAGATCGATACGCCGTCGCCGGCTCAGGCGATGGTTCGCCGGCAGCACCGCCAACATGGTTTCGTCGACCAGCGGCTCGACGACCAGATCCCGGCAATTCAGCGGCATGCGCACCAGCGCGGCATCGAGCTGGCGCTCCGCGACCTTGTCCAGCAGCGCCGAACTGTTGCTCTCCTCGCAACTGATCGACACACGCTCATACGCTTGCCGGTACTGCTGCATCGTCGTCGCGACCATCGGATGAAACACCGTCGAACCTGCAAAACCCAGCGAAAGCCGGCCCGTCTCTCCGCGTCCCGCGTTCTGTGCTTCGACGAATGCCTGTTGCGCGTCCTCGATGATGCGCCGCGCGCTCTCGCGAAAGAGCCGTCCCGCTTCGGTCAATTCGACGCGGCGCGGATGCCGGACGAACAGGGGAGTGCCGATTTCCCGCTCGAGCTTGAGGATCTGCTGGCTTAAAGGCGGCTGGGCGATGCCCAGGTGCGTCGCGGCATCCGTGAAATGCAGATGCTCGGCCACGGCAAGGAAGTAGCGTAACTGACGAAATTCCATATCTTTTTCGTCTCCAAAAAGTGACTTCGAGATATTGGACTAATGACTGGCCTGATTTTAACCTTGTGTCAACCCGATGCGCTCAAAGGTCAAACCTGACCGGGGCGGTTGAAGTGATGCGCGTCGAACCCAATGTTTCTTCAGGAGAATTCGATGTCAGTAACGCACGCACCGTCGGCAGCTGGGCTGGACAGCAAGGCTTCCACTTTGATTGCGGAACTGCGCGACATCGTCGGCAATAGGCACACCCTGACGGACGATGGCGCGACCCGCCGCTATCGCACCGGCTACCGGTTTGGCGCCGGCAAGGCGCTCGCGGTGGTCCGCCCCGGCACGATCGTCGAACAATGGAAAGTGCTGCAGGCTTGTATTGCAGCGAATGTGATTGTGATCACGCAGGCATCGAACACGGGCCTCACCGGCGGCTCGACGCCGGACGGTGACGACTACGATCGCGACATCGTGATTGTCAACACGAGCCGCATGAAGAAGGTCTACGTGATCGACGGTGGCAAGCAGGTCGTTTGCTTGCCAGGTGCGACACTCGATCAGCTGGAAAAGACGTTGAAGCCGCTTGGCCGCGAGCCGCATTCGGTGATCGGCTCGAGTTGCATCGGCGCGTCGGTGTTCGGCGGGGTCTGCAACAACTCGGGCGGTGCGCTGGTGCAGCGCGGCCCGGCGTATACGGAAATGGCGGTTTTCGGGCAGGTGGATGCGGCGGGAAAACTCAACCTCGTCAACCATCTGGGAATCGAACTCGGCGACTCGCCCGAGGACATCCTTGGCCGACTGGAGCGCCGCGAATTCAGCGATGCGGATATTCGCTACAACGCGGGCGCCGGATCCGATCACGGCTACGCGACTCATGTTCGTGAGATCGATGCCGATACGCCGGCGCGTTTCAACGCCGATCCACAGCGCCTCCACGAAGCGTCAGGCTCGGCTGGCAAGGTGATGGTGTTCGCGGTACGGCTCGACACATTTCCGATCGAGCAGAATGCAAAGGTGTTCTATATCGGTACGAACCGCCCCGACGAGCTGTCTGAAATCCGCCGTCACGCGCTGCACGACTTCAAACATCTGCCGATCTCCGGCGAATATCTGCATCGCGACGCTTTCGACATCGCTGAGGAGTACGGCAAGGACACCTTCCTTGCAATCAACTATCTTGGCACCTCCCGGTTGCCTGTGCTGTTCGGGCTAAAAAGCCGTTTCGATACGCTGTTCGATCGTTTCGGCTTTCTCCCTTCGCATCTCGCCGACCGCGTCATGCAAGCCGCGAGCCGGCTATTCCCGAGCCATCTACCGGTGCGAATGAAGCAGTATCGCGACAAGTACGCGCACCATCTGATGCTGAAGGTTTCGGCTGAAAGCGTGGAAGAAACGCGTGCCTTCCTTTCGGGCTATTTCGAGCATGCCAGCGGCGGTTATTTTGAATGCACGGACGAAGAAGGCAGGAAAGCATTCCTGCATCGTTTCGCGGCCGCCGGCGCAGCCGTCCGCTATCGCGCCGTTCATACCCGGGAAGTGGAGAATATCGTCGCGCTGGACCTCGCACTGCGACGCAATGACCGCGACTGGATCGAGACGCTGCCGCCCGACATTGAAGAAGCCATCTCTATCAAGTTGTACTACGGCCACTTCCTTTGCCACGTGTTCCACCAGGATTACATCGTCAAGAAGGGTAACGACTGCCTTGAAGTCGAACACAAGATGTGGAGGCTACTGGACCGCCGCGGCGCCGAATATCCGGCGGAACACAACGTCGGCCATCTGTACCATGCGAAGCCCCGGCTCGCCGCGTTCTATCAACGTCTCGATCCCTGCAACTGCTTCAATCCGGGGATCGGACAGACGTCGAAGTTCGCGAAGTATCGGGAAGCCGTGGTCTAGTGGGACTCTATTGCCCCTAGCAGGCTGTTGAAACGGGCTTTGCGAGCCGTGCGTTATGGATATCGTGTTCATATGAACGCTCGGCCGCTTCCGCGTAGATCACGCTAAACAGTCCGTTGAGCCGCTTCAGCGCTTCGTTGACGAGCAGCCGCACCGGCCGCAGCGGATGATCGGCCGGCACGAACTTCGTCCCCTCGTCGAAAAGTTGCTCCTGAATCGGTGTGGCGATCTGCCCCGGGCTCAGCACGTTCACCCGGATATTCCTGCCCTTCGGTTCGTTGAGCCACCCGCGTGCGAATGAGTGCAACGCCGCCTTGCTCGCCGCATACACGCTGAAACCAGGAAAACCTTTCACCGAAGCAATTGACCCGGTCATGAAGATCGATCCGCCATCGTTGAACAGCGGCAACGCCTTCTGAACCGCAAACAGCGTGCCGCGCGCATTCAGGCCGAAGGCCGCATCGAAGTGCTGCCCGGTAATCTCGCCCAGTGGGACGGCTTCGCCCGTTGCCTCGCTCGGGTGAGCCCGACGTCTGCGCCGTCGCTTTTATCTTCTGCCGCCAGTAATACAGGCTGCGCAGCGCAAGACCGTGGGTTCAACGCGGCAGCCGAAGGCCACGGCAACTCTTCCGCCTATTTGCTCACGCGTCGCGCGCCCCAGCGTCCCGCCTTTATTTGTGCGTAAATTAGACTTTCTATATGGCTCGCTAAGGCCCTAACTCCGGGTAAATGCTCTCGATCGCGTGAGACGGCGAGCATCCATTGTACCGACAAGCTCCGTATCGGCGTAGCGACCAACGTCTTTTCTTCGACATCGTGGACGACCGCAGATCGAGGTACGATGACCGCGCCGACACCTCTACGTGCAAATTCCAAAAGCATGGAGATCGTATTGACCTCAACCACGATGTTGGGCGTTAGACCGCGCTGCTGAAAAGCGACATCAACACGCCACCTGATATAGTTCGGCAATCTATAAAGTATCAACGGCAGGCTTGCGATGTCATCAATCGTAACCCATGCTTTTTGAGAAATCGCATCTCCAGTTTTCGCCAACACCATCTCCTCTTCAGCGAGGATTTTGGTGGATGCATTGCGTAGCTTGGAGCGTGCTGCAAGCATGAGGGCGACGTCGAGCTCGCCATTGACGAGTTTTTCTTCAAGAAAGTTACTAATCCCTTCATATGCGTTCAGCATTACTCTCGGAAATTGCTTGCGATAACTTTCGACTAGCGGGCCATTCACGACCTTGAGTAATGACGGCGGCAATCCCACTGAGACAGTGCCGCTCGGCTCTCTGTCCAGCAGATTTATCTCGTCGTTTAATTCTTCAAGCTGGCGCACGAGGCTCTGAGCCCTTTGGCCAAGGGAGACACCCGCGGGCGTAAGTGTTACGCCCCGTTGATGACGCACGAAGAGTTGCGCATGAAGTTCGTGCTCGAGTGAAGCAATTCGACGGCTCAAAGTTGGCTGCGTGAGATTCAGGACTTGGGCTGCACGGCCGAAGCTGCCCAGTTCCACAATTCTCAGAAAGCACCGCAGAGATTCCGAATCCATATCTATTCTCCCCCTGACATCTTGAAGGTTGATCGCTTTTCCATCAGGCCAAAGTCCCTGTTGCTGGCTGCCGACCATCATACATAAAATGCATCACTATGATACGCAGATTGTCGGTACCGTATGACTCAAGGCAGTGCCATACTCCGTGTACCCCAATCAATCAGCCAGGCCTTAGGAGGGTCGGAGACATGAACACGAATGTGACGGCGAAATATATCGAAGCGGAAGGCACCTCGATGATGACGTTTCCTGTGAGTTTTGAGCTTGAGGGCTACGCTTCCGGCAAACGCAGAAATGACGTCAAAGTTGGGATGGTCGAGCCAGAGCGTCTTCAACTGTGGGATCTGGCCAGTGACGAAGGCCGCTTTCACGGAGGTGACGAGACCGCACCAAAACCTCTCGCCCTCTTCACCGCTGGCGTCGTGACGTGCTTCATGACACAGTTGCGGACCTTCGCGCGCCAATGCGGTGTGAGTGTCACCGGTTTGAAGACAAATGCGAAGTTTGAGTGGGTCGCGAAGCGCAGCGGAAAGAACGATCCCTACGAGGCCCATCCCAATCGCTTCACTCTGGATATTGAATTTGAGACGGATTCGCCGTTAGAGGCGCAGAAGCGCCTCGTGAGAACGGCGGCTCGAGGCTGCTTTGCCGAGCAGATTCTTTCCGTTGATCTCATCCACCGTCTCCGCCACGAGGGTGAATGGGTTACCTGCGAAGTAGACTGAGCAAAGGACCGTGAGCCCGCGCGGGCGTCGCGGGCTAGCATCTCACCTAAACCGAATAGAAGGAGTTACGCCATGGCCCGACGCATTGTCGACATTTCTCTTGCTTTGGATAACGAAACGCCTCTGGACCAGCCGGGCTTCGGTCCGCGCATCGAATATCAGACGCCCGCAGGCAATACTGCCGAGATATTCAAATTCTTTCCAGGCTTGACGGTAGAACAGTTGCCCGGCGGCGAGGGCTGGGGAAACGAGACTGTGACGCTACGCACGCATAGCGGGACCCACCTGGACGCGCCGTACCACCACCACTCCACAATGAACGGCGGCGAGCGAGCGATCACGATCGACGAGGTACCGCTGGAATGGTGCTTCCAGCGAGGCGTAAAACTCGACTTCCGACACCTTCCGGACGGCCATGTTGTCACCGCCGCCGAAGTAGAGGCGGAACTCGCGCGGATCGGGCATACGCTTCGCCCGCTCGACATCGTGCTGGTAAATACGCGTGCCAGCACTCTTTATGGCCATCCCGACTATATCCACGCTGGCATTGGTATGGGGCGTGAGGCGACGCTTTACCTCCTGGAGCGCGGCGTGCGCTTGACTGGGATCGACGCCTGGGGATGGGACGCACCCTTTTCACACATGGCGCGTCGCTTCGCGGAGACAGGCGACGCATCGATCGTCTGGGAGGGGCACCGTGCCAGCATGGAGATCGGCTATTGCCATCTCGAAAAGCTGTTGCATCTTGAAGAACTGCCCGCCACGGGCTTTCAGGTTTGCTGCTTTCCCGTGAAGATCAAGGGTGCCTCCGCCGGCTGGACCCGTGCCGTGGCGATCCTCGACTGAGGCTTGCCACGCCCCCGGCGCTCCCTGCCGACGCGCTGGTGAACTTTGAACTGAAGGAAGAAGCACATATGTCGAATTCAAGAATCGCAGCCGGCGCCACACCGGCGTCCGGCCTGAATCGGGCTGAACCGTTGAGCGGATTAACCATTCTTGTGACAGGAGCGGGTCGGGGTATTGGACGAGCCTGTGCACTCGCCTGCGCCTCAGCGGGGGCAGAAGTCATCGCCGTTTCCCGGACCGAGGCCGATCTCGTTGCCCTGGCGGAAGATGAGTCGCGAGGCCGTATCCGGACCATGGTCGCCGATGTCGCGGCAGAGGACTTCCCGGCGCGCATCCGTGCTTTGCCGCGCATTGATGGCCTGGTGAACAATGCGGGCACGAACCGGCTACAGCCATTGCCCGAGGTCGATACGGCAACGCTGGACCATCTGCTGAACCTCAATGTTCGGGCGGCCTTTCTCGTCTCGCAGGCGGCTGCCATCCGCATGCTCGAACTTGGACGAGGCGGGAGCATCGTGCATGTATCTTCACAGATGGGCCACGTCGGCGGTCCAAAGCGCGCTGTCTACTGCATGACGAAGCATGCGATCGAGGGGCTCACGAAAGCCATGGCGATCGATCTTGCCTCCGCGGGCATACGCGTCAATGCGGTGGCACCCACGATCGTCGAGACGCCGATGACGGCGCCATTCTTCGAGGACGATGCCTATCGCGCCTTCGCTCTGGCGACCATTCCAATGGGGCGCGTCGCACAGCCTGAGGACGTAGCGGAGGCGGTGGTCTACCTTTCCTCTCCCGCTGCAGGAATGGTGACCGGAACAAGTCTTCGCGTCGATGGTGGTGCGACAGCGCAGTAAGACTTCGGCCTTGGCGCGCCCTGCACGGTAGCTGCCTGGCCACGGAGCATTGCGAAACAATCCGATGGGAGTGGCCGATCATATTTTCGGACTCCAAAACATGACCAAGGAGGCCGCGTTATGGCCGCGAAGAGAAAAGTTATCATCAGTTGCGCCGTGACGGGCGCGATCCATACGCCGAGCATGTCTCCACACCTGCCGATCACGGCCGAGCAGATCGCGGACGCCGCGATCGGCGCCGTAGATGCGGGGGCGGCCATCGTACACCTGCACGCGCGCAACCCCGTGGACGGCCGCCCCGACCAGTCGCCGGAAGGATTCACGCCCTTCCTGAAGGTGATCAAGCAGCGCAGCGACTGCGTGGTGAACATTACCACGGGCGCGGCTCCGACCATGACTGTGGAAGAGCGGGTGCGTCCTGCTGCCGTTCACGGACCCGAGCTCGCGAGCCTCAACATGGGCAGCATGAACTTCGGCCTGTTCGGCATGTTGGACCGCTTCAAGGAACTACGCCACCCTTGGGAACGCGACTACCTTTCCAACCGGGACATCATTTTTCACAACAGCTTTGCCGATATCGAGCACATCCTGACGACCTGTTCGGCGAATGACACGCGCTTTGAGTTCGAGTGCTACGACACCGCGCATCTATACAACCTCAAACACTTCCTCGATCGCGGCCTGGTCCGCGCGCCGCTCTTCATCCAGACGGTGTTCGGCTTGCAGGGCGGAATCGGCGGCCATTCGGACGATGTCATGCACATGCGGCGCACTGCTGACCGCTTGTTTGGCGACAGCTATCAATGGTCGGTGCTGGGTGCCGGCCGCTACCAGTTGCCGATTGCTGCCATGGCTGCGGCGATGGGTGGACACGTGCGGGTAGGGCTGGAAGACAGCCTGTGGGCCGGCCCCGGCCGGCTCGCCACCTCGAGCGCCGAGCAGGTACGCAGCATCCGCCAGATCATCGAAGGGCTGGGGCTCGAGGTCGCGACGCCAGACGAAGCACGCGCGCTGCTCCAGCTCAAGGGTGGCGACAAGGTCGCGTTCTGATGACGGGGATCACGGCAGCGGCGGGGTAGAAAAAGGGAGCGGTTACCTGAATAGTTTTAACAAAAAAAACGACGAGGAAATAACGTCGTTCGATGACGTCGGAGACATGGAATGCAAAGCAATCGCGATCAATTCAATACGGCGGGTGCTAGTCCGGCCCAGAGGTGGCACACGCTCGTCGCATCTTTTTTAAGCTATGGCTTTGACGCGATTGATTTTATGCTGCTTGCCCTCACCATTCCCTTTATCATGAAGGAGTATGGCATTTCCCCTGAGGTTGCTGGCCTCCTTGGAACAGCGGGGATGATCGGCGTAGGATTCAGCGGTGTTCTGGTCGGCGTTTTCTCGGACAGATGCGGGCGGAAAATGGCCCTCGTAATGAGCATCGCAATCTTTGGTGTATTTACTTTCGCAATCTATTTTTCCCGGAATTGGACCGACGTATTGATTCTTCGATTCCTGGCGGGCTTGGGTCTCGGTGGTGTATGGGGAGTTATATCTGCTTTAGTCAGCGAATCCTGGCCTGCGGGAACGCGTGGCCGGGCGATTACATTCGTGCTGAGTGCCTGGCCAATTGGTGTCATGGCATTAGCGCTGACGCTAACAGGCTTCCTGAAATCGCATGGATGGCACTTTGTGTTCCTTTTGGGAGGCGGCTCGCTCCTTCTGATTCCGTATATCTGGCTGTATGTTCCGGAGTCAAATGAGTGGCGAACAAGAAGGCACGTCGCGAAGAAATCAGATAAGTATTCCAATCGATCTCTTCTTGCTGCGATATTTCGGGGGGAGCTCAAAGCTCAAACAATAGTTGGTACGTTGACCGCTGCCGCCGGTTTTACCGCCTATTGGGGAGCCAGCACATGGCTCCCCACATATCTCGTGAAGGAGCGGATGCTCAGCGGTTCGACGATGGCCTGGTACATTTCCGTTCTCAACATAGGCATGTTTATCGGATACCAGCTGTTCGGTTATGTCGCTGACCATTTAGGACACCGTAAAGCACTATTTATTTCGCTTGCCGGCTCTGCGGTCATGCTACCAATTTATGCATCCGTGCGGGATCCGGTGCTTCTCTTTTGGCTGGGCCCTATCATGGCTCTTTTCTTTGCGTTTCCCGGATTATTTGGCGCTTATTTTCCGCGCCTCTATCCTACGGACGTGCGGAGCCTTGGAAGTGGATTTTGTGTTAACGTCGGCCGCGGCATTTCGGCTTTCTCACCATTCTTGTTCGGTAGCGTTGGAAATACCTGGTCACTTTCGATGGCCATTGGTCTTTGCGGTCTTGGTTTTTTCGTAGCCGCCGTACTTACTGGTTTTCTTCCGGATATTCGTGAGCCAAAAGGTTCGATAAACATAGCCGATAATCGCTTGAATTCCGGTCAAGGTGCGTGAGAAGCAGAAGACTAAGAGCGGGCGGGAGATGGATTTTAAGGAAATCTAGTCCAGGAAAATTGTTCCGAGTCGTTTTGGAAATGCCGCGCTAAATGAAGTGCTATCCGTTTTGTATCCGTTCAAACGTTTAGTCCTATCCGTTAGGATCACGCTGCGGGAAGTCCTGTTAACTAGTGCGACGCCGAGCTTTTCTCTAGCGCGGCGACGGCCCTGCTGATGGCGGCCCGTCACTCTCCGGTTCTTCGCGTGCAGCCGGAAAAGCCAGAAACTTCAGTGTCTTGATCGAAAAAATACGTCAAAAAGGGCGATAACGAATAGTTATTCTCAAGTACAAAAATTGGAGACGACAGTGAAATTTTCCGGAAATTCTGGATTCCGAAACGGCACCACAAAATCCTTCCGTCACCGATGCGCTAGTTTCCATACCTTGCTCCGGAGGTGTCGGAGCGCGATACAGCCTGCACTCCTGCAGCAATATAGGGGGGCCTTTCTCGCCGACGCGACGCTCCCATCAAAGATTCATGGAGCGCTTGATGTTGGGCAGAACTAGTTCATGGTCTATGCGTCACACGCTTCGCCGGCGTGGTCGCACGCTCGCGCGTAAAGCGATCGGACTGGCAATTTTTTTTAGCGGTTCAGTAGTGGTCGTCGTGTATCTGCTACGACGCGTCTCGGATGGCTAAAGATCACAGAATAGGTTTGGCGCATCTGATTTCCAGACAGTCCCGCGACGCAATCCGTCGGGCGTCTGGATGGAGCTACGGAACGACGCCGTAGATATCGCAGATCTGCATGCTGTCGCTTCACTCTTAGATCGCAGGTAACCATGACGGTTGCGTTCTGACCTGCTTTGACGTTTGCGTTTTAATCTAATGAGATCCCCACCATGAGAGAACTTCTGGAAGAGGTGTTTGGCGTACTCGTGTCGTTCGGCCGTCTGCTCAACGCCTGGGGTTGTGAGAGCGCCCGTATCGCCGCCCAGACGCATGTCCTGTATTGCCCGGACGAAGACGACGATGGCCGCTAGGCGTGAGCCACCCCGGCGCCCTGGGGCTGCTGCCAACCGTGGTGGCGGTATGGTACGGACGAGACGCCGATCCGTGTTCGCATGCTTGGACTAGGTCGCCGGACATCTATTCGAAGCCCTTACGAGCCACCGGGGCAAGGAGGGCCTGAGTCTGCGGACTAAGCAGCCCAAAATATCCATTGTTCAACCCGAACCCGTCGCGGCGCACCTCCTGTTCCGGCAGTGTCGCAATAAGGCCTTGCGGTACTGCTGCGTGCCCGACGTGTGGTTACGCACATGATTTGCGGGGGGGCAGATGCACGGCGCCGGCATCGTCAGGACCGCTGCCGAACAATTCTATTCGCTGGTGATGTAGGCAGTCCTCCTCATCCAGGGAGCTGTCTCGTCCGATCATCCTTATCGAGGCACAAACCCGGCGACGGGTTCATCGCCAGTAAGAACTGTTGTCGCGAAGACGTGGAACCTAGGTTCGTCCTGGTGGAAGTTTGACGTAGTCGTTGTGTTGTGATGTTGGTATCTGTAGATCCATTTTAATAATTAGATATACAAAATATGGGTAGGAGACATCCAGGCGATGAAAATCGGCAAACTGAAACTAGCGTTAAGCGCCGTCGTGGCGGCGATGACGAGCACGGCCTACGCTCAGTCGAGTGTCACGCTTTACGGGATCACCGATGCGGGGATTGTCTTTTCGAGCAAGACTGCGAATGCGTCCGGCGGTAATGCGGGAAAGACACTTGCCGTGACTGACGGCGGTGACGGAGCGTCGCTGTTCGGCATGCAGGGTGTGGAGGAACTAGGCTCGGGATTGAAGGCGGAGTTCAAGCTCGAAAGTGGTATCAACATGGCCAACGGCGGGTTCAATAGTTCCAATGGCAACTTCTTCGGGCGGCAGGCGTGGGTCGGACTTGACGGAAATCTTGGTGCTATCAGGGCCGGCGTGCAACGCTCCCCTTTCTTCGTCGCTCTTTTCGAATCGGATCCTCGACAGTATTCTGGGTTCGCCAGCGCGCTCCTAATCTATGCGGACAACGTCGCCGTGACGGGTGCCTTCAATTCCAACGCCGTGTCGTATACGAGCCCGAAGCTTGCGGGCTTTCAGGGGCAAGCCATGCTCGCCCTGGGTGGGTCGGCTGGCGATTTTTCTGCAGGACGGCAGTGGTCAGCCAGTCTAAAGTACGAAAATGGCTTCCTCGTGATGAACGCAGCGATCTATGACGGCAATAGCGGCGGCACGGTTCAAACGCCCGTTCGGAGCACCCTTGCCTTTGAAGGTCGAACTATAGGAGCGGTATATACGTTTGGATCGCTGGTCTTTAGAGCGTCGTTTGTCAACTACAAAGTGGCGCGGTCTTTCAATTCCAATGTCTATGGAGGCGGACTCCAATATTCCCTCACTCCGTCTTTGGAACTGAGCGGGTGTGCGTGGTACACCACTGACCGAAACGACACCACGAATCATTCTGTGCTGGCCGCCGTCGGCGTCAACTATCACCTCTCGAAGCGCACCTCGCTTTATGGCCAGATCGGGATGGTGAACAATCACGGTGCGATGAATACCGGACTGTCCGTGACCGATAGCAGTCTCCTTAGAGGCGTGGCCGGTACTACCGTCGGCGGAAACATCGGGATTCGGCACGCCTTCTAAGAGGCAGTTTGAAGAAGGACGCCGATGCGGTGCTTCGCGATGATCGTGTGGCAGAAAAGGGCATTTGAGAATGTCGATGCACGATTGCCCCTGACATGGACTGGATCGCACCGGCTGAAGCTTGAGACACTTGTCGGGCGTGGTTGCGCAGCATCTTCCTGTCGAGCGGCTACTGCGTTTCGCACACCACGGTTGCAGCACGCGTTATATGCTTTCTAATCGGAGGCGCGACCGCAGTTAGGATCATGGCTTCTTCAAGCTTTGCCAGGATCGCGTTGGAAAGTGCCTGACGGTATCCCCGCAGAAATCGTATTCGGATGCCCAGTGTTCGTGATGTTCGAACGAAAGCGCACGTTGATTCTCCGATGCGGTCTGTCCAAAGCTGATAACTGCCGACTGGCGGAAATGGGGTTCGTTTCATACCCGAGATTGTCGCCGCACCTCCCTCAACCTGCCAACAACGTGACAATATCCACTGGGGAGCCGGGGATCCACTGATGCACTGACGCTCCCTGGGTGTCCGGAAAGGGCCGCGCAATTTGCGCGGCCCTTTTCTTATGTGCGGTCGCAACAACTTGGCGGAATCGATCATGAGCGTGACGGAATTTGACATTCACGTTTCCGTACGCTTCCAGCCTGACAGAACTGTTTGCGCCAAGCGGGGCGGATGCGTGATCGAGATCCCCTCATGGCTTGCAGAAAATCCGCATCGCCTCGTTCGCATACGTGACGGGACGAACTCCGACGCGTCGCCGCGCCGTGCTCGATAACAACATGCATAGGACTCCATAGATTGAGCCAATTCATCGAGAACATTCACTTGCGCAATAAGCAGGGCGAGCCATGCCGACAGCGGCGCGATCGTCTCCCTCGGCGTGCCGCCGACGCACCCCGACACGGGTTTCGGCTACATCAAGCTGGGCGGCGCGGCAGGCAGCGGTGCGCGCCGGATCGAGCGCTTCGTCGAAAAGCCCGCGGAGGAGCTGGCCGCCCAATACGTCGCGTCGGGCGAGTACTGGTGGAACAGCGGCATTTTCGTCGTGCGCGCGAGCGTCTGGCTCGACACGCTCGAGCGTTTTCAGCCCGAGATGCACGAGGCCTGCGTCGCCGCGTTTGCCAACGGTCTCGGCGACGGCCCCTTTTTCCGCCCGGCGCTCGCAGACTTCGAGCGTTCGCCGTCCGACTCGATCGACTACGCGGTGATGGAGCGTCTCTGCGCGGATGTTGCGTTGGCGTCCGGCATCGTCGTGCCGCTCGAAGCGGGCTGGTCGGACCTGGGTTCCTGGGACGCCGTGTGGGACGCGCTCGACAAGGACGCCGACGGCAACGTCGCGCGCGGCCGCGTCGTATTCGAAGGCGCCACCGCAAGCCTCGCGCATTCCGAAGGGCGGCTCGTGGCATGCGTCGGCGTGACCAACGTCGTCGTCGTGGAGACGGTCGATGCCGTGCTGGTCGCGGACCGCTCGCGCGTTCAGGACGTGAAGGGCGTGGTCGAGCGCATTAAGGCGGGACAGGGTACGGAAGCCGACACGCATCGCAAGGTGCGCCGTCCGTGGGGCTATTACGACTCGATCGATCAGGGCGAGCGCTTTCAGGTGAAGCGCATCGTCGTGCAGCCCGGTGCGCGTCTCTCGCTGCAATTGCATCACCACCGCGCGGAGCATTGGATCGTCGTGCGTGGCACCGCACGCGTGGTGCGCGGCGACGAGCAGTTCATGCTGAGCGAAAACGAGTCGACCTACATCCCGATCGGCGTGCAGCACCGGCTCGAGAATCCCGGCAAGCTGCCGCTCGAAATCATCGAAGTGCAATCGGGCTCGTATCTCGGCGAAGACGACATCGTGCGCTTCGACGACACTTACGGGCGCGCTTGACGTTTTCGCTGGCGACCCACGTTTCCAACCTTGCCAAAGGACCGCTGAAAATGTACGGACCCCGAGGATTGACGGCGCGCGTACTGGACGTCGTCTTGGTTGTCGGTGGCGCGGTGGCGGCCTCGCAGGTCCGCTTCGAGGAGCTGACCGCGAGCCACTTCGATGCAGCGTTCATTGCTTTTGCCGCGGCATTCGCGCTCGTGCTGTTCCCCGCGTTCGGGATCTACGAGTCGTGGCGCGGCCGCTCGATGCTGCGGCTGACCGGGCAGATCTCGCTGGCCTGGCTGGTGGTGCAGGGGTGCGGTCTGGCGTTGATGTTCGCGCTGCACCGGGCCGACCTGATCTCGCGGCTGTGGTTTGTGTACTGGACCGGCACCACGGGCGGCGTGTTGATCGTCTCGCGGTTCGTCGTGCATACGGTGCTGGCGCGCATCCGCTACGCGGGCATGAATTTGCGCCAGGTCGCGATCGTCGGCTGCGGCGCCCATGCGGACGTCGTGCTGCGCAAGCTCGAGGCGTCGCCCGCGAGCGGGTTCCGGGCCTCCGCGATCTTCAACGCGCGGCCTGCCGTCGGCGTGACGAAGACGGCGGTGCCCGTCTTCGACGACCTGACGTCATTCGCTGCGTACGTGCGGGCCGAGGGCATGCAGGAGCTCTGGCTGGCCTTGCCGCTATCGGAGGAAAGCACGATCTTGCGCATCGTCGGCGAGTTTTGCGACGAGCTCGTGAATATCCGCTACATGCCCGATGTCAGCAGCGTGGCGCTCTTCGACAGCAGCATGACCGACCTGATCGGCGTGCCCGCGATCAACCTCGCAGCCTCGCCGCTGACTCATCAGGCGAGGCTGAAGAAGGAGATCTTCGACCGCGTGTTCGCGGCGGTGGCGCTCATCATGCTGACGCCGCTGCTGATCGCCATTGCGATCGCGGTCAAGCTCACCTCGCGCGGCCCGGTGTTCTTCACGCAAAAGCGCAAGGGCGCGGATGGCCGCGTATTCAAGATCTACAAATTCCGCACGATGCGGCTGCATGCGGAAGAGAAGGGCGTCGTCAAGCAAGCCACGCGCAACGATTCGCGCATCACGCGCCTAGGCGCCTTCCTGCGCCGCACGAGTCTCGACGAGCTGCCGCAATTCTTCAACGTGCTGCGCGGCTACATGTCGGTGGTCGGGCCGCGCCCGCATGCGATCGAGCACGACGAGCTCTACCAGAAGATCGTGAGCGGCTATATCCACCGTTACCGGATCAAGCCGGGCATCACGGGATGGGCGCAGGTGAACGGCTATCGCGGCGAGACCGGCGGGCTCGAGAAGATGCAAGGGCGTGTCGAGTACGACCTGTATTACTTGAGGAATTGGTCGTTTGCGCTCGATATGCGCATCGTGATTTGAGGAAAGGCAGCACGATGACCTGCAGCGCGTAGTCGATCGAAGCAATGGTCATCGTGAATTCGGGATTCGCCGGATCGAAAGCCTGGGGACGCATCAATGCATCGATGTCGCTGAGAATCTGCTTGAGCGGCGCGTTCTCGTCCTGCAACTGCTTGAGTTCGCGGACCTGGTTCGATTCCAGGCTCGCGTACTGCTTCTTCCAGCGGTAATACGTCTGCTCGGATATGCCCACCTGACGCACCAGATCCGCCATCGGCATGCCTAGCTCAGCCTGCTTGAGCGCGGCTACGATTTGCTCCACCGAGTACTGTTTGCGTTCCATCGCCACCTCCCTCAAAGGGAAACGCGCGTCGAAACACCAACATTCATTTCTGTCCAGATTTCCTAGAGCAGATCACTGCTCGTCGCGAACGTCGAACCAAGCTCGTGGGCATCTCTTGTGGCGAGCCGCCCCGCTGGATGCGAGGATGACTATGAAACGGCGACGCCTTGTCATGTCAACGTCCGCAAGTATCGCTATGGCCGCTTTGGCCAGTTACCACGCTGAGGCATGCGGATCGCTCTTCTGCTAATTGTTGGAATGCATAGCAATCGCAACCTTCGTCGGACACACTCACCCCTATTCGAGGTGATGCGACTAGGCGGCGGACGGAGCGAACCGCATGGGTCGACAAAAATTACTGCTCGAACGCCTGGCGATGGGCTTTCACGAAGTCGCCAACGGTTTGGGGGGCTTGCCCAGTGGTCTCGCCGATGATGCCGTCCACACCGGAGAAAATTCCGTTTTGGTAATCGATAGCGACTGCGAGCAAGTGTTGGATCAAAAATTCCGGCCGTTGGTATGCTGCCGGAATGTATTTTTCCAGATTCTCGCGGTATTGTTCGATGGTCGACGGACTGTAGGCGATCTTGCGGCCCAAAACCTTGCCGACCTCATCGGCAATGTCTTGTTGGCTCAATTCGACGGGCCCGCACAGCGGATAGGTTTTCCCGATATGATCGGACGGTTGCATGAGAACGGCAGCGATCAGGCGAGCCTGATCCTCGGCTGCGATCGGTGCATGACGCCCGGCACCATACGGCAGTGTGATCTTGCCTTCCTGCACGATCGGATTGCGCACCCACGGAAGAATCAGCCATTCGGCAAAGTACGTCGGGCGAAGGTGGACGGTCGGTACACCCGACCAGTCGAGCACACGTTCCGCGATCCAATGATTTCGTGCGGCGTGGCTCTTTGAATCTTCCCGGGCGGAAATTTGCGACAATTCCACGACGACCTCGACGGCTGCACGCCGCGCAGCGTCCGCAAAATACGCGGTGGCCTCGATATAGCCCGGACGTATAGGATAGCAAAGGTACGCTCCCGTCACGCCGGCCATCGCGTTTATGACATCGTCATGTTCGAGGATATCGCCAACCACGACTTCGGCGCCTTGATGCCGGAGCGCCGCGCTTCGCTCGTCTTCCCGGTGTACGAAGGCTCGAACCGCATGTCCTTGCTTGAGAAGATGACGGACCGTGTGTCCGCCCGTTTTACCGGTGGCGCCGGTAATCAGGTATTTTCGTTGCTGCATCATGGATTCTCCAATCTAAGGTTAAGCGCACTCGTCGCAAGTGCAGGGGATGCACACCCCCCGTGTTCAATATCGCCGCGATTGCGAAATCAACTTGATACGCCCAGGGTGTATGTATATACACATATCATAAGATGACTTGATCGACTCGAAACCTCCTGTATCGCCTAGACCGCTTCGAGGTGTTGCTTGACGTCCTGCAGGACCGGCAACGACGCGTCGGTGTCGGCAATGATCCGGGACCTCGTGACGGAACCGATCATCGCCGCAAGTGCGAAGACAGCTTCAGATCGCGCGGCTTCTCGCTGCCGACGTCCGATGCGCTTTGCCAATACTTCGACGAGGTTTTCAAACCCGCGAGATGCTGCCGCACGCGTATGTTCGTCAGCACGTGCCGACTCGATGCCCATGCCAGCAAGCGGGCAACCGCGTGCTGGCGCTTCTCGGTGTGACATCGAGACATAAGCATTAGTGATGGCTCCGAGTCCGTTTTTGCTGGCGCGTTTCGGCAGTTTCGACCTTGGACTTGCTCATGGTTGCTGTACTCCAGGGCGACATATTGACTGGATGGTACATATCATCTAAATGGAGGTCAACTAGATGCTATGGGAGGGCTGTGTAGGGCGCGTCCCTGTCAGCGGCGACCACTCTGTCGAGAATGCAGTGCGAGGTGTGCATAAGTCGACTGACCCATTCGCGTGGGGCGACCTAACTCGCAGGGAAGACATGCTCCAGTTGTCGTGATTGACCCTGACGATGGCGAGATCGCCTCTTAACGAGTGGGAATCGACAGCCTAGACTATGGCAACGCGACGCTGGTGCGCGCGCTTACACCCCTGCAGCGCGATGGTTACGTGACATCGGACTCGGCCGAGCACCACGCGCGAAGATGCTGCGCAAGGAGCTGTTCAGCCTGACCGGGGCGGAGAAGGCGGCTCGGCAATGCGCCTGCGTGTCACCCGTTTGGCCTGCAAAATAGGTGCATATGCATATGTAATGGAACGAGGCTCATGACTACGCTTCCGGATGACGACTGCTTCGCGATACGCCAGGCTGCCCGCCACGTGTCGAAGATCTACGATCAGCATCGGGCGAACGTGGGCCTGACAATCATGCAGTTTGCCATCCTGAACCGGCTGCGCCGGCACGGGCGGCTGACGATGCAGCGGCTCGCTGCGTGGATGGCGACGGACCGCACGACCGTCGTGCGCGCAATCAACGACGACCTAGCCCAGATTCCTTTATTGCAAAAACAGAAACGGTTGCTTCCGGCTGAGCTGACGACCGGTCCTAAAAAAAATCGATTTAACTCAACATGACTAAAGGAATTGGAAATGGACATAGGTATTGCCGGCCGCACCGCGCTGGTATTTGGCGCCAGCCAAGAGCTGGGCTTCGCCTGCGTTCAGGATTTGGCGCGCGAAGGTGTACATCTGGTCATCGCCGCACGACGTCGACAGCTGTCGGAAGATGCTGAAGCACCAGCGGCTATAGCTACGAAACGGTCAAGTTTTTTATTGACCTTGTCTTAGCCAGCCGGTTTCGAAGGCATTCAGCTTCGAGGTTGGTCTATTGTTATTCGAATTAGGAAATCTAAAAGGTTTTTATTGGGTCGCGCATGTCTGCCAGAGGAACGAGAGCAGCATAACGACCAAACGATATGGAGACAGCGATGGGGAAGGTTTTTCCGACCGCAGCGGCCGCTCTTGATGGGCTGCTCAGAGATGGCCAGATGATTATGGCCGGGGGATTTGGCATCTGCGGTCTTCCGGATGAACTGATCGAGGCCGTGCGTGATTCTGGTGTCAGGGATCTAACTACAGTCTCTAACAATGCAGGAATCGACGGTGTCGGGCTCAGCATTTTGCTGTCGAGCCGACAGATCAAGAGGATGATCATCTCGTACGTTGGCGAGAGCAAGGTGTGCGCCGAACAGTACGCAAAAGGCGAGGTGACGATCGACTTCACACCCCAGGGCACGCTGGCTGAGCGCTGCCGCGCGGGCGGTGCTGGCATCCCTGCCTTCTACACGAGGACAGGGGTGAACACGCTAGTCTCGGAGGGAAAGGAAGAGCGCGAATTCGGAGGCGAGGCCTACATCATGGAAACCGGCCTGGTTGCTGATATCTCGCTGGTCCACGCCTGGAAGGGCGACATGGAAGGCAACCTCGTCTTCCGCAAATCCGCGCGCAATTTCAATCCCGTGATGGCGGCTGCCGGCAAGATCACGATTGCTCAGGTCGAGCATCTGGTCCAGCCGGGCGAGATCGATCCAGATCATATACATACCCCGGGTATCTATGTGCAGCGCATCGTCCATGTGCCCGAACACGTTAAGCGGATCGAAAAACGGACCACCCGTCCTCGTATCGCCTGATCAACTAAGGAGACGTCAAATGGCTTGGACACGCGAAGACATGGCACGGCGCGCGACTAAGGAGATCGGCGATGGTTTCTATGTCAATCTTGGCATTGGCATTCCGACGCTGGTCTCAAACTACATCCCGCCCGGCATCACAGTTCAATTGCAGAGCGAGAACGGCATCCTCGGCGTGGGACCGTTTCCCTATGACGATGAGGTCGATCCGGATTTGATCAACGCCAGCAAGCAGACCGTTTCAGAGACACCGACGACGAGCTATTTCTCCAGCTCTGACTGCTTCGCCATGATCCGTGGCGGCCATATCAACGTCAGCATCCTGGGCGGCATGCAGGTCTCCGAGACCGGCGACCTCGCCAACTGGATGGTGCCGGGGAGGATGGTCAAGGGCATGGGCGGCGCCATGGACTTGGTTGCCGGCGTCAAGCGGGTGATCGTTCTGATGGAGCACAATGCGAAGGATGAGAAAAAAGTGGTACGCCAATGCTCCCTACCGCTGACGGGCAAGGGTGTGGTTGACATGTTGATCACCGATCTTGCCGTGTTCGAGATCAACGATACGGGCATGACCTTGATCGAACTGGCGGACGGAGTGACGTTGGCCGAAATCGCCGAAAGGACGGAAGCCCGTTACAAGGTCGCCCCGGCAGTGCTCGAGCATTGACGATCAATGTCCGGTCGTTCTGCACTTCAGGGCTGTCTGCCGGACAACCTGAATATCGTGCATGTTTTCTCAATCCGGGGGTTCTGGATCCTCCCGCATTGGAATACGTGACCGCTAGGCCGGCCGAATCCCGGGCTGGAATTGGGCGACGAGGGTTCTCGCGCCATTAACGGAGTACTGCATGACCGAGCATGACATTTTCATCGGCGGCAAGTGGTGCCGCGCTTCGGGTAGCGCCGAACTCGAAGTAATCGACAGCTTCACCGAGCAGCCGATGGCGCGCTACCGCCTAGGCTCGGCGGAGGACGCCGCGGCCGCTGTCGATAGCGCGAAGGCCGCGCTGGCCGGATGGTCGTCCACCCCGCTTGACGAGCGGATCGCGTTCATCCGCAAGATCGCCGCCAATCTGCTGGCCCGTGCCGACGTGCTGACCGAAATGATTTCGCGCGAGGTCGGCATGCCGCGAAAGCTAGCCTCCCGCATTCAGGTCGGCGCCCCTGTGGCGGCTTGGAACCTGTATGCCGATCTGGCAGCTGAACTTGAGTGGGAAAGCCGCATAAGCCATTCGCTCGTAGTCAAGGTGCCCGTCGGCGTCGTGGCCTGCATAACGCCCTGGAACTATCCTTTGCACCAGATTACGGGGAAGGTAGTGCCGGCGCTACTGGCGGGCTGCACTGTCGTGCTGAAGCCATCGGAGATTGCACCATCCAGCGCATTTGTCATGGCACGAGCAATCGAGGAAAGCGGCCTGCCGCCCGGCGTCTTCAATATGGTGCACGGCACGGGTCCGGACGTGGGCGAGGCGCTGGTCAGTCATCCAGATGTCGATATGGTGTCTTTCACCGGCTCCACACGCGCGGGCCGCCGGGTGGCCGCCTTGGCGGGCGGCGACATCAAACGAGTGGCCCTGGAACTCGGCGGTAAGTCGGCAGCGCTCGTCCTGCCCAGCGCAGACCTAAATGCCGCAGTCAAGGCGACGCTGGCAGGCTGCTTTCTCAATTCCGGCCAGACCTGTTCCGCACCAACCCGGTTGCTATTGCCGAGTAGTCGATTGGCCGATGCGGAGCTTGTGATCGCAGAGCTGGTCGACGGCTACAAGATGGGCAATCCGGCAGAGGGAACGACGCGACTCGGTCCTCTGGTCTCGAGCAGCCAGCGCCAGCGCGTGTCGGGCCTCATTGACGCTGCTCTCAAGGCCGGCGCCCGCCGTGTCACCGACCCCGCTACGCTGCCCGAATCGGGCTTCTTCGTGCCCCCCACTGTCCTGACCGACGTGACGCCCGGAATGGAGATTGCGCGGGAAGAAGTGTTCGGGCCGGTTCTTGTCCTGCTCCCCTATGACACGGTCGACGAGGCGATCGAGATCGCCAACGGCACCGATTACGGGCTCGCAGGCGCTGTTTGGGCTGGCACGGTCGGGGAGGCGCTGTCCGTCGCTCGCCGCCTGCGTGCCGGCCAAGTCGATATCAACGGCGCGCCGTTCAATCCTGCCGCACCGTTCGGCGGTTTCAAGAAATCGGGTATCGGACGTGAAAACGGCCATCATGGCATCGAGGAATTCCTCGAGCTGGTCTCGATCCAGTTGCCAAGTGCGTATTTCGAAAGCCGGGAGGCCTGAGGTCATGAGTTACCAGCAGATCATCTACGAGGTCGATGGCGCGATCGCCACGATCACCCTGAACCGACCGACGCGAATGAACGCACTGACCCGGGTGTTGGAGGCGGAGCTGCGTACGGCAATCGAGACGGCCGGGAGGGACAACAACGTCCGGGCAATTATTCTCACTGGGGCCGGCAAGGCGTTCTGCGCCGGCATGGAAATGGAGGAACTCGAAGCTCTGCCGCCCGAAGATATCCTGGCGGAAGAATGGATGAGGCTCTACGACATGAATCGCCGGCCCGATTATCAGACGCGCTACTCCTATTTCCCAGCTGCCCCGAAACCGATTATCTCGGCGATCAATGGTGCCGCGGCCGGTCTCGGCCTGATCATGGCGCTATACAGCGATTTCCGAATTGCGTCGAAGACGGCCGTCTTTACCACCGCCTTCGCCAAGCGTGGGCTGATTGCCGAACATGGCATCGCCTGGATTCTGCCGCGCGTCGTCGGGCATGCGGCGGCGATCGATCTGTTGCTGACGTCTCGCAGGGTGACGGCCGACGAGGCACTTTCGCTCGGCCTGGTCAGCCGCCTCGCCGCACCCGAAGAATTGCCGGCGGCCGCAAGATCCCTCGCACAGACTCTAGCCACCGAAGTCTCACCTCGTTCCATCAAGGTCATGAAGCATCAGCTATGGGAGGTGCCATATCAAACATTGGGCGAGGCGATCGCGTCGGCTAATAAGGAGATGGTGGAAAGCCTGAAGAGCGAAGACTTCAAGGAAGGGGTGCGCCACTTCATCGAAAAACGTCCGGCCCAATTCACCGGACAATGATCAGCGGAGAGATGCCATGACCTACGAAACGCTGAATTTTGCTCTTGAGAACAGCATCGCGCTTATCACGTTCAATCGTCCGATGCAGATGAATGCGATCAACGTGACTTTGGCCCAGGAGCTGGAGCACGCCGCGAAGCGGTGCCGCGACGACTTGGCGGTACGCTGTGTCGTGCTGACCGGTGCCGGAGACCGTGCATTCTGTACCGGTGGCGACGTGGTCGATTTTGCGTCCGACCCAACACGTGTTGGCAGCCTGATCGAGACGATGACCGGACATCTTCATGAGGCGATCTCGGTGTTCGCGCGCATGCGGGCACCTGTCATCGCCAAAGTGAACGGCACGGTGGCCGGCGCGGGCCTGGGCCTGATGGCGGCAGCCGATTTCGCCGTCGCCTCGAACAAGGCCAAATTCACTGGCGCCTATACCAAGATCGGACTGACTCCCGACGGCAGCACGACCTGGTTCCTGCCTCGCCTGATCGGCGGTCGCAAGACAAAGGAACTGTTCCTGTTGAACCCCGTATTGTCGGCGGACCAGGCGGCTGAGTGGGGCCTGGTCAATCGAGTGGTGGCCCCAGAGGAACTGGCCGCAACGGTCGATGGCATTGCGCAGCAGTTCGCCCTTGGCCCGACTGAGGCGTATGGCTCCGTCAAGCAGCTGATTATGGCAAGTGACGATTCCGAACTGGAATCGCAGATGAAGTTGGAACGCGCCACGATCGTAAAGGCGTCGCGGACGCAGGATGGCCTCGCGGGTGTGCAGGCGTTCAAGGACAAGGCCGAACCGAGATTCGTCGGGAAGTAGCATCGCCGAAAATCGAGCAACCAAGGAAGATCCATACAAGGAGACAAGACATGTCCATTTCGACCAAGAAATTCGGCACCCCAAAATTTGCCGCAGTGAACGGCCGGCAGATGGCCTATATCGACGAAGGTACTGGCAGTGCCATCGTCTTCCAGCACGGCAACCCGACTTCTTCATATCTTTGGCGCAACGTGATGCCGCATTGCGCGGGAATGGGGCGCCTCATTGCCTGCGACCTGATCGGGATGGGCGGCTCGGAGAAGCTGCCGAATTCCGGCCCCGAGCGCTACAGCTATCGTGAGCAGCGGGAGTATCTGTTTGCGCTGTTGGACAAGCTGGATATCGGCGACGACGTGATCCTCGTCATCCATGACTGGGGTTCGGCCCTCGGCTTCGATTGGGCGCGACAGCATCCCGATCGCGTCAAAGGGATCGTCTATATGGAGGCCATCGTCAAGCCTTTTACCTGGCAGGACTGGCCCGAGAGCGGTCGCAAAGTCTTTCAAGGCTTTCGTAGCGAGCGCGGCGAAGAGATGGTTTTGGACAAGAACATCTTCGTCGAGCGCGTGCTGCCGAGCTCAGTGTTGCGCGGCCTGACGGACGAGGAGATGGCAGTGTACCGCGCGCCTTTCGCTGAACCGGGCGAAGACCGCCGCCCGACGCTGAGCTGGCCGCGCGCCATGCCGATTGAAGGTGAGCCGGCAGACGTCGTCGCCATCGTCGACGAGTACGGACGGTGGCTTGCGCAAAGCTCGCTCCCGAAGCTCTTTATCAATGCCGAGCCGGGTTTCTTTTCGGAGGCCGCGCGCGAATTCTGCCGGACATGGCCGAACCAGAGAGAGGTCACCGTCAAGGGTAGCCATTTCATCCAAGAGGACAGCCCCGACGAGATCGGACAGGCCATTGCCGATTTCGTGCGGTCGGTGCGGGAGGGGACATTTTGATGAGCCGGCGGGCGATCGCGAGCGTGCCGCGAATCAGCGGAACGGAACACTAGCCAGAGACCACCTCAATGAAGCGTCTAAGCGCCGTCGAGCGATTGTCCGCACGCCAGACGAGTTCCCAGTGCTGGATGATGTTCAAGTCGGGAATTTCCATGAACGCTACGCTGCTCGGGGCAATGTGTTTTGCCGATTCCGGAAGTACAGTGCATCCCATGCCCGCGGCGACCAGCGTGAGCATGGACGGCGCATCGACGCCGAGGACGGATGTTCTCGGAACGAACCCGGCATTGAAGAAGCAGTGGATCAGCTTGTCGTGCCAGGCCGGAGCAGCATTGCGAGGCAGCCAGATGAACTCGACTGCATTGAGGTCCCGCAATGACTTGGGCTTTCCATCCTCCCATGACCAGTCAGCTGGATATGCCAGGAGCAGCTTCTCCGAATAGATGGGGATCCCTTCGAATGCAGGATCGTCCGCAGGCCTGAAGAGAAGGAAGCCCGCATCCAGCTGTCCGCTCGACAGCCAGCCGAGCTGGGTTTCAGACAAAAGGTGCCTCAGAGTTAATGAGACGCCCGGAACTTCTCGCCGATAGTTTCTGAGGATGTCCGCAATCATCGGTGCCAGGGATTGCATCACGGGCAGCGCGATGGAGAGCTGTCCGATCTCGCCGCGCCCGGCTCGCTGCGCGCGCTCCTTTGCCGCTGCAGTGTCGTCGAGAAGCCTGTTCGCGTCCGCCAGCAATTGCTTGCCTGCGTCGGTCAAACTGACTCCACGTGTCGTTCGTTCGAACAACGACGTCCCGAGCTCTTCCTCCAATGCCTGCATTTGGCGGGTCAACGCCGGCTGTGCGATGTGCACCGCTTGGGCGGCAACGCTGATGCTCCCGCGCTCGGCAACAGCGACGAAATAGCGCAACTGTCGTAGGTCCATCGATATGCCTTTCCGGCATGGCCGAGATCGAAAAACAGCATTTTACAACGCGGCGACCCGCTTCTACGATGCGATGTCACTTCTTCAGTATTCCTGCAAATCACCCGCAATCGAGGCCAGAGCCGATGCCACAGAAGATCGTCGATCAAATTCACGCGGAAAGTGCCGCCTACGGGGCGCTGCGCCGCGATATCCACGCTCACCCGGAGCTTGGATTTGATGAGCACCGAACCGCAAAGGTAATTTGTGAGGCTCTCGATAGGCTCTCGATTGCATACCACACGGGTATCGGCAAAACCGGGATCGTCGGTGTCATTCAGGGGCGTGAAAGGACGAGCGGGCGCGCAATCGGCCTGAGGGCCGATATGGATGCGCTGCCCGTTCGGGAATGTACCAATCTCGACTACGCCTCCGTGAATGAGGGAAGGATGCATGCCTGCGGGCACGACGGGCACGTGACCATGCTGCTGGCTGCAGCCGATTATTTGCAGCGCACCCGAAATTTCAATGGCACTGTCTATCTCATCTTCCAGCCGGGTGAAGAGGGGTACAAGGGCGGCCTGGAAATGGTCAAGGATGGCCTGTTTGAGCGATTCCCTATCGAGCAGGTCTATGCCCTTCACAACTGGCCGTCTCTGCCCCTGGGCTCGGTATCCATTCCCGTTGGGCCGGTGATGGCTGCGGCAGATATCATCAAGATTCGTATTCGGGGGAAAGGGGGGCATGGCGGCATGGCTCCTCAACGGACCGTGGATCCCGTCTTGATTGCCGGTCACGTCATCGTTGCGGTCCACTCCATTGTCAGCAGAAACCTGGATCCGCTCGATGCGGGAGTCATCAGCCTGTGCAGCATCGCTGGCGGAAGCCTTGCCGCATGGAATGTGATCCCTGACGAAGTGGTCATTACCGGCACGACCCGAGCGTTGCGTCCTGAGGTTCAGGACGTCATCGAGGCACGCCTACGCGAAACCGTCGAGAGCGTTGCCCGCGGGCTTGGCGGCTCTGCGACTCTGGAATACGAACGAGGCAATCCCGCGACGATCAATTCCGAAGCAGAGGCGCTCCTCGCGCAGCACGCAGCCGCGGACGTGGTCGGAAAAGACAACGTTGTTCAACGTCCTGTGCCCAGTCTCGGCGGCGAGGACTTTTCTTTCATGTTGTGTGAGCGCCCAGGGGCCTACATCCATCTGGGTACCGGCGACAGCGAACATCGCCACGGCCTTCACAGCGCGCATTTCGATTTCAACGACGCGGCAATACCGATCGGAGGCGCACTGCTTGCCCGCATTGCCGAGCTGGGCCTGCCTTTGAGCAAGTAACGATCAAACGAAAAAAATGGAAGGGGACAACCTCATGGAAGGTACGGGAACGATAGCAGCGCCACGTTGGTTGCAGTTGACCGCAGCTATTGTGGGCAATGTGCTCGAGTGGTACGACTTTGGCGTTTTCCCTTTTCTGGCAGTCGTCATCGCGAAGGTTTTCTTCCCTGCCGCGGG
Source organism: Trinickia mobilis (assembly GCF_017315705.1). Taxonomy (GTDB): domain Bacteria; phylum Pseudomonadota; class Gammaproteobacteria; order Burkholderiales; family Burkholderiaceae; genus Trinickia_A; species Trinickia_A mobilis. The sequence continues at coordinate 509,037 of NZ_JAFLRF010000001.1, read as the reverse complement.
AGAACACACCGCGCTTCTCCTGACCTTGGCTACCTTTGGCGTGGGCTTCGTCACGCGGCCGCTGGGCGGGATCGCCATTGGTATGTACGCCGACAGGCGGGGCAGAAAATCAGCGCTGCAGCTGATCATTGTCCTGATGACGGTCTCACTGTTGCTGACGGTATTCGCTCCATCCTACAAATCTATCGGGATCTCCGCGCCTCTATTGATCGTCCTTGCTCGGCTCATGCAGGGTATTGCAACTGGTGGAGAATTTTCCTCCGCTACCGCCTATTTGGTTGAGGCGGCGCCAAAGGAGCAAAAAGGCTTTTTTGGTGCATGGCAAATGTTTGGCCAAAATCTAGCCATTCTCGCCGGAGCTGTCACAGGGTTTCTGTTGACGACGCTTTTCAGCGAACAGGAACTTCTTGATGGAATGTGGCGTATTCCCTTCGTGATCGGATTGCTGATCGCTCCACTGGGCTGGTGGATCCGTCGACACCTGGAAGAGCCAGAAGAATCAACGGAGGCTCGCGCCAAAGGGGAAGCGGTGAGCCTGGGGGCGCTCTTTGCCAGGTATCCAAGGGCGATCGCAGCGAATTTGTCTTTGACGACCTGTGCTACGGCCTCGGTCTACACCTTCATTTTTTACATGCCGACGTTCGTCAGCCGCCAGTTCCATTTCAAGTTGCATGATGCATTCACGGCTCAGGTCATTGGGCTGTTGGCCTTGATCGGCATCGTGCCGATTGCAGGCGCATTGTCTGACCGCTATGGTCGCAAGATCGTGATGCTGACGTCTCTACTACCGTTTGCCCTGCTTATATACCCGCTGTTTTCGTGGGTGCAATCCGCCCCGGCCCTGCCAAATCTGATCATTGTTTTCACGGTACTCAGCATTTTTCTCGGTGGTTTTCTCGGGCCGCTCTCGACTGCGCTGGGCGAGCAATTTCCCACTTCGGTGCGCTCCTCTGGTTTGGCCATTTGCTACAACCTGGCGGTGATGATTTTCGGTGGATTTGCCCAGTTCATCGTCACTTGGCTAATCCAAGCGATCGGTGTCACGCTGGCTCCGGTGTTCTATAGCTTGGCCGGTAGTGTGATCGGGGTGATTGGGTGTCTGCTGATCCTTCCGGCTGCAAAGATCGGACTCGACGAGGCGGTATTGATGGGCGAAGCTGCCTAGTGATCGGCGCCACCTCCCTGCGCACGGGATGCTGGCTCGGGATGCCCGCTGCGGAGCTTCACGACTTCATGCTCCGCCGGGCGCAGAGCTGTGGCTCGACCACGGCGCCAAGTCCGGCGTGGAAGGTGAGGGCTTCATGCGCATCAATATCGCATGCCCGCGGAGTCTCGTCGACGCAGCCTTGGGGTGCCTCGCCGGAGTATTGCGAAGTTGAGTTGCTACGCCGCGAAGAGCCACTCACCTTAGCAGTCGAGACGGCGCGCGAGCGCAGGCATCTCCCTGGCGAGCACTTCAGCAGCAAGACAGTCGGACGAATTCGACCAGCGATGTGTCGTGGACTTGAGCGCGTAGACCCGCTCTTCGTGCTGACGCAGGTCGGCTACAACTTGACGCGTATTCGCACGCTTGCCGGTTAAGGGGCAGGAAGCAATGGATAACACCGATATGGCGAACCCGCGAGCAGCCTCGAACGCCGACAAATGTGTTCTATGTTTAAAACGTGCGAACTGAGCATCCGTCGCAATGCACCTGAGCGCGTCAACGACGGATATTTCAACAGCCTGCTAGTCCATGCAGGCCCATAGTCCGTGCGCAAACGTGATTTTGAAGGAGAGAAGATGAGTAACTCAATCGATGAACCGGTCCATTTCAAAAAGGACGGTGACGTTGCCGTTCTGACTATGCAGTTGGCTCCCCATAATCTTCTTGGAAATATGCTTTCCAAAGCGCTGATGGCGTCGTTGAAGAGGGCGGAGGCTGAAAAGGCGCGAGCCGTGGTGGTTAGGAGCGGCTTGCGTCACTTTTCGGCGGGTGCAGATCTGACGCTGTTTGACAATCATGGGGCGCGTTTGCACGTTGACCTCGATACGGTTGGTCTTTTGCGGGCTTTCGAGGAGCTTCCTATCCCGATCGTCGCTTCTGTTCATGGGATCTCAATTGCTGGCGGATTCGAAATTGCTCTGGCCGCGGACTTCATTATCGCCGCTTCCTCAGCGAAGCTTGGCTTGGTTGAAACATCGCTCGGCCTTCATCCTCTGATGGGCGGGCTTCAACGCATCATCGATCGTGCGGGGGTCGCCCGTGCGAAGGAAATGGTTATGCTGGGACGTCGTTATGACGCGGCGACGCTAGAGCGCTGGAACATCATTAACCGCGTTGTGCCGGATGCGGACCTGCAGACCGTTACCATGACAGTAGCTCGCGAACTCGCGGCGGGGCCGACAGTTGCGCATGGCGCGACAAAACGGCTGGCCCTGCTTCACTTGAACGAAGGGAGTCGCGCGTCGGACAAGGGCATGCAAGATATTCATGCGCCTATTCTTTCGACAGCCGATCTCGAGCGAGGACTTGAGGCGTTCAGGGCTAGTGGTCCAGGCAGCGCGGTCTTTGAAGGCAACTAAGCGAGGAATTGAAATGATTAAGGGACCGTTGTCCGGGATCAAGGTCGTGGATTTCTCGAGGGTGCTTGCGGGACCGCATTGCACGAAGACACTACACGATCTGGGTGCAGACATTATAAAGATTGAGCCACCGCGTCCGGATCTCTCGAGATCGGCGTCGCCTAGAAACGAGACGATGTCGTATTACTATATCCAGCAGAACACGGGCAAGCGAAATATTAGCCTCGACCTGAACTTTGCGGAGGCTCGCGAGATTGCGATGACGCTGTGTAAGGACGCCGACGTGATCGTCGAGAATTTTCGTGCCGGCACGCTTGCCTTCTTCGGATTGGACTACAAATCAGTTCGCGAGATTAATCCCTGCGTTGTCTACGCGTCTATCAGCGGCTACGGGCATGGCGGACCTCTTTCCCATCGATCGGCATACGCACCTACGGTTCATGCCGAGTCTGGGTTCACAGCAACGTTATTGAGGCATCTCGGTGGCGATCTGGCGACCGATCGCCATGACCCATACTCACACGCTGATGTCTATACAGGGCTCCAGGCAGCAATCGGCATTCTCGCGGCTCTGCATCGGCGGAGCGTAACGGGAGAAGGTCAACACATCGATGTTGCCATGGCTGCAACGATGCTTGCCGTAAATGAGCGGGTACATGTGGAACTTTCGGATGTGGAGATTGGCGCCGAGCCACCCGCGCTTGGTCCGGCAGAATCTCCGTTTTTTGTTACCAGTACCGGTGAAAGAATCACAATTGCCACGAGCGCTATAAGTAGCTGGTCCTTCCCGCTGTTCATCGCAGCGATGCGCCGTTCTGATCTTGCTAAGGATCCGCGCTTTCTTACAGCCGAATTGAGGCAAAAGAACATCACGGATCTTTACAGGATTGTCCAGGATTGGATTCTCACGTTCGACAGCCTGGAAACCTTGGATGCACAGCTAGACGAAGCCAAACTTGCATTCGGTGTTGTCCGGGACTTGCGAGACTTTGTGTCGACGGAATGGTCAACCTGGTGGGGAGCCATCGAAGAAGTCGATAACCGCGCTGGTGGAGTGGCGCGAGTTCCAGGCAAGCCATGGCGCTTCTCTGCCGATCCGCTGGATCATGCGGGTGTCCCGGCGTTCCGCGGAGAACACAATCGGGAGGTGCTGAGCGAACTTGGTTATGCAGCGGAGCAGATTGAAAGTCTGCTTCAGCGCGGCATCATGAAAGCCGATCCAATTATCGATCGCAGCAATGTAAACTAGCGTGGGCAATGCCTTACATGCGGGCAGGTAAGATTTATTGTTGATCTCTTTGGTGTTGAGAAGGTGCATGTGCGGATAAAGCCGCGCATTTCCTTGCGGTCGGAGCTGACCGCAAGGAAATTGTAGTATCTCGTGACGGCATGACTAGTGCGTTGCAAGGGGCCGCCGAGGTTTACTAGCGGTGATGCTCCGTAAACGGCGGTTCCGCGCGTGGTGTCATGTACTGCGGACCTTTCCGCGGATGAAGAAGATACCGGCGATCCTATAGCGAACTGACGGGACTCGCTTGGCGTGGTAATGCAGCTAACGCCGGCGGACTTTCGTTCATTGCCGCCAGCGCCGCTTGTTATTGCTTTCATCGCTTCCCGGAAGCTTGGGTGCCAAAACGTCTGAAATTGTTAGCTTATATGGCGCGAGCATGCCGGGTGCCGTGAGGTGCGCTGCTGAAAGGCCCCCCTTCCTATAACGAAAGCCTTAAAAGCGCTCGCCCGTAGTGTCGAGCTTCCAAAAATCGCCCGTCAGGCCTGTCGAACTGAATATCTCTGTAGCTTGGGTTAGTGTCCATTTCTCCCACTCCGCGTCGGCGTGATTCGAATACCAACGCCGCGAGAATTCCGCCAATTGCGTAATCGGCAGGATTTTACCCACTGGAAGCTGATGTCGCCTTCCCCACTCCGCAACATCTTCCGGGGATCGAAATGGAAGAAGGCGAGCACAAAAATGATGAATATTGTCCCAATTCATGCGTGGAGGCTCCGGCCAATGAACGAATAGCTCTGTTTGCATCGGAACACCGTCCACGACGTCAACTTTGACCGGTTCCGCTTCGCCTCCAATCCTGGAATGCACAGTCAGTTTGCCCTTCACAAGCGCGGCTATACCCAGCGCGCACCCCATGCATGGAGCCCACCATCCCCCTTTTGATGCCTGCACCCAAGTGTGGGTCGGCGACAATGAAAACGGATGAACCACCCACAGTTCGCACCGGCCAGGATGAAGCACGACCGCATGAGAAGCCTGAAGGCGCAAAAGCCCACTTTCAACGTTCTCGACGCTGGTGGCAACCTTTCGCGCCAGTTGTTCATTCGTTGGAGCATGACCTTCCTGGATAAAGGTCGTAAGGATATGGTGGTGCAGTAACGAGTCGAATTTTTGCTGGGTCATGAGTGTTGCGGCAATGCCGCCCAAGTTACGGATGTCGGAAAGGAGGAAATGCCCCCGTCGGATTGTTGCGACCACAAGCTGTTGTGAACACAAATAGTGAATGCGGCGCCGTGCAGAGGCGATTCATGCTGCGTGCCCTATCGGAGGTGTCCGTGTCGGGTCGCCAAGGCCGACCAGATGGGGTTGTCCAGGATAAGTTGGGAGCCGTATTCCATACCGGTTCCTTATGCTTGCGCTACGTCTTTCAGGATGCCGTTAAGCCGCGTTCATCAGCGTGCCGGACGGGAGGTGGTAAGGCTCCACCAGCAGAAACTCAAACGTCGGCAGATGACCCCGGCCGGTACGATTTACCCTGAATTCGCTTGCCACCCAGGTGCCTTCGCTTGTCAAACGGGTTCCGTCGATTAGTAGTGTATGTGACGCGTCCCTGTAGTGGCATCGCGGGAAATGCCAACTTTGATAGCATTTGCGCCATGAAGCGGATCGTCCTCGCCCTCGATAGCGTGTTCGATACCGGGCTTACTGCAGTACTGAATGTTGGCAGCGCTGCGGGATTCGCACGCGCGGCCTTTCGAACTTTGTGTGGTGGGAATGAAGCGCCAAGTGCGCACGATGCTCGGCATGGGAATGACCTACGCGGATGGCACCCGAAACGATGAAGAGTCGATAGCGACTATTCATTGCGCACTGGAGTGGGGTGTGACGATGTTCGACACGACGGAGGTGTATGGGCCGTACTCGCAGCGAAGCGGGATTTCCGCTCCTGGACTGCCGACGCCAAGGCCGCCGTACTCGGGTAGCCACTCTGTTGTTCAGTGGCTACCCGATGCTCATCCTCGGGTGGCTCGTTGAGACAATTGAGGGGAATCGGCAGGCTCACGCGGCGCTTGCGCCGGATTCTTCCTACCGCTGGTTGCCGGCGTGGAGCGGATGCCGTTCCTGGACGACGATGCGCGTCATCGGCAGCGTCAGGCTGAAGATCACGACGCCGACCAGGCCGAGCAGCATGCCTTGGGATTCGCGCGAGTTCATTGCATGGTTTCTCCGTATTTGCGTCCGAGGCGGCCAGCGTTCGTGCCGCCTACTTCAGGACGCGCAGCCCGGCGGGCGTTTCGATTTCGGCGATGAGCGCAGGCTCCTCTTCGGCGGTCTCCACGCGGATCAGTTGGGCCGCGCCGAGCCAGTCGAGTTGCGCCTGTATGTCGGCGGCGCGCGGATGCAGTCCCGTGAGCGACTTCAGGGCAAACCCCGTCGGCGGCAGCCGCGACGAAGGGTGCAGCGGCGTGTCCCACTGGATCAGCGTCGGCACGATGCCGTCGCCGGCGCCCTGCCAGCTCGGGAAGGCGCCGTCCTCCGGCACGGCAAGGCTCCAGGAGAAGTCGCCACGCGTCATCGCGCCGACGGGCGGGATACGTGCCGGATACTGCGCCTGCCAGTGCGCTAGGCTCGTCGGCCGCTCGACGCGCACGACCCAATGAGCCAGATAAGGTCCGCGGGCGAGACGCGCGTGCATCGCCGGGTCGTCGAGTGCGAAAAGGCGCGCGCGGCGCGGTTCGCCCGACGCGATGGCCAAGGCTTCGGCCGCGGGGTCGATTGCAAGCACTTCGAGATAGGCGCCGCCCGAGAGGTTGAGGAGCCGGTTGTGCGTGCGCGCGAGCGGATGCGAGCCGCCCCCGACAGGTTCGGCGCCGAGCGTGTCTGCTACGAACTGCACGCCTTCATAGAGCGTGGGGGCGACGACGACGAGATGGTCGAGGCTGAGCGTGGGAGCCGTCATGGATGGTGTCATGGATTGTGTTTGCAAGACTTCGAAAAAATAGGCGGATACAGAGAACAGTCTCCCACAGTCGCGGTCTCAGCCGCATGCGCGGCGCCGTCGGCGACCGTGAGCGCGGCGACTCCGGCGATCAGGGTACGGTGGGTTTCATGACGTCGACGACGCCTTCATCGCTTATTTCTGGATCAGGAGAGCCAGCGGTGCGAGTGGGTCGACCGGTGTCGGTTCGAACGTCATGAAGCCGCCTTCGGTCAGCGGGAGCTTGTCCACTGCTGCTTTTGTTCCGGCGTGGGCAGGGTGGTGATGGTTCCGACCGCGAATACTTTCATCAATGATCTCCTTGATCAATCTTCGTTGCGCGGTGCAACGAAGATCACTGTAGCTTTCGGGCCGAAAAAACGATATCACCGTAAATGACAACTTTGTTGTCGTTTACGCCATACGCATTTGTGTACTCGCTTTTGAAGGATCTGATGTGATGGACGACTCCCGCTAAGCGGCGAGGGGTTTATGCCTAAGCCTTCGACGGCCGCTGTGCGTACTGCGTCGACACTGCCCATAGTGACGCGACTATTCAAGATCGAGCTGCAGCACGCTGCCCTGAAGTCATTGACCGCATCGAATCAGGAGATACGGTGCATGAAAACCGGAAGATCGGGCTCGGGCAGCACCGCCAGAACTTTCAGGCGCTGCAGCGTGCGTTTTTGGGCCGCGTGGAGATGATCGGCAAGTGCCGTGACTGCGGCCTCGGCGCTTCCTGCGAGCAAGTGTTTGAGGACTGCTCGATGTTCGACCAGCGTGCCGGTTTCGGGATGAAGATTGAAGGCGTTATAAAAAGCATGATTGACGGTGAGCGGCATGTGCGCGTGCCCGATCATGCCGAGCAGCTTTTTGTTTGGCGCCTGGCTGAGGCATTCCACGTGCAACGCGGTTTCGATCCGCTCCAGGGCGTCCGCGTCGATCGAGTCAGGATCTTCGATCGCGCGCTCCACTTCAGCGAGTGCCAGGGTCAACATCCCTTTCGACAGATGCGGCATGCTGGCCCGCAGCGCTGGGGGCTCCAGAAGTGCCCGTAGCTCGTAGTCGTGGGCAACGGCCCGTGCGGTAAGCGGTCCACACAGCCAGTGTGAGTAAGCGGACTTTTCGACCAGGCCGAGATCGCGCAAGCGGCTAAGCGCTTCGCGAACCGTCGCGCGACTCACACCGAAAGCTTCGGCCGCCTCGCTCTCGTCGATACGAAAATGGCCGAACGTGATGCCGATCGAAACGGCCGCTTCCAGCGCGTGATAAATGCGCTCGCTGTTCGAAGGCAGCGTGAGCGGCGCGGGCGCCTCGTCGAATCCGAGGGCGGATTCCGAAAGCGGCGCGCGCAGAGGCGGTCGGGCACTACCGTCGGGGCTCGCGACGAGATACCCGCGTCCTTCGAATGTGTGCAGCAGGCCGCTCGCATGCAGCATTTCGAACGCCTTGCGAACCGGAACGCGGCTCGTGCCGAATATGCGCGCAACAGGTCCTTCAAGCAGCACCAGTCCAGGCGCGATCTTTCCGAGCGCGATGGCGCTCTTCAACTGGTCATGGATCAGACGATAACGCAGCCGTGCCTCGGCCTCGACTGAGGCGGCGTCGGTCACGGAAGGCTGCGTTGAAATGGTTGCGCTTGCGCGTCTTGTCATCTTCGGCTTGGCGGGCAGCGTCAGGCTCGCATGAATTCGGCCCAGCGCCGCACCAGATAATTGTGTTCGTCCATCACGGAATCCCATACCGCGATACTGCCCATGCGCGCGACGTAACTGCCCCCGTCGCGGCGCTGTCCCGCGGCCACCAGATGCCTGCGGGTGGGACCCGGCAATTCGGCGGCGGCGGGTTGGCCATCGTACCAGTAGGCCCATTCCGCGGCGGTGAGATAGTCGCGAGAGCGCTCCTGGTTCGAAATGTAGAAGCCCTGTCGCGCCATGGTCGCGCCGGCCCAGCCGTCGAGCCACCAGTTGAGGTATTCATAAGCGGCATCGAGCACGCGGCCTTGCGTTGCACGCGAGAGCGACATGCCGCCGAACCACGCACGGTAACCCTCGCGTGGGCTCGCGAGCCTGAAATGCAGTCCGGCTTTTTCGAGTTCAACCGTTGCCGGTGACCAGATGCTCTGTATGACGACCTTGTTCGAGATCATCAGTTGCGCGGCCTCCGCGAAGCTCGACCAGAAGCCCGCGAAATGGCCTCGGCGCTTGTATTCGATCAGCGTTGCGATCAGCGCATCGATCTCCTCGATCGTCAGATTGCCGATGTCGGCGAACTTCATCAGACCGCAGGCTTCGACGGCGAGCGCGGCGTCGATGGCGCCGATCGCCGCATCGGCCTGCAGTGCGACCCGGCCCGCCAGTTGCGGCGCAAGCAGCCATGCCCAGCTTTCACCGCCCTCGATGAGCCCCGCCGGCAACGCGTCCTCCAGATAGACGAAGCTGTCCGCGTTGTGCGTGAGCGGCAGCATGCTGATGCGCCCGGACACCTTGCGCCCGAGTGAATTGTCCGCCTGCACGTACAGGCGGTCGACCGGGATGCTCCCGGCGCCCGTGCATGCCCGCCGGGAGAGCCGCCCGGCGCGCGGCAGCGAATTGATCTCTTCCCAGCGGCGAATGCGGCTCACGTCGATCGGCTGCAGTGCGCGCGCCGGCCACAGGCAGTCGATGCTGTGAAACCATTGATCGTAGAGTTCGTAACTTTCCGGATGCATGACGCCATTGCGCTGCACGGCCGAACCGTCCTCGACGATGAAGCGGAGCCTGATGCCGAGATCGTGCTCGGCCTGTTTGCGGATATGCTCCTGCAGCGTGACCGAGGTGCCGAGGACGCGTAGTTCGACCTTGGACCTGTGCACGGCCGGTGCGGGAGTCTGGGTATGCGCAGGTTTCAATGAACAGATTCTTCGAGCGTGGAACAAAACCGCCGGTACGATGCTTCGATTCTTTCGCCGCTTAGCCCTTCGGTGATGAAGACGAGCTTCGATGCACGTACTGCATCGGGCCAGGTATCCAGATGCAGGACCGGATGAACGAGATGCCGGACGGCATGCAGCACGGCAGGCCGTTGCGCGCCCTTGATCGCAAGCAATCCCTTGACGCGCAAAATATTATCACCGTGCCGGTTGAGCAGCATGGTGAACCAGAGCGTAAAGATCTGCCAATCGACCGGTTCTTCTATCTGCATGCAGAACGATCGGATGTCGTTTTGTCGTATCGCGGTGCGATGGGCGAAAGCCAGTGTGGAGCCCGTTGCGCCGAAACCGGCGGGCGTCGTCGAGCGAGCTTGTGCGCCGATTCTGCGGATCAGAGCGTCCGGACTCGCAGGCGCAAACAGCAGATCGAGTAGAGCATCCGCCTCCAGGTTGCGGCTCGACACTTCAGCCGCGGGATTGATCTCGCCAAGCGCAGTCATCAATACCGCAACGTGCGCCTCGTCGGCCAGATCGGTCTTGCTGATGAGGATGCGGTCCGCCGCTGTGACTTGTGCCAGCCATTCGGTGTGTCGCGCGCGCTGCAGGGCGGCGTTGAGCGCATCGACTACCGTTACGGTCGAGTTGAGCACGTAATGGCTGCGGATGACGGGATCGGCGAGCAGCGTGGCGACGATGGGGGCCGGCGTCGCAAGCCCGGTCGTCTCCAGAACGACCCGCGTGAATGGCGGGACTTCGCCGCGCGCGCGCCGTGAAAAGAGCGTCGCGAGCGCGTCCTTCAATTCTCCGCGGATCGAACAGCAGATGCAGCCGTTGTCGAGCAGCACGGTCTGCGCTTCGACTTCGCCCACCAGCAGATGATCGAGTCCGACCGCGCCGAACTCGTTGACGAGCACGGCGGTGTCCCGTGCTGCGTCACCCTTGAGCACGTCGGCGAGCAGGGAGGACTTGCCGCTGCCGAGAAAGCCGGTGACGAGCGTGACTGGAATGACATCGTAGGTGAGGCTCATACGTGCGGCTCCGCTGCGTCGCACGTCTGTTCGAACAGCGTCAGCGGATCCAGGGGACGACCGAGCATCGTCTCGGCAATCTTCCAGACCTGGGCGAAGTCGCCGACGAGCTCGCTCCTGCCCGTAGGCGACGACAACACGAACCACTGCCCGTGGAAGTCGTCGAGCCTCAGGCGCAGCGGAATCAGGATCCGGTTGGCGAGCGCGGCCTGAATGTAGCGCTGGCGCCGCGCATTCGGACCCCTGTCGGGCGCGGTCGTGTTAGACCAGTGATTGCCGCCGCCGAGCAGTCCGCACATTCCGCACATGATGATTCTCCGTCGGGCTTTCGGGCAGTTCAGGGCATCACATCGCCGGAGTTCGGCCCGAGCGTCTGGCCGACGAACAGGTTGCCACCCGGGTCCGACGCGAGCAGCACGGCAGCCGGCGCGACTTCTTCCGGCCTGCCGAAGCGGCGCAACGGCAATTCAGCCGATTTCGCTTGCTTCCATGCGGCACTGATGCCATCGACGAGCGCCGTTTCGATCGGTCCCGGCGCAATGGCGTTGACCAGCACGTTGTCCGGCGCCGCTTCGAGCGCGAGCGACTTCGTGAAGCCGATCACACCCGCCTTCGCAGCCGAGTAATGGCACAGCTCTGCGCCGCCCTTGATGCCGAGCTGCGACGCGACGTTGATCACGCGGCCCCATTTCTGCGCGATCATCGCGGGCAGCGCGCGGCGTGTGCACAGGAACACGCTGCGTAGGTCGACGCGCATCATGTCGTCCCACATGGCGGTCGTCAGATCGACGCAACGCGCCTGCGTCAGCATGCCGGCGTTGTTGACGAGAATGTCGATGCCGCCGAGCGCCTCGATGCAAGTATCGACGATGCGGTTCGCATCCGCTTCCACGCCGACGTCAGCCTGCACCGTCTGAACGGCAGCGCCGAGCGCGCGACACGCATCGGCCCGCTGGGCGAGGCGCAAGGCGTCGCGGTCGGCAAGCAGCAGGCGCGCGCCGGCCGCGGCGTACGCCGTTGCAATCGCCGCTCCGATGCCGCTCGCGGCGCCGGTGACGACGGCGCGTCGGCCGTCGAGAGAAAACGGAGTCATTGCGTGAGTCTCCTTAGCCCGGCCAGCGTACGGTCAGGCCGCCATCGGCGATGATCGCCTGGCCGGTGATGTAGGACGCGTCATCACTCGTCAGGAAGCGAATCAGCGTGGCGATTTCGGCAGGCCGGCCGACTCGCTTGAGCGGAATGCCGAGCGCCGCCTGCCGGAGTCCTTCCGGCCCGAGCGAGTTCACCGCGTCGAGCGATTGCGGCGTCTCGATCAGGCCGGGGATCACCGCGTTGCAGCGGATATTGCGCGCAGCCAGCTCCATCGCGACGGCACGACACAGGCCCGGAACGCCGGCCTTCGCGGCGGAGTAATGCGTGTGGTTCTCCCAGCCGTACACGCCGCCCGCAATCGACGATACCGCGACCATCGAACCGCCGTCGGACATGTGACGCGCGGCCGCCCGGAAAGTGCGCATCACGCCGGACAAGTCGACATCGAGCATGTCGAACCACTGGTCGTCGCGCATTTCGGCTAACGGCGCGGCGCGCAAGAGGCCGGCGTTGGCGATGGCAAAGTCGATCCGGCCAAAGCGCTCGATCGCGGCATTCGCGAACGCTTCCACCTGCTCGGCGGACGTGACGTCGACCGGTTGCATCACGCACTGGCCGCCGGCCTGCGCAACGGCTCGTTCCGTGTCGAGCGGGTCGTGGGGGTCGCCTGGAAAATAGCCGCCCACGACGGCCACGCCGATCTGCGCATAGGCCACTGCCAGCGCCTGTCCAATGCCGCTTGCGGCGCCGGTGATCAGGGCAACTTTCATTCGTGATTGTCCGCTCATGGGTTACTTGATGGTTGCCGGGCTGATGTGCTTCGCGCAAAGAATCAGCAAACCCGAAAGGAAGCACGGCACGGCGCCGAACCAGATCGCGGCATGCATCCAGTCGCCGCCGTGGTTGAGCATCGACGTCACGCCGACGCCCGCGAGAATCGCGCCGATCGGGCCCATTGCGTGGACGATGGAGCTGCCCGTGCCGCGGATCGAGGTCGGATAGCTTTCGCCGATGAAGAACAGCGCCGCCGAATACGGTCCGATGAGAAAGAACAGTCCCAGGCTGTAGAGCGCCACGACGACACCCGCGCTGCTCGGTCCCATCAGCATGCCCGCGAAGGCGAGACCGCCGAGCATCCAGCCGATGGCGAGCGTGTTGCGCCGGCCGATCTTGTCGCCGATCCAGCCGTGGCTCAGGTAGCCGCAATAGCCGATCACGTTGGACAGCACGAGGATCAGCAGCGAGTTTTCAAACGACACGTTGTGAACGCGCGTGAGAACGGTCGTGCCGAGCACGCTGAACACCTGGATCGCCGACCAGTTCAGCAGGATGCCGCCGCCCAGCACGAGCGTCGCCCTGAGCGCATCGCCGCGGAAAGCCTCGCGCAAGCCCGCGCGACTGTGCTGCTCGTAATCCACCTGATGCTCGCCCGCGAGCGAGCGCGCTTCCCTGTCCTGACCCGCTTCGCGCAGTTGCTTGATCTGCTTGTGCAGCAGGAACTGCGGGCTCTCTTTCAGGCGTCGCGTCATGAAGAAGATGACGACGGCCGGAAAGGTTGCGAAGACGAAACAGCCCTGCCAGCCGATGCGTGGCAGGAGGAGGGCGGTGAGGCCCGAAGCGATGAGCGCGCCGATCGGCCAGCCGCCTTGCACGAGACTGTAGATAAAGCCCTTGTTGCGGTTCAGGCGCGGATCGTTGGCGGCTGAATAGAGCTCATTCAGGTACGTCGCGTTGACGGTCTCCTCGGCATAGCCGAGGCCCGACAGCGAGCGGATCAGGACGAGCGGCCACTGACCCATCGCGCCGCCGACCACCGTCAATCCTGAGCAAAGCGCCGCGCCCGCGACGGTCCACAGGAGGCCCGCCTTGCGGCCGAGCCGGTCGAGCAGCGGTCCGATCGCGAAGGCAATCACCGCTGTGCCGATTGCGACGAAGGTCGCAATTTCAGCCTGCGTTGCGGCGCTCCATCCATAGTGCTTGCCGATTTCCGGGAGCAGTGTGCCGAAGAGGATGAAGTCGTAGACTGCGAAAACCCAGGCGAAGAACGCGACGATGGTTGCGCGTTTCACATCGACGGGCAGGATGATTTCAGGCTTGAAACCGACTTCGGACAGCAGATTCACCTTCATCGTTGTGCTTCCCAAGTGAGGGTCAGGCGGATATGCCGCGTGGATGGCGGCGCAGGAAATCGTCGGCGATTTCGTCACAGGTGCAAAAACGTACGCCGCGGTGCGATCGGAAATGCGCGATGAGCCGCTCGAGCATGAGCAGCACCTGCGGGCGGCCGGATACGTCGGGGTGGATCGTGATCGGAAAGACGGCGTAATCGTGCTCGCGATAGACCCAGTCGAACTGGTCGCGCCACATCTGCTCGATGTCGCGCGGATTGACGAAGCCGTGGCTGTTCGGCGACTTCTTGATGAACATCATCGGCGGCAGATCGTCCAGATACCAGTTGGCTGGAATCTCGACCAGGTCCGTTTCCTGGCCGCGCACGAGCGGTTTCATCCACGCGCTCGGATGCTTGCTGTAATCGATCTTCGTCCAGGTGTCGCCGACTCGTACGTAGTACGGATGGAAGTCGTTGTGCATCAGGCTGTGGTCGTACTTGATGCCCTTCTTGACGAGCAGTTCGTTCGAGACAGCGCTGAACTCCCACCACGGCGCAACATAGCCGGTCGGACGTCGGCCCGCAAGCTGGGTGACGAGTTCGATGCTGCGGTCGAGCACCACTTCTTCCTGTTCTGGCGTCATCGCGATCGGATTCTCGTGGCTGTAGCCGTGGATGCCGATCTCATGGCCTGCTGCCGCGACTGCCTTCATTTGCTCGGGGAAGGTCTCGATCGAGTGGCCCGGAATGAACCAGGTGGTCTTCAGTTTTTCGCGCTCGAAGAGTTTCAGCAGGCGCATCGAACCGACTTCGCCGGCGAAGAGCCCGCGCGAGATGTCGTCGGGCGAGTCCTCGCCGCCATAGGAGCCGAGCCAGCCGGCGACGGCATCGACGTCGATACCGAATGCGATCAGGATTTCCTTTGCCATCGTGTGTTTCCTCCTCAGGAACTGTATGTCTGTCGTTCAATCGACCATGCGATATCGAGCAGCGCGTCGTCGCCGTTTTGTGCGCGCATCAACTGCACGCTGGTGGGCAGGCCGTGCTCGCCGGTGCCGGACGGCATGGCGACCGCCGGCGTGTCGAGAAAACTGCCGGGCATCGTGAGCGCCAGCGTCTGCAGGTTCACAAGCGCGAACCGTTCTGGATCGGCTTCGAGCGGCGCGCGCTCAGGCGCGACGTGCGGCACGGTCGGCGCGATCAAGGTGGCCTCGGCGAGTTCATGCCTGAACGAGGCAATCAGTTCGAGGCGGCGCGCGAGCAAGTAGTCGCGGTGCCCGGCGGGAACGGCGCGGCTTCTCTCCAGACGCGTGCGCACGCGCTGATCGATACGGTCCGCATCGGGCGAATCGAGCAGCGCATGATGGACCTCGAACGCCTCCAGGCCGCCCAGCCATCCGTGCGTGCGAATGAGGTCGTGTACCTGTTCCAGTGTCGCGAAACGGCGCGCGTCGACCACGGCGCCCGCATCTCGAAGTCTTTCGACGAAGCGTCCCAGGTTCGCGACCACGGCGTCACTCACGGCGTAACGCTCGATGAGCGACGGATCGACGACAAAGCGCTGCCCTTTCAGGTTCGCAGCGCTCCCGGCCATGGTCGTGCCGCGCACGGCCGCGTCGAATGCCATACAGTCCGCGACGCTTCGCGCGAGCGGCCCTGATGTGTCGAGCGTCTTCGACAGTGCCGTCATGCCGCTTTTCGGATACCGCGAAGTACTCGCCCGGTAGCCGACGACACCGTTGAATGCCGCAGGAATGCGCACGGAGCCGCCGGTATCGGTGCCGATCGCGATCGGCACGACGCCGGCCGCAACGGCGATCGCCGCGCCCGAGGACGACCCGCCCGGCACGCGTGCTCCATGGTCCAGAAATGGATTGACCGGCGTGCCGAAATGCGGATTGAGGCCGAGGCCCGAATACGCAAACTCGGAGAGGTTCGTCTTGCCGATGCCGATGAGCCCTGCCCGTGCCGCAGCGGCGACGAGCGGGGCGTCTGCTGCTGCGGGCGCGTGACCCGCATACACGATCGATCCTGCAGTCGTTACGGTGCCGGAGATGTCGAACAGATCCTTCCATGCGACAGGTACGCCATCGAGCGGACTCAACGGCGCGCGGTTCTGCCACCGGACGGCGGACGCCTCTGCTTCGGCGAGCGCGCGCTCCGGCGTTGTCGATATGAACAGCGCCGGCACTTGCTGTGCCCGCTTCAAGGCAGAGCGGACCGTGTCGACAGGATCGGCACGGCGGCTTGCGTAAGCATGGGACAGCGCGAGTGCCGTGGCGAAGTTCTCATCCATGCCGGGATATCCTCGATGAGTGGAATTCGTAAATGTATGTCGTCGACAATGTACGTTTAAATTGGAAGAGTACAAAATCGCCATGGATATAGGGGATAACCCTTATTTCACATCCGGGCCAAGTCCCCGTGGCCCATGCGTGCACCTCGCGGGCGGTGCCCCAGCGTTCCTGCAACAAGGGGGACGGGTTGGTGATTGAACCGTGAGTTGATGCGAGCGTTGGCAGTCTAATTAGGAGAACGACATGTATTCCCTATGAAATGCTACTGGCGCCGGGTCGTCCGCCACAAATCGCCGGAGGTGCGCTGCGAACCGCTGCTCGACGACGATGCAATCGCGATCTGCGGGCCGGCGACGGCAAGGCGCCTGCGCCGGGCGCCGTTTCCGCGCGTGCTCGGCGAAGCGCCGTTGCTGGTGCAGGAGTCACAGCCGGACTGGGCGCCGTGGCTCGCGCAATTGCGCCGCGACGGTCTCGTCACGCGGCGTGCGATGACAGTCGACGAGCCGCGCCTGCTGATCGCGGCGGCGGCACGTGACTTGGGTATCGCAATGGTGTCCCGGCTGATGGCCGCAGACGCGCTCGCCGCAGGCCGCGTCGCAGCGCTGCCGCAGGTGCCATCGGTTGCACGGGCGCCGCTATGGTTGATGCGATCGGCACAACCGGCGCGTTCCGCCGCGGTCGATGCGGTTGCTGCATGGATGCTGAGGGAATGCGGTCGGGATCATTGAGGGCGGGATCGTGTCGGCGTCTGTTGCGCCCGCTCGCTCCTCTCGACCCGGAGTCCGCCGGCCGGTACGGCGGATCGCCGCTGCAGCGCGATGGCGCTTATCATTAAGGTACCGTCTGGCCACGGTTGATGGGGCCGTTCGTCGAAGAAAGACAGATGTTCATGCACTGAACGTGTTGGATGGTCGATTTCGGGTCGGGAGGTTCCATGCCACCGCTACGCGCAATCAATCTTCTCCAGTCGCAGGAAGGGTCCCGGCTCCATGGTCCGGAACTCGACCGATGGCGCCGCTGGGGGCCTTATCTGAGCGAGCGGCAATGGGGCACCGTTCGCGAAGACTACAGCGAATACGGCACCGCATGGGACTACTTTCCGCACGATCACGCGCGCAGCCGCATGTACCGCTGGGGCGAGGACGGCATTGCCGGATTCGGCAACGACCCGCTCGACTGGTGCGTTTCGCTCGCGCTCTGGAACGGGCACGATCCGATCATCAAGGAACGGCTCTTCGGGCTGACGAATGCGCAAGGCAATCACGGCGAGGACGTAAAGGAGCTTTACTTCTATCTCGACGGCACGCCGACGCATTCGTACATGAAGATGCTGTACAAGTATCCTCACGACGCGTACCCGTACCAGGATCTGATCGACGAAAATCTGCGTCGCGGCGCCGATCAGCCCGAATATGAAATCCTCGATACGGGCGTGTTCGACGATAACCGCTACTTCGACGTCTGCGTCGAGTATGCGAAGCACACACCCGACGATATCGCGATGCGCGTGACCGTGGAAAACCGCGCGGATCAGCGTGCGGCGCTTCATGTGTTGCCGCAATTCTGGGCGCGCAACAGATGGGCGTGGTCGGGCAAGCCCGGCAAGCCGTCGCTCACTCTGGAGCCGAATGCAGAGGAAGGCGCGCGCGTCGTCGCGCGCAATCCCGCGCTGGGAACGATGATCGTGACGGCGTCGGCGCAACAGCCGATCGAGTGGCTCTTCTGCGAAAACGAAACGAATGTGCGCCGCATTTTCGGCCTCGAAGGAGCGGGGCCGTTCAAGGACGGCTTCAATGACTACCTCGTCGACGGCGACGAGCAGGCAATCCGGCGCGACAAGGGTACCCGCGCCGCTGCGCATGTGTACCTGCAGTTCGCGCCTCATGAGCGCTCGGTGCTGTTTCTGCGCTGGCGTGCCGAACCGGCTCCGGATGCCGTGCGGCTCGACATGAACGAGCTCTTTGCGCGCCGGCAAGCGGAGGCCGACGAATTCTATGCGGCGCTTCAGCACGACATCGCCGACGCCGATGCGCGGCTCGTGCAGCGTCAGGCGCTCGCCGGCATGCTGTGGACGAAGCAGTACTACCAGTTCGACGTGACGCGCTGGCACGACGGTGACCCTGGCCAGCCGAAGCCGCCGAGAGCACGGAGGGACGGCCGCAACGCGGACTGGCGGCACATGTGCAATGGCGACATCGTGTCGATGCCCGACAAGTGGGAGTACCCATGGTACGCGTCGTGGGACCTCGCATTTCACGCGGCCGCGTTCGCCATGATCGATCCCGACTTCGCGAAGCAGCAATTGCTCCTGCTCGTGAAGGAGCGCTACATGCATCCGAACGGGCAATTACCCGCCTACGAGTGGGCGTTCGGCGATGCGAACCCGCCGGTTCAAGCGTGGGCAACATGGCGTGTGTACGAACTCGACCGCGAGGTGACGGGCGTCGGCGATCACGCGTTTCTCGAAGTCATGTTCCACAAGCTGCTGCTCAATTTCTCGTGGTGGGTCAACCGCAAGGACGCCGATGACCGCAACATCTTTCAGGGTGGCTTTCTCGGGCTCGACAACGTGGGCATCTTCGACCGGTCTTCGCCCCTACCGACGGGCGGCCGCATCGATCAGGCCGACGGCACGGCATGGATGGCCTCCTACGCGCTCGACCTGATGCAGATCGGCCTCGAGCTGGCGATGACGAACAACGCGTACGTCGAAATCGCGGTGAAGTTCTTCGAGCACTTTCTGTATATTGCGGAAGCGGTCAGTTGCGGCGAAGGCTGCAACACAGGGTTATGGGACGAACACGACGAATTCTTCTACGACGTACTGCACTTTCCGGACGGTACCCGTGTGCCGATGCGCATTCGTTCGATCGTCGGATTGATTCCGCTCTTCGCCGTACACGTGCTCGAGGAGCGCGTGTACGGCCATCTGCCGGGATTGCGCGAACGGCTGGCGTGGTTTCTTGATCATCGGCCGAATCTGGCAAAGCTGGTGTCGCGCTGGACCGAACCCGGCAAGGGCAACACCACGCTGCTGTCGTTGTTGCGCGGATACCGGATGACAGCGCTGCTGCGCCGCGCGCTCGATGAAAACGAGTTTCTCTCCGAGCACGGCGTGCGGGCGCTGTCCCGTGTGCATCGCGACGCACCGTACGTCTTCGACCATGACGGCGTGAGCTTCTGCATCAAGTACCTGCCTGCCGAATCGGACTCGCGTGTGTTCGGCGGCAATTCGAACTGGCGCGGGCCGGTCTGGATGCCGGTCAACTACCTGCTGATCGAATCGCTGTATGAGTTCCATCGCTACTACGGTGATGAGTTTCGCGTCGAATACCCGGCTGGAACGGGCAACAGGTCTTCGCTGAGCGAGATTGCGGACGACCTTGCGCGGCGCGTCACCACGCTCTTTCTCAAAGATGCACAAGGCGTGCGGCCCGTCATGGCGGCCTATCCGATGCTGCAAGCCGACCCGCGTTCGCGGGATCTCGTACTGTTCCATGAGTACTTTCACGGCGACAACGGACGCGGTGTCGGCGCTTCGCATCAGACAGGCTGGAGCGGGCTCGTCGCGCTGCTGCTCCAGCCGCGCATGATG
Source organism: Trinickia mobilis (assembly GCF_017315705.1). GTDB lineage: Bacteria > Pseudomonadota > Gammaproteobacteria > Burkholderiales > Burkholderiaceae > Trinickia_A > Trinickia_A mobilis. Next base: position 489,231 of record NZ_JAFLRF010000001.1, on the reverse strand, counting down.
AAGCTGTCCCACGTAGCGCCTGATGTTGCGTCGGTGGCTGCGCCAGTGACCGACGCTACCGCGCCGGCCATGGTGCGGTAGCGTTCCATATTGCGTCGCACAAGGTCGTCCGGTATCATTCACAATCCCGCAAGCTGCGCACACCGCATTCCGCGCGAGGCATCCCGGCCTCGACTGCCCGTGCGTCATTCCACGATTCCGTTCACAACCCGGCAGGCATATTGAGTTGCTGTCATGCTCGCGACGATCGTCAGCCAACCTGTCGAGGAGAATGTATTGGCAAACCCTGATCGGGACGATTCCACGCCCCGCGTCGTCGCAGCTACATCAAAAGCCGGCCGCCGCGTCTCAAAGGGAAAACCCCTGGCCGTCGAAACCCCGCTGGACATGGCGTCGATGGCGCGCCGGGACGAGGAGCGTCAACGCCAGATGCGCGCGCTGATCGCGCTTGGCCGTGAGCGAGGCTATCTCACCCACGCGGACATCAACGACTACCTGCCCGGCAACTTTACGCAAACTGCTGCGATGGAGACGATCGTCAGCACCTTCGGCGACATGGGCGTGGCAGTGTACGAGCAGGTGCCGGACGCCGAGACGCTCCTGCTAAACGACGCTGCGCCTGCCGCGGCATCCGACGATCAGGCGGACGAGGAAGCCGAAGCTGCGCTGTCGACCGTCGATTCGGAATTCGGCCGCACCACGGATCCGGTCCGGATGTACATGCGTGAAATGGGCGCCAGCGAACTGCTGACCCGCGCCGGTGAAGTCGAGATCGCGAAACGCATCGAAGACAGCCTGCAGGACATGATTCAGGCGATCGCCGCGTGTCCGTCGATCGTGTCCGCGATTCTGGCCGATGTGGACCGCATCGTTGCCGGCGAACTGCGTATCGACGAACTGGTCGATGGCATCAGCGGGGACGCCGACGGAAGCGAAATGACGCTGGAGTCGGAAGACCACGACATGGACGCACACGCCTCCGACGATGACCCGGACGATGACGACACTGAAACGGGCGCTGAGGATTCGGAGAAGGCGAGCGCAGCCCGCCTCGAACAGCTCACGAGCCACAGTCTTGCGGTTTTCGCGCGCGTGCGCGCTCTGTTCGAGCAGTTGCCGGATGTTCCCGTTACTGGAAAAGCCCGTTCCGCGGCCGTTGCGCAAGTGCGCTCGGAGATCCAGAGCGAACTGGCGCCGATCCGCTTTACGGCTAGAACCATTAACCGCCTGTGCGCCAGCGTGCAGGAACAGGTGACTCAGGTTCGCACGATCGAGCGCAGCATCCTGCAGATCGCCGTCGACCGGTGCGGCATGCCGCGCGAGGTGTTTGTCGAGTCGTTCCCGGGCCACGAGACCGACCTTGAATGGACCAGCCGTATGGCGGCGGCTTCGCAGCCGTTCGGCGCGGCGCTCGAGCGACATTTGCCGGCTATTCAGGCCGGGCAGCGGAAGCTCATCGACATTCAAGCCAGGGTCTCGCTGCCGCTCCAGCAACTCAAGCAGATCAACCGCCAGATGAGTGCCGCGGAGTCGAAAATGCGGCAGGCCAAGCGGGAGATGATCGAGGCGAATCTTCGTCTCGTCATTTCAATTGCCAAGAAATACGTGAACCGCGGCATGCAGTTCCTGGATCTGATCCAGGAAGGCAATATCGGCCTGATGAAGGCGGTGGACAAATTCGAATACCGACGCGGCTGGAAGTTCTCGACATACGCCACATGGTGGGTCCGGCAGGCCGTCACGCGCGCGCTTGCCGATCAGGCGCGGACCATTCGTGTGCCGGTGCATATGATCGACGCGATCAACAAGCTGAACCGGATTTCGCGCGAAATTCTGCAACAGACGGGAGAGGAGGCGCATCCCGCCGTCCTCGCGGTGCGCATGGAGATGTCCGAGGAAAAGGTGCGCAGTATCCTCAAGATCGCGAGGCAACCTGTCTCGCTCGAGACCCCTGTGGGCGAGGATGCCGACGCCACGCTCGCTGACTTGATCGAGGATGTCTCTGCGAATTCACCGGCAGAGGCCGCGGTCCGCGCGAACATGCGCGCCGCGATCGATGAGGCGCTCGACGCGCTGTCGCCGCGCGAGGCCAAGGTCCTCCGGATGCGATTCGGTCTCGATACGACCGCCGACCACACGCTTGAAGAGGTCGGCAAGCAGTTCGACGTGAGCCGCGAGCGGATTCGCCAAATCGAAAGCAAGGCGATGCGCAAACTGGCGCATCCCAGCTGCGCAAACAAGTTGAGACCCTTTCTCGAACGCTGAGCCAAGCCGGGAGCGACGTCCCTTCACGCTCTGCTGCAAACCCGCAGCGATCACGCACCGGCCTGATCGCTACCCTGACATGACGCGTTCGCGGCGCGGAAACCTTACAGCGGCTTGATGTTGGCGGCCTGTTTCCCCTTGGGGCCCTGCTTGACTTCGTAGCTGACCTTCTGGTTTTCCTGAAGCGATTTGAAGCCGCTTCCCTGCACCTCGGAGAAGTGCGCGAACAGGTCTTCGCCGCCGTCGTCCGGCGTGATGAACCCGAAACCCTTCGCATCGTTAAACCACTTGACGGTACCTGTTGCCATGTTCTGAATGCTCCAAGGAGACTAGTTGTAGATGACACGACCTGCCTGCGCCGGACGTGCGGCTATCTTTTATCACAAGTGAGCCGTCATCGCCAAATCCAGTTTTTTTTGGCTAGTCGCCGTGAGCGATACCTGCGCAGAGTCCGTGAACAGCCTGATTGAGCGGTAGCACATGCTAATCGACAGCGAGCACGTCCGTCGGATCGACATCGTTGAGGAACGGTCCGACATTGTCCAATGCATCGACGGCCAGTTCCATGAGCAAGCCCCGTGGTGGCGAATGCAGCTGCCATTGCGCGAACGTGCGGCCATCAGGTAGGGTGACGGCTTCACAACACAATAGGGGATCAGCCATGAACAAGCAGGAATTGGTGGACGCGGTCGCTGCAGCGACGGGCGAGAGCAAGGCCGCAACCAACGAGGCGATTGAGGCGTTCATCGCTTCGGTCACTGATGCCGTCACGAAGGGCGAAACCGTCCAGCTGATCGGGTTCGGCTCGTTTTCCACGGGCGCGCGTGCCGCACGGGTGGGCCGCAATCCGGCAACGGGTGCAGAAATACAGATCCCCGCCGCGAAAACCGTCAAGTTCACCGCCGGCAAGGCCTTCAAGGACGCGGTCAATCAATAAGGCCCCCGTCGGGGTATCTCCATGATCGCTGTACTCTGAAATGACACCGTGCAGTCGTGCGTCGTATCGTTGTTCGCCATTCTCCTTTTCATATGACAAAATGAAATCGCGCGGGACGTGGAATCGCTGCAAGCAACCGGATTGCGCTATTCCAGCGTGTTTTCAATGACTAGAATAATTGGCGAGGGAGTGCCGGCTGCCGTCGCCCGACAAGAACCGCCCATGTCGACAGGTGCCGGTTTCGTATGAGCGCACAACGATTAAGCAGGGGATGAAGATGAATTCGGCGCCCGGTGCTGGCGAGGCAGGGGAATCGATGGTCTACGTCCTGGACGACGACAAATCGATACGGCTATCGCTGAGCAGCCTGCTGCGGTCAGTGGGACTGAATGTGGAAGTATTCGAATCGTCTCAGCAATTTCTCGCTTTTCCCAAGCGCGAGGTGCCCAGTTGCCTGGTCCTCGACGTCAGACTGCGCGGGGAAAGCGGGCTTGCTTTTCAGGAAGAGCTGACCAAGAGCGGCCTGCGCATGCCGATCGTGTTCATGACCGGACACGGAGACATCGCGATGACGGTGAAGGCCATGAAAGCGGGCGCGCTCGACTTCTTTGCGAAGCCGTTTCGCGACCAAGACATGCTGGACGCCGTCACGCAAGCGCTGGCCCGCGATGCCGGGCGTCTTGCCGCCGAGCATTCGACAGACGCACTTCGCACGTCCTATGCATCATTGACGCCACGTGAGCAGGAAGTCATGGCATTCGTCGTGGCCGGACTCATGAACAAGCAAATCGCCTCCGAAATGAATCTCAGCGAAATCACCGTGAAAATCCATCGCGGCCAGGCCATGAAGAAGATGGCGGCACGTTCCGTGGCCGATCTGGTCCGCAAGGCGGAAGCCATCGGTATTGCCGCCCGGCATCGGAAGACGTGACAGGCGGGCCGATTCTGACGTGTGCCGAGATGACGACGAGCTGGAACGCTACGGTTGACCTAAAAGCTGTTTGAGGCAGGAAGCGACTGCCGTGGCATCGATCGGTTTATCGAGAAAGGCGAGGACTTCCTTGGTCTCAATGGTTGCCCGAAGCGCGGTGGTCGAATAGGCGGTCATGAAGATGGTTGGAGGCGCACATCCGAGTTCGAGCAGGCGCTCATGGAGATCGAGCCCCGACATGCCCTGCATCATGATGTCGGAAATCAGGCACGAAGTTTTCCCTGCACATCCGGACTGCAAGAATTCCTCTGCCGACGCGAAAGTGCGCGCCTGCCATCCGAGCGAGCGCACCAGGCTTGACGTCGCCAGGCGAACCGCCTCGTCGTCGTCGACGATAGAAACAATTTGATCGTTACTCAAAAGATAGACCTCGGGTTGCGGTGCCGGAGCCCAGGGGTTGAAACCGCTTCGATCGTTGATTGAAAGCGTAGAACGTGATTCGCCGGAAGAAAATCATACGAACGTATAGGCGGATTGTCAGTTATGAGGAAACGTCATCATGACCTCGCTCTTGGAATCGCTGCAGGGAAGGAAACAATGGCCGGCATCGCCCGTGCAATGGATGGCGATGCATGGGGTCGACCGCATCCGGTACCTGATGTTGCTCTGGGTCGTAGGCTGCACTGCCTTGGGCGCGGTGACCTGGGTGTGCTTCCGGCTCCAACTCAGCATTGCCGCGACCGGCTTCGTCTATTTGATCGTCATCGTCCTGCTGTCTATCATGGACAGCTATGTTTCATCCGTCATCTTCTCGATCGTCGCCGTCGCACTGCTCAACTACTTCTTTACGCCGCCGTTGTTCACCTTCCAGGCGTTTTACGGAGAGGATGTCACCAAGCTGGTCACGTTTCTGATCACTTCACTTGTCGTGACCGCACTGATCAGGCAGGTCCGCCGGCTCGACGAGATACAGCGCCGAAACCAGGCCGTCTTTCTGGCGGAAGCACAGAATCTGAGCCTCACCGGAAGTTTTGGCTGGAATGCGTCGAGTGGAGAGATTGTCTGGTCGGAGCAGACCTTCCGTATCTTCGGGTTCGAGCCGTCCGTGAACCCCTCCATCGAACTCGTGTTGCAACGCGTGCATCCTGACGACGTCTCGCGCGTCAGGCAGGCGATCGGGCGCGCCGCGACCGCCAGGCAGGATTTCGATTCCGAGCATCGATTGCTGCTGCCGAACGGCTCGGTGAAGCACGTGCACGTGGTGGGGCATGTGGCGACGGATAAGCCCAATCAAGTGCAATTCATGGGTGCCGTCATGGACGTCACGGCTGCGAAAAGAGCCGAGGCGCAGCTTCAAGAGGCACAAGCCGAACTCGCGCATGTCACGCGGGTGACGACGCTTGGAGAGTTGAGCGCATCCATCGCGCACGAACTGGGCCAACCGCTGGCGTCGATCGTGACGGACGGCGAGGCGAGTCTGCGCTGGCTCGACCGGCCGCAGCCGGATCTGGACGAGGTGCGCGCGTGTGTCAAGCGCGTGATCGGCGACGGCAGGCGCGCGGCTGAGATCGTGCAGCGCATTCGCTCGCTCGCCAAGCGGGCGGTCCCGCAGAAGACGCAGTTGGAGATCAACGATGTCGTTCGCGATGTCGTATCCCTCATCAACCGCGAGGTGTCGGATCATCGCGTGGCGCTGCACCTGAAACTCGGCTCAGGGCTTCCGCCGCTGCTCGGAGACCGGGTTCAGCTTCAGCAGGTATTGATCAATCTGGTGATCAACGGCATGCAGTCGATGGACGACGTCGGCGACCGGCCGCGCGAACTGCTGATCGAATCGAGTCAGGACGGACAGGGGAAACTGGTTGTCACCGTACAGGACTCGGGCATGGGCATCGATGCCGACAATGCGGGGAGGGTGTTTGCCCCATTCTTCACGACCAAGTTGCAGGGAATGGGGATGGGGTTGCCGATTTGCCGCTCGATCATCGAAGCTCACGGAGGGCAGATCTCGGCATCCAACAACGCCACGCATGGCGCGACGTTTAGATTCAGTCTGCCTTCAGTGGAAATGGACGCGCCGGCTTGATGGTCGGCCGGAAAGACAACGGCTTCGACGCGCAGACGCTATCGTGAGCCATCGTCTTCATGGCTCCATCTCCTGCGGCTGAAGGGGAGGAGGGCAAGGCGCCGGAGGCGTCGGCCATCGGTCATGCGTGAACGCTGCAAGCTGCGGGAGCGCCCGGATGCAATCGCATTTTGCCGTGCTGCGCTTGTCGAATTTGCCGAAGCACGGAACGCTGCGTGAGCGGGCGTTCCGCTCGTCCTGTCTTGTTCCGGCCTGGTCCGGGCTTTGCCGGCGGGGACCTCGTTCAAAGTGATGTCTTCGGGGCCGCGCGGGATCGAAGGAAATTTCGGTACGTCTATCTTTTTCACTTTGAGCGGCTCGTCGAGGGCATCAAGGTCGTGATTCGCCGGCATCCATTGATGGCGTCAGCGTGAACGGATGACCTTGGCGTGGCGTTACAGGATACAGACTTGGCTCAGGTCCACGGTGCGCCGATATACGTTCCGGTTCAGCCAGGGCACGAAGGTGTACTCGTCGTAGGCGTTGAATCCGATGAAGATCCAGTTGTGCAGCGTGTTCATGATGCGCTCCGTAGTGCTGTCCTTGTCCCCATGAGACAAAGGTAGGCCCTTGCGAACGGCAAAGCTATTCTACGAACGGCTGGCGTACATCCTGCGAAAGAGTAGCGGGTTCATACCTTTGTATGAGACGCGTGCGGCGATCGAGCGAGAGCGGAGGGATCGGAGCGTCACGCCCAACCGGACGTCGAAATCGCGTTCGCGTGCGATGTTGCCGACGACGGTGCCGATATCGCGCTTCATTAGTGCGTATGCGCTCGAATAGGGCGTGTCCTCGCTGAGCCTGCCGAGCCGTCCTCGGTGTCCCGCAAGCGCCTCGTCAGGCGGCCAAGTGCGGCATGCGGAAGAGGGTGTACACTACATCCATTTCAAGCACGAGAGCGCTTTCGACCTGCACATTCATGCCGTCACATAAGGATTCCTACGACTTTCACGATCAGGTCGGCCATCTGCTGCGCCGCGCCTATCAACGCCACGTCGCCATCTTTCAGGAAGCGATTCCCGATTCCGACCTGACGGCCGCGCAGTTCGTCACGCTTTGCGCCGTCAAGGAGAAACAGGGCTGCTCGCTCAACGACATCGTCAAGGCCACCGCCATCGATCAGGCGACGATCCGCGGCGTGGTCGAGCGTCTGAAGGCGCGCGCGCTCATCGAGGTGCTGCCCGACCCGAGCGACGGCCGCAAGCTGCTCGTGCGCGCGACCCAGTCCGGCCTCGCACTGATCGAGCGAACCGTGCCGTTCGCGAAGCAGGTGACCGAGCGCACCTATGGCATGCTCAACGCGGGCGAGCGCGTCGCGCTGCTGTTCCTGCTGCGCAAGATGATGGAATCCGACGGCGAGTAAGCCTCGCACTGCGGTTCCCTCAGATGCCCTTGGACGTCGGCCGCGTTCGCCTGCGTCTACGGCGGGGCGTCGAGCAGCTTGCCGGCCTCGCGCAACCCCGCGCGTATCGTCTCCGGCCTGAACGGCGGCGAGCAGAAGCGCACGCCGGTCGCATCGAACACCGCATTCGCGATGGCCGCCGGTCCCGGCACCGAAGCCGATTCGCCCGCGCCGAGCGGCGGCTCGCCTTGCCTTGGCATCAGCACGACGTCGATGGCCGGCAACTCAGGGAACGTCAGGATCGGATAACTTCCCCATTCGCGGCTCGCCACTTTGCCGCCGGCGAAGCGCACCTGCTCTTTCAGCGAGCGGCTCAGCACCTGGATGACATTGCCGTGGATCTGATGGCGCACGCCATCGGGATTGATCATCGTGCCCGTGTCCTGGCCCACGGTGATGCGATCCACGCGAATCTCCCCCGTCGCGCGATCGACGGTCAGGTCGACCACCCATGCGGACCACGCCGCGCCGAAGCCCGGAAAGCGGCTGTGCACGTAGCGCGCGTAGGCCATGCCGCGTCCGCGCGCAAAGCGTTCGCGCCGGTGTTCGTTCCGCTCGCGTGGCCCGGTCCGCGGCTTCCAGTCCGCGCGCGCCGCAACCGCGGCGAGCAGCTCGGCCGCGCGCGTATCGCGCTTCAGATGCCGCAGGCGGAATTCGAGCGGATCGATGCCGGTCAGCGCCGCGAGCTCGTCGACGAACGCGTCGTGCGCGAACGAGTTCGGCAGTGCGGAGACGCCGCGCAGCCACGACGCACGCACGAGCGGCGCGAGGTCGTCGCAGATGAAGCGGCGATTCGGGCTTGCATACGGCGACACGGACGTCCGGTCGCCCATCTCGAAGACGCGCGGCTCCGGCGCCACCACCCCGGTCAAGAGCGAGGCGAGCAGCGGCGCGTCGTTCGACGGATAGCGCGTCGCGAAGTCGTAGCCGAGCAGGCGCCCGTCGCGCGTGACGGTGCCCGTCACCTCGACGACCTGGCCCGTGCCTTTCGGCTCCCAGGCATGCTCGTCGGCGCGCGAGAGCTGCACGCGCACCGGCCGGCCGACTGCGCGCGAGAGCAGCAGCGCGTCGCCGCAGACGTCGTCGGCGCAATTGCGGCCGTAGCAGCCCGCCGCCTCCATGCGCACGATGTCGAAGTCGGCTTCGTCGCGGCCCACGAGCGCGGCGAGGTCGCAGCGCAGCGAAGCGGGATTCTGCGTCCCCGACCAGACGGTGATGCGGCCGTTGCCGGGCTCGCGGTAATCGGCGAGCGCGCAGGACGGGCCGATTGAAGCGTGCATCTGATAGGGCCACACGTACGTGCGCGAAATCGTGAGCGTATCGGGCGTCTCGCGCGCGGCCCGCACGTCGCCTTCCTCGAGCAGCAGCCGGCGTTTCGCGGGCGCGGCCGCAATCGCGGCGCCGGGGTCGTCGAGCGACGGCAGCACGGGCAGCGGCTTCCACTTCACGCGCAAATCGCGCGCGGCGCGGATCGCCTGTTCCTCGCGTTGCGCCACCACGCCGACGAAGTCGCCGAGCACCACCACGGCGCGCAGCCCGGCAATGTGCGCAACCGACTCGCAATCGACCGAATCGAGCAGCTGGCCGACGAACGCGCCGCTATCGACACCGCCGTGCGGCGGCCGCACGACACGCCCATGCAGCATGCCCGGCACACGCATGTCGTGGACGAACGCGAGCGCGCCCGTTGCCTTGGCCGGAATGTCGACGCGCGGCGACGAGCGTCCGATCACGCGATACGCCGAAGGGTCCTTCACCGGCGCCTTCAGGTCGAGATCGAGCGCGATGCGCCGCCCGGCGACGAGTTCGGCGAACGTCACGCGTCGCGTGTCGAGCGGGTCGGTGAAGAAGACGCCGGCGTCGTCGCACGACAGCAGCGCTGCGGTGGTGCCGAAGCGTTCGGCGGCGAGTTCCAGCAGCGCGCTGCGCGCCTGTGCCGCGGCGCAGCGCAGCGGGATGGCCGAGATCTGGATCGAGGCGCTCGCGATGGTCGGGCCCTGGTTGGGCGTGAGGGCGGTGTCGCCGAGCCGCATCGTCACGCGCGCGGCGGGGACGTCGAGCTCCTCGGCGACGATCTGCGCGAGCGACGTGCGGATGCCCGTCCCGAGATCGACGTGGCCGTTGAACGCGAGGATCTGCCCGTCGTCGAGCACGGCGACGAACACTTCGGGCCCGTCGGGCACATACGACGAAAGACTGCCCGGCTGGCCGGGCGCGGGCTTGACGGGAGGCACGGGCTGCCGGATCACGGTCAGGCAGCCGTCGCGCGCGAGCAGTTCGGAGCGGTTCACGGCAGGTCGTTCCAGTTGGGCCGGCGCGGCCGGCGCTGCGCCGCTACGGTCCCGGGCGGACCACGGTAGGCGGCCAAAATCTCCACGTCAAATGTCCGCGTCACTCGCGCGGCCCGCGCCGGGCGGGCCACGCCGCACGTCAGCGGGCGCGCTGGCCGGACGCCTCGATCGCCGTGATCGCATCGGCGAGCGGCATCACCGCCGCGTACTTCTGTTGCATGTCGAAGAGGTTCGCGTGGTGCGGCTCGATCGCCCGGTCGCCCACACAGTCGGCGAGCACGAGCGGGCGGAATCCGTAAGACATCGCATCGACGACGCTCGCTCGCACGCAGCCGCTCGTCACCGCGCCGGCCACCATGAGGGTCTGCACGGCGCGCCGTGTGAGCCACGGTGCGAGTTGCGTGCCGAAGAACGCGGACGGAACGGTCTTGCGCACGACCAGCTCGCCGGACGCGGGCGTGAGCTCGGGCACGATCGCGCTGTTCGGGTGATCCTCGGTCAGCGTGGCCATCCCCGGCACCTTCAGCGAGAACACGTTGTCGTCGCTGCCGTCGCCGGCGTAGACGATGCGGCTGTGAGCAACGGGCCAGCCGTTGCGCCGCGCCAGCGCGAGCGCATCGACCGTGCGCGCGATGGCCGGCGCGATGTTGCCGCCGCCGAACGTCGCCGGATCGGCGAAACCGACTACGAAATCGACGATCAGCAAGCCGATATTGCCGTGCACCGGCAGCGGCGTGCCGAAGCCTTGTTGCCGATAGACGCGCGCTTCGGCGTGTTGCGAGAGATCGGGCATGGCGGGACTCATCAGATGTGGGAGGGGCTCGGTTCGAGGACGCGGCCGTCGCGCACGACGACGTCGTCGTCGAGCCTCACGGTGCAGCCGCGCAGCGGGATGTCGATGTGGCAGGCGGTCGTGCGGCTGCCGCCGCCTTCGTTGTTCGGGCCGAGCGAAAACAGGAAGTTGCCTTCGAACGCACGCGCATCCATGCCGATGGTGGCTTCACGGTCGTAGAGGCCGAGCGTCGACCACCGTGCGCGCGGCTGCAGGCCCCAGCCGATGTGCGAGATCGCGTAGCCTTCCGGGTCCGCGAAGGTCTCCATGTAGTCGCGCAACAGCGCGGCATCGACGCCGCCTTCGATCTTCGTCGCGTAGCCGCCTTCGACGCTCAGCACGATCGGCTCGCTCACGTAGCGCTTTTGCGGCAGCAGGATGTCGCCGCGGTCGATCACGATCGTGCCGCGGGCGGTGCCGTCGTTCGGATAGGTCAGCGCGAAGCCGCTCGGCCAGTGATCCCAGCGGCCGGGCTCGTCGACGAAGCCGTACTCCGCGGTCGGCGGGAATTCGCCGAGCGGGCAGGTGAGCGACGTGCCCGCCGGCGACGTGACGCGCATCTCGCGCGCCGCCGCGATCTTGCGCGCGGCGGCGAGCACGCGCGCGCGGTCGCCTGCGGTCGGCACGAGGCGCGCGAGCACTTCGGGGGGCTCGACGGCCAGCAGGATCTTCGTGCCGGACTTGAGGATGCCGTGCTGCTCGGGCGAGAACAGCAGCGTCATCAGGTCGAGCACGAGGTCGCTCTCCTTGAGCGCCGCGATTGCCGCGTGGTTGCCCGTGAGCGGCGTCGTGCCGAGGTAGGCGAGCGAGTCGCGGCTGAACGCCTTCGCGCCGTTCACCGGCGGCAGGTCGAGTCGATTGACGATCGCACCCATCGACTGGGTCGCGATCAGCGCGCACGAGAGCGTCTGCGCGTGCGTGGCGGCGCTCGTCAGGAGGGTCACGGTCTGGCCGGCTTCGAGCCGCGAGAGCGTGAGAACCTGCTTCCACGCCTCGATCAATTGATGGTCGCTAATGGGCATCGGTTGCTCCGGAAAACGTGGCGAGGGCGTGCGCCAAACGCGTCAAGCCGCGACGGCAGCGGCGGCGAGCGGCGCGCCGAGGAACGTGCCGAACGCTTCGTAGAAGCCGGCGGCGTTGTCCCACGGAATCATGTGGCCGGCGTCGGGCACGCGCACGTGCTGCATCGAAGGCGTCGCGCGCTGCAGTTCGGCGACGTCTTCGTCGCGGACCACGTCGCCGCGCTCGGCCGTGATCAGGCGTGACGGCACGGCGAGACGCGCGGCGTCGGCGTGGAAATCGTCGGTGCGGAAGCCTTCATATGAGGCGAGAACGGCGCGCTCGTCGCAGGTGTGCAGCCACTCCGCGCGCAGGTGCAGCTCGTCGTCGGTCCACGTCGGGCAGAACGCGCGCATGCCTGCGGCGTCCGTGCCGGCGCGGGCGAGCGCCATCGAGTCGACGTACCACGGCAGCTTGCCCGGATAAGGGCGGCGGCCGGGCCCCGAGACGGGTGGATCGACCAGCACCACCGCTTCCAGCCCGCGTGGCGTGAGCCGCGCGGCGCGCGCGGCGATGCGCGCCCCCATCGAGTGGCCGACGAACGCAAAGCGCGCGAGGCCTAGCGCGGCGGCGAGTGCGGCAGCATCGGCGGCCTGCGCATCGAGGCTGTAGTCGAGCGTCGCCGACGCTTCGGACAGGCCGCGGCCGCGCACATCGACGACGTAGGTATCGAACTGCCGGCCGAAGACCTCGCCGACGAAGCCCCAGGTGATCGCCGGGCTCGTGATGCCGGGAATCAGGAGGATCGCCGAACGCGCGCCGCGCGCGCCGCCGTGGCCGCCATAGCGCAGATAGTGCTGGCGGATGCCGTTGGCGGCGACGTTCGCGCCGTAGAGGAAGGTGCTGGACATGATCGGTCGGGCTCCGTTGAGTGGCGAGGGCCGGTTCGGCGAATCTGGGAAAAGTCTAGCGTGTACATTTAAAATAGACAACCAGAAAACAAATCGTCATGATCGTCGTCCGCGCCTTTTACCTGAATTTGCCTATGGAAACCACTGATAGGAGTATCGAACAATGTTCTTGCTGATTTATTTTATGATGTGTACGCTACATATGGATCGCACTTAACCGGCCCGCCGGCGCTTCCCGCCGGATGGGCGCTCGACCCAGGAGAACCCATGAGCAAACCCCGTATCGCCGTCATCGGCGCCGGTCTTGGTGGGGTGGCCGCCGCCGCCCTGTTGCAGCGCCGTGGCCATGACGTCCGCCTCTTCGAGCAGGCACCGGTGTTTTCGCGCCTCGGCGCGGGCATCCATCTCGGCCCGAACGTCATGAAGATCATGCGTCGCATCGGCTGCGAAGAGGCGCTCGGCGCGATGGGCTCGCATCCCGACTACTGGACCAGCCGCGACTGGCGGAGCGCCGAGGCGATCTCGCAGATTCCGCTCGGCGACTACGCGGTGAAAACGTATGGCGCGAGCTATCTGACCGTGCATCGCGGCGATTTCCACGCGCTCATGACCCAGGCCGTCGCGTCCGGCACGATCGCGTTCGGCAAGTGCCTGCAGTCGGTGGAGGACACGGGCGACGACGTGCGCCTCACGTTCGCGGACGGCAGCGTCGAAGCGGCCGACATCGTGATCGGCGCGGATGGCGTGAACTCGAAGATTCGCGAGCATCTGCTCGGCGCCGAGCCGCCGCGCTATACGGGTTATGTGGCGCATCGCGCGGTGTTTCCGGCGTCGCTGCTCGGCAACCGTCCCTACGACATGTGCGTGAAGTGGTGGTCGCATGACCGGCACATGATGGTCTACTACGTCACCGAAAAGCGTGACGAGTATTACTACGTGACGGGCGTGCCGCAGGCGGAGTGGCCGGAGGGCGTCTCGATGGTCGACAGCGGCCGCGAAGAGATGCGCGAGGCGTTCGCCGGCTTCCATCCGGATGTGCAGAACTTGATCGACGTGTCGCCGTCGATCACCAAATGGCCGCTGCTCGAACGCGACCCGCTGCCGTTGTGGAGCCGCGGCCGGCTCGTCCTGCTCGGCGACGCATGCCATCCGATGAAGCCTCACATGGCGCAGGGCGCGGCCATGGCGATCGAGGATGCGGCGATGCTCACGCGCTGCCTCGACGAAACAGGTCTCGCCGATTACACGGGTGCGTTCGCGCTCTATGAGGCCAACCGCGCGGCGCGTGCGTCGAAGGTGCAGCGTGTCTCGCACGACAACACCTGGCTGCGGACGAACGAGGATCCGGCGTGGGTCTTCGCCTACGACGTGTTCAGCGTGCCGCTCGTTTCGCCCGCCGCGCCGGCTGCGCGGGCGAACGAGCCGGCGTCCGCCGAAGGCTGACAGCAAGCGGAATTTCGGCGAGGTATAACCGGCCTGCGCGGCGCGGCTCGATGCGGCGGCGCCGCGCGAAAGAAGCCGGCCGCAGCGAGAGCACGCCGAACACCAGGGCGCTGCTGGCGCGTATCACTTTCTCGAGTCAGCCCATGTTGCATACCCGTTCCCAGGCCTCCCCGCTCACGCTCAGCGTGAATGGCGAGACGCGCTGCGTCGAGGACGCCGCGCCCGACACGCCGCTCCTCTACATTCTGCGCAACGACTTCGAGCTGAACGGCCCCAAATACGGCTGCGGGCTCGGTCAATGCGGCGCATGCACGGTGCTCGTGGGCGGCCAGGCGACGCGCTCATGTGTCGTGCCGGCCGCGGCGGCGCAGGGACGCGAGGTGACGACGCTCGAAGGCCTCGGCACGCTCGCTGCGCCGCATCCGGTGCAGCGCGCGTTCATCGACGAACAGGCCGCGCAGTGCGGCTACTGCCTGAACGGCATGATCATGAGCGCGGCGGCGCTGCTCAGCCGCAACCCGTCGCCCGACGAGGACGCGATTCGCGACGCGCTGCGCTTCAACCTGTGCCGCTGCGGCACGCATCTCGAGATCGTGCGTGCCGTGCGGCGTGCCGCGCGGTATTTGCAGCAGGAAGATGCGCAATAAGCCGGCGATGCCTGCGGACGAGCCGCTGCGTACGCAAGCCGAGACCCGCGCCGAGTACGCGTGGCCCGCAGAGGGCGTCGATGCCGGTGCGCGGCTCGCCGTCGAAGCGCGTCTTGCGCCGGACGGCACGATGGCGGCGTGGCGCTATCGGGCGCACGTCGAAGGCGCATCCGTCGAAGCGAATACGGCAGCGCACGAAGCCGCAGGCGACGCCGGGGCGATGCCCGCGCCGCTGCTTTACCGCCATGCGCAGGCGTACGTGTTCGTGGACGATCCGGCGCGCGCGATTCCGGGCGAGGCGCATGCGTTCGCGCGCGAGTCGTTCATCGACGAACTGGCGCGCGGCACGCGGCGCGATCCCGTTGCGCTGCGTCTTCAGCATCTCGATGCGTCACGCGATGCCGGTGCGCGCGAGATCATCAGGATGGTGAGCGAGCGCGCGGCGTGGGGTGCGGAGCCGGCGCGCGAGGCGCAGTCGGCGTCGCCGTGGCTGCGCGGGCGCGGCTTCGCGTTCGACGGACGAGCCGCCGAGGGCGAGGCCGGCGAAGCATCGGGCGAGCCGGCGCGCGATTGCGCGTGCACGGAAGTCTCGCTGCGCGACGCCCCGGCCATGCAGGCGGCCGAGTCGAGTGCGAGCTGGTCGGCGTGGGTGGTCGATCTCGACGTGAATCGCACGACAGGCGACATCGCCGTGCGGCGCGTGGTGGCCGGCCACGGCGCGGGCGACCCCGGCGCGCTGGCGGGGCTGCCCGCCTGGCAAATCGAGGCGGCCATCGCACGCGCGACGGGTGTGCAGCGCCTCGCGCGTCCCGCTCACGACGAAACCGGGCTCGACCCCGCCGCGCGGGCCGTCGTCGCCCACGAGCTGATCCCGGCCGACGCTGCGTCCTCGGCGGGGCATCGCGAACTTTCGGTGCAGGACGCGAGGCGTATCGACGAGGCGGCGGCGCCTGCCGCGGCCGCCGTCGCGAACGCGCTCTACGATGCAACCGGCGTGCGGTTTCGTGCGCCGCCGTTCGACCCCGAGCACATTCGCCGGGCGCTCGCCGATGCGGGCCCGGCCGTCGTGCGCGACGCGCCCGCCATGGCGCGTCGCGCGTCGCGCTGGCGACGCTGGCTGGCAGGCGGCGGCATCGGCGGCGCGGCGGGCGGGTTGATCGGCCTCGCGTGCGCTGTCCTGCCGGGCCCCGCACCGATTGCGCCCGTGACGGCGGCAGGCGGCGGCGCGCCGGTCTGGAGCGCCGCCATGCTCGAGCGCGGACGCCGGATTGCCCTCGCCGGCGATTGCGCCGTCTGCCACACGGCGCCGGGCGGTCAGACCAACGCAGGCGGCCTCGCGCTCGCTACGCCGTTCGGCACGGTCTGGTCGACCAACCTCACGCCCGATCCCGAGACGGGCATCGGCACGTGGTCCTATGAAGCGTTCGCGCGCGCGATGCGCGAAGGCATCTCGCGCGACGGGCGGCATCTCTACCCCGCGTTTCCGTACACGGCGTTTGCGCGCATGAGCGAGCCCGACATGATGTCGCTCTACGCGTGGCTCGTGTCGCAGCCGGCCGTGAAGCACGCGCCGCCGCAGACGAACCTGCCGTTCCCGCTGAACCAGCGCCGGCTTGTCGCCGGCTGGAACTGGCTGTTCCACGACGGCCGCGCCTTCCAGGCCGATTCGCAGCGTTCGGCGCTCTGGAATCGCGGTAAATATCTCGTCGACGGCGTGGGGCACTGCGGCGCATGTCACACGCCGCGCAACGTGCTCGGCGCCGAGAAGGGCGGCCTCGCGTATCTCACGGGCGGCAGCGCCGAGGGTTGGGTTGCGCCTTCGCTGACCGCGTCGCATGCGTCGCCGTCAGCGCCGGTGCCCTGGACCGAGGGCGCGCTGTTCGAGTATCTGCGCACCGGCTTCTCACGCGAGCACGGCGTTGCGGCGGGGCCGATGGCGCCCGTCGTCGCGGGGCTTGCGGCACTGCCCGAGTCGGATGTGCACGCGATCGCGCACTACATCGCTTCGCTGTCGCCGCGTATCGACGATGCCGTCGTCGCACAGGCGGCTGCGCAGCACGCGGCCGGCGCGGACGCCGGCGCCGTGACGGCGCTCGGGCTCCAGAGCGGTCAGCGCATGTTCGAAGCGGCGTGCGCGGTGTGCCACGCAGAGTCGGGCGGCGTGGGCCATTTCGGCGTGCGCCCGCTCATGGGGCTCAACACGAGCGTGAGCCAGGCGAGCCCGGACAACCTGTTGCGCGTGCTGCTGCACGGCATCGATCAGCCCGCGACGGAAGGGCTTGGCTATATGCCGGGCTTTCGCGAGGTCTTCGACGACCAGCAGGTCGCCGAGCTGGCCCGCTACATTCGCGTGCGCTACGCGCCGGGCCAGCCCGCCTGGCGCGACCTCGAAGCGGCGTCCGCGCGCGTGCGCGGCGACGCGCACTGAACGCACGCGCGGACATGAAGCGCCTGGCGCGCCGCGCTCCAGCCGCCGTTTTCGATCGTCAACATAAGTGCATGCGCTACATAGTCTCTTGGCCGGACCATGCCGTGCATCGTACATTTCATCTAAAAGCTCAAGATAAAAGCGCACTGTAGTGCGGATTTGCGCATCGGGTTTTCCCCGCCCCGAAAATCCGAAATTCTCCTTGTTGTGCGTTTTTTGAGTGTGTACGCTATGAATCGTTGACTTGAATCAGCACCGGGCGCATCACGCAGGCGTGCTGGACGTCCGCAGTTTTCTCTTCACACCTTGGGGACTGAGATGTACGACCGCTTTGCAGTAGATCGTTTGATCGACCTCTGGCTCACCGAAGACATCGGCTATTGCGATCTCACCGCGCAAACGATGATCGACGCCGACGCGAAAGCCGCCTTTGTCATGAACGCGCGCGAACCCGTCATCGTGGCCGGTATCGATGTGGCCGTGCGCGTGTTCGAGCGCTATGACCCGTCGGTTCGGGTCGCGAAGCATCTGAACGACGGCGAGCGCGCGGAGAAAGGCGCGATCCTGTTGTCGGTGAGCGGCAACGCGCGCAGTCTGCTGACGGCCGAGCGCACGGCGCTCAACATCGTCCAGCGGATGTCCGGAATTGCCAACGAAACCGCGCGCTACGTGAAGGCGATCGAAGGCACGAAGGCGCGTCTGCTCGACAGCCGTAAGACGACTCCCGGCCTGCGCATGCTGGAAAAGCACGCGGTCGCGTGCGGCGGCGGGCTCAATCACCGTCTCGGGCTCGACAACGGCGTGATGATCAAGGACAACCACATCGCCGTCTGCGGGAGCATCAAGGCCGCTGTCGCGCGTGCGCGCAAGGTGCTGCCGGTCCTCACGAAAATCGAGGTCGAGTGCGACCGTCTCGACCAGGTCGCCGAGGCGCTCGAAACCGATGTCGACGTGATCATGCTCGACAACATGGCGCTCGCGGACATGCGTCACGCCGTCGAGATGGTGGGTGGCCGTGCGAAGGTCGAGGCGTCGGGCGGCATCCGCCTCGAAACGATTCGGCCGATCGCGGAGACCGGGGTCGATTACATTTCGACGAGCAAGATCATGCAGTCGGCGCCGGCGGTCGATATCGGCCTCGACGAAGCCGAGTAAGCGCCATGGCCCCCTGCGGCGTTTTCTTTTTCGTGGTCGGCCCGAGCGGGGCCGGCAAGGACACGCTCATCGACGGCGCGCGCGAGGCATTCGCCGGGCGAGCCGACGTCGTGTTCGCGACGCGTACCATCACGCGTCCGAGCGGATCGCCGGGCGAGCAGCATGTCGGCGTGGACGAGGCAGCATTCGCCGCGCTCGAGCGCGCGCAGCGCTTTCTCATCACATGGGACGCGCATGAGCTTCGGTATGGGCTGCCGCGCGAGTTGCTGGCGAACGTCGAAGCCGGCCGGCACGTGATCGCGAACGGTTCGCGCGCGGTCATTGCCGCGCTTGCAGCCCAGGTGCCGCGCCTCGTCGTGATCGAGGTCACGGCGCCGGCCGACGTGCTGGCGAGGCGAATCGCCGCGCGCGGCCGCGAAACCGAAGCCGCAATCGCGGCGCGTCTCGCGCGCACGGTTGCGGCCTCGCCCGACGGCGTGCGGACGATCAAGGTGATGAACGATCGCAGCGCCGCCGTCGGCGTGCAGCGCTTCGCGGGCGTGATCGAAGCCCTCATCCGCGAGCGCCTGGGTGCGCAAGCAAGCGCAGGATGGGACGACTATCTGGCGAAGCTCGGCGGCGCGACGCTCGACGAAGCCGCTTACGCGAGGCTCATGGAGGGCATCGCAGGCGGCCGTTTCATCGAAGCCGAAGCGGCGGACATCTTGCGCGCGCTCATCGGCGAACTCGATGACACGGAGGTGGCGGCGCTTGCGCGCGTGCGCGCCCGGCGGATGCCGCGCATCGACTGGGGCCGGCCGATCGTCGTCGACAAGCACTCGCTAGGCGGCGTGCCGGGCAGCCGCATCACGCTGCTCGTCGCGCCGATCGTCGCGGCGTTCGGCCTGCTGATGCCGAAGACGTCGTCGCGCGCGATCACCTCGGCATCGGGGACGGCCGACGCGATGGAAGCGATCGCGCGGGTCGATCTCGACGCTGACGAAATGCGCGCGGCCGTTCTCGAGGCGGGCGCTTGCATCGTCTGGAACGGCCGCCTCAATCACTCGACCGTCGACGACGTGACAAACGCGATGGTGCGGCCGCTGCAGCTCGACACGCGCCGCTGGTCGGTCGCATCGATCATGTCGAAGAAGTTTTCGGCGGGCGCGACGCACGTGGTGGTCGATCTGCCCTACGGGCCGAAGACGAAGCTGCACGACGTCACGCAGGCACTCGAACTGGCGCGCCTCTTCGAGCTGATCGGCAGCGAGCTCGGCATGACCGTCAAGGCGTTCGCGTCGGACGGCAGCGCGCCCGTCGGCCGCGGCATCGGCCCGGCGCTGGAACTGCGCGACGTGCTCGCCGTGCTCGACAACGCGGCGGACGCACCGGCCGATCTTCGCGACAAGGCGCTGCGCTACGCGGGGCACATTCTCTCGTGGGCGCCGGGCGTCGACTCGGCCCAGCGCGGTCGCGAAGAGGCCGCGCGCCTGCTCGCGAGCGGCGCGGCGCGCCGCGCCTTCGATCGCATCGTCGATGCGCAGGGCCGCCGGGCGCTCGTCGAGCCGTCGCCGCTCACGCACACGATCGTGGCCGGCGAGTCCGGCACGGTCGCGCAAATCGACGGGTGGGCCGTCGGCACCATCGCGCGGGAGGCCGGCGCGCCGGCCTGCAAGGGCGCGGGCGTCGATCTGCTCTGCGGGGTCGGTCAGCGCGTTCACGCGGGGGAAGCCATCATCCGCATCCACGCGGCCGATACGGCGGCGCTCGCGGCGGCGGTACGGGCGGCGAACGACCAGTGCGCGATTGCGATCGCGGCGATTTCACATGCGAGGCGCGCCGGAGCGCGTGCCGAGGAGTCCATCCATGTTGCACAACGTTAGCAACCTACGCTGGAAGATCGCCGCGTGCCTCGTCGCGCCGGTGACCTTCGCGATGACGCTCGACCGCGCCGCAATGACCGTGGCCGCGCCGACAATCCAGAAAGAACTCGGACTCTCGATCGTCGAGATGTCGATGATCCTGACCGTCTACTTCTGGACGTACGCGATCGGGCAGGTGCCGGCGGGACGCATGGCCGAGCGCATCGGCTCGCGCAAGGTGCTTTTCACCACGAGCGCGCTCTGGTCGCTGATGATGATCGTCACGCCGTTTGGCACGACGTTCGCGTGGCTCTTCGGCTGCCGGCTCGTGCTGGGCGGCGCGCAGTCGGCGGACTGGTCGAGCGGCATCGTCGCGGTCAAGCGCTGGTTTCCGCGCAGCGAGCGCGCGAAAGGCAACTCGATGCTGCTCGCGGGGCTGTATCTCGGGCCGATCGTCTCCGCGCCGCTCACGGCGTGGACCATCGTCCAGTTCGGCTGGCACGCGGTGTTCTACGGCTTCGGCGTGCTGGGCCTGCTGCTCGGCTCGATCTGGTGGCTCGGCTACCGCGATACGCCGGCCGCGCATCCGCTGATCACGAAGGCCGAAGCCGATTACATCGCGGCGGGCCAGCCGCCTGAGAATCCGCCCGCCAAAGGCGCGTTCGTGCGCTGCTTCCGGCAGCCGCGCTTCTGGGTGTTTGGGCTGCAATACTTCCTGCTGGTGCTGATCCAAAGCTTCTACACGACGTGGCTGCCGACTTACCTGATGCGCGCCCGCGGGCTTTCGCTCAAGGCGATGGGCATGTATGCGTCGCTGCCGTGGATCGCCGTGTTTCTCGCGGTGTTCGCCGCCGGCTATCTCTGCGACCGCCTGCTGAAGAAAACGGGTTCGATCTACTGGGCGCGCACGCCGGTGGCCATGGTGGGTTTCATCGTGAGCGCGCTCGCGTTGATCGCCGCCTCGCGCGCGGCGGCGATTCCGGCCGTCGTCGGCCTGTTGTGTCTTTCGTTCGCGGCCGTGGGTTTCGTGCAGGTCGTCGTATGGTCCGCCACGCAGGATCTCGGTCGCGAGTTCACCGGCGTCATGTCCGGGTGGACGAACGTGTGGGGCGCGCTCTCGAATGTCGCAGGACCGGTCACGGTGGCGTTCGTCGTCAAGCTCACGCACAGCTGGGAAAGCGGCCTGATCGTAATCGGCGCGGCGGCGGCGTGCGGCGCGCTGCTGTGGATTTTCGTGCACCCCGAGCGGCCATTGCAGGCGCGCGTGGCGGACGAACCAGCGACGCCGCTCGAGTCTTCGTCTGTGCCTTCGCCTTCCGTTGAGACACTGGCGGCCGCGATCGGCGAAAGGTTGCCGGAAGGTGGGCGCGAAGCCAACCCTGCGCGGCTTTAGGAGCGCAGGAGCTGAAAGACACCGGGCACGCGAAACGCACCTTGCTTTTCCGCTGCGAGCGGACCTATATTTAGCGGCTGCGATGCAGCATTGCCGAGCGTAGTGCCGGCACTCGATGCGATCGCCGCACAGAGAAACAAGTGGAAACAAGCGGAAACAAGGATGCAGACCACAGTACTTTCCGACTGGCAGCAGTTCATGGAGCTGACAACGACGCTCGACGGCTGGGCGTTTCGCGGTCAGCAGAACGCGACGTGGCGTCTCGAAAGCTCGCTGTCACGCTACATGCGCGACTACGTTCTGGACAGGAGTGAATGGCGCTCGCGCGAAGAGCGTGCCATCCGCATTTTCCGGCGCAAGGCGCACAACTTCCTCGCGCATCCCGAACTGCTGAACGACGACCTGCGCTGTCTTGCGCTGATGCAGCATCACGGCGCACCCACGCGGCTGCTCGATTTCACGAAAAGTCCCTTTGTTGCCGCATTTTTCGCACTCGAACGCGCGACCAACGATGCCGCTGTCTTTGCGCTGAACACGCCCGCGCTGTGGAACAGCCGTGCGTTGCCGAAGGCGAATCCCGGGCTCACGCGCGACGTCATCGACCCGCGTGTGCACGACAATTTCGACAAGTACTTCTTCGCGAACACGAACGAGATTTTGTGGTTCGGCGAACCCGCGGAAATGGATGACCGCCTCGTGGCGCAGTCGGGCACGTTCGTCTTGCCGGGGGTCATCGACAAGTCGCTGCAGGCCATTCTCGATGGCTACGAAAGCCACGAAGAATTGCTGCACAAGATCGTGCTGCCGGCGCCCATGCGCGTCGATGCGATGAAGTGGCTCTACCGCATGAACATTACGAACGCGTCGCTGTTTCCGGGCCTCGACGGCCTCGCGCGCTCCATTGCGGTCGAACTCGAAATAGTCTGGTCCGGCTTGGCGTCCTCATCTCTCATTCGGAGCGGGCGGACTGAGTAGGCAACTATCGGACGCGGTTCAGGGGTGTGCACCGGTCGCCGCGACATTGGGTTCGACAGAGCGGCGGCGAGTCGAGCGATTTCATGACGACGCCCTGTGCCGAGCTTTTGAATCAGCTTGAAAAGGGCGAACTGCGCATTAAAGTTGGGAGAGTCTTCCATCTGAATGACATCGTCGAAGCGCACCGTCGCATGGAAGACGACAGCGCGGCCGGGAATATCGTCGTGCTGGCGTGAAAGGCTCGTTCGTTGCCGCGTGCTCGAGCCCCTCGCAAGGGGCAGCCGCGGCCCTGTGCTTAAGGAGGATTTATGAAAGACACCGTAAATGATGCCGGGCTCGATCTCCTGTTTCGTGAAGCGCGTACCTACAACGCTTGGTTGAACGAGCCGGTCTCGGACGAAACTTTGCGACGGCTTTATGACCTGTTGAAATGGGCTCCCACCAGCGCCAACTGCAATCCCGCGCGGATCCTGTTTTTGCGCACCAAGGCCGCGAAGGAGCGGCTCTTGCCGGCGCTTTCACCCGGCAATGTGGAGAAGACGATGAGCGCCCCGGTGACGGCTATCGTCGCTTACGACCTGAATTTCTACGAGAAGCTACCGGTACTGTTCCCGCACAACCCGGGCATGCGCGACTACTTCGCGAGTGCGCCGGAGCTGGTCGACGTGACGGCAAAACGCAACTCGTCGCTGCAAGGCGCCTACCTGATTCTGGCGGCGCGCGCGTTGGGACTCGATTGCGGACCGATGTCGGGGTTCGACAACGCCAAGGTCGACGAGGAATTCTTCAGCGCAGGAAAAAGCGAGCAGGACTGCGACGAAGAGTTCTTTCCCGAAGGCCACATCAAATCGAACTTCCTCTGCAATCTCGGGTACGGGGACAAGTCAGCGCTCTTTGCGCGGGCGCCACGCCTCGAATTCGAGCAGGCCTGCACGCTTTTGTAAGCTGACATATCGGCCGCACCGAAAGAGAGCGCCGCGCGCCGTCGAACCAAGACCGGTTCCGAGGCGGCGCGGCGCGGCCTTAGCCCTGATCGCCGCCGCCGACCGGCAGCACGGTGCCCGTGATGTAAGAGGCCTCATCCGAAGCGAGAAACAGAATCGCGCCGACTTGTTCGTCGATCGTTCCGTAGCGATGCATCAGGCTCGATGCGATGGTTTGATCGACGATGCCTTGATACCAGATCGCTTCCTGCTCGCTCTGCTCACCGGTTTTGCGCGGCACCCGGCGCGGCGGCGCTTCGGTGCCGCCGGTCGCGACGGCGTTCACACGAATGCCGTCCTGCGCGTGCTCGAAGGCGAGACTCGCCGTCATGGCGTTGACCCCGCCTTTGGCTGCCGCATACGGTACGCGGTATAGGCTGCGTGTCGCAATCGACGATACGTTGACGATCGCGCCGCGTTGGTGCTCGATCATCGCCGGCAGCACCGCGCGGCAGCACCAGAGCGTCGGAAAGAGCGAGCGCCGCACTTCGGCTTCGATTTGCGCTTCCTCGTACGCCTGGTACGGCCTCGTCCAGATCGTGCCGCCGACGTTGTTGATCAGGACGTCGATGCGGCCGAACGCATCGAGCGCGGCACGCGTCATTTCGCACGCGCCCGCATAGGTCTCGAGGTCGGCGACGACTGCGAGGCATCGCGCACCCGTGATCGAGATTTCATCGGCGACGTCGCGCACCCACTCGGAGCGGTCGCATAGGACGACGAGCGCACCTTCCGCCGCGGCCGCGAGCGCGACGCCGCGTCCGATGCCTTGCGCCGCACCCGTCACGACGACGACTTTGTCTTGAAAGCGATGGCTGGTTCTCATGGTCGTCAGGCGGCGTTGCTTGCCGAGAATTTCTCGTAGTAGAAGTTGGCGGGTGTCACGCCCGTATCGCGCAGCCAGCCCTGCACCGCTTCGACCATGGCAACCGGGCCGCACAGGTAGATATCGACGTCGCCGCCGTTGAGCCACTCCGGCTCGACGTGTCCCGTGACGTAGCCCTTGCGCGGATGTGCGCTTGCAGCGTCCGCCACGCACGTGCGGTACTCGAATTGCGCGAGCTTGCGTCGCGCTTCGTCGAGCTGCCCGACGGCGACGAGATCGATATCGTTCGTGACGCCGTAGACCATCCTGACCGGCTGCGTCCCTGCAGTGTCGGAGAGGACGTCCAGCATCGACAAGAACGGCGCGATGCCGGTGCCGCCGGCGAGAAACAGAATGGGTCTTGCGGGTTCACGCAGATAGAAGCTGCCGTACGGCCCCGCGAAGGCGATTCGCTCGCCCGGCTTCGCGTGCTCCGACAAGTATCGGCTCATGCGCCCGTTCGGCACGTTGCGCACGACGAAGGACACGCGCGAGGCGCCGGGCGGGGAGCTGAACGAATACGAACGCTTGAGTTCGCTGCCCGGTATCTCGACATTGACGTACTGGCCGGGCAAAAAGCCGAGCTTGCCCGGATCGTCGACGTCGATCGAGAAGTGGATCGTCGACCCGGTCAACTGCTCGACCGACGCAAGCGTGCCGCCGTGCCGCGACACGCCGGTCTTGCACGCGGCGGACGAAGCGGGCACGCGGATCACGCAATCCGAACGGGGCCGCGTCTGACAAGCGAGAACATGGCCTTGCGCAGCTTCGTCGGCCGTGAGCGCATCTTCGATATAGCTCGACGCGGGAAGATCGTAGCGGCCCGATTCGCAGAAGTTGCGGCACGTCCCGCACGCCCCATCGCGGCAGTCGAGCGGAATGTTGATCTGATGACGGTATGCGGCATCCGCGAGCGTTTCGTTCTCGCGGCAGGAGATGAAGCGGGTGACCCCGTCTTCGAATTGAAGTGCGATGCTGTGTTCCATGAGACTGCTCCTCGCCCGCATCCGCTCAGATGTGGTAGATGTCGATGACCTGATTGATGTAGTCGTTCTTCAGCACGACGTACTTGTTCAGGATCTGCGGCTCGTCGCCGGAAAAGTCGATCACGTAACGCGACATGCCGAAGTAGCTGTAGTTCGTCTTGTAGCGATGGCTCAGCGTGTGCCAGTTGAAGCGCACCGTTAAGACGCTGCTCTCTTCGCTTTCCAATTCGACATTGGCGATGTTGTGGCTCGTGCGCGTGTCCGGCATCGTGGCGCTCGAGCGCTCGGTCTTGATACGGAAGACGCGGTCTTCGAGCCCCTGGCGGTTCGGGTAGTAGATCAGCGAGATCTCGCGCTGCGGGTTCGTGATCAGCTTGTCTTCATCGTCCCACGAGGGCATCCAGAACACGGCGTCGGGGTGATAGCAGGTGAGCCATTCGTCCCATTGCTCGTCGTCGAGCAAGCGGCTTTCGCGGTAGAGGAACGCCTGGATATCGGCGAGCGTCGTGGTCTTCATGCGTGGCTCCCTTCGGCCGCAAGCGCCTTCTTCATCGCTTCGATCCAGTAGCGGTGCTGGACCGTGTACAGGCCTTCGTCTTCGGTCTTCACGCCGCTCATCACGGGGTTCAGGCCGATTTTCCTGGCCGCGTCGTCGGGGCCGCGGACCCAGTGCGTCGCGCCCCGGCACATGTCGTTCCATTCGAGCGCGCGGCCCGCGTAGCCTTGCTGGCACGCGCGGAATTCCTCGAGATCGTCGGGCGTGGCCATCCCGCTCACGTTGAAGAAGTCTTCGTATTGGCGGATGCGGCGCGCACGCGCTTCGTCCGATTCGCCCTTCGGCGCGATGCAGTAGATCGTCACCTCGGTCTTGTTGACCGCGAGCGGACGCAGCACGCGGATCTGCGAGCCGAACTGGTCCATCAGGTACACGTTCGGATAGAGGCACAGGTTGCGCGAGTTCTGGATCATCCAGTCGGCTTTTTCCGGGCCGCAGCGCGCGGCGAATTCATCGCGCCGGCTGAAATTGGGACGGTCCTCGGGGTTCGCCCAGCGCGACCACAGCAGCATGTGTCCGTGCTCGAACGCGTAGAAGCCGCCGCCTTGGCGGCCCCAGCTGCCGGCGTCCATCGCCCGGATCGGGTCCTCGCGCGCGTTTTCCTGCTTGCGATGGTTGGTCGTCGCCGCGTAGTTCCAGTGCACGGCCGAGACGTGATAGCCGTCCGCGCCGTTTTCGGCGGTCAGCTTCCAGTTGCCTTCATACGTATAGGTCGACGAGCCGCGCAGCACTTCGAGCCCGTCTTCCGACTGGTCGACGATCATGTCGATGATGTGCGCCGCCTCGCCGAGAAACGTTTCGAGCGGCGGCACGTCCGCATTCAGGCTGCCGAACAGGAAGCCGCGATAGTTCGCGAAGCGCGCGACTTTCTTCAGATCGTGCGAACCTTCTTTGTTGAAGCACTCGGGGTAGCCGGCCTCCGCCGGGTCCTTGACCTTGAGCAGCTTGCCGCTGTTGTTGAAGGTCCAGCCGTGAAACGGGCACGTATAGGTCGCCTTGTTGCCGCGCTTGTAGCGGCACAGCATCGCGCCGCGATGCGTGCACGCGTTGATGAACGCGTTGAGATCGCCCTGGCGGTTGCGCGCGATGAAGATCGGTTGCCGGCCGATGTGGGTCGTGTAGTAATCGTTGTTGTTGGGGATCTGGCTTTCGTGCGCGAGGTAGATCCAGTTGCCCTCGAAGATGTGCTGCATTTCGAGTTCGAACAGCGCTTCGTCGGTGAATGCGCTGCGATGCAGGCGGTAGTCGCCGCGCGCTTCGTCTTCGACGAGGAAGTCGTCGATCGAGGTCGGCCGGGGGGTACGGTTCGGGTAAATCGGGATCATGCGGTGTCTCCTGTCCCATGCAAAGCTGAATCGTTTTTGCGGTGCCGCTTAATGCACGTAATGCTCGGAAGGTATAATTTCCGTCGGCGTCTACCGTAGTCGAAGCATAGTTGGCGGCTATTTGGCGCGTCCAACACTGATTTAGTATCTATTCGATATCTAAAAGGTATGGTCATGGAGCTGCGCCATCTGCGTTACTTCGTTGCCGTGGCCGAGGAGCGCAATTTCACGCGCGCCGCGCAGCGGCTGCATATCGCGCAACCGCCGCTGTCCCGGCAGATTCAGCAGCTCGAGGAGATCCTCGGCGTCCAGTTGTTCGAACGCGACTCGCGTCCTCTCAAGCTCACCGATACCGGCCGCTTTTTCTACTCGCACGCCGTGCAGCTCCTCGCTCAGACGGCCGAACTCGAATCGATGACCAAGCGCGTCGGCAAGATCGAGCGCAGCCTGTCGATCGGCTTTGTCGGCTCGACGCTCTATGGGATGCTGCCCAAGATCATCCGGCGCTTTCGCGCCGAAAACAGCGCGGTCGAACTGAGCTTGCAAGAGATGACGACGATGGAGCAGATCAAGGCTTTGAAGGAAGGCCGCATCGACGTCGGCTTTGGCCGGATTCGCCATGAAGACCCGAGCATCCGGCGTGTCGTGCTGCGCGAGGAGCGCATGATCGTGGCGCTGCCCATCGGGCATGCGCTGGAGTCGGCGAAACCGGTGCTGTCGCTGCACGACCTGATCGGCGAGACGTTGATCATCTTTCCGAAAGCGCCGCGCCCGAGCTACGCCGACCAGGTGCTGGCCGCCTTTCACGATCGCTCGCTGAAGCCGCACCGCATCTACGAAACGCGCGAGCTGCAGATTGCGCTGGGTCTCGTGGCGGCAGGCGAGGGGATCTCGATCGTCCCGAGCAGCGTGCACGGCTTGAAGCGCGACGACGTGAGCTACAAGGAGCTCGACGACCCGAACCTCGTTTCACCGATCATCATGAGCATGCGTATGCTCGACGAATCGGAGGACATCCGCACGATGCTCGACTTGATCTACGCGCTCTATGTCGAGGAGCGCATGGCGTTTATGCCGCCGCCTGAAATTTGATGCTTTTGCAGGCCGCCGCTCGCTCGCGCTTATTCGGGCGGCGGCTTGCGCGGATCGTTTCGTCATTCAATACTGGCAGTCTGTCTCGCTAAAGGTGCCACATGGAATATATCGAAAGTCTTCGAATCTTCCGTACGGTTGTCGAAGCGAAGAGCTTTACGCGTGCCGCGGATATCCTCGGCCTTACGACCCCGGTGGTGTCGCGCGCGATCGCCGCGCTCGAGCGGCGGCTCGGCAGCCGGCTCTTTCATCGCACCACGCGGCAGATATCGCTCACCGAAGCGGCGGAACGCTTTTATGACGGATGCTGCCGGGTGCTCGACGACCTCGAGGCACTGGAAGCGTCGGCGTCGACGCAGACCCAGGAGCCGAGCGGCGTGCTGCGGCTCGTCGCGCACACGACGGCGACGCTCAACCGGCTCGTGCCGCTCATTGCGTCGTTCAAGCGCAAGCATCCCAAAGTGGACCTCGACGTGACGCTGACCGAGCGCCCCGTCGACCTGGTCGCGGACGGCTACGACCTCGGCATCGTGCTGCCCTTCATGCTGAGCACCGACACGGCCGTCACGCGGGTGCTCGAACGCATGCCGGTCGTGATTGCCGCCTCGGCGCAGTACTTGGAAACCCATCCTGCGCCCAAGCATCCGTCGGAACTGCAGGACCATGTATTCGTCACCACGCCGCCGTCGCTGCGCAAGCCGGCCTTGACGTTCAAGGTCGACGGCGAAGATCTGACGATTCCGCTCAAATACGAAGTCGCGTCGAACAGCCCGATATTCAACCGGCAGATGGTGCTCGAAGGCTTCGGTATCGGCGCGATAGCGACAGCGCTCGTGCAGGCCGAGCTCGATTCCGGCCGGCTCGTTCAACTATTGGAAGGTTTCGAAATCGTCGGCAGCGCGATCGAGATTCGTCTGGCCTATAGCACGCGCACGCTGCTGCCGGCCAAGGTCAGGGCGTTCGTCGATCACGCCGTCGCGTTTTACGATGCAATGGAAACCGCGCAGCCGGAGCGGGCGGCGCGGCAGGCGTGACAGGCCACATGGGTGATGGCGGCGATAGACGCCTTATATTGCCGTAGCACGCCGCGACAACGACGCGCTCAGCAACGTCAGGCACGCGGCAAGAAGCACGACGTCCTTTATCAGAAACTGCTCGACCAACGTCGAGATGATCGGAAAGCCAGTCGGGCTGAACTGCGTGATGCCCGGCGTGCTGAAAACGAATGACGTAGTCAGGACGAAGGTGACGCTGGCCATTGCCGCTCCGAGCGCCGACACCGCGGGAATCACCGAGCCGACGATCAGCGCCGCGGCGGTCAGCAGCTCGATCGACCCCACTACGCGGGCCTCGCCCCGCACGCCGAAGATGTCCAGCCAGCTCATGAACGGGCTGTGCTGGATCAACGGCGCGATGGCATCGGCCGCATAGGGCGTGAACTTCTGGATTCCGAACCAAATGAAGATGGCCGTCATGGTCCACCTCAACAAAGCCAGGTGTCCATAGGAGCCGCTATTCGTCTCCGCGACGCGGAAGTACGTTTTCATGATGTGTCGTCCTCGATCAATTGATCCAGCGATGGATGTGTCCAAGCGGTACGCCGCACATCCGGTTCATGGGATCGGCATGCGTGCCGATCGTTTGTTGTCAACGGCGCGGGCACCGGATCAGGAGCGCCCGCTCCATTGCGCGTCACTTGACCGGCGGGAAGTCCACGTCGGTGTCGTTGATGCGGTTGAAGGTGTTCGTGAAGATCGTCAGCGCGTAGGCCAACGTGATCTCCACCAGTTGCGCGTCCGTGTAGCCAGCCGCCTTGATCGCCTCGAAAGCGTCCGCGCTGAGCGTGCCGCTCGTTCGCTGCAGGGTCTGCACGAAACTCACGAGCGCGTCGCGCTTCGCGATGCCGGTCGGCTGGCCGTTACGAATCTGCTTGAGCGTTTCCGGCGACAGGCCCGTCATCTTGCCCAGCATCGTATGGGCGGCCACGCAGTAGTCGCAGCCGGTCAATTCGCTGGCCAGCAGCTTGATCGTCTCGACGTCCTGCTTGCTCAGGGTACCCGCAGCGAGCACGCCTTCGGCATTCAAATAGGCCTTGAGCGTTTCGGGCGCCAGTGCGCCCAGCGCGGCGAACAGATTCGGGACGCTGCCGCCGGTGGCTTGCTTGACTTGCGCGTAGACTTCGGCAGTGGCGCCGGTGGCGGATGCGATGTTGGGAACGGTGATGCGGCTCATGGTCTGACTCCTTCGTCAGGTGGTTAGGAGCCTCTACTGTAGGGGGATAGGATGATCCGTATAAGCCCTAATACGCTCAATTGGATGCTCATTCGTCTCATTCGGGTTTTCCCGAGGACGCGTTGCGTGGACGCGGCGCACGTCTTCGGTCGTGCCGCTCGCTACATTGCCTGCGCGGTCCGACGCCATTCGCCGGGTGTCATGCCCATGCGCTGCGTGAAGGCGCGCCTGAAGGCGGCCAGCGACTGATAGCCGACCACCTCGGCCACCGTTTCTGTCGAAGTGGCGGGCTTCTTCAATTCGTTGGCCGCGAGCGTCATGCGGATATCCGTCAACAAGTCGTTGGCGGAGCATCCCACCTTGTCGCGAAAGTGGCGAACGAGGGTCGCGCGGGACATGTTGCACAGCTGAGCCAGCTCAGGCAGGGTCCATGCGTGTGCGGGCTCGTTGAACATCGCGGTGAGGGCAGGCGCGAGGCGCGGATGGCCGGCCAACGCCAGCAAGCCGACATCGGCCGCGTCGGATTCGCTGGCCATCCTCAACGTGAGCGCGAAGAGCGCGGCCGACAGCGCGTTGAGCATCGCATGTCCGCCCAGCGTATAAGAGCCCGATTCGGCCCGCATCAGCCCGACGAGGCTAGCCAGCTGAAGCGACGTTGCGTTCTGCTGCGACGCGTCGTGTGCGGAGGTTCGCACCACGAGTATGGCGGGCAGGTAATGGCGCATCAGGCGGTCGTGCGGCGGCGCGAGGAGGAAGCGGCCGCAGAGCATGTCGAGACGCTCGCCTTTGCCGCGATTTTCGCTGACGTCCACATTGAAGACTGCGCGTGTTCGCACCGGTAACGGGCGTGCACCGCTGCCGTCGTGAAGCACGTGCTGCGAGCCGTGCGGCAGCAGCACGATGTCGCCCGCGTCCAGGTGTTGGGTGGCGCCGTCAGGGCTTTCCAGCACCGCCGATCCGCCAAGCAGGACGTGATAGGGCATTTCGCCGGGTTCGGCGCGCTCGTAGGCGACGCGCCACGGCGCGCCGTAGGCGCAGCGGACTTCGAGTTGACCGCTGACGGGTATCATGACGAGCAGGCGGCTAAGCCAATCGAGCGAAGACAATTTCGATCCTTTGGTGGGTCCGAATACGCATTTTATGGGTTCCGGCGCCGCAGGCTGCAAATGTTGCGACCGCTGCCATGGTCGAACTCTCCCGAACTGCTTCTTACGGCCGCTGCATGAGTTCCCTACTCCGATGGCGGCGCCGTGGCTCGTTGCCGGGCGGCAAGTCGACCACGGTGCGCCACGGATCGACGAAGCATGTGGCGCGCGGCGGCGAGCATTACTTCGCTGCCGCCGCCGCATGGCGCGCCGGCATCACGACCGAAAGCCCGAGCACGATCACGATGTTCACCACCAGCGCGATCAGCCCGATGTAGAGCGGGAAGGTCGCTGTGCCGGCGTGCAGCGCAAACACGGGCTTCAAGCCTTGCGAGATCGCCAGCCCGGTGCCGAGCACGATGCCCGCGAGCCACCCGGCGAGCAGCCCGGACGTCGAGAGCCTGCGCGTATAGAGCGAGAACACGACCGCCGGAAAGATCTGCAAAATCCACACGCCGCCGAGCAACTGCAGATCGATCGCGTAGTGCGTCGGCAGGAACACGATGAAGAGCAGCGCACCGAACTTCACGACGAGCGAAACGAGCTTCGCGGTCGAGGCTTCGCCGGCCGCCGAGATGTTCGGATTGACGAGCGGACGCCAGAGATTGCGCGTGAAGAGATTGGCCGCGCCGATCGACATGATCGCCGCGGGCACCAATGCGCTGATCGCAATCGCCGCCGCGGCAAAGCCGACGAACCACGACGGGAACAGCGTGCCGAAGAGGGCGGGGACAACGTCGGACGCGGACTGCACCTTGATGCCCGCCGCGATCGCCATATAGCCGAGCAATGCGATGAGGCCGAGCAGCAGCGTGTAGGCGGGCAGCACGATCGCGTTCTTCTGAATCGTCTTCGCGGACGACGAAGACAGAATCGCCGTCATCGTATGCGGATACATGAACGCGGCCAGCGCCGAGCCGAGCGCAAGCGACGCATACGCGATGAACTGCGACGGCTGCAGCACGATGCCGGTTGCGCCGCCCTTCGCGGCGAAGAACTTGTCGGCCGAGTCGAACACCGCGGCGTAGCCGCCGAGCCGGGTCGGAATCAGCCAGATCGCGGCGATCACGACGATGTAGATCATGATGTCCTTGACGAACGCAATCATCGCGGGCGCGCGCAGGCCGCTCGCATACGTGTAGAACGCGAGAATCACGAACGCGACGACGAGCGGAATCTCGCCCGACACCCCAAGCCCCTTGATCACGACCTGCATCCCGACCAACTGCAGCGCGATATAAGGCATCGTCGCGACAATGCCGGTCAGCGCGATCGCCGCGGGCAGCAGCTTGCCGCCATATTCGCCGTGCACGTAGTCGGCCGCGGTGATGTGGTTCTTGTCGTGCGCGATGCGCCAGAGCTTCGGCATCACGGCGAACACGAACGGGTAGACAATGATCGTGTAGGGCAGCGCAAAGAAGCCATACGCGCCGACCGAATACACGAGCGCGGGCACCGCAATCACGGTATAGGCGGTGTAGAAATCGCCGCCGACGAGGAACCACGAGATGATCGTGCCGAACTGGCGCCCGCCCAGGCCCCACTCGTGCAGTTGCGTGAGGTCGCCGCGCTTCCAGCGGGCGGCGATGAAGCCCAGCACCGTGACCAGCACGAAAAAGCCGATGAACACGGCCATCGCCACGCTGTTGATCGATTGGGTGGGGTTCATTTGCTGACTCCCCGGTAAATCACGTAGAGGAGCAGCGACGTGATCGGCACCCACAGCAACTGATACCAGTAGAAGAACGGGAAGCCGAGGAGCGACGGCATGCGGTGGTTATAGAAGGGGAGCCAGAGCAGCGCGACGTAGGGAACCAGAAGCAGTACCCAAAGCCAGGGCCGACGGTTTTGGTCGGATGTATTCATGGTTTTGTATTCCGTGGACGAGAAACGACTTTCCGCCAGGGATAAGGCCGATCGCGTCTCGCCTGCTGCAATCGGCATGTCTCCATTTCATCTTAGGCGGCTCCTGCGCCAGCGAATGTCTTCCTGTTCGATGGCGCACGGATTATCAAACAAATTCGCGCTGCTTGCAGGCAGCCGCTTCATGCGCTTACGCGCAGTTTTCAAAGCCGGTCACGATCTCGTCGATCATGGCGCGGATGCGTGCGGTGTGTTCACGACGTCGTGGCCCGCGAACGCGGTTCCAGGCTCCGGCTCGCCGCGCTTTTTCAAGTAGCGCTTCGACGCGAAGAGCCCCATCGGCCAGCGCGCGAGGCGGGTGATGCAAATTTGCATCCCTCGATCGGAATATTGCAGCACAAATTCATCGGCTTGCGAACCTATACTTGTATCCCATGCATCAGCTCATGCCGGTTCACGGCCATTTTTTTTAGAGGATTCCATGTCTAAAGCCCAAACCCTGCCGTCGTCGATGACGGCGATCGAGATCCGGCAGCCCGGCGGTCCCGAGGTGCTTGCGCCGGTCGCGCGTGCCGTGCCGCAGCCGGCGGCCGATGAAGTCCTGATTCGCATTCACGCTGCGGGCGTGAACGGGCCGGACGTGCTGCAACGCAAGGGTTCCTATGCGCCGCCGCCCGGTGCATCGGACATTCCGGGGCTCGAAGTGGCGGGAGAGGTGGTCGCCGCCGGCAACGGCGTCACGCGCTTTCAGGCCGGCGATCTCGTGTGCGCGTTGATTACGGGCGGGGGGTACGCGGAATACGTCGTCGCGAACGAAAACGCGACGCTGTCTATTCCTAAGGGGTTGAGCGTGGTCGAAGCGGCCGCGATGCCCGAGACCTTCATGACGGTATGGCTGAACCTGTTCCGGCGCGGCGGCCTGCAAAAGGGCGAAAGCGTCTTGATTCACGGCGGCGCGTCCGGCATCGGCACCACGGCGACGATGCTCGCCAAGGTGTTCGGCGCCTCGAAGATCATCACGACCGCGGGCTCCGAAGCCCACCGGCAAGCGAGCCTGCGCTTGGGCGCCGATCTGTCGATCAACTACCGCGAAGCGGATTTCGTCGAAGAGGTGAAGCGCTTTACGGATGGCAAGGGCGTCGACGTGATCCTCGACATCATCGCCGGCGACTATGTCGCCCGTAACTACCAGGCCGCCGCGATGCACGGGCGCATCGTCCAGGTGAGCGCGTTGAGCGGCCCGGCGAAGGACTTGAATATCTGGCCGCTGATGCAAAAGCAGCTCACGCACATCGGCTCGACGTTGCGCTCGCGCAGCTACGAGGACAAGGCGAGCATCATTCGCGATCTCGAACAGCACGTGTGGCCCTTCATCGAAGCCGGGACGGTCAAGCCGCAAATCTACAAGACGTTCCCGCTCGAGGATGCGCGCAGTGCGCACGCGTTGATCGACTCGTCGCAGCACGTCGGCAAGATCGTGCTGACGACGCAGGCTTATCGCGCCATCTGATCGGCGCAGGTGCGCTCGAGCTTGCGCCGGGCTTCATCGAGGGACCGTACGACGATTCCGTGCTGCACGCGCGCCGGATCGGCGCCGACGAAATCGCCGCGGTGGCGGCCGCCGGACATCCGCAGATCGGCAAGAGGCTATCGCCGCGCGAGGTCGCCGATCACGCGATCATCATGCGCGAGCCCGGCTCGGGCACGCGCGCGGTCGTCGAACAGGCGTATGAAGGGATTGGACTGAAGATTGAGCCGCTGATGTCGGTCAGCGACACCGAAGCGATCAAGCGGATGCTCGTTGCGCGGCGCGCGATCGCTTACGTTTCCACGTTGAGCGTGAAAGACGAATTGGCGCGCGGCGATCTCGCGCTGCTCGAAGTCGACGGCTTGCGCATCGAGCGGCCTTTGCAAATGGTGTGGCTCAAGGGGCGTTCGCTCTCGCCGAGCGCACAGGCCTTCTTCGACCTCGTGCTGGCGAGCGCAATTCGCGATGCGGCTGCGGCGTGACGCCGGCCGTGGCGAGGCGTGCGCAATGGCTGGCACCGAAGGCCAGCCCTGCGGCGCATCGCATTTCAGCTTCCGAAGTACGTCGAGCAGAAGCTCACCGGGCCCACGCAGCTCGACGGCGCATGAGCGATCTTCGCGGCGCCCGTAACGTCATCCGCCGCATGCCGGCCGGATTGGCTCGAAGCGGTCATTTCGGAGCCGGCTCCGCTGTTTTGCGCTTGAAGACGGGCAGCCTGCTGCGCGAAGATCGGGTTCACCGCGGGATACGACGTATCCGTGACGAAGCGCGAGCCGTTGTTTTCGGCTTGGATCAGCTCCTGGCGGACTTCGGCGCGGGTCTTTTCCTGTGCCGATGCGCTGGTGGCGATACCGGCCGAGGCGAGGAGGGCGAGCGAAAGGGCAGCTACGAGATGCATCTTCATTTTGAACTCCTAAGTAGATGATGTGGAACACGGGCCTTGTACTATGGCTAACACCGCAATTTCGGCGTTATTCCAGGTCAAGCGTCAGTTTTTTCGAGGTCTTGAATCCTGGTGTCGGCGCACCGTGCTGCATTTGCGGTCATTGCATTTGCCGTTTCGGTTCAGCGCTGCCATGTCCTGCATCGTATGCGGCGCGCAGGCACAAATAAAATATATCGTTGCGATACAAACCATGTCTTTTACGCATGGCAGCGCAGGACGTTGGCCGAGTGCAGACCGGCGGCGCTCTGCCGTGGAAGTTGTTAACCGAGATGTTGCGAGCATTGGCGCTGTTTGCCTTACAATCCAGTGCTACCGTGACAAGTGGGCACTTCCCCGTGACAACGACCGAACGCAAATCGCCCGGCATGCCGGGTCGCATCTACAGCGACCTCTTGAACCGCATCATCGAAGGCGAATACAAGGAAGGGGATCGCCTGCCGACCGAGCATGCGCTCGCCGAGCGCTTCGCCACCTCACGCCCGACCGTGCGCGAAGCGCTCGCGCAACTGCGCGCCGACGGCATCATCGCGACGCGCCACGGCTCGGGCACGACGGTCGTGCGCCGCCCCGACCCGAACGTGAAGCGCTTTGCGCCGCTCGAAAGCCTGTCGGACATCAAGCGCTGCTACGAATATCGGGCGGTGACCGAATCCGGCGCCGCGGCGCTCGCGGCCGAGAAGGCCGACGATGATGACATCGCCGCGATCCAGCACGAATGGGACAACCTGCAGACGGTTATCGAAACCGAAGGCATCGGCGCGAAGGACGATTTCGCGTTCCACCTCGCCGTTGCGCGTGCTTCGAAGAATCAGTTCTTCATCTCGGCGCTGTCGTTCATTCAAGAGCAGGTCGAGTTCAGCATGAACCTGTCGCGCAATTTGTCGCTCGTGAAATCCGTCGAGCGGCAGCGGCTCGTGCAGCAGGAGCATCTCTCGGTGCTCGAGGCGATCCGCAGGCGCGATCCGCAGGCGGCGGCGCAGGCGATGCGCCAGCATCTCGAACGGGCGGTAGAGCGGATGTTCGGCTCCTGAGCGGGCCGGAATCGACGAAGGCCGGCTCGGTGTTGGCTGCCACCGGCCGAAGTCCGTAAAAGTTGTAGACGAGAAGGGCGTAAATCGCCGCGTGTTGTTTGACAACATGGAGCCGGCGGTGCTACCTTGAGATCCGGCGACCCACTTCTTCGGATCTTCCTCTCCTCATGAACGTGTCCCCGCTTGTCGAGCGGGAATTCGCCTCGACCGTGTTGGCCGTGCCGCCGCTCGCGATGCCGTGACGTCGTCGGGGATCGCCGACATGGGTCCGATACTTCCGCTGCTGAGTTCGACGCCGGAGCGGGACCATGCGCAAATCAAGGCGGCGGCGCAGGCGCTGCTTGCCTTCGAACGGGGTATGCCGGTATGTTCGCACTGAGGCTGGCCCCGCCGAGGTCCATCAAGGCCGTTCAATCCAAGAAGATTTCCATCATGGGACGCGAGGAGATGCCATGTCTTTTCCAGGCAGGTTGTCAGTCAAACTGGCGGCCCTGTGCGCCGTCTTCGTTACGGCGCTCGGCAGCGTCGCCGCGCACGCGGATCCGGTCACGCTGAACATCGTCGACGTCGCGGGCAATCTGCAACTCACGCAAAAGGGCTTCGAAGCGTTCAAGGCGAAGTATCCGAATCTCGTCTCCAACATCACGTACACCAACGCACCGGCGCCGCAACTCCCGGGCAAGATCAAGGCGATGCAGGCCGCGGGGCGCTCGGATATCGATCTCGTCCTGACCGGCACCGATGCGCTCTCGGCCGGCATCGAACAGAACCTCTGGCTGAAGCTTCTGCCCGATAACTCCGGCGCGTTCCCGGGCCTCCTCGACAAATACGCGCCCGGTCCGCGCAAGATGCAGGACCTGGCGCGTGGCTACGGGATCGAGGTCGCGTATATGTCGGCCGGTCCGCTGATCGAATACAACCCCGCCAAGGTCCGCGCTCCGCCGAAGACGCCGGAGCAACTGCTGCAATGGTGCAAGGCGCATCCGAACAAGCTGATCTACGCGCGGCCGGCGAACTCCGGCCCCGGGCGCACGTTCCTGATGGGCTTGCCCTACGTGCTCGGCGACAAGAACCCGCGGGATCCGATCAACGGCTGGGACAAGACCTGGGCGTTCCTCAAGGCATTGAACGACTGCGTCCCGTACTACCCGGGCGGCACGTCGGCGGTGATGAAGGAGCTGGGCGAGGGCACGCGCGACATGACCGTGACGGTAACGGGCTCGGACATCAATCCGCGCGCGCTCGGCATCGTGCCCGCCGACTTCAAGGTGCAGGCGTTCGACACCATGACGTGGGTGAACGACGCCCACTACATGGTGATTCCGAAGGGCGTGCCGAAAGACAAGGTTGCGGTGCTCTTCAAGCTGATGAACTTCATGCTCGAGCCCGCGCAGCAGGCGCTGGCCTACGACGACGGCTATTTCTATCCGGGCCCGGCCGTGAAGGACGTGACGCTCCAGCAGGCCCCGGCGCATAGCCAGGACGTGATCAAGAAGTACGGCCGTCCCGAGTACGACAAGTGGATCGCCGATCGTCCGCACCAGATACCGCTTTCCGCGCAGGCGATGGCCGCCGCATTCCAGAAATGGGACCGCGATATCGGCGCGCAGAAAACGAAGTGACGTGAAGCGCTGCGCGCGTGCGGATGCGTGAGCGCAGCAATGGAGTGATTCGGAGCAAGACGACCGTGAGCATCAAACGAAAAAACCCCGAGGATCTGCGCAGTCATCGCTGGTACGGCGTGCACGACCTGCGTTCGTTCGGCCACCGTTCGCGCACGGCCCAAATGGGCTATGCGTCCGAGGAATACGCGGGCAAGCCGGTGATTGCGATCCTCAACACGTGGAGCGAGATCAATCCGTGCCACACGCATTTCAAGCAGCGGGTGGAGGAGGTGAAGCGCGGCATCTGGCAGGCGGGCGGCTTCCCGATCGAGCTGCCGGTGCAGACGCTGTCCGAGCCGTTCCAGAAGCCGACCACGATGCTCTACCGCAACTTCCTTGCGATGGAAGTCGAAGAGACGCTGCGCTCGTATCCGGCCGACGGTGTCGTGCTGATGGGCGGTTGCGACAAGACCACCCCGGCGCTCCTGATGGGCGCGATCTCGATGGATATACCCGCGATCTTCGTGCCCGCCGGCCCGATGCTGCGCGGTGACTGGAACGGGCAGACGCTCGGCTCCGGCTCCGATACGTGGAAGTACTGGGCCGACCTGCGCGCGGGCAAGATCACCGAGGACGATTGGAAGGGCGTCGAAGGCGGCATCGCGCGCTCGCCGGGCCACTGCATGACGATGGGCACCGCTTCGACGATGACGAGCGCGGCCGAAGCGCTCGGCTTCACGCTGCCGGGTTTCGCGTCGATTCCCGCGCCCGATTCGCGCCACGCGCAAATGGCTGCGCGCACCGGCCTGCGCATTGTCGAGATGGTGTGGGAGGACTTGAAACCGTCGGACATCGTCACTGCGCGCTCAGTCGATAACGCCGTGACGACTTGCCTCGCGCTGGCGGGGTCGACCAACGCGATCGTGCACATGATCGCACTCGCGCGCCGCGCAGGCGTCGAGTTGACGCTCGAGCGCTACGACGAACTCGCTCGGCGCACGCCGGTGCTCGCCAACATTCGTCCGGCCGGCGAGTACCTGATGGAGGATTTCTATTACGCGGGCGGCCTGCGCGCGATGCTGAAGGAACTCGGCAATCTGCTCGACGGCACGCAACGCACGGTCAACGGCAACACGCTTGCCGAGAACATCGCCGATGCACGGATTTTCGATGACGCCGTAATTCGCCGCCGCGCGTCGCCGTTGATGCCCGACACGGGGCTGGCCGTCTTGCGCGGCAATCTTGCGCCCGACGGCGCGGTCATCAAGCCGGGCGCCGCCGATCCGAAGCTGCACGTGCATACGGGGCGTGCGGTCGTCTTTCGCGATTACAGCGACATGGCCGCGCGGATCGATAGCGACGCGCTGGATGTCGACGAGAACTGCGTGATCGTGCTGCAGCACGCAGGGCCGATCGGCGCGCCGGGCATGCCCGAATGGGGGCAGTTGCCGATTCCGCAGAAGCTGCTCAAGAAAGGCGTGCGCGACATGGTGCGGATTTCCGACGCGCGCATGAGCGGCACGAGTTACGGCGCGTGCGTGCTGCACGTGGCGCCCGAATCGTTTATCGGCGGGCCGCTCGCCCTCGTCAAAGACGGCGATCTGATCGAACTCGATGTGCCGGGCCGCAAGCTGAACGTGCTGATCTCCGACGATGAACTCGCGCGCCGCAAGGCGGCGTGGGTGCGTCCGGAGCCGCGATTTGCGCGCGGTTACGGAGCGATGCACCAGATCCACGTGATGCAGGCCGACAAGGGCTGCGACTTCGACTTCCTGCAGCGCGAAGGCGCGGGTGGCAGCCGGCCAGCAGATGAGCCGGAGATTCACTGATCCCTCGCCAATTCCCGCAGCGCCCCTGCACGCAGGCTGCGCGGCGGCAAGGCGCGCAATCGATATTAAGCGTGGGCGGCTTCGGCTTTGACGCTGCGTCGCGAGAGCCGTCCGATCGTCGCTCGCGGCAGTGTCGCGATCAACGTGTGCAATGTGAAGTCGAAGTCTTCCGCGGCGATGTCGAATTGCACGCGCACATCGTTGCGTACGACTTCGATGCCGGCAACGTACACGCCAAGCGGAGAATGCAGCAGCGCGCGGAGTTGCATGCGCGATTGCTCGGGCGACGCATAGTGGAGGTTTACCGGCAGCAGGACGCGCAGCGAAGGGAACGGAATGACGTTGTTGCGCGCGACGGGCTGTGCCGGCGCGGAGGATTCGGCGTGGACGACTCTGAGCGATTGAGTAGAAGCCATGGTATGCAGCGAAAACGTCCTGGTTGATCAGCTTGATTCCAGCGTACGCGCAGCCGGATAAACGCGGTGCAAAAAAGCGGGCGTTGCGTGGAAAAATGCAGTGCCGCGTTCGTCAATACTTGAATGCCGCCGGCGACGCAAAGGCGTTATTGTGCGCCGTATTGCCGAACGCTGTCTTAATCACGCTCATCCGATCGGCCACCCTTCTTGCGTAGCCTCGCGCGCCGCCGCTATAGCGCACCAGCGCATCGTGAACATCGCCGTCTGATGCCTCGATATAGTCGTGCAGGATGGCCGACCCGATGCTGACGTTGGTGCCCGCGTCGGTGAGATCGGCGCTGCGCAGCACACGGTCGCGGTGCTGCGACGGCAGCACTTGCATGAGGCCCTTGGCGCCGACCACGCTCACCGCAAAGCGGTCGAAATTGGACTCGACCGCAATCACCGCGAGCAGCAGCAATGGCGATATCGTGTCGCGTTTCGCTGCGTTCAGCACCGCTTGCCCGATTTTCAGCGACTCTTGCAGCCCGATATGAAACCGGACGTTGAGGACCGTCGCGATGTCTTCGGCCGTGGGACTGCCGTCTTGCGCCGCGTCGGATGCGGAGCTAGGCGGTGAATTGAAGGACGAAGCGGCATCGGATGCGGCGGCGCCCGACGCATCCGCGCCGTAACTGATTCCGTGACTCAAGCTGGCCGCTACGATTGCCGCAAAAACAAAACTGCGAAGGCTGCGCGAACGGGCGCTAAGCTGATCGCCGAAATTGTTATTCATGATTGTTAGCGTTTTTGCCGAAGGAACTGGCGAAAACGTTACATGCCGCTGCCGATCGATTTCAGAAAAAGGCGGCCGTCGCTCGCAAAAATTTCATAAAGATTCCCAAGCGAAACGGCATTATTTACACGGGCTTTACGGTGCGTTGGCGAGTCTTTACGACTATCCCCATCTGTCCGGTGCGAAAATGTTTCGCATATCGTGGGAGAAAGTCATGCTTGGCCTGACGTTTTGGAAATACGCGAGCGAAGAGAAGAACGACGCAACCGACGGAGGCCTGCCGGCCCCGCTGGCCCCGCTCGCAATCAAGCACCGGCGTCAACAGAAATTGAAAGTGCTCGTCTTGGCGGGTGCGGCCCTTGCCGCTGTCGCGATCGCATTCGGATTGCCCGTGATCGGGCTTGGCGTTTATCTCATGACGACGCTGCCGTTCATCCTCTTTGCTTCTTGAGCGCTGCTGGTTCTTAATGCGAATTAGCCGTTGCGAAAGATAAAGCTATAGGCGCTCAAGGCCGGCACCCCGCCAAGGTGGGCATACAGCACCTTCGAGCCCGCGGGAAATTCGCCGTTGCGTACCATGTCGATCATCCCGTGCATCGACTTTCCTTCATAGACCGGGTCGGTCAGCACGCCTTCGAGGCGCGCGCAAAGCCTGATGGCTTCGAGCGTGCCTTCGTTCGGCAAACCGTATTCGGGGCCGCCGTAGCGCGTCGCGAGGACGACATCTCGTTCTGTGATGTCGCGCCCGAGTTCGACCGTCTCCGCTGTGCGCTTCGCAATACGGGTGATCTGCTCGCGCGTCGCCGCGGGCTTGGCGGACGCATCGATGCCGATCACGCGGTCCGCGCGTCCGTCGGCCGCAAAGCCGACGATCATGCCGGCCTGCGTGCTGCCCGTCACCGAGCACACGACGACGTAGTCGAACTTGAACCCGAGTTCGGCCTCCTGCCGCCGCACTTCTTCCGCAAAGCCGACAAAGCCGAGGCCGCCTAGCGGGTGGTCGGAGCAGCCGGCCGGAATCGCGTACGGCTTGCCCCCCGCCTGACGCACGCTCTCCAATGCGTCTTCCCAGCTCTTGCGAAAGCCGATGTCGAAACCGTCCGGCACGAGACGCACGTCCGCACCCATCATCCGCGACATCTGGATGTTGCCGACGCGGTCGTACACGGCGTCGTAGTAGTTGACCCAGTTCTCCTGCACGAGCACGCACTTCATGCCGAGATGGGCGGCGACGGCGGCCACCTGCCGGGTCTGGTTCGATTGAATGCCGCCGATCGATACGAGCGTGTCGCAGCCTTGCGCGAGCGCCTCGGGAATCAGGTATTCGAGCTTGCGGGTCTTGTTGCCGCCGAAGGCGAGGCCGCTGTTGCAGTCCTCGCGCTTGGCGAACAACTGGACCTTGCCCCCCAAATGATCGCTCAGGCGTTTCAACGGCTGAATGGGAGTCGGGCCGAAAGTCAGCGGATAGCGTGGAAATCGTTGCAGGTTCATGGCGGGCCTCACGAGGGTCGTAATGAGGCAATGATAGAGAAAGCGCCGAGAAATGAGGTTGCGAAATCATTTGCGGCGACGTACTTTGGGCAGTGCGAGGACCACATCAGCCTAATTAAATTTCTCCATCAAAGCCATGTGCGCAATAAAACGACGCCGCGAATATTCCGGCGAAACCAACGCGCTCCAGCCGCTCGACCGCATCGACCGCGCGATCCTCAAGCAGCTTCAAAACGACGC
Organism: Trinickia mobilis; assembly: GCF_017315705.1. Lineage (GTDB taxonomy): Bacteria > Pseudomonadota > Gammaproteobacteria > Burkholderiales > Burkholderiaceae > Trinickia_A > Trinickia_A mobilis. The sequence continues at coordinate 445,749 of NZ_JAFLRF010000001.1, read as the reverse complement.
GTCGATCTCGAACGTCAGCCTCGCCGCGAAGGTCAAGCTCAGCCCGCCCGCCTGCTTGCGGCGCGTGGAGCGATTAAAGGAGTCGGGGCTGATACGCGGCGTGGTGGCGCTGCTCGACCCGAAGGCGGTCGGTGCGGGCATGCTCGTCGTGATCGGCGTGGTGCTCGACCGCTCGACGCCGGAATCGTTTGCCGAGTTCGAGAAGGCGGCGCAGAAGGTGTCCGGCTGCATGGAGTGTCACGTCGTGACCGGGGAGTTCGATTACTTCATGCTCGTGCGTACGCGCGACAGCGAGAGCTTCAATCGTCTTCACGCAGAGCAATTGCTGTATTTGCCGGGCGTGCGGCAGATCCGCACCTTCATGGTGCTCAAGGAAATTCTCTCGACTACGACATTTCCGCTTTAGCGCACGTCGTTGTGACGAGACGGCGTCGGCGGGGTGTAAAAAGTGCGCCTAAGGTCCGTTGCGCGCGACTTCATTGCCTACAATCAAGTCACGCGCACGGCGGTTTCTCAGGCAACGAGACAGTAGATGTCGCGGGTTCGCTTTGCGCTTTCCGTTCCCATCGAAAGGAGGGCCGCCATGGCGACTTATGTGATCCTCGGCAAATTCACGGATCAGGGCATCCGTACCATCAAGAACACCTCGCAAAGGGCCTCTCAAGTGGCCGAAATGGCCAAGACTTTCGGTTGCGAAATGACGAGCGTGTACTGGACACTCGGCGAATACGACATCGTAGCGACAGTCAGCGCTCCGGACGATCAGAGCCTGTGCGCGTTCGGCCTCGCGATCGGCTCGGCGGGCAATGTCCACACCCAGACGCTGCGCGCGTTCACGAAAGACGAACTCGGCGCGATCCTCGGCAAGATGCCGTAAGGCGTCCGCGCACTCCAACCGTTTTCTTTGCCGCGCCGTTTTTTTTCGCGCGGCTTTTCCGTTATGGAGGTCACGATGAATGCAGAAGCTCAAGCAGACGTGAAGGCGTTCGTGCAGACGGCCGAGCAGGCCGGCGGATTCGTATGGGTAATCGCGCTGGTCGACTTTGCCGCGCGCGAGCTCAGGCGCACGCTTGTGTCGGATGAATCGTATGCGACGTCCGCCGCCGCCAAGGATGCGGGCGTTGCCCGTTTGGCGGCGCTGGCGGCCGATCGCGAAGCTCACGAATAGGTCGTCCCTTGTTTTTGCGCCACAACAGACTAAGGTTGGAGCTTATGAGGGTCGGAAAGAGGAGACGGTCATGTCCTCTACGCAACGCGCTTCGGCGTCCGCTTTTGGCGCATCGGTCGAAGCGGGCAGTTTTCGCGTGACCCGGCCGCAAAGCGCGGGCGACGTGATCGAGCTGCTGCACAAGCACGGCATTCAAATCGTCGATCTGAAATTCACGGATCTGCCGGGGCTTTGGCAGCATTTCTCGATCACGCTCCCGGAGGTGCATCCCGATCTGTTCAGCGCCGGCATCGGCTTTGACGGCTCGTCGATTCGCGGCTTTCAGGAGATCCACGAATCGGACATGCTGCTCAAGCCCGACCCGGCCACCGCGTTCGTCGATCCGATTTGCGGCACGCCGACGCTCTCGCTGATCTGCGACGTGGTCGACCCCGTGCTGCGCCAGCCGTACTCGCGCGATCCGCGCTATGTCGCGAAGAAAGCCGAAAACTACCTGCGCCAGACGGGCATCGCGACCACCTGCTATTTCGGACCGGAATTGGAGTTCTTCATTTTCGATTCGATCCGCTTCGGGCAGGAGCAGCATTGCGGCTTCTATTACGTCGAATCGGCCGAAGGCGACTGGACGACGGGCCGCGACGAAGGCGCGTACGGCGGCGGCAACCTCGGCTACAAGGCGCGCTACAAGGAGGGCTATTTCCCGGTGCCGCCGCAGGACACGCTGCAGGAGATCCGCTCGGAAATCGCGCTGACGCTGCAACAGGCCGGCGTGCAGGTGGAGGTGCACCACCACGAAGTGGCGACCGCCGGACAGAACGAGATCGACATGCGCTTCGCGACGCTCACGCGCATGGCCGACAACGTGATGATCTACAAGTACATCTGCAAGAACATTGCGCGGCGGCACGGCAAAGTGGCGACCTTCATGCCGAAACCGCTCTTTGCGGACAACGCGAGCGGCATGCACTGCCACCAAAGCCTCTGGAACGACGAGCTCAATCTCTTTTACGACGCACACGGCTGGGCGCTGACGTCTGAAACGTGCCGCTGGTACATCGGCGGGCTGTTGCAGCATGCGCCCGCGCTGATGGCGTTTTGCGCGCCGTCCACGAATTCGTACAAGCGTCTGGTGCCGGGCTACGAGGCGCCGGTCAACCTGGCGATGTCGCAGCGCAATCGCTCGGCTGCGGCCCGCATTCCGATGTATTCGGATTCGCCGAGCGCGCGGCGCGTGGAATTCCGCTGTCCGGACCCGTCGGCGAATGCCTACCTCGCGTTTGCGGCCATGCTGATGGCGGGCATCGACGGTATCGAAAACAAGATCGACCCAGGGCCGCCGCTCGATCGCAACATCTACGACTTGCCGCCCGAAGAAGCGAAGCACATCCGGCAGGTGCCGGGCTCGCTTGAAGCATCGCTGGCGGCGCTGGAAGCCGACAATGCGTTCTTGCGCAAAGGCGACGTGTTCACCGAAGACATCGTCGAAACCTGGATCGACTACAAGCGCAAACGCGAAATCGATCCGATCAAGTTGCGCCCGCATCCGTGGGAGTTTTATCTGTACTTCGATATTTGATGCGGGAAGCGTCGTCCGCCATCACTTGTCTCCAGCCGGAATGCCGATCAGCACCGAGCCGCCCTCGACGCGCACCGGATGCGTTTGCAACCGCTCGCAGACGGGCGCACACAGCGGCTTGCCGGTCGCGATATCGAAGCGCCCCTGATGGCGCGGACATTCGATCACGGTGCCGAGCACGAACCCGTCGGCGAGATGCGCTTGTTCGTGCGTGCACCAGCCGTCGGTCGCATGGAAGTTGCCGTCGATGCGATAGACGGCGAACGTCGCGCTGCCGTGGTCGAAGCGGATCACGTCTTCTTCCTCGATGTCGTCCGTGCTGCAAGCGACGACCCATTCACGTCGGTCAATCATGGCCTGTCTCCTGGATCGTTAGCCGTAGCCGCCCATTGCTCTACGGCTTCACGCCGCCGGGCGCAGCGGGTCGTCTTCTTCGGCTTGGCGGCGGATGAAATACGAGTTGTCGCGGGTCTGCTTGACGAGCGCGGGCACCATCTCGCGGTACGCGGACCACAGGTTCGGATACGGCGGCGGCGTCTGCGAGCGGATCGCTTCGTGCAAGCGCGGCAGCGCGTAGTACGGCACCATCGGCAGCATGTGATGCTCGACGTGGTAGTTCATGTTCATGTAGAGAAAGCGGAACACGAGATTGATATGGACGGTGCGCGTATTGAGGCGGTGGTCGGTCACGTTCATCGCGAGGCCCGCATGTTGCGTCAGCCCAAGCGTTTGATGGAACCAGCCGCAATAGAAGCGCGGCGTCCAGACGAACAGGAGCGGCAGATGCTCGACAGACGCATCGTCGTGCATCGATCGATTCTCCCCGAGGCGGACGACGACGTGATCGCCTCCGCGATTCTCGAACCGCGCCACAAGCGCGCCGGATTGATCGTGACGACGCACGATACGGCGCCCGTGCGCGACGCGCTCGCCGCCGTGATCGAACGCGGCGAGGTTCGCGGCGCATGCTTCGCTACGCAAACCTCGCAGGCCGATACGGACGCGCATCGGTAAACGGCGTCTCTCCCGTCATCATCTCGGCGAGCAAGCGCCCCGTGACAGGCCCGAGCGTCAGCCCATGATTTCAGGCGAGCGGGAATTCGACCACGACACCCAATCCGCTTCCTTCTATCCCTTCCGCAAAGTAGAGCTTTGCGCCGAAACACACCGCAATCCGCGCAACGATCGACAGCCCGAGCCCGCTGCCGCTCTCGCCGTTGCCGGCCTCGCGAAAGAACCGGTCGGTCAGTCGAGCCCGGTCCTCAACGGACACGCCTGGGCCATCGTCGCGCACCGTCAGGCACGCCGAGGCTCTTGCACGGCGCATCCGCACCTCGACGCGCCCGTTGTTGCGCCCGTACTTGATAGCGTTATCGATCAGGTTGTCGATGAGGATACGCAGCATCTCGGCTTCGGCTTTCACCGTCAAGAAATGTCGCATGTCGATCGGATCGAGGTTGTCCGCATTGCGCGAACGGATCGCAGCCGACAGCGCCTTCAGCGGCGCGAGGCTCGTGACGGTGCCGCTTCGCCTCAAGTTCGGCAACCTGACACCCAATGTCATCACGCACCCGTGCGGCCAAAGCGACGCTCGCGCGCCCGGTACGACGCGAGCGCGGCATCGAGCGCAGCATCGTCGAAGTCCGGCCAGAATGTGTCTGTGAAGTAGAGCTCGGTGTAAGCGAGCTGCCATAGGAGAAAGTTGCTGACGCGCTGTTCGCCGCCCGTACGGATCAAGAGATCGGGTTCCGGCGCGAAGGCCATTGCCAGATGTTGCGCGAAGCTGGATTCGTCGACTGGCGCGGGATGTCCGTCAGCCATGGTCTGCGCGACGAGTTGACGGGCGGCCTGGAGAATGTCCCAGCGACCGCCGTAGTTTGCGGCGATCGTCAGCGTCATGCGCGTATTGCCGGCGGTTTGGGCTTCGCCACGCCTCACGAGTGCCTGGATGCGTGCATCAAACATCGACAGGTCACCGACGACGCGCAACCGAATGCCATTCTTGTGCAACCGCGCCGTTTCGCGTTCGAGCGCCGACACGAAGAGCCGCATCAGGAACGACACCTCGTCGCTGGGACGGCGCCAGTTCTCCGAGCTGAACGCAAACAGCGTCAGGTATTCGACACCGCGTCGCGCACAGGCCTTAACGACCGCTCGTACCGCCTCGATGCCTTTGGTGTGCCCGGCCACACGCGGCAGCTTGCGCTGGGTCGCCCAGCGTCCGTTGCCGTCCATGATGATGGCGATGTGCCGCGGCACAGCGGCCACATCGGGCACGTGAAGAGTCGAACTGGTATGGCTCATGGATGACACCGCGGATCAGGCGGCGCACGCCAGCTCCGGACCATGCGGAAGGCGCTCGTGTGTTCCGACCTTCACCCTACGTCAAAACCCGCGCACGCTGCAAAAATGACGGGAATATCGTTAACGCGTGCGGTTTCTGTTTGACCCGCGTCCAAACCATACGTTCTACGCCGATCCGGCCCGCTCTCGCGGTGTTGCGCTTGAGTCCATGTGCGTCCAGCCACAAATCACCGCGAGGTGAGCGGCCTGGTCGTCTAAGCTTTTTCTATTTACATCCCGAGAATTCCAACCGCTATAGGCGGGGGCGGAGGCCCTATGAAGGATAACGACGAATCTGAATCATCGGCGTCCGAGAATGTGAGCGACGCCTCGCGTCGCCGCTTCCTCCGCAACAGCGTCGCGGCGGGCGCTGGGGCGCTGGTCTTTCCCGCCGGCGGCGCTGTTGCCGACGCACTTGCCGCAACTGTGTCCACCGCCCCACCCCGCGGCAAGCGGCCGAACTTCCTGATCCTGATGTGCGACGAAGACCGCTTTCCGCCGAGCTACGAGTCGCGACAGACCCAAGCTTTCCGTCAAACCTATCTCAGTACGCAGAACCTGCTGCGCCGGAATGGGGTCGACTTTCAACGGCACTACGCGGCGTCGGTAGCGTGCTCACCCAGCCGCACGTCGATCTACACAGGACAGTATCCCTCGCTGCACGGCGTCAGCCAGACCACCGGCGCGGCCAAGGAATCCTTCGATCCGGACATGTTCTGGCTCGACCCCAACAGCGTACCGACGCTCGGGGATTACTTTCGCGCCGCAGGCTACGCGACGTACTGGCGCGGCAAGTGGCACGCCTCGGACGCCGACATGCTGGTCCCGGCCACGCACACCCAGCTCTTGAGCTACAACGCAAAGAATGGCGCCCCCGACATCGCCGCTGAAGCGCTCTACAGCAACGCCGATCGCCTCGATCGCTTTGGTTTCAGCGGTTGGATCGGTCCCGAGCCGCACGGCAAATCACCGCTCAATAGCGGTTCTTCGGTGCCACCCGGTGAACAGGGGCGCGACATCGGTTTCGCGCGGCAGACCAGGGACCTGATCCAGCAACTCGACCGCGACAGTAGCACGGACCCGTGGTTCATCATGGCTTCGTTCGTCAACCCGCACGACATCACGCTCTGGGGGCTATGGGTGAACACGTTGGGGAGGGCGGCCGGAGAATTCTATTTCCCCGTTGAACCCTACGTGCCAGTCGTGCTGTTCGACCCCGTGCGATTCAACCAGACGCAGCGCGACGATCTGTCGACGAAGCCCTCGGCGCAGGCGTCCTATCAGGAAAGCTACGGGAAGTGGATGCAGCCTATCTTGAGCGACCCGGTGACGCTCGAGAAGTACTTCCGCTATTACTACCAGTTGCAGAAGAACGTCGACGATCAGATGATGACCGTCTTTCAGGCGCTGCTCGCCTCAAGGTTCGCCGACAACACGATCGTCCTCTTCACCTCCGACCACGGCGATCTTCTCGGTTCGCATTCCAACATGCATCAGAAGTGGTACACGGCCTACGACGAGGCGATCCGCGTCCCGCTGATCATCTACAGCCCGACGCTGTTTCCGAATCCACGGTCAGTCGACTCGCTGACCAGTCACGTGGATCTTCTGCCGACGCTGCTGGGCCTCGCGGGAATCGACCCTGAGCCCATTCGTCAGCAACTCGCCAAAGATCACTCCGATGCGCTGCCGTTAGTGGGTCGTAATCTTGCGCCGCTCGTGCTGGGCGAGGTTTCCCCGGCAAGCGTCGACGACCCGCTTTATTTCATGACCGATGATGATCCGAGCCGCGGGCTCAACCAGGACAACTGGACCGGCATCGGATACAACTCCGTCTTGCAGCCGAATCACCTGGAAACGGTAATCGCTCGCCTGGCGGACGGCAAGGTCTGGAAATACACGCATTACTTCGACAATCCGCAGTTCTGGGGCACTCCCGGTATCCCCCCTGGCGATCCTAGCGATCCAAACTCGCCGACCGTCGAAGACGTGGTGTTGCGCCAGGTGGCAAAGACCCCCGAGCCGCCCCCGTATCCCGGTCCGGACGTGGGTCCGCAACCGATTGCCTACACTGTCACGGTCAAGTCAACGCCGCGCGGCGACGAATATGAGATGTACAACGTTACCGATGACCCCATGGAGCTCACCAATCTCTTCAACGACAGGAAGCATGGGGCGCAGCAGAATCAACTCGCACAACTGCTGCAGCAGCAGCGATGTGCCAAGCGGCTGGTGCCGCAGAGCGGGACCGTTCCGGGACAACCAACGTGCTAATCGGTGAATGACCGGTTGAATCCGCTGGACACTGCGGTCATCGCTCATATGTGCGTTACCTAACGTTTGGGGAATCGGTCGGCTTTGCGCCAGAAAATTCACGACTTATTCTGGACCGTTGCCCCACGACTGTTAATCTGAAATTTCGGCCGTTCACACCACATCCCGAATTTTACGGAGCACATTTACGGATCGCATCCGGCCTTTCAAAATCGCGCATGTCGTCTACCGCACTCGCCGCTTCGAACAGATGGTCAATTGGTACAAGACCGACGTCTGACGAAAGAACGTCTTGACGCCGACAAGAACCTGTCCTTCAGGATTTGAAGCGAATCATGGTTGCCACTCGGGTCAATTCCAGGATCAGCCTCTTCCTGTACACCGGGATTGTTGCATTGGCGTATTACGCAGGTGCAAGGCTAGGACTTGCCTATGCGGTAGTGGGCGGCGCAATCTCTCTGGTGTGGCCTTCCAGCGGCATCGCCCTGGTTGCGCTGCTCGCTCTGGGCTTTGCAGTTGCCCCAGGAATTGCCATTGGCTCCTTCCTCGCCAACCTGTCGGGCGGCGTGCCCGTAGGCGTGGCCGCGTTGATCGGCACCGGCTCCATGATTGGAGCATTGACGGCAGCAACATTGCTGACCCGCGCGGCCCGATTCCAGATCACCCTCGACCGCATCCATGACGTGCTGGCCTTCATCGGCCTGGCTGCGGTGGTGAGCACGGCAGTCAGTGCGCTGATTGGCATTTCCGCCCTGCTTGGAGCGGGCCTGGTGCCGCCCACCGAGTACGGCGCGGCCTTTCTGAAATGGTGGCTCGGTGACATGATGGGGATCCTGGTCGTGGCCCCACCCCTGTTCAGCTTGCTCACGTATTCGAACCCTGTCCGCTCCGCGCAGCAGACCGTGGAGGCGTGCGGACTGGCCGTTTCGACCTTCTGGGTGAGCTACCTCATCTTCGGCGCCCCGCAACTTGCCGGGCACGGCTACTATCCTGCAGCCTTGGCGGTCTTTCCGTTCATTATCTGGGCGGCTCTGCGCTTCGATCACTTGGGCATCAGCATCACGACCTTGATGGTCTCGGTCGTGGCCATCTGGGGTACCACCCACGGCACGGGGCCCTTCGCTGCCGAATCTCCGGTGGATAGCCTCGTGAGGTGGTGCACCTTCGCGAACGTCGTGGCGGCAACCGGACTGCTACTGGTGGCGGCACGTGCTCAGGAGCAGCGCGTCCATAGCCTGCTGCGAGCATCTCACCTCGAATTGGAACGGCGCGTGGCGGAGCGAACCGAAGACCTGCAGAAGACAAACAATGAACTCAAGGAGGAGATGGCGCAACGCCGTCTGTTGGAAGGAGAACTGATCCGGATCGGCGATCAGCAGCAAAGACTCATCGGCCGGGAACTGCATGACGGGCTTGGACAACAGCTGACCAGTCTGGGTCTGTACTGCGCCGCCTTGAATCAGAAACTGCAGGCGCAGGGCCACTCGGCCGCCGCCGACGCCGCTACCGTCGTCGGCTTGGTGAAGCAGGCGTCCTTGATGACCCGCCGGATTGCCCATGGCCTGGACCCGGTCGCCATGGAACATGGTGGCCTCGTGGCCGCATTGCAGGGGCTGGCGGAGACGGCTCGCACGCTCAATGGCGTAGATTGCATGCTGCGGATCGCGCCAGATGTGGACTTGCTGGATCCGCTGATGCAGATCAACCTCTATCGTGCGGCACAGGAAGCAGTCAACAACGCGCTGAAATATAGCCACGGCCGCCGCATTTGGATCGACCTGGAACAGGCAGGCGGTATGCAGACGCTTTCAATCAGCGACGACGGGGCGGGCGTCGACCAGGAAGAAATGGAGCGTGCCTCGGGACTGGGACTTCATAACCTCCGTCACCGGGCAAGCCTTCTGGGCGGCTCTTGCACGGTGACCCGCAATGCTTTCGGGGGCACCACCGTCGCCATCGGCTATCCGCTACCGGAGGGACCGGGCCGTGCACGGAAAATCGTCTAGCCCAGACCGGGCGACTCAAATCCTGATCGTGGATGATCACCCCATCATCCGGGACGGGATGACGCACTTGCTGAATCTGCAAGGGGATCTGCACGTCTGCTGTGCGGTCGGCAGCGCCGAAGAAGCGCTGGCGGCGATGGCTTGCCAGCCCGACATGGTCATTGTGGACATCAGTCTGAAATCGGATTCCGGCCTCGACCTTGTCAAGACGCTCCGCCACCGCTACCTGGATCTGGCCATCCTCGTCCTCAGCATGCACGACGAAAGCCTGTTTGCCGAACGCGCACTACGGTCCGGGGCCAACGGGTATCTGATGAAACTCGAGGCCACAGAGCATGTCGTGAGCGCGATCCGCGAAGTGCTGGCAGGCAATATTTATTTGAGCGCCGCCATGCACGAAAAGCTGGCGCGGGCCCTTGCAGCCCCCCGAAAAAAGCCGGAGGGCCCAATCGCGAGCCTTTCGGAACGGGAATTCGAGGTCCTGCACCTGATCGGACTCGGTTTCAGCACTCGCGAAATCGCCGAGAAACTGAATCGGAGCGTGAAGACCATCGAGGCGCATCAGGCCAACATCAAAGAAAAGCTGCATATCCGTAGCGGCAAGGAGCTGATGCGCTTCGCCATTCAGTGGATCGAGAGCCAATAGGGCGGAGCCCGACCGCTGAATCGGGCAATCCTCTAGCCTCTTTTAGCAACGGCGCCTTATTCATGCGCATGCGGTCAGGGCATACAGTGCAGGCACACCTGCCGGCGTGCCGCAATCCTTGGGCGGCGTAGGCAGGGCAATCCTTGGGCGGGGTAGGCAGGCGTAGCCCAAAATCTCGATGGGGGTCGCCGCCATGAACGCCAGATTCCAGCGAACTGTTGTCGTTCCCGTCTCCGCACTCATTGCTGGAACGGCCCGCGACCTGCGGCAGGTGTTTCGTTGTATCGCGGTTGCATGCCTCGTCGCGAGTCATGCGCTCGCAGCGCAGGCCGCAGGAGGGATCACGGGCGCCGGCTCGAGCTTCTTCGATCCCCTGGTGCAGAAGTGGGCCGCCTCCTATTACGACAAAACCGGCCAGCAGGTGAGTTTTCATCCCATTGGTTCCGGGAACGGCATTGATCAGTTGAAAGCGGCTACGGTGAGTTTTAGTGCCTCGGACATGCCGCTGAAACCAGACGAATTGCGCACTTCGGGACTCATCCAGTTTCCGGTGGCGGCCGGCGGCCTCGTGCCGGTGGTCCACCTCGATGGCATTGCGCCGGGACAGCTTCGCTTGACGGGTGCGCTGCTGGCGGACATCTACCTGGGCAAGATCACGGACTGGAACGACCCGGCCATCAAGGCGGTCAATCCCGGGCTCGCGCTCCCTGATCTGAAAATCGTCGTGGTTCATCGCGGTGATCGGTCCGGGTCGACCTTCAACTGGACGAGGTACCTGTGCGCCGTGAGTGCGCAATGGCGCGAGCAGGTGGGCAGCGGCGTGACGGTCAAATGGCCCGTGGGGCTCAACGCCTCGAGCAGCCAGCTCGTCGCTACCTATGTCAAGCGGATCACGGGCGCGATCGGCTATGTCGAACTGGCCTACACGGGCCTTGCGCCCCTCGCCTATGCGACCGTTCAGAATAAAACTGGCGCGTTTATCGAGCCATCGGCCGCGAGTTTCAAGGCTGCGGTGGAAACAGTGGCTTGGGGCCGCGCGGATGATTTCTACCAGCTCGTCGCCGATCCGCCGGGCGATCGAGCCTGGCCGATTCCTGGCGTCGTATTCATCTTGCTGAAAGCCGAGAACAAGGCTGGCTCGACCGCTGCGCTGGCGTTCTTCCGGTGGGCTCTCAATGAGGGCCGGGAAGAGGCAGCCGCTGAATTACGGCACCCCGCCGCCGGACTTGGTCGGGAAGATTGAAGCGTATTGGGCGCAGAACCTGCCCATCGGGCAAGTCAGCGAAGTCACCGCCGGCGGCTCGCCGAAGAGCCTGACAAGCATGGTCCGCGTAACCAGATCGCTGCCGCCAGGCTTTTGAAAGCCCTTTACGATTCGAGTAGACAGATCTGCTGCCGCTTTCAGATGTATGCCCCACGGATGGGGAATCGCGTCGTTCGTGTTTTTCCATTCAGGTCGCGATTCGCGGCATCAGCCTCGTGAACCAGACGGCGCCCCAGCGCCGCGCGCTTCGCCGCCGGTGCGTTTGCCGAAATCGTGCGACGGGAGCAACAGATGGGGACCCGTCGCAACACGCTGAGGGAGCAACCATGCGCGCACTCGACATCATGACTCCGTCCGTCGTCACCGCCACGCCGGACATGACGATCCACGACGCGGCAAGACTGTTCGTCGACAACCGTATCAGCGGCATGCCGGTCGTCGACGCAAACGGACAGGTCGTCGGCATCGTCAGCCAGGGCGACCTGCTGCATCGCGTGGAGACCGGCACCGGCCGCGGGAAGCGCCCGTTGTGGCTCGAATTCCTGTTGTCGTCGCCCCGCGAGCAGGCCGCGAGGTATGTGAAGGAGCACGGGCATGTGGTCGGCGACGTGATGTGCGACCAGGTGATTTCGATTTCCGAGAACATGCCGCTCCAGCAGATCGCGGACCTCATGGAGCGCCGGCATCTCAAACGCGTGCCGGTGCTGAAGGACGGCAAGCTGGTCGGAATCGTGAGCCGCTCGAACCTGATCCGCGCACTCGCGAGCGTCGCGCCGGCCGTGGACTCGGTTTCGCACGACGATGCGAGCCTGCGCGACGCGATAGTCCAGGAAATGCACGGGCAGCGCTGGGGGTTGCCGAAACAAGGCGTGCTCGTCAAGGACGGCGTCGCGCATTTATGGGGCGTAATCGAGTCCGAGGAGGAAAAGCGCGCGATTCGCATCGCTGCCGAGAGTGTGCCCGGCGTCAAGCGCGTGGAGAGCCACTTGGTGTTTCCGAACGTGATTCCGTCGCTGTAGGCCGCACGCGGTCGCAAGACGCCGGTGTCATGCATTGCTCCTGATTCAGAACTCGATTTTGGTCAAAACAAATACATGCCCGCGACAAACACGATCCCCGAAAACAGCAGCGCGGTGACGCAATACCCCATGATGTCGCGTACACCCAGTCCGGCGATTGCAAGCGCCGGCAGCGCCCAGAACGGTTGGGCCATGTTGGTCCACGCTTCACCGTAGGCGATGGCCATAGCCGACTTACCCAGATCGGCTCCAAGCGCCTTGGCCGCCGGCATCACGAATGGCCCCTGCACGACCCAGTGACCGCCGCCGGAGGGCACTGCAAAATTGACGACGGACGAGCTAAGAAAGACCAGTAACGGAAACGTGTGCACGTTGGCGATTTCTATGAACCAGTTGGTGATGATGCCGGCCAGCCCTGAGTGATCCATCGTTGCCTGGATTCCCGCATAGAACGGAAACTGAATCATGATTCCGGCCGTGCCACGCGCTGCTTTCGCGATAGCGCGCGCGTAGGCCATTGGCGTCTTGTGCAGCACGATGCCTATCGCAAGGAACGCAATATTGACGGTGTCGATGTCCAGGCTGAAGCCTTTGGTCGCGAAGCGAATGACGAGATAGCCGGCGATCAGCAGCGCAACGAGAGCCGACAGCAAGCGGCTTTCTTCGATCTGTTCGGCAAAAGTCGAATCGGGCCCGAGTACGCGTTCCTCGACGGGTTCATCGATCAGCAGCGCGGGGTCGACCGAAACGACTTGGCCGGAGGGAGGCATCATCGCACGCGCGAGAAACGGCAGCATGACGATCAGTCCGACCGTGATAAAGAGGTTGTAGCCAGTGAACAATGTCTGGGACACCGGGATCAGTCCGATGACCTTTTCCATCGGATTGCCCTTGGTCGCCGCGACCAGCGGCACTGAGCCGGACAGCCCGCCGTGCCACGTCAGAAACCCCATATACGCCGAGGCGACGAGCAGCCGGTAGTCGGTCCCCTTGACCCGGCGTGCGACCTCACGGGCGAACATCGCGCCGAGCACGAGCCCGAAGCCCCAATTGATGGCGCAGGCGAGTCCGCTCAGCAACGCGACGAGCATGGTGCCTTGTGCAGGCGTGCGCGCTGAGCCGGCAAGTGCTGCCAGGCCCCGCTTGACCGAGGCGGAACTGGCGAGTGCATGGCCCGTCACCAGGATCATGGCCATCTGCATTGAAAAGGCGAGCAGGTTCCAGAAGCCTGAGCCCCACATCAGAACAAGTTCGGCAGGTGTTTTCGGCGTCAGGCCGAACGCCATCGCGAACGTCGCCACCGTCAGCAGGATCGCGAAGATCAGTGGGTCGGGCAGAACACGATGGACTATTTGTGTAAAAAAGCGGGCGATTCCCTGTACCACGTGCAGTCTCCTTTGGGGAACGGACTTTTAAGGGCGCGCCATTGTGGCATGTCTTGTTCAAGGTCGCTTTGAGTCAGGACTGGGCCCCCGGCGGCGCGACTGACAGTCTCAGAAAGCCTGCCGCAGCACTCCGATTCCCCACCCGATCAGCAAAAGTCCGATCGCGGTAGATATCCAGCGTACCTTCGGCAGCGTTTTCTCCAGCAGAATCGCCGCCGAGAGCGCGGCGATCCACAGCAGATTCATCACGCCGACGACGAAAAGCAGCGCCATCAGCAGCCAACAGCAGCCCGTGCAATAGAGGCCATGGCGCAGGCCCATGACAAACGCGCCACGAACCCCGGCCCGCCACTCGGTCATGATGAACGAGAGTGGCGAACGGCACCTGGAGAGGCAGGCATGTTTCAAGGGCGTGAACTGATACGCGCCCGCACAGATGAGAAGTCCTCCTCCTAGAGCGGGACTCGTGCTCACCATCATCGGCGAGACAAGCCGCGCTTCGAGAAGACCCCATTGGGCAAGGGTGGCGGTTGCGCTGAAAGCCGTCCAGACGGCGATGTAGCCGGCGACGAAAGCAGCGGGGTGGACGTAAGGCTCCGATTGGGCGCGCCGACGTTGGTTGACGAGTGCAAACAACAGGATCATCGGTGTGGCGGAAGGCAACATCATGGCGACCATCATGATGGCCCACATCGCGAAGACGAGGAACAGGTCGACGCCGTTCCACGCTGCCATGCCAGGCATGATCGCCATGTCCGCGCCCGCGTCCATGTGCTTCATGCCCCACCCCAAATAAAGCACGTACAACCACGCTAGCGTGCACGTGCCGAGGAGTCCGGCGAGAACGATTCGACGCTCGGTGGCCGGCCCGGCTTCCGGCGGCTTGTTGCTCGCCACAGCCACACCCCAATGGACAGGTTCGAAATCAGGCGGCCAGTCCGGTCGGCGTTTGCTCGACCTGAGCCAGCGAGCTGTGCGTACCCGTGTGGTTGAACTTGATCGCGCCGGTCCCGATTAGCGTGACGGTCCGGGCAACTTCCATCTCCCTGTATTCGAAGCCATTGGGAATCCGTACGACAACCCGATGTTCTTCACCGGTGGCGGGCACGACGAGGGGTGCCGACTCGGTTTCCACGATGCCGGGCACCAGCACGTGAGCCTTGCGATTTTCCTGATCGAACTCGAACGCGATGGGAACGAACTGCGGCTCGAGGAAGGTGGTGACGATCGACGCGAGGATTTCGAAGAAGGTGCCGCCGTGTTGGGCGCTGAGGATTTGCAGCAGCGCGTCGCGCTGTTCCCCGGTGGCACGTTCATCGATAAGCGGCTGCATCGTACCGTTGCCCTCGTGCAGCGCGCCGGGCCAATGGTAGGTGGCCACCCAGACCAAGCCGTCCAGACGGATGTCTCCGAAGGACCCCTCGATGATTCGCATGGCCGCTATCCCTTCGCACCCC
This sequence comes from Trinickia mobilis, assembly GCF_017315705.1. Taxonomy (GTDB): domain Bacteria; phylum Pseudomonadota; class Gammaproteobacteria; order Burkholderiales; family Burkholderiaceae; genus Trinickia_A; species Trinickia_A mobilis. The sequence goes on along the minus strand of NZ_JAFLRF010000001.1, from coordinate 430,611 downwards.
TTGTCGGGATAGGGCACACCGACCGTGTCGCATGGGCAGGTGGCAATGCAGTTGCAGTTCTTGAGATAGTCGCCTTTCATTCTCCATGCCGTAGCCATGATGTCTTCCTCGAAAGAGATGGCCGGGTCTGCCGGGAGTTCGTGCCGGGCGATCCGTGCGAGAGCCGGGAGTGTCCCGTTCGGGTAACCGAGGGGCAAGCCGTTGTTGCGGGGCGGCGCTGTTCAGGCGTCATTTCAGTGTAGGCGATAGCGTCACGGCTAGCCCTGTACCGCAAGGAGAGCCGGCTGTGAACTGACGGGCAGCGCAGGCCGCAGCGGTGAATCGGACGAGTCATTTTCGTTCAACAGTTAGCTAACACGTCGACTTCGGCAAAGGGAAGGTCAACGATCTGGAACTCAAGTCGAATGGCTCAACCTGGGCGCTTTTAGTCCGATCAAACGCGGCGGGTTGGGGTGCGTTGCTGGCTGCTCCTGCGATGGCAAATCGTCCTATGCTGGAAATCCAGTTTGACTCTATGGAGCACGACAATGAAGATGTTGATGATCATGACCTCCCACGATCTGTTGGGAAATACCGGCAAGAAAACCGGATTCTGGCTCGAAGAGTTCGCCGCTCCTTACTACACATTCCTCGATGCAGGAGCGCACGTCACGATTGCCTCTCCCAAGGGCGGCCAGCCTCCGATCGACCCCAAGAGCGACACCCCTGAGGGCGAGACGGACATGACAAGGCGATTCAAGTCGGACCCCGCCGCTCAGAAAGCCTTGGCAAACACGGTCAAGCTCGCTGACGTGAAGGCGGGAGACCATGACGCAATCTTCTATCCAGGAGGCCATGGTCCGATGTGGGACTTGGCCGAAGACAAACACTCGATCGCATTGATCGAGGCCTTCTTCAAGTCCAAAAAACCGGTAGGCGCGGTTTGCCACGGCCCATGCGTGTTGCGCCACGCCGTGGTCGACGGCCAGCCGATTGTCAAGAACCGGCGCGTCACTGGCTTCACGAATACGGAAGAAGAGGCTGTGCAACTGACGAATGTCGTCCCGTTTCTCTTGGAGGACGAGCTGAAGCGACTCGGCGGCATGTTCGAGAGGGCCGCGGATTGGCAAAGTTTTGCGATCACCGATGGCCGCTTGGTGACGGGGCAGAATCCGGCTTCCTCGACGGCCGGCGCGAAGCATTTGCTGGCGCTTTTAGGCTGACGGAAACCGCGCCATGTGCGCGGCCCTATAGCGCCGCGATTGCGGCGTGCCGCTCGGCCACGCGGACATGTCGATCGACTGCGAGCACTTGTATTTCCGCGGCGACGCATTTCACGAAGGAAATCACGATCGCGAACGACGGCATCGTCGATCAGCGCGCCGTCTATGCCTGCGCGAAGCACAGCTTCAAGACGATCGAAGAGCTCGATCGCTGGGGCGTGAAGTTCGAGAAGGACGGCACGGGCGACTACGCGGTGAAGAAAGTGCACCACATGGGCTCGTAGGTGCTGCCGATGCCGGAAGGCCACGACATCAAGAAGGTGCGGTACCGGCAGTCGAAGCGCTAGACCCGGAGGTCCGCAAGGCGGTGCGAATCGCGCTTGCGCAGATCGACACAACCAACCCGTGAACGTGGCAAGCGGCGTAAAATCGGCGGGGCCGCCATCGGCAAGCTCGCCGCCGCGCCGTTCGGCGGCACGATTTACCGGGTCCGCCACGTCATGTCCGATTCGCTTTCCGTCGCCGCCGCGCCCCATTCGCTCGAGGCATTGCACGACTTCATGCGCCGCCATCCGCGCCTGTTCGTGCTGACCGGCGCCGGCATCAGCACCGATTCCGGCATTCCCGGCTATCGCGACGAGCACGGCCGATGGATGCGCTCTCAACCGATTCAACTGCAGGAGTTTCTCGGCTCCGAGCCTGCGCGCCGCCGCTATTGGGCGCGCAGCATGGTCGGCTGGCCCGTGGTCGGCAAGGCGCAGCCGAACGCGGCGCATCACGCGCTCGCGAAGCTCGAAAAGGCGGGGCATGTCGGGCGCCTCGTCACGCAGAACGTCGACGGCCTGCATCAGCGCGCGGGCAGCGCCGATGTGATCGAACTGCACGGCAGCATCGGCCGCGTGGCATGCCTCGACTGCGGCGCCGAGCACACGCGTGCGGCGATTCAGCCGCGGCTCGAAGCCGACAATCCCGCGCTCGTCGACGCCATCGCCGCGCCCGCCGCCGATGGCGACGCCCACCTCGAATGGCACGACCTCGATACCTTCCGCATTCCCGCGTGTCCGCATTGCGGCGGCATGCTCAAGCCCTCTGTCGTGTTCTTCGGCGAGAGCGTGCCGCGCGAGCGCGTCGATGCGGCAGCGGCGTCGCTGGAAGCCGCGGATGCGATGCTGGTCGTCGGCTCGTCGCTGATGGTGTACTCGGGGTATCGCTTTTGCGTGTGGGCCGAAAAGATGGGCAAGCCGATCGCGGCCGTGAACCTTGGGCACACGCGCGCGGACGCTTTGCTGAGGTTGAAGGTATCGGCGTCGTGCGGCGAAGTGCTGACTGAATTGGCAACCCGCGTCGCTGCGCACGCATAGCAACGCCGCCCACCTTCGAACGCAGGACAACCACTGTGCCAGACGATTCCCTCTCGACATCTCCCCAAAGCGCACCCGCCGCCCAGCGCAATCGCGAACCGATCCTCGCCGTGCTGCGGCGCGTCTTGCCGCCGAGCGGTCTCGTGCTCGAGATCGCGAGCGGCACGGGCCAGCACGCGGTGCATTTCGCCGCGGCATTGCCCGAACTCGAATGGCAGCCAAGCGACGCGGCGCCGGACGCGCGCGCATCGATCGACGCATGGCGTGCACAGGCCGCGCTGCCGAATCTGCGCGCACCGCTCGATCTCGACGTGACGCGCAAGCCGTGGCCGATCGTGGCGGCGGATGCGGTCGTCTGCATCAACATGATTCACATCGCGCCGTGGGCCGCGGCGCAGGCGCTGATGGCGGGGGCAGGGCGCGCGCTCGGTGCGGGCGGCGTGCTGTATCTCTACGGGCCGTATCGCCGCAACGGCGCGCATACCGCGGAGTCGAACGACCTGTTCGACAGGCAATTGAAAAGCCGCAACCCCGAATGGGGCGTGCGCGACATGGAGGCCGTCGCCGATCTCGCGGCGCAGGAGGGCTTCACGGTGAGCGATGTGGTCGCGATGCCCGCGAACAATTTCAGCGTCGTGTTTCGCAAGGAGGCGTACGGCAACTAAGTGCGACGCAAGCGGTTCTGCGTGCGCCGCGCTTGTCCGCACCGCATCGGCGGCACATTTCTTTTATCCTGGTCGCTGCGCCGTGTGCGTACCTGCGCGGCATGGGTTTCTTCGGCTTTGCATGGGGCTGGAGTCAGTGCTGAAGCACTCACTCCATTCGACAGGAGAATTCGACAATGGGCAAACAAGCAATCGGCGTAGTCGGTCTGGCGGTCATGGGCCGCAACTTGGCGCTGAACATCGAGAGTCGCGGGCACGCCGTGTCCGTCTACAACCGCAGCAGCACGAAAACCGACGAACTGATCGCCGAGTTTCCCGAGCGCAAGCTCGTGCCGGCGTACACGCTCGAGGAATTCGTCGAATCGCTCGAAAAGCCGCGCCGCATTCTGCTGATGGTGAAGGCGGGCGAGCCGACCGACGCGACGATTGCCGCGCTCAAGCCGCTGCTCGACGAAGGCGACATCCTGATCGACGGCGGCAACACGCACTTCACCGATACGATCCGCCGCAATCAGGATCTCGCGAAATCGAAGCTGCATTTCATCGGCACGGGCGTATCGGGCGGCGAAGAGGGGGCGTTGAAAGGTCCGTCGATCATGCCCGGCGGCCCGCGCGACGCCTATGACCTCGTCGCGCCGATCCTCACCGAAATCGCCGCGAAGGCGCCCGACGGCGAGCCGTGCGTCGCGTACATGGGCCCGGACGGCGCGGGCCACTTCGTGAAGATGGTCCACAACGGCATCGAATACGGCGACATGCAATTGATCGCCGAGAGCTACTCGGTGCTGAAGCACGTGCTTGGGCTGTCGAACGCGGAGCTCGGCAAGGTCTATACCGAGTGGAACCAGGGCGAGCTCGACAGCTACTTGATCGAAATCACGTCGAAGATTTTCAGCAAGAAGGATGAAGAGACCGGCCAGGATCTCGTCGATGTGATCCTCGACCGCGCCGCGCAAAAAGGCACCGGCAAGTGGACGAGCCAGAACGCGCTCGATCTCGGCGTGCCGCTGCCGCTGATTACCGAATCGGTGTTCGCGCGCGTGCTGTCGTCGCTCAAGACCGAGCGCGTCGCGGCGAGCAAGGTGCTCGCCGGGCCCGCCGCGAAACCGTTCGCCGGCGATCGCGCCGCGTTCATCGAAGCGGTGCGGCGCGCGCTCTATTTCAGCAAGGTGATCTCGTACGCGCAGGGCTTTGCGCAGCTGCGCGCAGCGTCGACGGAATACAACTGGAAACTCGATTTCGGCACGATCGCGAAGATCTTCCGTGCAGGCTGCATCATCCGCGCGCGCTTCCTGCAAAAGATCACGGATGCCTACGCGAAAGATCCGGCGCTCGCGAACCTGCTGCTCGATCCGTACTTCAGCGACATCGCGGCGAATTATCAGTCCGCGTTGCGCGACGTGGTGACGGCGGCGGTGACGGCCGGGGTGCCGGTGCCGGCGTTTGCGTCGGCGATCGCGTATTTCGACGGCTATCGCTCGGAACGCCTGCCGGCGAATCTGGTTCAGGCGCAGCGCGACTTCTTCGGCGCCCACACGTTCGAGCGCATCGACCGCGCGGGGAGCTTCCACGCCAACTGGTCCTGATCTGCGGCGGCGCAGCACGAAAGGGCGGACAACGCGGGGCGGACCGGCCGGCTGGCGGGTCCGCCCCGCGTTTTATTTGACGGCACCCGCGAAACCGGGTGTCGATTGCGTATCACGATGACGTGAAGGAGGATGCTGATATCTCAATTGTTGCGGAATTCGGAAAACTGAATCTGTAAAATTGGGGTTTTCCCTAGGCGATCCAATGACTAGACTTTCGTCAATGGCTGCAGACATGTTGTTTGCGGTGCATCAAAAAATCTTGGAGGTATGTCATGAAATCGCTCGTTTATGCCGTCGTCGCCGCTTCGATCCTCGCTGCTCCGCTCGCCTCGTTCGCTCAATCGAACCAACAACCCGTGACCCGCGCCGAAGTTCGCGCCGACCTCGTCAAGGTCGAGCAAGCGGGCTACAACCCGAACCAAGACAACATCACGTATCCGGCCGACATCCAGGCTGCGGAAGCCCGCGTGAGCTCGCAAAACGGCGCGGTCGCCGCGGCGGCGGACACCAGCGGTTACGGCGGCAACGCCGGCGGTGCGACGCAATCGGGCGCCATCGCACGTCCGACGAATGTCGACGGCATCCATCCGCTGTACTTCGGCCGTTAATCGGTGCTTGTCATGCAGTTGAAAGGCGGGTGTGCCGTAAGTAATCCGTAAGCTGTACGAAGCAGTCAGCCGGCCCACTGGCTCGCCGCTCTCCCGCACGGGAAGAAGCGCGAGCCAGTTTTCCATTTGGGGCGCCGAAATTCTCTTTGCGCGCCCGAGCCCGCTTGCCGATCCCGCGTAGCGACACAATACCAAACCGCTGGGAGTATGCGCGGCGGTCTGCCGGGGCGGCCTGGCGCAGGCCCTCGAACCAACCGGCGCGCGAGGTGTCTTTCATGCATCGGCCCGCGCCACGGCGGCTTTGGGCAGACGCCTCGGGTTCCACAAGAAGCGGCGAAGCAAACGTGCCAGCGCAAACGCGCCGGGCGGTTACCATACTCGGCGCACGGTCACGGAGCTGACGCCATGAAAATCATTCGCAGCAAGACGTTTACTGCAGCGCGTCCCTGGGGCGCGCTCGATATCGCCAACATGAACGGCATCACGACGCGGCTGCATTGGACCGATCAGCCGTACAAGTGGCATGTCAACGACGGAGAAGAAGTGTTCGCGGTGCTCGATGGGCGCGTCGAGATGCGCTATCGGATCGATGGCGGCGAACACTCTACGATCCTCGAAACCGGCGACGTATTTCACGCATCGGCGGGCACCGAGCATGTGGCGCATCCGATAGGCGAGGCGCGCATTCTCGTCGTCGAAACGCAAGGGAGCGTTTGACGGAGCCCGGGCGAGCGCGCAATGCCGGCGGCGATGCGAGCATTCATTGGATTCGCTTGCACGCCGCGCGCCGGATCGGCGCCGCCGGCACGATTTCATCGTATCGATAGGGGGCAATCATGCAAACGACAAGCTTCTTCGCGAGCGGACACCGCACGCTTCTACCAGCGGCGCTGCTTCTCGCGGGCGCGGCAGCGATCGGCGGCTGCACGACGACCTCGTGGAACGGCGCGTTCGCCCCGCGTCCTGCGGCCGCGGGCGTCGCGGCGGGCTACTACCGCGTGAATGCCGGTGACACGCTCGCGAGCATCGCCGCTGCCTACGGCCAGCGTCCTCAGGACCTCGCGAACTGGAACCGCATGCCGGTGAACGCGCCGGTTGTGCCCGGCCAGGTGCTGCGGGTGGCGCCGCCGGTTGCCGCGCCGGCCGCGGGCGGCGCGGCGTTTGCCGGGACCGCGCCGATCCACTTCGCCTGGCCCGCGCGCGGCGCGGTCATCGTGCCGTTCGAGGCGGGCAAGTCGAAAGGGATCGTGATCGCGGGCGCGCCGGGCGAAGCGGTGACCGCGGCGGCGGACGGGCGGGTCGTCTATGTCGGCACGGCGATCAAGGAGTACGGGGCGCTCATCGTCATCAAGCACAACGACAATCTCGTCTCCGCCTACGGACATGCGGGCAAGCTGCTCGTGAACGAAGGCGACGCGGTGAGGGCCGGGCAGCAGATCGCGGAGATGGCCACCGACGCGAACGGCCGCGGCACCATCGAGTTCGAAATCCGCCGCGACGGCACGCCGGTCGATCCGCTCAATTACTTGCCGCGCGCGGGCGGCTGACGCGTCCCGGGCGCGGCGCGCGCCTCTTCGCGGGGAATCGTGGCGGCAAAACGCGCCGCGCGAAATTGCGTACACTTGCTAGCTTGCGTGCATACAGATGCGCAGCGGTCCTCCGCGCCGCTGCGCCGCCGATGCCGCCGCCCGTCGCCATCCACAGGAAGTCCCCCATGATCGACCTACGCAGCGATACCGTTACTCGTCCCAGTTCCGCCATGCTTGCCGCGATGAGCGCCGCCGAAACCGGCGACGACGTCTGGGGCGACGACCCGACTGTCATCCGCCTGCAGGCGGAGCTTGCCGAGCGTACGGGCAAGGAAGCGGGCCTCTTCTTCCCGAGCGGCACGCAAAGCAATCTCGCGGCGCTGATGTCGCATTGCGAACGCGGCGACGAGTACATCGTCGGCCAACTCGCCCACACGTACAAATACGAAGGCGGCGGCGCAGCGGTGCTCGGCAGCATCCAGCCGCAGCCGATCGAGAACGCGCTTGACGGCTCGCTGCCGCTCGACAAGATCGCCGCCGCGATCAAGCCGATCGACGATCACTTCGCGCGCACGCGTCTGCTCGCGCTCGAGAATACGATCGGCGGCAAGGTGCTGCTGGCCGGCTACGTCGCGGAGGCCACCGCGTTCGCGAAGAGCCGCGGACTCGCGACGCATCTGGACGGCGCGCGCGTGTTCAACGCGGCGGTCGCGTCGGGGCGGCCCGTCGCCGAGTTGTGCACGCCGTTCGATTCGATTTCGATCTGCTTTTCAAAGGGATTGGCCGCGCCGGTCGGCTCGGTGCTCGTGGCGAGCCGCGCGTTGGTCGAGCGCGCGCGCCGCTGGCGCAAGATGCTCGGCGGCGGCATGCGTCAGTCGGGCGTGCTGGCGGCAGCGTGTCTGTACGCGCTGGAGCACAACGTCGAGCGTCTCGCCGACGACCACGCGAACGCCGAGCATCTGGCGCGCGGGCTTGCGCAGATCGAGCCGGTCCGCGTGCAATCGCAGGCTACCAATATGGTGTTCGCGCAGATCCCGCAAGCGCATTGCGCGCCGCTCGAGGCGTGGCTCAAGGAGCGCGGCATCCTCACGCAGATGCTGTATGCGTCGCGTTTCGTCACGCATCGCGATGTGACGCGCGACGATATCGATACGTTTATCGCGGCAGTGAAGGGCTATTTTGCGCAGTGAGCGGGCAGTGAGCGCTGCTATCGCGCTTGCCGTCCCGCGCGATGGTCCGCCGCAAAGAGACGCAAGCTGCTCGCCACGCTGGCCACGCCTGAGAAGACGGCGCCCGTCGCGAGCGCAAGCGTGGGGCCGTGCCGGCCCGCAATGCCGAAGCTCAACGCAACGAGCGCCGCGCCCGTCGCCTGTCCGATGAGGCGCGCCGTCGCGATGATGCCGCTCGCGCCGCCGCTGCGCTCGGGCGGCGCGCTCGCCATCAGTGCTTTGAGATTCGGCGACTGAAAGAAGCCGAAGCCCGCGCCGCAAATGGCCATCCGCGTGACGATGTCGATCACGGGCGGATGCGCAGGCAGCAGCGCAAGCGACGCCATCCCCACCGACAAGATTGCCAGCCCGATTCCGCCGAGCAGCCCCGGCGGATAGCGGTCGGACAGACGCCCCGCAATCGGCGCGGCCAGCGCGACGATGACCGGCCACGGCGTCATCAGGAAACCGGTCTCGACCTGGGTCCGATGCAGGATGCCCTCGAAATAGAACGGCAGCGAAACGAACGCGAGCCCCTGCGCGGCAAACGAACAGACCGCGGTGAGCGCCGACAGCGTGAACACCGGCCGCTTGAACAAGTCGACGGGCAGCATCGGCGCGGGGTGTCCCGCTTCGCGCCGGATCAGCATCCAGCCGAACCCGAGCGTGGCCGCGGCGGCCGCGAGCACGAAGCGCGTGTCCGCGCGCTGCGCGGCGCCGCCGAGCGCGAGGATCAGCGCCGCAAACGTGACGACGTTCAACAGTGCCGCGCCGAGGTCGAAATGGTGCTTGCCGCGCTGCGTCTGCGGCAGCGACGGCAGCGCGAACGCGAGCGCGGCGAGCCCGATCGGCACGTTCACGGCGAAGAGCCAAGGCCAATTGGCGACCGACAGGATCAGCGACGCCACCGTCGGCCCCACGGCGAACGCGACGCCGACGATGAGCGCATTCATCCCGACGCCGCGCCCGAGCCGGTGCGGAGGATAGATGAAGCGGATCAGCGCGATATTGACGCTCATGATCGCGCTTGCGCCGAGCCCTTGCAGGACGCGCGCGCCGGCGAGCGTCGGCAGCGACGAGGCAAGGCCGCAGACGAGCGACGCCCCCGTGAAGATCGCGACGCCCGCGATATAGATGCGCCGATGGCCGACGATGTCGCCCAGTGCCGCAAGCGGCAGCAAGGTGGCGACCATCGCGAGCTGATAGGCGTTGACGATCCAGACCGATGCGGCGGGGGCGGCGTGAAGATCGGTGGCGATCGTCGGCAATGCCGTGTTGGCGATCGCGGTATCGAGGGTGGCGAGCGCGACCGCGAGCATGATCGCGACGACCGCGCGACGGTCGCGCGCGCTCATCGGCATGTCGACAGGAAGGCTGGCAGCCGGGCGGGCCGCGTTCGACGCGGCATTGGGAGGGAGGTTGTTCTGCACGTGTGGGCTTTTCGGGGCGTGGACAGGCTCGCGCTGCCCGAAGGCATGTTGCAGCGCATCGAGCGATTGTCACAGAGTCGAGGAAAACGTGCAGCGGGCGGGTTCCAATTGGCTTGTGGCGGGTTGTGGATTGGCTTACAGCGAGCGCGGCGCGCTTGCTTTGCCCGTTGCGTTCGCGCCGGAACTCACGGATATGAGCTGTATTCGACGGCGGCAACCGGCCGGGCAGCGCCGCTTGAGGCTAGACGCCGCGTCCGTTCAATCGAGAATACTAAGGAGTGCATGTGATTACGTGCTGGCTGCGACGAATCGAAGGCGATCAGGTCGCCGGCTTCTTCGCCCGTGCCGATGACACAGGAACGTTCTACCTGTTTCACTCGGGGCGCGCCGGCGGCAAGCCGGGTTGCCATCCGCTACATCGATACGATTGCGCTCCTGTTTGCTATGAGGAGGTCGATCCTCTGCTTGGACGAGTTCAATGCGCGGGATACAGCCTGCTCCTGACTCGTGGAATGCAGTTGTTTCGAGCCGAGCCAAGGTGTATTGGACTTGTGGGCCCTTTCTTCGTCCGATTTCGCCGTCACGCGCGAGTCCACGACGAAGCGCCCAGAGGCCAGACGCTCGACCTGGATTGCGATTTCATAGCCGCGATACTCATGCTTTTCCATGTTGACCTCTGGGAATCGTTTAGCCAGGCGAACTGGCTGCATATAGAAAAATGAATCCGGCGGGCGCCGTCAGCAGCAGGCCGGGAGAGGCTGCGACTATGGCCGGTCCCAGATTGTCCGCCCAGGCCCGCCGCCGTCGATCAACAGTTCGGCGTAGACGGCAGACGCCCGTCGTGCATCGCCGGCGTTCTGGAATGGCCTCGTTCCCGGTACGCGGAAAACGCGGCTCCGAGGACCGTCCGCCGCGGTGTCCGGCTCGCAGATGCGAACCGACGCGTCGAAGCCTTCGTCATAGTTGTGGCCGAATCCCGTTTGGGTGGCGCGATGCGGATAAACGAGCAAATGAATCTCGAGGCCCCGATAAAAGCGAGAGGTTGTTGTCATTTTGTACTCCTATGGCCGCAGCATGCGGCCGATTTTGATATGTGCGGGTCCACTCGATGTTCGGACGCGCTTGAGGCGACAGCTTCCCAAGGAAGGCGCACACCACCAGAGAGGTGAGCTAAAAAAGGAGAGCATGTGGCGGCAAATGCCGCGGGCACGCTGAATACAGCATGCGGAAGCATCATCCCATGCTACGCGCTCTGGTGCCGATGTACAGCTAAACCGTCGTTCGGCGCGGGAGCGCTCGCTTTTCGGATATCAGCGCGCGCACATGGGCCAGATCGCGAAACACGGCGTCTGCTGATTGATCTGCCGGCTGCCGCGTAACCGCGAAACCCGCATTTGTCGATCGCGGGATTTGCCCGCCATCCTCAATTCGACGCAGGCACTCACCTAGCAATCGCTGCGGGTCGAGCGTTTGCGTCAGGGATGCATCGATAGGGGGAGTCTGGCATCACTTGTGTGCCGATCGCTGAACCGCCTTAGCAATCGTTCGACGTTCTGTGCCAACGCATAAGCGTGTTACAGCAGACATAGCAGATCTTGCGGCTGTTCCTGTGAGGAACAGAAAGGAAGATTCAAGGAGGGAGAGGACAACGAATACCGCGCCAACGGCGGCTGATTGATGAGCAGCAATCGAACTTCTTGAGTTTCGCTGCTCAACATACGCACTACGCTGTACGCGGTCAAGGCATTTCTGGTAACAGTCTGCGTGGTTTCGAAATTCAGCTCGACCGATCTTGCCAAGGGCTGGATCGCACGATTTGAGCCCTTCTGATGCGGGCAAGGCGGCATAGGGGGCATGTGCCGCGCGAACGCCCGTCAAAACGATGTGCAAGTAAAAAGCGGGACCTGCTCGGGAATTCACGTGTATAGTGAACTATCCCTTGCTGAGGAACGACCATGTCGGCACACCTGCCTCTTCTTTACAAGGGCTTTGAACTTCATCCCCTCGTTTTCGCGCGCACTTTCAATCGCTTCGACGGGCATTCGCGCAACGCCGAAGGTTACGACATTGCGGTGCGCATTTGCCGTCCAAGCGCGGCGGGCGCCGCCGGCGCGAGCCGTGTTTTCAGGCTGGAACGGCAGAACGCGATTTCGGACTTCGGTATGGCTCGACGCGCTGCTCGTCAGCAAGGCGAGGACATCGTCGACGGCAAGGTGGCGGGTGCCACGGTCGTCGACATGTGAACGATCTGCCTGCCAACCGCATCGGATGTTGCGATCGCGAATGCGCTTCGCTTTTTTCCTCAATCCACTTCAAGGCACGATCTGACCACTGTTATCCCCAAACCCAATGAGCCCGTCGAGGTTGCGCTCCGGCGTTTCCGCCGTTCGATCGAAAACACCGGGTTGATCAAGGAGCTGCGCGCACGCACGGCGTATGAGAAGCCAACCACCGAGCGCAAGCGGAAGAAAGCGGCCGCGGTGGCGCGATTGCGCAAACAGATCCGGCGCTCGCTTCCGCCACGGAAGCTGTACTGACGCGCTTTGTCAATTGGCTGGCGACGGTCCGGCGCACTGGTTTGCGTTTGCCCCGGCGTAAGTGGGGAAATGCGTTGCCGGCGCGTCCGTCCGCACCAGCCAGTCAGCGCCGGAGCAATGCGTTACGCGGCAGCGCCCGGCCGAGCCGATACCTTGTCGTACCATCGCCGAAACGCGGTGTGTGCGACCGGAATCGGCATCTTCAGCGCGTTGGCTGCGAAGTCGACCGTCACGAGCGTCGTGATGTCCGCTGCGGAGAATTCATCGCCGGCGACAAACCGGACTGTCTCGAGCCGCTGATTGAAGTCGGCGAAAAAATGGGTAACGCGCTGTTTGCTTCGCTCGATCAGTTCGGGAATCTGGTCATAGGCATGCGGACCTGACAGCGCACGACCTTTCAGTCCGGCGACCGCGTTACGCACGCCTTCCATGACCGGCGCGAAGCCGTCCAGCTCCGCGCGGCGTTCCCACATCGTGACCCGTGCCTTCGACGCAGCCGTGGTGCCCAGCAATGGGATCTGCGGATACGCTTCTTCCAGATAACGCCAGATGGCGAGCACTTCTGCGATGACGGGACCCTCGGCGAGCGCTAAAGCCGGCACCTGGCTGCGCGGGTTGATTGCGCGGTAGGCATCGGAAAACTGTTCCTTGACGCCCAGGTCGACAGGCTTCGTCGGGATGTCGATTCCCTTCTCGGCGATGAAGATGCGCACACGGCGCGCGTTAGGGGAGCCCTTGGATTCATACAGTATGGGTGTATCGATTGCCATTTGAATCGTCCTTTTTGATGCTTCGTATAAATTCGGATACCTTATTAATGTGGATTCTCGACGGCATTGGAAACGGCCTGATCGACGAGGCCGAGAACGCGGGCTGCTGGTAGGCGCCGCGTCGCCTCTTGTTCGCTAATCTAGTGGTCGATTGCGAAAAGTAAAAAGACTTTATAGGCTGGTGGGCATGCCTGTGAGGCACGGCAATCAGCGAGGGATCCATGGGGCTTCGACATCTGCTCCATTTCGGTGCCTCTCGTTCCTCCTGCTCGCCGACGCGCGCACTGTGCCCACTCTGATCAGGCGTTGGCCTGGGTGTCGGCGCCTCCCTCATCAGGCAGCTTGCGCGTGACTTCATCGAGCTTGTCGCCCAGCACGCGCCGCAACGCGACATAGAACACCGGTATGAGCAACAGGCCGAAGACGGTGGCGAACAACATGCCGCCGATCACGCCTGTCCCAATCTCGTGACGCGACGCGGAACCGGCTCCTGTCGACGTCACCAGCGGCACGGCGCCGACAATGAACGCCATCGACGTCATCAGGATTGGCCGGAAGCGCAGCTTTGCCGCGTCTACGACCGCCTCGAAGAGCGTCATGCCCTGCGCCTGCCCGGCAACCGCGAACTCGACGATCAGAATCGCGTTCTTGGCTGCCAGCCCGATCACCGTCACCATGCCGATCTTGAAGTAGATATCGTTGGGCACGTGGAACAGATGGCAGAACGCCGCCATGCCCAGCAAGCCGAGCGGCACGGCCAGCAGTACGGCAACCGGTATCGACCAGCTCTCGTACAGTGCCGCGAGGCACAGGAACACGACCACGATAGACAACGCGAGGAGCACCGTCGCCGAGTCTCCCGCGAGGATTTCCTGGTAGGACTGCCCGGTCCAGTCTGAGGCAAAGCCCGCGGGCAGCGCTGTGTCGACGATGTTCTGCAGGACCTGCATGGCCTGACCGGTGGAGTACCCGGGTGCGGGCATGCCGACGATCTCGACCGCCGAATAGCCGTTATAGCGCGGCAGCGCCTGCGGGCCGACACCCCAGTTCGCCTTTACTACGCTCGACAACGGCACCATGTTGTACGGGCTGATGGCGCCGTTGCTGACAGAGGGATTGACCGGGCCCAGCGCACCACTGGCTGAAGTCCCCGTGCTGCTCATGCTGTCTGCACTGCTGCCTGTGCTGCCGGTGCCGCCGGTGCCGCCGGACGAGGGGCCTGTCACGCCGCTCGGCGTATACATGTGCTGCAGCGCGTCGAGCCCCATCCGGTACGGTGCATCAGCCTGCAGGAAAACGCGCTTCACGCGGCCTCCATACGTGAATTCATTGACGTAGACCGGTGCGAGGTCCATCTGGATGGTGTTGTAGACATCGGGGAGCGACAGCCCCATCGATTGCGCCTGAACCCGATCCACGGACAGCTGGAGCGCCGCCGCCTGCGGCAGCGAGTTGGGCCGAACGTTGAAGAGTCTCGGATCGTGGCTCGCTTGGGTGAGCAGCTTCGATTGCGCCTGTGTGAGCTCGGCCCTCGACTGGCCTTCGCGCGCCTGCAGGTACATGTCCACGCCGGCGAACTGGCTCAGTCCGCGGATGGTGGGCAGGTTGGTGACGAAGATTTGCGCCTCGCCGATGCCTTTCAGTATCTTGTTGGCCTGCGGAATCAGCTGCATCGCGCTTGTGGAGCGTTTGCTCCAGTCGGTGAGCTTGATGAAGGCCATGCCGACGTTTTCGCTCTGGCCAACGAAGCTGAAGCCCTCCACGTCGAAGACGCCGTCGATATCCTTGCCGATCGGGCTGTGCTGGAGCTTGTCGCCGATTTTCTTCAGGATCTCGTCCGTACGCGACAGCGTGGCTCCCGAAGGCAGGTTCACGATCGCCAGCATGAAGCCTTGATCTTCGTCCGGCACGAACGAGGTGGGCAGATGCGTGTACAGAACGCCAGCCAGCGCGGCAAGGGTCACGAAGACGACCATCCAGCGCGGCGCACGCCGCACGGCGCGGCCGACCTGGCCGACGTACGTGTTGCCCAACCGGTCGAAGCCGCGATTGAACCCTCGAAACACGATATTCCCGTTCCCATGATGCGAGGGCTTGAGAATGGACGCGCAAAGCGATGGCGTGAAGGACAACGCAAGAAATGCGGAGAAGACCATCGATACGGCGATGGTCAGCGCGAACTGCGAATAGATGATACCCGTCGCGCCGGGCTGCATCGCGGACGGCACGAACACCGCGGCCAGCACCACCGTGATCGCGACGATCGCACCGGAAATCTGACCCATCGCCTTGCGTGTCGCTTCCTTCGGCGCCAGACCCTCCTCGCGCATGATGCGCTCGACGTTCTCGATCACGACGATCGCGTCGTCCACCACGATACCGATGGCGAGCACCATGCCGAACAGGTCGAGCTGATTGAGCGTGAAATGCAGCGCCGACATGCCGATGGCCGTTCCGAGCAATGCGACAGGAATCACCAGTGTCGGAATGATGGTTGCGCGAATGTTCTGCAAGAAGATCAGCATCACGAAGAACACGACGACGATCGCTGCGATCAGCGTATGCACCACATCGGTAATCGAAGCGGAAATGAACGGCGTCGTATCGTACGGCACGTTCCATGTCACGCCCTGCGGTAAGTTGTGCGCGAGTATCGCCATCTTGTCCTTGACGGCTTTGGCCACGTCGAGCGCGTTCGCGCCGGGAAGGAGATACACGCCGAGGCCGCCCGCTGCCTTACCCTGATACGCGGCAGCCGTGCCATAGCTTTGCGCGCCGAAACCGATGCGCGCTACATCGCCAAGACGAACCACGCTGCCGTCGTTGTCGGTCCGCAGGATGATGTCGTGAAACTGCTGAATCGATGAAAACAAGGTATCGCCCGACACGGTCGCGGTGAAAACTTGCCCGGTGACGGCCGGGTCTGCGCCGAGGGAGCCGGTCGCGAACTCCGCGTTCTGCGCCTGAATGGCGTTGAGCACCTGAGTGTTCGACAGGCCGTAGCCTTGCAGTTTGTCGGGGTCGAGCCAGATGCGCACCGCGTATTCCGAGCCCAGCATGAAGGTATTGCCCACGCCGTTGATTCGGCCGATGACGGGCTGGATCTGCGAAGCGATGATATCGCTCAGGCGCCCGGTGTCGACAGAGGCGTTGTTCGACTGCAGCCCGATGAACAGCAGGATGTCGGGACTCGCCTTCGCGACCACGACGCCTTGCTGCGTGACAGCGGGCGGCAGCAGCGGCTGCGCGAGCGCGACCTTGTTCTGCACTTGCACTTCGGCAATGTCCGCGTTTGTGCCGGTCGCGAAGGTCAGCGTAATCGTTGCCGTTCCGCTCGAATTCGAGACCGAGCTGAAATACAGCAGGTTGTCGATGCCGGTGAGCTGCTGCTCGATCACCTGCGTGACCGTGGATTCCATCGTGGCGGCACTGGCGCCCGGATAAGTCGCCGTCACCGTGACCTGGGGCGGGGCGATATCCGGATACGAGTCGACACCGAGGCGCATCAGCGAGATCGCGCCGAACAGGCAGATGAGAATCGGGATCACCCAGGCGAAGACGGGCCGGTCGATAAAAAAGCGTGGCATGAGACAGCCTCCCTACGACTTGTTGCCGGCAGCCTGGCTGCCCGATGCCGGAGCCGGACCGGTCTGCGACAGTCGCGTGCCTTCGTTGGGCTTACCCCAGGGCGTGGCCCGCGCGAGCATCCGTTCATGGACGGTCTGCAGGTCTGTGACGATCACGCGGTCGCCAGTGTGCAGCCCGCCTGTGACGATCCAGTCGTTGTGGTAGCTGTCGGTGACATCGACGTCCTTGCGCACCACCTTGCTGTCCGGGCCCACCACCATCGCGTAGGGTCCGGCGGTGTCGCGCTGGATGGCCTGCTGGGGAATCACGAATACGTCGTTGCGCTGCCCGAGATCGACATTGAGCGACACGTACATGCCGGGCAGCAATTGATGCTGCGGGTTGGGTACGCGTGCTCGCAAGTTGACCGCGCCGGTGATCGCGTTCACTGCCACATCGGAAAAGTCCAGCGTCCCGAGCTGATCGTATGCCGTGCCGTTGGGCAGCACGATCTGAACGGTGGTCTTGTCCTGCCGGGCGAGCGCGACATCGCCTTTGCTCTGCGCCTGCCGCAGGGTAATCAGGTCGGCGGCGCTGATCGTGAAGTTCACGTAGACGGGATCGATCTGTTCGACGGTTGTGAGCAACGTGCCGCCGGAGCCTGCATCGGTCGTGCTGTTGCCCACCACCGCGCCCGCTGTCTCCTGTTGCTGGCCGGCAATTCCCGTGATCGGCGAAGTGACCTTCGTATAGCCAAGGTTCACGCGCGCCCCTTCCACCGCCGCCTCGTCTGCCTTGACCTTTGCCGCTGCACTGCGTTCGGCCGCATCGGCATCGTCCACCGTCTGTTGCGATACGGAGCCGACCGGCAGCAGCTTGTGATCGCGCTCGGCCGTGACGCGGTCGTTCTGGTAGGCGGCCCGGTCCTGGGCCAGTGTGGCGAGGTCGTTGTCGAGCACCGTCCGGTACCAGGCGGGATCGATCTCGAACAACACCTGGCCTGCCTTCACCTCGCTGCCTTCCGTATAGAGGCGCTTTAACAGCACACCTGAAACGCGGGCTGTGACATTGGCGCTGTAAAACGCCGACAAACGCCCAACGAGGCTTCTGGTAAGCGGTACGTTCCTGGGTTCAGCTTCCATGACGCCTACCTGGGGCGGAGGCGGCGCCGGCGGCGGATCGCTCTTGCTGCAACCGAAAAGCAACACGAAGCCGACGGACACGAGGGATAAGCGAAGAGGCGATGACTTCATCTGGAATGGGGGTGCAAGAACGGGGTAAATGGAAGCGTGGGCGAGCTTGCGGGGTACGCTGTCACGGCTTGCTCGCGGACGACGAGAGGACGTCGACAGGAGCCACGTTCGCGTCGTCCCATTGCCAGCCGCCACCGAGGTTCCGGATCAGCGTCACACTGCTCAACGTCAGCAACGCCTGCGTGTCCTCGAGATTCTGCTGAGCCAGCAACAACGTGAGCTGCTGCGTGAAAAGGTTCTGCTCGCTCGCCGCGCCGAACTCGAACTGTGCGTGCTCGCTGTCAAAGAGTCGCTTGTTGCGCTGATAGATATCCGCAAAGGCCTGTTCCTGTTGCATCAGATGGTTCCAGGAGGACAGGCTGTCCTCGACGCTCTGGAACGCCGTCAGCACCGTCTGCCGGTAGGCCGCGGCGTATTGGTCGTAAGCCGCGCGAGCCTCGTGCATGGCGGCCGTTCGCGCGCCGCCGTCGAAAATCGTTGCTGCCAGATCGGGGCCGAGCGTCCAGAAGCGGTTCGGCACAGAGAACAGATTGGCGAGAGCGTTGTGCTGGAATCCGCCTTGCGCCGAGAGCGTCAGGGTCGGGAAGAAAGCCGCCTCCGCCACGCCGATCTTCGCGTTCGCCGCTGCCGCCGAGCGCTCGGCGCTAACGACGTCATAACGCCTTTCGAGCAGTTGCGACGGCAACGCCAGCGGAACAGCAGGGGCGACGAACGCGTAGTGCGGCTCAGGCGCTATCGAAAACTTGCCGGGAGGCACGCCGGTCAGCACCGCCAGCGCGTGTTCATACTGCTCGCGC
This sequence comes from Trinickia mobilis, assembly GCF_017315705.1. Taxonomy (GTDB): domain Bacteria; phylum Pseudomonadota; class Gammaproteobacteria; order Burkholderiales; family Burkholderiaceae; genus Trinickia_A; species Trinickia_A mobilis. Next base: position 412,095 of record NZ_JAFLRF010000001.1, on the reverse strand, counting down.
GATGTTTGCGTTGTCTGAAGATCGGCGATCACCAGTTCGAGGTTGTCCTGCGCGGCCAGCACACTGTCGTTCGACACCGCGCCTTGCGCGTAGCTCACTCGCGTCATGTCCAGCACGTCGGTGTCGATCTGCTGTTGTTGCTTGAGCAGGCCGATATCGACATCGGCCCGGCGCAATTCGAAATAGTCCGTCGCGACGCTCGCCGCAATCGACAAGCGCTCTCCAGCCAGCTGCGCGTCGCTTGCCTGGGCGCTCTCTTTGCTCGACTCGACTTGCCGGCGAATGCCACCCCACAAATCGAGTTCCCAGCTGGCGGAGACGTCCGCTGCAACAAAGTTGTGCGTGCCAGGCTGCAGGACGCCCGTCGATGTGCCATTCGCGCCTGCTGCACCCACTCCGGTTCCCGACCGCGAGCCTGACATCCCCGCATCGATCGTGGGAAACAGGCTGGCCTCGCTCGCCTTCACGGCGGCTTGCGCAAGCCGATAAGCCGCTTCGGCCTGCGCAATCGACTGATTCGCCTTCTGCGCCTGTTCGATCAGGCTGGTCAGCGTATCGTCGTGGTAATCCATCCACCATGTACTCGACAGCGACGCTTGCGGGTTCGCGTTGGCGCGTTGCCAGTCGACGCCTTCCTTGAAGCTGGCCGGGATGTCGACAGCCGGCTTCTTGTAGTCCGGCCCCACCGCGCAGCCTGCCGCGGCGAGCGCCATGACAGCCGCGCACCACATTTGCAAAGCGATTCGACTGATCCGGGGGCGAGCACTTTCGTCGCGCCCCGGCCTGATGGAAATGTTCATTCACGAGCCTGAAGACAAGAGTGAGTTTTCGACGGTTTCGGCGCATCTCGACATAACGAAGCGATGAGTACTGCAGAGCAGGCATCGCAGGCATGAGTGACCGACCTGCCGCGAGATCACGAGCGCCCGTAAAAAGTGGTCTAATCGCTCTGTTTGGAAGGTAGCTTAGACCGCCATCCGCTGCGCAACTAGACGGTCAGGATGGCGGGATCCCATCCATAATCGTGAGGAATGCATGCTCGACCTGAACGAAATCTATTTTTTCGTCGAGGTGGTCCGAGCCGGAAGCTTCGCCGAGGCCGCACGGCGCCATGGCATGCCTGCGAATACGATCAGCCGTCACGTGCAGCGGCTGGAAAGTGAATTGAAGAGCCGGTTGATCCTTCGTACGACGAGAAAATTGACTCTCACTGCTGTCGGACAAGCTTTCTATGAGCAATGTGTCCAAAACATCGAAGGACTGGTGCTGGCGAGTCAGCAGGCCGCCGATACCCATCCGGAACCCATTGGACCCTTGCGCGTCTCGCTCGCTCCTGACTTCTTCGAGGTCATTCCCTTTTCCTGGGTGACAGATTTTCTTGCTTGCTATCCAGGCATCAATCTCGAATTCGTTGTCGACAATGCTTATCTCGATCTGATATCCAGCGGTGTGGATCTCGCGTTTCGTCCTGGATTCCTGCTGGACGAGAACGCGACGCGCCGCGTGCTGGCCTCCGTGCGCTGGAGGCTCGTTGCGGCGCCGAAATATCTCGAGTCCCGCGGAACACCGACATGCCTCGATGAGCTCAGCCAGCACGACTGCCTGTTGTTCTCCCGACACTCCGGACCCGTCACGTGGCATCTCAATGGCCCGGGTGGGCGTGCCGAGGTTCAGGTCCACGGCCGCTTTCTCGCAAGCACTTCCAACCCGGTCAGACAAGCGGCGATAGAAGGCCTAGGCATTGCGTTGCTTGCCGAACTGCATGTCAAGCCCGATATCGAGGCTGGGCGTCTTGTCGGCGTGCTCGATCAATATCGCTCGGACGAAACGCAGTTCTGCGCCGTCTTCCCGAACCATCGGCACATCAGGCGAATTGCAACCATTTTTGTGGAATACGTCCAGGGCAAGCTGGCGGCCATGCAAGAAAAGTGAGCGCTCTCTGCTGGCTTTCGCATTGCATCGTTTGATGGAGTTCAGCCATCCAGATTGGGCCACTAGTCGAACCCGGCGGGCTCCGATAAATTGACCAAACGATACTTGCAGAGGCTTCTATCAGACTGTCGCTCGACACGCGCCTGAGCGATGGCACGGGGGCTCTCTATCCGATCATGGCGCCTTGCGGAGCTTTATCCAATGCGTTCGCCGTATGCGACGCGCGCTTCCCCTGACTTCGGTCTCCCCGGCCGAAGTGCTTTCGCATCATCGCTCAAGGACGTGACGGTGCGCTTTTTCATGCTGGACACAGCTGCTCGACTCTTCGATGACGAGCGACTGTCATGGGCACTGCGACACAGAAAGGAAGCAAGCGATGAGGCGAACAGCCGAGCAAGCGCTGCGCACGCGCGAAAAGATACTGGATGCGGCAACGCGAACGTTTCTGCAGCGAGGACTCTCCCGCGCTTCGTTGTCCGACGTTGCGGGCGTTGCCGGCGTGACACGGGGCGCCGTCTATGGGCATTTCAAGAACAAGTCTGCGCTCTTCGAGGCGACGTTCGCATCTTCGGCACTTCCTGCCGATCCTTTCCTGGTGGAGTGGCGTGACAACCAGGACGATCCGCTGGGTCATCTCAAGCTGGAACTGATACGGTTATTGGGTGAGGTCCTGTCCGGCGGCGCGGCCCGCCGGCTCTACAGTGTCATTTATTCAAGGTGCGAAGTCACAAGAGAAACGCGGAATATCTGGAAGAGGGTGCATGCGGATCGCCGCTTGGCCGAGCAACGCATCGCGGTTGCGTTGAACGAAGCACAGTCGCACCGTCAACTCCGCGACGGCGTCGACGTGGACCATCTCGCAGTATTCGTTCACTCGTGCCTGATGGGTTTTTTTGTCAGAAGCCTCGGCGAACCTGTGTCTCATGCGCCTGGTCTGGTGGCTGAACGCCTTGTCACGCTCGTTTTCCAGGTACTTGTGCCGCTCAGGAACATCCCCGTGAATGGGTGAATGATGGTCGTGTCTACCGATATCGATAAGACCGGACTCGAGAGCGATTTCGGCTACCTGATTATTCGTGCCCATGCTGTTCTGGCGCATTCGATCTCGCTGCGCACCCAACATGATCTGAACGTCACTGCCGCACAAGGGCGCCTCCTGCACCTGGTGGAAAGGCACGGGCTCTCGCACGCGGCCGAGATCTCGCGCGGGTGTTACGTCGACCCTACTGCGGTCACGCGCCTGATCAATCGACTGGTTCGAGATGGCTTGCTGACACGAACGCAGAGCACGGTAGATCGACGGGTGATTCGACTTGTGCTGACGCCGCAAGGGCAGCGTGTTGCCGGCGGCATGCCCGGAATATTCTCCGACGTGTACAACGACTTGCTGACCGGATTCAGCGCTGAGGAGGTTGCGTCATTCAAGGAAATGTTGCTCCGCATGCTTTCCGGCTGACGCGCCCGGCCGGGATGAAGCATCACGCGGCGGCCCAAGCGTGGTGGTACGTGACACCGCCGCCGGCAACTAAAGTTCAGGATACCGATATTTGCGAACGAGATCGATGGCCTCCCTCAAGGTCGTGGCGATCACGCCATCCTTCGTCGCCAGGATGCGCGGCAGTTTGAAGTAGGCGCGATGCGTCGGGCGACAGTAATCGTCAAGAACCTGACTACTCAGCCAGTTCAGGCGCTCGCTGTCCGCGTTGCCGGCATGGGCTTCGATTAGCTGCTTGCGAAGCAGTTCAATCTCCCTGGCAGCTTGCCGAAGGCTATCCGCCGGCTCACCGGTCAGGGTTTCCGCCAACGCTCTTAGATGCTCAAGGTCAACAGACATCTCCAGTTCTCTCATGTACATGAATCGTCTTTCGAAACGTCCTTCGGCCACAGGTTCAACATGACGACGAACATAGCGATCGCGGCCACGATGACCGCGACGCCCGACCAGATGGCACGCGTCCGGTCGAATAGCAGTCCGTGGATGCAGACCGCCACGCCCGCCAGCACAGCGAAGGTCGCAAGCGTTGCGAGCACGATTCGCAGCTCAGTTCGCACCATGACGTTATATGACGGGCAGACTCGATGATGACGAGCGCCCGTAAAAGGTTGTCGAATCACGCTGATTCGAGGGTAGCTTAGGCCGCTTTCCATGCGACCACTAGACGGCCCGGATGGCGGAATCCCGTACAAATTCTTGAGGAATCGCGAACCGACCAGCGAGCCGGAGATGATGAGCATCGGGTTGTTGAGGGAAAATCCGATGCCCGCAGCGGCCCAGTCGATCCGGACGATGGGCGACAAGGTCGCCGCCTAACTCATGCAATGAATCGGCATGCCGGCTAACGCAGAATCGGAATCGGAAGTCATCGAGTCAATGGCAAAGGAGCGGTGAAGATGCTGGCGAAGGGGATGGTCGACGGCGGAGTGACCGCTACGCTCTAGGTTCGGAGAGACTGCCGCAGTGGAAAGCAAAACGAAAGACCGCTTGGCGATTCCCAGGCGGACTCAAAAAACGCTCAATCGCAACTAACGGTCAAGCCCGCCGGCACCCCGCGAGCACCGGCGGCATCGCCAGTCATACGGCCCCATCAGGAAAACGAGGCGAGCAGAAGCGACAGATGTCTAACATGCGCCTTGAACGCGTCAAGCGTTTCGCGCTCGCTTGAAGAACTGAGATGCGGCAGCTCCGACAATTCGACCTGTGCCTGGAATTCGTCGGCGGCCTTGCGGCGCATGTCCGGGGGCAGCGAGCGGATCAGCGAGATCATCAGCAGTTCCTGTGCGTGAATCATGCCTAGCGTCGAATGCGTGTTCATGCCGGCCTCCCATTGAACGTGTCGCGTGCGTCATGCCGTCGGCGGGCGGGCAGCGGCGCCCGCCTGCGCGCGAGTGCGCCGCTTTCCCCCTTCTATACTAGGCGTGAAGTGAAGGCATCGACAGCCGGCTCGCACCCCTACGCACCAGCGCGGCGCATCGATGTAACAGCGCGCAAGTGTCGTGGCGCTGTCGCCGAATCTGCGGAAAATGGCGTAACTTATTCCCTTGCCTGGGCGGCACGCGCCTCACCGCGCGCCGCAGCGCTTACAAGGAGGCAGCATGACAGCCGTCGATCTGGAATTCGACCAGCTCAACAGTACCGTCGATGCGCTACGGCGCTCCATTTCCAACCGTCTCATGTACGGCGTCGGCAAAGACGCCGCCACCGCCCGTCCCCAAGACTGGCTCAATGCTGCGGCGCTTGCCGTGCGCGACCGGCTCGTCGCGCGCTGGATGAAAACCACGCGCCAGCAATACGAGCAGGACGTCAAGCGCGTGTATTACCTGTCGATGGAGTTTCTGATCGGCCGCACGTTTACCAACGCTTTGCTCGCGCTCGGCATCTACGATCAGATGAAGGAGGCGCTCGCGAGTCTCGGTGTCGACATGGACACCGCCGCCGAACTCGAACCCGACGCCGCGCTCGGCAACGGCGGCTTAGGAAGGCTCGCCGCATGCTTTCTCGACTCGATGGCGACGCTCGCGATCCCGGGCTTCGGCTATGGCATCCGCTACGAATACGGCATGTTCCGGCAGAAGATCGCCAACGGGGAGCAGGTCGAGACGCCGGACTACTGGCTGCGCGCGGGCAACCCTTGGGAGTTTCCGCGCCCCGAAGTGCAGTACATGGTTCACTTCGGAGGCCGAACGATCGAGCGGGACGGTCACGTCGAGTGGGTCGAGACCGAGCATGTCAATGCGATGGCCTACGACACGGTGATTCCCGGTTTCGCCACGAGCGCGACGAACACGCTGCGCCTGTGGTCCGCGCGCGCGACGGAGGAACTCGATCTGTCTGCGTTCAATCAGGGCGATTACCGCCGTGCCGTCGAAGCGAAGGAAACCTCGGAGAACGTTTCGCGCCTGCTGTACCCGGACGATTCGACGCCGGCCGGACGCGAGCTGCGCCTGCGCCAGGAATACTTCTTCGTGTCGGCGACGATGCAGGACCTGATTCGCCGCTATCAGCGCACGCACAGCACGTTCGGACGCTTTGCCGAGAAGGTGGCGATCCACCTGAACGACACTCACCCCGTGCTCGCGGTTCCCGAGCTCATGCGGCTTCTAGTCGATATTCACCACGTGCCGTGGGATCGCGCCTGGAAGCTCGTTCAGCAGGTGTTCTCGTACACGAATCACACGCTGATGCCCGAGGCGCTCGAAACGTGGGACGTCGAAATGCTCGCGCGCCTTTTGCCGCGTCACCTCGAAATCATCTTCGACATCAACGCCGAATTCCTGAAGGACGCGAGCGCGCACTTCGGCCACGACGTCGATGTGATCCGCCGCATGTCGCTCGTCGACGAATACGGCCAGCGCCGCGTGCGGATGGCGCATCTGGCGATCGTCGCGAGCCAGAAGGTGAATGGCGTCTCGAAGCTGCATTCGCAACTGATGGCGCGCGAGTTTTTCAAGGATTTCGCGCACATGTTCCCCGAGCGCTTCACGAACGTGACGAACGGCATCACGCCGCGGCGTTGGCTCGCGCAGGCGAGCCCGCCGCTGTCGGCGCTGATCGACCAACACCTCGGCACTCACTGGCGCACCGATTTGTTCGAATTGAGCAAACTGCGCGCGCTCAAGAGCGATCCGGCGTTCTCATCGGAGTTCCGTGCCGCGAAACGCCGCAACAAGATTCGCCTCGCGCATCGGCTGATGCACGATACCGGCGTCATGGTGCACCCGGATGCGCTGTTCGATCTGCAGGTCAAGCGCATTCACGAGTACAAGCGGCAACTGCTCAACGTGCTGCATGTGATCGTGCGCTATAACCGCATCCGCGCCGAGCCCGAGCGCGATTGGGTGCCGCGCGTCGTTATCTTTGCGGGCAAGGCGGCGTCGGCGTACAAGATGGCGAAGACCGTCATCAAGCTGATCAACGACGTCGGCGCGAAGGTCAACAACGATCCGCTCGTCGGCGACAACCTCAAGGTCGTGTTCGTGCCGAACTACGGCGTGAGCGTCGCCGAGCTGATGATTCCGGCGGCCGATCTGTCGGAGCAGATCTCGATGGCGGGCACGGAGGCGTCGGGCACCGGGAACATGAAGCTCGCGCTGAATGGGGCGTTGACGATCGGCACGATGGACGGCGCGAACATCGAAATCTGCGATGCGGTAGGGCGCGACCACATTTTCATCTTCGGCCATACGGCGGACGAGGTCGACGATCTGCGTGCGACCGGCTATCGGCCGCGGCAGATCTACGAGGAGAATCCGGAGCTGCGCCTCGCACTCGACCAGATCCGCACCGGCTACTTCTCGCCGGACGACCCGCGTCGCTTCTCGGACATCTTCCACACGCTAGTCGATTGGGGCGACCACTACATGGTGCTCGCCGACTTCGCGGCGTTTGCGCAAGCGCAGGACGCGGTCGACGCGCGCTTTCGCGAGACGCGTCTATGGACCGAAAGCGCGATCGAAAACGTCGCGGGCATGGGGCAGTTTTCGTCGGACCGCACGATCGCGGAGTATGCCCACGGCATCTGGCACGTGAAGCCGGTCGATGTCGGCTGACGCAGGTCGAAGCGGCTGCGGAGCACGCGATGCCGCGCGTTGCATGGGCGCGGCATCAGCCGCGGTACGGCCCCCGGATGGCCGGCCCCCGGATCTTCGTCGTGACCGCGTGGCCCAGCGTGGCCTGCGAGAGGGTGCGGGTGAGCGCGGCGATCACTTCATCGAGCGGGCGCGATGTGACTTCGATGCGGAAGGTCACGCAATCGCGCAGCTTGTCCATCGTGACGACGTAGAGGCGCAGATCGTCGCCGAGCGCGGCATGCAAGGCGCGGCGCGCGGCGCTCGACGAGTTGCCGGGCACCGTGACGTCGATCGACACGTAGGAGACGAGCCGTTCCGGCGTTCGCGCGCGGCGCGGACGTACGTCACGCGGTGCACGCGCAATGTATTCGTCAGACGACTGAAGCATGGCTTAAGCGCCGGCACCAGACGGGCCGGCGTCGTTGTTGTGACGAATCCACTGTAGCCGCGCACGGCTAAACCGCGCGCAAAAGCTCCGCCCGGGCGAGTTAATTTTTTATCAATGCGACGGTGCGAAGCGGCGATGGGCAGGCGTCGCGCGCAAGCGCCTCGCGTATTCGCACAGATCAAATGCGCGCCGCCAGGTTTTCGATCGCCTGCTGCAGAACCTGGTTCACGCGCTGCACGAATTCGAGGTCCGGGCTGGAGAGGGCTTCGCGTTCCCCAGCCGGCGTGTCGACGATCAACCGATGGGCGATGTCCTGCGTATACCACGTGAGCACGCCGACGACGATCATCATGACGCCGAGCGTCAGTCCCGCGCCCGAACGGAAAATGCCGCCGGCTACGGTGCCGGCTAGGCCGATGAGGGAAAGCGTGAGCGGCAGTGCCTTGTTTTTCTGGACGGTCATGATCCGCGTGCTGCGGATATCGCGCAGCGCGAAGACTTGTCCGGCGGCGCTGAGTCCGTTGCGCGTGATCGTGACGCCGCGCTCGTTAAAAGCGTTTTCCATCGACGAGAGAACCGCTGTGGGGAAAGCGCGCAGCGTATCAGACTATGCGGCGTCAGACCGGCTCGCTTGTGTAGAGGCGTCCCGGCACGTGGCTCGCGACGACGCGGGCGATGTCGGTATCGGTGCTTTCCGCCGGCACGATGCACCGGTAGGAAGGCACGCCGCCATGCGTGGTCCATTCGACGAGGCGATACGGCCGCCCCCACGGACGTTGCACGGGCATCGACACTCGGCAGCTTTGAACCGGCAGCGCGTGCTCGCTCTTGAGCATCGTACGCAGATGCTTGAATACCGTGTCTTCGATCATGGTCACTCCCGTTTGCGTGTGGCGCTGCCTGCCGCAGCGCGCTGCGTGAGAGGGATAAAAAAATGCCGCCTAAGCTACGGCGGCAGAACAGGGGTGGTATGGGCTGCATGGTCGCAGCCGAGAATTAAACCAAACTTAAAACGAGCCGGCGCTTTGCCGCCCGTACTCACCCGCGCTGTTGCGAGGCTTTGCCGACACGTGCAGGAATGCTTTGAAGCGCAACGTCCCGCTTAGAAATCCGCGGGGCGTTGCGCTTTCTGGTATGACAGCAAGCTGATTGCAGAGATTAGTTATGCAGTTGCAACAATCGGCTTGTTCGGGCGGGATGGCGCGCCGGCGCGGCGCGGGTTGGGACGCAGACGCGCGGAGAACGGCTTCGCTGCTCTGCGCGCGTCTCGCTCGCTTAGTTCGACAGCAGCGAGCCCGTCCGGTAAGGCGTTGCGCCCGCGATGCGCGCGATCTCCAGTCCGGCGGTCGCAAAGCGTGCGCGGTGCCGCGCGTAAAGCACGCCCGAAATGCTGCTCGAGATCGTGACGACGCGGTCCGTCAGCGGGTCGACGATATCGGCGATCTCCTGGCCGGGCTCGACCCACACGCCCACCGGCGTGCGGAACACGAGCACGCCCGAGATCGGCGCGAGCAGCGGCTCGGTGCCGGCGAGCGGCGTGGCTGCGAATTCGAGCTGGGGCAGCGGGGCGGGCGTGCCGTCGATCACGCCGCGATGCGTCAGGTATTCGACGATCGCGTGCGCGTCGCGCTCGGCGAACGCGTAGGTCACGTCGCCTTGGCCGCGCAATTCGATCGTGACCGAGATCGAGCCGTTCGGAATCGGATAGCGCTCGCCATAGCGCGTGCGCAGCTCGGACCAGCAGAAACTGTGGATCTCGTCGAACGGATTGCCGATCGAATTGAGCGCAAGCAGCGACGCCTTCGCATCGAGGTAACACGCGAGCGGCTCGACTTCCGGCCACAAATCGGGGTTCGTGTAGAGGTGCATCGCGGCTTCGAAGTCGCAATGCAGATCGAGCACGACGTCGGCATCGCACGACAGGCGCTGCAGCGCCAGGCGCTGCGATTCGAGTTCGGTAGTCGGCGTCTGCTGGTTAAGCGCTTCGCGCATCGCATCGCGCACCGCGACGAGGTTCTGTTGCGCGTCGTCGGTCAGACGGCCTTCGATGCGCGGCATCACGAGTGCGGCCAGATCTTGGAAGTTGCGGTTGAAGTTGCTCGCGGTGCCCGTTTCGAAGCGGCCGAGCATCTGGCCGAGCAGGTGCTGATTGAGGCCGATCGGGTTCGGCACCGGCACGACGACGATTTCGCCGCGCAGCTTGCCCGCGGCTTCGAGCGCGGCGAGACGTTTGCGCAGCGCCCACGCCACCAGCATGCCCGGCAATTCGTCCGCATGCAGCGACGACTGGATGTAGATCTTCTGTCCGCCAGCGGGGCCGTAGTGGAAGCTCGTCAGATGCCGCTCGGTGCCGAGCGCGGGGGAAATCAACGGATGGGTCTGTGTTTGCATGATTTTGATTGCGCGCCGGAGGTCATGCGGGCGCGATGACGGGAAAGAGGTCTCAGGCGATTGTACTTCGCGACAGGCTGCGCGGGGGCGGCCGCTCGGGTGTCATTGACGCGCAGACGGCGAGCCTCGATGGACAAACAAAAAAGGCCCCGCGTTCATCACACGGAGCCTTTTTCGCTTGCCCATCCGACCACGAAAGGCGCGGGGGTGTCCCGCGCCGTCGTCCATCAGCCGCCGTACACGTCGAACGTGAAGTACTTCGCTTCGATCTTCTTGTACGTGCCGTCCTTGATCATGTCGGCGATCGCCTTGTCGATCTTCGCCTTCAGGTCGGTGTCTTCCTTGCGCAGACCGATGCCGGCGCCGTTGCCGAGCGTCTTCGGATCGTTCAGGTCGCCGCCGGCGAAGTTGAAACCTGCGCCGCGCGGGGTCTTCAGGAAGCCGATGTCGGCTTGCACGGCGTCTTGCAGCGCCCCGTCCAGACGGCCCGACAGCAAGTCCGCATAGACCTGGTCCTGGTTCTGGTACGGGACGATCTTCACGCCGTTCGGCTCCCAGTGAGCCTTCGCGTACGTCTCCTGAATCGTGCCCTGCTCGACGCCGACCGACTTGCCCTTGAGCGAATCCGCCGTCGGCATGATGCCCGAGCCCTTCTTCGCGACAAGACGCGTCGGCGTGTTGAAGAGCTTCGCCGAGAATGCGATCTGCTCTTCGCGCTGCGGCGTCATCGACATCGACGACAGCACGCCGTCGAACTTCTTCGCCTTCAGTGCGGGGATCATGCCGTCGAAGTCGTTTTCGACCCAGACGCACTTCGCGTTCACGCGCTTGCAGATTTCATTGCCGAGGTCGATATCGAAGCCGACCAGCTTGCCGTCGGAGCCCTTCGATTCGAACGGGGGGTAGCTCGCATCGACACCGAAACGGATCGTGGTCCAGTCTTTGGCTTGGGCGACGCCCGCGGCGGAAACGGCGAGCAGCGAGATGGTCAAGGCGGCTAACAGTTTTTTCACTTTTACTCCTCGGAGGGTTTCGTTCGGCCTCGAATGCGGTTGTGCCGCTTACGAGGCTTTTCCGGCGCAATGGGTTGCCAGAACAGTTCAGTTATTACGTCCGCCAGCCGGGCGGCTAGCAGCGCGCGCACAGCATACCAAGCCAAAAATATGGCGCCGCTAGTAGAACACCGGATAGCGGCCGAGCGCAACCTCTAGGCGAAAGACCCTCCGAGGACGGTTGCCTAAGCCCTTTCCACGCGGCAAGGGCGCTTATTTACGCGCTTTTGCCGTCGTCAAACGATCCGCTGCCCCTCGCGATACGTCGCGCGCGGCACGGGCAGCGTGTCGTGCATCGTCACGCGCAGGAAGTCGGCGCGCAGGCCCGGCTCGATCGCGCCGCGGTCGTCGAGGCCCGCGGCGCGCGCCGCTTCCGCCGATACCGTGCCGACCGCGCGAGGCAGCGTCCAGCCTGCTTTGTCGACGAGCTCGAACGCAGCGGTGAGGAGACTCGACGGCACGTAGTCGGACGACAGGATGTCCAGCAAATCCGCGCGTGCGAGTTCGAGCGCCGACACGTTGCCCGAGTGCGAGCCGCCGCGCACGATGTTCGGCGCGCCCATGACCGTCGCGATGCCGAGCTGGCGAGCGGCGGCCGCGGCGGCGTGCGTGGTCGGGAACTCGGAGATCGCGACGCCTTCTGCCGCGGCTTCCTCGACGTGTTCGACGACGGTGTCGTCGTGGCTCGCGACCGGCAGGCCCAGCGCCTTGCAGCGCGCGACGATCTCGCGGCGGTGCGCGATGGCGAAGCGCTCCTGGTCATCGGTCAGTTCCGCGAGCGCGGCGGCCATGTGCTCGTCGGTCCACTTGCCGTTGCGCTCGTGGTAGCGGCGCCATTGCTCCTTGTCGTGCCATTGGCGCTGCCCCGGCGTGTGATCCATCACCGACGCCAGCCGCAGCAATGGATGCGCAGACAGCGAATCGAAAATCTCGACGACATCTGCCGTGCCGATTTCGCAGCGCAGATGCAGGAAGTGCTCGGCGCGCAGCAGCTTGCGCTCGGAGAAGCGCTGCAGCGCTTGCGCGCAGGACGTCTGGATGTCGCGGCCGCGCAGCTTGGAGGTGCTCATCGAGCCGATCGCGAGCGCGTCGAACACGGTCGTGATGCCGGCTGCCGCGACTTGCGCGTCGTGGATGACGAACGCGGCGTCGGTGTTCCAGATCACGCCGGGGCGGGGCGACAGGTGCTTTTCGAGGTTATCGGTGTGCAGCTCGATCAGGCCCGGCAGCAGATAGTCGCCGTCCCAGTCTTGCGCCTCGGGCGCCGACGTCGTGCCGTGCGCCAGTTCGCGGATCGTGCCGCCTTCGATCTGCACGACACCGATGAATGTTTCGTCTCGCGTCACGATGCGAGCGTTCTTGATCAACATCGACAGGCTCCTAGGTGTTCGCGTGTCAGTGAGTTTGGTCAGTGAACTTGAAAAGCGGCAGCGGGGGCGCTCAATTCGAGGCGGCGCGTCGCAACGTTCGCGCGCGTCGCTTCGTCGTGGAAGATGCCGACGATCGCCGCGCCGCGCTGGCGCGCTGCTTCGATCAATTCCGCCACGATATCCCGGTTTTGCGCATCGAGTGAGGCAGTGGGCTCGTCGAGCAGCAGCAGCGGATGCTCGGCGATCAGGCCTCGTGCGATGTTCACGCGCTGCTGCTCGCCGCCGGAAAACGTGGCGGGTGCGAGCGGCCACAAGCGCTGCGGCACGTTCAGGCGCGCGAGCAGCGCGGACGCGCGTTCGCGCGCTTCGTTCTCGTCGACGCCGCGCGAGACCAGCGGCTCGGCCACGAGCGTGAGCGTCGGCACGCGCGGGATCACGCGCAGAAACTGGCTCACGTAGCCCACCACTGAGCGGCGCAGCGCGATCACGTCGTGCGGTTCCGCGCCGGTGATGCACACGTGGCGTTCGGCGCGCGAATCGTCGCGGATCGCGATCGTGCCGCCCGTCGCGAGATAGTTGCCGTACAGGCAGCGCAGGAACGTGCTCTTGCCCGCGCCCGACGGCCCGGCGAGCACGACGCATTCGCCGCGCTCGACGTCGAGCGATACGCCACAGAGCGCGGCGATCGTCGCGCCGCCTTGCGTGTGCAGCGTGAAGCGCTTGCTGACGTCTTGCGCGCGCAGCATCAGCGCGCCGTTGCGGATGAAGGCGCTTTCCGGTGCGCTGGTTGCGGTTGTCGTCATCGTCGATTCCTTTGGACTTTAGACGGGAAGCACAGACGACACGAGCGTCTGCGTGTACGGATGTTGCGGATCGTCGAGCACTTGATCCGTGAGGCCCGCTTCGACGACCTTGCCGCCTTGCATCACCATGAGCCGGTGCGCGAGCAGCCGCGCCACGCCGATGTCGTGCGTGACGATCAGCACGGAGAGATGCAGCGTGGTGGTGAGCGTGCGCAGCAAGTCGAGCAGCCGCGCTTGCACCGAGACGTCGAGGCCGGCCGTGGGCTCGTCCATGAACACGAGGCGCGGCCCGGTGACGAGATTGCGCGCGATCTGCAGGCGCTGCTGCATGCCGCCCGAAAATGCGGCGGGCAGCTCGTCGATGCGCGCGGAGTCCAGCTCGACGCGTTCCATCCATTGCGCGGCGGTACGGCGGATCTGCCCGTAATGGCGCGCGCCGGCGGCCATCAGCGGCTCGCCGATGTTCGCGCCCGCCGATACGCCGAGGCGCAGGCCGTCGCGCGAGTTCTGCTGCACGAAGCCCCATTCGGTGCGCATCAGAAGACGCCGCCGCGGTTCGCTGAGCGCGAACAGGTCGATCGCCTCGCCGTTCGTGCGGGTGTAGCTGAGCGAGCCGCTATCGGCCTCGGTGCGCAAGGCGAGCGTGTTCAAAAGCGTCGTCTTGCCCGAGCCCGATTCGCCGACGATGCACAGCACTTCGCCGGGATAGAGATCGAACGTGACATCGGCGCAGCCGTTGCGGCCGCCGAATTGCTTCGTGACGGAGCGGGCGGAAAGAAGCGGCGTCATGCACGTTCTCCTTCGTGCTGATCCGTGCCGTGCTCCGCTTGCGCCTCGCGCCGGTCGTGACAGTAGTCGCTGTCGGAGCAGACGAACATCCGCTTGCCGGCATCGTCGACGATCATTTCGTCGAGGAAGCTCTCGCGCGAGCCGCACAGCGCGCACGCATGCTCCCAGCGCTGGATTTCGAACGGGTGGTCGTCGAAGTCGAGGCTGCGCACGGACGTGTAGGGCGGAATCGCGTAGATGCGCCGCTCGCGGCCGGCGCCGAACAATTGCAGCGCGGGGTTCATGTGCATTTTCGGGTTGTCGAACTTGGGGATCGGCGAGGGCGAGCTCAGGTAGCGGCCGTTGACGATCACCGGGTAGTCGTAGGTCGTCGCGATGCTGCCGTGGCGCACGATGTCCTCGTAGAGCTTCACGCTGATCAGGCCGTAGTCGGCGAGCGAGTGGAGCTTCTTGCACTCGGCGATGCGCGGTTCGAGCTTGAAGAGCGGCTCGGGGTTCGGCACCTGGTAGACGAGAATCTGGTTCGCGGTCAGCGGCGTTTCGGGAACGCGGTGACGCGTCTGGATGACGGTCGCTTCCGCCGTCTTGCGGGTCGTCTTGACGCCCGCCGTGCGCGCAAAGAAACGGCGGATGTTGACGGCGTTCGTCGTTTCGTCGGAGCCCTGGTCGATCACTTTGAGCGTATCGTCGCGGCCGATGATCGCCGACGTCACTTGAATGCCGCCTGTGCCCCAGCCGAACGGCAGCGGCATTTCGCGCGACGCGAACGGCACCTGATGGCCCGGCACCGCGACGGCCTTGAGCAGCGCGCGGCGGATCATGCGCTTGGTCTGCTCGTCGAGATAGGCGAAGTTGTAGCCTTCGGCCGCGGCGTCCGCGATCCGGGCGGTATCGGCATCGGCATCGGCATCGGCATCGGTATCGGAAAGGACCTGCATATCGGGAGCGTTCATGCGGCTTGTTCCTCGTCATCGCCGCGCTCGCGGCCATCATGTTGTGCGCGCAACCGTCTCACGAGTTCCAGCTCGGCCTGGAAGTCGACGTAGTGCGGCAGCTTCAAGTGCTGGACGAAACCGGACGCCTCGACGCTGTCGCTATGCGACAGCATGAACTCGACGTCTTGCGTCGGCGACGAGACGGTCTCGCCGAGTTCCTGCGCGCGCAGCGCGCGGTCGACGAGCGCCATCGCCATCGCCTTGCGCTCCGAATGGCCGAACACGAGGCCGTAGCCTTGCGTGAACGCGGGCGGGGCTTTTGCGCTGCCTTTGAACTGGTTGACCATCTGGCATTCGGTGACGTCGACGTCGCCGATCTCGACGGCGAAGCCCAGCTCCGGCAGGTCCATTTCGACGGCGACATGGCCATAGCGGATTTCGCCGGCGAACGGGTGTGCGTTGGCATAGCCGCGCTGCGTCGCATAGCCCATCGCGAGCAGGAAGCCTTCGTCGCCGCGCGCGAGATTCTGCAGGCGCGTCGTGCGGTGCGCCGGGAACGCGAGCGGCTCGCGCGACAGGTCGCCGGGCTCGGCGGCGTGTTCCGACGCTCGCTCCTGTTCGATCAGGCCTTCCTGGTCGAGCAGGCTGACGACGCGGGGCATCGGCTCGGGCTTGGCGCCCGCACTGTGCGACGCGCGCTTGTCGCGCAGCGAAAAGGGCTCTTGCGAAGCCGCCGCGTCATCGCCTTCGGCCAACAGCGCGAAATCGAGCAAACGTTGCGTGTAATCGTAGGTCGGGCCAAGCAGTTGACCGCCCGGCACGTCCTTGAACGTCGCGGAAATGCGCCGCTCGGCGAGCATCGCTTCGGTATCGAGCGGCTCGGTGAAGCCGAAGCGCGGCAGCGTCGTGCGGTACGCGCGCAGCAGAAAGATCGCTTCGACGAGATCGCCCGCGGCCTGCTTGATCGCGAGCGCGGCCAGCTCTTCGTCGTACACCGAGCCCTCGGTCATCACGCGCGCGACCGCGAGGCGCAACTGCTCGCGAATCTGCGCGATGGACAGCTCGGCGAGCCGCGTATCGCCGCGGCGGGCTTTATCGATGAGGCGCCACGACGCTTCGATCGCGCGCTCGCCCCCTTTGACGGCTACGTACATCAGTTCACCTCCGCTCGGGTGGTGCGCGGCAGGCCGACGAGCGCGTCGCCGCAGACGAGATAGCAATCGATGCCGCACGGAAAGTGCACGGCGAGTTCGGCGCGTTCGTGCCAGAAGCGCTCGGGCAGGCCGCGCGGCGCGATCGACGCCGTCGTTTCGATGCCGGGGCCGCTCAGCGTGACCTGTGCGCCGCCTGTGAACGCGTCGACGCGTATCAGGAGCGTGGCGGACTGTTCCGGCGTTTCGGGCTCGCCGAGCGCAAAGGTGTCGAGCGGCGGCAGCGCTTCGGCGTCGTGTAGGTAAGCGAAGGCGGCGCGCGAGGGCGTATCCGTCAACGTCGCGCCGGTGTGAAAGCGCAGCGTGGAGCCGAGCGCCGCGTCGGGCGTGGCGAGCCAGATGGGCGTGGTGTCGTCGGCGAGCGCGAGCAGGGTGGCGAACGCTGCGCGGCCGGCGTGCCCGGAGTGCGGTTGGCCCGCGACGGCTGCGGGCAGCGCAGCGTCGACGGAGCCGATCGTGCCGGGCCGCGCCAGCGCGTCGAGCAGCGTGCGGAACACGGCCTGCGTCTCGTGAACCGGATCGGCGAAACCCGGCGTCAAGCTCGAAAGTGCAATCTTTGAGGGGGGCATCAGTCGCCTCGGACCATCGTGAAGAATTCGACGCGCGTCGACGCCGCATCCTGCCGGCGCGCTTCGCGTTGCGCCGCGATGCGCGCGGCGAGCGGTTCGATCAGTTGCGCGTTGAGCGCGGCGTGCCGCTCCGGCACTTGCAGCATGGCATCGGCGAGCGCCGCGAGTTCCGCGCGGCGCTTGTCGCGCCCGAGATGCCACGCGACGCCGACCGGCGCCGCGCCGTCGCTGCCGGCGACGCCCGTCAGCCGCAGCGTGGCGCGCGTGACCGTGGCCTCGCCGAGATTGAACGGATCGCCGGTGCCGCCGATGCGGCCGCGCACCATCGCGAGCCCGATCTCGGGCGCGCGCAGCCATTCATACGCGGGCGGTGCGGCGCCGTCGCATGCTTGCGCAAGCGCGGCTTCCAGATCGGCGCGCGGCGCGCGGGCGAGCACCGCGAGCCACGCCTGCCGGCGGGAGTTGGGGGACGAGGCCTCGGTTGCGCTCATGGAATTCCTTGTCGACGCGATCAAAAGTGCAAACATTTGACCATCTATTCATCTAAACGTCTAGACGTTTAGATGTAAAATTTTTGGCCGGCGTGCGCCACCGCGCGATTTTCACATTTCCATCACGCCGGCCGCACTACAATGCGCAAAACGAAATTGGAACTCAAGGGAATGACAACGCCATGACATCGAACGCATCGAACGACAGCGGGAGTCCGGGAACCGTCGTCGAGCGCGGCGCGGGCGTCGCCGTGTGGCGGCAGATCGAGCAGATCCTCGCGGCGGAAATCGCGGCGAGCGGCTTCGGCGCCGAAGGGCGGCTGCCGAGCGAAGGCGAGCTGGCGAAGCGCTTCGACGTGAACCGCCATACCGTGCGGCGCGCGATGCTCGGGCTGGCCGCATTGGGCCTCGTGAGCGTCGAGCAGGGGCGCGGCACGTTCGTCCAGCCCGGCGCGATCGACTATTCGATCGGCCGCCGCACGCGCTTCACCGAAAACCTTCAGCGACAGAATCACGCGCCGAGCGGCACGATGCTCTCGGCGGCCCGCGTGAAGGCCGACGCGAATGTCGCCAAGGCGCTCGCCATTCGTGCGGGGGCGTTCGTCTACAAGATCGAAACGCGCCACGAATCGGACGGCGTGCCGCTCACTTTCGCGCGCAACTGGTATCCGGCCGCGCGCTTTCCGGACATGCCCGACGTGCTCCAGCGCACGAACAGCATCACGAAGGCGCTCGCCGAATTCGGCGTGCACGACTATGTGCGCAAATGGAGCCGCATCGGCAGCGTGCTGCCCGAGGCCGAAGTCGCGCGGCGGCTGAACATCAACCGGCAGCAGCCGGTGCTGTGGGTCGAGAACGTCGACGCGGACATGGAAGGCGTGCCGGTGAAGTACGGCATCACGCATTTTGCGGCCGACCGCGTGCAACTGATGATCGAGCACGACGTATGAGCGCCCTCAATTCGATGCGCTCGCAAGCATTGACCGACGAAGCTCAGGCGGCGGATTTCGCCGATTCTTCGGCAGCGGTTTGGCCGGCCGGGGCGCGCTTTGCGATCTATTACGCGCCGCCGCGCGAATCCGGCTGGTGGCAAGCCGGGTGCGCATGGCTCGGGCGCGATCCCGAGACCGGCACCGCCCATACACCGCCCACGCTTGCCGCCCTGCGCCGGAAAGTCGGCGATCTGACCGCGGCCCCGCGCCGCTATGGATGGCACGGCACGCTTGTTGCTCCGTTCAAGCTGGCAGACGGCGTCGCGCCGCGCGACGTGCTCGAAGCGGCGCTGGCCTGGGCGCGGCGCCAGACGTCATTTTGGCTGCCGGTCGAAGCGGCGCTCTTGAGCCGCTTCGTGGCGCTGCGCCCGGCTGCGGGCCCGGGCGGCGACGCGTTGCGCGCGCTCGCGGCCGATGCCTTGCGCACGCTCGACGCATTGCGAGCGCGGCCCGCAGCCGCCGACATCGCGCGCCGCCTTGCCGCACCGCTGACGGAGCGGCAGCACGAATTGCTGCTCGCGTGGGGCTATCCGTACGTGTTCGAGGAGTTCCGGTTTCATATGACGCTTTCCGATTCCCTTTCTGCCGACGACGAATGCGACGCGCTCATCGGTCATTGGCACGCAGAGGCGGCGCGGCTGGGGCCGCTGCCGGTCGACGGCGCGGCGCTGTTCGTCGAGCCGTCGCCGGGCGCGCCGTTCGTGCTCTGGCATCGGCTCCCGTTCCCGGCAGGCGGGGCTCAGGCGAGCGATGGCGCGCAGGCCGCTGAAATGGCGAGGCGCGCACGATGAGCAACCGCCTCGTCTACGTGATGGGACCGTCGGGCGCGGGCAAGGACTCGCTGCTCGCCTACGCGCGCAACGCGCTCGCGGGCGAGCCGATCGTCTTCGCGCATCGCTACATCACGCGGCCCGTGGGCCATGGAGAAAACCACATCGCGCTGACGGCCGGCGAATTCGCCGGCCGCTCGAAGCTCGGCCTCTTCGCGCTCGAATGGGCGAGCCACGAATTGCGCTACGGGATCGGCATCGAACTCGACGCTTGGCTCGCGCGCGGGTGCGCGGTGGTCGTCAACGGTTCGCGGCAGCATTTGCGCGACGTGTTGGCGCGCTATCCGCTCGCACAGCTCGTCCATGTCGACGCGGCGCCGCACATCCTCGCCGCGCGGCTCGGCGCGCGGGCGCGCGAGACGGCCGAGCAGGTCGCGGCGCGCCTTGCCCGGCACGCGCCGTTCCAGGTGCCCGAAGGCGTGCGGCTGGCTTCGATCGACAATTCGGGAACGCTCGAAACGGCTGGGCAGCGGTTCGTCGACGTGCTGCGCGGAATCGCGCAAACGGCGAGCTGCGTGGCATGATGCGCGGCTAGGCCGCGAGGCGCGGACGACGGCAAGGCCTTGGGCTGCGGACTCGCTTTTTGCAGGCGTAGCGAAGGGCCATCGCAGCCGCCCGCGCCGCAGCGTGCTTCCGACAACACCGGAGCGAATCATGAGCCACATCCGTTTGACACAAGTCGAAGATCTCGAAGCCGCAGCGCCCGGCCTGCGCGACATCCGCCACCACATCCACCAGCATCCCGAACTCGCCTACGAAGAAGTCGATACGGCCGCGCTCGTCGCGAGCAAGCTGGAAGCATGGGGCTGGGAAGTCACGCGCGGCGTCGGCCGAACCGGCGTGGTCGGCACGCTGAAGGCCGGCGACGGCACGCGCCGCATCGGCATTCGCGCCGACATGGATGCCCTGCCGATCGTCGAGCAAACCGGCCTGCCGTACGCGAGCGCGACGCACGGCAAGATGCACGCGTGCGGCCACGACGGCCACACGACGATGCTGCTCGGCGCCGCACAGCACCTCGCCGCAACCAAGCGCTTTTCCGGCACCGTGCATCTGTATTTCCAGCCGGCGGAGGAGAGCGGCGTCGATAGCGGCGCGAAAAAGATGATCGAAGACGGCCTCTTCGAGCGCTTTCCGTGCGACGCCGTGTTCGGCGTGCACAATCACCCGGGCGCCGAGCCGGGCGTGTTCCTGTTCCGCAAGGGCCCGTTCATGTCGGCGGGAGACAAGGCGATCATCACGATCGAAGGCGTCGGCGGACATGCGGCGCGGCCGCATCTGACGGTGGACCCGGTCGTTGTGGCCGCAAGCATCGTGATGGCGCTGCAGACCATCGTCGCGCGCAACGTCGACCCGGCGCAGCCAGCCGTGGTCACGATCGGCTCGATGCATGCGGGCACCGCGAACAACGTGATTTCGAGCACGGCGAAGCTGGAGCTGAGCATCCGCTCGTTCAGCCCCGAGGTGCGCGAACTGCTCAAGCGCCGTGTGCACGAACTCGTAGCGGCGCAGGCGGCGAGCTACGGCGCGAAGGCCCTGGTCGAGTACATCGAAGGCTATCCGGTCGTCGTCAACTCGGATGCGGAGACGGAGTTCGCCATCGAGGTTGCGCGCGAGCTGGTGGGCAGCGAGAACGTCGTGGCGAGCGCGGACACCCTGATGGGCAGCGAGGACTTCGCATTCATGCTGCAAAAGCGGCCTGGCACGTTCTTGCGGCTGGGCAACGGCGTGGGCGAGGACGGGTGCATGGTCCACAATCCGAACTACGACTTCAACGATCGCAATCTGCCGGTCGGCGCGGCGTTTTGGGCGCGGCTTGTGGAGCGGTATCTCGGGCAGTAGGGCAGTTGCCCGCCGACTACCGCTCGCCGAGCGCGACGGAATCCACAGCGGGGCCGGCCAGCGGGAATGAGGCGGCATCGCTGCCGCCGAGCGCCTTGTACAGGTTCATCAGGTTGTTGAGGCGGCTCAATTGATTCAACGCCTGAGCGCTTTGCGCGTCCCGCAGGCGCTGCTGCTGGTCGAGCCAGGGCTGGACGTCTGTTGCGCCTGCTCGGAAGCGCGCTTTCGCTAGCGTTTGCGCGCGTTGCGCCTGTGCGAGCGACAAGCTGCGCTGCGTCGCCTCGCTATCGAGCTGAACCCGCGCCGACAACGCGTTTTCGACCTCACCCAGCGCGCCATAGAGCGTTTGCCGGAAGTTCACGACGGCTTCCTCGTACTCGCTCTTCGAGACCTTGATCCGCAACTGCATCGCGTTCCATTGAATGAACGGCAGCGCGAGCCCGACGCCGAGCGTCGCCGCCGGGTTCTGCAGGACGCGCGCAAGGCTCTGGCTCGTCGTGCCGAGATTGCCGGTCAGCGTGAACGCCGGGTAGAAGCTCGTGCGCGTCACGTCGACGTTCGCGAGCGATTCGCGCAGACGAAACTCGGCCGCGCGCAGATCGGGGCGCCGCCCGAGCAGCTCGGCAGGCACGCCGGCCCTCACGTCGGGCAGCGGCATATCCGGCAATACATCGCGCTCGGGCGCCTGCGCCTGCGGCGGGCGGTCGAAGAGAATCGCAAGCGCGTTGCGGTTCTCGGTGCGCTGCTGGATCAACTGCGTTTGCGCCGCGCGCTGCTCGGACAGGCTCTGCTCCGCCTGCGCGACGTCGAGGCCCGAGACGGCTCCGGCTGCGTAGCGCGATTTGACGAGCGCGAGCGTCTGGTTGGCATAGGCGATGTCGGCATCGCCGAGTGCGATCTGCTGGTTCAGGTAGCTCACTTGCCAGTAAAGCGCGGCCGTGGTGCCGATCAGCGCCAGCTGCGCGGCGTCACGATCGGCTTGCGTCGCTTCGGCTTCCCAGCGCGCAGCGTCGCGTTCGGCGGCCAGCTTGCCCCAGAGGTCCAGTTCGTACGCGAGCGAGCCGGTGATGCCGCTAGTTCGGCTCATCTGATGCGTGTCGAGCGCGCGTGTGATGCTGCCGTTCGCCCCGAGCGTAATGGCCGGCGTGAGAGTCGTGTCGGCAAGCCCGGCTTGCAGTTGCGCGCGATAGACGCGGATCGCCGCGGCAGCGAGATCGTTGTTCGTGCGCAAGGCATCGCCGATCAGCCGGTCCAGCACCGGATCGTTGAAGGCTTGCCACCACCGGGCTGGCACGGGCTCGGCTTGCGCGTCGGCGGGCGAGACCCAGTGCGCGGGCATGTCGACGGCGGGCAGCGGCGGCTTGCCCGATTTCGCGCAGCCGGTCAGAAGGATGGCCGTAACCAATGCGACGGCATGGCGACGAACACGTGCAATCGAAGTCATGGCCGGCCCCCCGTCAATCGCGCGCGAGCGCGTCGATCGGATTGAGCCGCGATGCGTTGAGCGCGGGCATGAAGCCGAACACGATGCCGATCAGCGTCGAGCACAGGAACGCCGAGACGATCGAGCTGGCCGAGAACACCATTTTCCATGGGTCGACAAAGAAGGAGAACACGAAACTGATCGCAAACGACAACACGATTCCGATCGCGCCGCCTATCAGGCACACCATCACGGCTTCGACGAGGAACTGCTGCAGGATGTCGGCCCGGCGCGCGCCGACTGCCATGCGGATGCCGATCTCGCGGGTGCGCTCGTTGACGGAGACGAGCATGATGTTCATCACGCCGATCCCGCCGACGACGAGAGAAATCACCGCGATCAGCGAGAGCAGAAGCGTCAGCGACCGGCCCGTGTTCTCGACGGTCTTGACGACGCTGTCCATGTTGTCCGTATAGAAATCCTGGCGGCCATGCCGCTGAAGCAGAAGCGTTGTCAGGCTGCGCTCGGCTGCGGCGCTGGGCTGGCCGTCGCGAACCCTCACTCGGACACTGTCGAGAAACGGCTGCCCGAATAAGCGGGTGCTCGCGGTGGTGAAGGGCACCCAGACGTTGAGGTCTTTCGTCGGGCCGAACATCGTTTTCTTCTCTGACGTGACGCCGATCACGACGCAGGGCTGGTTGTCGATCAGGATGATCTGGCCGAGCGGATTGACGGACGCGCCGAACAGCTTGCGCCGTGTGTTCCGGTCGATCACGGCGACTTGCGCCTGACGGCGCACGTCTTCGGCGCTGAAGGCAATCCCGGCGCCGAGCGGGAGATCGGTGACCTGGAAGAAGCGTTCGCCGACGCCGTTGACCATCGCATTCAAGTCGACGTTGCGGTATCGAAGCATGAGGCTGCGGGCCGTGATCGGCGTGACGCTGTCGACGTAAAGTTGTTCGCTCAACGCCGTCACATCGGCCGGCACCAGTGTCTGAATATCGCCGGCGCGGCTGTCTCCCCAGCCGCGGCCGGGATAGACGTCGATGGTGTTGGTGCCGATGCTGCTGATCTCGTTCAGCATGTAGCGCTTGGCGCCTTCGCCGATCGCGACGATCGACACCACCGACGTGATGCCGATGATGATGCCGAGCATCGTCAGCAGCGTGCGCAGCCGGTGCGAGACCAGCGCGGCCCACGCCATCTTGAACGCCTCGGCAAACCGTCCGATTCCGGCGGCGAGGCGCGGCGCGCGGGGCGGCAGGGCGCCATTGCCGGCGTTGTCGAAGCTGGCGGCGCTTTCGCCGTATTGGCGATTGCGATGGTCGCCGACGATTTCGCCGTCGCTGATCTCGACGATGCGGTGCGCGTGCGCTGCGACGTGCTTGTCGTGCGTGACGATGATGATGGTGTGGCCGAGTGCGTTCAGCTCGCGCAGAACGCGGATCACATCCTGGCCGCTTTTCGTATCGAGTGCGCCCGTCGGTTCATCGGCGAGGATCACTTCGCCGCCGTTCATGAGCGCCCGCGCGATACTCACGCGCTGCTGCTGGCCGCCGGAGAGCTGGCTCGGCCGATGCCCGGCGCGCTCGGCGAGCCCGAGGCTCGCGAGCAGTCGCTCCGCACGCTCGTGCCGCTCGGCGTGCGAGCTCCCCGCATAGACGGCCGGCATTTCGACATTGGCCGCCGCGTTCAGGTGCGGCAGCAGGTGATAGCGCTGGAAGATGAAGCCGAAATGCTCGCGGCGCAGTTGCGCGAGTTCGTCGTTCGAAAGCTCACTGGTTTCGCGGCCTCCGATCCGGTAGCTGCCCCAGCTCGGATGGTCGAGGCAGCCGAGGATGTTCATGAGCGTCGATTTGCCCGAACCGGACGCGCCGACGATTGCGACGATCTCGCCCGCTTCAATCGTCAGATCGACACTTTTGAGCACGACGACGTCCTTGTCGCCCGCCGGAAAGCGGCGCGTGACGTTCGTCAGTTGCAAGAGCGGTTCCGGCATCGTCAAGCTCCCGAGCCGGGTGCGCCGGGATCGACATCGGGGTGGTCCGCGGCCTCGCCGATGATTGCGCTTTCCCCTTCGTTCAGGCCCGACAGCACTTCCACTTTCACACTGTTGTTGATTCCCGTGCGAACCCTGCGCGTATCGACTCGGTTGTCCTTGCCGAGCACGCGCACGGGATAGGCGCCGTTCTTGTCCTTCGGCCCGAGCGCGGCCACGGGGATGACAAGCGCATGCTGCGCGGCGCCGAGCACGATGCCGACCTGCGCCGTCATCGAGATGCGGAGCCGGTGTCCCGGGTTCGGCACCTCGAAAAGCGCGTTGTAGAAGACAGCGGTGTTCGGTTTCGAGGCGCCGCCGCCCATGCCGCCTGCGCCGCCCTGCATGTCGAGGAAGTTCTGCGGCGCGGGCTCGATCGCGCGCAGCTTGCCGTAGTAGCGCTTGTCGGCGTCGCCGAGGATCGTGAAGTAGGCGCTCTGGCCTGGATGAATGCGGATCACGTCCGCTTCGGAAACCTGCGCCTTGACGGTCATCGTTTCGAGATCGGCGAGCTTGAGGATCACCGGGGCCTGCTGTTGCGCGATCACGGTCTGGCCTTCCTGGGTGACGATCGCGACCACAACGCCCTCCATCGGCGCGGCGATGCGCGTGTAGCCAAGGTTCGCCCGCGCCGTCTCGATCTGGATGCGGGCGGAGCGGATCTGCGCGTCGAGCGACGCGAGCGTTGCGCGCTGCACGTCGAGCTGCGCCTGAGCGGCTTCGAAGTCCTGCCGCGAGGCGGCGTCGTCGCGGAGCATCTGCTGCTGGCGCTTGAAGGCGAGCTCGGCCTGCGTGAGCTGGGCGGCCGTGGCGCGCCGTTGCGCGGCGAGATCGGCTTCGTTGGCCACCGCTTGGCGCAGCGCGTTCTCGGAGATGACCGGATCGATCTCGGCGAGCCATTGGTCCTTCTTGACTGTGTCGCCGAGCTGCACCTTGAGTGACTTCAACTGGCCGGACACCTGCGCGCCGACATCGACTTGCTTGAAGGCCTGCAGCGTGCCGGAGGCTAGGACGGCGTCTTCCAGGTCGGCGCGGGAGACGGTGGCGCTCAGGTATTGCGGGCCTTCGCTGCCCGAAAAAAACAGCTTGTAGAGCGCGGTAAGCAGAATCGGCACGATGACGGCCAACGTTGCACCGATCCAGCGGCGTGGATTACTTTTCATGATTGCCTGTCATCAAATAACACGAAATTCGAGTCGCATTGGATCGCTCGAATCACCTCTCATTTCCATCTCCGTTGAATTTTTGGCAAGCTGAATAATTCGATAGCTAAATACTAGATCGCCGGGAATGGAGTGCCCGTCTGCCCAGCACTTACGAATCGCTCTTAGTAGGATTTTCGGCATGGCCTCCCAGTCGGTTCGAATGGACGACGTTAATACCTCGTCGAATGCATCAATGGCAAAGGATTTAAGAACATTTTCTGCATCAAAAAGACGGAATGCCGAGTTTTCCGACTTTAGTCTGGCCCACTGCCTTCGATATCCCTCTACACATTCCAGTCGAATCAGTTCCGCCGAATGGCGAATTGAATTCATTATCTTTTCTGGATCCGATTCGAAATTCAGAAAATTGCCATGACCGGGAAAATCTGGCCTTGCCATTAAAAATGTCTTCGGATCACAGCGGTCAATCCAGTACAAAAAATTCGCGTACTCAGCTGAATCGTTCACATCGACCCAGGCCACTATACTCACGCCGCGATGAATCCATTCTCTCAGCGCAAAGTACGTTCGCTCAGCCGCGAGCAACTGTTCTTTTTTAACTTCAACGCCAACGTGAGTATTTAACCATTCCCGGCGGGAATCTACGCTGCTGAATTCAATTGGCCCCAGGTGCATCTCCTCTAAAGCAAATTCAACTTCCTCGTCTATTTTCTTGTTGGCTACAAATTCTTTGACAAGGGAATAGACATTGTATGAAAAGGCAACGTTGACAATCTTGGGGCTGCGCGAGTTGCGATCGATGGTGTGGGCAGAACTCGTGGTCATACGATATTCCTTGGATTCCTCATCGCTGATGCTTTTTATTCACCGAACAACTCAGTTCGGGATTTCGGCTGGAGGACGTGCAACGAGCCTTACCCGACTGTCTCCCACCTGATAGATCCGGTCCGCTACACGCAGCAAGGCATCACGATGGGTCACCGCGATGATCGTCGGCACGCGCACCCTGACACGTTCGATGATTCGAGCCTCGCGCGCTGGATCGATTGACGACGTCGGTTCGTCGAGAATCAAAATTGAGGGCCGCCGGGCTAACGCTCGACCGAGCGCGATCCGCTGCCGCTCGCCGCCAGATAGCTCCCGCCCCTGTACCCCCAGATCCTGATCCAGGACGTTAGGTGTGCATTCTTTGCCAAGATCCGCGAGTTCAAGTTCGTCGACGATCTCCAGCAGCAGCCGATCATCGGGCGTGTCATCACAGCCATACGCGAGGTTGTCCCTCAGTGTCCCCGAGACGATCAACGGATTTTGCGGCGCCACTGCCAGCTCTCTAGCGATGACTGAGGAGGCAACGTTGCGGGTATTCGCGCCTAGCACGGAAACCTTGCCGCGGCTTGGGCGAATCAAACCGAGTATCAGATTGATAAGGCTCGACTTGCCGCTTCCTGATGGTCCAATGAGGACGGTCAACTTATTTCTTGCTGCGCGAAAGCAAACATCTTTCAGGATCACGCGCGACCCTACGACGAGATCGGCGTTTTCGATATCGCATACGAGACCGGTCGATCGGACGAACACCGCAGTGGAGTCGCCTGATTCCAGCGGCAACCCAAGAATCTCGAACCCGTCGCGCAGGGCGACGTGATTTCCGCGCAGTTCAGACAAAGTTGCAGAAAGCATCGTGAACGGGGCGGTCAACGTCACGATATAGCCGACGATCATCACGAAATCGCCGACCTGGAAAGAGGCGTCCGTGACTTTTGCGGCTGTCATGACAGTGAACGCCGTTAGCACGATGCCGGTACACAGTGCTTGCGCGGCCAATAACAGCGCCATTCGTGAGTTGGCACGCGATGCCTTGGTGACGTACTCGCGCAGGATGGCGCTCAGCGCGGAATCTTCCCGGTCGTAAGCGTTGTTCAACTTGATGTCGAGCAGGAAGGAAAGTTTTTCGACGAGATGGCTCGACAAGGCGTTCTCGGCGCTGAATACATCCTGATGAGCATTTTTGCTTCTTGAGGCCAGCCACCAGGTCGACACAAACAGCACCAGCATCGAGATTGCGAAAGCGACCGCGAAGTACCCTTCGGTGAAGCGCCACACGACGGCGCTGGCAAGGCCCAGTTGAAACAGCGTGGGAACGACCACCCAGAGCAGCGTGAAGGTGATCGTGCTGAAGGCCGTTCTGCTGCGAGCGACGATCGATGCTATGGAACCGGGGTCAATGGCCGCTAGTCGGCCATACTCGACTCGGATGAGATGTGAATAGAGCGCACGTTGAAAAGAGGCGTCGCAGCGCGTCAGCGGGATTGCCGAAACCATCGTTTTGATCCATTCCGACACGCGCGCGGCGGTCCAACACAGTCCATAGGCCCCGGCAAGCAAGATCGCCGTGATCGCGTGCCGGTGTTCACCGGCCGACAACGCGTTGGTGGCTTCCCGCAGGAGATAGGGGACGAGGGCGTCGAGTCCGGTCACCGCGAGCATGAAGAGCGTCGACGCAACGAAATGGACGGGCAGTGCCTTATAGTTTTTCACTGCCGTTCGATATGCAGTGATGTAGTCAGTCAGCAATTCCCTAATGAACTGCATGCTTTGTCCTCTTCTTTTTAGGCCGGACGAGCGGGATCGGCGCGACGATGCGTAACGCTGCGTCGATCCAGCAGAGGTGATTTAAATTTGGACTGCGAAGCGCATTGGCGCCTGATGATCGGTGATTGTAATTTAAATGTAATTGTTGTGTTCAAGTTTCGGTGGACGGCGGCAGATCGATTCGCTGACCAATCTGCGCGGATTCAACCGGTGGATGCAACACACCCCAACCGCCCCGAAACGCCAACGAGGGCTAACCGCGCCGCGCCACCAGATCGGAGACGGTCCGCGAAGCCTGCTGCAACGGTTCCAGAAACGCCTTGACCATCTGCTTCGCGGAATTGCGCTGCACGTTGCCGCTGATGTTCAGCGCGGCGATCACGCGCCCCTGGCGGTTGCGAATCGGCGCCGAAAGCGAAATCAAGCCGGCCTCCAGTTCCTGATCGACGACCGCCCAGCCTTGCGCGCGGACTTGCGCGATCGTCGTCTTCAGTTCGTCCTTGTCGACGATCGTGCGCGGCGTGTAGGCGACGATCTGCGTGGCGTCGAGCGCCGCGTCGAGTTCTTCGTCGCTCAGCGCGGAAAGCAGCACGCGGCCCATCGACGTGCAATAGGCCGGCAAGCGGCTGCCGATCGAGAGGTTGATCGTCATGATCTTGTGCGTCGGCACGCGCAGCACGTAGACGATCTCCGTGCGATCGAGCACGGCGGCCGAGCAGCTTTCGTGAACCTGCGCGGACAACTCTTCCATCACCGGCTCGGCCAGGTTCCAGAACGGCATCGACGTCAGGTAGGCGAAGCCGAGATCGAGGATCTTCGGCGTGAGGCGAAAGAGGCGCCCCTCGGCTTCGACGTAGCCGAGCGTTTGCAGCGTGAGCAGGATGCGCCGCGCGCCCGCGCGCGTGAGGCCGGCGGCGGCGGCGACGTCGGTCAGCGTTTGCTCGGGGCGCTCGGCGTTGAACGTGCGGATCACCGCGAGTCCGCGCGCGAACGACTGGACGTAGGAGTCGCCGGGCTTGTCCGGCGCTTCCGCGGCTTCGTCAGGGAACGGGGGCGACGTTTGGGGGGCTTTGCTCATGGCCTCGTGGCGGAAACCCGCCGTGCGGAAAGTGGCAGCCGTGAAGATAGCTCAAGGCTCGTAGTTCGCCAACCTTCGGCCAGGCGGAACAGGGCGAAAGCGCTTGGAACGCGAGCGCCGCCGGCGAGATCCGCGCAAATGCCGGCCATTTGAAACGTAAAAAGGCAGGTGCGCGGCCGGTTTATCAGAAAAGGGTCACGCTTGACAAGGGTTTCCACGAGCCTCTATGATCGTCGTAAATGTTCGATACACGATCTTTAGTTCGCATATAGAACATATGCGGTCCGGTCGCACGGGCTTTCCCATTCGCAGCGACAATCGGCGGACCGCCACCCGCTCGATTGCGCCGCGCCCAAGCGCGTGCGCCAGCACTCACTCTCTGGAGACATCACATGACCGAAGCCTTCCTGTGCGACGCCATCCGCACGCCCATCGGCCGCTATGCGGGTTCTTTGTCGTCGGTGCGCGCCGACGACCTCGGCGCCGTGCCGCTGAAAGCGCTGATGGAGCGCAACAAGGACGTCGACTGGTCGGCCATCGACGACGTGATCTACGGCTGCGCCAACCAGGCCGGCGAAGACAACCGCAACGTCGCGCGCATGTCGCTGCTGCTTGCCGGTTTGCCGCAAACCGTGCCGGGCTCGACCGTGAACCGCCTGTGCGGCTCGGGCATGGATGCGGTCGGCATCGCCGCGCGCGCGATCAAATCGGGCGAAGCGGCGCTGATGCTGGCGGGCGGCGTCGAAAGCATGAGCCGCGCGCCGTTCGTGATGGGCAAGGCGCCCGCCGCGTTCTCGCGCCAGGCCGATATCTACGATACGACCATCGGCTGGCGCTTCGTCAATCCGCTGATGAAGCAGCAATATGGCGTCGATTCGATGCCGGAAACGGGCGAGAACGTCGCGCAGGACTACAAGGTGAGCCGCGAAGCGCAGGATGCGTTTGCGTTGCGCAGCCAGCAGAAAGCCGCCCGTGCGCAGCGCGACGGCACGCTCGCGCAGGAAATCGTGCCGGTGACGATCGCGCAGAAGAAGGGCGATCCGATCGTGGTCTCGCAAGACGAGCACCCGCGCGAGACGAGTCTCGAAGCGCTGGCGAAGCTGAAGGGTGTCGTGCGCCCCGACGG
The DNA here is from genome assembly GCF_017315705.1 of Trinickia mobilis. Taxonomy (GTDB): domain Bacteria; phylum Pseudomonadota; class Gammaproteobacteria; order Burkholderiales; family Burkholderiaceae; genus Trinickia_A; species Trinickia_A mobilis. The sequence continues at coordinate 381,509 of NZ_JAFLRF010000001.1, read as the reverse complement.
CACGGTGACGGCGGGCAACGCGTCGGGCGTCAACGATGGCGCCGTCGCGCTCTTGCTCGCCAATGAGGACAGTGCGAAGCGCTTCGGCTTGACGCCGCGCGCACGCGTGCTCGGCATCGCGACGGCGGGCGTCGCGCCGCGCGTGATGGGTATCGGCCCCGCTCCCGCCACGCAGAAGCTGCTGGCGCGTCTCGGCATGACGATCGACCAGTTCGACGTGATCGAACTGAACGAAGCGTTCGCGTCGCAGGGCATTGCGGTGCTGCGCATGCTCGGCGTGGCCGAAGACGATCCGCGCGTCAATCCGAACGGCGGCGCGATTGCGCTAGGGCACCCGCTCGGCATGAGCGGCGCGCGCCTCGTCACGACCGCGACGTATCAACTGCACCGCACGAAGGGGCGCTACGCGCTGTGCACGATGTGTATCGGCGTCGGGCAGGGGATTGCGATCGCGATCGAGCGGGTGTGATGGCGAGATAAGCCGAAGCGGCGCTGCTCGGCTCGCTGAACGCGGGCCGTTGTGAAAACGGCCGCGCGAAGCCGGCGCTTCAATAGCGTGCGATCTGGTCGCCGTCGATACGCACTCGGTCGCCCGGGTGCAGATCGCCCGGGTTCGGCATGTCGAACGAGCGCATCGAGCCGTCGCTCAACTGCACCGCGACGCGAAAGCCCGCCGATCGTGCGCCGACCTGCTGGCCGATCTGATTGCCGGCCACTGCACCGCCGAGCGCGCCGACGACGGTCGCGACATCGCGTCCATGACCGCGCCCGATCTGGTTGCCGAGCACGCCGCCGACCACCGCGCCGACGACGGTGCCCGCCACGCTCGACGGGCTCGCCGGGTTGCTGAGCGGCTGGATGGCCGTCACCGTGCCGTATTGCTCCGCATAGCCATAGGCCGGGGCGGGCGCCGGCGCCGGTTGATAGTCGGAAGGCGGCGGGGGAGGCGGCGGCTGGTATCCGGCAGGTGGCATCGGTGTGGGCGGCGGCGCGTAGGCTGGCTGTATGTCGGGCGCTTGCGTGTACGCGGGTTGTTGCGTGTACGCGGGTTGAGCGTACTGCGGCTGCGCGTACTGCGGCTGGGACGAATAGGACGCGTACGGGTTGGGCGCCACGCAGCCGCTCAAGGTAAGCGCTGCGCCGACGGCGGCAATGGGAATCAAGGAACTGGCTTTAGCGAAAAATGCGCGCGTCATCGGGTGTCTCGACTTCGAAGCGCCGCTTGCTTGCGGCGGATTGATCCGGTTGCGGATCGGCGCGTGAAGTATAGGGAAAGCCGCGTCCGCAATGGCGTGGCGCCGCGGTAACAGTCTGTAAAGTGTGTAGCGGTGCGGCAGGCCGCTTGCGCGGGGTGTCTTCTTTGCCGGTGGCTGCGCGCTCACGCGCACGTCGGCGGCCGCCGCCGCTTCGGCGCCTCTCAATTAGGATCACATCCGTTTGCCTGTGCGGGACCGACCTCGGTTAGACTCGGTGACGACATTCGTCTTGGCCGCGAGCGCGGCTGTCACCTAGCTGTCAGTCGATTAAGGAGGCGTCACCCATGCACGCAGTTCCGTCGCTGGATAGCGCGACCGAAGACGCAGTCCCCGTTCCGCTACGGGACCTGCGCCGCGTCGATATCCACCCCGATCACTGGTATCCCCTCGCCTGGTCCCACGAAGTGAAGCGCGGCAAGGCGCATGGCGTGCGCTTCGCCGGCGATCCGATCGTGCTCGTGCGCACGGAGTCGGACGCCGTGTTCGCACTCGAGGACCGCTGCGCGCACCGCCAGGTGCCGCTGCATGCGGGCGTGGTCTGCGGCGAGCGGATTCGCTGCTGTTATCACGGCTGGACCTACGACGGCACGGGCCGTTGCGTCGACATTCCGTATCTGGGCCCCGAGCGTTTGCCCAATGGCGTGCGCTCGTATCCGTGCCGCGAGGAGGGGGGGCTGATCTTCGTGTTTCCCGGCGAGGCTGCGCTCGCGGAGACGAAGCCGCTGCCGCGGCTCGCGTCGCTCGGCGAGAAGGCTTACAAGACGCGGCGTTTCGGCCGCGAAGTCGCGTGCCACTACTCGTTCATGCACGAGAACCTGATGGACATGAACCATCAGTTCTTGCATCGCCGGCAGATGGGGCAGATGCGCGCCCGGCCGCTTGGGCGCCGCCGCGGCGAGGGCTGGGTCGAGGTCGATTACACGTTTTCGCGGACGGAAGGCAAACAGCCGTTCGGCGAAGCGATCGTGTTCGGCGAGCGCCCGAACAGCACGAAACACGAAAAGAAGGACGTGATGACGATCCGCACCGCGTACCCCTATCAGATGCTGAAGATCCGCTCGGGCGACGAGACCCTCGTGATGGATCTATGGATCGCCTACGTGCCGCTCGACAAGGCGCAGCGCACCAACCGCACGTTCGGGCTGTTGTCGATCCGCCGGCCGAAAATCGGCGTGCTGCTCGATGTGGCGTGGCCGATGCTCGTATGGTTTACCGACCGCATCTTCAAGGAGGATCGCGAGATCGTCGAGCGCGAGCAGAAGGCGCACGACCAGCAAGGCGCCGACTGGAACCAGGAGGTGTTTCCCGTCATCAACGAGTTGCGCGCGTTGTTGCGCGAGTGCGGGGCGCCGCCGGCGGGCTGAGCGGATCGCGGCAAGCCTGTCGCGATCCGCTACTGCGCGGCTTGCTGATTTCAGGCCTCGCGCGTCATGCCTCCATGCACAGGTACTTGATGACGACATAGTCGTCGATCCCATAGTGCGAGCCTTCGCGGCCGAGCCCCGACTGCTTGACGCCGCCGAACGGCGCCACCTCGTTCGAGATGAGCCCCGTGTTGATGCCGACCATGCCGTACTCGAGCGCTTCGGCCACGCGCCACACGCGGCCGATGTCGCGGCTGTAGAAATAGGCGGCGAGGCCGAATTCGGTGTCGTTGGCGAGGTGCACGACTTCGTCGTCCGATGCGAACTTGAAGAGCGGCGCGAGCGGGCCGAACGTTTCTTCCTTCGCGACTTTCATCGCGGGCGTGACGCCGGTCAGCACGGTGGGCTCGAAAAAGCCGTGGCCGAGCGCGTGGCGCTTGCCGCCTGCGACGACCTGCGCGCCTTTCGCGAGCGCATCTTCGATGTGCGCCTCGACCTTCAGCACCGCCGCTTCGTTGATGAGCGGGCCTTGCGTGACGCCCGCCTCGGTGCCGCGGCCGACCTTCAGCCCGCCGACCGCCGCGCGCAGCTTCTCCGCAAACGCGTCGTAGACCTTCTCGTGCACATAGAACCGGTTCGTGCAGACGCAGGTCTGCCCGCTGTTGCGGTACTTCGATGCGATCGCGCCGGCCACGGCCGCGTCGAGGTCGGCATCGTCGAACACGATGAAGGGCGCGTTGCCGCCCAGTTCGAGCGAGACCTTCTTGACGGTCGGCGCGCACTGCGCCATCAACAGACGCCCGATCGGCGTCGAGCCGGTGAACGACAGCTTGCGCACGGCCGCATTGCCGGTCAGCTCCGCGCCGATCGCTTTCGGCTCGCCCGTGACGACGCTGAAGACGCCGGCCGGCACGCCCGCGCGCTCGGCCAGCACCGCGAGCGCGAGTGCGGAGAACGGCGTCGCCTCGGCGGGCTTCACGATGATCGGGCAGCCCGCCGCGAGCGCGGGGCCGACCTTGCGCGTGATCATCGCGGCGGGGAAGTTCCACGGCGTGATCGCCGCGCAAACGCCCACCGGTTCCTTCACGACGACGATGCGCTTGTCCGGCGCGGGGCTCGGAATCGTGTCGCCGTAGACGCGCTTCGCTTCTTCCGCGAACCATTCGAGGAACGACGCCGCGTACTGGATCTCGCCCTTCGCTTCGGCGAGCGGCTTGCCTTGCTCGGTCGTGAGGATCAGCGCGAGGTCGTCCGCGTTTTCGAGCATCAGGTCGTGCCAGCGGCGCAAAACTGCTGAACGCTGCTTGGCGGTCTGCTTGCGCCACGCGCTCCAGGCGCGGTTGGCCGCCTCGATCGCGTGACGGGTTTCCGTCGCGCCCATGCTCGGCACGGTGCCGAGCACATTGCCGGTGGCGGGGTTGCGGACTTCGAACGTCGAGCCGTCCGCCGCGCCTTGCCATTCGCCGGCGATGAACGCCTGCGTGCGCAACAGCGACGCGTCCTTCAAATTGATCGGTTCCAGGTTTTGCATTTTCACTCCAATTTCGATTAAGCCGCGACGCCCACGCTTTCCTTCAACACCTCTTCGAGCAGGCCGAGCGCTTCGTCGAACACGGCGTCTTGAATGGTGAGGGGAAACAGGAAGCGCACGACGTTGCCGTAGACGCCGCACACGAGCAGCAGCAGCCCGCGTTCCAGCGCGCGCGCCTGCACTTTCTTCGTGAACTCGGCATCCGGCTCGCGCGTGCCGGCCTTGAAGAATTCGACGGCGACCATCGCGCCGGGGCCGCGCACGTCGGCGATTTGCGGCACGTCGCTTTGCAGCGCCGCGAGCTTCGCTTTCAGCTTGTCGCCGAGCGTCGTCGCGCGCTCGCACAGGTGTTCTGCGTCGATCACGTCGAGCACCGCGTGCGCTGCCGCGACGGCGAGCGGGTTGCCCGCATAGGTGCCGCCGAGGCCGCCGGGCGCGGCGGCGTCCATGATGTCCGCGCGGCCGACCACGCCGGATAGCGGCATGCCGCCCGCGAGGCTCTTGGCGATCGTCATCAGGTCGGGCACCACGTCGTAGTGATGCATCGCGAAGAGCTTGCCGGTGCGCGCGAAGCCGGTCTGCACTTCATCGGCGATCAGGAGGATGCCGTGCTCGTTGCAGATCTTGCGCAGGCCGCGCACGAACTCCGCGGGCGCCGGATAGAAGCCGCCTTCGCCCTGCACCGGTTCGAAGATGATCGCGGCGACGCGCTTCGGATCGATATCGGCCTTGAAGAGCGTCTCGACTGCGCGCAGCGAGTCGGCCGTCGACACGCCGTGCAGCGGGTTCGGGAACGGCGCGTGGAACACGTCCGACGGGAACGGGCCGAAGCCGAGCTTGTACGGCGCGACCTTGCCGGTGAGCGCCATGCCCATCAGCGTGCGGCCGTGAAAGCCGCCCGAGAACGCGATCACGCCGGGGCGGCCGGTCGCCGCGCGGGCGATCTTGACGGCGTTTTCGACGGCCTCGGCGCCCGTGGTGAAGAACGCGGTCTTCTTCGGATGGCCGCCGGGGGCACGAGCGTTGATCTTCTCGGCCAGCTCGACGTACGACGCGTACGGCACGATCTGATAGGCGGTGTGCGTGAAGTGATCGAGCTGCTCGCGGATCGCCGCGACGATCTTCGGGTGACGGTGACCGGTGTTGGTCACGGCGATGCCCGCGGCGAAATCGATGAAGCGGCGGCCTTCGATGTCCCACAGTTCCGCATTCTCCGCGCGCGCCGCGTAGAAGTCGCACATCACACCGACGCCGCGCGGGGTGGCGGCGTCCTTGCGGGCCTGGAGTTCGGAATTGGTGGTCATGGCTCATTTCCTCGCGTTCGATTGAGTTCGGGCACGGCGGATGGGGGAAAACCGCCCGATGCAACGACTATAATCAGGTTTGGCTCCAATTATTAGAGCCATTTCAATGAAAATGTAGGAGCCAATTTATGCGCGCGAGCGTATTGTCGGACTGGCTCGCGCAGCGGCTCGAGCGCGGCAACGGGCAACCGGTCTACCGGCAGCTGCATCGGCTGCTGCAGCAGGCGATCCTGTCGCGCGAGCTGCCGGCCGGCACGAAGGTGCCGTCGTCGCGGCTGCTCGCGAACGAGCTGGGGATTGCGCGTAACACGGTGACGCAGGTCTATGAACAACTGGTGCTCGAAGGCTATGTGACATCGGGGACCGGGCGCGGCACGTTCGTCGCCGACAGCGCGCCGGATGAGATCGTCGGGGCGCCGGAGACGGCCGGTGGGCCGCGGGCATTGCCGGAACCTCCCGGTGCGCAACGGGTGCAGCCGTTTCAGCCTGCGGCGCGCGCGCTGTCGGCGCGCGGCGCGCGCCTCGTCGCGGGAGCCGGCGTGTCGAAGCGCCAATGGGGTGCGTTCATGCCGGGCGTGCCGGACGTGTCGCGTTTTCCCGCGCAGGTGTGGAACCGCATCAGCAGCAAATACTGGCGCCGCCTGCGCCCGGAACTCCTGACCTACGCGCCGGGCGGCGGCCTGGCGCTCCTGCGCCACGTCCTTGCCGACTACCTGCGCACGTCGCGCTCGGTCCGCTGTACGCCGGAGCAGATCATCGTCACGACGGGCATTCATCAATCGGTCGATCTGGCGGTGCGTCTCTTGTCCGACCCCGGCGACGCCATCTGGACCGAAGACCCGTGCTATTGGGGCGTGCGCAGCGTGCTGCACGTGTCGGGGTTGCGCTCGCGTCCGATCGGCGTCGACGCCGAAGGCATCGCGCCGTCGCCCGACGATCTCGCGAATCCGCCGAAGCTGATGCTCGTCACGCCGTCGCATCAATATCCGCTCGGCATGGTGATGACGCTCGCGCGCCGCCGCATGCTGCTCGAATACGCGCGCCAGCATCAATGCTGGATCATCGAAGACGACTACGACAGCGAGTTCCGCTACGGCAGCCGTCCGCTCGCTTCGTTGCAGGGGCTCGATACGGCGGGGCAGGTGATTTACGTCGGCAGCTTCGGCAAGACGCTCTTTCCCGGCTTGCGCGTGGGGTATCTCGTCGTGCCCGAGGCGCTGGCGGAGAGTTTCGCGACCGCGAGCGCCGAGCTGTATCGGGAAGGGCAGCTATTGCAGCAGGCCGTGCTGGCCGAATTCATCGCCGAAGGGCATTTCACGTCGCACATCCGAAAGATGCGCACGCTCTACGGGCAGCGGCGGCAAAACCTGCTGGATGCCGTCGCGCGGCGCTACGGCGACGCGTTGCCGACGGTCGGAGGCGATGCGGGGCTGCATCTCGTGTTGCAGCTGCCGCAGTTGCCGGGGGGCGCGGACGACCGCAAGGTGGCCGCCGCCGCGCTCGAGCGCAATATCGTCGTGCGGCCGTTGTCGGGGTATTACGCGCAGCCCGCGCGATCGGCGTCGGGCTTGCTGATCGGCTATGCGTGCGTGCCGGATGAGGAGATCGTGCCGTCGTTCGAGCTGTTGGCCGAGGCGATTGACGAGACGGTGGGGCGGGTGGGGTGAGGGTTTGCGCGGGCGCGCCTTTGGCAAGTCGCACGGTGGAAAACCGACGCGTTAAGCCGCCTCACTTGGCGTTGCTTCGCGTTCATACCGGCACGGCCTTCGCCAGCACTTCGCTGCGAAATTTCTGCGGCAGATCCTGCAGCCTCAGCGTGCGCTGCGTTAAATCATGGGCATTCTAAGAAGTGACTTTGACGGTCCGATGAAGGCATCTCAACGTCTATACGACTATATGTTATGAGGATTGTCGGATCGACATAAAAAAGAGGGTGCGGCGAAGGGCCGCTGCTACAATAAACTGTCTATATTGTTTAGATCCCAGGCGGTGCCTGCGGCACTCATTTCCCATCGACTCGGGCGTTCGCGATGACTACCGTGCTGACCCAGGTGCCCGAGACGACCTTCGCCGAATACGAAGACCTGAAGGCGATTCTCGACGCGGGGGCGACGCGCTTTTCGATGCGCATCGCCTGCGAAACGCAAGCGCAAGGGCGGACTTTCCCGGTGTATGTCGCGACGATCGGCTCCAACGATCCACAGGCGCCCGCGATCGGTTTTTTCGGCGGCATCCATGGCCTCGAGCGCATCGGCACGCAATTGCTGCTCGACTACATGCGCTCGCTGCTTTACCGGCTCGAATGGGACGAGCTGCTGCACAACCAGTTGCAGTCGATCCGTCTCGTCTTCATGCCGATCGTGAATCCCGGCGGGATGTGGGCGATGACCCGCGCCAACCCGAACGGCGTCGATCTCATGCGCAACGCGCCGCAGAACGCCGAAGGGCGGGTGCCGTTTCTGGCCGGCGGCCAGCGCATCGGGCCGTGGCTGCCGTGGTATCGCGGCAGGCACGGCGCGCCGATGGAATTGGAGGCCGCGACGCTCTTGCGCGTGGTCGAAGCCGAATTGATGTCGCGGCCGCTCAGCTTCGCGCTCGACTGCCACTCGGGCTACGGCTTTCGCGACAGCATCTGGTTCCCTTACGCGAAGTCGAAAAAACACATGCCGCACCTGCCGGAAATGTTCGTGCTGAAGACGATGTTCGAAAGCGCCCACCCGCACCACGGCTACGCGTTCGAGCCGCAAAGCCACCAATATCTTGCGCACGGCGACCTGTGGGACTGCGCATACGACCGCACGCGGCCGCCGAACATCTTTCTGCCGATGACGCTCGAACTGGGATCGTGGCTGTGGATCAAGAAGAACCCCATCCAGATCTTCAAGCGCGAAGGCATGTTCAATCCGATCAAGGCGCACCGCACCGAGCGCGTGTTGCGGCGGCACGTGAACCTGCTCGATTTCCTCGCCCGCGCCGCCTTCGCCGCGCCGCGCTGGCTGCCGCAAGGGGCGGCGCGCCATCAGATGCTGCAGCGCGCCACCGATCACTGGTACCGGGCGCGCCGCGCATGACGACCTGGATTCTCCTGCGCGGCCTCACCCGCGAAGCGCGCCACTGGGCGGCGCTCCCCGACAAGCTGCGCGCGAGCGGCATCGAAGGCGAGGTGGTGCTCGCCGATTTGCCGGGCAACGGCATTCATTCGCGCGTGCGTGCGCCGGCGAGCGTCCCGGAGATGGTCGATTTCGTGAGCGCGGACGTCGCCCGTCTCGGGTATGCGCCGCCGTACCGCGTCATCGCGATGTCGCTCGGCGCGATGGTCGCGGCGGCCTGGGCGCAGCGCGCGCCGAAGGATATCGAGTGCCTCGCGCTCATCAACACGAGCATGCGGCCGTTTTCCGGGCCGACCGAGCGGCTGCGCCCGAGTGCGTGGATGGAGTTGCTGTGCGCGGCGTGGCGCTGGCGCGACCGGCGCGACGCCGAAGCCGCGATCCACAACCTCACGTGCAACCGGCACGACACGCGCGACGCGGACCTGGCCGCGTGGACCGAGATCTATCGCAGTGCGCCCGTAAGCCGTGCGAATGCCTTGCGTCAGCTTTGGGCCGCCGCACGCTTTCAGGCGGCGCCGCATGCGCCGCGTTGTCCGACGCTGGTGCTGTCGTCGCGCGAAGACCAGCTGGTCGACCCCGCTTGCTCGAAAAAACTCGCTGCCGCCTGGCAGGCGACGCATGTCGAGCACCCGTGGGCGGGGCACGATCTGCCGCACGACGATCCGGCGTGGGTCAGCGACACCGTCGCCGCGTGGGGCGCGACGTCGTTCGAAAGGCCGCTCAGCACGCAACGTTGAGTCGCCAAGCCGATTGGCAAACGCGAGTTTGATCGGCTAGTTTGGAACGGTCACGCGCGCAGCCTCGGGGAGAGCGACATGCCGCACAAGAATCCTCCTGCCGTATCCGCCATCCGGGTCGCCGTGCTGTGCGCGGGCGTCATGCTGGCGTCGAGCGCCGCGCGGGCCGCGCCTCCGCTCGCTTACGTGACGAGCGAAACGGCGGGCGTCGGCGTCATCGATCTCGAGCGCCTTAGCCTCGTCAAGACGTTTCCGGTCGGCGCGGATGGTCCGCGCGGCCTGAGCCTCACTGCGGACGGCACGCGGCTTTGGGTGGCGAACAAGAATACGGGCGACCTGTCCGTCATCGATACCGGCACCGGCGCGGTTCTGCAGCGCGTGAAGATCGGCAAGAACCCGGAGTACGTGCGCGTGCGCGGCGATTTCGCGTACGTGACGCATGAGCCGGGGGACGAGGGCGCGCCCGCTGCGGCGGGCAGCGGCGGCGCCAAAGGCGGCAAAGGCGGCAAAGGCGGCGATGACGACGACGCCGACAAGCCGCCCGCCGAAATCTCGATCGTCGACTTGAAGAGCCTGCGCGTGATCACGTCGGTGAAGAGCGGGCACGAGACGGAAGGCGTCGAGTTTTCGCGCGACGGCCACACGATGCTCGTGACCAACGAGGGCGACGATACGGTGTCCGTCTACGATGCGCGCACCGGGGCGCTGGAAAACACCGTGAAGCTCGCGGCGGGCGGGCGGCCGCGCGGGGTCAAGGCGTCGCCGGACGGCAAGGTCTACATCGTCACGCTCGAATCGGCGAGCAAGTTCGTCGTGCTGGACGCGGGCGATTTCCGGGTCTTGAAGACGGTCGATACCAAGCTCGGGCCGTATGGCGTCGCGTTCGGGCCGGCGGGCAAGCGCCTTCTGGTTGCCGCCGCGCGCGACAAGACGCTTCAGGTGTTCGACGCGCAGACCTACGCCCCGATCGCGGATGTGCCGATGGGTCTGCGTTGCTGGCATTTCACGTTCACGCCGGATGGGGCGACGCTGCTTGTCGCTTGCGGCCGTTCGAATGCGGTGTATGCGCTCGATGCGCAGACTTATCAGCCGATCAAGGAGATCGGCGGCTTGCCGCTCGCATGGGGCATCGTGACGTATCCGCCGGGGGATGGGTCGATCGAGTCGCCTTGACAATCGCCACGGACGTGTTGGCGCTCATCGACGTCATGGCAGTTTTGCGCGAGCTACGGTAGCCACGCTGTGATGCTGTCGTAGAGCGAGGGCGGGAGGTTGACAAAGGAGGTGGCGTCGCCGCCTCGCTCAAATGACACTTGTCCCTGGTACCAAGACAACTCCGGTACAGGCGTACTAAACGTACGCTCCACCAATAAAATGCCATCGTGAGCGTTATATACTCGACCGACATAATCAGAGTTGGCACTTGGCTCCCACCGTAATAGGCATAGTTCCGCGACGTACAACCCATCACCTGAAGTCGCTCGCTCACAAGAATGGGCTTGGGATCTGAGAGACACATTTAGGTAGTAGCTCCAGGTAACGCTCACGAAGAACGCAACTCCAAGCCCTATGGCAAACCGCTTTAGACGAGTTCCACGTCCTTCTTTGGCGATGAAAATATACCGTCCGCCAACCGGCAACAACACCATGAGCGTCATAAAAAAGTACCGATTGTTGTTCCCTTCATGCCGCCTCCATTACGCTCACTCGAAATTTACCTTTATCGGCGTTTCAAGCTGAATCGATTTCCAGTCAGAACAAATAATAAAATCCCCGCCGCGATGATGCCTAAACTGCCACTCTCTAAAAGAAGCATTCCTTATCGGATAATAAACCTTGCCTCTTATGCGGAGATTCTCGTAGCCAGCCCCCACTACCACTGGAAAATCCAGCCAAGGGACATTCGCCGCATGTGCTACCACGTTTACAGGCACAATGATCACTCCGTCCTTACTCCAGTGACCTAAATACTGAGACCGAGTATCCGATCATCAGGAACACCTACATGCGTCATCCGTCGAATATACTGCTCGGCTTTCTGCTCAAACGTGCTCTCAACAGCTATGCGTTGAAACTGAAAATTCTTGTGAAGTCTTCGAATATCGCCATCGCACTCGACCCACGGCGACACACCTAAACTCTTTCGATATTGTTCAAGAATCTTTTTAGCCTCTCCATAGGCAGCCTGGTTGTAGATTGCCGTTCTGACCAACTCTTCGTATCGCTCTTTAGCCCGTTCTCCTCGAACTCTTCAAATAGCAGCTTGAATCTCGCTCTACTTCACTCGTAAGGCTGGGCCAGCCGACTCACACTTACGGATCAGGCCGAATGAGGGTGGCGCCGGTGCTAACCGTACGGAACGGGAAATTATACTAAGGTATGCAAAGTATGAGAATTGAATGAAAATGGATTGCCACGCGTCAAAGCCTGATTCTTGCCGATACTACTTCCACGCGTACCGCATCCCGACCCACATGCCTCTTGGCGCGCCCGGCCCGACGAACTGCTCGTTGACGGGCGCCAATCCATCAAACGTGTGGTTCGGCCCGTTGAAGACGTTTTGCCCCAGCACGCCGAAGCTCGCATAGCGCTTGTCGAGCAGATTCGACACCGTCGCAAACACCTGCAGCTGCTTCGTGACCTGATAAGTCGTATCGAGATCGATCAGGAAGTAGCCCGCGATCTTGCCGTTCACGTCCTCGTTGTCTTCGTCGCCGCGCGCGTAGATGCTCCCGCGGTAGGTCAGGTTCGTGCCGATATCCCACTTCGGCGTGGCCGCGTAGTCGAGCCTGAGTTTGACTGTGTTCGCCGGGATGCCGGGAATGTGGTCGCCCGGCTTGACGGTGATGTTGCCGTTGGCGTCCGCGCTCGAATTGCTCGGGCTGCTTTCGACCCAGGTCGAGCGGTAAGTCGCGTCGACGTAGCTATAGTTCGCGGTTACGCCGAGCGGCCCGAATTGCGTGTGTCCCGAAAGCTCGACCCCTTGCCGCCGCGTGTTGCCGACGTTTTGAAAGAAACCTTGCGTGGTCGTCGCCGTGCTGATGAATTCGATGTCGTCGTCGAGTGTCGTGCTGTAGACGGCGGCGCTCCAGGTCGTCGCGCCGCCGATCTTGCCGCGCGCGCCCACTTCGAACGTCTTCGAGACGACCGGCTCGAGCGCCGGGTCCGCCAGGAAATCGTTCGGCAGCGAGCACGGCGCGGCCGCGTCGGCGCAGGTCAATTCGATCGCGGTCGGCGAGCGCATGCCTTCGTTGTAGGTCGCATAGGCGGTGAAGCCGGGCGTGGGGTTCCAGTTCAGGCCGAGCGCCGGATTGAAGCGCGAGAACACGTGGCTGCCGTTCAGAAGCGGCTGCATGCCGCTTTCGTCGCCGATGTCGGCCTTGGCCCAGTCGTAGCGCCCGGCGAGCGTCAGCGTCCATTGCTTCGTGAGCGACAGCGTGTCTTGCAGATAGAACCCGAGGTTGCCGTCGCGCGTTTTCGCGTCCACTTGCTGGACGAAATCGCCGATGCCGACCGTCGCGCGCGACGCCGTGAAGGAGGCGTCCTGCGACGATTGCGTGTAGTGCGAATTCGCGAAGTCGGCGGCCATGCCCGCGACGAACTGGTTCTCCATCCCGCCGAGCTTGCCGAGCAGCGTGAGCTGCAGGCTCGCGCCGTAGCTGTCGGTGTCGACCGAGGATTTGACGTTGCTGCCTTCGAGCATGTCGATCGAGCCGTCGGGCAGGACCTGCCCGAAATCGCGGTTGCTGTTGCTGCTCGTGTTCGTATTGACGAAGCGCCGGAAGTAGACCTCGCCGCTCAATTCGACGTGGTCGTTGAAAGCGTGGTCGCCCGAAAGCGTCACGTAGCCGGCGCTGTTTTGATTCTGGTCGGGAAACGTGTAGGCCTGCCTGAAGTTGTCGAGGAACGAGCGCGGGATCGTCTGCGAACCTTGCAAATCGTTGTCGGCGCCGCCTGCCGAAAGCGAGAGCGTGGTGTCCGCATCGGTGTAGCGCAGCTTGCCGAAGCCCTGGCGCACGCGGCTCGAGTTGTGGTCCGCCCAGCCGTCGTCGTTCGCGGCGGTGCCGGTCACGTAGTAGTCGAGGTTCTGGCCGATCGTCCCGCCTTGCTCGATTTCCGCCGTTTTGCGGCCCCATGAGCCGCCCGTCACTTCGGCGTCGCCGCCGGGGTCTTGCTTGCCGTTCTTCGTCGAGATCGCGATCGCGCCGCCGAGCGTGTTCAGGCCGAAGGCCGGGTTCGAACCGGGGATCAACTGGATCGTGTCGATCGCTTGCTGCGGAATCAGGTCCCAGTTCACGACGTCGCCGAACGGCTCGTTGATGCGCACGCCGTCCATGAACACCGATAGGCCCTGCGGCGTGCCCACGAGCGGCGAGGCCGTGAAGCCGCGATAGTTGATGTCGACCTGGTAGGGGTTGCCTTGCGCCTCGTTGATGTCGACGCTCGGCAGGTTCTTTTCGAAGAAGTCGGTGAGCGTGCTGCGGTGCTGCTGTTCGAGGTCCTTTCCGCGTACCGTCTGCACGTTCGCGGGCACGAGCGAAAGCGGCGTGCCGATGCCGAGCAACGGCGTCGTGCCGATCACGATGACGGGGGCGAGCGTGATTTCGGCGGCCGGCGATCCGGGGAGCGCGGCGCCGGGGGCGGGCACTTCTGCAGCAGGTGCGGGAAGCGTCGCACTCGACGCCGGTTCGGCCTGCGCCCACGACGCAGCCGGCAAGTTGACGAGCACGCTGCCGAGCAAAGCGGACAGGCGGGCACGGCGCCCGATCCGGTGCCTGCGGCGGCGGTGCGTCATCGGTCCTCCCTCGCCCGGATGGCCGCCGGGCTTGCGCCGGTTATCGTTGTGCTGCCTTGGCGGGAGACGCCGCGAGCGTGCGCGAGTTGGCGTCGTTGCGAAACAGGATCGGCTGCTCGCGAAACGCGTCCGCGGGGGCCGCTGCGGCCGCGAAACGCACCGCCTCGACGACTTCGCCATGCATCGGCGACTTGTCGCAGACGGGGTCCGCGTTGGCCGGGTCGCCGGTCAGCAGGTACGCCTGGCAGCGGCATCCGCCGAGGTCGCGCGCTTTCTCGTCGCAACTGCGGCACGGTTCCTTCATCCATTCGAAACCGCGATAGCGGTTGAACGCCTCGCTTTCGTACCAGATCTCGCGCAGCGACGACGCTTGCACGTTTGGAAACGCGAGCCCCGGCAGCCCGCGCGCCGCGTGGCAGGGGAGCGCGACGCCGTCCGGCGCGATGCCGAGGAATACGGCGCCCCAGCCGTTCATGCAGCGTTTCGGGCGGCGCTCGAAGTAGTCGGGCACGACGAAGAAGATCTTGCACGCGTCGCCGATCGTGCTGCGATAGCGCTCGACGACAGCCTCCGCTTCGGCGACTTGCTCGCGCGTCGGCAGCAGGTGCGCGCGGTTCGCGTGCGCCCAGCCGTAGTACTGCGTGTTCGCCAGTTCCAGATACTCGGCGCCCATCGCGAGCGCCATGTCGATGATCTTCGCGACATGCGGGAGGTTGTAGCGGTGCAGCACGCAGTTCATCACCATCGGAAAGCCGTGCTGCTTGATCGACGCCGCGGTGCGTTGCTTGAGGTCGAAGGTGCGCGTGCTGCTCAGGAAATCGTTCAGTGCCTGCGTCGAATCTTGAAACGACAATTGGATGTGATCGAGCCCGGCGGCTTTCAAATGGCCGAGGCGCGCGTCGGTGAGGCCGACGCCGGACGTGATCAGGTTCGTGTAGAAGCCGAGCGTGCGCGCTACGCCCACCAGCACTTCGAGGTCGTCGCGCACGAGCGGTTCGCCGCCCGAAAAACCGAGTTGCGCGGCGCCGAGCGCGCGCGCTTGCCTGAGCACGCCGATCCACTCATCGGTGCCGAGTTCGCGGCGGCGGTCCGCGTAGTCCACGGGGTTGTAGCAGAACACGCAATGCAGCGGACAACGGTAGGTCAGCTCCGCGAGCAGCCACAGCGGCGGCGGGATGGCGGGCGTCGCGTCCGGCGCGTCCGGCGCGTGCGCTGGAGCGCAGCGGCCAGTCATGCGTGCCGCTCCAGCCAGCCGTGCGTCAGCGCATCGGCGACGAACGCGCGGACCTCCGCGCCGATGCCCGTCGTATTGAACGCGTGTTCGAGATCGGCGATCAGCGTATCGAGATCGCGCGTGCCGTCGCAGCGTTTCAGGATCTCCGCCGCGCTTTGGTTCAGCTTCACCATCCCTTCCGGATAGAGCAGCACGTACGCGTCCTGGGCCGGTTCCCATTGCAAGCGGAACAGCGACTTGATCGCGAGACGCGCGGTCCCGGCTTCTGGCGGCGGGCAAGCGGAATCGTTCATAACGGAAACGCCTTTTCGATCGAGTCGAGCATCGTCCACAGGATGTCGAGCTTGAACTGCAGGATTTCCAGCGCGCGTTCCTGCTGATCGCGCCGCGTGAAATGATCGAGCGTCATTTCGAGCCCGTGTTCGACGTCGCGCTCGGCGAGCGCCGCTCGCGAGCGGAAATAGGCGAAGCCGTCCGGGTCGATCCACGGATAGTGCTCGGGCCACGTCGCGAGCCGGTCGCGATGGATCTGCGGCGCGAACATCTCCGTGAGCGACGAGCACACCGCCTCCTGCCAAGGCGCACGGCGCGCGAAGTTCACGTAGGCATCGACGGCAAAGCGCACGCCGGGCGTGACGAGCTTCAACGACCGCAATGCGTCGCGCGGCAGGCCGACCGCGTCGCCCAGGCGCTCCCACGCATCGATGCCGCCTTCGCTGCCGCCGTGCCCGTCGTGATCGAGGATGCGCAGCACCCAGCGGCGGCGCGTGTCGCGCTCAGGGCAGTTCGACAGAATCGCCGCGTCTTTCAGCGGGATATTGATCTGATAATAAAAGCGGTTCGCGACCCAGCCGCGGATCTGCTCGCGCGAGCAGCCGCCCGTCGTCATCTTCACGTTGAACGGATGGTGGATGTGATAGCCCGCGCCCTTGGCGCGCAGTTGCGCTTCGAATTCGCCGCGCGTCCACGGCGCCGCCGCATCGGATCCGGCGCTCATAGATCGAACGCCATCCCGTCGTACGCGACTTCGATTCCATGCTCCGTCAGCGTGCGGCGCTCGGGACCGTCATCGACGAGGATCGGGTTCGTATTGTTGATGTGGACCAGCACCTTGCGCACGCCGGCGCGATCGATCGAATCGAGCACCTCGATCATGCCGCCCGCGCCGCTTTGCGGAAGATGGCCCATGTCCGTCGCGCGCTTTTGCGAAATGCCGAGCCGGATCATCTCGTCGTCGGTCCACAGCGTGCCGTCGATCAGCAAGAGGTCCGCGTTTCGCATCGCGTTCATCACGTGCGGCTCGACGACGCCGATTCCCGGCGCGTAAAACGCACGCCTGCCCGATGCGCGATTCGTGAAGACGAGCCCGATGTTGTCGCCGAGCCGCGGCGTGGCGCGATGCGGAGAATAGGGCGGGGCCTTGCTGGTCAGCGGCACGGCGTCGATTTGCACGCCGGGCAGCGCGTCGAGCAAGAGCGGGCCGCCGTCGAAGATGATCGCGTGGCGCTCGAAGCCGCAGTAATCGAAGAGCAGGGGGCCGATCGGAAAGCCCGTGCAGAGGTCTTCCCAAACGGCGTCTGTCGTATAGAGCGAAAGCGGCGTGGCATGCTCGCGCAGCATCAGAAGACCGGTGACGTGATCGATCTGCGCATCGACTGTCAGGATCGCGGCGATGCCGGTGTCGCGTATGCGGCGAGCCGGTTGCAGTTCGGGATTGGCGGCGATTTGCGCGAGGACGTCGGGCGACGCGTTGACGAGAAGCCAGTCGACGCCGTTCGCGCTGACGGCGATCGACGATTGCGTGCGGCGCGCAGCGCTGAGCGTGCCGCGCCGGATGCCGTCGCAGTTGCGGCAGTTGCAGTTCCATTGCGGAAAGCCGCCGCCCGCAGATGAGCCGAGGACCTTGATCTTCATGCAGTACCGCGCAGCGCGCACCCCTCAGAAGCCGGTTTCGTGACCATCTTCTCGATTGCCCGCGCCCTGCGCAATCGAGTGCAACCATTAGCGTGCGCCGGGCGCGCCGGTCGTGTCCGTGCCGGGCACAGTGCCACCCGGCGCCGAGGTGACGGGCTCGTCGCTTGAGGAGCGGCTATCGCCGCAACGCCGGCAGGCGGTCGAGAACGGTGCGGCGGATGGGCCGCCCGTAACAGCTCACGCGGTGCTAACGCGTGGCGATATACATCGTGATTTCGAAACCAAGACGGATATCGGTGTAGCTAGGCGTCGTCCATTGCATATTCGTTCCTCCCTCTTCGGCATAGACACGGGTTCGCCGCAGCCCCGCGGCTTGGTGCAGGACTCCTTTTGCGCCCGGCGCGACAGCAATCTTCATACCTGTAGCCAGTCTGATTCCCGCGAGCGTGGCGGCTGGTTTCGTCATTCAACTGGAGTCAGCAGGTCCGATAATGCGCTCAACCAGCTCGACCAGCAAAGGATTGCTTAGCGATCGAAGCCGCCATTTTCGAGCTTTATTTTGCAATCGCCGAATGGGCTGGAAAACGAACCGCAGCCGCCGAACTCGAACGCCGAAGACTGAAACGTGAGCCCCTGACCGTGGAGTTCGAATGTTTGAAGGCGGAACGCGCCCCAAACCGAGCTGCTGTCGGCGCACGAGTAAAGCCCGAAGTTTGTGCGTCCGCACATCGATCTGCCTCATCAAAGTGCCTCGCGACAGGCGCATAATGCCGTTCGAAGCAAGCAAGCCAGATGGTCACCGTAAACCCTAAGCGGAGGACGTCATGGAAGCGAAGAACGAAGATGCCGTTGCGCACCTGATCAACGATGTCGCGGATTACGCGCGGGGACGATTGCCGGAACCCGTCTTCGCCGCGGCAGAACCCTTCCTGCTGCACTACTACGAGCAGGCCGATGCGGACGATGTGCAAAGCCGCAGCATCGCCGATCTCTACGGCGCCGCCATGGCGCATTGGCAGACCGCGCAGAAGTTCGTCTCCGGCAGCGAGCAGTTGCGCGTCTACAACCCCGTGCTCGACCAGCACGGCTGGCACTCCGACCACACGGTCATCGAAATCGTCAACGACGACATGCCGTTCCTCGTCGACTCGGTGACGATGGAGGTGAACCGCTGCGGGCTCGCGCTGCATTCCGGGTTGCACCCGGTGTTCCGCGTCTGGCGCGGCGCGAACGGCGCCATCGAACGCGTCGCGCTCGGCGGCGCCGCGGTAGCGGGCGCTGCCGATGCCGCGCCGTCGCGGCTCGAATCGTTCATCCACTTCGAGATCGACCGCTGCGGCGATGCGGCGAGACTCGCCGAGCTGCGCACGACGCTTGCGCGCGTGCTGGGCGACGTGCGCGCCGCGGTCGAGGATTGGCCGAAGATCACCGAGGTCGCGAAGCGCACGATCAAAGAGATGCTCGCGCGCGAGACGTCTCCGGAAGGCGTCGAGGCGCGCGCGTTCCTCGAATGGATGGCCGCCGACCATTTCACGTTTCTCGGGCAGCGCGATTACGAGCTCGTGACACATGACGGCGGCTTTGCGCTGCGCGGCGTACCCGGTACCGGATCCGGCATTTTGCGCGAGGCCTTGCGCTTGGCGGACGCGCCGGACCTCACGCCGTTGCCGGCCGCGGCAGCCGACATCATCAGCGGGCCGACGCCGATTTTCCTGACGAAAGCCAATTCGCGCGCCACCGTGCACAGGCCGGGATACCTCGACTATGCCGGCGTGAAGCTCGTCGGGGAAGACGGCAAGCTGCGCGGCGAGCGGCGCTTCATCGGACTCTATACGTCGACCGCGTATACCGGTTCCGCTTACGAGATCCCGATCGTGCGCCGCAAATGCGCGAACATCGTGAGGCGCGCCGGGTTTCTCGCGAAGGGGCACTTGTACAAGTCGCTCGTGACGGTGCTCGAGCAGTTTCCGCGCGACGAGATGTTCCAGACGAGCGAAGACGAGCTTTACGACATCGCGCTCGGCGTGCTGCGCTTGCAGGAGCATCAGCGCACGCGGCTCTTCGTGCGGCGCGACCGCTTCGACCGCTTCGTGTCGTGCCTCGTGTTCGTGCCGCGCGAGAAGTACAACACCGATTTGCGCCGCCGCATCGCGAAGCTGCTCACGGGCGCGTTCAACGGCACCGCCGTCGAATTCACGCCTTTGCTGTCGGAGTCGCCGCTGGCGCGCATTCATATCGTCGTTCGCACGCAACCGGGCGCGCTTCCCGATGTCGATACGCGCGAACTCGAAGTGCGCCTCGTGCAGGCGACACGCCGCTGGCAGGACGACCTTGCCGATGCGCTGCTCGACAGCTTCGGCGAAGAAGCGGGCAACCGGCTGCTGCAGCGCTATGGCGACTCGTTCCCGGCGGGCTATCGCGAGGATTACGCGGCGCGCACCGCGGTGCGCGATATCGAGCTGATCGAGCAGGTGCAGGACGGCAAGCACCTAGCGATGAATCTGTATCGGCCGATCGAGGCGGCGCCGCGCGCATTTCGCTTCAAGGTCTTCCGCACCGAGCAGGCGATCGCGCTGTCGCGCAGCTTGCCGATGCTCGAGCATCTCGGCGTGCGCGTCGATGAAGAGCGGCCGTACCTGATCGAGCCGGTGGGCTCGAAGCCGGCGTGGGTGCACGACTTCGGGCTGGAGCTCGTCGACGACGTCGAGTTCGACATCGAACGCGTGAAGGCGCTGTTCGAAGAAGCGTTCGATCGCGTGTGGACCGGCGAGATCGAAAGCGACGATTTCAACCGGCTCGTGCTGCGCGCGCAGCTCGGCTCGCGCGAGGTGACGATCTTGCGCGCGTACGCGAAGTATTTGCGGCAAGTCGGCTCGACTTTCAGCGACGCCTATATCGAACGCGCGGTGACGGGCAACCCCGCGCTCGCGCGCCGGCTCGTCGAGCTGTTCATCGCGCGCTTCGACCCGACGCTCGGCGACACGCGCGCCGCGTACACCGAACAGTTGACCAAGGACCTCGAAGCGGCGCTCGACCAGGTGCCGAATCTCGACGAAGACCGCATCCTGCGGCAGTTCCTCGGCGTCATCAACGCCACGGTGCGCACCAACTACTTCCGCCGCGCGAGCGACGGCAAGCCGCTGCCGTATCTGTCGTTCAAGCTCAATCCGGCGAAGGTGCCGGGGCTGCCCGAGCCCAAGCCGATGTTCGAGATCTGGGTGTACTCGCCGCGGGTCGAGGGCGTGCACTTGCGCGGCGGACGTGTCGCGCGCGGCGGCCTGCGCTGGTCCGACCGTCGCGAGGACTTCCGCACCGAAGTGCTCGGCTTGATGAAGGCGCAGATGGTGAAGAACACCGTGATCGTGCCGGTCGGCTCGAAGGGCGGCTTCGTCGTGAAGAACCCGCCGGCGGCGGGCGATCGCGAAGCGTTCATGCGCGAAGGCGTGACCTGCTATCAGACCTTCCTGCGCGGCCTGCTCGATGTCACGGACAATCGCGTCGCCGGTGCGATCGTGCCGCCGCCGAACGTCGTGCGCGCCGATCCCGACGACCCGTACCTCGTCGTCGCCGCGGACAAGGGCACGGCCACGTTCTCCGACTACGCGAACGCGATTGCGCACGACTACGGCTTCTGGCTCGACGACGCGTTCGCGTCGGGCGGCTCGGTCGGCTACGACCACAAGAAGATGGCGATCACCGCGCGCGGCGCGTGGGAATCGGTGAAGCGCCATTTCCGCGAGATGGGCGTCGATACGCAGGCGACCGATTTCACGGTGGTCGGCGTCGGCGACATGTCGGGCGACGTGTTCGGCAACGGCATGCTGCTCTCGCCGCATATCCGGCTCGTCGCCGCGTTCGACCATCGGCATGTGTTCCTCGATCCGAACCCGGACCCGGCGGTGAGCCTCGGGGAACGTGAGCGTATCTTTGCGCTCGAACGCTCGAGCTGGGCCGACTACGATACGTCGCTGATCTCGGCCGGCGGCGGCGTGTATCCGCGCACGGCGAAGACCATTCCCGTTTCGCCCGCGATGCAGGCGGTGCTCGGCATCCACGCGGCGTCGCTCGCGCCGGTCGACCTGATTCGCGCGATCCTGCTCGCGCCGGTCGATCTGCTCTACAACGGCGGCATCGGCACCTACGTGAAGTCGAGCCGCGAGACGCACCTGCAAGTCGGCGACCGCGCGAACGACGCCGTGCGCGTGAACGGCGCGGAGCTGCGCGTGAAGGTGGTGGCCGAGGGCGGCAATCTGGGGCTCACGCAACTTGGGCGCATCGAATTCGCGCAGAAGGGCGGCCGCATCAATACCGATGCGATCGACAATTCCGCGGGCGTCGATTGCTCGGATCACGAGGTCAACATCAAGATTCTGCTCGGCCTCGTGATGGCCGACGGCGAGATGACCGAGAAGCAGCGCAACAAGCAGCTTGCCGACATGACCGACGAAGTGGGCCTGCTCGTGCTGCGCGACAACTACTATCAAACGCAGGCGCTGTCGATCGCGGGGCGCTATGGCGCCGAATTGCTCGAGCCCGAGGCGCGGCTGATGCGCTACCTCGAACGCCTCGGGCGTCTGAACCGCGTGATCGAATTCCTGCCGACCGACGACGAGATCGCCGAGCGGATCGCGGCGAAACAGGGGCTCGCTTCGCCGGAGCGCGCGGTGCTGCTCGCATACAGCAAGATGTGGCTCTACGACGAATTGCTCGAATCCGACGTGCCGGAAGACCCGCTCGTCGCCGGCATGCTGGTCGACTATTTCCCGAAGCCGCTGCAAGCGCGCTTTGCCGAACCGATGCAGCGGCATCCGCTCAAGCGTGAAATCCTCGCGACGCATTTGACCAATGCGCTCGTGAACCGCGTCGGCTGCGAGTTCGTGCATCGCTTGCAGGAGGAGACGGACGCCAAGCCGGGCGACATCGTGCGCGCGTGCATCGTCGCGCGCGACGTGTTCGATCTCGACGACGTCTGGCGCCGCATCGACGCGCTCGACAACCGCGTCGCCGACGATGTGCAGGCGCGCATGTTCGTCGAAGTCGCGCGGCTCGTCGAGCGCGCCGCGCTGTGGTTCCTGCGGCACTTGCAGACGAGCGTCGAGCGCGTCGACAGCGACGGCGTCGCCGCGCTCATCGCCCGCTGCCGCGATGCGGCCCAGCGGCTCGCGCCGCAATTGCCGGATTTGCTGCCCGCGGCCGACCTCGAAGCGCTTCAAGAACGGCAGCGTGCGCTCGTGGAGGCGGGCGTCGACGGCGAGCTCGCGATGCGCGTGGTGAGCCGCGAGATTTCGGCGGCGGTGCTCGACATTGCCGATGTGGCGGCAGCGAGCGGGCGTCCGCTCGAGCTGGTCGCCGGCGTGTATTTCTCGCTGGCGACGGAGCTCAACTACGGGTTCATTACCGAGCGGGCGAGTGCGCTGCCTACCCACACGCATTGGGACCTGCTCGCACGCGCCGCAGCGCTTGCGGAATTTGCGCGCTTGAGGCGCGTGGTGACAACGAGCGCGCTCGGCGAAGCACGCGAGTTGAACACCGCGGAAGCGATCGCGAACGTGTGGCGCGCCAAGCGGGTGGAAGCGCTCGATCGCTACGCGCGCTTGATTGCGGAGCAGCGGGCCACGGGCGGCGCGAGTCTGTCGATGCTGCTGGTGCTCGTGCGGGAACTGGCCGTGCTGGAACGAGTTTGAGGGCGGATGCGTGCACCGCGGCTCGACATGATTGCGGCGAATTGCCGATAATGGCGGCTCTCGCGAAAGCGCTCTTCGGGGACCGGCGTGCCCGGCTTGGCCGGGCACGCAGGCTGCCGCCGACGGTCGAGGCCTTGCCTCGCCGCGATCGTTTTTAGCCGTGGCACGCGCATTGCTCAGCGCAGGGGCATGCGGGCCGCGGCTTCCGCCGCATCTCAGTGAATCATTGGCGTGCTTCTCTTTCCTTCTATGCGCAAAACCGTTCTCGTTTGCCTGTTCTTGTCGATCGCGACGTTTGGCGTCGCCTCCCCATCCGGTGCCGCAACGCGTGCGGCGGCTCCCGCCTCGAATCCCTCTCCCGTTGCACTGACGCCCGATGAGGCGCGCCGGGCGCTCGAAGTGCTCAACGACCCCACGCGCCGCGCGCAGATCGAGGTCACGCTGCGCGCCGTCGCCGCGGCGGGCGCGCTCAGCGCACCGCCTGCTCCGGCGGCGGTTGCCGCTTCCGCGCCCGCAGCCCCGGCGCCGCACGCCGCGAGCGCGGCGTCGAGCGCATTGCCGTCCGCATTTCAGGCGAACGGCCTCGCGTCGCAGCTATCCCGTCAGGTGGCCAGCGGCGTGCATATCGTCAGCGGCGCGCTCGGGCGCTCGACGATGGCCTTGCTCGATACGCAATCGGTGCGTGCGTGGTGGCGCGATGAAATGGCGAGCCCGCAAGAGGTCGAGTTGCTGCGCCATCTCGCGTGGGTCGTGCTTGCCACGCTGATACCGGCGGGCTTGCTCGCGGCGTTGACGCACTATACGTTCAAGAAGCGGGTGAGGGCGCTGGTGGGACGCAGGATGGAAATCGAAGAAGAAGCGATGCGTGCGGCGCGGCGCAATAGAGGCACAACGGAAGCCATTGCGCCCCGGCCGGCGGACGATTCGACTGCCGCGCCTGCGCCCGGCAGCGCCGCCGCGCGCAGCGCGCGCAATGCGGAGAAGGCCGGACACCATTGGACCGTGCTGCAACGGTTGCCGATCGCGCTGCTGCGCATCGTGCTCAAGGCCGTGCCGCTGCTTGTGTTCGTCGCGGCCGCGATTGCGCTGATGTCCGCGCTGACCGACGAAGGCAGCCCCGGCGAGCGCGTGCTCGATTCGCTGATTCAGATCTACGCGATCTGCCGCGCGCTCGCGCTCGCGGGCGATTTCTTCTTCGCGCCGCACACGCCGAAGCTGCGGCTGTTGAGGCTGCCGGACACCTGGGCGCAATTCGCGCAGCGCTGGGTCGTGCGGCTCGCCGCCGTGCTCGGCGCGGGCGCGGCGATCGCCGCGGCGCCGCTGCCGCTCGGCCTCGCGCCCGATGCGCATTTGGCGATCGTCAAGATCGTCACGCTGATCGGCCACGTGATGGTCTCGGTCCTGATCCTGCAATGCCGCCGTCCGGTTGCGCGCTGGATTCGCAAGGCCACCAGGAGCGACCGTTCGCTCCTCGTCGTCGGCAACTGGCTGGCCGACGTATGGGCGGGCCTTGCGGTGTTCTTCGTGATGGCGCTCTGGTTCGTCTGGGCGCTCGACGTGCACAACGGCTATCGCGTGCTGCTGCATCGCGGCGGGCTTTCGGTGCTCGTGCTGATCAGTGCGCGCTTGGTCGCGATGGTCACGTTCGGCGCGCTCGGGCGTCTCTTCAAGGTCAAGGAAGGCGAGACGGGCTCGGTCGCGTTTCAGCACGCGTATCGCTACTACCCGCTGTTGCGGCGTGTCGCGTGGGCGATCATCGTGCTCGTCACGTTGAATCTCATCCTTTCGGTGTGGGGCGTCCACGTGTGGCATGCCGTGGCGAGCGGCAGCGTCGGCTCGCGGCTCGCGTCGGCGATCACGACGATCGCGGCCGCGGCGATCATCGCGCTCTTCGTGTGGGAGTCGATCAACGTCGCACTCGAACGCCGGCTCGACGTCTGGACCGCGGATGGCGATCTCATGCGCGCCGCGCGGCTGCGCACGCTGGTGCCGATGCTGCGCGCGATCGTCTTCATCATGATCGCGCTGGTGGTCGTGCTCACGGGCTTGAGCGAGCTCGGCGTGAACACGGCGCCGTTGCTTGCGGGCGCAAGCATCTTCGGCGTGGCACTCGGTTTCGGTTCGCAAAAGCTCGTGCAGGACTTCATCACGGGGATCTTCCTGCTGATGGAGAACGCGATGCAGGTGGGCGATTGGGTGACGCTCGCGGGGGTGTCGGGCACGGTCGAGTATCTGTCGATCCGCACGGTGCGCTTGCGCGGCAGCGACGGTTCGCTCTATACGGTGCCGTTCAGTTCGGTGTCGACCGTCAACAATACGAATCGCGGCATCGGCAATGCAGCGGTCTCGGTGAGCATCGTTTATGGGCAGGACATCGACCTTGCCGTTGCGACGCTCAAGGAGATCGGCGCCGCGCTGCGTGAGGACGAGCGGTTCAAGGACGGTATCTTGTCGGATTTCGCTTATTGGGGCGTCGACAAGGTCGACGGCGCGTTGGTGACGATGAGCGGTCAGGTTCAATGCCGCGATTCGAAACGCTGGGCAGTGCAGCGCGAATTCAATCTGCAGATCGCGCAGCGCTTCAAGGAACGCGGTATCGAAATTGCGAATCCGCAGCGGAGTGTGCTGGTGCCGGAGGGAGAGCCCAAGCAACCGCAGACGATCGATCAACAGGCGATGCAGGCTCAGGGAGCAGGGAGCGCATCTGGCAAGCACGTTCTGGATCGGTTACGGGATTTGTAATTGGATCGGATAGCGTGGTCGCAAGGCACAACGATCGATGTCTTGCGCGATAAGAAAAGGGTTTGTCATGCCCCGTCTAAACCGATATGTTCGTGCCGTTATCAATAACAAAAGGAACCGTCGATGCCGATCCGCTTCCTCGTCTCGCTCGCCGCGCTGACTCTCGCTGCCTGTGCGGCAACCCCATCCGCCCGGCAGGACACCGGCAGCTTTGCCGATACGGCGTCTTCCGGCCGCCCTGTCAAAGTCATGATCGTCTCGATGTTCGCGCCGGAAGGGCAAGTGTGGCTGAATCATCTGGGTCCTTGGGAATCGATTCCGGTGGCGGGCCTCGCTCCTGACTATCCCAACGTCCACTGCAACCAGAACGGCATCTGCGTGATGACGACCGGCATGGGCCACGCGAATGCGGCGGCGTCGACGATGGCCTTGGCATTTTCGCCGCGCTTCGACTTGCGCAAGACGTATTTCCTGATCGCGGGCATCGCCGGCATCGATCCTTCGCAGGGCACGCTCGGCTCGGCGGCGTGGGCGAAGTATCTCGTGGACTTCGGCATTCAATGGGAACTCGACGGCCGCGAAATTCCTCGCGGCTGGAAGACGGGCTACCTCGGCATCAACACCAAGAACCCCAACGAGAAGCCGCCGCTCGACTATCGCAGCGAGATGTTCCAGCTCAACCCGC
This sequence comes from Trinickia mobilis, assembly GCF_017315705.1. Classification (GTDB taxonomy): domain Bacteria; phylum Pseudomonadota; class Gammaproteobacteria; order Burkholderiales; family Burkholderiaceae; genus Trinickia_A; species Trinickia_A mobilis. The sequence goes on along the minus strand of NZ_JAFLRF010000001.1, from coordinate 355,153 downwards.
AGCTCGCCGATGCGGCTTTTGCGCTATCGCGCGGCGTCGCGCTCTCGGACAGCAAGGAAGCCCAGGCGGCGCGCGCAAAGTATCGCTATGCGCCCGCGAATCAGCCGCCGTCGGTGATTCAGTGCGATACGCTCGCGAGCGACAACTGGTGGTCCGGCACGTTGCTCGGTCAGCGCGCGCGCGACTGGACCCGGATCCTCACGGACGGCAAAGGCGTGTATTGCACGACGCAGCAAGAAGACAACGCCACGTATGAAGCACTCACGCGCGCAGCGAACGCGAGCCGCGTCGATTTGAATCGCGTTGCGGTGTTGCGCGCGGGCTCGGATTTCGACCGCCCCTATGCCGGTCAAACGAGCGCGGACAATCTGCTCGATTACGCAGCGCAAGGCGGCTTTACACCGGCCGTCGAGAACCTGTATCGCGCGGGCAATCCGCTCGTGCAGGACATTGCGGCGCACTGGGGCGATTGGCGCGACGGCGTGCCTCAGCGCTGAGTGTTCGTTCGCTTGCGGCCTGCCTCAGTGTTGCGTCGGCCGGTACGGCGTCCACACGGGGGTGTCGGTATTCCAATGATCGAGTTCGGAAGGCAGTGTGTCGTTCATGATGGGCTCCTTGATCTGTTCGCTTAGTGGCCGGCGCGCGCCAGACGCAGCGGGTCGTTGTTTTCCTGCAGCGCGACGCGACGCGCTTGCGTTTGCCCTTGCAGGCTCAGGTTCGGATAGCTTTGCTTGTTCATCGACGGCAGCGTGCCGTCGCGTTCGGCTTGCACGACATCGCCCCGCACTTCGGCACGCGTTTTCGTGCTGGTGCCGACCCACGAATAGTCGTTGTACGAGCCGGCGTGCCCGATACCTCCGCCTTGCGCGAATGCCGGTGCGCTGGCCAGCAGCGAAAGCGCAAGACCTGCGATGAGTTGCCGCTTCATGATCAAACTCCTGTCGATACGATGGGGCGCTGACGATCAGCGCCGCGACAGGGTGAAATGTAAGGGGAGCCGGTGTTCCGATAAATGGGAAAACGGCGAAATGATTTTTTGTCGAGGGCGAACAATGCGTTCGCGGGAGGAAGACCTTATTTGAAGCGCGGGATTAAGCCGATGCATTTAAGTAAGGCGTTCAAGCGCCGCAACGCCGGACAATCGATACGGCGAGCGGCGATGCCCGCCGAACCGTTCATGCCAACCATTCGGAAATCACGGGCGTATCGAGCGCCGGAGTTTTTTCCAGTTCTTCGAACGTGCGCTTGCTGCAGGTCTTTTCAAGGCTCTGCCGGCCGCTCAGCAACGGGCAGCGGTCGAACACATCGGCGATCCAGTCGACGAATACCCGCACTTTCGGCGACAAGTGCCGGCTGTGCGGATACACCGCCGAGATCGGCATCGGCAGCGGTTTCCAGTCGGGCAGCACTTCCTTCAATTCGCCGGAACGCAGATGCGGCTGCACCATGAAAAGCGGGGGCTGAATCAGCCCGAAGCCTTCGACCGCGCAGGTCACGTACGCATCGGCATCGTTGACGGACACCAATCCGTTCATCTTGACTTCGACTTCCTTGCCGTCGACGAGGAACGCCCAATCCATCACGCGCCCCGTGCGGCTCGAAAAATAATTGACCGCGCGGTGCTGGCTCAAATCCTCGAGCGTCTTCGGCTCACCCATGCGCCCGAGATAGCTCGGCGCCGCGCACGTCACGCCTTCGAACAAGCCGATGCGGCGCGCGACGAGCGACGAATCCTGCAAAGCGCCGACGCGAATCACGCAGTCGACGCCTTCTTGCAGCAAGTCGACAGGCCGGTCCGACAAGCCGAGCTGCAAATCGATATCCGGGTATTTCGTATGAAATTCGCACAGCGCCGGAATGACCAGGGTGCGGCCGATCGAACCCGGCATGTCGATGCGCAGTTTGCCGTGCGGTTTCTTATTGCCGTTTTGGAGCGACGTTTCGGTCTCTTCGACATCCGCGAGAATGCGCACGCAACGCTCGTAATAGGCTGCGCCGTCGGGCGTGAGGCTTAAGCGGCGCGTCGTCCGGTGCATCAGGCGCACGCCGAGAAACGCCTCGAGATTCTGAATGATCGTCGTGACCGATGCGCGCGGCAGGTCCAGCGTTTCCGCGGCTTTGGTAAAGCTATTCGTGTCGACGACACGGGTGAACACTTGCATGGCCTGAAGCCGGTCCATCGCAACCTCCAGCGGATTGGCACACCCCATCCGGGTGCCTGACGGCACACAGATGCGATCGATTGTTTGGGCGCACCGAATTGTGTTGCCGGATTATAGGCATTTATTCGCGAGCTTGCCGAACCCACAATTCGGACCATTGTGAACTGTCGCGCTTTGCGCTTTTGGCTATGGAAGCTCTCGAAACCCGTAATCCGTTCATTCCGCCGTTCGCGACCGCCGGGCGCACGCTGACGGTGACCGATGTGCAGATAGCGGGATACGAGAAACACATTACGCTACGCCTTTATCGCCCGGCAAATAAAACCGCGCTGCCGATAGTGCTTTATTTTCACGGCGGTGGTTTTGTACGCGGCTCGCTGGACGAAGCGGATTTTGAATCGCGCTATTTATCAGAGCAGTTACCGGCCCTGGTCGTATCGGTCGATTATTCGCTTGCGCCGAAGCATCCGTTTCCGGCCGCGCCGGAAGACGCCTATCGCGCGGTGCGCTGGATCGAAAGCAAGGCGCGAGCCTATGGCGGCAATCCGAAGCGTATCGGCGTGGCCGGCCATGACGCGGGCGGGCAGATCGCGAATTGCCTGGCGTTCATGGCGCGCGATCGCGGCGACGTGACCGTGCGTGCGCAAGCGCTGCTCGGGCCCATGCTCGACCCGAGCCTGACGCGCCTGGGCGACGCCGCCCGTTTGTCGTCCGACATCACCGCCAGCGAATGCGCGGCGTGCTATCGCGCGTACTTGCCGCAGGCGGCGCAGCGCATTCACCCGTATGCGGCGCCGCTCGAAGCGTCACGGCTGGCGGGCCTGCCGGGAACGCTCATCGTGACGGCGCAAAACGACGTGCTGCATGTCGAGGCCGAGAAATACGCGGGCAACCTGATCGGCGCGGGCGTGCTGACGCAGGTCGTTCGCTTTCCTAGCGTCTCGCATGGCGCGCTGGCGCAGCACGCGCCTGCCTTGCAGGAAGTCGTTCGATTTTTTCAGTGCCGCCTGGATCCGCGCGCACTTCGCTAAAAATCCCTTTCACTAAAAATCCAAGAACCGGAGGTCATCATGTCTCAGCGTTTTACTCGCTCGCGCATCGCGCTAGCCGTGACTGCAACGCTCATCATTGCCGCGCTCGGCACGTTCGGGGCGATGCGCGTGAATGCCAGCTCACCCGCTCACGCGGCGGCGCCGTCCATGGCACCGGAAGTCGACGTCGCCAATGTTCTGAACAGAACCGTCACCGATTGGCAATCGTATTCGGGCCGGATGGAAGCGGTCGATCGAGTCGAGATCCGGCCGCTCGTGTCGGGCACGATCGTGTCGGTGAACTTCAAGGACGGCGCGCTCGTGAAAAAAGGCGACGTGCTGTTCGTGATCGACCCGCGTCCCTATCAGGCCGAAGTCGACCGCGCGGCGGCGCAGCTCGCTGCCGCGCAGGCGCGCGTCGGCTACACGCAAAGCGATTGGGAGCGCGCGCAGCGCCTGATCGCCGATAACGCGATCGCCAAGCGCGACTACGACCAGAAGCAGAACGACGCGCGCGAAGCGGCCGCGAACCTGAAGGCCGCGCAAGCCGCGCTCGAAACCGCGCAGATCAATCTCGGCTACACCAAGATCGTCGCGCCCGTGTCGGGCCGCGTGTCGCGCGCCGAGATCACGCTCGGCAACATCGTGTCCGCGGGCGCGAGCTCGCCGGCGTTGACGACGCTCGTTTCCGTCTCGCCGATCTACGCATCGTTCGACGTCGACGAGCAGACCTATCTGCAATATATCGGCAACGCGAGAAGCGGCGGCAGCGTGCCGGTCGAGCTCGGTCTCGCGAACGAAGCGGGCTATTCGCGCAGCGGCACGATCGCGTCGGTCGACAACCGGCTCGATACGTCGTCGGGCACGATCCGCGTGCGCGCGCGTTTCGACAACGCGGACGGCGCGCTCTTGCCCGGCCTCTACGCGCGGATCAAGGTCGGCGGCGGTGCGCCGCATCCGGCGCTGCTCGTCGACGACGTGGCGATCGGCACCGATCAGGACAAGAAGTACGTTCTGACCGTCGACGCAAGCGGCCGCGTGTCGTATCGCGAGGTCACGCTCGGCCAGCAGCAGGGCAACTTGCGCGTCATTACCGCGGGGCTGAAGCCGGGCGACCGGATCGTCGTCAACGGCATGCAGCGCGTGCGTCCTGGCGCCGAGGTGCGCGTGCATATGGTGCCGATGACGGACGACAGCGATCCGAATGCGGCCGGCGCGAATGCGAATGCGTCGAACGGCGCGAAGGCCGCGCCGCTTGCGCAGCGCACGGCATCGAAAGAGACGAACTCTTGAGCGTCGCGGTGCGTGCATTTGGCTGCAGGCCATGCATTTAGCCAGCGCTCAAACACTCAGAGGCACTCGTGAACTACCCCCACGCTCACATTCGTTCGCTGCCCCCCGAGGGGGCTGTTGCCTCCCTTGAGGCAGCTCGGCGCCCCGAAGGAAGTCCCCTTGGGGGACGGGAGGCAACATGAACATATCCAAATTCTTTATCGATCGGCCGATCTTTGCAGGGGTGCTATCGGTCCTGATCCTGCTGGCCGGCGTGATCGCGCTGTTCCAGCTGCCGATCTCCGAGTATCCCGAGGTCGTGCCGCCTTCGGTGGTCGTGCACGCGCAGTATCCGGGCGCGAACCCGAAGGTGATCGCCGAGACGGTGGCTTCGCCGCTCGAAGAGCAGATCAACGGCGTCGAGAACATGCTGTACATGCAGTCGCAGGCGAACAGCGACGGCAACCTCACGCTGACGGTCACGTTCAAGCTCGGCACCGATCCGGACAAGGCGCAGCAGCTCGTGCAGAACCGCGTGTCGCAAGCGCTGCCGCGTCTGCCCGACGACGTGCAGCGCCTCGGCGTCACGACGATCAAGAGCTCGCCGACGCTCACGATGGTCGTGCACTTGATCTCGCCGGACAACCGCTACGACATGACCTATCTGCGCAACTACGCGCTGATCAACGTGAAGGATCGTCTCGAGCGGATTGCCGGCGTGGGCGAAGTGCAGCTTTGGGGCTCGGGCGACTACGCGATGCGCGTGTGGCTCGATCCGCAGAAGGTGGCGGAGCACAACATGAGCGCCACGGACGTGGTCAACGCGATCCGCGAGCAGAACGTGCAGGTGGCGGCGGGCGTGATCGGCGGTTCGCCTTCGGGGCCGGACGTGCCGCTGCAACTGTCGGTGAATGCGCGCGGGCGTCTGCAAACGGAAGAGCAGTTTCGCGACATCATCCTGAAGACCTCGCCGGACGGCGGCGTGACACGTCTGCGCGATGTGGCGCGCGTGGAGCTGGCCGCGTCGGAATACGGCCTGCGCTCGCTGCTCGACAACAAGCCTGCCGTGGCGCTTGCCATTAACCAACAGCCGGGCGCGAACTCGCTGCAGATCTCCGATCAGGTTCGCGAGGCGATGAAGGACTTGAAGCAGGACTTCCCGGCGGGCGTCGACTACAAGATCGTCTACGACCCGACGCAGTTCGTGCGCTCGAGCATCCACGCCGTCGTGCACACGCTGCTCGAAGCGATTGCGCTCGTCGTGATCGTCGTGATCGTGTTTCTGCAAACGTGGCGCGCGTCGATCATTCCGCTCGTCGCGGTGCCGGTATCGATCATCGGCACGTTCTCGCTCTTGCTCGCGTTCGGGTTTTCGATCAACGCGCTATCGCTGTTCGGGATGGTGCTCGCGATCGGGATCGTGGTCGACGACGCGATCGTGGTGGTCGAGAACGTCGAGCGCAACATCGCAGAGGGCTTGAGCGCGCGGGAAGCGACCTATAAGGCGATGCGCGAAGTGAGCGGGCCGATCATCGCGATTGCGCTCACGCTCGTCGCCGTGTTCGTTCCGCTTGCGTTCATGAGCGGCTTGACGGGTCAGTTCTACAAGCAGTTCGCGATGACCATCGCGATCTCGACGGTGATCTCCGCGTTCAACTCGCTGACGCTGTCGCCGGCGCTTTCCGCCTTGCTGCTGCGCGGACACGATGCGCCCGAAGATTGGCTCACGCGTGGGATGAACCGTGTGCTCGGCCGTTTCTTCGCCGGGTTCAACAAGGTGTTCCAGCGCGGTTCGGCCGCTTACGGCAAGGGCGTGCGCAACGTGCTGGGCCGCAAGGCGGCGATGCTCGGCGTCTACGCGGTGCTGCTCGGCGCGGCGGTGTTCGTCACGCACATCGTGCCCGGCGGCTTCGTGCCCGCGCAGGACAAGGAGTATCTGATCGCGTTCGCGCAACTGCCTAACGGCGCATCGCTCGACCGCACGGAGAAAGTGATTCGCGACATGGGCGACGTGGCGCTCAAGCAGCCGGGCGTCGAAAGCGCGGTGGCGTTCCCGGGCTTGTCGGTGAACGGCTTCACGAACAGCTCGAGCGCGGGCATCGTGTTCGTCACGCTCAAGCCGTTCGACGAGCGCAAGGGGAAGGCGTTGTCGGCAGGGGCGATTGCGGGTGCGCTCAATCAGCAGTATTCGGGCATGAAGGACGCGTTCATCGCCGTGTTCCCGCCGCCGCCGGTGCTCGGCCTCGGCACGCTAGGCGGCTTCAAGCTGCAGATCGAAGATCGCGGCGCACTCGGCTATGCGCAGCTCGACGACGCGACGCAGGTGTTCATCAAGCGCGCGCAATCGGCGCCGGAGCTCGGTCCGCTCTTCACGAGCTATCAGATCAACGTGCCGCAATTGAACGTCGATCTGGACCGCGTGAAAGCGAAGCAGCTCGGCGTGCCGGTGACGGACGTGTTCGACACGATGCAGATCTATCTCGGCTCGCTGTACGTGAACGACTTCAACCGGTTCGGCCGCGTGTACCAGGTGCGCGTGCAAGCGGATGCGCCGTTCCGCGCCCACCCCGACGACATCTTGAACCTGAAGACGCGCAACGCATCCGGGGACATGGTGCCGCTCTCGTCGCTCGTGAAGGTGTCGCCGACGTTCGGCCCGGAGATGGTGGTGCGCTACAACGGCTATACGGCGGCGGACGTGAACGGCGGTCCGGCACCCGGCTATTCGTCGGGACAGGCGCAGGCCGCCATCGAGCGGATCGCGCACGAAACGCTGCCGCGCGGCGTGAAGTTCGAATGGACCGACCTGACGTATCAGCAGGTGCTGGCCGGCAATTCGGCGATCTGGGTGTTCCCGATCAGCGTGCTGCTCGTGTTCCTCGTGCTCGCGGCGTTGTATGAAAGCCTGACGCTGCCGCTCGCGGTGATTCTGATCGTGCCGATGAGCGTGCTGTCCGCATTGGCAGGCGTGTGGCTCACGCACGGCGACAACAACATCTTCACGCAGATCGGCCTGATGGTGCTGGTGGGGCTCGCGTCGAAGAACGCGATCCTGATCGTCGAGTTTGCACGCGAACTCGAACACGACGGACGCACGCCGCTTGCCGCGGCAATCGAAGCGAGCCGCCTGCGGCTGCGCCCGATCCTGATGACGTCGATCGCTTTCATCATGGGCGTGGTGCCGCTCGTGCTGTCGTCGGGCGCGGGTTCGGAGATGCGGCACGCGATGGGCGTGGCCGTGTTCTTCGGGATGCTCGGCGTGACGCTGTTCGGCTTGATGCTGACACCGGTGTTCTACGTGGTGCTGCGCACGCTCGCCGGCGGCAAGATCCACGTCGCACAAAAGGATTCGCCGCATATCGGCATGCCGGCTACGGATTGAGGAAAAACAATGAAACGATTGGATTCGGTTGCCGGCTGGACGCGCATGGCGCGCGGGGCGCTCCTGAGCGGATTGATGCTCGGCTTGCTCGCCGCCTGCGCGGTCGGACCGAAGTATCAGAGGCCTGACGTCGAGCCGCCGGCCGCATTCAAGGAAGCGCCGGTCGTCAACGCGCAAAACGCGGGGACCTGGAAAGTCGCCGAGCCGGCCGATGCCGCGCATCGCGGTCAGTGGTGGACGATCTTCGGCGATGCGAAGCTCGACGATCTCGAAGAGCAGGCGCTGGCCGCCAACCAGGATTTGAAGGCGGCGGCCGCACGCGTGCAGCAATCGCGCGCGCTGCTCGCTTCGGCGCGCTCCGCATGGTTCCCGCAGGTCGATGCGGGCTTCGGCCCGACGCGCGAACATGCGTCTCCGGCTTCGCAATTCCTGCCGGAAAACGCGCCAGGCCCGCAGACGACGCTATGGCGCGCGCAGACGACCGTCTCGTACGAGGCGGACTTGTTCGGCCGCGTCAGCTCGAACGTCGCGGCATCGCGTGCCGATGCGCAGCAAAGCGAAGCGCTGTTCCGTTCGGTGCAGCTTTCGCTGCAAGCGGATGTCGCGGCGAACTACTTCGCGCTTCGCGAGCTGGATACGGAGCAGGACCTGTATCGCCGCACGGTCGCGCTGCGTGAAGACGGCTTGAAGCTCGTCGAGCAGCGCTTCAAGGAAGGCGACATCAGCGAGCTCGATGTCGCGCAGGCGCGGAACTCGCTCGCGACCGCGCGCGCGGACGCGGTCGGCATCGCGCGGCAGCGCGCGGCTTCGGAACATAGCCTCGCGATTCTGCTCGGCAAAGCGCCCGCCGACTTCTCGTTCGCGGAGACGCCGCTCGATCCGGTGACGGTGCGCGTGCCGCCCGGCTTGCCGTCCGCGCTGCTCGAGCGCCGCCCCGATATCGCGGCGGCGGAGCGCGCGATGCAGGCGGCGAATGCGCGCATCGGTCTCGCGAAGTCCGCGTATTTCCCGCAGCTCGATATCACGGGCGCGTTCGGCTACGAGTCGGCGAGCTTGGGCGATTTGTTCAAGTGGTCGAGCCGCGCGTTCCTGCTCGGGCCGTTTGCCGGAACCGCGTTGACCTTGCCGTTGTTCGACGGCGGCCGCCGCAAGGCCGGCGTCGAGCAGGCCAATGCGCAGTATGACGAGAACGTCGCGCAGTATCGTCAGCAAGTGCTTGTCGCCTTCCGCGAAGTCGAGGACAACCTCTCGGATCTGCGTTTGCTCGACGATCAGATTCGCGAGCAGAACGACGCGGTCGCGGCGTCCGAGCGGGCGTCGCATCTGTCGGACACGCAGTACAAGGAAGGCGAGGTGAACTATCTCAACGTGCTCGACGGCGAGCGCACGGTGCTGCTCGCGCAAACTCAGGCAAGCCAGCTCAACGGCGCGCAGGCGGTGGCGACGGTCAATTTGATTCGTGCGCTTGGCGGTGGTTGGGGGAGTGCGCAGGCCGAGGCAGTCGGGGCCGCCGATACGGCTGCGCAACAGGTGGCGAAGCAGTAAGTCAAGCGCGGAATCGAGGGGTCGTGCGGCTCCTCGATCCGGTCCAGGCGAGCGTCAACTCATGCCGCGTGAACAGACCCTGGCGTCACGCGGCGCACGCCACCGCCGGCCGACCAGGAGGCATCGGTGCGGTGATCGGCAACGGCACGACGGTCGCCGTGTCGCCGGCCGCCACGGTCTCGCCCATGGCTGGGATTTCGATCAGCTCGGCCGCTTCCTTGGCCGCGGCGGCTTTCTTCGTCTTGCCGGCGCGCGAGGGCGGCTGGCATGCGCCGCATACGACGTTGTGCTGCAAATCGTGCTTGTGCGCGACGAACTTGCCGCTGCAACGGCAGCAGCGCGTGAGCTGGAGCATGTCGGCGTCGAAGAAGCGCACGAGCGTCCAGGCGCGCGTCAGGTCGAGCACGGCTTCCGCGCCGCTGTGCTTGCAGTGTTCGAGATAGAGGCGATAGCCCTTCGTGAGCGCGTCGAGATGCGAGCAGCGCGCTTCGTTCTTCAAGAACAGGTAGGTGTTATAGAAGAGCGACGCGTGTATGTTCGCGAGCCACGTCATGTACCAGTCGGCCGAGAACGGCAGCATGCCTTTCGGCGGCGACACGCCCTTGACCTCGCGGTATAGCCGGATCATGCGGTCGCGCGACAGCGTCAGTTCGCTCTCGAGCACCTGCATGCGTGCGCCGAGCTCGATCAGAGCAATGGCGCGGAAGACTTCTTGCGCGTCTTCCGAAAGACTCTTCCTTTGCGTCACGACCCGCTCCTTATGCGAACTGTTCGGCCCGTTGGCCGGCAAGCAGGATGGCAGCGTGCGTCGGAGCGACATCCGCATTCTTCGCGGATTGCGTGAGCGCCGACAGCATCGAGTGGTCGTTAAAACGGAAGAAGCAGAGAAGCTGGTCGGAAGAGGCCAACTTGACGATCTGCGCGAGCGACAGACTGGCAAGCAAATCGGCCAATTCCGACGATAGGCCCAGGCGGAACATTCCGACCGGCTTATCCTCGCGCAGCATGCGCTGCGCGAGCATGATGTACGACAAATTAATTTCGCGGATAGAATCCAGCGTCTCGCTGCTGCGGTCCATTTCTCTGTCTTCCCGAAGCCCCGAATTTATTTGTCCGGTAATTTATACCGTGTATTTATGCCCCCGGTTGAGCGCTAACGTTTGCTCTTCCTTTGTGTATCTTTGATACATGGTGTTACAACTTGTAACAACCTGTGAGACGCATTGTATGCAGGGGGTTCCGGGAAATCAATCCGTTCCCAATAAAATGTCGCAAAAAAGTTAACCGCGTATTTCGGTAACTTTTTCACATTTCTGTAACAGGAAAAATTGACCGTGTTTCGTCGGATTTTCGCGTTGCAGCATGGGATTCGTAATGGCTTATTCTGTTAATTGAAATTAATTTGAAAGAATAAAACATTGGTTTGGCGGGTTTTACCGGACGGGCTTTCGTCAATCCTTTTTTATCCTTACTTATTCCTGCGAAGCCCTACTGAGCCGCTACGCGGCGTGAGCGGCCAGATGCCGCGCGATCGACGGATACACGTGCCTGGCCGCATCGCGCCCGAAGATGCAATCGATATGGCCGTACCCGTCGATCAGCACGTGCTCATAGCGCTGATCGGGGTAGGCGCTCCTGAGCAAATCGTAGGTCTTCAGCGTGCTCTCCGGCAGATAGCAGCGATTGAGCGCGCCATGAATGAACGTGATCGGCAGATCCAAGCCGCTCAAATCGTCGAGATAAACATCCTCGCCGTCCGCTCTGACGATGTGCCCCGCGCGCACCATTGCTGCCAGATGTTCGAAAAGGCGCATGTCGTGCACGCCGAACAGCTCCTGCAAGTTTTCGTGCAGCACGTCATTGAGCTGCGCGTGCTCGTAGACCTGCCCATACATGAAGGTCGCGCGATGGCAGACCGCGCTGCGGCAGCCTTCGCCGTGTTCCACCGGATAAAGCCGCAGCGCCTCGTCAAGCAGGTTCGCCGGCCAGCGCGCGTGCTCGGCGAGGGCGCTCAGGCCGGTTATGCCCAGATGATCGAGCATTTCCGGCAAGTGCAAGCCGGCTTTCACGCGCGCCAGCGGCTCGGGAATCAAATGCGCGGACACTTGCGACAGCACGGCCGAACGCACGCGCGTGAGGCCGCTCAAGAGCGCCATCGTCAGCGTCACCGCGCCGAGGCAATGGGCAATGACGTGGATCGAAGCGGCGCCGGAAAGCTCGCAGACCTTCGCGACGGCGGCGGGGATGTCGTAGGCGGCGATCGCGTCGGCGGTCGTTGGCTCGGCCGCGCTCGGCAGCGCGATGCTGACGCGCAGATCGACGAGCCAGACGTCGTAGCCGCCGGCGCACAGGTGCTCGAGCAGATTGGTGTCGATCATGTCGGTCGTGAAGATGGCGCTCGATACGCCCGACCCGTGGATCAGCAGCAACGGTCCTTTGTTTCCCGCGCGATAGCGCGTGAGGCGCAGCGTCTTGCCGTCCTGCGTACGGAAGTAATGGGTATCCGGCGCAGGGGCATTGAGCCGGCGACGCTCGCGCGCACGCACATCGGGGTCCGCGAATTGCAGCGGCGCGGCGATGCCGCCGTACTCGGCGAACAGCACGTCCGCGAAGAACTTGCCGAAACGCAGGGTCCACGCCAGGCGCATTTCGAGTGTCGGCGCATTCGTGACGCCGAGCGTCGTTTGCTGCTTGAGCGAGTTGCCGGCCGTGACGATGAGCGTGGCGCGGCCCTCGAGGCGCGCGCCGTCGTCCGCGGTTTCGCGCACTTCGGCGTAGAGCGTGTTCGTCTGCTTCCACAGCTCGAGCGGCGAGCTGAACGTGATGATCTTGCGGCCGACGAAGCCGTAGCGCTTGCCTTCGGCCGCGACGAGCGTCATCCGGTAGACCATGTTGCGCTGGTCGACGTGCGCCGGGTCGGTGACGAACAGATTGAAGCGCCCCTCGGCGATGGTCATGGGTTCGCTCGACAGCGCCGCGCACGTCAGCGTGCCGACCATCGGCGCTTCGTGCTGTGGGTTCGCGAGCATCGCGGGGAGGTCGCCGGAGTCGACGGTGAGCGTGAAGCTCATCGGGCTCGGCTCGGCGTCGTCAGGGGCGGCGGGCGTATACGTGCCGACCATCGTTTCCGTGAAGCGCAGGCCGATGCGCTCGGGAGCCGGCGCAACAGCGGCGCGCGGGCCGCCCCGCGTGAAATCGATCGCCCAGCCGTTGGCCGCGGCCAGTTGCACGCAGTTGCGCTCGGCCAGCGCCGAAATCGTCAAGAGCGGATTCACGCCGAGCGATAAGGGTATGACGGCGCCGTCCATCACGTAGAGACCGCGATGCACGCCGGTGCCCTTGGCGCCGCTGAACGCGCGGCCGGCATGATCGACCACGCCATGTTCGGCGTCGTCCGCCATCGCGCAGCCGCCGAGCGGATGCACCGTGACGAGGCGGTTCTTGAAAAGCGGCGTATCGAGCGGATCGTCGACGAAGGTGCCGCCGAGCGCGCGAGTCGCGTCTTCGAGCGTCTCGTTGATCGTGCGGTAGATCGGCTGCTCGCTCGCGCCGGGCCACGCGATGCGCGGGCGATCGTCTTGCAGCACGATCTGCCCCGCGGCGTCGTCGTGGGCCATCACCAGGAACGTTTGCGTGTTGCGCATCGCGCCGTGGTGCGGGCCGCGCAATGCCGAGAGCGCTTCGCGTGCGGCGGCGTCGAGCGCGTCGTGCTCCGCTGCGCCGCCGGCGGCATCGTCTTCAGGCTCGGGCACGCCCGCGGCGGGAGCGGCAATGCCGAGCACGCCCAGCATCGCCGTGCCGATCGGCGCGGCGAGCGAGCCTTCTTCGATGACGAAGCCGTCCATGACGTCTTTGGTGTCGCGATGGTCGACGATGCCGGTGATCACGGGGCCGGCCGGTGCGCGTTTTGCCTCCTCGGCCGTCTCCCAGCCCACGCCGTTGATCTCGTGATTCGTGTTGAACGCGAACGCGAGCACGTCGCCGTTGCCGGTGAAATGCGCGCCTAGCTGGTCCGACAACGCGAGGCCGCGTTTTTCTCGCGACCGCAACAGGATCGCGGTGGAACCGAGCGTGCCCGCCGACAGGATCACGTGGTCCGCCGTCGTGAACAGCTCGGCACCGTCGAATACCTCCCGGCCGATATCGATCCACTGGTAGTAGACGCGCCATTGCCGCGCGGCTTCGTCCCATTCGACCGAATCCACTGCCGCCTGCGTGAAGATCTGGGCGCCGTGCGCGACGGCGTCCGGCAGGTAGTTCATGTGCGTCGAGTTCTTCGCGCCGTAGTTGCAGCCGGAATTGCAGTTGCCGCAGCCGATGCAGGCGCTTTGCTCGACGCCCGCCGCATTGGTGCCGTCCTTGAACGTGACGGTGATCGGCGGCCGGTAGAACGATGCGCTCATATCGAGCGCTTCGGCCGACCGTCCGAGTGCGTCTAGCTTCGGCAAGCGCGGGAAATCGGCGGGCCACGGCTGCGGCTGAAGCATCGCCAGCGCGCGGGCATAACCGGCTTCGATGCCCCCTTGGTCGGCGCGCAGCGCTGCCGGCCAGCGCGGGTCGTCCCAGAGCCGCGCGTCGGGGTGCAGCGCGACGTTCGCGTTGATCAGCGACGTGCCGCCGAGCCCGCAGCCGACCACCGCGTTGACTTCCTGGTTCACGTGCACCTCGATCAGCGCGAGCGCCGAGCCGAGCCGCCGGTCGTCGAGGTTGTACTGGACCGCGCCGGCGCCCTGCCCCGGATGCACCGGGTAGTCGCCCGCCATGAATTCGCGCCCGCGTTCGAGCACGCAGACGCGGCGCCGCGCGCGAGCCATGCGGCTTGCAGCGATGGCGCCGCCATAGCCGGAGCCGACGACGATCACGTCGTAATGCGGCTCCAACGCCTCCAAAGGACTCGACAGGCGGTTCATGCGGCCACCTCGAAGGTTATAGAAAGAGAGGGGACGTGCGGCGCGGCTTCTCTATCTTAGGCCGTGAATCGCGCTTATCCAGCGGATCAGGCAGCCGCCTCGTTCACGAGGCACTCGCTCGCCTCGACCGCGAGCAAGCTCAGCGCGACCAGAATGACCTCGCGATTCTCGACGTGGATATCGATGCCGAGGTCGTCGACGAGCCAGCGGCCGATCTTCGTATTGGAAAAATCGTCGGCCTGGGCCGTCTTTTTCATCGTGACGCCGAGCTTCACTGCGCGATAGTGATACGACGGCACGCGATGCTGCGCCGCGATACGCGACAGTCCGCCTTTCGCTTCGGAGCCCCAGCCGAGGCTGCCCGCGAGCACGATCTGCTCGGGCGCTTCGAGGCCGGCGATGAAGCGGTGCGCGGCGTCGCGCACGCGGGCTTCATCGAGGCCGTATTGCATCAGCACGCCGTCGACCGGATCTTCGAGCGCCCGCGCGTGCGAGTCGATTTCCTGCTCGATGCCCTCGATTTCCATCGACACGTTGCGCTGATGGCTCGCGCTGCGCAGGCAGTCGATCAGATAGCGGCGGAAGTACGCGCAGATCGCGTAGCGCGTGGACGGCGCGCTATCCGGGCACGCGTGCGATTCGCCGTGGCCGGGTTCGAGCCGGAGCACCTTGGCGTAGATGAACTGCGCGACGAGCTCCTCCTTGTCCTCGGCGAGCGCATGCAGTTCGAGCGGATGGTAGCCGCGCAGGGCACTTTGCACGAGCTCGCACATCGACACCATCTCGTCGTCGGACAGCTGGCTGCGGCGGCGCCAGAGGTCGGGGAGGATCGCGTTGTCGTTGCGGGCAAAGTCGTGGCCGATCAGTGTGCCCATGATGCCTCCGTCTTGTCGAAGATCTGGGGGGGGGAGGACGCGGTGTCGGAACCAGCGTTGAAGGAAACGCTGAAAACCTCGAAGGTCGTCGGCCGCGCGAGAGAAGTGCCGCCAGTATGGTTTTCGGACCCGGCGCCGCCTATATGGATTAAGTGGTAGCCGATGGGTAAACTCCGGGTAAACCGCGAAAACGCCGCCGCGTCCGCGGTTTTCTTCAAGGGCTCAGGCACTAGCTCATCGAACATGCCGGACTTCACAAGGAAGCCGCACGATGCAGGCCGATCCGATCCAGCGCGCCATCGACGAAGACCTCGTGCGGGTCCTGTACGCGCAGGACCTGCTCGCGTTTTTCACGCATTGGTTTTCGATTGCGGTGCTGACGTCGATTTATTGGGCGGAGATGTCGGCGCTGCGCTTTTTCAACGCGTGGTTCGTGTTCTACGCGGCGGCGAATTGCCTTGGCCTAGCGCTCTGGCTCTGGCATCGGCGGTGGCCCGCCGCGCTGCCGCCGCGCGTCTGGATCAGCCTGCATGCGCTGCGCGGCGCGCTGCTCTATAGCGCGCCGGGGCTTTCGATCTGGTTCGCGTTTCACAGCACGCAAGCGGAGTTGCCGCTCCTTCATACGGTGATGCTCGTGACGCTGGCCGCCGGCGTCTTCATGTCGAACGGCTTCGACACGCTCAATTTCTCGATCGCCATTCCGCTGCTGCTGATGCCCGCGATCGCGCTGCATTTCAGCGCGCATTCGTTCGAGCGGATCGTCGTCGGGATCGTGCTGCTGTTCTTCTTTTCCGCGATCAACCTGTATGCGATCAGCTATCGCAAGCTCTTTCGCAGCGTGGTGCAGGCGCGTGTCGATCAGCAGCGCCTCGCCGAATCGCTCGCGCTGCAAAAGCACGTGGCCGTCGAGGCCGGTTTGGCGAAGACGCGCTTTTTTGCGGCCGCGAGCCACGATTTGCGCCAGCCGCTTCATGCGATCGGACTGCTCGCGGCGTCGCTCGGCGATACCGCCGCGCCGAGCGCCGAACGTGCGCGCGCCGCGGAGAACGTCGTGCGCAATGTCGAGGCGCTCAATCAGCTCTTCAATCAGGTGCTGGATTTGTCGCGCATCGAAAGCGGCGTCACGCAGGTGATGCGCGTGGACTTCCGGCTCGCCGAGCTGTTCGAGCGCGTCGGCAGCCTGTACCGGCCGCAGGCCGCGGCCAAGGGGCTCGCATTGCGGATCGCGCCGACTTCGATCGTCCTTCACGACGACCCGGTGCTGCTCGAGCGCGTGCTCGGCAATCTCGTGGCGAACGCGGTGCGCTATACCGACGAGGGCTCGATCTGGGTCGGACTGCGGCGCGCGGGTCGCGCCGACGGCGGCTTTATCGAAGTGCGCGATTCGGGCATGGGCATTCCGCCCGGCGAGCAGGAGCGCATCTTCGAGGAGTTCTACCGCGGCGCCAGCGCCGAGCGCGACGCGCGTCCCGGCCACGGGCTCGGGCTGCCGACGGTGCGCCGCTTGATCGGCTTGCTCGGCGGCGAGCTGCAGATGCGCTCGGCGCCCGGGCGCGGCTCGACGTTTCGCTTTCCGGTGCGCGCGGGGGATCCGGGCCGCGTCGTCACGGGCTTGGCGGAGTTCACGCCCGCGGGCGTGTCCGCGGCGACGGCCGCGGGGCGGCGCGTATTGTGTATCGACGACGAACCCGCGATTCGCGAAGGCGTCGCCAGTTTGCTCGGCCGCTGGGGCTGCGTCGTGAAGAGCGTCGCGGACGAAGACGCGGCCTGCGGCGCGATCGCCGAGGGCTTCGCTCCCGATGCGGTGCTGTGCGATTACCAGCTCGGCAACGGCCGCGCGGGCAACGTCGCGCTCGAGCGCGTGCGCGGCGCGCTTGCGCGTCACGGCGCGGAGCGCGCGGTGCTGCTGCTGATTACGGGCGATATGGCGTCGCCTGAGCTGAAAGCGCTCGCCGAAGAAGGCGTGCCGATCCTGCACAAGCCCGTGAATCCGGCGCGCCTGCTGCGCACGCTGCAGACGGCGTGGCGCGATGCGGACACCAAGGGCGGCGCGGCGTCCAAAGCGGCGGCGCCGGCGCCCGGCATTGCGCCGCCGGAAACGTTCCCGCAGGCGCTGCCGCCGCCGCTTACAGTGTCTTCCCGGCCTCGAGCCAGCCGTTGATGACGGCGATCGCGGTCGCGCGATTGCGGACCGCCAGCGCCCTGAAGATCACCGAGAGATGCACCTTCACGGTGCCTTCGGCCATGCCGAGTTCGCGGGCGATCATCTTGTTGGTCCAGCCCCGGTGCACGAGCCGCATGATGTCCTGCTGACGCGGCGAGAGGTTTTCCATCAGATGCCGCTGGTGCGGCTGCAGCGCTTGAATGCCGGACGAAGCGGCTGCCGCGGGCCCGGCGCCCGAGGCTTCGGGTGACGTTTGCTGCAACGAGGCGGAGGACGGCGCCCCATGCGTGCCGAGCAGGCTCAGCGCCTCCATCGGCACATAGGCGCCGCCCGACAGCACGAGTTCGATCGCCTTGAGCATCACGCTCGCGGGCTGCCGCTTCGGCACGAAGCCGAGCGCGCCGGCGGCGAGCACGGCGCGCATTTCATCGGGCGACTCCTCGGCCGACAGCACGACCACCGGCAGCGCCGGATTTCCCTTCAGGAGCGCTTCGAGCGAGGCCGCGCCCGCCATGCCGGGCATGTGCAGGTCGACGATCGCGAGGTCGTGGTTGGCGTCGGGGCGCGCGGCGGCGGCGAGGGTCTCCCAACTGTCGGCTTCGTCGAATTGGGCGTCCGCATCGAGGCCGCGCAAGAGGCCCTTGACGCCTTGGCGGATCAGTTCATGGTCGTCGGCAACAAGAAACTTCATGTTGTCTCCGTGAGGGACCTTGCTTCTTGTTATATGGCCTGCGTGCGGCGAATGCCAATGCGCTCGCGCTGCGTTGCAGCGTGGCGCACCTGGGCGCCGCCGCGTTGGGGCTTACCCGATAGACGAACCGCCTGGAGCGTTTTTTAACGGCGCTTGCTCAACCCAGCACGCTCATTGCCGGTGCTCGACAACGGGCGCGGCTTGCTGATCGGACAATCGATAGCAGTCCTTGAGCATCTCGAAGAGCAATATTCGACACGCGATCAGCATTCTGTTGTCGCTCAGACAGTTCCCTGTCAGGGATGGTTGTACATCGAGTCCCAGTCAGCCTTCGAGCCGGCCGGGCGGCCCGCGTCCGACGAGCCGCTCGCGACGCCGCCGACGCCTGTCGCGGCATTCTGTGCAGCGACCTTTGCTTCGGCAGCCTGAATGTCGGCGGGGTAATAGGGGTCTTCGCCACGGGCCGGGTTATAGCCGGCCTTTTCGAGCTGGATCAACTCGGCACGCACCTGCGCGCGGGTGACGGGCTGGTTCGCCTGGGCGAACACGGCGACAGGAGCGGCGAGAGCAGCGGCAACAACAACGGCTTGAATCAGAGACTTCATGGTAACTACCTCCAGACTGTGTTTGGGTCCTGCTACGAACAGCCCTGTTCGTAATCGATGGCATCAGTCTAGGTAAGTAGCCGCTGAAGATTAAGACGGCGCCCAGGAAAGCATTGTTGTTGGATATGGGGTAAACCCTCAAGCCCGGCGGCCGTTCAAAGGTGAAGTAGCGAATGAACGAAAACCGAGCGGACGCAACCTTGCGTCGAACGGGCGGCATTGGGTGATGGGGAATGCCTGGATAACTTGAGCGCAGCAGCGCCTAAAATGTTTGCAACATCCGCCGGGTCCATCAATGTAATCGGAGTATGAACCGCGCGTCGCTTGACCTTTCGCTCGCGCGAACAGGCGATCTGTGCGGCCGACAAGTCATGGAAAAGCCCGTTATCCTCGCCGTCGACGACGACCCGATCGTGGCCGGCGCAGTCGCGCGTGACCTGCAGACTGCCTATGGCGAGCATTTTCAGATCGTGCGCATGGAGTCGGGTCAGGCCGCGCTCGAAGGGGCGCGGCAACTGCGCCGGCAAAATCGCTCGGTCGCGCTCTTCATTGCGGATCAGCGCATGCCGCAAATGAGCGGTGTCGAGTTCCTCGAACAGGCAATCGATCTATTTCCCGAAGCCAAGCGCGTGCTGCTCACCGCTTACGCAGATACGGACGCCGCGATCCGGGCGATCAATAAGGTGCATCTCGATCAGTATCTGCTCAAGCCCTGGCATCCGCCCGAGCAGAACTTCTATCCGGCGCTCGATGATCTGCTTGCGGACTGGCAGGCCTCGTTCCGGCCTGCATTTCAAGGCATCCGGCTGCTCGATCACCGCTGGTCGCCACAAGGGCATCAGCTGCGCGACTTCTTGGCGCGCAATCACATCCCGTATCGCTGGCTCGATGTAGAACGGCACGAAGAGACCGATCCGCTATTGAACTCGCTGAGTCCGGCGCTCCGTCAACTGCCCGTCGTCGTGTTCGAGGACGGAACGGCAATGGCACAACCGACAACCGGACAGATCGCAGAGAAGGTGGGGCTGCGCACGCGCTCGACTACGCCGTTCTACGACCTGGTGATCGTCGGCGGCGGACCGGCCGGCCTGGCTGCGGCAGTGTATGGCGCATCGGAAGGACTGCATGTCGCGATCATCGAATGCGACGCGCCCGGCGGGCAGGCCGGCACCAGTTCGCATATCGACAACTATCTCGGCTTCCCGGCGGGTGTAAGCGGCGCGGAATTGTCGAGGCGCGCGTTGATGCAGGCAAGGCGTTTCGGCGCGGAAATGATCCTGACTCAACACGCCGTCGGTTTGCGTGTCGAGGCGCCTTATAAGTTCGTCAAGCTATCCGACGGATCGGAGGTCAGCTGTCTCGCTCTGATGGTCGCGAGCGGCGTGTCCTATCGCAAGCTGGAAGCGCGCGGAGTCCAGAAGCTTACCGGAGTTGGGGTCTACTACGGTGCGGCGACGGTGGAGGCGCTCGCCTGTGCCAACCAGGATGTGTACATCGTGGGCGGCGCCAATTCCGCAGGACAAGGCGCCATGTTCCTGTCCAAGTACGCGAGGTCGGTGACGCTCCTGTGCCGCGGCCCCTCGTTGAACGCCGGCATGTCGCACTATCTGGTCGAGCAGATACACAAAACGGAGAACATTCATGTGCGGCCCAATACCGAGGTCGAGAGCGTAGGCGGCCAGGGACATCTCTCGGAGATCACATTGCGTGACCTGCAGACCGGGCGCTCGGATACCGTGACTGCAGGCGGTCTGTTCGTTTTCATCGGCGCTGCGCCCTGCACGGAGTGGCTGCGCGGGGTCGTCGAGCGGGACGAGCACGGCTTCCTGTTGACTGGGCGCAGCGGGCTCAAGACGGGCACAAAGCCATCGGGGTGGCAACTGGAACGTGACCCGTTCCTTCTCGAAGCGAGTGTTCCCGGCGTCTTCGCGGCGGGCGACGTGCGTGCGGACTCCGTCAAGCGTGTTGCCGCTGCCGTTGGGGAGGGTTCGATTGCGGTGCATTTCATCCACCAGTACCTGGCGAATCTATGAGCGACCTGTCCACGCTGTTCACGATGCCGCACTTCGCGGGCTTGTCCGAGGAGCGAAGACAATGGCTGAGCACAAAGGTGAGCGAACGCCGCCTCGCAAGGGGGGAAATCCTGATGCGGGAAGGGCAGCTCGTCACGCATCAATTCATTCTGCTCGAGGGTGAACTCATGACCGAAAAGCAGGTCGGCGGACGGCAAATGTTCGACGACCGGCGCATCCCGCCGACGTTGGTTGCCGAGACGTCGCTACTTGCAGAAATGCCGGTGCCCTTGACCTTCTCCGCCGCGACAGATTGCTATCTGGTCGCGCTTTCCGCGGCAGTGGTGCGCACCCTCCTACACGAGTGCGAGTCCTACAGGAGGAATGTTTTCCGTTCGATGTACGCGCGCATCAGCGCCTACGATATGTTCGTCCTCAACGGGGAGAAGCTGGCAGCGCTCGGACGCTTATCTGCCGGGCTTGCGCATGAACTGAACAATCCCGCCGCCGGCGTCGCGCGTGCCGCGGACGGGATGCGCGAAGCGCTCGACAGTCTGCGCCAGACGACCCGCGTACTGTGCCGGAGCGCGATGCCTGCGGAAGTTGTAGACAGGCTGGATGGCTGGGCAAGCCGAGCCGCACCTGCGGTGGATGCGGCGCCTCAAGGTGCGTTGCGGCAAAGCGAGGCGGAGAACCTGCTCGCCGATTGGCTCGCCGCAACCGGTATCGCGAAGCCTTGGCTTATCGCGCCGCAACTGGTGGCGGCCGGGTTCGCTCCGGCCGATCTCGCGCCCGTTGCTGAAAGCGTGACGCACGAGCAGTTTGGCGCGGGCATCCGCTGGCTGGCGGCGACACTGGATTTGCGCGCGCTGGCAAATCAGGCGTGGATCGGCGCGGGCCGTATCTCCGAGATCGTGAAGGCCATGAAGGACTATTCGTACATGGACCAGGCCCCGTTGCAGGAGGTCGATATACACGACGGCATCGAGGATACGCTGACGATCATGCGACACAAACTGAAGCAGGGCGTCATCGTCAAGCGCGACTACGACCGCACCTTGCCGCTCGTGCCGGCTTATGGCAGCGAACTCAATCAGGTTTGGACCAACCTGATCGACAATGCGGTCGACGCGATGGAGGGCAATGGCCAGCTCACCATTCACTCGCGTCGGGACGGCGGCTTCGCGGTGATCGAAATTGCGGATACGGGACCGGGCATCCCGGCCGACATCGTCCCTCGACTCTTCGAGCCTTTCTTCACCACCAAGCCGCTAGGCAAGGGCAGCGGTCTGGGTCTTCACCTCGCGTACCGGACCGTCGTACAGCGCCACAACGGCACCATCAGCGTTGTTTCGCATGGCGGCGAGACGAAATTCCAGGTGCGTCTGCCTCTCGCTGCCCCCGCATGACATTGCAGCGGCACGGCAGAACACGCCACTCTATCGAGCATGTGTTGTTGTATCAGGACAACGCAAGTGAAGATGAAAACGTGCCGCTTGTGCAACGTTTGTAGCTGCCCGCACCACGTTGCAAGACTCGGAGCCCCAATGCGCGTGCTTCCCAGGACGTGAATCTTTTGTGACCTATTCTGCCCGCAACGCTGACCACACTCTTTCAATCTCCGAAGTATTTCGTCTCGCCGCTCCTTCCTATACTCAGCCCCTTCACCAATCGCAGTAATCGTTGAGTGCAGCGGAATCTAATTGGACCAAGGAGAGATTTCATGAAATACCGGCATATCGCCGTCGCAACATCGATGCTGGTCGCCAGCGCCGCGCATGCTCAGAGCAGTGTGACGCTATTCGGCTTGATCGACACGGGCATCGTCTATAGCAGCAACGCGCGCGTCAACGCAGCGAATCCGGCGGCAGGTGGCGGCACTCAGTGGCAGGAGTTTGCAGGAAACGTTTATACGCCGCGCTGGGGCCTGCGTGGCACTGAGGATCTCGGCGGTGGACTGAGCGCCGTATTCTGGTTGGAAAACGGTTTCAATTCGACTAATGGCACGTTGAAGAATGGCGGCGACCTCTTTGGTCGCCAAGCGTGGGTGGGTCTGAGCTCGAGCCAGTACGGCACGCTGACACTGGGCCGTCAATATGACTTCATGGTCAGCTATCTCGCGCCGTTGAGCGCGACGGGTTCGGGTTTTGGCGGCAACCTTGCCGAGCACCCGTACGACAACGACAACCTGAACAACGACCTGCGCCTGAACAATTCGGTGAAGTTCAGCAGCGCCTCGTTCGATGGGCTGAAGGTCGGCGCGATGTACGCGTTCTCGAACGAGGCCGGCCAAGTCTCCAACAACAATGCATACAGCGCGGGCATCAGCTACGGGGTCGGCCCGATCAACTTGGCGGCTGCTTATCTGCAGATCAACCGCAACCCGAATGCACAGAATGCGAGCGGCGCGGTCAGCACGGGCGACGGCGATGCTTTGACGACGGGCGGTTTGCAGCGGATGTTCGGCTTGGGCGCGCAGTACATGTTCGGCAAGTCGTCCGTCGGCCTGCTCTGGACGCATACGTCGACCGAGAGCATTTCGAACCTCTGGTTCGGCGGCAGCACGAGCAACGGCGCGCTGCCCGGTCCGTCGAACGGCGCCGGCAACTACCTCAAATTCGACAACTTCGAGGTCAACGGCCGCTACTTCGTACGTCCCAACTTAAGCCTCGGTGCGTCTTACACGTACACGATGGCCTCGTTCGAGTCGTCGACCGGCAATGCCCATCCGCACTGGAATCAGGTGATGGCGCAGGCCGACTATCTGTTCTCGTCGCGCACTGATGTGTACCTCGAAGGTGTCTACCAGCGTGTTGGCGGGGGCAACGGCATCTCGGCGTTCGACGCGGGTGTCTATACGCTGACCCCGGCTACGAGCAACCAGCAGGTGGTCGTGGCTGTCGGTCTCAAGCACCGGTTCTAGCCGACGCGTTGCCGGCGTCAGGTCAGGACGCCCTCGCTTTCGAGGCGTCACGAAGCTGATTTTCGAGTATCGTAAGAAATCGGGTGGCGCGGTGTCTGCGCCACCCGATCGCAACTGCGGTCTTATACGACCGTTGCCGCTGCGGATAGCGGTCCGGATGGTCAAGCAAGTTAGCTGCCGAAGAAGATGTTGCAGAAGCTCACTGGACCCACACATTCTTCGCTACTGGGACTCGCAGGCTGCGTAGCGGCTGTCGAATGCGCAGGGTCCTCGGCGCTGACATGTTGATCGGTATCCGGCCGGGCTATGCCAGCTGTGCCGACTTCTGACGCGCATCCGCCGAATAACAGGATCGTAAAAGCGCAAAGCACCGTGATCTTTGAAATGTTCATCGGTTGACCTTATTGAATGGAAGGAAGGCGTTAAGCCTATCCCACCCAATACGCGGAATTAACAACGTCCGTCTCAAGGGACCGTCACGGTTATTGGACGAATATTTGGAAACGTCAGGTGTTAAGCGGAGAGTCGCTGTCCTGCAAAACGAATCGTAGAAAATGCAGACAGCAAAGAATTCGCCTTAGTCTGGTCGGATGTCGTCATCGCGGTTCGCGGCTGCGGGAGTTCGAGCAGCATCGCGAGTCCCGCCGCCATACAGGCCGCGATCACCGTTTTCACGACGTGAACGAGCATCCGCCTGTCCAAATACACGAAGTCGAGAATGGACGATAGCCGGCGGTTGAGCGCCGGCAGGACGAAGTATTGTCTGATGTGTTTCATGACGATTCGCGCCTGGAGCAGCAGCGCATTCGCGACTGCGTGCACGCGTTGCCTTGCTATGAATGAGTGCTGCTACTTGGTCAGTCGCGGATTCTATTGAGGAACGCAGAGCGGAATAAGCTCCCTTTTCGAAGAACCAGCCTCACAAGTTGCGCAACAGTCTCGTTTTCGAGGGAATCATCCGCCACCGGTTCTATCGCATTCCGCAAGTCATCTTTGTGGCAATCCCATCTTCACATATCCGTAATGTTCGACTAACATATTACACATATGCAATACGTATATGCGGAGGAAGGTGTGGACGTAAAGATATGCGGGAGAGGGCCGGCGCTCGTTGTTGCCGTGCATGGAATCCAGGGTACGCGAAAGGTATGGGAGCCCGTCGCCGGGCGGCTGGACGGCGAAGCGACGTTCGTCCTCCCGAATCTACGAGGACGGGGCGGCGCGCCCCGTGGTGCCTGCGTAGCCGATTACCAACTGAGGTGTTTTGCGGACGATCTAGGCGAAGTCATCGATTCGTGCGTCGCTGGGCGGGAGTACTGGCTGGCAGGGTGGAGCATGGGCGTGTCGGTGTCGCTGGAGTACCTGTCGCGTGCGGGCGCGCATCAGCCGAGTGGAGTGATTCTGGCCTCGGGTACACCCGCCGTGCGCAATGTGGCCTGGTTCCAGGCAACCGGGAGGGCCGCGCTGATGGACGAGATCGGCGCGCGTGAACGCAAGCTGAAGCTCGGCGAAGCGGCAGATCACGATGCGGTCGCGTGGACGTGGGAGGCGATCCGGGACACGGACCAAACGGCGATCCTTCCATCGATCGCGATTCCCACCCATGTCGTGCATGGCGCTGCGGACGATCAATGTCCGCTCGAGTGCGCCCACATGCTTGCGAGCGCCATCCGTGGGTCAACGGTGAAAATTCTGGGGGGCGGTCATAGCCTGCCGGTGACGCACGCTAGCGCGATATCGACGTTGCTTCGAGACGTTCTGTCCCGGCAAGTTTGATGCGGAGACAACATGAGAGTAGACGATAGGGTTCATTTCTGTCCCCCGGGACGGTTGATCATCGGTGCGGGGAGTCGGGCGCAGCTTCCGGCTCTCGTTGCGCGGTTGGGGTATCGGCAAGGGGTACTCGTGACGGATACATTCTTTTCCGGACACACCCCCTGGGTGGAAGAGTATGTGTCGGCGGCGCGTGCGCTCGGAATCGAGACGCTGGTATTCGATGGCGGGGCGCCGGACCCTACCACCACGCTCTGCGACCAGGCCACGGCAGCGATACGCGCAGCGCTCGACGGCCATGTGCCTGACCATGTCATTGCGCTCGGAGGGGGGAGCAACATCGATCTGGCCAAGGTTCTTTGCATAACACTGCCAACGGGTCGCCCGACTCATGATTTTGTGAAAGGACTCAGTCCGTCGGATCGCCCGATACCTTTCGTTGCATTGCCAACGACTGCCGGAACGGGCTCCGAGGCAACACCTGGCGCCATTCTGGTCGATCCGGAGAACGCTACGAAGGTCGCGGTAATGGACAATTCGTTGCGTCCGCAGGTCGCGCTTATCGATCCGGAATTTACGTATTGCTGCCCGCCCAAGGTAACAGCCGATGCAGGGATTGACGCCTTTACCCATGCGATCGAGTCTTACCTGACGCTCGATTCTTCGAAATTTGACCGTGCCGGGAGTGCGGACCCCGGCTACAGCGGGCGCTCATCGCTCACCATGATATTCGCGCGCGAAGCGATTTCCCTGTGTGCCAGATACCTGAAGAGAGCCTATGACGATGGTGCCGACATCGAGGCGCGTACCGGCATGTGCTACGCGAGCCTCTACGCGGCGCTTTCATACGGCAGCGCGGGCCTGAATGCCGTCCATGGCATTGCCTACGCCGTTGCCGGCGCGACGCATCGCTCTCATGGGACAACGAATGCCGTGATGTTGCCTTATGTGCTGGCGGAGCTGGCTGGAACGCGAGCAGAGGAACTCCTGGATGTCGCCCGGATTTTCGGCATCGACTCCTCCGATCCTGGCCATGCCATTGGTGAGCTCTGCGGGCAGATCCGCTCCTTGATCGGGGCCGTCGGTATTCCGACGACGTTGAAGAAGATCGGCATCGAGAAGGCCTCTCTTCCGTCTCTCCTCGAGGACGCACTGGGCGTCACGAGGCTTGCCAGAGCATTTCCCGTGCCGGACGTGAAGGCAGCGTACGCGCGGATCCTGCATAACGCGTTCGAAGGCGAGTTGGGGAAATCCCTAGCGGTGTAAGTGCGTCAAGGTATTGCATATTCTTGGTGATCAACTAATATATCAGATATATATTGTGAATGAAGGAGACGTATCATGACGGCAGAAACGCAAAGCAGGTTCCGCGAGAGTCCGCTCTACGACGGGCGAATGACCGAGCGGCAAAGAAT
>NZ_JAFLRF010000001.1:154478-328383 GCF_017315705.1 Trinickia mobilis | reverse complement strand
TCGTGCTGTACGCCGCGGGCATCGGAGCGATCTGGTTCTGCGTCGAGCACCTGCAGCTTGCGCGCTGGGAATGGCTCCTGATGATTCCGGTATTTCTGGCAGGCAACTTCGTCGAATGGGGCATGCACCGTTTCGTCATGCACCGCCGCATCAATGTGTTCGGCCTGCGCCAGATTTATGAACGCCACACCCGCGAGCACCATCAGTACTTCACGGACGCCCAGCCCACCATCGACACGACGAGGGAGTTCCGTATCGTCTTCTTCCCGTGGCGCGTGCTGGTCACGCTGGGCATCGGCGGCACGATCCTGGGCTCCATCGCCTACAAGGTCATCGATCTGAACGCGGGTCTCATCGTGTTCATGACGATGGTGGGCCAGTATCTGATCTACGAGTCGTTCCACTACTGCTGTCACTGCCACGAGAACTGGTTCGTGCGCAACATGCCGTTCGTCAACACGATTCGTCGCCATCACACGGCCCATCACAACATGGGGATCATGATGAAGTACAACATGAACCTGTCGTTCCCGATTGCCGACTGGTTCATGGGCAGCAGCGACCTGCGCCGCGGCCTGATCGGCACGCTGTTCAACGGCTACAGCGAGAAGCACGTGAAGGAGGAACTGCGGCCCATCATCGCCAAGTTCAAGACCGACCACTCGAAGGTCACCCTGGACGGCCCGCAGCTCACGCAGGCCGAGCGCCAAGCCATGAAGGCGATCTGATCAGAGGCGTTCGCGGCGGCTCCATCGCCGGGCCGCCGCGCTTTTTCTGGAAGAGACGACGAGGTGTATTAAAAAGGAGGGGTTTGAGCTGATTTAAAAAAGATCGCAGCAAAACAATAACAATTAGGAATGCATATATATATGGAGAGAGACAATGGAAATGCGCGTATCAGACGTTGTCGACGTGCGGCCGGGCGTTGCCGCCCGGCTGGAGAGACTGCCCTTCACCCGATACCAGAAGGTTATCTTTGCGGTCGTTGCGACCGCATGGCTGTTTGATTCGATCGATCTCGGCATCATGACCTTCATTTTGGGTTCGGTAAAAACCGAATTCGGTCTGGATGCACTTCACACAGGATGGGTGGCAAGCTCGAGTTTTCTAGGAATGCTCATCGGTGCCGCGGTCGCCGGTGTTCTGGGCGATCGCTTTGGACGAAAGCCGGTGTTCCAGGTCAGCATGATCTTTTGGGGCGCTGGCAGTCTGGCGTGCGCGTTTGCGCCCGACATGGGGTGGTTGATGGCGTTCAGGGTGATGCTGGGATTTGGCATGGGCATGGAGTTTCCGATCGGACTCTCCATCGTGTCGGAACTCCTCCCGACGAAGAACCGTGGGAAGTATCTCGGAATCCTGGAGGGTTTTTGGCCAATAGGATTCATCGTTTCCGGTGTGGCAACTTATTTTCTCCTGCCGCACATCGGATGGCGGGGATTATTCATAGCGCTCGCGATTCCGGCCGCTTTTGTTTTTGTTGTGCGTCGCAAGGTGCCGGAGTCGCCCCGGTGGCTCGAAAGCAGAGGACGCAATGCCGACGCCGATCAAGTCATTGCCGCAATCGAATCGAATGTTTGCCGTTGCCTTGGACACAAGAGCCTGCCGCCAATACCGGCGGTCATGGACGGGACGGCGTCGGAAACCGAAGGCGGATTCTCGCAACTCTGGAAGGGCGGTTACGCGAAGCGGACGATCATGACGTGGGCCCTGTGGTTCTTTGCGCTGCTTGGCTACTATGGGCTCACTACCTGGCTTGGCGCCCTCTTGCAGGAAGCCGGGTATGCGGTAACGAAGTCTGTTTTTTATACGATCGTCATCTCACTTGCCGGCATTCCGGGCTTTATCTTTTCGTCCTGGCTCCTGGAAGCCTGGGGGCGCAAGGGCACATGTACCGTGATGCTCATCGGTAGCGCAGCATTTGCTTACCTTTATGGCCGGACCGCCACTTTGCATCTCGATGTGCAGTATCTGATCGGGGTCGGGTTATGCATGCAGTTTTTCTTTTTCGGAATGTGGTCGGTCCTTTACGCCTATACGCCGGAGCTCTATCCAACCAGGATCCGCGCGACCGGGACCGGCCTTGCGTCGTCAGTCGGCCGCTTCGGCTCGCTTCTGGGCCCGTCGATTGTCGGTGCGGTATTGCCGGTGGCGGGACCGGGTGGGGTCTTTACGTTAGGGGCTAGCTCTTTCGGAGCGGCAGCGCTGGCTGTGCTCGTGCTGGGCACGGAAACAAGAGGGCGCAGTCTCGAAGATGTGTCTCATTAGCGCGGAATAGAACAAGGTCCGACAAGTTCGTAGCAGACTTCGTCGAGCGGTGGGTGTCGATGCCGAGGCGATCAACGTGGCCCATATGGGCGAAGGAAGGTCAAGATGGACCGAATCGAGAATATGCGGACATTCGTAAGAGTCGTGGACTCGGGGAGTTTCACTGCAGCGGCCGCACTCGCGGACTCGAGCACGGGTGCTGCGTCGCGTGCGGTATCCGAGCTGGAGGCGCGTCTGAAGACGCGTTTGCTGCACCGCTCAACACGGAGGCTGTCCGTGACGGAAGTCGGCAGCCGATATTTGGAGCGGTGTCGTCGAATTCTTGAGGAGGTTGATGCGGCGGAGGCCGAGGCGTCGGGCGCGCAGGACACACCCGTCGGCAATCTGAGAATGCACAGCTACGCCAGCGTGGGGCAGCACTATGTGCTTCCGCTGATCTCCGAGTATCGGAAGGCGTATCCGGGTGTTTCGGTAGAGCTTACGCTGTTGCAGAAGATGCCGAATCTCTTCGATGGAAGTGCCGACGTGGCCGTTGTCACAGCACCGGCACTCCCTAATTCCGATCTGATCTCGCACCACGTTGGCTCGACGTTCAACATGTTGTGTGCGTCGCCGGCATACGTCGCGTTGCGTGGTTTGCACTACCGAAGGCGATCGAAAAGGACGAGTCGACCCTGAAGGCACTGACGCTTGGCGGTGAAGCGGGTTATCGGCATGTCGCCGCGACCGGCGATGAGATCGTGGCGCAGGTGTGACCGTCCTGATGGCGACTCTGGTCGTCGATCTCGACACAGCAAAGCCTTTTTGCAACGTGAACGAGGCGGCTCACCGGCAGCAGCGCCGCAAACTGTTCCCATGCCGTGGGTCCCGCCGAGATCGTTCCGAGGAAAGCATCTGAATGCCCAGTAACGTGGCATCGCAGGCGTTACCGCGAAGGCCACGTTACCTGGAGCGCGATGTGCCCGACGTATGGCACCGGAATCATGGAGGCTTTGTTCGGACAGTCTGTCGTCAGACTGAGAAAACCGTCGCGCGTGTGAACTCCTCGATATTGTCCAGCAGTGCGTCGAGTGCGCGTCCTGCACCGTTCACATTTCCGTCGGCGATGGCCTGTGCCACAGCGCCATGTAGCCGGGCCATCTCCGGCAGATCTGCCGCCTGCCTGTAATGGACATACCAGAAGCGGCGTGACAGGCCATGCATGAGCCTCATGGCTCCCTCGGCGAACTCGTTGCGTGCAGCAATGAGACACAGCTCGTTGAACTCCCTGTCGAGGCGCATGAAGCTGACATCGTCCTTGTTGCGAGCCGCCTCGGCAAACTCGGCCGCGAGCTGCGCGAATACCTCGCGTTCCTCAGGGGTCGCCACCTTCGCGGCGGAGCGGCAGATCAGGCGTTCAACCTCACGGCGGGTACGTAGTAGCCGAAGTTGCTTCTTGACGTCGATTTCCGGTATGAGGAGGCCGCGCTGCGGAAGGATCACGATCATGTGTTCCCGGGCAAGACGCTGGATGGCTTCACGGATAGGCGTGCGTCCGATGCCAGTCATTTCACTCAGTGAAAGTTCCGATACGGTCGTTCCAGGAGCAAGCTGCAGCGTGGCGATAAGCTCTTCGAGCCGTGCGTAAGCCTGTTCCGTCAGGGTCTCCGGCTCCTTTTGCGTTAGCCGGCCGGTGGCCGGAGCACGTGCAGAAGTGGATGCCGGAGCTGGGGCATCATGCTTGGACGACTTACGTGACGTAGAACGGGGGGGCATCGGGATCACCATTGTGCTCAACATATATATCTATTTTATATCAGCGCCCGTTTCTACTGTAGACAATGCTGCGCTGCGAAATTCTGCTGCGGGTAATGAATGCTTTGTCGAAACCCGCAAAAAGCGCGGCGGCCCGGCGATGGAGCCGCCGCGAACGCCTCTGATCAGATCGCCTTCATGGCTTGGCGCTCGGCCTGCGTGAGCTGCGGGCCGTCCAGGGTGACCTTCGAGTGGTCGGTCTTGAACTTGGCGATGATGGGCCGCAGTTCCTCCTTCACGTGCTTCTCGCTGT
This sequence comes from Trinickia mobilis, assembly GCF_017315705.1. Lineage (GTDB taxonomy): Bacteria > Pseudomonadota > Gammaproteobacteria > Burkholderiales > Burkholderiaceae > Trinickia_A > Trinickia_A mobilis. Next base: position 324,071 of record NZ_JAFLRF010000001.1, on the reverse strand, counting down.
AGCCGTTGAACAGCGTGCCGATCAGGCCGCGGCGCAGGTCGCTGCTGCCCATCGGATCGTGCCGCCGATGCCCAGCGTGACCAGCACGCGCCACGGGAAGAAGACGATACGGAACTCCCTCGTCGTGTCGATGGTGGGCTGGGCGTCCGTGAAGTACTGATGGTGCTCGCGGGTGTGGCGTTCATAAATCTGGCGCAGGCCGAACACATTGATGCGGCGGTGCATGACGAAACGGTGCATGCCCCATTCGACGAAGTTGCCCGCCAGAAATACCGGAATCATCAGAAGCCATTCCCAGCGCGCAAGCTGCAGGTGCTCGACGCAGAACCAGATCGCTCCGATGCCCGCGGCGTACAGCACGACAATGTGCAGCAGTCCGTTATAGAGCGGGCTGATGTCCTTCTTGTAGTTCTCGCGGAACGCAGGGGACTTCTCACGCATAAAATATTGAAAATATTAAACTAACATATTAGACTGGTGGTGCTTGATATCGGATTGCCGGGGAGAGATCGGAGTTGAACGTGAGTGAAATGCCAGATGAGGGGAGCGGCGATCAGGAGTCGACACTAAGTGAGGCCGAGCGGACCAGGCGCGTGGATTTTCTGGCGCGGGAACTGGCGCGCGCAGCGCCCGGCATCAGATTCCTGAGTGCAAGAGAGGAAATCGTTCCCTATGAATGCGATGGTCTTGCCGCATATCGGTCGCTTCCTCTTGGCGTGGTGCTGGCCGAGACCGAGGCCGAGGTCCAGGCGGTGCTGCGCCTGTGCACGCGTGAAGGCATTCCCGTAGTCCCGCGCGGCGCGGGCACGGGATTGTCGGGTGGGGCGATGCCGATGCGCGAGGGTATCGTGCTGTCGCTTGCCAGAATGCGCAGCATCGTGAATGTGGACCCGTACGCGAGGACCGCGACCCTGCAACCCGGTGTGCGCAATCTCGCAATATCGGAAGCTGCCGCTCCCTTTGGCCTTTACTACGCGCCGGATCCGTCGTCGCAGATTGCTTGCACCATTGGGGGCAACATCGCGGAGAACTCCGGTGGAGTGCACTGCCTGAAGTATGGCCTCACCGTCAATAACGTACTGCGCGTTCGGGCAGTGACGATGCAAGGCGACATTGTGGAGTTCGGCTCTTTGGCGGCCGATGCATCAGGTCTTGATTTGCTGGCGGTCATGATAGGGAGCGAGGGCATGTTCGCTATCGTGACGGAAGTGACGGTACGCCTGATTCCGAAGCCGGCAGCCGCTCAGGTGGTGATGGCCAGTTTCGACGACGTCGAAGTGGGCGGAGCGGCCGTGGCTGCCGTGATTGCGGCCGGGATCGTTCCGGCCGGGCTCGAGATGCTCGATCAGGGCGCCGCACGCGCCGTAGAAGAGTTCGTTCACGCCGGCTATGACGTCGATGCCGCGGCGATATTGCTGTGCGAATCGGACGGGACGCAGGAAGAGGTTTCGGCGGAGATCGACCGGTTGTCTTCGATTCTCCGGCGCAATGGTGCAACACGGCTGGAGATCTCGCGCTCCGAGGAGGAGCGGCTGCGGTTCTGGTCGGGACGCAAGAATGCTTTCCCGGCGGCCGGACGAATCTCGCCCGACTACTACTGCATGGACGGCACCATTCCTCGCCGAGCCATCGGGCCACTGCTCAAACGCATCGAAGAGATGAGCAATCGATATCGATTGCGGTGTATCAACGTCTTTCACGCCGGTGACGGAAACATGCACCCGCTGATTCTCTTCAACGGCAACGACCGTGAGGAATGGGAGCGTGCCGAGCTGTTCGGTGCGGACATTCTCGAAACCTGCGTCGAGCTCGGGGGCACGGTCACGGGAGAACATGGCGTCGGCGTGGAGAAGATCAATTCAATGTGCGTGCAGTTTTCCCCAGCCGAGCGCGACACATTCCTTGCAGTCAAGCACGCGTTCGATCCGGACAGGCTACTGAACCCGGACAAGGCTATCCCGACCCGTGCCCGGTGCGCTGAATACGGCCGGATGCACATCCGTAATGGGCTGTTGCCGCATCCCGACATTCCGAGGTTCTAATGCAGCAGGCAATCGAAGAACTGAATGGACACCGCGTGCAAGACGCTGACAGTCTTGCACGAGACGTATCGAGCCTGTTTGGCGAGCAAATCCGTACGGCGCTTGCCGGCGGGAGGACCCTCAAGATACAGGGAGGCGGAACCAAGGCGTGGTACGGCGCACCGTCTGGCGGCTCGGTCCTCGATACCCGGATCTATGCGGGTGTGGTCGCCTACGATCCGGCGGAACTGGTGATCACGGCGCGCAGCGGCACCCCGCTTGCGGCATTGGAGGATCTTCTTGCATCGCATGGCCAGATGCTGCCGTTCGAGCCGCCACATTTCGGAGCCGGTGCCACTCTCGGCGGTTGCGTTGCCGCCGGACTCTCGGGGCCGCGCAGGATGAGCGCGGGCGGTGTCCGGGATTTTGTGCTCGGCGCATCTGTGATGACAGGGCGCGGAGACATCCAGCGGTTCGGCGGACAGGTCATGAAGAACGTTGCAGGTTACGACGTAGCACGGCTGATGGCGGGCTCGCTCGGTTGCCTCGGACTGTTGATGGACATTTCCCTCAAGGTGTTGCCGCGTCCAGTCGAAGCCGCAACGCTTCGCTTTGCGTTGTCGGTCGACGACTCGATCCGAAGAATGAATGAATGGGGAGGCAAGGCACTTCCTATCACCGCGAGTGCCTGGCAGGACGGCGTACTTTCGGTGCGACTCGAAGGCGTGGCTGCCGGTGTGTGCAGTGCCCGCGCCCAGTTGGGAGGCGAGCTTCTCGAGCGTCCCATGGCCGATGCCTTCTGGCAATCCATGCGTGAGCAGACTGCGAGCTTCTTTCGTCGGCCGGCGGCGGAAGCCACTTTGTGGCGAATTTGCGTGCCATCCACGACAGATGCGACGAGGCTTCCCGGTGCCGATTCACAGCTGATCGAGTGGGGTGGGGCACAACGCTGGGTTTTTTCGGAGGGCGGGGACGAAACGATTAGACGGGCCGCCCTGGATGCGTCAGGGCACGCTACCCGCTTTCGCTGCGGAAAGCCGGGTGCGGCGGTTTTCACGCCTTTGTCGAGACAGCTGATGGACATTCACAAACGCCTCAAGGCCGCTTTCGATCCCGGCGGTGTTTTCAATCGCGGCCGAATGTTTCCGGAGATTTGAGCGATGCAAATTGAACTAGCGGATTTCATGGCCGGTACGCCGGATGGCGACGAGGCCCAGGCGATCATCGGCAAGTGCGTGCATTGCGGCTTCTGCACGGCCACGTGCCCGACCTACCAGTTGCTAGGCGACGAACTCGACGGTCCTCGCGGCCGCATCTACTTGATGAAGCAGATGATGGAGGGAGAGCCCGTTACGCAGAAGACGCAGCTCCACCTCGACCGTTGCCTGACTTGTCGAAACTGTGAATCGACGTGCCCGTCAGGCGTGCAATACGGACGTCTGATCGAGATTGGGAGGCGGGTCGTCGAAACGCGGGTGAGACGTCCCGCCGGCCAGCGGTTGATGCGGTATGCGCTCGCGAACGCTGTCCCGCGGTCTGGCGTATTTTCAACGGTCATGGAACTCGGTCGCCTTGCCCGTCCCTTCCTCGGTCAAAAACTGAAAGAGAAAATTCCACGCGGACAAATCCCGCGCGCGATTCCCGACCGGCAGCACGCGCGCAGGATGCTGCTTCTCGAGGGCTGCGTCCAGCCTTCCATGCTGCCGAACATCAACGTAGCGACCCGTCGCGTCCTCGATTCATTGGGCGTGCAGATCGTTACCGCTGACGGCGCTGGTTGCTGTGGCGCTATCAGGCTGCATCTTGCCGAGACCGAGGACGGCCTCGCCGATGTCCGGCGCAACGTCGATGCCTGGTGGCCTCATGTGCAACAGGGCGTCGAGGCCATCGTCATGAACGCCTCGGGGTGCGGGGCAACAGTGAAGGATTACGGGCATTTGCTACGGCACGATCCTCACTACGCGGAGAAGGCTGCGCGTATTTCGGCTCTCACGAAGGACCTGGCCGAGTTGCTGCCGGATTTTTCGGAAAAGCTCGTTTCAATGGTTGGACGGGCGCGCAAGTGCCGCGTCGCGTTCCACCCACCTTGCACACTACAGCACGGCCAGAAGATCAAGGGGGCGGTTGAGGGGCTGCTGCGAGCCATCGGCGTCGACGTGCGCTTGCCTGCTGACTCGCATCTTTGTTGTGGTTCGGCCGGGACTTATTCGATCACTCAGCCGGAGCTGGCGGGCAAGCTGAGAAGCAATAAGCTTGCGGCCCTCGAGCGTATCGAGCCGGACACGATTGTCTCGGCGAATGTTGGCTGCATTTCCCACCTCGGCGCGGCCGCAGGTACGCCGGTACGACACTGGATCGAATTGCTGGATGACCTGATCTCGAGTCCGGTGAGGGAGGAATAGCCGGCGTCGAAACGGACTTTGAACGGGCGGAATTCTTGATTCATAGCTGAATGAAATGTTTGATAAGGAATACATATGATAGAACATACTGCAAGGTCGCTCAGAGGGCGCACTGCGCTCGTAACGGGATCGACTGGCGGGATAGGGCTGGGCATTGCTACGGCACTGGCCCAGGCGGGCGCGAACATCGTTCTGAATGGTTTTGGGAATGTCGCGGAGGCGGTGGCCACCATCGAGAGATTCGGCATCGAGGTGATCCATCACGGGGCCGACATGACAAAGCCCGACCAAATCGCGGCGATGATGGGAGAGGCGGCCTCCACGCTTGGACCGGTCGACATTCTCGTCAACAACGCCGGTATCCAGTACGTCGCGGACACTGACGAGCTACCGGTCGCGAAGTGGGATGAAATCATAGCGATCAATCTGTCTTCCTCTTTTCACACGATGCGGCTTGCCATACCCGTCATGCGGGAACAGGGATGGGGGCGCGTGATGAACATCGCATCCGTTCACGGATTCGTCGGCTCGGTCGGCAAGTCGGCATACGTGGCGGCGAAGCACGGCATCATCGGTCTCACGAAGGTTGCGGCGCTGGAAAACGCCCAAACTGGCGTGACCGTGAGTGCGGTTTGTCCGGGTTTCGTGTTGACGCCGCTTGTGCAACGCCAGGTTGATGCGCTGGCTCAGCGCGATTCGCTCACTCAGATCGAAGCCCAGGCGAAGCTGCTTGGTGAGAAGCAGCCATCAGGGCAATTTGTGCGTCCTGAACAGATCGGGCAGCTTGCCGTCTTTCTGTGCAGTGACGCGGCATCTGAAATGCGCGGTTCGACGCTGCAGATCGACGGCGGATGGACAGCGCAATAGGAGGCGTGGAAGACGGGCAATGCCGCCACGAAATGTAGACCCCGTGGCGGCCGCGCGTTGCAAGGCGACGCGCCGCAACTGCGATCAGCGTCCTGTTGGTGCTCGGGAGTTTCCTGTCAGTGATGGTTGTACATCGAGTTCCAGTCAGCCTTCGGGATGGCCCGGTGGCCCGCGTCCGACGAGCCGCTCGCGACGCCGCCGACGCCTTTCGGTCGCGCGAGCCGAACGATCGGTCAGCAAAAAGATCGCCGGCTTCACGGCGTCGATTGCCTCTGACGCGGTGGCCGTCCCGCTCGAAGCGGTAGGTTGCATGGCGTCCCCGTGTTTCGTTCCGTATCGTTGTCGCGGGATGGAGGCCGATGCCTTTGCGGATCGGTCTCAACCGGTCAAAGAGGATATCGGCCTGGAGCGAGCAGCGATACAGCTGCGTGTTCCATGTCGGCGAGAACATCCGGACGGATCAACATAGCCCGCGTATTCAAGCTTCACCTCAGGCAGCAATTGCGACCGAGTGGCCGAACGAAAGCCGTCCGCCGCCACCACGATATCGGCATGGCGCAGCGTCCCATCGTTTAACGTGACGCTTGCTTGTTCGACACCATCGTCGACAGCAGTCACCGACAGACCGCAGTGATAGCAGTTGTCCGGCAGTGCGGCACGCAGTACGTGGTACATCTTGCTCCACGCGGTGAGGGTCTGCGGGAGCGCGCGCTCGGACAAAACGCTGCCGTCCGGATCGAACGTCACCCGCGCGTGCACCTTGACGCCGATCGACTCGTCGAGGCGCACTCCTGCTGTTGCGAGCGCGTCGAACAGTTCCGGATGCGTGACGATGCCGGCGCCGCGGCCTGCCAGTTCGTCCGGTACGCGCTCGAAGACATCGACATCCCATCCGTTGCGAACCAGCATGTTTGCCGCAAAGAGTCCGCCGAGCGATCCACCGATAACGATCGCAGCCGGTCGTCGGGAGATGCGTGTCATGCCTGATCTCCTGCCTATGCCAATGCGGAACCGGGGGTGCCGTCCTTCAGATGGGCGACTTCCGACGCCGGGAAGTTGAGTTCGATCGTCACGCCTGACGGGTCTTCGATGAAGATCTGATGTAGACCCAGGCTTGGGACCGTGCGGTCGCGCCACGCAATGCCTTCGGACTCGAGCGTTTTCCACATGCGTTCGACGCCTGTCGCGAGAAAAGCGATGTGATCGACCGCGCCAGTCCCGGCGGCGGATAAGGCTTTGTCACCGAGGTAGGTGATGAGACCGTCGGGGTTGTCAGGATCGACGCCGATCAGATGAACGATGCCGTAGTCGCTTTCGTCACCGCCCTTGTAAAGCCAAAGGCCTGGAAAGTCGAACGGTGGCCGGTATCCCGCCTTGAAACCGAGTACGCGCTCGTAAAAGCGGCGCGACGCGTCAAGATCGGGCGTGCGGATCGAGTAATGGGCAAGTTTTGATATGGGCACGAAAGCCTCCCACTATTTATCGATGGATTAATGATCGGCGGATAAATTGTAGACCAACAATCCGCGATCAAGGAGTGCTGTCTCGAGGGTGTTAACCCTGGTTGGAGGGGCTGACTGGATTGCTCGTCAGCCCGCGGCAGCTTGCGCTATGAACGGCGTTGGCGAGGGGACCGGGCCTTTTTGGCCTGAATCGGCGGCGCGAGTTTTTTCAATGCAGCGGGCGCGCCATTGAGGAAAGCGTCGACCTGCCGCTCGACGTGCGCGTCGAGATCTTTCGGCACAGGCAGTCCGTATACCCACTTGCGCATGCCTACATAGAAGATGCTTGCGTGGAGGCTCCAGATCAGTTCGAGTTCGGCTTCCTGCGCGGCGGGGGTTGCAGGGGGCGGGAGATCGTAGGCGTCGCGTATCTCGTTCATCACGGGACGGAATATGCGCTCGCGCAATTTGTGCAGATAGCGGGTATTGATGCCCTGGCGCGTGAGTCCGGCAAAGATGAACGTGCGAATCCATTCGCGTCGCAGAATGACGTGTGAATACGCCTTATAGAGCGAGCAGAGCCGCTCCGGCAGCGGAAGGCTGCGATCGGCGATCAGCCGCTCCCAGTCGGGGTCCCATCGGTAGACCTCGTTGTACACGCGATCGATCAGCGCTTCCTTGCTGGGGAAGTAGCGATAGAGCAGCGGTTGCGTCACGCCGATCTGCTTGGCGAGTTCGCGCGTGCTGCCCGAGAAACCGTGTATGGCGAAGTGTTCGATCGCTTTGTCGACGATTTGCTGTTCGCGTTCTTCGGGCGCCATGCGGCGGCCGGTTATGGAGGATTCGGGCGCCTCCGCCTTGCCGCGGCTCGATGTCTGTGCCGTCGTGGAGAGCGCGCGCTTCTGCCGTGGCATACTTTGCCTCTTATTGAGTGACTGATCATCAAGGGCAAAATATAGCAGGTCCGCCGCCCGATCTGAAGGTGGCGCTACGGCTTCAGAGCAAGTTTCACGACACCGTCCCGCTGATGGCCGAACAGATCGTAAGCGGCAACCACGTCATCGAGCGCATAGGTGTGCGTGACGAGATGGTCGAGCTTGATACGCTGGCTCGAGGTGACATTCAGGAGGCGCCGCATACGCTCCTTGCCGCCGGGACAGGTCGACGTCAAAATCCGCTTGTTGGCAAGACCGGCGCCGAACCCGTCCAGGGGAAAGGGAATGCTCTTGGAATAGATCCCCACGCTGGAGATATCGGGGATCAGCAGCACGTCCTCGTCGATGAGGTTATCGGGGATGACCGCGATACTCGCCCTTCAGTATGTGTATGTCCGTTCCGCAGATCGTCGTCGTCGTGATGCGGATGAGCGCGTCAGTCGGTCCGACGCCGGGGATCGGCTTGTCGTCGAGGGCGATCCGACCGGGCTCCACAAACACCGTTGCTTTCATCTTGGCCATCTGGCTCCTCCAGTTTGGAACATGCTGCCTACCTCCGTGAGACGGTGCGAAACAATCGCTTGCGACTTGCGGTCGGACGAATAGCGTAGACCATTCATTTAGTATTTATCAACCGATTACATATCGTTCGATAAATTGTAGAAGATCGCAACGGGTGATGGGATCGTCGCATCTTCGGTGTTTACCCCTTCTTCGCGCAAGTAATAGCTGATATGACAAACTGGAATGGGATCTCACGTCCTTGGATGGTTTATGGTGTATACAAATTATCGATCGACAAATAAACCGCATCCATTGAGTGGGCGTTCGAGATTCTGCCGACGGAGCCGGAACTCGCAAGCCGCTTGTCCGATAGAGGAGGCGGCCTCGATGCCGTCAAGTCAACAGATGGAGGAGCACAGCGATGTTTCACAACACCGGTAAGAAGCATGATCGCATCGTGCTGTGGGCAATGCCGATCTCGGCGTGGTCCGGCAAGATGCGCTCGTACCTGACGAAGAAAGGCGTCAAGTTAGAGGAGCGTTTTCCGGGCGACCCTCGCTACCATGCCGACATTAAACCGGGCATCGGTTATTTCGTGGTTCCGGTGGTCGAGATGCCGGACGGCACGGTGATGCAGGATTCCACCGAAACGATGCAATATTTCGAGAAGAACAAGATCGGCACGTCGATGGTGCCGGAAGAGAAGCGCATGGCGGCGCTCGCCTGGTTGCTCAACTTCTTCGGCTCGGATCTGTTCCTGAAGCCCGGCATGCACTACCGCTGGAACTTTCTGAGCACGCATGAGGAGTCGCTGCGCAAAGGCTTCATCCAGAATACGTCCAAGGACCTGCCGCTCGAGGAGCGGTATCGCCTGGGCGCCGCTTTCTTTGACCAGGCGCGCGACTATACGGTGCAGTTCGGCGTGACGAAGGACAGCATTCCCGCGATCGAGGAATCGCTTGCAGAGGCCTTCAAGATCCTTGATGAGCACTTCCGGCAGTATCCGTATTTGCTCGGCGGCCGGCCCTCGGTCGCCGACTGCGGTCTGATGACGATGTTCTACGCCCATCTTTCACGCGACCTGCACCCCAGCATAATCATGCAGAAGACGGCGATGAACGTGTTCAATTGGACCGAGCGGATGAACCGCAGCCAAGCGATCTACGGCGATTATCCTGGCGTCGAGGAGGAGTATTTCGATTTTGCCGAGCTGCCGGAAACGCTGTTGAACTTCATCCGTTACATTTTCCGCGATTGCAGCGCCGAGTTGAAGACGACGGTCGAAACCTACAACAAATACATCGACGAGAATCCATCGTTGATGAAGGGCGACGAGCTCGAGGCGTTCGGAACCCCGCGCTGTGCACACCCAATGTTCGGCAAGGTTCACTATGAGCTGCGCGGCAGGCCGGTGGTGAAGCTTGGGATGGTCGATACCATCTACCAGTACCAATGCGTCACCAGGCTTCATGACAATCTGAAGGGCAAAGACCGGAACGACGTCTACCAGTTGCTCGAGGATACCGGCGGCGGCTGGATGATGGAAACGCGGGCGAACACGCCGATCAAGTACGAAAACTACACATACACGATCGCCTGAGTGGCGGACCTGAGTGAGCAACGCTCTAGGTTGCGCGATCACATTTTGAAACGGTTCATGAGTTTCGTTATGGATTGCTAACCAAGTGCGTGACGAGAGGTGATTTTGATGAGGTAGGCAAGGCCGGTCTCGATTCGGGAAGCGGTTTCTCCGCACACTCGGGTGACCGTCATGCCCGCCGCCGTTGAAGAGAAATCCGCTTAGAAGTCGAATCGGGTGAGCGGGCGCTGCCTCTCGCCCTTGTCCATGGTGGCGACTTGGAATGTCCCATCTGTAGCGTGTCCACAGGAGTATGGAAATGAGACTGGAAGGCAAAGTAGCTTTGATCACCGGTGGTAACCAAGGCATCGGCCGCGCGGTGGTCGACTTGTTTGTGAAGGAGGGTGCGAAGGTCGTCGTCGGCGACCTGGCTGAGCCGAAGGAGAAGTTCGGCACCAACATCGAGGGCATGCGCCTCGATGTCACCAAGGAAAGTGACTGGCAGAAGATCGTCAAGGATATCGAGGCAAAATACGGCCGCATCGACATCCTGGTCAACAACGCCGGCATCTTGACCTACGAGCCCATTACCGAGTGCTCGCTCGAGTCGTGGAACCGCACGATTGCGGTCAACCAGACGGGCCCGTTCCTTGGGATGAAGCATGTCATCCCGGTCATGCAGAAAAACAAGAAAGGCGCGATCGTCAATATCTCGTCAATCTGGGGCACGATCGGCGCTCCGGGCGCCGCAGCCTACCACGCCTCGAAAGGCGCCGTCCGCACCATGACGAAGAACGCTGCCCTTACCTATGTGGGAGACGGGATCCGCGTCAATTCTGTCCACCCTGGTATCACCCGCACGCCGATGGTCGACGCGCAGAACGAGGAACTGAACGATTTGGTCGTCTCCGGCACACCGATGAAACGCATGGGTAAGCCGATCGAACTGGCCTACGCGATCCTCTATCTAGCCAGCGACGAAGCCAGCTACACCACGGGCGCCGAGCTCTACGTGGACGGCGGCTTCCTTGCTATCTGAGCGTCCCTTCCTCCCGAAGTGACGACCGGCAAGGTGTCGCCGGACAGGTCGGGCGACACCTTGATTCGTTCGATCGCTCTTCGGCGCAAAGCATCGAGTTCGATTGCGGGCTAATCAATGGAGCGGGACATGTCTGAATCCAGTCAAGAAACTGCAAATTCGAGCCCGGCGAGCGACCGGCTCAAGGGGCGCAGCATCATCGTCACAGGAGCCGGCAGCGGAATTGGCGCCGGGATAGCGGCTGACCTCGTGGCAAATGGTGCGAACGTAATAGTCGCCGACATCAACGAAGGCGCGGCGCAGAAGGTCGCCGAAGATAGGGTGTCGAACACAGGAGGGGCCGCCATTGCCGTGCGCGTGGACGTAACGGACCGGGCGAGCATCCAAGCTTTGGTGGCGAAGACAGTCGAGCGCTTTGGGCGATTGGACGTCATGTTCAACAATGCCGGGATCATCGAGACGGCGTCGTATCTCGAGATTACAGAGGCTGGCTGGAACAGGCTGATGAACGTCAACGGCCTCGGTGTATTGATGGGGACACAAGAGGCGGCGAAGCAGATGATTGCACAGGGAACAGGCGGAAAGATCATCAATACGGCTTCGATTGGCGGCAAGCAGGGTTATCCGGTATTTGCCCACTATTGCGCCAGCAAGTTTGCAGTCGTCGGGTTGACGCAGGCGGCCGCCCGAGCATTTGCAGAGCACAAGATCACGGTGAACTGCTTCGGCCCTGGCGTCGTGCATACCGCTCTGTGGGATCAGCTCAACCGGGAATTCGTCGAAAAAGGCATCACATCCCGGCCGGATCAGGCAATCAACGATTTCAGTACGGACATCCTGTTGGGCCGGTATTCAACGCCAAAAGATCTTGTCGGTGTTACGACGTTTCTCGCGTCGTCTGACTCCGACTACATTACCGGTCAGACAGTCATGGTGGACGGCGGAATGGTTTTGATCTAGCCGAGCGCTTTATGCGTGTCATTTGGCCAGCGGGAATCGTTCGCTGCGCCTCGTAGCGCCGCGCCTGAAACCATACGGGGCGCGGCGCTCGACTTTTTGGGGGGATTCGCGTTGCCTTCGCAAGGGGTGCCCAGAAGACCCGTGCAGGCTCGATAGCCGGGCTCGAACGAACGGGAATGCGCATGAGCGTCCCCGCGTGATCGAGCCCGCAGGCTGGCGCTGGCGCGTATTCCGCAAAGGAATGAGATCTATTGCCGGGCGGCGTCTTCTGGTCCGCGTCGCCTGCGATCATCATTGCGCTACTTCATCACTCACATCGAGGATATCGCAATGAAAAAGCTCTTCGCCCAGACTACGGTTGGATCGTCTCAACTCAAACACCGCGTTGTGCTGGCACCGCTGACGCGCATGCGTACCGAGGCCGGCAACGTGCCAGGCGACCTGATGGTCGAGTACTTTACGCAGCGGGCGACAGACGGTGGTCTCCTGATCACCGACGCGACTGCGGTCTCGCAGCTTGGCATCGCATACGTTGATGCGCCCGGTATCTACACTGTGGACCAGGCAAGAGGTTGGAAGCGGGTGGTCGACGCGGTCCACGCCAAGGGCGGGCGCATCTTCCTGCAGATGTGGCATGCAGGGCGCCAGGCACATTCGGCAAATACAGGCGGTATCACGCCGGTTGCTCCTTCTGCCTTGCGCTCGCTCGAGTACGCGGCAATCCGCGATGAGAACGGCAACATCGTTGAAGCGGAACTCGAAGTGCCGCGCGCGCTCGAGTTGCATGAAATTCAAGGCATCGTCGAGCAGTTCCGCTACGGCGCGATCCTCGCGAAGGAAGCGGGTTTCGATGGCGTCGAGCTTCACGCCGCCAACGGCTATATTTTCGATCAGTTCCTGCAGGACGGGACGAACCATCGCACCGACGCTTATGGCGGATCACTCGAAAACCGGGCGCGCCTGCTCTTTGAAACGCTCGAAACGGTGACCGCCGTGTGGGGTCCGGATCGGGTGGGGGTCCGCCTCGCGCCGAGCGGCACCTATGGGACGATGTCCGATAGCGATCCACATGCAACGTTCGGCTATGTGGTGCGGCGACTCAACGACTACAAGCTCGCATACCTGCACGTGATCGAGCCGCGTATTCGAGGAATCGAAGACGTTGATTCAAGTGAGTCGGACTTCTCGTCGAAGGACGCACGCCGTTTCTTCAAGGGTCCGATCATCGCGGCCGGCGGGTTCACGCGCGAGAGCGCGGAGCAGATCCTCGTCGAGGGTCATGCGGACCTCGTCGCGTTCGGCAGGTTGTTCGTTTCGAATCCGGATTTGCCTGAGCGTCTGCGGACGGGCGCACCGCTGGCTCGCTACGACCGTTCGACCTTCTACGGTGGCGACGCCAGGGGCTATACGGACTACTCGTCGCTGACTGTAGAGGCGGTTGCCGGGTAACTCCCGGCGAAACGGCCTCTCGCGGCCTACAGACGCCGCGGAGGGGGCGGAGCCGCCGCCGAACGGGTGGACGGCCACGCGAGCTCCCGACGCGTTCAAACTCGTTGAACGCGTCTAGGGGGCGCATCCGTAAGGCTTGCCTGATCCGTTCGCGGCGTGTTTGGCGCGGTGGTTGGCCTCAGTTGACGCTGGAGTGGCTCATGAGCATCGCGTCCAGGTTTCCTGCATCGTCGAGTGCCCTGAGGTCGTCGAAACCGCCCACATGGTGTTCACCGATGTAAATCTGCGGAACCGTGCGGCGTCCCGTCCGCTCCCGCAACGACTTCGCCAAGGCGGGATTCTCGTCGACGCTAATTTCGGCGAACGTCACGCCTTTCCGCTTGAGAAGCGCCTTGGCGGCGACGCAGTAAGGGCAGGCCGGTGTCGTGTAAATCGTAATCGAAGTCATGGTGCCACTCTCCACTTTGATCTGAAGTGCGGCGGACATCTGGATGAAAGGGTCGCCGTGCTTCGCGACTGCCACCGCTTGCCGCCTGGACAAACTGTAGGATCAAATCGTTGGATTGGGGGCATCTCTAAAGCTCAAGTTAATGCCTATTAGGCTCATCCGGCTTCGCCGGCCCGGGCCTGTCCGCCGAATTGCCTATTTTATTGGAGTGTAGTGTGGAGGTGGCACAGAGCATGGAAAGTCGACCTATTGAGCGCCTACCCGGCTTTTCGCGCGTGTTTGCTCCGGGGCATTTGACGTTGGGTTTCATCCTGCCCCTCGAAGGCTATCCGGACAGTCCGGTGCCGACGATGAAGGATCATGCGGCCGTGACCCGGCTCGCGGATGAACTGGGTTTCGCGGCACTCTGGGCGCGAGATGTCCCGACTTTCGATCCCGCGTTCGGCGACGTCGGACAGATCTTCGACCCGTTCACGTACCTGGGCTTTCTGGCTGCCAATACGTCGAGGATTGCGCTCGGTACCGGCAGCGCGGTCATCACGTTGCGGCATCCGCTTCTTCTGGCGAAGCAGGCGGCGTCGATCGATCGGCTGACAAACGGACGTTTGCTGCTTGGTGTCGCGTCTGGCGACCGAGCGAGCGAATACCCGGCGTTCGGACTCGAAGCGGACTTCGAGCAGCGTGGCGATCGATTCCGCGAAGCTTTTGAGTTGCTGCGCCTCGCCACGGAGCAGGATTTTCCGGTTGGGACGTTCCCGCGGTTCGGGTCGTTGACGGGCCGCTTGGACACGGTACCGAAGCCGACCGTGCGTGAGATCCCGACTTTCGTCACGGGCCGCAGCAGACAGGACGTCGAATGGATTGCGCGGAATTCGGACGGTTGGTTCTTCTACAACGTGGGGCTGGAGCGGGTATCGCTGATTACGCGCACCTGGTTCGATGCAGTATGGCGAGTGAATGGAGAAGCCGTTTTCAAGCCCTTCCTCGAGGGTCTTTTCCTGCAATTCGAAGAGGATCCGGACTTTCCGCTGAGCTCGATCCCGGCGGGAATTCGAGTCGGACGAAACGGGCTGATCCGGTATCTCGACACGCTTCGACAGGCCGGCGTCAATCACGCGGCATTCAATCCGAAGCCGTCACGGCGCCCGTTCGCCGAGATTCTGCAGGAGCTGTCCGAGTACGTGCTGCCGCAGTTTCCGTCGCTCGGTCGCGCCGGATCGTGAATCAGAAGGCGCTCGGCGATGCGGCGGCCCGAGCGGAGGAATAACAGATATTCCATTTCGGGATATGCTTCACCTGCTTGCGACACGTCGTGAATCAAGCCGCGTGGGTCAGGGAATTGCCGGCGATCTTGTCGGGCCGTTGAGTGCTTCCGCGTGGCCTGGGTCTTTGAAGGCACTCACACATGTCTGTTACCCGAGGTCGATGAATGAACCCGCGTCGCCTGACACCGTCCATGTCGTTGCTCATAGCGTTCGACGCTGCCGCTCGGCACTTGAGTTTTACTCGCGCAGCGGCCGAATTGGCGCTGACGCAGAGCGCGGTAAGTCGCCAGGTTCAAGCGCTGGAGGAACTACTAGGGGCGGCGCTGTTTCGGCGCATCAACCGCAAACTGCTGCTCACGGCAATCGGTTCGGCCTATCACCGGGAGATCAGCGGTGCGTTGCAGCGGATCCGAAACGCATCGCTTCACGCGATTGCTTCCGCAACGGGGCGCGGGACGATAGATCTTGCGGCGCTGCCCACGTTCGCAAGCAAATGGCTGGTTCCCCGGTTAAGTGATTTCTACGCCAAACACAGCGGCATCCTGATCAATCTTCATTCCCGAATCGGTCCGTTCGATCTGGCGGCGGAGGGGATGGATGCCGCGATCAGCGTGGGCGATGGGGCGTGGCCCGGTCTGACCTCGTATCGTCTGATGGACGAAACGTTGTTGCCGATCATCAGCCCCGCACTTGCGGCTGCTGCGCCGGTGCGTAAACCGGCGGATCTGTCGCAGCACTTGCTTCTGTGCGTTGCGGCGCGACCCAATGTCTGGGGGCGATGGTTTGAAGCTCAGGGCCTCGTTTCCGAGGCGATGAACCTCGGGCCGCAATTTGAATTGACGTCCCACCTGATAGAGGCGGTATCGTCCGGCATCGGCGTGGGCCTGGTTCCGAGCTTCCTCGTCCAGGACGAGCTTCGCAGCGGCGCGGTCCAGCTCGCGATCGAGCGGCCGCTTGAAACGGGGCTGAGCTATTTTCTATGTCTTCCGGCGCAGTCTGCCCCGTTGCCGCAATTGCTTACCTTCAAAGACTGGATTTTGTCGATGGCTATCGGCGGCGAAGCCCCTGTAAAGGCGTGACGCCCTGGTCCGCTCGGATCACCTCAATCCCCTAGAAGGCGTGCCTGATCCCGACACCGAAGCTGTTCGCGGTCCCTGCAATGCTCAGCTTGTCATAAAGGTAGCTCGCATAGATGTCCGTTCTCGTGGACAACGCGTAGTCGAACGTCACCCCCGCTGTATTACGGAAGTAGCCCGTAGTGCCGCCCCCGACCGGCGTGTCGGTTCTCGAATAAGCGACATCCAGCACGAGGCTCCCGAACGGAATGGATACGCCACTTTGGTAGACGTTGTGAATCTGCCCGTCGTTCGACTCGGCGTTGTGGTAATAGGACGCGTAAAGCTTCGCGTACTGGAGGTCGTAACTGCCGCCGAAATAATACGTGTCTTGGCGCTCGATCCCCGGGAGAAACCCAAGTCCATATTTCACCCGTTGCACGAGGGCCGCCAGGTAGAGCGGTCCGTTGCTGTATTCCACGGACGCCGACTGGTTATGTGCGCCGGTGCCAGGCAGGGTCTCTTGCACGGAAAACTTGAAACCGTCAATCGACGGGGACTCGTAGAGAATAGCGTCGTCCCAGCCCGTGTCACCCCATACGTTGCGGCCGTAATCGGCGATCCACGTCACGGTCTGCAGCGGGCTGAAGCGATAGGAGCCCGGCATCGGGTTGGTTTTGGCCGTAATGTAGAACAACGGGGTGACGAGGCGCCCCATTCGCAAAGTCCCATACGGGGTGGACAGGTCGACATAGGCGTTTCTGGAATACTGGGCGTCACCGGCAAAGCGGCCAGCCTGACCGGTATTGAGGAGAATATATTCCTCAAGTACGAAGTCGGCCTTGTATCCGCCGCCGAGATCTTCGGTGCCGCGCATCCCCACGAAAGAAGTGGTTTGTCCCCCGTTCAACAGACCCACCGTGGCGGCCGGATCCCCGCTGCCTTTAAAGCTGCCCACTACAGCGTCCAATATCCCGTATACAGCAACCGAGGACTGAGCGTGGGCGGCAACCGGAATGATGGCGGATAAGGCAAGGGAAATTGAGGAAAACCTGAAAAGAAACGGCTTCTTCAAAATAAGTCTCCAATCTATTTATCTTCTAATTGCCGGCATCTTTTTGTTACCAGGTCGTCAAATCTATGGGCCGGGCGCTTCTTAGCGATTCAGCGGCGGCCGCCATGACGGCAACGTTCCGAACCATTTGATGGATGGAAATTGGGTAGGGCGCATCGTTGGCCACGGCGTGGCAGAAACTCTCCAGATTCGCCCTTACTGAATCGTTCCAATCATGCCAAGTCGATCTTTCTGACCCATTCGCACTGCGAACGGTTACGATGCTGGAACCGCGCGCATCGGGATGCGCAAGGTTTCGGACCTCCAGCCAACCGGCGGTGCCGAAAACGGCGAGTCGCATATACAACGGTGTTTCGAGTATGGAACTCACGTAACCCGTTGCTCCGCTCGCGAAGCGAAGATGCAGCGAAAGCGAGCGGCTCACGGCGCCGGCGTCACGGCGCGGCGACGCCGCGTAGACCTCGGTGACGTCACCGAGCATGTCGAGCAAGAGATCGCTCAAGTGAATGCCTGTCGCGGTCATCGGCAGCGGCGCCAGATCCGTGTCGGTAAACCGCCAGTTTTCCGTCGGAACGTTGGCCAGTTTGTCATGGCTGAAACTGGCCTCGGCGTGCACGATGCTCCCCAGCGCTCCACGCGCTATCCATTCCCGAGCTTCTACCATTGCGCTTTCGAAGCGGCGCTCATGCCCGAGTCCCAGCCTAACGCCCGCTTTCTCGCATGCCTCGGCACACTTGAGCGCATCGTCGACGGTCAGCGCAAGCGGCTTCTCGCAGAAGACGTGCTTGCCGTGGGCGGCAGCTTTCATGACCTGTTGGGCGTGCAGCGCATGCGGAGTGGTCAACACCACCATTTGAATGGTGTCGTCGCCTAAAACGCTTTCGAGATCTGTTGTGAAAGGCAGCCCATGGGCATCTGCCGCCTGCCGATGAGCGTCGCGGCTGCCCACCGCCGCGGTGAAGCGGAGCGCTTCGGATTCCTCCATTTGCCGCAACAGATGCTTTCCCCACCAGCCAAGCCCGACAATCGCTGCATTTATCGCCACGATTCGACCTCCAGGATGTAGAGGCCACCGTTGTAGTCGGTCGAATAAACGATGCCGTTCGAATCGACGAACACGTCCGCAGACTGGATGACTCGCGGCCGGTTCGGACGCTGGTCCATCAGGCGGGTCGGCGCGGGCGGCACCCATGCTGCGATCTCCACCGGGCGGTATGGATCTCTGATGTCAAACGCGCGCACGCCTGCGTTCTGATAGGTGGCGAAGATGATTTCGGAGCTGACAAAAGAGCCGGGGCGGTTTTCGTGCAAGTTGTGAGGCCCGAAGTGCCCGGGTTTCGAGCGGTAGTCGGACTCGGACGGCGTCGGGAATGTCGAGATGCTGACCGGGTTGGACTTCTCGCGGGCGTCGAACATCCAGATGAACTTCTCGCCGTCTTCCTGATGGTCAAGCACCGCTTCGTCGAGCACGACCAGCAGATCGCGATCGGGCAGGGGCAGGCAGTTGTGCGTGCCGCCGCGGAACGGAGGCGACCAGTTTCGATGGGTAATCGGTTTCGGCGCCGAGCGGTCGGCCACGTCGAGGATGACCATGCCAGCATCCCGCCAGGCGCAATAGGCCGTGTCGCCGTGGACGATCGGGTGGTGCAGGCCGTTGCGTCTCGTGCCGTCCCAGGAGGGCGCCTCTCCACCGGCGGCATGCATGCCGGGCAGCCAGAATCTGCCGGCTTCCTTCGGGTGGCGGGGATCGGACATATCGATGGTGATGAAGATATAGTCCGTATATCCATCAAGAAGCGCCGACGCATAGGCCCAACGCCCCCCCGTGTACCACACGCGGTGAATGCCGCCGCCCTCTACGGGCATAAAGCCGATTTCGCGCGGAGCGTCCCCCTTCGAGATGTCATAGACGGCGAGTCCTGCGCGCCAATGACGTCCGGTGCTCGGCCTGCCGGCGGTGCCCACCTTCTCGCCGAGCGCGCCGCTGTAGTACGCGCGCTCGTCCTGAAACTCGGTGGCCGCGAACATGTCTTTGGCGTTGATGACGAGCAACAGGTCGTCGTGCGTCTGCAAGTGGATATTCCAGGTGTCGGGTTCGGCAGGGACATAGTTGACGGGCCTCGGTTTCGACGGATCCCGTACGTCGATGACGCTGAATCCTTTCGAGAACATATGGCCCACGTACGCATAGCCTCGATGGACCATGAGCTGCACGCCATCAGGGCGGCCACCCTGGTCCGAGTGGCCGATGATGCGCATGTTGTTCGAATAGTCGGGGACTGGAAGGTCGGAAATGGACATCTCGATCTCTCTGGTTGAGTTTCGGGTCTGACGTCGTAGCGACGACAGTCAAGCTCACAATCAGTCCGCTCTGAGGAAGTCGGACGTTGCCGTGTTCTTGAGAATGCCGTGGACGCTGTGGAACTCTTCCCAATGCGCGTCGTGTGCGGCGTTATCGGAGTCATGAGGCAGAAGCAGATACTGGCCGAGCGCACGACCGCGTTCCACTGACTTCAGGCCGACGCCCAGACGTTCCTTTTCGAACTGCGCCAGTGCCTGATCGACAGGCACGGAAGCGTCGCGCAGAAGCTCGGCAAGTCTCTGCGCGTCGGCGGCGGCCTTGGCGACGCCCATGCCGATGTGGGGACGGCCGACGGACGCGGCGTCGCCGATCAGCGCGACGCGTCCGAATACCATCTTTGGAGAGAAGTGGTCATAGATCGGCGTGAAGAAGGGACGGGGAATCGCCATCAACGTGTCGCTGAACGACGGCGGAAGCCGGTCCTGGGCTGCACGCTTGATCTCGTCGATCAGATCCTGACGAACCTTGGGAGGTGCGATCGAAAGCCGATGGTAGGTTCCGCTTTCATCGACGAGCATGGTCTCGAGCGTTTCCCTGTCGACCGGTCGATACCATACCCAGTTGTACCGCCGGCGGCCTGGCTCGAGCGCGTGATCTTGTCCCGGAATCGGGTAACCGATGATCTTGTTGTTCGGCGGCAGGAAGAAAGCGAACTTGTCGAAGATCGTGTCTCTCGCGGACTTCGGCATTGCGCTCTCGTCCGCGACGCCGCGCCAGATCACGTAGCCGGCATAGATGGGCTGGACATCCGGCATGTACAGGTCTCGAACGACGGAGCGATATCCGTCAGCCGCGATCAGAAGGTCTGCTTTCTCGATGCGCCCATTCGAAAAGCGGGCTGTAACGCCTGAGGCGGACTGTTCGACCGAATCCAGATTGCACCCGAGATGATGGTGTTCGCTCGGGATTCGCGCGCGCATGATGTGATGGAGCTTGTCCCACGACGTCACGACCTGGGGATAGGTCAACCGTTCGATGACGCGATCTTCCCGGTCGATCGCGATGCGCTCGGTAATCTCGACGCCGAGCCGGCTCGCGTCCGCGCCGCTTTCCATGAGCGCCTCGTGGAGCTCCGGCTGCAAAGTGATGCCCGCCCCGCGCCCGAACAGTTCAATGTCCGAGCGTTCAAAAAGCTCGACGGACCAGCCGGCCTTGCGCAGCAGGGCGGTCGCAAAGAGTCCGGCCATGGAGGCGCCGATGACGAGCGCACGCCGTGGGGACGACGGGTTCTGATGTTGATTCATTGCTCCACCTCACGACAAAATTCGTTGTCGATAACGACGTTTTCGGATTTCCCGAATGAAACCGCGTGGCCGCGACAGCGGGACGCGACTAGCGGAATTCTCTGCACTCACTCGAGTCGAGAGAAATCAAAGAAGCTCATGAGCACGATGGCGATACAGGGAGGCGCGAACACCATCACGTTGGCGGCAACAGACCACCCCCAGATTTCCACGAGCTTTCCAAAGAGAAATCCTGCGAACGGTCCGCTGATATAGAAGCCGGCCATCGCCGCGGACACGGCATATCCGATTTGTGCGGGATGGGCGCTGCGTTGAATGACGGACACAAAGCGGGCATAGAAAAACCCGCTGACCATCAGGCCGAACACGAACGAGAGAAGGGCGTGCGTAAGCGGGCGGGTTGCACCGTTGAAAAGGGCAAAGCTCACTGCCGCCAAGACGGCAAGGCCGGCCAAGACCCCCGCCTTTCCGAGGCGGTCGCCGGCCCAGCCGCCGACGACTGCACCCATTGCGCCAAGTCCATACATCCCCAGCGCGGAGCCGGCCGCCACCGGCGAGTAATGCAAATGCTCGCGAAGGAACGTCGCATAAAGTCCGGTGTACGAGAAGAAAGCTAGTCCGACGAGTGCGAAAGAGAGGGAACCGAGCGTGACGTTTCGATTCAGCAGCCGGGGGACTTCTTCGTGCGTCACCCGGATCCGGTCGGTCTTGCCGCTGCCTGACTCCGTCGCCTCGATAAAGCCGGCGGGAATCAAGAACGCAGCGGCGACGGCAATGAGGATGCCGGCTGCGCCGAACAGATACATTGGAATCTGCCACGATCCGAACCACGCGCCGAGACGTGTGCCGGCGATCGGGCCTATGAGGGCGCCAAAACCGAAGAACGCCTGCATGATTCCCATCGCCGCGCCGCGGCTCCGGCCAAAGTAGCTGCCCATGCAGCTGAAGATCGTCGCAATCTGCAGCGCTTCGCCGATTCCGGTCAACGCACGATAGGCCGACAGACTGACGAAGCCTTGCGCAAGCGGTGTGAGGAGCGTAAAGAGCGAGTAGCCAATGAGACCTCCGACGAGAATCGAGCGACGCTTGAAGCGTGCGAGGAACCATCCGCTGGTCGCTCCGAAAATGGCGACGTTGATCGAAAAGACGGTACTGGCGAATCCCGATTGAGCCAGCGTCAAACCGTACGTCGTCCGAATTCCGCCGAGCAGCGCAGGGAACACCTGCCGGTCCATCGCGTTGAACATGTACGAGGTGCCGAGCAAAATCATGACGAATACGAGGGACGTCCTCGTCAACGTTCTGTTCGATGCCGACGCGGGCGTCTGCCCAGCGTAGCTCTCCAAGCTAGTCATCCTTGTCTCCTCTTTGAATCCTGATGCCGATCCGGCTCACTCCGTCTTTTATCGTCGCATCGACCTTCGTCTCCGCGCCGCGCCGCAGGCGTCCTGTCGTTATGGAGCAGCAATCGTGATCGGCGGCTTCTCTCTCGAGATGGCGAAGCGGGGCGCGTGGCTACGCGTTCCGGCCCGGCATGGCGAAGCGAACGTCTTCAAGGCGCTTCAGCAGGTCCGTTCCCAACTCGTCCGGAAGCGAAGTCAGCGGCGGCCGCACGATCGACCACGCAGGCTGCTTGGTGACCTTCGAAATCACATATTTCATGGCGGGAATCATCGGCACCGACATGAAGATTTCGCGCACGGCCAACGCGGTGCTCGATGTCGTAGTGGGCTTGCCGGAGGTCAGTGCGTCGTAAAGCTCGGCGAGTCCGCGAGGATTCATGTTTGCCGTCGCACTGATACATCCGGCACCCCCGATCGCCACGGCTTTGGCCAGGAGCGCTTCGCTTGCGGGGAAGACGTCGAATCCATCGCGCCCGAAAGTGCGGATCATCGCCTCGGTATTCGCCCAATCCCCCGACGAATCCTTTGCGCCGCGAACCACGCCCGGATAGCGCTTGACCAAGCGCTCGATGAGACCCAGCGTGATGGGGACCTGCGTAAACTGCGGGATGTGGTAGAGATAGATTCTCAACCGCGAATCGGAAACCGAGTCGATCACGCGGGAAAAGTAGTCGAAGAGGCCGTTCTCCGACGGATTCTTGAAATAGTACGGCGGCAACATGAGCACACCGGCCGCCCCCGCATTGACGGCGTGGCGGGTCAGCTCTGCCGTCTCCTTCAGCGAAGCCGTGCCGGTGCCCGGCATCATTTTCGCGGCCGGCAGTCCAGCGTCGATCAATGTGTCGAGCAACGACATTCGTTCGGAAAGCGACAGCGAAGCGGCTTCCGAATTGGTTCCAAACACAGCCAGGCCGGCGCCGGCATCCACAATCCACTTGCAGTGTTCGATGAATGCGCCGGTGTCGACCTCGAGGTCGTATCGGAACGGCGTCACGACCGGAGCGAGGACGCCCCGAATAGGCTGTTGAGGATGGGTCGGGAAGGGGGATGTCACGATGCACTCCTTGAATGTAAAGTCCGTATCGGGCGGCGGTTCAATGACTTGCACCTTCCAGCGAGGCGTTCGCAGCCACGGCATTTCCGCTGTCCGGTCGCGTCCCGGCATGTTGGTGCGCGATCTTGAGAAGCTCGGCGAAATGCACGACTTGGCGACCGGTCTTTTGCTGAATTTGCTCCCGGCAACTGAAGCCGTTCGTCAAGATGAATGCTTGCTGCGGAGCTTTGCGCACAGCGGGCAACAGCACGAGCTCGCCCGCATTCGCAGAAATCTCCTGATGCCCCGGATCGAAGCCAAAGGAACCCGCCATCCCGCAGCACCCGCTATCGAGCCACGTCGCGTTGACGCCCATCGCGTTGAGAATCGCCTTTTCACCGGCCACGCCGAAGAGCGACTTCTGATGGCAGTGCGCATGGACAATCACGTCGGCGCGAAACTGAGGCGGTTGATATCCGTTGAGGTTGAGGAAATCGCCAAGCAAAAAAGCTTTCTCGGCGAGGACCTTCGCCCGCGGATCATCGGGAAACATCTTCAGCAGTTCGTCCTTGAACACCGACATGCAGCCGGGCTCCAGCCCGACTAGCGCGACGGGTGCATTGTCTTCATCGAAGAGGGGAGACAACGTATCGAGGATCTCTTGCAAGCGCCCACGGGCCGCGTCGAGATAACCATAGTCGTAGAGCGGCCGGCCGCAACAAAGGCGCCGCTTGGGCAACTGCGCATCGAAGCCGGCGATCTCGAGTATGTCAACCGCGGCATGGGCGATTTCCGGATGAAAGTGCTCGCAGAACGTGTCTACCCAAAGGATCACTTTCTTCAACGACGGCGAAGGCTTGGCGGCGCGACGTTTGTGCATTCTGCTATGAGTCTGCGGCGCGAAGCGGGGCAGCGTCCTGCCCGAAGCAACACCGGCGATTCGCTTGGCAATGGACGAAACGAGAGGCGTCTGCGTAAGCGCATTGGCGAGGGCGGGCAGGCGAGCGGCGACGGGCGCCCAATCGCCGATGCGGCCCATGGAAATTGCCTGCCGCGGACGACGCCGGCGCTCGTAATAGTGAGCGAGAAACTCGGCCTTGTACGAGGCCATGTCCGTGTGCGTCGGACAGTCGCTCCGGCAACCTTTGCAGGCGAGGCAAGTATCGAGCGCCTCCTTCACCGGCTCGCTTTGCCAGCCCTCATGAACCAGATCGCCCTGCAACATCTCCCAGAGAAGTCTCGAGCGGCCTCGAGTCGAAAAGCGCTCGTCGTGCGTCGCCCGATAGCTTGGGCACATCGTGCCGCCCTTTTCGGTGCGACAGCGCCCCATGCCGACGCAACGCTCCACCGCGCGTTGAAAGCCGTTTCCTTCCTGGCTTCTGAATTGAAGCTTGGTGGAAAAGTTGACGACCTTGTAGGCGGGGCCCATCCGCAGGTCCTCATCGAGACCGCGTGCATCGACAACTTTTCCGGGATTCATGCGGCCCTGCGGATCCCAAATCTTCTTGAAGGTGCGCATCGCTTCCATCAGCTCGTCGCCGAACATGATCGGAAGCAACTCGCCCTTTGCCTGCCCATCGCCGTGCTCGCCCGACAACGAACCGCCGTAGTCGACGACGAGCTGTGCGGCCTCTCGTGCGAACTGCCGATAGTCGAGTACCCCTTGTGCCTCTTTGAGGTTGAACGTGATGCGCGCATGGACGCACCCGTCGCCGAAATGGCCGAACAGCGAGGTCTTGTACCCGTAACGATCGACGAGCCCCTGGAAGGCGCGCAGATAGTCTCCGAGCCGGTGCGGATCGACCGCCGCATCCTCCCATCCGACTTTGGGATCGGGTTCGCCGGGATCGATGGTCAGTTGCGTGCTGGAGGCGCCGTTCTCGCGGATCGACCAGATCCGCTTCTGCTCCTCGCGGCTCACGAGCAGCTTGCTTGTCGGTATTGGGCCAGTGCCTCGATTCAGAAGCTTCGCTGCGGCGCGTTCGGCGTTTGCAACGGCCTCCTCCGGCGTTTCTCCGCCGAACTCCATGAGCACCCACGCGTCGCCTTCGGGCAGCATGGCAATCTCGGCAGCGGCCAATTTCCGTGCTTCGAGACCTCGAATGATCTGGCGGTCGAGCCCCTCGATGGCGAGCGGGGAGCACTGCAAAAATTCCGGTACCGCGTCGGCGGCGACATAGATGTCGGGGAATCCCAAGGCGAGAACGACTCGATGCGCGGGGCTGTGAACCAAGCGGACACGTGCGCGAAGCGTCAGTGCGCACGTGCCCTCCGTTCCGACTAGCGCACGAGCGACGTTGAAGCCGTTTTCGGGCAGCAGCTGATCGAGGTTATAGCCCGAGACCCGGCGCCTGATGTTCGGAAAGCGGCTGCGGATGAGGTCGGCATACCTGTCACGAAGGGCCCGCAGGCCTGCGTAGATTTCTCCCTTTCGCCCACCTTCTGCGATGATGCGATCGAGTTCTTCCTCACTGGTCGGCCCGACCCGGAACCGTGCCCCGTCGTAGGTCAGAACTTCTATTTCTTCGATGTTCTCAAGCGTCTTTCCGGCCATCACAGAGTGTGGGCCGCAGGAGTTGTTGGCGATCATCCCACCGAGTGTGCACCGGCTATGAGTCGACGGATCCGGCGCAAACGTGAGTCCGTGCTGTTCGGCGGCGTCGCGAAGCTGATCGCATATCACGCCGGGCTCAAGAAGAGCCGTACGTGATGAGGGGTCTAGTTCGAGAATGCTCGAACAGTGGGCGGATACGTCGAACACGACGGCCGTGTTGACGGTTTGCCCGCTCATTGAGGTACCCGCACCTCGCATCAGGACAGGTGCGTTGTGGCGCCGACATACCTCTATCCCTTCGATCAGTTCGTCGATCGACCTGGGAATGACGACCGCCAGCGGCACTTGTCGGTAATTGGAGGCGTCGGCCGCATACACGGCCAAGTGACCCGCGCCGAAATGCGCTGACGCGCCCAAGGCGGCCGCCAGTTCGCGGCGAAGCGCGTTCCATGGGTCTGGTGACGCATGGGTCCCGGCTGCCGATGGGTCAGCCGGATCCGGATCTGGGTGCGCAGTTTGAATTGTCGACATGATGAGACGTTTTGATCTTAAGACGCCTGACCGGCGTTCCAGGTCGCACTACGCACTTCCGTCACGAATCGGGCAACCGCCTCTCCAATCTCGTGTGGACAGTCCTCGGGCAAATAGTGCTTGGCGCGCAAGGAGATCTCGCGTTGGTTGGGCCATGCACGACAAAACTCGCGTGCTGCACCGGCCGTTCCGTGTCCTTCCTCTGCGTTGATGAAAAGCTTGGGCAAGTGAGCGCTTTGCGCGAGCCAGTCGCTGTATCGTTTGACGCGCGCATACGTGTCCGGCGGATCGCCGTCGAACGGAATCTGCCGCGGCCATACGAGCGTCGGCAGACGCGAGACACCTGGCTCGCGGAACGGCTTCAGATAGTTTTCCTTCTCCAGAGCGGTAAGCTTGCGAATGACGCCGTATTCGAACAACATCTTCTCCACGAAGAAGTTGTCTTCCAGGCACATCTTTTCCCCTTCCTCTCCGCGCAGCCGCTTGAACGTCTGCTGGCGCTCGGGCGGCATGTCGGTCCATAGCCGCGGGCGCACCATGGCTTCCATATAAACGATGCCGGAGACCGAATCGGGGAAGCGGACCGCGCGGTCGAACCCGAGCGCTGCCCCCCAGTCCTGAACAACCAGAATGATGTTCTTGCGCAGCTTCATCTGTTCAAACCACGCATCGAGGTAATGCGCGTGATCCGCGAATTTGTAGGAGTACGTCGGAGAGGGGCTCGACGCACCCATTCCGATCAGGTCGGGCGCAAGACAGCGTCCGAGCGCCTGCGCATGCGGAATGACATTTCGCCATGTATAAGAAGAGGTGGGATTGCCGTGCAGGAAGACGATCGGATCCCCTTCCCCGATATCGACGTACGCCATTTCGGCGTCGTGCACGCGAGCTCTCTTGAGCCCAAACGGAAAGTCTGCCGATATTTCTCTATGCATTGCGTGTCTCCTGATCGCCGAGGCATTCAATATTCCGTACTGTTACTCGTACTGGACGTATCGGTAGTGTGCGTGGGCGATGGAGCGCCATCAAACGTATTTTGGTCGGCCTTTGCATGAGGTTTATGAATGAACTCCACCTCGAGTGCGAGAGCGGAGACGCCTTTGCAAGCGCGAGTGCCGGCGCCTAGCGTGACGCGTGTGTTCTCCATAGGAATGTCGAACCTCCGCCACGTTTGATAGGACTACAAAAGTAGAAATGGCGGGTCGCGGCGGGATCGGAAGATGCAACACCTGTTCGCCGATTGACGGACGCGCTTTGATGTTATTCATCGGCATCGCCGGCTCGTAGGTACGCGCCGGGAATACCTGTTATGTCCGAAGAGAATGAAATCTCTGGACCGGTTCCCCCGCGGTATGCACGACTGGGCATTTTATTCGCCTTCGCATTGTTCGCGAATTCGCGCTTCTGATTTCGACCTGCGGGTCTAGATTCCGGATAGGGAGCGATTACACTTGCCTTCACCGTCGATGCCGCTTCCGATGCCTATCGGGGCGGTCATCACATCACTTTCACTTGGAGTCCGTCATGAAGAATCGTCTCGTAGCCGCTTTGCTTGTGGCCGTGTCCACGTCGTTTGCCGTTCCCGCGTTCGCGAGCGGATATGGGCCGGCGCCTTTCTATCGTCCGTCGGAGGGTGCACCTGCTTCCCAGCGCGGTCAAAGCGCGCAGACCCTCGCTGCCGAACGCGATCAGGCAAACGCGCCGGCAAGCGCGGCCTACGGCGGTGCCGCCCCAGAGGTGACGCAGTCGGGTCGTCAGTCTGGTCAGTCTGGTCTGTCTGTTGCGGAGCGCAACCTTTACCGCGGTCGTTGAGCGGTCCTCCAAGCAGGCGTTCGAGGTTCGATAGTGGCCCGGACGCCTGCTCATCCTCCTTCGATGATCGAACATGGATGTTGTGCGAATCGCGTCCGCCGCGAGTCTGCGTGCTCGACCCTCGCCAGAATCGTTCCCCCTCGCCGATAAAAGCCCGACGTCACAGCTGCGGCTTTCAAAAGATCTTCTCAGCTTGCGGCATCCGTGCCGGGGCCCAAGATATCCTCGAGGAAGCTGAGGAAAGCCCGTGTCTTGGCGCTGACCATGCGGCCTGCCGGGAACACGGCCCAAAGTTCGATGGGAGGCAGGCGCCAGTCGTTGAGCACCGAGCAGACCTCGCCGCTCTTCAGCTCCGGCGAGAACATCCATTCGGATACTACGGCCAAGCCTAGATCGGCGAGCACCGCGGCACGGATTCCCTCAGCCGCCGTAATGGCAACGCGTCCCGATACGACGACGGCCACCTCCGAGCTCTCGCGTCGAAACGTCCATGTTCCGCCGCCGCCGCGCTGGTTATATACGATTGCCTGATGGGAAGTCAGCTCCGCTGGGGAAGCTGGGACGCCGGCCCGTTTGAAGTAGGCGGGTGTGCCCACCACGAGGCGCGGCACTTCGCCGATCTTGCGTGCGGTCATGGCGGAGTCCTCGAGCTGCCCCATGCGCAAGGCAATGTCGATGCCTTCTTCGAGCAGATCGACATTGCGATCGTCGAGGACGAGGTCGACGTTGAGGTCGGGGTACGCTTCGAGGAACCGTCCAATAGTGGGCACGATGTGCAGCCGGGCAAACGTAACGGCGGCGCACACGCGCAGGCGCCCCGTGAGATTGGAGCCCGCGCCGCGGGCTGCGAGCTCCGCTTCATCGGCCTCTTCGATCGCGCGTTTGGCCCGCTCGTAAAATGCCTGGCCGGCTTCGGTCGGCATCAAGCCGCGCGTCGAGCGCAACAGCAGGCGTACCGAGAGCCGCTCTTCGAGCAAGGCAATGGATTTCGACACGGCCGGCTGTCCTACATTCAGCAGCCGCGCGGCAGCCGAAAAGGAACCCGACTCCACCACGCTCACAAAGGTTTCCATTGCTGTTAGCCGGTCCACAGCGCCTCTCCTTGCTGGGTGAATGGTGGAAGCGTCCGCCGCGTGCCGTCAAAGCCGGTGAGCGCGGCAAGCGTTCAGAGGCTGATTCATGAGCAACCGTTGGATGACACGAAAGAGCATTCTATTGAGCCTGAAAGGACTGAGCAAGGTCACATTGGGGGATTAAAGTGACGACCCTATGCGGCCGACAGCGTCGGCGAGCGCGTCGATGTAAGCATCGGATACGCGCCACTCCGTGAGCGCTGCCTTGAGTCTGAACAGGTACTCGGCATTGGTGCCGAGCGGACCCGACGCAGTGGCGACGAATGGCGCCACCGAAAGCACGGAGGCGTCCTGTTCATAGAGCGGATGTCCTTGTCTGGCGACGAAACTCAACGCGGTCGCTTGGCTTCCGTCGTCGAGCGTGACCGTAGACCAGGTTGGAACATAGGCGCCAGTCAGCATCTCGCGCATCCAGACGAGGCGCAGCTCCTCGGCGAGCGCAGCGGTAGGCAGGCGGAACGCGATGCCTTGGGTGAGGCCGCCGGGTTCCAGCGACAGCATCCTGCCCGGCATCAATGCGCTCGCGCGTCCGGCGACGATGCGCAGGCAGAAGCTGCGATGCCATCCTTGCAAGGTCGCGCGCCTGCGCGCTTCGAACCGGCACACCGGATTCCAGATCAACGACCCGTAGCCGAACAGCCATAGTTCGCCTGTCGCGGGCCGCAAATCCATCGTCTCCCGCATCGATCGTTCGATCTGCTCGGGTTTCCAGCGGATGTGCTCCGGCAGATCCTTGAAGTTTTCGAGGTATCGGCCCGAGCTGATCGTCGTTCGACTCAACACGATGCTTTCTCGCCTTGGCGCGGCGGCCTCGCATCGTGCGCGAGGCCGCCGCGCAATGGGGATGTTCGGCCTGACTGATGGCGCTCAGGATTGCGGGACGAGCGCGGCAACGCGTTGCACGGCCCTGGCCACGGCGGGCCGGGCATGGACGGTCTCATACCAGCGCAGTACGTTCGGAAACTGTTTGAGGTCGATACCGGCGAATTCGCGGCGCCACAGCCATCCGAAGTGGGCGATGTCGGCGATCGTGAACGCCTCGCCCGCAGTAAACGTCGAGCGGCTCAGCACGCCGTCGAGGACGGTCATCACCCGCTTTGCTTCATTGCTGAAGCGTTCGATTGCGAAGGGAAGGCGTTCGGGCGCCTGCTTCTGGAAGAACCCCGATTGTCCGAAGGCCGGGCCGATACCTGAGGCGTGAAAGAACAGCTGCTCGACAACACGGGCGCGCGCCGCGCCGGAAGCGGGCAACAGCGTCTGCGACTTCTCGGCGAGATAGATCAGGATCGCGGCGGATTCGGTCAGGACCAGACGCTGACCGTCCGGACCGTGCGGGTCGATCAACACCGGCACCTTGCCGTTCGCATTCAGCGAAAGGAAGCGCTCCGCTTTCTGTTCGCCCTGGCGAACGTTGACAGGCTTGAGTTCATAGGCGATGCCCATTTCCTCGAGCGCGATGGGTACCTTGACGCTATTCGGCGTTGCGAACGCGTGGACTTCAATCATTTCGATTTCCTTAGAATGTGAGCGGGGGAAGACGACAAACACGGGTGCGCCGCGCGGTGTTGATTTCCCGCTTTGCCTGTGATGGTCTTCGAATGGGGAGACGCGCGGTAGAGAGGATCGACGAATAGCAGTTATTCCGCAAGGGCATGACGCCCGAGAGGAGTGCTAGACCTGCGCCAATCCGCCGTCCACAAAGAGTTCTATGCCCGCCACATAACTGCTGTCTTCCGACGCAAGAAAGAGCGCCGCAGCCGCCAATTCTTCTGGCCGGCCTACACGGCCCAATGGCGTGACCGAGGCGAACTTGGCGCGCAACGCATCCGCCTGCGCAGCAGTCGAGACCTGACTTTCGATGATCGGAGTGTCGATTGCGCCCGGGCTGATCGCGTTGACGCGAATGCCTCTTCCTTTCAGCTCGACCGTCCAGGTCCTGGCCAGCGAACGCACCGCAGCCTTCGCTGCGCTGTAGGTGTCGTGCGCCTCGAGCCCCAGCACACCGGCGATCGAACTCGTGAGAATGACGCTGCTGCCGTCGCGCAACAGGGGAAGCGCCTTCTGCACCGTAAAGATCAAACCTCGCACGTTGACGTCGAACGTCCTGTCGTAATGTTCCGGCGTAATCTGTTCGAGTGTCTTGTGTTCGATCGAGCCGGCATTGGCGAAAAGCACGTCGATCTGCCCGCGCTTTTCCTGAACGATCGAATACAGACGATCGAGGTCCTCGAGTTTCGTGACATCGGCCTTGACGGCCGTGACGTTCTTGCCTATCTGCGCGGCTGCCTGATCGAGCTCTTCCTGGCGCCGGCCGGCAATGAAGACATAGGCGCCTTCGTCGACGAATCGCTTGGCGGTCGCCAAGCCGATGCCGCTGTTTCCGCCAGTAACGACAGCAGTCTTGTCAAGCAATCTATTCATGATCGGGTGCTCCGTGAAAGGTGGAGCGAAGCATCACATGGGGTGCCGGCCGGCGGAAGATATTCGCCCGAAATATCAATGATTCCTCGACGGAATGGGCTCGCGTGAACGCGACCGCGCTGCGGTGAGCAGCGCGGTCCATCGCGAGTTACGCGCTCTGCGCGGCCTTCTGGAGCACCGGGAGCATCTCCGACGGGTCGGGGCGGTGCGTGTAGTCGGGATTGACTTCCGAGTACAGCACCACGCCGTCCTGGCCGATCACATAGCGCGCGGGCATGGGCAGTGTCCAGCTCGGGTCGCCGTTGAATGCCGGCAGGTCGTTCTTGAGCTTCTTGTACAGGTCGATGAGATAGTCGGGAAGCGTGAAACGCAGACCGAATGCGGCAGCCGTTTCGTTCTTGTTGTCGTTCAGCACAGGGAAGTTCAGGTGATTCTGGCGGACGGACTTCCTGCTGTTGGCGGCGACTTGCGGCGAGATCGCGACCACGTTGGCGCCGAGGGCCTGGATTTCAGGCAAGACTTCGTTCAGGGCTTGCAGCTCGATGTTGCAGTACGGGCACCAGACGCCGCGGTAGAAGCTGATGACCAACGAACCCTTGGCCAACAGCTCGGCCGAGGAAACCACGTTGCCGTCCTGATCCGTCAAGCGGAACTGCGGGGCGCGGTCACCGGCCTTGATGGCGCGAGAGGCTTGGCCACTCGCGATGAGCTCGGCCGTCGCACGTTCCATGATGGGATGGATTTCCGGCGGTGCGCTGAACGGCGGTTTGCCCGCACGGAAGTCTGCCTTGAATGCGTCGAGTTTGTCTTGGAGCGACATGAATAAGTCTCCGATCAGTGGATGGGGGGTCTCGATTCGGGGTAGGCGAACCGCAGGTTCGTCTTGCGCTGCATGTTCGGGCAACGCGGCGAGCGCGGGAAGGTAGCGCAGACGAATAACTCCCATTCTTGGCAGGCATGGCGCGAGCGTGCGGCCGTCCGCAGGCAGCGTCAGTCACGCAGATCGATCCCGCTTACTCGGATTGGCAGAGACGCTGTGCGTCTTTTAGATGGGGAGAGGATGTGATAGCACGCGTCGGGCAAACGGCCGAACCACAAGCCTCGGACGTGTTGCCGGAGACGCTCGAAGACGCGTTGAAGTCGTGCTTTTGCACCAGCGCCAGTTCACGGGATTGGGTAGCAGTGTGCAGCCACGCTACGCTTCAGCCAGAATCTGCTGGATCACTTGCTCGAACTCTTTCGCCGGTTGTCCGCCGGTCACCAGATAGCGCTGGTTAAAGATGATCGACGGCACCGACTGTATGCCCAGCTCCTGGTATTTCCGCTCTTCCGCACGAACTGCATCGGCAAAGTCGCCGCTTCGCAGCACGTCACGCGCCTGCGCAGCGTCAAGTCCTACCGATTGCGCCGCTTCGACCAAGACGTCATGGTCGCTTGGGTCTTTGCCCTCGGAATGATAGGCCCGCAGCAGCGCCAGCTTGAGCGGCAACTGCCTGCCTTCGATACCGGCCCAATGCAGCAGGCGGTGTCCGTCGAAGGTGTTATAGACGCGCGTACGCGGACTGAAGACAAAGCCGACGTCGGCGCCGCGCTCGCGGATCAGCGCTTGCGTTTCGGCAATCTGCGCCGGCGTGCGTCCGTATTTCTTGCCGAGATAATCGACAATAGCCTCGCCCTCCGGCCCCATCTGCGGATTCAGCTCGAAGGGATGCACGACGATTTGGGCGTCAACCGCGTCGCCAAGGCGCGACAGCGCAAGTTGGAGCGAGGATAGGCCGATAGCGCACCACGGGCACGCGATATCGGAGACAAAATCGATAGTTAGCGGTTGCGTCATTGCTTTCCTGATGGAGGTAGCCTGTCGCCCCACTGGCCTGCGGGCGGAAGCAGGAACGGCAGACAGGGTAGCCTGAATCGCCGATGTTTGCAGGATGCCGCCCCGAACGCCTGCTTCGGTTCTTCGGTTCATTAACGGCGCCCGCCCCCGTCACGACCGCAACCTATGAGTCTCATAGATTGGAATTGTCGAACCGGTAATTCCGGCGTAGAACGGCTATTTGCCGATCGGCGTCGCTGCAAGGATGGAAATGAGTTTGGATCGCACGTCTGCTGGGATGAAACGCTTATCGCGCGCCATGCGCGATTGGCGGCATATCGCCCTGGCGACGGTGGTGTGGCTGGCCGCTCAAACGGCGTACGCGCATCCGCATGTGTGGATCAACTATGCCTTGTCGGTCGATATGCGGGGCACCGCGATCGTTGCGGTCAACGAGACATGGATTTTCTCGCGGGGCTTTCCGGTGGCGATTGCGGGGCTGTCCGAACTGCCGGCGAGCGGTCCGTTGAACGCGGCGCAGACGCAATTGTTCTGGGAGCAGGCGTTCTCGTCGCTCGAGGATGCCGATTACTTCACCCATCTGTTCGTCGACGGGGTGCCGCTGCGTTTTGGCGTTGCGTCGAACTTCCGGGTGGCGATCGAGAACGGGCGCCTGGTCTACCGTTTCTCGCTCGTGCCGCAACAAGCCGTCGACGCGACGCGCGCGAAAGTGCAGCTAGGCGTGTGGGACGAGAGTTTCTTTGTCGACTACGAGCCATCGGGCGCACGCCACGTGACGCTCGGTGCGGGGGCGTCCCAAACCTGCAAGACGCACGATTTCGACGACGACAAGCATCCGATTTTCGGCGGTGCGGTGGTGCCCGTGGCGACGAGCATCGCGTGCTGATGCGGCTAGCCGTGCGGCCCGGTGCTGAAGCGACGACGCGTCGCCGCTTCAAAAAGCACCGCGCCATTTCGTCTAATGCATACCGCGCGGTGAGGGAGCGGGGAAAGACGGGGAGAGAGGGAAGCGCCGGGGATGCCGATCACCGCATCCCCGGCGTGGTCCTGCGCTGCCGATCACTTCGATACGGCAAATAGCGTAACGTTCATGAACACCTTGAACAGCGCGCCGACCAGCATCGCGCCGCTTACGCCGACGCACCACAGCGCGACGCACCAGACCCAGCGCGGCATCGCCCAGCTCGCGCGCTGAAGCGCGGCAATCGATTTAGTGATAATGCGCGTCGCCATGGCGCACCTTTCCGCGGAAAACCCAATAGCCCAAGATCGTGTAGCCGAGAATGACCGGCAGGATCACTGCCGCCCCGGCGAGTGTGAAGGTCTGGCTCGACCGCGGCGCGGCGGCCTCCCACACCGTCACGCTCGACGGAATCGCATACGGCCAGAGCGTCACGAGCAAGCCTGCGTAACCGAGCAGGACGAGCGCGAGCGCGATGAAGAACGGCGTCGCGTGATGCCGCCCGTTGACCGCGCGGTACATGACGAACGCGCAGACCGCGACGAGGAACGGCACCGGCAGCAAGCGATAGAACAAGCCCGAATCGAACCAGCGTGTGGCCACGCTCGGGTCCTGCAGCGGAGTCCATACGCTGACCATCGCGATGAACGCGAGCAGCACGAGCGTGAGCGGCCACACGACGCGATGCAGGCGCCGCTGCAGATCGCCCTCCGTCTTCGCGACGAGCCAGCACGCGCCGAGGAGCGCGTAGGTCGCCACGAGGCCGAGCCCCGTCAGCAGGCTGAAAGGTGTGAGCCAGCCGAACGCGCTGCCGGCGAACTGGCCGCTCTCGACAGGAATGCCTTGCAGGAACGCACCGAGCGCAATCCCTTGGAAGAACGCGGCGCCGGCCGAGCCGCCCATGAACGCGAGATCCCACATGGGCTTCGTGCGCTGCGCCTTGGCGCGGATCTCGAACGACACGCCGCGAAAGATCAGGCACACGAGCATGAAGATGAGCGGCAGGTAGAGCGCCGAGAGCACGGTCGAATAGACGACCGGAAACACCGCGAAGAGCGACGCGCCGCCGAGCACGAGCCAAGTCTCGTTGCCGTCCCATACGGGGGCGACGGTGTTCATCATCAGGTCGCGCTCGCGCTCCTCGGGGAAGAACGGAAAGATGATGCCGATGCCGAGGTCGAAACCGTCGAGCACGACATACAGGAACAGGCCGAGCGCGATGATCGCAGCCCAGACAACGGTCACATCCATTTTAAGCCTCGAAATCCAGGGGTTTTGTGAGTTCCGGCGATAGCGATGCGGCGCGCGCTCAGGCGTCGATCAAGTGTTTGGGCGCGGGCATCGGCTGATGCGTGGGGCGCGGCTTCGTATCGTGCGGCGTGTCGCGTTCCGTCTCCCGCCGCGGCGGCGGCAGCGCGGGCCCGTTTTGCATCAGCTTCAGGATGTAGTACACGCCCGTGCCGAACACGAGGAAGTAGACGGCCACGAATACCATCAGCGAAATGCCGACTTGCTGCGTGGTGAGCGGCGACACCGCCTGCGCCGTGCGCATCACGCCGTACACGACCCACGGCTGGCGGCCGACTTCGGTCGTGACCCAGCCCGCGAGCAGCGAGATGACGCCGGTCGGCCCCATTGCGACGACGAAGCGGTGAAACCACTTCGCGTCGAAAAGGCGCCCGCGCAGGCGCAGCCACCACGACAGCGCGGACATCAGGATCATCAGCATGCCGAGCCCGGCCATGATGCGAAAACTCCAGAACACCACGGTCGAATTCGGCCTGTCTTCCTTCGGAAACTCTTTCAGGCCGCGAATCTCGCCGTCCCAACTGTGCGTGAGAATCAGGCTGCCGAGGTGTGGAATCGCCACGGCGTAACGCGTGATTTCCGCATCCATGTCGGGGATGCCGAACAGATTGAGCCCCGTGCCGCCTTTCTCGGTCTGCCACAAGCCCTCGATCGCCGCGATCTTCGCGGGCTGGTACTTGCGCGTGTTCAAGCCGTGCTGATCGCCGACGAACGCTTGAATCGGCGTGAAGATCAGGAGCAGCCACAGCGCCATCGAAAACATCTTCTTGACCGCCGGGTCGCGCCGGCCCTTGAGCAGATGCCAGGCACCCGTTGCGGCCACCACGAGCGCGGCGACGATGAACGCGGCGAGCGTCATATGCGCGAGACGATACGGGAACGACGGATTGAAGATGATCTTGAACCAGTCCACCGGAACCACATGGCCGTCGGCGATCGTGAAGCCTTGCGGCGTCTGCATCCAGCTATTGGACGCGAGAATCCAGAATGTCGAGATCAGCGTGCCGATCGCCACCATCAGCGTTGCACCGAAATGCGCGCGCGGGCCGACGCGTTTCCATCCGAACAGTGCGATCCCGAGGAAGCCCGCTTCGAGAAAGAACGCGGTCATCACCTCGTAGGTCAAGAGCGGTCCGGTGATGGGGCCGGCGAACTTGGAGAAACCGGCCCAGTTGGTGCCGAATTCGTAGCTCATCACGACGCCCGAAACGACGCCCATGCCGAAGGCGATCGCGAAGATCTTCGACCAGAACAGACACAGGTCTTTGTAGTACGCCTTGCCGGTCTTGAGCCAACGCCATTCGAGCACGGTGATGAAGCTTGCGAGGCCGATGCTGAGCGCCGGAAAGACGATGTGGAATGAAATGGTGAAGGCGAACTGAATGCGCGCCAGTTCGAAAGCGCTGAGTGCGGGTTCCATAAGCCAGAGAGCAGAAGTTGACCACGCGTGCCGGCCGATGCCGGCGCGCACTGCGCTGTGCTATGCAGATGGACCCAAGGTTAGAGCAGCGACGCGAAATTTGCTGCGCTGCGTTCCGGCGCTTTATGACGAGTCGTCAATGACGCGCATCAAATTTCGAGACGTAAGTCACTGATGCGTAACGATTCGTTGAAGCACAAATTGACGGACGTCAATTGACTGATCATTGAAAAGTGCGGCAATCTACCGCGCTGCAGCGCGCACGGCGCGCCGCCCTTCTTGCAGATTTCTTTCATGGTTATTTCAAATTGATAACGCCCGGGCCTCATTGCGCAATTCTCAGTCGAACGAAATGCTCTGCCGCCGTCGAGGCGCGAACAGGCAGTGGTGCCCGTCTTGCCTCTCGCCTGTGTGCCTGGGCAACACAATGCGATGCCACGCGGGGCATTCGCAATAAGCGGAAAAACCGTCATGGAGGATGCTTGGCGCACGATGCGGACGGCGAAACATTCTCGGTACCAGGCGAGCGCGGCGCACGGCCACACCCGCCGCGAAGATCGGCGGGCGATGCATGGTGGGGCTCCCGTTGTGACCTGCCGGGCCGCGTCGGCGCGCGAAGCTCGCGAGGTGCCGGGCGTTGCGCCGATCCCTTTTACGCGGTCCTAGAACGGAAAATTAGTGCCCGCCAAATAGCGATGCAAGGACAAAAGTTCGCCGTTGCGGTTTTGTTGAAATATTGTGCCGCGAGGCGTCGAAGCCTCGCGCATTTCGGACAGGGGCCTTGAAAAGCGCCGCTTTCGTGCTTTGCACGCTAAGGCGTGCAAAGAACTTCAGCGAGGTCGAGAGCCGTTCAAACGGACGGCTCCGGATCGGACCACAGGCGGCCCGCGGTCGCCCAGTTTTCGCGCTTGACGTCGGTGAGGATGATGTCTACGGAGCTCGCTTCGCAGCCGAGCGTCTCACACGTCACGCGCGTAATCGCTTCGACGAACTTGCGTTTTTGCTCAATGCTTCGGCCTTCGAACAGTTCGATATGGAATGTCGGCATTGCTTTTCTCCTTGGCAATTGGTGGGATGAATAGGTTGGCGCCGCGACTTGCTTAGTCGCGATACGACGTATCGATGCGGTCGAGCTTGCGCAGCAGCGCGGGCCATTCGAGCACGCCTTCGATTGCGCCGCCGTCGAGCAGTTGCTCCGCCGTGCGCTTGGCGACAGTGTCGTCCGGCAGCACGAGGTCTTGCTTGCTGCCTTGCGCCTGGAGCTGTATTTCGCAGGCTTTGATGAGCGTGGCCATCAGCACATAAGCCTCCGCGACAGTGCGGCCGGCGGTCAGCGTGCCGTGATTGCGCAACAGCATCGCGGGTTTGTCGCCTAGGTGCGCCACGAGCCGCGCGCCTTCGGCTGGCGTGAACGCCAGCCCTTCATAGTCGTGATAGGCGAGCTGGCCGTAAAAGCGCAGCGCGTGCTGCGAAGCGGGCAAGAGGCCCTCGCGCTGCGCGGAGACGGCAATGCCCGCCGTATTGTGCAGATGCATCACGCAAAAAGCGGCGGCGCGCGCGGCGTGCACGGCGGCGTGCAGCGCGAAGCCCGTTGCGTTCACGGGGTATTCGCTCTCGCCGACGATGTTGCCTTCGATGTCGATCTTCACGAGATTCGACGCGCACACTTCCTCGAATGCGAGCCCGAACGGGTTGATCAGGAAATGGCCGGGCTCGTCCGGCACGCTCGCCGAGATATGCGTGTAGATGAGATCGTCCCATTGATTGAGGGCGGCGAGCCGGTAGGCGGCGGCGAGATCGATGCGGGTCTGCTGCTCGGCAGCGGACGTGGGCCCGGATGCGGCGATGCGGCGATGGGGCGCGTGAGCGAATGACATATTCGTTTCCTTCAAGTGCGCGAAGCAGGCGTAAAGCGCGTTACACGGTTGCTTGGAGACGGGTTCAGTATGCCGCAGTTCGCGTGCGCGATGATCGCTCGCGCAGGCGTGTCGCAGCGCGCGGCTTCCGAGCCGCGAGCATAGGGCAGATCCGCCGCGTGCGGCATGCAGGCCCTTGGATAGTGTCTATTTGCAGCCTGCTTGCGCGGACCCGGTTTGCGCTACGATCGCTCGAAACATCGGCATTGATCGTTCACGTCGACAGGAGGCGCCGGGTATGCGTGAATTGCGCTGGACATCGGAAGAATTCGACGGCATGGCGCGCCTTTCCGTGCCGTGTTGCGCTGCGTCATAGCGGTATTCCAAAACTGAATAGCAGGCGGACGAATTTTGATTATTCAGGCGGCTTCGCGCTTCATAGACTGGCATCCGTCACTCAGTGCAAGGGGCAATCCAATGGAAGACGTCATTCAGGGCCTGGTCGTTGCCGACAAAGCCAAGCCTCGCGGACGATTCCCGCATGTCGTGCGGGCCGGAGACTTTCTCTACGTATCGGGGACGAGCGCGCGCCTGCCCGACAACACGTTCGTCGGCGCCCGTGCGGACGCGTTCGGCACGGCGCAAGTCGATATCCGGGCGCAGACTCGCGCGGTCATCGAGAACCTCCGGGATATTCTGCGCGCGCAAGGCGCGGACCTGTCCAGCCTCGTCGACATCACGGCGTTTCTCGTCAACATGAACGACTTCGGCGGCTATAACGAGGTGTACGGGGAGTATTTCGACGAGACCGGGCCGGCCCGGACCACCGTCGCCGTTCACCAGTTGCCGCATCCGCTCCTCGCGATCGAGATCAAGGCAGTCGCGTATCTTCCGCGCACCGGAGCAGACGGGCGCGCGAAATCTTGAGTGGAGACGAGCATGCTGACCTATGGCCGTCCGTTTAACTTTTCCCGTTGGATCGACGAGCACGCGCATTTGCTCAAGCCGCCGGTGGGCAATCAGCAGGTCTGGCAGGACGCGGATTTCATCGTGACGGTGGTGGGCGGCCCCAATCACCGCACCGACTATCACGACGATCCGCACGAGGAGTTCTTCTATCAGCTAAGAGGCAACGCCTACCTGAACCTGATCGCGGACGGCCGCCGCGAGCGTGTCGACCTGAAGGAGGGGGACGTCTTTCTGCTGCCGCCTCATCTGCGTCATTCGCCGCAGCGGCCGGAAGCGGGCAGTGCGTGTCTCGTCATCGAGCGGCAGCGCGCCGACGGCGCGATCGATGCGTTCGAATGGTATTGCGACAGCTGCAACGGCGTCGTGCACCGCGTCGAAATCCAGCTGAAAAATATCGTCGAGGATCTGCCGCCGCTCTTTGCCGCGTTCTACGAATCGCAAGCGAAGCGCACGTGTCCGCACTGCGGAACGGTCCATCCCGGGCGCGGCGCGAAGGCGGAATAGTAAGCGCCGTCCACGACCATGCGTCAGCATCGACTAAGCCAGATCGGATTGAGCCGCAGTCTCAAACTCAGTCAATTGCTGATCTTCGACCGGGTCATGGAGACCGGCTCGATCTTGCATGCCGCCAACGAAATGCGGCTCACGCAGCCCGCCGTGACCAAGGTCATTCAAGAGCTCGAGGCATCGTTTCAAGGCGCGCTGTTCGCGCGTTCGAATCGAGGCGTGGTGCCGACCGATCTGGGCCGCGTCGTCGGGCGGCGCGTGAAGTCGCTGCTCGCCGAGTTTCGTCATATGACGGAAGAATTGGATCAATTCCGTTTCGGCGAAGCGGGGCATGTGGTGGTCGGAACGCTGATCTCCGCATCGGCGCATCTGCTGCCGACGGCGATCACCCACCTCAAGGCGCGCGCGCCGAATGTGCTCGTCACGGTGCGCGAAGGACCTACCGCACAGTTGTTTCCTGCGCTCGCCACCGGCGAACTCGATATCGTGGTGGGCCGTCTGCCCGAGGTCGAGCTGCCGCTCTCCGACGCTTTTCCATTGACGCATCATGCGCTGTTCGAAGACGCTCTCGCGGTCGTGGTCGGTGCGGGGCACGAGCTGGCGCGCGCACCGAATGCGTCGCTCAGGGATCTCGCCGGCATGCCGTGGATTCTGCCGACGGTCGACTCTCCGTTGAGGCTTGCCGTAGAGCGCATGTTTCGCGCAGCCGGCTTGAAGCTGCCGGAAGACCTCGTCGAATCGCTGTCGGTGTTGACGAACCTCGGGCTGCTGCTCGACGCCCCGCGCGTGGCCGTGATGCCGCACGTCGCCGCCGCCCAGTTCGTGCGCTGCGGATTGCTGCGCATTCTCGAGATCCGCGAAACGGGCTCGTTCGGCACGATCGGCTTTAGCGTGCGTTCGGGCAAGACGCTCAGTCCCGCTTGCGAAGCGTTCATTCAATGCTTGAGGGAAGTGGGCCCGACCTGAGCGTGTGCTTCGCCGCCTGCTATTCCGCCTCCTTATACCAGCCAGCGAATCTTTGATTGTTCAGCGGCGATGCACTTGCCTACACTGACTTTCAATCACTGTGACAGCAGGAGTGCAAGTGAACTACGTGAACGCATCTTCGCAAGCCGCCTTGCCGAAACGGCTGCGCCATTTCGTCGACGGAGACTTCGCCGACTCGGACCAGACTTTCGCCAATATCAGCCCGGTCGACGGAAGCGAGCTGTCGCGCGTGGCGGAGGCCGACATGCGCATCGTCGATGCGGCGGTGCGTGCAGCCAAGCGTGCGCAGCGCGGTCCGTGGGGACAACTGAGCGCGCAAGCGCGCGCCGATTGGCTGCACAAGATCGCCGATGGTATCCAGGTGCGCTTCGACGATTTCGTCGCGGCGGAAGTGGCCGATACCGGGCGCCCGGTCAGCCAGGCGCGAAGCCTCGACGTCGCGCGCGGCATCGCCAATTTCCGCACCTTCGCGGATCTCGTGCGGACATCGCACAGCGAGTTCTTCGAGACGTCGACGAGCGACGGGCGCGAGTTCATCAACTACGTGACGCGCAAGCCGCTTGGCGTGGTCGGCGTGATTTCGCCTTGGAATCTGCCGCTCTTGCTGTTCTCGTGGAAAGTGGCGCCGGCGCTCGCGATGGGCAACTGCGTCGTCGCGAAGCCTTCGGAAGAGACGCCGACCTCGGCGACGCTGCTCGCCGAAGTGATGCGCGACATCGGGCTGCCCGCCGGCGTTTTCAATTTGATTCACGGACATGGCGCGAATGCGGCGGGCGAATGGCTGACCCGTCACGCCGATATCGACGCGATCACGTTTACCGGCGAGTCGAAGACCGGCAGCGCGATCATGAAGGCGGTCGCGGACGGCGTGAAGAACGTGTCGTTCGAGCTCGGCGGCAAGAACGCGGCGGTCGTGTTTGCCGATGCCGACTTCGATCAGGCGGTGGAGGGTGTGCTCCGTTCGAGCTTCACGAATGCGGGTCAAGTGTGCCTGTGTTCGGAGCGCGTGTATGTCGAGCGTCCGATCTTCGAGCGCTTCGTCGCGGCGCTGAAAGAGAAGACTGAAGCGCTCGAGGTGGGCTCGCCGTACGAGCCGGGAACGACCACGGGGCCGATGATCTCGCAGCAGCATCGCGACAAGGTGCTGAGCTACTTCAAGCTGGCGGTGGCAGAAGGCGCGACGGTCGTCACCGGCGGCGGCGTGCCGGCATTCGGCGATGCGAACGACAACGGCGCGTTTGTCGAACCGACGATCTGGACCGGCTTGCCCGATGACGCACGATGCGTGACGGAGGAAATCTTCGGCCCCGTGTGCCATGTTGCGCCGTTCGACGCCGAAGACGAGGTGGTGCGGCGCGTCAACGACAGCGCGTATGGCCTTGCCGCGAGCGTGTGGACGTCGAACCTGCAGCGCGGGCATCGCGTCGCGCGCCAGATCGAAACGGGCATCGTGTGGCTCAACGCATGGTTCGAGCGCGACCTTCGCACGCCGTTCGGCGGCACCAAGCTTTCCGGCTTCGGCCGCGAAGGCGGCCGGCATTCGATGGACTTCTATTCGGAACTGACCAACGTCTGCGTGAGGATCGCCTAATGTCCAAGTCTTCTCAAACGATGCACCAGCTCGCCGACGCGCTCTGGCAAGCGCAAACGGGCACGCCGTTCGTGCCGGTTGCGCCGGTGCGCGACGCGATCGCCGCGCTCGACGGCGACATGCTCGAGAACGCTTATCGCGTGCAGCAGATCAACACGTCGCGGCACATCGAAGCGGGCGCGCGGATTGTCGGCCGCAAGATCGGCCTCACGTCGAAGGCGGTGCAGACGCAGCTCGGCGTCGATCAGCCCGACTTCGGCGCGCTCTTCGATTGGATGGCCTGCAGCGACGGCCAGGAGATCCCGTTCGAGCGCACGCAGCAGCCGAAGGTCGAGGCCGAGATCGCGCTCGTGCTCGAACACGACCTGCCGCACGAACGGCACACGGTTGCCGACATCCTGCGCGCGACGGCGTATGCATTGCCGGCGATCGAAGTCGTCGGCAGCCGCATCCGCAATTGGGACATACGGCTTGCCGATACCGTCGCGGACAACGCATCGAGCGGCCTTTTCGTGCTCGGCAGCCGGCCCGTGAAGCTGAGCGATTTCGATATCGTCGGCTGCGGCATGTCGATGGAGCGGCGCGGCGATCAGGTGAGCGTCGGGGCGGGCGCCGCCTGTCTCGGCAATCCGCTGATCGCGGCGATCTGGCTTGCCGACACGCTCGTGCGTCTCGGTGCGCCGCTGCGTGCCGGCGACATCGTCCTG
Organism: Trinickia mobilis; assembly: GCF_017315705.1. Taxonomy (GTDB): domain Bacteria; phylum Pseudomonadota; class Gammaproteobacteria; order Burkholderiales; family Burkholderiaceae; genus Trinickia_A; species Trinickia_A mobilis. The sequence goes on along the minus strand of NZ_JAFLRF010000001.1, from coordinate 280,394 downwards.
ACCGGGGCACTGGGCCCGATGGCGGCCGTTCAGCCGGGCGACGTCTTTACCGCTGGCATCGAAGGGCTCGGCTCGGTGCGTGCGCTGTTTTCCACTCAAACGGAGTCTCAATCGTGAAAGATATGGCTCGAGTCCCGGTCGCGGTCATCGGTTCGGGAAACATCGGCACGGACTTGATGTTCAAGTTGATGCGCCATTCGAAACATCTGACGATGCGCGCGATGGCCGGTATCGATCCGGCTTCCGACGGGCTCGCCCGTGCCGCGCGCCTGGACGTTGCGGTCACCGCGGACGGTATCGACGGCTTGCTCGCGATGCCGCAATTCAAAGAGATCAAGATTGCATTCGATGCGACTTCCGCCGGCGCACATCATCGCCATGCCGAAGTGCTCGCCAAGCACGGCATCACGGCGATCGACCTGACGCCCGCTGCGATCGGCCCGTTCGTCGTGCCGGCCGTCAATCTGGGGCAGCACTTGGATGCGCCCAATATCAACATGGTGACCTGCGGCGGACAGGCAACGATTCCGATGGTCAAGGCGGTCTCGCGCGTGGCGAGCGTGCACTACGCGGAGATCGTGGCGTCGATCTCGAGCCGCTCGGCGGGACCGGGAACGCGCGCGAACATCGACGAGTTCACCGAGACCACGTCGCGCGCGATCGAAAGCGTCGGCGGCGCAACGGCCGGCAAGGCGATCATCGTGCTGAACCCGGCGGAACCGCCGCTGATGATGCGCGATACCGTGTATTGCCTCACGGACGAGCATGCTGATCGAGAGGCGATCGAAGCGTCGGTGCACGCGATGGCCGGCGACGTCAACGCTTATGTGCCGGGCTATCGCTTGAAGCAGGCAGTGCAGTTCGATCGGGTGGCGATTCCCGCGCAGTTCGCCAAGCACTGCGGCGCGGCCAAGCACGGACTCAAGGTCAGCGTCTTTCTCGAAGTGGAAGGCGCCGCGCACTATCTGCCGGCCTACGCCGGCAATCTCGACATCATGACCGCGGCCGCCGTGCGTGCCGCGGATCAACTGGCCGCCATCCGGCTGGCTGCGTGACGGAGGGCACGTTTCACCATGAACGACAGAAAGATTTACGTCTCGGACGTCACGCTGCGCGACGGCATGCATGCGATCCGTCATCAGTATTCGGTCGAGCAGGCGGTGGCGATCGCGGTTGCGCTGGACGAAGCGGGTGTCGACAGCATCGAGGTCGCGCACGGCGACGGCCTCGCCGGGTCGAGCTTCAACTACGGCTTCGGTGCGCACACCGACCTCGAATGGATCGCTGCGGTGGCCGGCGCCGTGAAGCGCGCGAAGGTGGCGACGCTGCTGTTGCCGGGCATCGGCACCGTGCACGACTTGCGCAGCGCGTACGACGCGGGCGCGCGCGTCGTACGCATCGCCACGCATTGCACCGAAGCGGATATTTCGAAGCAGCACATCGAATACGCGCGCACGCTCGGAATGGATACGGTCGGCTTTCTGATGATGTCTCATCGCACCGATCCCGAGTCGCTCGCCAAGCAGGCGAAATTGATGGAGCGCTACGGCGCGCAGTGCGTCTATGTCGTCGATTCGGGCGGCGCGTTGAACATGCGCGAGGTCGCGCAACGGATTCGCGCGTTCAAGGATAGGCTCGACCCCGCCACGCAGACGGGCATTCACGCGCATCACAACTTGTCGCTCGGCGTCGCCAATTCGATCGTCGCGCTCGAAGCGGGGTGCGAGCGCGTCGATGCCTCGCTGACCGGCATGGGCGCGGGCGCCGGCAACGCGCCGCTCGAAGTCTTCATCGCCGCAGTGGACCGCATGGGCCTCAATCACGGCTGCGACGTGAAGAAGCTGATCGACGCAGCCGACGATATCGTGCGTCCGTTGCAGGAGCGCCCGGTGCGCGTGGATCGCGAGACGCTCGCGCTCGGCTACGCGGGCATCTATTCGAGCTTCTTGCGGCATACCGAAGCCGCCGCGGCGAAATACGGCATCTCGGCGTTCGACATCATGGTCGAGCTGGGCAGCCGGCGCATGGTCGGCGGCCAGGAAGACATGATCGTCGACGTCGCGCTCGATCTCATGAAGCGCAAGGAAACGGCGGAGGTCGCGCAATGAACGTTGCTACAGCAGCCGCGCGTGTCGACGACGCCGCACGCCATGTCGAAGCGATCGAGCAATTGAGCGCAGGCGAATCGTTTTCGCTTGGGCAGGCATACGAGATTCAGCGCGCTTCGATCAAGCGCCGCACGCAACGCGGGGAGCGCACGGTCGGCATCAAGCTCGGCTTCACGAGCCGCGCCAAGATGATCCAGATGGGTGTGGACAGCCTGATCTGGGGCTGGCTGACCGACGCGATGCTCGAAGCCGAAGGCGCAAGCGTGGATCTATCGCGCTTCATTCATCCTCGCGTTGAACCGGAGGTTTGCTTCGTGACGCGCCGCGATATCGACCGGCCTTTGACCGCGCTCGAAGCGCACGCGTACATCGAGGCCGTTGCGCCGGCGATGGAGATCATCGATTCGCGTTATCGCGCGTTTCGCTTCACGCTCGAGGATGTCGTCGCCGACAATTGCTCGTCGGCGGGCCTCGTGATCGGCGCGTGGTCGCGGCGCTTCGACGTGCTGCGCAACGCGGGCGTGCTGATGCGCTTTAACGGGCGCGACGTGCAGACCGGCTCGACCGCTGCGATTCTTGGCCATCCGTTGCGCTCCGTCGTGCAAGCGTCGCATCTGGTCGCCGAGGCTGAGACGCCGCTTCCCGCCGGCTCGCTCATCATGGCTGGGGCGGCGACCGCGGCCCAAGCGCTCACACCGGGCCTGCACGTGCAGTGCGTGGTGTCCGGCATCGGCCAGGCGGAATTCACCACGAGTTCGGGCGCGTGAACTCGTATCGCCCGCAATCTCGAAGGTTGATCGTATGACACGACGAATCGATATCCACTCGCACTTTTTCCCGTCGATTACGCGGGAGGAGGCCGCGAGCCTGGATCCCGAGCACGCCCCGTGGCTCGCGCCCGCCGCCGGCGGCGAGAGCGCGATGATCATGACCGGCAGCCGGGAATTCCGGCCGGTGACGCGGCCGCTATGGGACGCGCGGCGCCGCGTGGAAGACATGGACCGCCTCGGCATCGACATTCAACTGATGTGCGCGACGCCCGTCATGTTCGGCTATCGCTACCCGGCCAAGAAGACGCTCGAATGGGCGCAACGAATGAACGATCGCGCACTGGAGATGTGCGCGGTCGCGCCCAATCGGCTCAACGTGCTCGCGCAAGTGCCGCTGCAGGACATCGAACTCGCTTGCGCGGAAGCGTCGCGTGCTTTCGCCGCCGGTCACCACGGTGTGCAGATCGGCAATCACGTCGGAGCCAAGGACCTGGACGACGAGGGCTTGATCCGGTTCCTCACGCATTGCGCTCTCGAAGGCATACCGGTGCTCGTGCATCCGTGGGACATGATGACCGACGGCAGAATGAAGAAGTGGATGCTGCCGTGGCTCGTCGCGATGCCCGCCGAAACGCAGCTCAGCATGCTTTCGCTGATTCTGTCCGGCGCATTCGAGCGCATTCCGAAGACGCTCAAGCTCTGCTTCGCGCACGGCGGCGGCAGTTTCGCGTTTTTGCTCGGTCGCGTGGACAACGCGTGGCGCGAGCGGGATATCGTGCGCGAGAATTGTCCGCGGCTGCCGTCTTCGTATGTGGACCGCTTTTCGGTCGACAGCGCGGTATTCGACGAAAGCGCGCTGCAATTGCTGGTCGACGTGATGGGTCCGGAGCGCGTGATGCTCGGTTCCGACTACCCGTACCCGCTCGGCGAGCAACAAGTCGGCAAATTGATCGAAGCGCACGCGGGGCTCGACGCGCTCGCCAAGCGACAATTGATGAGCGGCAACGCGCAACGCTTTTTCAACCTGGCCGACCTCGATGTCGCCGCCGCTTAAGCAATACAGGAGACAAACATGCTGCCATCCGGGCCACACAAAGAGAGGCTGCTGGAGCTTGTCCACGAAGTCTGTGCCTACATCGGCAACCAGCCGTTCGACGATGTTCTTGGCCAAAGCCTGAATTCGCGCTTCGGTGCGGGCACCCCAGGCTATGAAGAGATGACGCAACTGCTTAAGCGGGGTGTGGAAGAGAAGTGGGTCGCGTATGTGGAAATCGAGGGGCCCGATTATCGTCGCGGACGCATCGCGGAGCCAACGCCCGAGACAGCCGGCCTGAGTGTGGAAAGCGGGCTGCTTGCCAACGTCAAAGGGCAATATCACTGCCACACGCGCGGCGAAATCAACATGATCATCCCCTCGGAAGCGGGCGCGAATTTCTGCGGTACGGGTGCGGGCTGGCGCGTATTTGCGCCCATGACCGAGCATTTCCCGACCGTCGTCGGCCGCGCGTTGATGATGTTCTTTCTGCCGGGCGGCGAAATCGAATATCGGACTCCGCCGTCGGCCTGAGCCGTGCAGCGGGATCGTTTCTCAACTTCTTTCAAGACTTTCCATGGCAATCAAGATACTGGCGATAAGCGGCAGCGCACGGCGGCGAAGTTGGCGTGAGGGACACGCTGCGGTTCATTATGTCAGCCAGTTGCGGCGTTCTTTTGGAAAGCACGTAGAAACGCAGTGACCGCGTCCTTTGCCCACTGGTCCCGTTGGACAGCAGACGCAGGGGAATCCGGGTGAGTCAGGCATTGCATCTGAGCGTCGCCACGCACCATATTCACAAAGAGCGCGGCTGCAAAATCACGACCGATGCCACCGAGATCCACCTCGCCTCTACACTCGGCGGCTTCCAGCGTTTCCGCGACAGCGCTGTTCATGGCACCCGGGCCAGCAAGGTAGAACCGTCTCCCAAGTTCGGGGAACCTCGGCGCTTCAGACACCACTGTGCGATACAGTGCCAATCCATCAGGCGACAGGACAAGCTCCAGGTACGTCCGAGCTATCGCATGCAGGATGTCTGCAAGGCGCTTCTCCGGGAATTTGTGCTTGCGGACAGTTTTCAGAAACAACTCACATTCGGCTTCGATAACGGCTACGAACAAGGCTTCCTTGTTAGGGTAGTGCGAATAGACCGTCGATTTCGATACCCCGGCGGCTTGCTGGATCATGTCGGTCGTCGCGGCGCTAAAGCCATTGGCCAGGAAAACGGTTCTTGCCCCGGCCAGGACAAGACGTGCCTTTTCGGACTGGACTGCTGCCCCGTCGGGCAAGAGGCCGCTGGAAGAGGTCGCCGTCTTCGAGCGCCTTGACGAGATGGCCATGTATTCCATCGCTGCTGAAGTAAAACCCGACGATACCACAAAGACAGACGAAATCGCACTGGCCGGTACGTTATCAGATTGACTAGAAGTCCCGGAAAATGCGGGTTGATTCGCCGAACTGTTGACGTAACAGAACCGATCGGTTTAGTATGCGTTGCAATGTGCGGTGCGTATGGCCAGGGGATAAATGTATGACAAACGGCATCAACAAAGTGGGTGATGCGATCTCGCGACTCCATCGAAGCAGGCGTGATTCAGCGATGGTTGCTTTGCTGGTCATTCAGTCCATCACTGTTTACGGCTTGATTCCGGCCACTGCGTCGCGGCCGAGCGTTCTGGTGAGTTTGGTCGGCGTATTGCCGCTTCTCTTTTCCGCGCTTGTCGTCCGGATCACTCGCATTGAGTGGACCTTTGCTGTCGGTTCGATCGCCATTGCGCTATCCGTCGCCATCATTGTTCTGGACTGCTTTCAGCACTATCCGTTGGCGCTGGTTGGGGCGGACGTGCTGGCCATCACGACGTTCCTGCTGCTGACGGTAGCGATTTTTGCTACGGTTTTTGCGTCTGGCCGCTTCTCGGTGTACCGGGCCCTCGGCTCGATTGTCATCTATCTAAATATTGGTCTTCTCTTTACGCTAGTGTTTCGTTTAATCACGTTGCTGTCCGTGAACGCTTTCTCGGGTTTGCCGCAGGCGAGCGATCATTCCGGGTTTCGTGCGACGCTCGAGTACTTCTCATTTTCAACACTCACGTCGGCAGGCTTCGGAGATATCTTGCCCATTAGCCCTATGGCGCGAGGCCTCACCATATTTGAGGCATCCATTGGCCATCTCTACCCGGCGACGGTACTGGCGAGAATCGTCTCGATGGCGATGCAGGCGCGAGGAGAACACGATGAAAACGATGCAGGTGCGACAAAGAATAAGCGATTCGTTAAATAGTCCTGTTCGACTGTCTCGGCGAGCGACATGCTTGCGCCAACTTTCCGGGCGTGCGACGCGCGTCGCACGCCGTTCGTCGTTAGACCGTCAACGCGCTGCGCATGGCGAGTTCCTCTTGATGACGCGCCTTATCCTGAGCCTTCGCGTAGTCTGCAGAGGCGGCATATTCCGTCATCGCTTCGCTGCTTTGTTCGATGCCGCACACCTTCGATGCGAGCATGCCGTACGGTCCAGAGGCAGCGAACTCCGCACGCTGCATCGTCAGCGAACGAATTGTCATGAGCGGCGTACCATTGAAGTTCTCGAACATGAAGAGACGGCTGCCCCAATCCGAGAGGAACAGATCGCGCACGACGCGACCGATCTTCACGCGGTCAAGCGGTTTGCCAGTCGGGCCATTGTTCATACGCTCGAGCCACGGACCAAGCGTCGAGTCCTTCCATTGAGCATCCGTCGGGAAGATCAGTGCGCTGCGGCCGCACAGATCGACCAGCTCGTAGATCATCGAGGAGAAGTGTTCGAGGTAATAGGCGCGACCGAAGTCGTAGATAAGGATGTTCGGTTTATAGTGCCCGCCCGGAGTATGAAAACCGAGTTCTTCAGCGGCAATCATGTGTGCGAGCGTCGCCTGATGGAAGCCGATCAGCTTGGCAACGCGCGTCTGTACTTGTGGAATCTTGCTCGTGCCTATGTGCTCGGTGATCAATATGGCAAGGCCGGCCATCAGTTCAGCACGTACAACCTGGCGAATGAGCGCAGCATAATGCAACCAGTCGAACACGCGTTGCGGATAGAGCTTGGCGTGTTCCGGATTTCCGACGTGAAACACATGGCTCCACGGAATGAAGACGTTTTCGAACACAGTCACGCCGTCGAGCTCGTCACCTTGTGCGGCGAGCGGATGCTCGGTTTCATCCTCCTTCACAGTGCTCTCGCGGCAAACGATGGTCACGCCTTTCGTATTGACGGGCGTGGCGGCAAAGATGATCTGTTCGCCCGGAATGCCGGGACGGTAGAAGACGCCGATATGGATCCAATCCGCAAACGGAACGCCGGTGCCGATTGCCTTGACCCCGGAAACGTAAATGCCTTTGTCATCCTTCTTCACGACGCGCAGCCCAGGCGATTTCGCTTGAGCTTCGGGACCCGATCGGTCCATCTGCGGATCGACGAATTGGGGAGCACAATTGAAGTCGTTATCCCGCGCGTAGTTGACGAAGGCAACGATGTTCTTCGCCAGGACTTTGCCCTCCGCACCGATGCTTTGTGCTTCCCATGGCGTCGGGTCGTCGCGATAGGTCATCAGCACGTAGTTGTTAACGTCGGGCGTGCGCGGGAACGATGCGCCCGCCAGTTCCCGCATAACCGTCTCGTGATACTTGCGCTTGCGGCGCAATTCGTCCTTGTTACGATGGCCGAACCATTGCATCGAACGACGCTCGCCGTTTTCGTCGACAAAAGTCACCACGTCCTGCAGGTCTTTGCGATGGTGGAGATCGTAAAATTCTGCGTGAACTTTTGCGTAGCCGCGCGTCTTGGGATGCGTCGCGATATTGTCGATTTTCTCGTTTCCGACCCAGACATTACGTCCGTCGTTGAGGGACTCGAGATACTGCTTGCCGGTGCGAATCATGTGTGTGTACTCCTTTGGTGGTCAATTACAGCGTGGTCAGGATTGCGTGGGACGTGTCGTTGCGTACGCGCGCTGGCAATAAACAAGCGGCGCCATGCCGGCGGTCGTCCGTGCGTTCAGTACGTGTGCAACGAAAACGCTGTGTGTGCCGATTTCCATTGCTGAGGCTATACGGCAATCGAGCGAGACGAGGGCGTCCGTGCGGTACGGGATACCGTGGACGGACGACTGCCAGCGTGTGTCGTTGAAACGCTCGTGCATCGGCACGTGGCCGACACCCGAAAAGAGCTGCGAAACGTCCGATTGCTGAGCTTGCAGCCAGTTCACGGACAGAAGGCCATTCGTCTTGATTACGCTGTTTGCAGCACTGCGCCGATTGACGCAGAAGAGGATGGTCGGCGGCATGTCGCTGACTGAGCAGACGGCGGAGCAGGTGACGCCAGCCTTGCCCGCAGAGCCCTCCGTCGCGATGACGGTAACGGCCGTCGCTGCGCAGGAAAGCGCTTCACGGAAGTCCGTGGCATCGATATACGGCAACCTGTCCGCAGGTTGGTGATGCGCAGACGCGTCCGCCGGCTGAAGTTGTACTTTAGTCATCCTACGTCTCCTTATTAGCTCTGGTCTCGAATGTGCGGAACAGGAGGAGATGGGAGAAATCGACCGCATCTCCTGTCTGCTACCCTGGGTATTGCCCGGTGCCCTGCGTCTGCGGTTTGAGCTAAATTACACTGACCCAATCTTTAGCTCTATGGATGGCGCGTCATGGACACTATTCCGCAACGGAATGAGGCGGATCTCGACTTTCACCACCTGCAAATCTTCGATGTGCTGATGACCGAGCACAGCATTACGAAAGCCGCACACGTGCTGAACGTCACACAACCCGCGTTGAGCAAGACGCTCGCGCGGCTGCGGGTGTATTTTGGCGATCCGCTTTTTATTCGCGTGTCGATGCGCATGGAGCCGACCCCCAAGGCGCTCGAACTCGCGGAGCCCGTCAAATCGATCCTCACCAACTTCCGGCAGTTGCGCTCGTCACATGCCGCCTTCAATCCCGCGACCTCGGAACGCACATTCAACATCCATGTGGTTGATGCGGGTGTTGTGAACATGCTGCCGCCGGTGCTCAACTATCTGGCTGAGCACGCGCCGCGCGTGAATGTGCAGGCGATCCACTGCGACGCGCAGCATCTGGACCAGTGGCTGGAGTCGGGCTTGATTGATATCGCGATTGGTTCGTTTCCATCGCTCGCGGCAGGCATCCGGCGGTTGCCGCTGTGGACGGAAAGCTATGCAAGTGTGACGCGCAGCGACCACCCGCGTATCGGCGTCACGCCGACGCGCGAGGCGTTTATCGCCGAGAAGCATGCGCTCGTGTCGACTGTAGGCACAGGGCATGAGCATGTGTCCGTCGAACGTCTGATCGAGGCGCATGTGCCGCGCGAAAACATCGCGTGCCGCGTGCCGACGTTCTCGTCCGCTGCATTGATCTCGCGGCGCACGGACGTTATTGCGACCATACCCCGCTCGCTTGCGCTCAGTATGGGCCGCGAGTGCGGCCTTCAACTCGTCGAGCCGCCGCTCGATTTCCCTAAGGTTCAGATTGCGCAGTACTGGCATGACCGCGTACATCGCGATCCGGGCAATCAGTGGATCCGAACCGTCGTGAAGCAGCTGTTTTGCCAGACAGGCAATTGACAGTCTATTCCTGGGCGTTATTGAGCCCATTCAACAGGGTAGATGGATCGCGCCTTCATTGCCTTCTATGATCCGCTTACACACCCGCTATGGAGCGCGACCATGAACACAATGAAGCGAGGATGCGTGATTTCGATTGGCGTATTCGACGGCGTACACCGCGGTCATCGGCGCGTGCTTGAGAGGCTGCGTGAAACGGCGAAGCTTTACGGAGTGCCTGCTGTCGTCGTCACCTTCGATCCGCATCCGCGGCGGGTGCTGCAGCCGGACAAGGCACTGCCCCTGCTGGTGAGCGTGCAGCGACGCCTCGAGCTTCTGGCATCGACCGGATGTGTCGATCGCGCGTTGTTGATGCCCTTTGATCAGTATCGGCGGGAGCAGACAGCCGATGACTTCGTGCAGGGTACGCTTGTCGAGCAGTTGGGGATGCGCGCGCTGGTGGTCGGCAAAAATTTTGTTTGCGGAAAGGCACGCGTAGGGACGGTCGAATATTTGGCACGACTTGGAGAGTCCGCGAATTTCAGCGTCCATCCTGTGGCTTTGCACGCAGCGTTCGATGATCAAAGTACCGAACCGGCTTCGTCGACGGTTATTCGCCGATTGATTCTTGACGGCGACGTACGGCGCTCAGCACAGTTGCTCGGAAGACATCACGAACTGGAATGTAAAGCGGGGGTGAGCGGCGAATTGCACTTGCCGGCCGGGATGTGCATTCCGCGCGTCGGACAGTATTCGGTTCTTCTGCGCAGCCGGGACGGTGTCACGCTTCCAGAATACGTGAGCATTCGGAGCGAGGGGGGGATTCGTCGCTGTTTTGCTCCGTATGCCGATTATGAACGGGGTGCCCAGGTCACCATGCAATTTGTCGACGCACTCGAGAGGGTAGGGCAGGCGCAGCTATCGGCTTCGATCACGACGTGAAGCCGGGAAGCTTTGTTTTCGGACGCCGTTCGTCCATCGACGCCGGCGTCCGAGATGCTCTGCAAGAGGAGATCACAGGGCAGGGAGGTACATCTGGTCGACAGTACCCGCAGGGATGCCTAGTTCGTTGGCAACTTCGGTAACCCCCTGCTGGGCAACAGCGAGATTCACCCGGCCGTCGGTTGTGAAATACGGGTGGATATAGCGCTCGTAATGTTGCTGTGCTTCCTCGATGGTCAGTCGATTATGGAACGAGGCGATGTGTTCGACTGCCAGTTCAGGCTGTTCGGCGATCGTTCGAAGTGCTCGCTTGTTGGCCCGCACCAGACCCTGCAGGGCCGGGTCGTGCAGTGGGATGCGCGCAGGATCCACGGCGATTCCCACTGTGGGGATCTGGAGGTGGTCGCCTACCCAGCACAGCACCGTAAGTCCTTCCTCGTTGGCGACCTGTTCGGGGGATAACGTACTACCCACATAGGCCGCGTCGATCGATCCGTCGCGAAGGCGTCGCAAGTCCATCTGGTAGTCACCCGGGATTCGCTCCAGGCATTGCAGGTCGCGATCGGGATCCAGTCCGTGCTTGCGCAGCACGATCCGCGCGAAGCAACCGGGGGCGGTGCGCGCGCCGTGGACCGCCAGTCGTCGCCCTCGAAGGTCGTCCATCGATTTGATTTCGCCACGCCCGAGGAACCAAAACAGCGGACGATGGGTGTTGGCGGCGAGGACCGTCCACTCGATGCCATCGGCCATTCGTGACAACAAAGCGCGGCCGAGGCCGATGGTTGCGCCGCCGCGCACCCGGTGCGTCGGCCACACGGCCCCGTCCCGCAGGGCGACGTGGACACCTTCATCCTCGAAATATCCCTCTTGATCGGCCACATGCGCGACCAGTTCTTCGTGAATCCCACTTCCCACATAAGTCAAATCAATCGAGTGCATTTGCAAATATCTCCTCTTTCAGATCAATCGGGTACTTTGGAAAAGTCATTTCCACACCCGGACGATTCCCTTGCTTGTTATGTTCACTCCATCCCGAAGCCGCCGCTGACCGGAATGTAGTGGCCGGTGGTGAAGCCAGAATCCTCACTTGCCAGGAACGCCACAGTTTTGGCCACCTCGGTGGGACGCGCGATCCGTCGCATCGGTATGGCCGCTGCGATCGCGCGCAAGCGCTCGGGTGTGATCAGGCCGGCCGACGTGGCACCCTCGACCGTAGTCGGTGCGACGAGGTTCGCGGTGATCCCGTGCGGCGCCAGTTCCAAAGCGACATACCGCACGAACTGGTCCATTGCCGCCTTGGCGGTGCCTAGCGTGATCATCCCGTTACGCGGGTGGCGGGACAGTAGCGCAGTCAGATAAATCAGTCGCCCGTGGCGACGAGACATCATTCCAGGTACAACAGCCTTCGTTGTCAGGAATGCGGCACGCAGCTCGGTGTCCACCTTGCCGCCGAGTTGCTCCCAGCTCAACTCGGCGAACGAGGTAACCGCATACGGGGTCAACGCGTTGTGCACGAGAACGTCTATCCCGCCCCATCGCTTATTGATTTCATCGACCATGCGGGTGACATCGTCAGGCACCGTCACGTCGGCTTTAATCGCCACAGCTTCGCCACCCGCCGCGCCGATAGTCGCGACCACCTCTTCGGCCTGGGGGGCGCTGTCGCGGTGGTTGACGACCACTCGGTATCCGTGTTGGGCCAGAGTCGACGCAGTAACCGCACCGATGCCCCGGCTGGCTCCAGTGATTAGCGCGACGGGCATGATGTCACCTCCACTTCAGGGCTGATCTGATATTCGTGCTTTTGGGAAAATCCTTCCCGATCAGTAACATCCGCGATTATTTCTTCCCGGATACTACGACTCACATAAGTCTGGTCAATCATGTGCATTGAAAAATGGCTCCTTTTCAGATCAATCGGATGCATTGGAAAAAATAACTTCTCTCCCAATCTCGGACGATGCGCGTGTTCGTTTAGGCGTGCTTGTGCCTGACCGATCAAGGTTCACTTGAGTCATCACACGTCTCCTGGTTGGTTCCGGCCTCGAATAGGCTGGAGATGCGCGCGAAACGGATCGGATCGCCCCGTCTCGCGCTTGCTACCCGAGGTATCGCGCGGAACCCTGCGCGTTTGGCTTGAGCCACATTACTCTCATCACCGTTCTTGCTCTATGTATTGAGCGTCATGGAGACTATGCCGAAACGGAATGGAGCGGCTCCTGGCTGTCGGCTACTATTTTTAACCGAATGTCCAGATTACCAGGAGGCAGCATGCGAAACGTCGACGAAGACACCATTACGCAAATCGCCCTCGCGTATCACGAAGGGGCGAATAATCCTCGGCTCAAGCGGATCATGACGAGCGTCATTCAGCATTTGCACGCGTTTGCGCGTGACGTTGAGCTGACTGAGGATGAGTTGTATCAGGGCATCCAGTTTCTCACGGACGTCGGCCATATCACGGATGACAAGCGGCAGGAGTTTATTCTGCTATCGGATACGCTGGGTCTTTCGATGTTGGTGACGGCGCTTAACAACCGCAAGCCGGCCGGTTGCACGGAGTCGACCGTATTTGGACCGTTCTTCGTCGCAAATTCACCCGAGTACGAAAACGGTGACGACGTCGCGAACGGTGCAAAGGGAGAGCCGTGTTTCGTGACCGGACGGGTGACCGGGCTTGCTGGCGAACCCGTGCCCCATGCGCGCATCGAGGTTTGGCAGGCCGATTCGGATGGCTTCTACGATGTGCAATACACCGGGGGGGCGACTAATCAGGGCCGCGGCACACTGCGCAGTCTCGAGGATGGGTCATTCCGCTTTCGCTCGATCACGGCGGAATCCTACCCGATTCCCTACGACGGGCCTGTGGGCCGGATGCTTGAGGCGCTTGGCCGGCATCCGTGGCGACCCGCTCACCTGCACTTCATGATTGAAGCGCCCGGCTACGAACGTCTCATCACACACGTTTTCCGCGCCGGCGATCAATACCTCGACTCGGACGCCGTCTTCGGCGTGCGTTCGTCGCTGATTACCGATTGGAAACGCCACGAACCGGGCAAGGCGCCTGATGGCACAAGCATCGACACGCCGTTTAGCACACTCGACTTTACTTTCGTTCTCAATCGCGCGAAGACTGGGGACGCGCGTCAAGGTGCGCCGCATAGATCGTCGGAACGCCGCTCCGTTGCCGGCAATTGGCGCATCGACTAAAGCAGATAGTCCAATGATCAAGCACATCGTGATGTGGAATTACCGCCCCTAACCTGTACGGGAAGACCTGCGCTTACCCTGGATGATCAACATGTTGAATACACTGTCCTCAGACGCACTCGATACCCTGTTCCGCAGTGCCCGCACGCAAAACGGCTGGCGCGGCAAGGCGGTTACAGATGCGCAGTTGCAAGCACTTTACGATCTGGCCAAATTCGGACCGACGAGCATGAACACCTCTCCAGCGCGTTTCGTGTTCCTGCGTACGCCGGAAGCCAAGGCGCGCCTGCTGCCGGCGTTGGCACCGGGGAATATGGACAAGATGCGCAGCGCCCCGGTGTGTGTGATCGTGGCCTACGATCGTCGCTTTTATGACCACCTGCGCGAGTTGTTTCCGCATCGTGCTGATGCCCGCACGATTTTCGCAGACAACGAAGCGCTCATTGAAAGCACGGCATTTCGCAACGGTACGTTGCAGGGTGCCTACCTGATTCTCGCTGCGCGCGCACTCGGGTTGGACTGTGGACCGATGTCGGGTTTCGACGCCCAAAAAATCAACGACGAATTCTTCCCGGAGGGGAACGTCAGAGTCAATTTCCTTTGCAACCTTGGCTATGGAGATCCGGGCAAGGTGCTAGCGCGTTTGCCGCGTCTTGCGTTCGACGAGGCCTGTACTCTTCTGTAACCACGCGTTTGTCTCATTCGTCGACGCAACCAGATCATGCCGGATTCTTTTGTCTATCAGACGCTGCCGGCGCGGGTCGTATTCGGTCATGGCACGAACGCGACTGCCGCGTTCCGCTCGCTCTGCGTGATATCGGTATGCCGCACGAAGGCATAACGCACGCGGTCAAGCAAGCACTTTCGAATCCCTATGGCAATCCACGTCCGGTCGAATCCGTGGCGCTGGGCGAACTGCTTGAGCACGCATGGGCGGGTGCAGGTGTTTGACGCCGCCCAATCGAGGCACGTTACGATTTTGCTGTTTCCATAGTCGAGAGGATATGGAGCGCGGAGTCGACGATAGGTACTCGACGCGCTGACCGAAAAACACAACTGACCGGCACGTACCGATCATCGGGACCAAGCGGATGAAAGTCCACGCCTGCGGCGAGCGCAGGTCCACCAGGATTTCTCGGTATGCCGTACAAATTAATTAGTTATACGACAAATAATACAAGGAGACAAGACAGATGGAGGTTAACAGGTTGAAGCTTGTAGCGCCCGTCATCCTCATGTTCAACACTGCCACTGCGTGCGCACAGTCGAGTGTCACGTTATTTGGAGTGACGGACGCAGCATTCGAGTATTCGAGCAAGACAGCAAGCTCAAAGGGGGGCAACGCAGGGAAGACGTTCGCGTTGGTCGATAGCGGTGTGGGTCCCTCGTCTTTTGGCATGGCAGGAAAGGAGGACCTGGGTTCGGGGTCGCGGGCGGAGTTTATGCTCGTAAGTGGGATCAGCGTCGCCGACGGCAGCTTCAAGAGTTCAAACGGCAATTTTTTCGGGCGGCAAGCCTGGGTAGGGCTGAGCGGTCCCTATGGCGAGATAAAGGGGGGTGTGCAGTATTCGCCGTTCTTCGTCACGTTGGCCGAATCGGATCCGCGTCAGTATTCGGAGTTCGGCAGTGCCCTCGAGTTGTACATCAGCAACGTAAATGTTACAGGTGCCTTCAATTCCAATGCGGTGTCCTATACGAGCCCCGAGTTGGCGGGCTTTCAAGGTAGCGTGATGCTTGCCCTGGGGGGCCAGGCAGGCAGCTTTTCTGCGGGACGCCAATGGTCTGCCAGCCTCAAATACCAGAACGGCGCCGTCCTGCTCAACGCAGCGATCTATGACGGCAACAGCGGCGGAACGGTACAGACTCTGTTTCCAAGTACTCGCCAATTCGAGGGGCGAACGGTGGGAGCATCCTATACATTCGAATCATTGACCATTAAGGGTTCGTTTGTGAACTACAGGGTCGCAGGATCGCATAACGACAATATCTACGGCGGAGGTATCAAATATCAGGTGACGCCTTCCGTCAACGTGAACTCGGGTGTGTGGTACACCAGCGACCGCGACGACACCGCCAACCACTCTCTGATGGCGGCGGCGGGGGTGGAATACTCCCTGTCCAAGCGAACCGTGCTGTATGGGCAAATTGGAACGGTCTCCAACCATGGTGACATGAAGACTGGGCTTGCTGTATCCGACCTTGGCTTTTTGACCGGAGTACCGGGAACCACGGTCGGGGGAAATCTTGGGATAAGGCACACGTTCTAGGATAAAAGGAACGGGCGGCGCCGAATAGCTTACGGATTTCTCAGCGGTATCGGTACGAATGTTTTCACATTGAGAGACTAACGGCTCGCGCCCGCCTGGCATCCGCGAGTACAACACCGATCGGTCTTGCAGCCCGCGAGGATATCTGACGGCCGAGCAGTTCGCCCAGGCACAAGAAGCGCAGCGGTTTTTAACCTCGGATTCTAACGGCGGATACGTTACTGCTCCCGATCGATCAGATCGGAGCATGCGAGTGATATGGATCCCGACCGGCTGAGTCCCTTTCGCCTGGCCACACTGTCGAGCGTGGCAAGAAGATCAGGGTCAATAGAGATGATTATTCGCACCTTGTTTTTTCGAGCAGAGGCTACCGTCTGTTTAGGGGACGACGCGTGGGCGATCGAAGTGTCGCACGTAGCGCTCGAGGCGGTCTGTTCGCCGGAGACGGGCTTAGGATATTTTCTGACTGGCATGAGGGAGGTCAACAAGCGGTAGAGATAGTTGGATTACCGATACGCTTCGTGAACGTGCGCAGCGACGCCAGGCATCCGTTGTTGCTGAGCAGACCGAGAACCACCGCAGCGAAGGCGGTTGCTGCTGCGGACCGGTACGCCCGCCGTGATCTGAGAAGAGCGGCAGTACGAACCGGAAACGGTGGATCCAGTGAAACGTTCTGAAGATTGCGATGCTCGAACTCGATGGTGCTCGGCAATATTGTCGCTATCTTTCCGCAACTGACGATCTTTAGGACCGCGCTGATTGAATTCGCCTGCAATGCGACAGTGGGTTGTATGTTGCGGGACTGAAAATAGCTGTCGACATAGAAACGCGATACGAAGCCCATGGTCAGGAGTGCTAGTGGAATCTTCGATAACTGTGATGGCGAGATTGACATTGGTTGCTTCGCTAGAGGATGACTCTTTGCGACTACGAGCATCAATTGTTCGGAAAAAAGCGGCTCGGCGTCGATCTCGTCGGAGCGCACGTCGGTGAAACCGAATGCTAGATCGACCCGGTCGTCGACCAGTGCGCCTTCCACTGCATCCAGCGACATTTCGGTCATTTCGATGACGATGCCGGGGTACTTCTCGTGGAAATGCTCGATCACCGGGGCGACGAGATACTCGGTAAAGGTTGGGGTAAAGGCGAGACGCAACTGTCCACGCGACAGATCGTGAACATCCTGCATGGCGCGCTGGGCAGTAAGCAGGTCGTTGTAAGCACGGCGCGCGTACTCGAGATAAACAGTGCCGAAATCGGTCGGTCGCACGACTCTCCCGCTACGGTCAAACAATTGCACCCCAAGCTCTTCCTCCAATTGCCGAACCTTTTGCGAAAGGGCCGACTGGGAAACGCAGAGTGCATCTGCTGCGCGCGTAAAGTTGCGATGCTGGTCGACTGCGAGCAGATAACTGATGTTACGAAGGAGAGGATTGCGCTGCATGGACTGCCTGTTCCGTGGGGAAATGGGTTGATTCTTTACTATAGCTGCCTCGCCATCGCCGGTGGACTCCCTTTGAACCCGGGGCTGGAGGGGGCAGACCCGATTTCGGGGCCGATGGCGGGTCGATTCGGTACAGCGCGAGAGGGCAATTTTCGAACATCGGGTAAAAGTAAGATCAATTGCAGGCATGCAAAGCAATCTCGGCGGGTTCGCTGACGGATTCATTGCCACCCACCCCCGAGTGCCAGAAACGTTGCAATCTGGTCATTATTGACGTCCATTTGCGCGATCGCATCTGCGCTTTCGGCGGAAAGCCGGGTGCGCTGCGCGTCCAGCGCTTCCAGGCCGCCGACTTTCCCGCCGAGCCATAATTGTTCGGTGCGCTCGTCGACCGCGCGCGCAGCGTCACGAGCTGAATCGAGCCGCTGCAGCCGTTCCAGCGCGGCGGCGTAATTATCGAGCGACGTTTCCGTCTCGCGCAGTGCGCCGAGCACTGTGCTGTCAAATTGCGCGAGGCTCACACGGCTTTGTGCGCGAGCGGCCGCGATACGGTCGCGGATCGCGCTACGATGCAAGTCCCAGCTCACCATGGGACCAACGGCGAAGCGGTTTGTGAGCGGTGTGGCGAAGCTGGCGGCACCGCCGGTCGATCCAATCGACGCGCCCAGTTTGATGTCGGGATAGAGCGCCGCTGTTTGCACGCCGATCTCCGCCGTCGCAGCGGCGAGGTGCCGCTCCGCAGCGCGAACATCGGGACGCCGGCTGAGCAAAGCGCGTCCGTCGCCGGTCGGAAGCAAGGTCTTCAACTGAAGCGGCGTGTGGCAGGCGAGCAGGCTCTTGTCGTACTGTGAGGGCGGCTGGCCCATCAACGTGGCAAGGCGAAATGCGGCGTTGAGCCTGCGCGCCTGGAGCGGGGCGAGCTGCGCGCGACTATCCTCTAACGCGCCTTGCTCGCGGTCCTGAGCGAAAGCGGGCGTGCGGCCGTGTGCAATCAATTCGCGGGTGAGCGCGAGGCGCCGTTGTTGAACCGCTATCTGCTGCTGCAGGATGTCGATCTGATTGCCGGCGTTGCATAGATCCGAGTACGCGCGAGCCGTTTCTGCGGCAACGTTGATGCGTACGAGGTCCCGCGCTGCGACGACGGCCTCTTGATCGGCGCTAGCCGCTTCGATACCCCGGCGGATTCCCCCAAAAAGATCGAGGTCGTAGCTGATCGTGATGCCCATGTTGTAGATCTCGTGCCTGGGCGGCTCGACATGCGAGAGCACGGCTGCTGCGGACTGCTGCGTGTAATTGGTGGAGGCGTCCGCCATTATGTCCGGTTCGCGGCTCGTACGGGCTGCCGCGAGCAGCGCGTCGCTGCGCTCGAGGTTGGCCTCTGCAGCCTTGAGATCGACGTTGCTGGCGAGCGCGTTTTCAATGAGGCGGTCGAGAACCGGATCGTCGAAGAGACGCCACCATTGGTCAGGCACAGGAGCGTCCGTCGCGACCGATGCGCCGGAAACGAACGCGTCGTTCGCAGCTGGTGCGTCGACCAGTGCCTGCGGCGGGATTTTGTAGTCCGGACCGACCTCTGCACATGCTGCGCACGCAGCACAGATCGCTGCTGTAATCATCACGCGCGCGCTTACCATGGCAGGCTCCTGCGCACCACGACATCGCCCGCACGGGAGTGAATCTCCACAGATGCGGTCTGGCCTGGCACGAGGCGCATGCCGGGAGGTATCGAATCGACGGCGATGCGCACCGGAATGCGCTGGGCGAGACGCACCCAGGTGAACGACGGATTCACGTTGGCGAGCTGTGCGTCGCCGCCTTCGCGTTCGCGATCCTGCACGCCGCCGGCAATGCTTTGCACATGGCCGCGAATCTCGTTCGCCACGCCCATCAGATAGACGCTCGCGGGGTCGCCGACGTGAATGGCCGGCAGCTTGGTTTCCTCGAAATAGCCTTCCACTCTCAACGACTCGTCATCGACGAGCGCCATTGCGCCCTTGCCCGCAGTGAGATAGGTGCCCGGCAACAGTCCCACGTTGGTCACCGTGCCGTCGACCGGCGCGCGCACGAGCGTGCGCTCGAGATTCAGTGCAGCCAGATCGCGCGCCGCCCGAGCCTGGGCGACTGCGGCGCGCAGCTTCTCGACCCGCGCCGTGCCTTGCTGCGTCGATTCCGTCGCAACGACGTCGGGCAACGAGCGGTTACGCTGGTCTTCCCGTATTGCCTCGGCCAGGTCGGCCTGCTGGCTCTGAAGATTCGCTTTGGCCTGGTCCAGCGAGATCGTGTAGCGTGACGGGTCGATCACCAGCAGAACTTGCCCCTTCCTGACCGTTTCGTTGTCGCGCACGCGCACTTCCGTGACGAGCCCGCTGATGTCGGGGGCGATTGGAACGATGTCCGCCCGTACCTTGCCGTCGCGCGTGAGCGGTTCGATTTGATAGCGTATCCACAGTCCATAGATTGCGGCCAGGATGCCCAGGATGATCGTCACGGTCAGGCCGGTGCGGGTGAGACTGGAAAATGGCTGCATGTCAGGAGATGAAACCGTGGGGAAAGAAGGCGTCGGCGAAGCGTGTGATTCCCCACCAAAGCAGGAAGAATGCCGCCAGGTCGATCAATGCGGGATGCCAGAGCAACTGGCGCAAGGGAAAGCGCAGCAAAACTCCGCGCAACAGAAACGTAACGGCCAGCGCGATTGCAGCCCAGAACAACGCCGACGGCATATAGACTCCGAAAAGGCGGATCTCCTCGATCATCGAGCGGTGCCTCCAGTCGAATACGTATGAGGGAAGAGATTGCAGCGCATGCCGACGAGTGCCATCAGGGCGGGGTCTTCGTGCCGTGCCGGCTGGCCGGCGATCACCTCGATGGCATGGTCGAGCGTGTCGAGCAATACGTTCGTGCCGGGCAGCGGATGATGAGCAGCCAGCCTTGCGCGAAAGAGCTTCGACACTTCGCCGAGTGCAGCTTCGATTGCGGCGCGTGTAGCTGCGTCGCGATTCTCCAGATCTTGTCGCGCCCGGATGATATTGCGGCCCACGCGTAGATCGCTCAGACCATCGGCTGCGTGCAGTGCGTCGTCGGCGCTCGCCAGCGCCATGCGTGCGGCCACCTGGCCGAGCCGGTCGACCGCCTGCGCCGTCCACGCCCGTGCGGCAAGAGGCTGCTGCGGGTCCGCCAGCTGCGCGAGGTCCGCCCAGTTCCGGCGCACGATCCGATATGCCGTCCAGCGCGAATTCGCGGATCGAAACAGTCTGGTGACGACGAGCGTGGTCACGATCCCTCCGACCTGCGCGAGCCCGGTATTGACGAACACCGCAAAGTCCGCCTGAAACCGGTCGAGAAAACCCATTGCGACGATGAAGCACGAGAGCATGGGCAATGCACGCGCCCCGCGCGCCGGGTCGGCCTGGATATAGCCCATCCACACAAGTGCAGGCGCGAGCGTCAGGATGAGCATGAACGCCCCATCGACACGCGGCAGGATCACGAACAGATACAGGGCGGCCAGTGGAAATGTCGTCAGCGTTGCAAACAGATACCGTCCTATCGCCGGCGCGGGATCGTCCTGCGCGGCGAACGAGCAGGTGACCAGCGCCGCGAAAGCCGCCGTTGCTGCACCGTTGGGCCACGCAAGCAGGATCCACACAGCGCAATAGATCATGATGGCTGTCGTCATCGCAGCGCCGGCAAGCAGCGCGACACCATGATCGCGCGCGAGCGGAAAGTCGTCGGCGCCGTTGGCGAGCTGAATCCGGAGTCGATGGTCGAGCTCGCCTTCCGTGAAGGCCCGCACGAGGCTGCGCGCCACGTGCAGCGTCTCGATGAATTCGGCGGTACGCTCGAACAGGTTCGCCGCGAGCAGCGAAGTCCACTGGCGGCTGCGCAGGTGCTTCGCGGCCAGTGCCCGGCAACGGGACACCAGGTCGTCGTCCAGTGTCTCGCCGACTTCCTGCGACGCATTGAGGCTGTCGATCACGGCGCCGACTAGTTCCTCGGTCTCCTCGTCGACCGCGTTCAGCGAGCGCAACTGATCGAGCCGATTGGCGGCCGCGGACGCGATCGAAAGCAGGACCGCGAGACGGTGCTGCAAATCCGTCACTGTGGCGCGCGTCGCATGGGCAAATCGCTGGTCGAAGCTTAGATTGACAGCCATCATGCCGAGCTCTGTCACGTCGGCCGCCAGTTTGCGGCGGTGCTCATACTCGAGCCGCGTATGATGGACGCCGAAGGATTCTGCCGTCCAGCGGCAGGCGTCGGTCAAAAAGGAGAGTGCGCGCTTGTGAATCACCGCGCGGATGTCGACAGGTCGAAGGATCCGGTGCACGATGGTCACGCAAAGAATGGCGACGGTCATTTCCTCGACGCGAGAAATTGTCGTCGTGAAAATATTCGAAGGGTCGTCCAGATAGGGAAAGGAGATGACCGCCGAACTGAATGCTGCCATCTGGAAGAGGAACGCACGCGGTGTGCGATCGAGTACTGCGAGATAGATGCAAAGACCGATCCAGATTGCGAGGCAAAACACCAAGAGGACAGGGGAGTTCTGCAGGTTGGGCGCGATCAGGATGGTGACGATGGCGCCCGTAGCAATACCGGCAAGACGATAAAGCATTCGGGGGCGAAACGCGCCCGCCATCGGCTGTGCCGTGACATAGACGGTCAGAAGTGCCCACCATGGTCGAGGCAAGCTCGCAGTGAATGCGATGATTAGCACAAGCGCTGCCGCAAAAAAAGAGCCAAGTGAGAAAAACAACTTTTCAGAATCGATGGCTAACGAATCCCGCGAGCGGAGCGGGGCGGCAGAGGCGTGAGGCACGAGGAATCCTTTGGGGAAACGACTAGCGATGGTGTCGAGCGATTGACGGTGACCGACGCGGGGCATCCGCTCGAAGGAGGCGCATTTGCGGTTTCGCGTGACGTACGCGGGCGCTGAGATACGCGGAGGAACGGTCGGTGTGGTGAGAAAAACTCCACACGAAAAGTGCGATAGTTGCAGGCATTTCCAACACATCCGCGCCGCTCGCTTTATTGAGCCTAGCGACTCGAATTCGAACAAAAAGGGGTCTATAACGGACCCGGATAGATGATTCGAGTCCCACGTGATTGCGACGCTGGGAATTGTGCCTGATGCCCTCAAGAACGTCCAAGGCGGATTTCCGAATACGACGATCGGTTTAGCTTATGGCAGCCGTCATGCAAGTGATGAGAGGGCATGAAGTTGAGGGTCATCTTCTCTGCGGAGGACTGCTAGGGGCGACGTCCAGCTCACACCGATGGCGCCTGATCATTGCCTTGATCGCTAGATCATCGGTTTACCTAATGGTATAGATCGATATTTCGCCTTGGACTTTGTGAGCCGGTTGATTCATGCTTCCCCTCGTCGGTTTTCAATGGCATCCGATAATCAAGAGGAAAAGTTCTTCGCAGAATGAATCGTGTAGCACTGTCAAAGAGCCTTTCTTTTCGGTAGGTTTGCCAATTGATCAATCGATAGCGTAAACATTCAGTCTTTGTGGAAGGAATTGAAAATGAAGAAGCAATCGATGTTGTACCTGTCAGCAATCATTCTTGCATCTGTTGGCACGATTTCAGTCGCAGCGGCGCAGACGAGCGCGCAGACGGACCTTCAGCACGCGCAAGGTCAACCCGCCGCAGCAACGCAGGAGGCTGACGCGCAGCAGGCAGGATTGGGCGAAGCGCGCGGCGCAACGGCTGGTTCGACGCACGCAGTCGTTCGCGGTTCGAATGGGCAATCGGATCAGCGTGAGACGACCCCGCCCTGCGTCGGTCCAGCAAGCTTCTGCACAGTGTATTTTGGAAGCTGACGTGACCCTTGACGCTCAGTTTATTCCCGGGCAGGGTCAATGCAACCGGGGGCCGTATTGCGCGTGAATCAATCAAACTTCGTCGCCTTCTCGCACGACACGGGTTTCCGCGCTATAGCCCCCCCGAAAGCACTTGATCATCGCAAGCCTGCCTGGGAATACGCGGGTAGATAGGACCTATCGCAGCATCGAATGCAAATGCAGTGCGCAAGCAACGCATCTTCTCAAACGCCAACTTGCCGATATTGTGAATCATCTGTTTAGCGCGATGCGGGTCTTCCTCAGGGTTGTCGATACTCAGCACTTTTCCGCGGCCGCCAAGCAACTCAATCTTTCGCCGGCGCGCGTTACCCGTTATGTCGATGACCTTGAATCGCATCTCGGCGTCAAGCTACTTCAGAGGTCGACTCGCAGAACGCTTGTGACCGACGTCGGTGAGCAATACGCGTGCGGATGTCGAACATTGCTTTCGAACCTGGCCGAAGTTGAAGCGTGTGCGACGCGCGCCTCGACGGAATTCGCCGGCGAACTTCGCGTGGTCATACTCAGTGGCCTCGCCCAGCAAGGATTTGCGGCGCTATTCGCCGAATATCGGGCCCGCTATCCTGACGTGTCGCTGTGTGTGACGTCGACAGAGAGTGAGGTAAATCTGCTTGAAGGCAGGTTCGATGTGGGAATACTGATCGACGAACTGGTTACATCGGCCACACACGTTTCACGTGCGTTGATTCGCTCGCGTTTGGTGCCCGTTGCGGCGCCCTCATATCTTGTCCGCTCGCATGCGCCGCTCCGGCCCGATGATCTGGGTTCGCATCGAATGATTGGATTTGCAACCCGAGGAAGGGGAAAACGGTGGTGTTTCAAAGGTGAGAGGGAGCATCGCGTCCGGGTCAACGAATCGTTTGTCGCAGATAGTCGGATGATGCAAAAGCAGTTGGCGCTGGTCGGAGCGGGCATTGCTCTGCTCCCCGAATGTCTGATCGAAAACGAATTGCGGCAAGGTACATTGGTGCACCTCCTCGATGCGTATCCCCTGCTTGACGATGACATGACCATATCGCTTGTGTATCCGAACCGCGACTTTCTGACTGGACGGGCTCGTGCTTTTGTCGACTTGGCTTTGATGTACGCGACTCGCGCTCAGTACCGAGGAATTCCGTAACATCCATCTTGGCGTGAGACATAGCCGCTGCCAAACAGAGGAGCGTCATTCCGCTTGCCTGTCTTCTGCATACGAAGCCGATAAATATAAGAGACACATTTACGAGGAATCGTTTGCTAAGCATGTCGAAGGACCTTCGGAAGTTCCATCCTGATGCGTTGACGCCGGATGATCGGGAGGCCATCGAGCGGCGCCTGACGGGCGACGCAGGTGCAGCGTGTCGAAGTCAGAACCGGCAAGCCTGATGACACGCTGACAACCGGCGTTACTGCGGATCGCTTGGAATTTGAATTGGAGGATTTGACGTTGGACACGCTGCACACGATGCGGATATTCGTCCGCGTTGCCGAAGAGGGCAGCTTTACCGGTGCAGCGCAACGCATGGCAGTCACGCTTCCCCAGGCATCGCGCGCGGTATCCTACTTGGAAACGCATCTACGTACCCGACTGCTCAACCGTAGCACCCGAAGCATCGCCCTGACAGAGGCAGGGCGACGCTATTTGCAGCGTTGCCAACAAATTCTCGCCTATATCGATCAGGCGGAGGCCGAAGCAGCAGACGCACTGGCTCGCCCGTCCGGTCGTTTGCGAGTGCATGCGATGCCGGACTTTGGCCAGACGTACCTGGTGCCGGCCATCATGCGTTATCAGCAACGTTATCCCGCTGTGTCGGTCGATCTGACATTGTCTCAGCACGTGCCCGATCTCATCGACGAGGGTTATGACGTCGCCATCCATATGAGCACTACCCGGTTACCGGACTCGGGACTCGTATCGCAACAGCTTGGGACGGTGCACAGCGTGCTGTGCGCGTCGCCAGCCTATCTGCACGAACGCGGAACGCCAGACGGCGTCGCCGGACTTGCCTGTCACTCGTGCCTACAGTACGTCACCCCTCTTTTTCCGCGCGATCGCTGGCATTTGGACGGACCCAACGGACGGGAAACATTCGACCTTCCGCCGACGGCCTTTCGGGTGAATCTTCCGGACGCACTCAGCGGGGCGCTGCGGGAGGGCAAAGGGATCGGCGCCCTGCCCATGCCATCAGCCGTACCCGCCCTGAAGAGCGGCGAGTTGGTACGTGTATTACCGGACCATCAACTGCAAAGACTGACGGCCTATGCACTGTATCCCTCGCGGCAATACCTCGATGCCAAGATCGTGACATTCGTCGAGTTCTTGCGGGAAGTGGTGCCCCAGGCGCTGGCTGCCGACCAGGCAGAGTTGAGCTGAACCATTCGCGTTCCGTGCCGCGCTTCAGAACAACTCGCGCATGCGGTGATAGAGCATTCCGAGTTCGAGCGCGGGGCCGCGCAATGCCGATCCGCCCGGGAAGCGCGCATGCCGCAGCTTCGCGAAGAGATCGAAAGCGGCGGCGTTTCCGCTGATCGCTTTCGCGACGACGCGCCCGGCGATGCCCGTCAGCGCGACGCCATGCCCCGAAAACCCTTGCACGTAGAAGTAGTTCGGATCGATCGCGCCGAAATCGGGCGCGCGATTGCGCGTCACGTCGACAAAGCCGCCCCATGCGTATTCGACGTTCACATCGGATAGCTGCGGAAACACGCCGGCCATGCGCTTACGGATATGGTCGGCGAGCTTCGCTGGCGATGCTCCTGTCGAACTGGCCCGTCCGCCGAATAGCACGCGGTGATCGGCGGAGAGGCGGAAATAGTCGAGGAAGAAATTGTTGTCGCAAATCGCTGCGCGACCGGCGATCAGCGCATCGGCACGGGCTTGCCCGAGCGGTTCGGTCGCGACGATATAAGAAGCGATCGGCGCGATGCGCGCGGCGATCCGGGGCGGCAATACGCCCTTGAGCGTCGCGTTCCCGGCCGCGACGACGAAGCGGCAACGCACTTCGCCGGTCGCCGTGCGCACGACCGGGCGCGCGCCGCGCTCGACTTGGAGCACCGGCGAATGGGCGTACAGTTGAGCGCCTTCGCGGCGCGCGGCATCGGCGAGTCCAAGGCAATACTTGAGCGGATGGAGGTGGCCGGAATTCGGATCGTAGACACCGGCCAGATAGCGCTCGGATGCGATACGTGAACGCACCGCGTCGTGCTCGAGCCAGGACAGATGCGGATAGCCCCAGCGCGATGAGGCCGCGTCCATCCACGCGCGCAAATCCGGCACGCGTTTGGACTTGGCCGCCACGGTCAAATAGCCCGCGGTGAAATCGCAATCGATGCCGTACCGCGCGATGCGCTCGCGAATCAGTGCGAGTCCGTCGACGGACATCGCCCACAGCGCCCGCGCGCCTTCGAGGCCTAGCTGCGTTTCGATGATTTCGTCCTTCGCAAAGCCGACGAGCGCTTGCCCGCCGTTGCGGCCCGATGCGCCCCAACCGGGACGATGCGCATCGAGCACGGCAACGGAGAGGCCGCGCGCGCGGCATTCGAGCGCGACGGAGAGGCCGGCAAAGCCCGCGCCGATCACGCAGACGTCGACGTCGAGCGTGCCTTCGAGCCTGGGGTCGTCCACGGCGGGTCGCCGCACGCTGGCTTCGTAATAGGAGCGGCGCGCGAGATCGTCTGCGCGCTTGTCGAGGGTTGCAGTCATCAGAGCCAATCCTTCATTCGATACCACGCCATCGCGAGCACGAGCGCCGGCGTGCGCAGCAGCGTGCCGCCCGGAAATTCGCGGTGCCGAATCTTGCCGAACAAATCGAAGCGCGCTGCTTGCCCGTCGATGGCTTCGGCGATGAGCTTCCCGGCGAGGCCCGTCGTGTTCACGCCGTGCCCGGAAAAGCCTTGCGCGAAATAGACGGTTGGCGCCAGCCGCCCGAAATGCGGTGCGCGATTCATCGTGATGTCGACATGGCCGCCCCACGCGTAGTCGATTTTTGCGTTGGCGAGCTGCGGGAACGTCTTCAGCATGTCGCGGCGCATCGCTTGCGCGAGATTGGGCGGCGCGAAGGTCGAGTAGCTGACCTTGCCGCCCCACAGGATGCGCCCATCAGGCGACGGACGGAAGTAATCGAGCACGAAGCGGCTGTCGCACAGCGCGGCGCCTGCGGGCATCAGTGCCTGCGCGCGCGCGTAGCCGAGCGGTTCCGTGGCGATCACATAGGTCCCGACCGGCATGATCTTGCGCGTAAGCTGCGGCGCGAGCGCGCCGAGGTAGGTATTGCACGCGAGCACGACGTATTGCGCGCGCACGCGGCCCTGCGACGTTTCGACGACATGCTTGCCGTCTTCGTTGCCGATCGCCGTCACGCAGCTGTCTTCGAAGATTTGTGCGCCCGCGTCTTTCGCGGCGCGCGCGAGCCCCAGCGTGTAGTTGAGCGGATGCAGATGGCCGCTGTCGGGGTCGAACAGCCCGCCCAGGTAGCGCGACGACTGCACGTATTCCGGCATCGCATTGCGCTCGACATAACGCAAACGGTCGTAGCCGAAGCGCTTGGCGGCATCGTCGCGCGCGGCGCGCAGCTCGCCGGTATGGCGCGGCTTGTTCGCCGCGCTCAGGTAGCCGAGCGTCAGGTCGCAATCGATGTGGTGCTTCGCGACGCGGTCCTTGACGATATCGAGCGTTTCGAGACCCATGTCCCAGATGCGCTTCACGTCGGCCGCATTCATGTAGTTTGCGAACGCATCGATGCCGCAGGCGAAGCCCGCGATCAACTGGCCGCCGTTGCGACCGCTCGCGGCCCATCCGACTTTCGACGCCTCCAGCACCGCGACCGAGTAACCGCGTTCGGCCAGATTGAGTGCGGTGCTGATGCCGGTAAGCCCGGCGCCGATCACGCAGACATCGACCGTGAGCGCATCGGCAAGCGGCGCGTGGCGTGTCGTATCGTTGGCGGTGGCCGCGTAGTAAGACGCGACGTGGGGTTGATTCGAGAACTTGAGCATAGGCGGAGGAGGGCGCGAGGCGGCGCGTCGATCGACGTGCGCGGCGCCTCGCGCCGCACGGGTGCAACAGTTTAGAACGAGTAGATGAACTGCGTGGCCAACAGGTCGTTCGACTTCGCGTACGAACCGTCGTTGCGCAGGAACACCGCGTTGTTCGCCCAATCGTGCCGGTATTCGACCTTCACGGTGATCTGCTGAGTCGGATAGAACAGCAGGTCGAGCGCGACGTCCTGGCGGTTTGCGCCCTTGCATTCGATGCCGTTGTCGGTCGAGTTCTGGAAGCACTCGGTGCTGATGCCGAAGCCGTTGTACGGATCGCGGCCTTGGCTGTTCAGCGCAATGCCGCCGCCGCCGCCGCCGTTCTTGCTGTCGACGAGGTAGTCGTAGCGCAGCGTCGCACCCATCCGTCCGAGCATCGGCACGTTGAACTTGCGGTGCGCGAGCAGCGACAAGCCGTACCACTGCGCTTCGCCGCCGTTGTACGCCGCGTGCTGCTGCTGGCCGTAGTCCACTTCGGCGTTGTAGATCACATCGGCCAGCGTATAGGTCAAGTCCGCTTCGCCGAAGAAGAACGTGCCGTATGCAGTGCTCGACAAGCCGGCAGGACCGAAACCGACCGTATTGCCGCTCGAATCGGTCGCGGTGGCGAGCGTCTGGCGTCCAATGTTGAACGAGCCGCCGATATCGAGCGCGCTCGACCAGGTGTAGTCGGTCCGCGCGGTAAACGACGGGATCTTGTTGCTCGATGTGATCGGGTCGCCGAAAGCGTTCGTGCCCGTCTGCGTCACCGAGCCGTAAGTGCGGTACTGCTCGTTGCCGAGGAAGAACTTCCACGCCCAGTTGCTGCCGTCGCCCGTGTAGTTCAAGCCGATACCGACGTAGCTGCCCGGATCGGAGAAGTCGTAGAGCAGGTTGTGCGTGAGCGTCTGCATCTGATTCGATTGCTGCACTTCGTAGCCGCCGAAGCTCGGAATCAAGCCGGCCACGAAGGTGGTCGTGCCCGACAGCGGCACGTTGACCACAGCCGTGTTCAGGATGTTGAGGCCCGTGCTGCCATGTTCGTTCTGCAGCAGCGTGATGCCGTTGCCGCGGTTCGGCATCAGCGTGATTTCGGCGGACGGCGCCGTCGGGCCGACGCCGAACGTCTTCTTGATGTCGAGGTACAAGTCGCCGAAGGTGCTGTTGAAGTAGTTGTAGTTGCTTTCGTGGTTCGCGAACAGGAACGACGAGCTGCTTTGCGCACGGTTGTAGAGGTAGGTCGGGTCGATATAGCCCGTGACCGAGAGGCCCGCGATCGGCCCGGTGTTGGCCGCATCGACCAGCGAATCCACCTTCAACTGCTGATTGGCGATCTGCTGCTTCATCGTGTCGACCTGATCGTTGGTCAGCGTCGCCTGCGCCTTGCCGTAGTCCGGCGACGAGATGTCGACCGGCGCGGCAGGCGCGGCCGCAGCGGTGGCCGTCCCGCCGGCGCCCACGCTAGCCGCGCCGGCCGGCTTGGCCGCCACTTCGGCTTTGAGTGCTTTGACTTCTTTTTGCAGCGCCTTCAGCTCGGCCTGAAGCGCCTTGATTTCGGCGCTGGTCGAGTCGGCTAATGCGAGCCCCGGCATGCTGGCCGCCACCAGCATGCATATCAGTTTCTTTTGCATCCCAATTCTCCGTTCTAGGTCGTTTTGCAGTGAGATTTCTTGTTCGATCGGGTCAAGCCGTCCCGAGCGGCTCGGGTGCCTTGCGGGCGCTCGCCGTTTGCGGAATGCGCGGTGTTTTCGTGTGGCCGGGCTCTATCGCCGCGAAGGCCATTTGCATGTCGCGCATCCGCTTGCGTTCCTTCGCCAGCATCATCTGGTTCACGATGACGACGCCGATCGTCACGAGCGTGATGAACAGGGTTGCGAGCGCATTCATTTCGGGGTTCAGGCCGAGGCGCACGCGCGAGAACACGACGAGGGGCAGGGTGGTCGAGCCGGGGCCGGACAGGAACGCCGACAACACGAGGTCGTCGACCGACAGCGTGAACGACAGGAGCCAGCCCGACAGGATCGCCTGCGAGATCAGCGGCAGCGTGATCACGAAGAACACCTTGAGCGGGGTGGCGCCGAGATCGAGCGCGGCCTCTTCGAGCGACTTGTTCAGCTCCTTCACGCGCGACTGCACGATGATCGCGACGTACGACACGCACAGCATCACGTGACCGATCCACATCGTGACGACGCCGCGCCCGTTCGGCCAGCCGATCATCTGCTGGAGCGCGACGAAGAGCAGCAGGAGCGAGATGCCCTGAATCACCTCGGGAATCACGAGCGGCGCGTTGATCATCCCGGCGAACAGCATGAAGCCGCGAAAGCGTCCGAAGCGGGCCAGCACGAAGCCGGCCCAGGTGCCGATCACGACCGACGCGCACGCCGTCATCAACGCGATCTTGAGCGACAGCCACGCCGCGGTCAGCAGCTCGTCGTCCTTCAGCAGCGCGCCGTACCACTTGAGCGAGAAGCCGGACCAGACCGTGACGAGCTTCGACTCGTTGAACGAGAAGACGACGAGGCTGACGATCGGGATGTACAGGAACAGGAAGCCGACCGTGAGCACCGACGCCGAAAGGGGTTTGCTGGGCTTGATCATTTCGCGCTCTCCAATTCCTTGACCTGGTAGTACTGAAACACGGCCATCGGCACGAGCAGCAGCAGCACCATTGCGACCGTCACGGCGGACGCCATCGGCCAGTCCATGTTGTTGAAGAACTCGTCCCACATCACGCGGCCGATCATGAGCGTGTCCGCGCCGCCGAGCAGTTCGGGGATCACGTACTCGCCCACCGCCGGGATGAACACGAGGAGACTTCCCGCGATGATCCCGTTCTTCGAGAGCGGCAGCGTGATGCGCGTGAACGCGGTCCACGGCTTGGCGCCGAGGTCGTAGGCGGCTTCGAGCAGCGTGAGGTCCATCTTCACGAGGTGCGCGTAGAGCGGCATCACCATGAACGGCAGGTAGGAATAGACCATGCCGATATAGACCGCCGTGTTCGTGTGATAAAGCTCGATTGGCTGATGGATGATCCCCGTCCACATCAGGAAGTTGTTCAGCAAGCCGTTGTTCTTCAGGATGCCGATCCACGCATAGACGCGAATCAGGAACGACGTCCAGAAGGGCAGCATCACAGCCATCATCAGGACATTGCGCGTCGCCGGATTCGAGCGCGCGATGTAGTACGCCATCGGATAGCCGATCAGCAGGCAGAAGAAGGTCGAAACCGCGGCCATCTTGAGCGAGCTGATGTAGGTGGCGACGTACAGATCGTCTTGCATCAGGAACACGTAGTGCCCCAGTTGCAGCGCGAAGTGCACGACGCCGTCCTTGAGGCTGACGAGATCGTTGTACGGCGGGATGCCGAGCTGCTGATCGGCGAAGCTGATCTTCAGGACGAGCACGAACGGCACGGCGAAAAACACCGTGAGCCAGATGAACGGTATGCCGATGACGGTCGTGCGGCCCGAAGGCAGGAAGCGAGCGGCAAAGGCGCGCAGCGGCGCGAACCAGGAACCGGCGTTGGCGTTCGCGTTCGCGGCGGGCAGGGAGGAGGTGGCGGGATTTCTCATTGCGTCAGCACCACGCCGCTAGCGGGCGACCAGTAGACGAACACGTCGTCGTTGTAGGCGGGCGCACCGTCTTGCAAGAGGTGCGAGCTCGAGAGATTCGACACGACGACTTTGCCGCTCGGCAGGCGCACGTGGTACAGCGAATAGCTGCCCATGTAGGCGATATCCGTGACGACGCCGCGCGCCCAGTTATGCGGCGTCGCCGGACGCTCGCGCGACACGCGCACGCGCTCCGGGCGCACCGAGATGCCGACCGGCATGCCGAGCGGCCCGGTGACGCCGTGGCTCACATACATGCGCGCTTCGAGGTCTTCGCTCTCGACGAAGATGTGGTCGGGCTCGTCTTCGACGACCACGCCTTCAAAGAGGTTGGTCGAGCCGATGAACTCGGCGGAGAAGCGGGTGTTCGGGAATTCGTAGACTTGCGAGGGCGAGCCGATCTGCACGATCTTGCCTTCGCTCATGACGGCGAGGCGGCTTGCCATCGTCATCGCTTCTTCCTGGTCGTGCGTGACCATCACGCAGGTCACGTCGACCTTCTCGATGATGTCGACGAGTTCGAGCTGGGTCTTCTGGCGGATCTTCTTGTCGAGCGCGGACATCGGCTCGTCGAGCAGCAGGAGCTTCGGGCGCTTGACGAGCGAGCGCGCGAGCGCAACGCGCTGCTGCTGCCCGCCGGACAATTGATGCGGCTTGCGGCCCGTGTACTTGCTCATCTGCACGAGCGCGAGCGCATCGGCGACGCGCTCCTTGATCTCGTTCTTCGGCGTGCCTTCCTGCTTCAGGCCGAAGGCAACGTTGGCCTCGACCGTCATGTGCGGAAAGAGCGCATACGACTGGAACATCATGTTGACCGGACGCTTGTACGGCGGCAGCGTCGCGAGATCTTCGCCGTCGACATAGATCTTTCCCGACGTGGCGGTTTCCAGGCCGGCGAGCATTCGGAGCAACGTCGACTTGCCGCAGCCGGAGCTGCCGAGCAGCGCGAACAGTTCGTTCTTGGCGATCGACAAATTGACGTTGTCGACGGCGGTGCTGTCGCCGAATTTCTTGACGACGTTTTCGATGCGAACGAATTCGTCCGATTTCGCGTGCTTCGTGAAAGCGATGGGCGTATCGCGGTTCGATTGCGGCGCTGCGGGCGCCTTGATTGAAGCTGTCGTATTCATGATCTGACCATTCCTTGCGAATCGCGGGCATGAGCGGTTCCGTGCGAGGCGCGAGTGCGGCTCACAGGGCTTGCAGCGATCGAGAGAAACTTGGGGACTGCGCGGGGAGAATCCCGTCAGCGCAGACTGACTGCCGTGATGCGGCTTCGTGCGGGCGAGGGGTCGAGCGACCCCTCGCCCGCGGTCATGAAGAAATCAGTGGCCGGTCTTCAGTTGGGCCCAGAGGCGGTTTTCGAGGCGCAGGATGTCCGTGGGAATCGGCTTCATCAGCGTCATTTTGTTCAGCACGTCGTCCGAGGGGTAGACGGTCTGGTCGCTCGCCACCGCGGGTGTCACGAATTGGCGTGCGGCATGGTTGGCGGTCGGGTAGAACACCTCATTGGTAATCGCCG
Organism: Trinickia mobilis; assembly: GCF_017315705.1. Lineage (GTDB taxonomy): Bacteria > Pseudomonadota > Gammaproteobacteria > Burkholderiales > Burkholderiaceae > Trinickia_A > Trinickia_A mobilis. The sequence goes on along the minus strand of NZ_JAFLRF010000001.1, from coordinate 247,034 downwards.
CATTGACCTTCGGATCTTCGATGTAGTTGATCCACTTCATCGCGGCTTCCGGGTGCGGGGCGTCCTTCGGAACGACCATCACGTCGAACCACAGGAGGCCGCCTTCTTTCACGTTCGAGAACTTCACTTCATACGAGCGCTTCGCTTCCATCGTGCGGCGGCGCGCGATGCCGACGTCGCCCGACCACGCGAGCGCGACGCAGATGTCGTTGTTCGCGAGATCGTTGATGTAGCCCGACGAGTTGAACTGCGTGATGTACGGGCGCACTTTCTTGAGCTGCTCGAACGCGTCATGGTAGTCAGCCGGGTTCGTGCTGTTCGGGTCCTTGTGCATGTACTGCAGCACGGCCGCGAACACGTCGACGGGCTGGTCGAGGAACGAGACGCCGCAGCCCTTCAGCTTCGAGAGATTGGCCGGATCGAACACGAGCGCCCAGCTGTCCACGGGCGCGTTATCGCCAAGCGCCTTCTTCACGGCCTCGACGTTGTAGCCGATGCCGTCGGTGCCGTAGGCCCAGGGCACGCCGTACTGATTGCCCGGGTCCGCGTCGGCAATCTTCTTCATGAGCGCCGGGTCGAGGTTCGCCAGATTCGGCAGCTTCGATTTGTCGAGCTTCTGATAGACGCCCGCCTGGATCTGCTTCGCCATGTAGTTCGAGGTCGGCACGACGACGTCATAGCCGGAGCTGCCTGCGAGCAGCTTGGCCTGCAGCGTGTCGTCGCTGTCGTAGTTGTCGTACTTCACGTGGATCGACGTTTCCTTTTCGAAGTTCGGAATCGTGTCCTTCGCGATGTAGTCCGACCAGTTGTACACGTTCAGTTCGGTGTCGGCCGCGAGCGCCGGCGTGGCGAGCGACGCGGACAAGCCCGTGACGGCTAGAAGAGCGGCCCCCGCGATGGCATGACGAAGATGACGTCCAGAACAAATAACGCTCATGATGAGATTTCCCTTGGAAATGAAAACCCGGCTCGGGTGCCCCCTGTTGTGTGCGGTCGCCGCACCCGTGCCGATGGGTACTGCCGTTACGAAAGGCCCAACTCTGTCGATCCTGAGTTAGCGCTTCAGCTGTCGGCCGGAGTTAGTGCTTCAGCACTTACTTCGGCCCCATGCAGAGCACTTGCTCAGGTCCCATGCAGAGCTTGAGCGGTGGCGTCGATGGCTTTTTTCGCCTTCGACACGAGTTCGTCGATCTCGCTGCGCGTGATCACGAGCGGCGGCGACAGCAGCATCCGGTCGCCGGTGGCGCGCATGATCAGGTTGCCGCTAAAGCAATAGTCGCGGCAGATCGTGCCGGCATCGCCGCCGTTCGCGAAGCGCTTGCGCGCCTTCGGATCTTCGGCGAGCTGCAAGCCTGCGACGAGCCCCGCACCGGCGATCTCGCCGATGATCGGATGGTTGGCGAAGGTGTCGCGCAACAGCTTCTGGAAGTACGGGCCGGTATCGGACTTCACGCGCTCGACGATCTTCTCGTCGCGCAACAGCTTGAGGTTTGCCACGGCGACGGCTGCCGCGACCGGGTGGCCCGAATACGTGAGGCCGTGATTGAATTCGCCGTTTTCGATGATGACTTTCGCGACGCGGTCGTGCAGCGCGACCGCGCCCATCGGCACGTAGCCGCTCGTCAGGCCCTTGGCCAGCGTCATCAGGTCCGGCTCGAAACCGAAGTGCTGATGAGCGAACCATTCGCCGGTGCGGCCGAAACCGCCGATCACTTCGTCGGCGGCGAGCAGGATGTCGTACTTGCGGCAGATGCGCTGGATTTCCGGCCAGTAGGTCGAAGCGGGGAAGATTACGCCGCCTGCGCCTTGGAACGGCTCGCCGATGAAGGCCGCCACATTCTCGGCGCCGAGTTCGAGAATCTTGGCTTCGAGCTGCCGTGCGCGAGCCAGCGCGAATTCCTCGGGCGTCAGATTGCCTTCGGCTTCGCCGAAGAAATACGGCTGATCGATGTGGACGATGTGCTCGACCTTCGACGGCATCTGTTCGTGCATGTAGCCCATGCCGCCCAGCGTGCCGCCCGCGATCGTCGAGCCGTGGTAGCCGTTCTTGCGCGAAATCACATACTTCTTCGAGGACTTGCCTTGCGCGCCCCAGAATCGATGGGCGATGCGCAGCACGGTGTCGTTGCCTTCCGAGCCGCTGTTGCAGTAGAAGAAGTGATTGAACGGCGCGGGCGCGATTTCCGCGAGCAAGGCGGACAGTTCGATGACGGGCGGATGCGTCGTCTTGAAGAACGTGTTGTAGAAGGGCAGTTCCTGAAGCTGCCGGTAAGCGGCGTCGGCGAGTTCCTTGCGGGCATAGCCGACGTTCACGCACCAGAGGCCGGCCATCCCGTCGATGATCTTGTTGCCGTCCGAATCCCACAGATAGACGCCTTTCGCCTTCGTGATCACGCGGCTGCCCGCGCGGTTGAGCGTGCCCATGTCCGAAAACGGGTGGATGTGGTGCGCGGCGTCGAGCGCGCGGTATTGCGCGGTGCTGCGCGCTTGGCTCGTCTCGCCGCTGGCGGCCGCGGCCGGCTGCACGTAAGCGATTTCGCCGGTTCTGTAGCTCATATTGCCTCCCGCCGGGCCGCCCCAAGGGAGGCAATGGCCCCCTCGGGGGGCAGCGAACGATAGTGAGCGTGGGGGTGGTTCATATTGCCTCCCGCCGGGCCGCCCCAAGGGAGGCAATGGCCCCCTCGGGGGGCAGCGAACGATAGTGAGCGTGGGGGTGGTTCATATTGCCTCCAGTTATCAAACGTGCAGCAGCAAATGTCTGCGTTCCCACGAGCTGATGACGCGGAAGAACGCTTGGTATTCAGTTTCCTTCAGCGCGAGATAGGCTTTCACGAAGCGCTCGCCGAGGATGTCGGAGAGCGGTTCGCATGCGCCCATCAACGTCAGGCCTTCTTCGAGATTGCGCGGGAGCTGATAGGGCAGCTCGTAGCCATCGCTCGTGAGCGGCTCGGTCGGCGAGAGCTTTTGCGTCATGCCGAGATAGCCGGCCGCGAGCGTGGCGGCAATCGCGAGGTACGGGTTGCAGTCCACGCCCGGGATGCGGTTCTCGACGCGCCGCGCAACAGGCGACGAGTGCGGCACGCGGAAACCGACCGTGCGGTTGTCGTAGCCCCACTGCACGTTGATCGGCGCGGCCATGAAGCGCGACAGACGCCGGTATGAGTTGATGTAGGGCGCGAAGATCGGCATCAGCGCGGGCGTGTATTTCTGCAATCCGGCGATGTACGCATAGAACATTTCGGTCGGCGCGCCGTCCGCGCCGGTGAACAGATTGCGGCCGGTTTCCTCGTCGATGAGGCTCTGATGAACGTGCATCGCCGAGCCGGGTTCGTTCTCCATCGGCTTTGCCATGAACGTCGCGTACATGTGGTGGCGCAGCGCGGCCTCGCGCACCGTGCGTTTGAAGAGGAACACGCGGTCCGCGAGATTGAGCGGATCGCCGTGCAGGAAGTTGATCTCCATTTGCGCCGCGCCGACTTCGTGAATCAGCGTGTCGACTTCGAGCTCCTGCACCTCGCAGTATTCGTAGATGTCCTCGAACAATGGGTCGAATTCGTTGACCGCTTCGATGGAATACGCTTGCCGGCCGGTTTCCGCGCGGCCTGTACGGCCGACCGGCGGCTGCAGCGGCAGGTCGGGGTCCTTGTTCATGTCGACCAGATAGAACTCGAGCTCGGGAGCGACGACGGGCTTCCAGCCCTTGGCCTTGTACAGCTCGAGCACGCGGCGCAGCACGCGGCGCGGCGAGATCGCGACGGGCGAGCCGTCGAAGTGCACGCAGTCGTGGATCACCTGCGCGGTCGGATCGACGGCCCACGGGATGAGGCGAATCGTCGACGCATCGGGAACGCAGACCATGTCGGGATCGGTGACGCCGGTGAAGCTGCCGTCTTCCGGGTACTCGCCGGTGACGGTCTGGATCATGACGGCCTGAGGCAGCCGCATCGATTCGCCGGATTCGAACTTATTGCGCGGAATGATCTTGCCGCGCGCGATGCCGGCCATGTCGGGGATGATCGCTTCGATCTCGGTGATGCGGTGTTTCTTCAGAAATTCATCGATGTCTTGCATGATTGTTCTCTTAGCAGAGTTGTGCGCGGACCGGCCGATCAGCGGGGCGTGCCTAGCGGCGTGCAGCAGCCGCCGGTGCTACGTCCAAGCCGGCCCTGGTGCGCATTCGATCGCGGCAGGCGGCGCCGAACGCACGGAAGATCGCGTTCGAGAGCGGGTCGTCCGCCTGCTTCCACTCCGGGTGCCATTGCAGACCCAGTGCGAAAGCCGGTGCGTCCTTCACGCTGATCGCCTCGATCAGTCCGTCCGGCGCGACGGCTTCAACCAGCAAGCCGTCTCCAAGCCGCTCGACGCCCTGGCCGTGCAGCGAATTCACGCGCGCCTCGAGCGCGCCGCCCGCGAGGCGGCTGAGCAATCCGCCTTGGCTCAGGCGGACCGAATGCGAGGGCCCGTATTGCACGTCAAGGGCGTCGTCTTTGTTCTCGCGGTGGTCGTTGAAGCCTTCCACCGCGTGAACGCTTTGATGCAGCGTCCCGCCGAAGACCACGTTCATCTCCTGAAAGCCACGGCAGATCGCGAGGACGGGGACGCCCGCATCGATTGCTGCGCGCATCAGCGGCAGCGCCGTCGCGTCGCGCGCCGGGTCGTGCAGCGTGCCCGGTGCGCTTGCCTCGCCGCCGTAGTGATGCGGCTCGACATTCGAATAGGCGCCCGTGAAAAGCAGGCCGTCGAGCGCAGCCAGCACGTCTTCGGTTGCCTGCTTCGCACCGAGAGCGGGCAGCAGCATCGCCAGCGCTTCCGAGCCGTCGACGATCGCGGCGATGTACTTCTCGCCGGTCACATGGGACGGATGCGCTCCCATCATCGTTCTGTCGGCGGTAACGCCTACCAGCGGTTTCTTTCGCATGACTAACAGTGTGTTTCAGTGGCCGCGGCATGCGGCATCGATAAACTCCGCATTGGGCGGCAGCGTGCCGCGGCTTTCTGCGGATGCACGAAAGCCGCCTGACGTTGCGCGAAAGCGCACGCCGGACCCAAGCGAAATGGATGGTGCGGTTCGATTTCCCGGTTGCAGGGCGCAGTCCGCCCCGTCGCGCTATCGTCGCGATGCCACAGGCTCACGACGGACGAGCGCAAGCTAGCGCAATACGTGCGAATCAACACACGTTCACGCAATCCGACAAATCGAACCGCGAAGAAGGAAAGAGGCCCTACGGGAGCAGGGAAGCGACCTCGTCGCAGTGCACCGCAATGAAGGCGCGTGCTGCGACTGCGTTATGGCGTCGGACGGAGCGACGGGAGAGGATCGTGAAGACGGACAGGAAACGGCGAAACGCAAGGCTGCCGCTGCTGCCGTCGGCGATGGCGCCGTCAGCACGGGGGCAACCCCGCAACTGACTTCGATCCCACCTAACCAAAGGGCCTCGGACTCTCACGATTACACTCGACTGGCTGCGTTGAAAGTATTGAACGCCTCGTTCGAGAAAACGTGTGTGCGTTTAACGAAACGGGGCATGGGTCTATCGCTTGCACCTTTATGAATCATTTATGCTGCGTTGCGTGACAAAGGTGTGACGACGACCTGGGAATCAGGATATACGAGCCAAAAACGGCGTCAATTCCTTTTATACAATTTTGTCTCGGGGGTTTCCCGGAGGACGTGCGCAACGCAGAGTCAAGCAGAATGCGCGGTGACGTAGCCGCGATTTCGAAAATTTTTCAGGGTTTCCCCGAGCGGCGCGGGCATGAAAGTGATTAGAATATTCAACACCCGTGAGCCTTATCAATCCCGATTCAACCCCGATTCGAGAGCGCATCGTGTCCATTGAAGTGGCTACCCGTCTTCAGTACATCCGTAAGAAGCATGGCTTGTCGCAGCGCGAATTGGCCAAGCGCGCTGGTGTGACGAATGGCACGATCTCGCTCATCGAGCAAAACCGCGTGAGCCCGTCGGTGGGGTCGCTCAAGAAACTGCTCGAATGCATACCGATGAGTCTTGCGGAGTTCTTCACGTTCGATATCGAGGAGAACCGCGCGGTCATCTCGCGCCGCGCGGACATGCCGAATCTCGGCAACGAATCGATCGAGTTCTACTTGGCCGGGGCCGGCGTGAAAGACCGCAACATGTGCATCTTGCGCGAGGTCTATCAGCCGCTCTCGGATACGGGCCCCGAGATGCTGCAGCATGAAGGACACGAGGGCGGCGTCGTCGTCAGCGGTCAGATCGAATTGACTGTCGACGGCACGACGTGGCTGCTCGACCCCGGTGACAGCTATTTCTTCGAAAGCCGCTTTCCGCATCGCTTTCGCAATCCGAGCGCGGAGCAAGTCTGCGAGATCGTGTCGGCGAATTCGCCGGCTACGTTCTGAGGTTCGCGCTCGAACAACCGGCATCTCGAAACAGTACCGGCGCACGACGCGCGACGCGCTCGAGCCGGTGCGGCCGTCACGATTCACGGCGCGCCGCGCATCGAGCGCATAACAGTGAGGCATCCTGATGGAAAAGAAGAACCTGAGTGATTGGAACGACCTGGCCGCCAAGCTCTTGATCGAAGGGCGGGCGTTTATCGACGGCGAATACTGCGCGGCCGCATCGGGCCGCACGTTCGATTGCGTGAGTCCGATCGACGGCAAGGTGCTTGCGAAAATCGCCGATAGCGGCGCGCAGGAGGTGGATCGCGCAGTCGCCGCGGCGCGGCGTGCTTTCGAAGCACGCGTATGGGCCGGGCTCAATCCGCGCGCGCGTAAAAAAATCCTGCTGCGCTGGGCGGCGCTGATGCGCGAGCATCTCGACGAACTCTCGCTGCTCGAAACGCTCGACGCGGGCAAGCCGATCGGCGACACGACGACTGTGGACGTGCCCGGCGCCGCGTATTGCGTCGAATGGTTCGCCGAGGCGATCGACAAAGTGGGCGGCGAAGTGGTGCCCAGCGATCATCATCTGGTGGGGCTCGTCACGCGCGAGCCGGTGGGTGTCGTGGCGGCTGTCGTGCCGTGGAATTTCCCGCTTCTGATGGCGTCGTGGAAATTCGGCCCGGCGCTCGCGGCGGGCAACAGCGTCGTGTTGAAGCCGTCGGAGAAGTCGCCGTTGACCGCGATCCGCGTCGCGCAACTCGCGCACGAAGCCGGCATTCCCGCCGGCGTTTTCAACGTGCTGCCGGGCGGCGGCGAACCGGGCAAGCTGCTTGCATTGCATCAGGACGTCGATTGTCTGGCGTTCACGGGCTCGACCAACGTCGGCAAGCTGATCATGCAATACGCCGGGCAGTCGAACCTGAAGCGCGTGTGGCTCGAACTCGGCGGCAAGTCGCCGAACATCGTGCTGCCCGATTGCCCCGATCTCGACCGCGCGGCCAACGCCGCTGCCGGTGCCATCTTCTACAACATGGGCGAGATGTGCACCGCCGGTTCGCGTCTGCTCGTGCATCGTGATATCAAGGATGCGTTCCTCGATAAGGTCATTGCGGCCGCACGCGGCTATACTCCCGGCAATCCGCTCGATCCGCGGACGTCGATGGGCGCGATCGTCGACAAGACCCAGCTCGAGCGCGTGCTCGGCTATATCGAAGCGGGACGTGCCGAAGCGAAGCTGTTGCTCGGCGGTTCGCGCGCCAGGCCGGAAAGCGGCGGCTTCTATATCGAACCGACGATTTTCGATGTCGCGAAGCCGGACGCAAAGATCGCCCGCGAAGAAATCTTCGGGCCTGTGCTCTCGGTCATCACGTTCGACAGCATCGAGGAAGCGGTGAAGATCGCGAACGACAGCGAGTACGGGCTTGGCGCCGCGGTTTGGACCGCGAACCTGACCCACGCGCACGAAATCGCGCGCAGCTTGCGGGCGGGCACGGTATGGGTCAACTGCTACGACGAAGGGGGAGACATGAACTTCCCGTTCGGCGGCTATAAACAATCGGGCAACGGCCGCGACAAGTCGTTGCACGCACTGGAGAAGTACACCGAGCTGAAGTCCACGCTCGTGCGGCTGCGCTAAAGGATTCGCAAGCCAGCGCGGCGGCGCCATCGCGCGCGCCGTCGCGTTCCCAATGAATCCGACGCTGATTCGACGCGCTTCACCAGGAACCCTCGCGCGTTTGATTCGGCACGTTCCATCAGGTCGTCTCATGACTGAACTCCTCTACGGCGACGGCGCCATTCGCCGTCCGTCCCTCTACGGCTCTTCCATCGAAAACACTTACGCGGGCGTGCTGTCGTTCATGCGGCGCAAATACACGCGCGAACTCGACGGCGTGGATGTCGTCGTGTCCGGCGTGCCGCTCGACCTCGCCACGACGTTCCGCCCGGGCGCACGGCTTGGTCCGTCTGCCGTGCGCGCGGCGAGCGTGCAGCTTGCCGAGCTGCATCCGTACCCTTGGGGCTTCAACCCGTTCGACGATCTCGCCGTGACCGACTACGGCGATTGCTGGTTCGACGCGCACAATCCGCTGTCGATCAAGCCCGCGATCATCGAGCACGCGCGCACGATCCTGCGCTCGAACGCGAAGATGCTGACCTTCGGCGGCGATCACTACATCACGTATCCGCTGCTCGTCGCGCATGCGCAGAAGTACGGCAAGCCGCTGTCGCTGATTCACTTCGACGCGCACTGCGACACGTGGGCCGACGACAGCCCCGATTCGCTCAATCACGGCACGATGTTCTACAAGGCCGTGAAGGAAGGGCTGATCGATCCGAAGACTTCGGTGCAGGTGGGCATTCGCACTTGGAACGAAGACTTTCTCGGCATCCCTATCCTCGACGCCGCGTGGGTGCATGAGCATGGCACGCGCGCCGCGCTCGAGCGGATTGCGTCGATCGTCGGCAGCCGTCCGGCGTATCTGACGTTCGACATCGACTGCCTGGACCCCGCCTTTGCGCCGGGCACGGGCACGCCGGTGCCCGGCGGACTGACGTCGGCGCAGGCGCTCGCGATCGTGCGCGGATTGGGGGCGGTGAACCTGATCGGCGCCGACGTGGTGGAGGTGGCGCCTGCGTATGACCAGAGCGAAGTCACGGCGCTTGCCGCCGCGCATATCGCCTGCGATTTGCTGTGCCTGTGGCGTCAGAAGAAGGTGGGTGCGCGCTGACGACGCGTGCTCGACAAATCGACGAACCCACGGCACCGACATGAACGACTCCTCCGACATCCGTTTCCTGCTGGCGATACGGGATTCCGGCAGCCTTGTCGCGGCGGCGAGAAAACTCGAGCTTTCGCCGTCCGCGGTCACGCAGCGTCTCCAACAGATCGAGAAGAAGCTCGATACGCGGCTGGTCGACCGCACCGCGCGCAGGCTGCGGTTCACGGAGGAAGGGGCATTGCTGTGCCGGCGCGGCGCGGAACTCGTGCAGCAGCTCGACACGCTGTTCGAGGACCTGCTGGCGCGCCGCTCGGGGCTCGTCGGCACCTTGAAGGTCAACGCGCCGCTCGGATTCGGGCGGCGCTATCTGGCTCCCGTCATTGCCGATTTCCAACAGGACAATCCAGACGTCGACATCGTGCTGACGCTGTCCGATCAGCCGCTGACTGAAACGGCCGATCGCTACGACCTCGTCGTTCACATCGGCGAGCTGCCTGCGTCGAATCTTGTCGGTTACGCGATCGCACCGAATTCGCGCTTCGTTTGCGCGTCGCCGTCGCTGATGAAGCGTTTCCCAAACCTGGAGAACCCGGACGATCTGGCGAAGCTCCCCTGCATCGTGCTGCGCGAGAACAATGAAGACGTGTCGCTCTGGCAGTTTCGCAAGGGCCGCATGACGCGCAGTGTCAGGGTCTCCTCGAAGCTGATCTGCAACGATGGCGAAGTGATTCGCCGCTGGGCCTGTGAAGGCCGCGGCGTCATCCTCCGGTCCGAATGGGACGTCGCCGACGATATCGCGCAGGGAAATCTCGTGCGGCTGTTGCCCGCGTGGAAGGCGCGGGATGCCGATGTGATCGCGCTCACGCACAATCGCGCGGGTTTGCCCGCCCGCACCAAGCATTTCATGCGCTATTTGCAGGACCGTTTCAAGCCCCAGCCGCCGTGGCGAACCTGAGCGGCTGATCGGCGAACATTCAGATTCTTTGAATGATTGAGTGAATTGGACTGAATCGATAACGCCGGATCGAAATCTATACTTGGGGGCATGGACGAACGGCAACCCTAGGAGTGTTCCGGCTCATGAGCGATCCCTCTTCAACGTCCGCTTATCCAGGGCGAAGGAAAGCATGAAACTCGACGCACTCGATACGCCGGCTGCATTGATCGACATCTCGCGGATGGAGCGGAACATCACGCGCATGCAAGCGCGCATGGACGCGCTCGGCGTGAAATTCCGCCCGCATGTGAAAACCACCAAATGCCTGGAGGTGGTCCGCGCGCAACTGGCGGCGGGAGCGAAAGGCATCACCGTTTCGACGCTGAAAGAAGCCGAAGCGTTTTTTTCGGCGGGCGTGACGGATATTCTTTACGCAGTCAGTATCGCGCCGTCGAAGCTGGCCCGAGCGATGGCGCTAAGACGCAAGGGCTGCGATTTGAAGCTGGTGGTCGACAACGTGCCCGCGGCATGGGAAGTGGCGAAGTTCGGGCGCGAGCAGCGAGCGTCGCTCGAAGTCTGGATCGAGGTCGACACGGATGGCCATCGTTCGGGCATGACGCCGGAGCAGGACGCGTTGCTCGAAGTCGGGCGCATTTTGCACGAGGGCGGCGCCAAGGTGGGAGGCGTGATGACGCACGCGGGGTCCAGCTATGAGCTTCACACGCCGGAGGCCCTGTCTGCGCTTGCCGAGCAGGAACGAGCGGGCTGCGTTCGCGCGGCGCAGCGGCTGCGCGACGCGGGGATGCCTTGCGAAGCGGTAAGCGTCGGTTCGACGCCGACGGCGTTGTCCGCCGGGACGCTCGATGGCGTGACCGAGGTGCGGGCGGGCGTCTATGTCTTTTTCGATCTCGTGATGCACAACGTGGGCGTATGCTCGATCGACGACATCGCGATGAGCGTGCTTGCGACGGTCATCGGTCATCAGCCGGAAAAAGGCTGGGTCATTCTGGACGCAGGCTGGATGGCGATGAGCCGCGACCGCGGCACGTCGAGGCAGAGGCATGATTTCGGCTATGGTTTGCCGTGTGCGCTCGACGGCGCACCGTTGAACGATTGGGTATTGAGCGGCGCGAACCAGGAGCACGGCATTCTCTCGCCCGCGAAGCCGCAATCCGCAAACGGACCGCAAGACATCAACGTGACGACGCGTTTCCCGATTGGAACCAAGCTGCGCATCCTGCCCAATCACGCTTGCGCAACGGGCGCGCAGTTTCCGGAATATCACGCGCTATCGGACGATGGCGAAACTACCGTATGGAGTCGCTTTCATGGCTGGTAATGAACAGAGCGCGCGGCGGGCGCGCACCGAAAACCCCGCGGGACTCGCGACGCCGGGCGGCCACTATAGCCACGTCGCTATCGCGAACGGGCTCGTGTTCGTATCGGGGCAATTGCCGATCGACGCGAATGGCCGGAAGCTGACCGACGCGTCCTTCGAAACCCAGGCCGAGCAGGTGCTTGCGAACATCGAGGCGGCGCTCGAAGGCGCGGGCAGCAGCATTGGGCAACTGGTGCAGGTCCGCGTCTATATCGCCGATGTCGAGCACTGGGCGAGTTTCAATCAGATCTACGCACGCTGGGCGGGCGATGCACGGCCGGCGCGCGCCGTCGTGCCGACAGGTCCGCTGCATTTCGGCTTCAAGATCGAAATCGAAGCGACGGCGATGGTGTGACATCAACGGCAGGCGCCTGAGCCAGGCGAGCATCGCTCCTTCATGGCGGCATGCTTTTTCCGCCCGTCATTTCGCGGCTCGACGGGCGCTGCTCAGGCTCTCCTGAGCGGCACATCCTCGATAAGCCATGCAAGTGCAAACGCGAGCACGACGATGCACGCGGCGGCGACAAACACCGTATGCATGGCGCCGCTGAACGCATGCAGGTAATCGTCGCGTATCGCCGCCGGCAGCGCTTGCACGGCGGACGGCCGCAGCGCCTGGGGCAACTCGGCGCCGGCGGGCAGCAGCGCGGCGAGCCGCGCATGCAGCACGTTCGTGAAGACCGCGCCGAACGCCGCCACGCCGACCGAGCCGCCGATCGAGCGGAACAGCGTCGCGCCCGACGTCGCGACGCCCATGTGCTTGAACGCCACCGTGTTCTGCACCGCGAGGATCAGCACTTGCATGACCATGCCGAGCCCGCAGCCGACGAGGCCCATATACAGATACATGCGCTCGATCGGCGTCGAAACAGTGAGCGTGGCGAGCAGCAGCATCCCGGCGCAGACGAGCAGCGTGCCGGCAATCGGAAACGCGCGATACTTGCCGATCCGGCTGATGATCCGCCCGCTCGCAATCGACGTGACCAGCACGCCGCCCATTAGCGGCAGCAATTGCATGCCGGCCTGCGACGGCGTCGAATTCTTGACGACCTGCAGATACAGCGGCAGAAACGTGACCGCTCCGAACAGCGACACGCCGACGATGAAACCGATCAGGCTGGCAAGCAGAAACGTGCGCTCCTTGAAGAGTTCGAGCGGCATGATGGGCTCGGCGGCAAGACGCTCTTCGTAGACGAAGCCCGCGATCGCGATGCAGCCGAGCGCAAGCGTGAACCACAAATCCGGCGACGACCACGGCAGGACCGTGCCGCCCTGGCTCGTGAACAGGATGATGCAGGTGAGTGCGGCGGCGAGATAACCCGCTCCCATGTAGTCGATCTTGTGCTTCACATGCGCGACGTGCGGCCTGAATGCGGCCCCGATCACCGCGAGCGCGACGATGCCGAGCGGCAAATTGATGTAGAAGATCCAGCGCCACGACAGATGCTCGACGATGAAGCCGCCCGCGAGCGGTCCGATGACCGTGGCGAGACCATAGACGCCGCCGAATAGCCCCTGATAGCGGCCGCGTTCTGCAGGCGGAATGATGTCGCCGATTGCCGCCATCGTGATGACGAGAAGACCGCCGCCGCCGAGTCCCTGCAGCGCGCGCAGCAGGATGAGCTGCGTCATGTTTTGCGCAAGCCCGCACAGCACGGAGCCGAGCAGGAATATCGCAATCGACGCCTGCAGCACGATCTTGCGGCCGAACAGGTCGCCGAATTTGCCGTAGAGCGGCACGACGATGGTCGAGGTGAGCAGGTAAGCGGTGACGACCCACGACAGGTTTTCCAGTCCGCCGAGATCGCCGACGATGGTGGGCAGCGCGGTCGAGACGATCGTCTGGTCGAGCGCGGCCAGCAGCATGACGAGCAGCAGCGCCGAAAAGATCAGCCGGATTGGCGGGTGTTCGCCGGCTTCGGTGCGAACGCCTTCAACTGCGGCGGCGGGGGTATCGATATTCATGAGGACACACGGCGTTGAAATTAATTAATGCGGCGATTAATATAGGCGACATTCCTTTCGCAGTCAAACGACTCAATTCGACGATGGCTACCAGAAAGCGCGCAGAGAACGCCAAAAACAGCACGCGAACAGCGAAGGCTGCGCCGAAGCCTGCAGCGGCGCCGCGCCGGCCCGGCCGGCCGGCAGGCGGCTCCAGCGGCCCGGAGCAGCGCGAGAAACTCCTCGACACGGCGCTCGCGCTGTTTGCGCGGCAGGGCATCGTCGATACGACGCTTGCCGCGATCGCGCGCGAAGCGGGCGTCACGCCGGCGATGGTGCACTATTACTTCAAGACTCGCGAACAACTGCTCGACGTGCTGATCGACGAGCGTTTCGTCCCGGTGCGAGCGGCAATCAGCGGCGCGTTCGAGGACAACGCGGGCGACCCGGTCGCGGCGCTCGCGGCGCTCGCGCAGCGTTTCGTCGATCTCGCCGCTGAGCGTCCGTGGTTTCCGTCGCTATGGATCCGCGAGGTCATCAGCGACGCGGGCTTGCTGAGGCAGCGCATGCGCGACCGCTTCAAGGACACGCATCGCAAGGACGAGATTCAGTGGATCGTCCGCTGGCAAAAGGAAGGGCGCCTGAATCCGGACCTCGAACCGGCACTCGTCTTTCCCACGCTGCTCGGCCTCACGCTGCTGCCGTTGGCGGCGTCGACCTTCTGGCGTTCCGATCCGCAACGGCGGCAGATCGGCACGGACGAAATCGCGCGTCATGCGATCGCGCTGCTCACGAACGGCATCGCTCCGCGCCGGAACAAACGCTGACGCTACGCACGGGCACGACCAGGCGCAAGTTTTGCGTCGGGGAGTGACGGACGCCGCGCCTCCCGCTTGCTGGACGGCTTGAAAACGGCTTGGAAACCACCATATACGGGCCGTCTTTCATGGGCGTTTCTTCGTCGCGTGCTAGCGTACTGCTCGACATGTAAACACATGCTGCAGATTGCATTGCAAAGCAGCGTCGCGCGGACGGACATTGCGCCGAATGAGACGCGCTGTCTGTCCTGCCAATCGCGTTGCAACTCGCGGCACGGGTTCGGGTCGGAGTCTTCAGCACGCGGCCGCCAAGCCGCTGGCGGTTGCAAGCGGCGGCGTGCCAAGGGCAGTTTGATTGGCGAAGCGCAGCGTTTTTTCGCGGCGTTTCGCACCGTACTGGTAGCGAAAAAAACGTATGAACGGAGCATTGAGACTTGACCGGGCGACGATCGTCCTCGTAGAAGACGATCCGCAGAACCGGGATTCGCTCGTGATGTTGCTGGAGTCGGAAGGAGCGCAAGTCGTGGCAGTGGCGGATGCGGAGGAAGGCGTGGAAGCGGCGATGCGAGTGCTGCCCGATGCCGTCGTCTGCGATCTCGATCTGCCGGCGATGGACGGTTTCTACTTGATTCAGCGGTTACGCGACTACGAGATTTGCACCAATCGCAGCCCGTGCGTGGCGGTGGCGATCACCGGTCACACTGACGAGGCCTACTGGCTTCGCAGCATCGGCGAAGGGTTTCAGCACTTCATGACGAAACCCGCGCAGCCGGAAGTGCTGGTTTCGCTGCTGCACGACGCGATTGGGGCTCGCGCGGCGAGTTGACGCCGCTTGCAGTACGCGGCGACGCGGTTTTCTCCGACCGCCGCCGCAAGGCGCGTCTTGTCGAACAAGACGCGGCGTACACGCTTTTTCCAAAGCACGGCTGCCGTCTTCGGCGAGCGTCGACGTTTTCCCTTTAGCGTCAGGCGCTTATGCGTCATGCCCGCAGGTTGTCCACAAGTTTGCCAACACAATCTGTGGACAAGTTGCCAATATTCCCGCGGCAACGGATCGACGACCACTCGCGAGGCGCTCGACAATATTGCGTCGCTGGGGCGGCGCGCGATTGCGGTCGAGGGCAACGTCGCCGAGCGGGAGACCGGACCGGCGCTGGTGAAAGCAGCCGTCGACACGTTCGGGCGCCTCGACGTGCTCGCGAGCAACGCGGGCATGGCATTCGCACTATTTGGACGATTTCTGAAAGAAATCATCCAGCACCCAACCAGTGCCGGAGGCGCATCGCATCTTAGTGTAGGCGTAAATTCTTGCCACGCTATCCTCTAAGGGCGCGCATGTTTCCCCTTGCTTGACCAGAAAAATCGGCTTTGCGCGATCGTCATTCGGCTCGGCAAATGCCTGCATATCCTGTAGAGCGACCCATTTCTCGTTGTTGTATTTTGAGCAGCCACCAATAGCAATAAGGAAAACAATCAAGGATAAGCGTTTCATTATTTGGGTACCGACGTATTCCAATCAGGCGCTTAGTGTGATGAAGTCCCGGAACGCCGCCCCCCGAATACATCCTTAGCAATTCCACGAACCTAAGCGCCGGCTCCGACAGCGGCTCTTCCTTGCGCACCAGCAGCCCGAACCCTTCAAGACTTTCGCCGATCTCGATAGGCACTATCCGTGGCTCGCGAATCCGGGCAGATCGTTTGTCGGCGATGCGCGCGATTTGAAACACCACTATCTGCCGGCCGACCTGATCGACGATGCCGCCGGCATCGAATTGCTGAAGGTGGTCCACGTCGAAGCGAACTACGATCCGGCGAACCCGGTCGGCGAGACGCGCTAGCGGGCATCGTCTATACGCTGCGTTTTACGAGTGCGCGCGGCGACAACGGTGAGGGCTTCGAACTGTCGGTGATCGCGGCCGTGCTGTTCGGCGGCGTGAGCATTTTCGGCGGGCGCGGGTCGATGGTCGGCGTGCTGCTCTCGCCCGTCGTCATCGGCGTGCTGCGCAATGCGCCGACGCTCAACGACGTATCGAGCGAAACGTTGACGATCGTCACTGGCGCGCTGTTGCTGTCCTCAATGCTGGTTCCGTATCTGATTGCGCGCTGGCGCAGCATGCGCGAACGCCGTTCGCTCATGCGCGCGGCGGCTTCGCGATAAACCGCACAACACCAACAACCGCTTGCGGCTCCGAATGGCGGGTTCCGGGCGCCTATTTCAAGTGGATGCAGGAGGAATTGAAAAAACCCGAATACGCGAAGATGAAGCTCATTAAGATCGCTTACGGCAACGATGACGACCAGAAGTCATTCGTCGAAACGCAAGGCCTGCATCAGGAGTATCCGAATTTGAAGCGCATCGTGGCGCCGACTTCAGTGGGCATTGCCGCGGCGGCGCGCTATTTGTCGACCTCGCCTAAGAAAGGTCAGGTCATGCTGACGGGTCTTGGCACACCGAACCAGATGCGCGCCTTCATCAAAAACGGCATCGTCAAAGCGTTTCAATTGTGGGACCCGGGTCAATTGGGCTATCTGGCCGCTTATGCCGCGGCTAGCCTGGCGTCGGGCACGATCACCGGCAAGGAAGGCGAATCGTTCGACGCCGGCAAGCTCGGCAAGCGGACTGTCGGCAAGGACGGCGAAATCATTCTCGGGCCGCCGACCACCTTCGACGCGAGCAACATCGATAATTTCAATTTCTAACACGCGCTAACACGCGTTCCGGCTGTGCCGCAGCAAACACTTCTAAACAAAATGTGTTGTTTTTTAGCGCCCCTAAGGGCGCTTTTTTATTATTCTTTGCTAAGGAAGGCCAGATAGCGTTAGTCAACCCAAGCGACCCATGGCATAGTCACGCAATTCATTCTTAAGGAGAAAAGATGGCTACGCTCAAGCAAATCCAAAGCCGTATCGAGAAATTGCAGGCGCAAGCGGAAAACTTGATCGCCAAACGGTCGACGGTCGTGATCGGGGAAATCCGCGCAATGCTGGAACAGCACGGCTTGACGACCGCCGACCTCGACGCTCATATGCCGAAGAAGCGTGGTCCCAAGCCTAAGGGCGCGGCCGGCTACGCGGGCGCGACGGCCAAGACCAAAGGCCTCAAGGCAACAGGCAAGCTGCCGCCGAAGTACATGCACCCCGAAACCGGCGCGACGTGGAGCGGCCATGCGCGCCCGCCGGCATGGATCAAGGACGCGAAAGACCGCTCGGTCTTCCTGATCGGCAAGCCGGCGGCGGGCGCTGCGGCCGTGAAGCCGGCTGCCGCTAAAAAGACGGCTGCCGCTAAAAAGGCCGGTGGCGCTAAGCGGACGGTGGCGCGCAAGGCCGCCGCGAAGAAAGCCGTCGCTGCCAAGAAGACCGCGGCGAAGGCGGGCAAAGCAATCAAGTCGGCAAAAGCCGCGAAAACGGCAAGCCGCGCGAAGCGCGCTGCGGCGTAAGTCTCCCGGCGACCGGCGCCGGGCGTGCCTGCCGCGGACGCCCCGCCGTGACGCATTGCGGCGAATCGCTCGATCCGACCATTCCGGACACACGTGCACGTGCGGCGCAGCTTTTGCGCCGCACGATCCAATTTGTCTGGTGAATACGATTTTTTGCAATTTCGTTGTCAATTTTGCATGTTTGCAACATTTCTTTCGCGCGCCGGCAGGCCGGCGGACCGCTAACCCGCCCAAGAAAAAGGCCAACCGATGCTTGCCGTGCATTGCGGCGTCGAAGGTGCCGTTCTTCGCCGAGCCGGTCGCGCGCAGGATCGCGGAACGGTTGCAAGCCGCTTTCATCGATCTGCAATTGAATCTGCGCTTCGGCGATATCGCCGATCGACTGCGCGCGACCGGCTGGTTTGCGGGCAACGAGTTCACTACCGCCGACATTCGGCAGTCCCAGATAACGAACTTCGGCACAAGCCTTGCTTGTGGCCTTGTTGAGCGGCTGGTTGGGCCGCATTCCTTAGCGAACCCGCCACGCCCATGCAATCGGA
Source organism: Trinickia mobilis (assembly GCF_017315705.1). Lineage (GTDB taxonomy): Bacteria > Pseudomonadota > Gammaproteobacteria > Burkholderiales > Burkholderiaceae > Trinickia_A > Trinickia_A mobilis. Next base: position 228,895 of record NZ_JAFLRF010000001.1, on the reverse strand, counting down.
CCTTCCCGCCCCAGAGCCATCGCCCGCCGCCCCCGCGCGCGAGTTGCGCCCGCTCGTCTCACTGCCCGAGGAGCGCTTCCGAATTCTTGTCGAAGCGGTCGAGGACTACGCGATCTTCATGCTCGATCGCGATGGCCGCGTGACGAGCTGGAATACCGGGGCGCAGAAGATCAAGGGCTATTCGGCGCGGCAAATCATCGGCCAGCATTTTTCGGTGTTCTATCCGCCCGAAGACATCGCGGCGGGCAAGCCGGAGATGGAGCTCGTCGTGGCGGCCCGGGACGGGCGCGTCGAGGACGAAGGCTGGCGCGTGCGCAGGGACGGCTCGATGTTCTGGGCCAACGTGATCATTACCGCCGTGTACGAAACGCGCGGCGGCAAGCGCGAGCTGTCCGGCTTTGCAAAGGTGACGCGCGATATGACGGAAAGGAAGCGCCTGCGCGAGCTCGAGGTGGCGAGCCAGCACATGAACGAGTTTCTCTCCACGCTGGCGCACGAATTGCGCAACCCGCTGGCGCCCGTGCGCAACGCGTTGAGCGTGATGATGCTCGAGCCGTTCGTCAGCCCGACGGTCAAACAATGCCGCGACATGATCGATCGGCAGGTGACCCACCTCACGCGTCTTGTCGACGACTTGCTCGATGTCGGTCGCGTGACCACCGGCAAGATCGTGCTGCGCCTCGAACCGGTCGACCTCAAGGACGTCGTGGCGCGCAGCATCGAAATGATGCGCCCGCACCTCGACATGCGGCAGCAGGCGATCGACGTCGCGTATCCGAAGACGCGCATCATGGTGAACGGCGACTTGGCGCGCCTCGTCCAGATCACGCAGAACCTGCTGAGCAACGCGTCGAAATTCTCGGAGCCCAGTTCGCGGATCGGCGTGTCGGTGCAGGCCGAAGGGACGATGGCGGCGCTGCGCGTGTCCGATCGCGGGTGCGGCGTCGAGCCCGACGCGCTCGAATCGATCTTCGACTTGTTCGTGCAGGCCGACAGCCGCCTCGAAAGAAATGAGGGCGGCCTAGGCGTGGGCTTGACGCTGTGCCGGTGGCTCGCCGAAATGCACGGCGGCGCGGTGACGGTAGCGAGCGCCGGACGCGGGCACGGCGCCACGTTTACGTTGCACCTGCCGCGGCTCGATTCGTCGCCGGTGGAATCGGAAGCCGGCGGCGCCGCGACGCTGCACCCCAACACGGCCGGGCACGACGACGACACCCTGCACGTGCTGATCGTCGACGACAACCGCGACTCGGCCGACAGCATGGCGATGCTGATGAGCCTCAAGGGACATCGCGTGCGGGTCGCCTACAACGGCTTGCAGGCGCTGGCGATCGCAAGCACCGAGCGCGTCGATGTCGCACTGATCGACATCGCCATGCCGGGCGCGGACGGCTTTACCGTTTTGCGCCAGTTGAAGTCGATTCCGTCCACGAACGAGGCGCTTTACGCGGCGATGACGGGCTTTGGCCAGGCAAGCGACATGGAGCGCTCGCTGCAAGGCGGGTTCGACGCGCATCTGACGAAGCCCGTGCCGCTCGCGCTGATCGATGCGCTCTTGCAGCGCGCGCTCGAGCGGCGCAGCGGGCCGGAGACGCGCTCGGACGACCGCTGACGCGCCGCTGCGGTCCAAAGCCAAAGCCGTCTCAGGTCAGCGGCAGATCGACGTGCTTCTTGAACGGCGCGCGTTGTTCAACCCGCGAATACCAGCGCTCGAGATTCGGCATCGGCGGCCTTTCCACTCCCGCGAGTCCAAACCAGCGTTTCGCATAAGCGCCGAGCCCGATATCGGCGATCGTGAACTTGTCGCTTTCCAGAAAGAAGCGGCCGCTCAAATGATCGTCCAGGAGCTTCCAGCGCGCGGCGACGGTCTTCACGTCGGCTTCGAACTGCACCAGGTTGCGCTCGGCGGCGGGCGTGCGCACGGCGCTGATGAACACCGGGCGCTCCGCTGGCTGCAGCGTGGAGATCGACCAGTCGAGCCAGCGGTCGATGCCCGCGCGCAGCTTCGGATCGCTCGGATAGAGCTGGCTCGCCGGCCCGTACTGCATGACGAGATAGCGCAGAATCGAGTTCGACTCCCACAGCACGAAGGTGCCGTCTACGAGCGTCGGGACCTCGCCGTTCGGATTGAGATCGAGATAGTCGGGATCGCGAACGCGGCCGAACTGCAGCCCGGCATCGATGCGCTCGTAAGGCAGGCTCAGTTCGTCGCAGCACCAGAGCACCTTTTGCACGTTGGCCGAGTTGGCGCGTCCCCAGATTTTCATCATTGAGTCATTCCTCCAATAAGCGATGCCGCTACGATACACGATCAGCCTGACGGCTCGCCTACCGCGCGGGGCGGGCGATCGGGGCGGCAGCGGGCGGCTCGACTCGGCGAATTTGTACAATACGGCGATCTTCGAAGGCCCTGCCAGGAGGCACCTCAATGGCCCGCACCGTCCCTGACGACTGGAAGCATTTAGCCGCCGTCGGCGCCGCCGAGCGCGAACGCGAGATGCTTGCGCTTCTGGAAGGCGCGCTGCCCGACGGTTACACCGTCTATCACGGCGTGCACTGGACGCGCTTGAACCAGAGCTTCTCGGTGTTCGGCGAAGCGGACTTCGCGATCGTGAGTCCGGCGGGCCGCGTGATGATCGTCGAGCAAAAGGCCGGATTTCTGCGCGAAACGCCCAAGGGCCTCGTCAAGGTCTATCTGCAGACCGAGCGCAACGTGTCGATTCAGTTGGCGCGCACGATCGAAGGGATGCATCGACGCTTCACCGCGGCGTTCGGCGCGGGCACTTACTGCATCGAAGAGCTGCTGTATTGCCCTGATTACGTCGTGAAGAACGCGGCGATTGCGGGCGTGAACCCGGATCGTATCGTCGATGCGACGCGCAAGGACCGGCTGGCTTCGATCATCCTCAAAGCGCTTCCCGCAGACGAGCCGCGCCTTGCGTGCGCGCCGAAGATCCACCACTTTCTCGCCGATGAACTGGCGCTCACCCCCGACGCGAGCGCGCTCGTCGGCCAAGCGGGCACGCTCGTCACGCGTCTCGCGGGCGGCCTTGCCGCTTGGGCGCGCCGGCTCGAGTTCGCGCCGTTCCGATTGCGCGTGATCGGCACGGCAGGCTCCGGCAAGACACAGCTCGCGGTGCAGGTCATGAAGGATGCGGTCGCGAACGGCAAGCGGCCGCTTTACGTGTGCTTCAACCGGCCGCTCGCCGATCACATCGCGCGCGTGGCGCCGCCCGAGGCGAAAGTCGCGAACTACCACCAACTCTGCGATTGGATCGCGCGCGACGCGGGCAGGGTGCCTGACTTCCAGGCGCCCGATATCTTCGGCCGGCTGGAGTCGAGCTTCGCCGGCGCGCCGATCGATTCGCGCTGGCAATTCGACGTCCTGATCGTCGACGAGGGGCAGGATTTCCAGCAGCCGTGGGTTGCTGCGCTTGCGCGGCTCGTCGCGCCCGAGGGCGCATGGTGGTGGCTCGAAGACCCGCTGCAGAACCTCTATATGCGCGAGCCGGTTGCATTGCCGGGCTGGACGGTGCTCAAGGAAACGACGAACTACCGCAGCCCGCGCGACATCCTCGACTACGTGCGCGACATCGTCGGCGCGCCGGTGCCGCTCGCGGCGAGCCTGGTATCGGGCAGCCCGTTCGACGGTTCCGACATCGCCGTTTCGACCTACGACGCCGCGAGCGCCGACGGCAGCATCGAAGCGACCAAGCGCGCGATCACGCAGGCGCTGTCGCTCGGCTTCAGAAAACAGGACATCGCGGTGCTCTCGTTTCGCGGACGCGAAGGCTCCGCGCTGACCGCGCTCGATCATCTCGGCCCGCACCGGCTGCGCTGCTTCACCGGCAAATACGATCTGTTCGGCAATCCCGAGTACCGCGAAGGCGACGTGCTGCTCGAATCGATCTATCGCTTCAAGGGGCAATCGGCGCCGTGCGTGATTCTGACCGAGGTCGACTTCGAGACATTCGACGAACGCGGCGCGCGCAAGCTCTTCGTCGGCGCGACGCGGGCAACGATGAAGCTGATCGTCGTCGCGTCGCAGCGCGCCGCGCGCCACCTGCGCGGCGAGCATGGCGGCAGCGGCGACTAAGCGCGCGGCGCTTCGCTACTGCACGCCTTGCAACGTCGAGACTGCGCGGCGCAAGCCGTCGGCCTGCGCTTCGAGCGCGCTTACCTTGCCTTACGCGCCGTGGCGTTCAGCGCCAGTCCGCGGCGTTGACGAGCGTGCCCCGGCGCGCGTGCGCGTCCCACCAGATCACGCGCAAAAGCGGCGCGAGCCGGGAAATCAGAATCGCCTGCGCAGGGTCGCTTTCGATGAAGTGCGTAACGCCGAGCGCGCGCACCGCGTCGGCCTTGTGCGCGGCGGCGCCGTCCGGGCCTTCGTTGTGACGCGCGGGGGCGCGCATGATGAGTTCGAGGCCGCTAAAGCCGTGCCGGTCGAGCCACGCCTGCGTGCGCTCTCGGTCCGTTTCGGGGCGGCCGGTGACGATTGCGCGCACGGCGCGAATCTCGATGCCGGGCAGCGTCTCGAAGGGCAACAGCGCGTCGCGCTCGTTCAGCGCGGCGGCGAGGTCTTCGTCATAGCGCGCGAGCGGCACGTCGGGCAGCAAGATGCCGTCGAGATCGATCGCATAGGCGGCGTATGCGTGGTCCTCCGCCATCTGCCCTTGTCCCGCGACGACGGCGCGATCCCAGTCCGACCGATAGCGCTCGGTGTGAGCCTGGCGCTCCCAAGGAAAGAGCGCGAAATAGCCGGCCGCATCGTTTCCATAGTCGGGACGCACGCGGCTCAGCTCGTCGAACGCGGCGGTCAGCGTTTTCACGACGAGGCCGTGCTGCTCCAGAAACGCGACGCAGTCTGCCATCGTGAAGCCGCGGCCCGAGATGTCCTCGCACAGCAGCACCTTGGCGCCGCGCGGCGGAATCGGCAGCGAGCAATCCCACGCGACCGTACGGGTTGCGCGGTCATAGCGCAGGAACGCGACCGGCGTGCCCACGGCGTGCGACACCATCAGCGCGAGCGGCGCGCCGCCGCGCAGGATTCCGGCGGCCATCGCGAAACCTTCGGCAAGCAACGCCGGTTGCAGCGATTCGATCCAGTGGTCGAGGTGTTCGTACGTGAGGGGGAGGATCGGTCTGGGCATGGCGATGCTGCCGGTGTGAGAGGGTTGCCGCGATGAAGAAGGGCAACATTATGCATCTCGACTGCGCCGGCAGCGCGTTTGCCCTCACCGGGCGAGGGGTTGGGCCAGGGCGTGTGATTGGCGTGAACAGGGCCCAGGCCGGTCAGACGGCGGTCAGGGTCATCGAAGCAGGGTCTCCAGGAGGGGATTGGGCCTCAGGAATAGCGATCTCGTGGCACCATGATAAGACGCATCGATAGCGCAGATTTTGGAGCCACAAGAATGGACTACGCCCTGCTCGTTTCGACCTATGCACGCGAGAACAAAGAGCGCGGGCTCACGCAGCAGCGGCTGCTCTACGAGTGCCTGCGCCGCGCCATCCTCGACGGCCGGCTCGCGCAGGGCAGCCGGCTCGCGGCCACGCGCGCGCTCGCCGAAGAGCTGCGCATGGCCCGCAATTCGGTGCTCTACGCCTACGAGCGGCTCGCCGAAGAGGGCTTCGTCGTCGCCACGCGGCAGGGTTCGGAAGTGGCGCGCGTCGGGCTGCCGCGGCGCGATCCCGCACCCGTCGCCAGGGGCCCGGACGTGGTGCTCGCGCGGCGCGTCGACGGGCTCGACCGCGAGCGCGTCGCGCACGACGAGCAAAAGCCGTTTCGCCTCGGCATTCCGGCGCTCGACGAGTTTCCGCTCGCCCAGTGGCGCGCATCGCTCGATCGCGCGTGGCGCACGGTCGGCCCGCAGCATCTCGGCTATGGCAACGTCGAAGGCCATCCGGCGCTCAGGCATGCGATTGCCGAGCATCTGAGGGTGTCGCGCGGCGTGCGCTGCGAGATCGACCAGGTCTTCATCACCGACGGCACGCAAAGCAGCCTCGACCTGTGTGCGCGTCTCTTCGCGGACGCGGGCGCGACCGTGTGGCTCGAGAACCCGGGCTATAACGGCGCGCGCGCCGCATTCAGGTCGGCCGGCTTGACGATCGTGCCGATGCCCGTCGATGCGGACGGCATCGCGCCGCGCGCCGACGATTGGCGGCGCGTGCCGCCGAAGCTGATCTACGTGACGCCGTCGCACCAGTATCCGCTCGGCAGCGTGCTGAGCCTGGAGCGCCGCCTGTGGCTGATCGAAGAGGCGCGCAAGGCCGGCACGTGGATCATCGAAGACGACTACGACAGCGAATTCCGCCACGACGGCCCGCCGTTGCCCGCCGTGCAGGGGCTGGCCGCCGACGCGCCGGTGATTTATCTCGGGACGTTCAGCAAGACGATGTTCCCCGCGCTGCGGCTCGGTTTCATGATCGTGCCGGCCTCGCTGAGCGCCGCGGTGCGCGGGCCGCTCGGGGCGCTCGCGCGGCGCGGGCGCCCCGCCGATCAGATCGCGCTCGCCGATTTCATCGACAGCGGGCTTTACACGCGGCATCTGCGGCGCATGCGGCGCCTTTACGCCGAGCGCCGCAACGCGCTTGCCGACGCGCTGCGCACGCAGTTGGGCGGGATGCTCACGGTATCGGCCGGCGCGGGCGGCATGCATCTGAGCGCGCAACTGACGGCGCCGCTTGCCGATGTCGACGTTTGCACGGCCGCGCGCGGCGCGGGCCTGATCGTGCCGCCGCTCAGCGCCTATTGTCTGCCGTGCGTCGATATAGCGCGCTACAACGGTTTAGCACTTGGTTATGCTGGAGTGGCTGCGGAGAAAATCGACGGACTCGTCCAGCAACTCGCCCAGATTCTCGGGAGTTTCAAAGCAAATCGTTAAAACGGAAAACGTTTCCAGAGAAATCGCATAAAAAATTTAATGCGATTTTCATAAAGATTAAATGGTGGGTGTGGGTCGGTCAAAATTTCCATGCGGAATAGTTTGACTTTACGCGATCGGTATAAATGTCTCGCGGCAGGCGACGAATGGGCGGTCGCCGAGGTGAGGCGCAATGCATGGGCAGGGTTCCGCATCCAGCCGGGCAGCCTGCCAGCCGGGCAGCAGCGGCGGCCGGGCGGTAATAGTGGCTCAGGTGTTTCTCGTTCGGAAAATATTTATTGTGCTCTTACATATGAGATCACAGTATGTCTGAGGAAATCTTCTGCTACTCTTGGGAGAACACTCAGGATAAACCCGAGCGGGGCGGTTTTTTTTGGTAAAATCGCTTGTAGAACAAATATTCTATTGTTAGCCTGCTTCTTCGTTGAGGGCCTTTCTCTTTAGCAGCCGGAAGTGAGGTTCATATTTGATTCTTGTGTTCGCCGGCGCACAAACCTCAATGCACTAACTCAGATTGATATCGGGGCGCATATGCTTACAGCTACCTGCACACAGATGGCACATTTTTTCGTAGGCGACGTGGTGACGCTCAAGTCGGGCGGGCCGCGAATGACCATTACTGATATCGGGCCGGTGAAATTCGCCGACGGTGATTGGTTGCGCTGCCAGTGGTTCGACGACCATGGCGAGCTGCGCCAGGATCTGTTCTCCCAGGACGATGTCAAGCGCGAGCCGCGTTCCATTTCTCCGGGCTCCGTACACCTGCGCAGCTACGCGAGTCCTATCCGCAGTTGCTTCTAAAGCTCGAGCTTCGGCGGTCCCAGCGCCGCCGGAGCGTCCGGTATTCAAGCATTGATTGAAGCGCTCAATTGCGCGCGCGGTCGCGCCTCGCCGCGCGTGCCTGCACGCGTTCGGCGAGCCCCTTGGAAAACCTGCCGAGGCTGAGCAGGCGGCGCTTCTTGTTCACGTCGTCGGCGACATCGGCCGGAGGATTCGGCTGGAATGCCCAGTAGAGCGCGATGATCCAGCCGATGACGGTCCACCCGAGGCAGGCGTTGAAGAGCGCGACGATCAGGACATCGTGGCGTTTGCGCCGGTCGGCGATGATCGCCGGCAGGAAATAGACGGCAAGCGCAATCACCAACTCGGCGATTTGAGCGACGATTCCACCTGGCATGACCGGTTCCCCAAAGGTGGCTGTAGTCCGATTGTCGCGCGATTGATAGTTTCCTGCATCAAAACCGAAAAGATGGACGGCTTGCTGCACGGCTCGATCGGCCATGCAACGACGGGCGGCAAGTGCGGACCGGTTCGGGTCTATCATGAGCGTTTTGACCGGCCGCCCGGATAATCGAACATGACCTCCGCCGACACGACTCAGCAATCCGTCCAACTCGATCACGACGCGCTCGTCGCGTTCGTCGATCGCAAATGGAACGACGACATCGTTCCCGCGCTGACCGGCTACATCGCCGTCCCCGCCAAGAGTCCCGCGTTCGATGCGGACTGGTCGCGCAACGGCTTCATCGAGCGCGTCGTGACGGACGCGGCGCAATGGGCAGAAACGCAATCCGTGCGCGGCCTGAAGCTCGAAATCGTGAGGCTGCCGGGCCGCACGCCGGTGATCTTCTTCGAGTCCCCCGCCACGCGCTCGGGCAGCACCGAGACGATCGTGCTGTACGGCCACCTCGACAAGCAGCCGGAGTTCGACGGCTGGCGCAACGACCTCGGCCCATGGCAGCCGAAGTTCGAAGACGGCAAGCTGTACGGCCGCGGCGGCGCCGACGACGGCTACGCGATCTACGCGAGCATCAGCGCGCTGGCCGCGCTCGACGCGCAGGGCGTCGAGCGGCCGCGCTGCGTCGGGCTGATCGAAACGTGCGAGGAGTCGGGCAGTTACGATCTGCTGCCTTATGTCGACGCGCTGCGTGAGAAGCTCGGCATGGTCGGCCTCGTCGTCTGTCTCGACTCGGGCGCCGGCAACTACGATCAACTGTGGTTGACCACGTCGCTGCGCGGACTCGTCTCCGGCGACCTTGAAGTCGAAGTGCTCGACGAAGGGATTCACTCGGGCGGTTACGGCGGCATTGCGCCGTCGAGCTTCCGAATCATGCGGCAACTGTTCGCGCGCCTCGAGGATGCCGGGACCGGCAATCTGCTGCCGACCGCCTTTCACTGCGCCGTTCCCGCGAACCGGCTGCGCGAAGCCGAGGTGACGGCAGGCATCCTCGGCGACAGCGTCTGGAAGACCGTGCCGTTCGCCTGCGGCCAGGACGGCAAGCCGGTGCTGCCGACCACGACCGACGCGTGCGAGGCGCTCTTGAACTCGACGTGGCGGCCGTCGCTGTCCGTGACCGGCGCGCAAGGCCTGCCGCCGCTCTCGAGCGCGGGCAACGTGCTGCGTCCGCGTACGTCCTTCAAGCTGTCGCTGCGCGTGCCGCCGCTCGTCGACGCCGTCAAGGCCGTTGCCGACTTGAAGGCGCTCCTGGAACTCGATCCGCCGTACAACGCGAAGGTGACCTTCAAGGCGGACCCGGGCGCGGCTAGCGGCTGGAGCGCGCCGGACCTGGCGCCGTGGCTCCAATCGGCGCTCGACGCGGCGTCGCAAGCGCACTATGGCGCGAATTGCGCGTACATCGGCCAGGGCGGCACGATTCCGCTGATGAACGTGCTGCAAGCCGGCTTCCCGACGTCGCAATTCATGGTGTGCGGGGTGCTCGGGCCGAAGTCGAACGCACACGGGCCGAACGAATTCCTGCACGTGCCGTATGCAAAAAAGCTGACGGCCGCCGTCGCCCAAGTGATCGCCGCCGCACCGTGAGTTCGGCTTGAGCGCCGCGCGCCAGTCCGCTTGATGCACGTGCATTTCCGTTCAAGCGCCGCAGTTTTTTCCAATTAGGTCTCCTTTAGGCCAGGGCTGCTTCAACAATCCTCAATAACGTTTAAATCGCACAAGACATTCTCGAGTCTTGCGTACAATCGCGAAGCACAATGACCACAAAAGGAGTTCGAGATGGGGATTCTGGTGATCGGGTTGTTGATTTTTCTCGGCGTGCATTCGATTCGAATCGTCGCCGACCCCTGGCGCACCGCGCAGCGCGCGCGCCTCGGGGAAATGACGTGGAAGGGCCTCTATACCTTGGCGTCGATCGTCGGCTTCGTGCTGATCGTCTGGGGCTACGTCATCGCGCGGCGCGAACCGGTCGTGGTTTGGACGCCGCCTGTGGGCATCCGGCATTTGACGATCCTGCTCGTCGCGATCGCCTTCGTGTTGATCACCGCCGCCTATGTGCCCGGCAACCGCATCAAGCGCGTGATCGGGCATCCGATGGCGGCCGGCACGGCGATCTGGGCGTTCGGGCATTTGATAGCGAACGGCACGGCAAATGCGATCGTGCTGTTCGCGGCATTCCTGGTGTGGGCGGTCGCGAGCTTCCTTGCGGCGCGTCATCGCGACCAGGTTGCCGGCACGACATACCCTGCGGGGACCGTCGGGCGCGACGTCGTGACCGTCGTCGTCGGACTCGTCGTGTGGGGCGTGTTCGGCGGGTTCCTGCACGGCTGGCTGATCGGCGTGAATCCGATGGGCTGAAAGGGCGCGAATGTTGGAGGCATGCGAAAAGCCGATCTGATTTGCGAATCGTCGATGGCGGCCGAATTGTTTATCGTCAGACTCATGTCTTATTTGTCTGATAAAAACCAATGGCCCCCTTGACCGGCTTCGTGAGGATCGCGCTTATGAATTGGCTGCATCGAGTCTGTTTGTCTGCGGCAGTGTTGTCCGTCGCCCATCCGTTCCACGCTTCGGCGCGAACTCAACTGACGTACGAGACGTCGTGGATCGGCAATAGCTTCGGCTTCGGCGACGGCAAGTGGGTGCAGCTCGATGTCGAGGCGATCGGCGTGGGCGCCGACGGCACCGTCTATACCAACGCGCCGTGGGACGAAAGCGGCAGCGAGGTCGGCGCGTACAAGGGCGGCGAGAAGGCCGCGGCGGCGGGCAACACGCACGGCTGGGGCAACACCGGCGGCGATGCGGTTGCGGTGAACGGGACGTATCTGTACGCCGGCATCTCGATCGGCAACGAAAACGGCGCGCTTGCCGGCAGCGACTATCCGCCCGCGGGCACGACGTGGTACGGCATCACGCGCCGCTTGACCAGCAACATCGCCACCGGCGCGCCGTTCGCGAGCGGCAGCGGCAACAGCGCCAACGCCACGAAAAACAGCTTCCTGCGCGTGAACGCGGTGCCCACGGGCATCGATGCGAGCATTCGCGGGCTCGCAGCCACCGCCGCGGCGCTGTACGTCGCGAACACCTACGCGAACCGGATCGAAGTCGACGACGCGAACGCGATGCGCCGCCTGACCTCGTGGACGGTGCCGTCGCCGGGACGCATCGCGATCGATACCGACGGCACGCTGTGGGTCATTCAAGGGCTGCGGGACCCGGCGGGCCGCAGCGTCGTCCATTATTCGGCGGCGGGCGCGCTGATCGGCAGTTCAGTATCGCTGCCCGCGGGAACCCTGCCCGTCGACCTGACGATCGCGCCGTCGGGCCAGTTGCTCGTCGCGGACGGCGGGCCGTCGCAGCAAATCCTCGTCTACAACAAGACGGCATCCGGACAGACCTCGCTTGCGGGCCAGCTCGGCGCACGCGGCGGCATCTTTCACCCGCCCGAAGGCGTGCCCGGCACATGGCGTTTCAACGGCATCACCGGCATCGGCTTCGACGCCGCCGGCAATTTCTATGTCGCGCAAAACGGCTTCGGCCCGCGCGCGTTCGGCTCGGCGTTCGACGGCGAGGGCACGGTGCTCGAAAGCTATGGGTGGCCGTCGCACGATTTGAATTGGCGGCTTTACGGGCTGACGTTCGTCGACGGCGGATCGTTCGATCCGCTCCAGCCCGCGAGCGTGTTCAGCGGCTCGAAGCACTTCTCGCTCGATTACCGGCAGCAGACGCCGGGCTCGGAATGGAGCTACGCGGGCTTCACGCTCGATCGCTTCCAATATCCCGGCGACCCCGCGTTCCACCTGCCAAAGGGCGTGCGCGGCGAGCCGATGGTGCGGCGCGTGAACGGACAACTGCTGCTCTATACGGTCGATATGTACTCGCACTACCTGAGCGTCTATCGCTTCGATCCGGCGAATGACGGCCAAGTCGCGATTCCGTCGGGCCTCTTTGCTCAGAACCCGATTCCGGGCAATTGGCCCGCCGGGCAGCCCGCGTATGGCGAATGGATGTGGCGCGATGCCAATGGCGACGGCCATGTCGACGCCGGCGAGATCGCGGCGAATCCGTCCTCGGGCAACACGGTGGAAGACGGCTTCTGGTGGGTCGACAGCCTCGGCAACATCTGGATCGGCATGCTCGGGGCCGGCATCCGCGAGTTGCCGCTGCAAGGCTTCGATTCGTTCGGCAACCCGATCTACACGTATGCGAGCGCGAAGACGTACGCGATGCCGCAGCCGTTCTCACGCGTGGCGCGCATCGTCTACGACACGTCGAGCGACGCGATGTACGTGTCCGGCTATTCGAGCGCGGATCCGTACGAAGCGTCGCATTGGAAGGAGGCGGGGCGCATGCTCGTGCGCTACGACAACTGGAGTTCGGGTACGCCGCAGGCGCGCTACACGATCATGCTGCCGTGGAACGTCACAGCCGATCCGCAACAGACGCCGGTCGGCGTCGCCGTGGCGGGGAACTACATTTTCGTGGCCGAGCTATATACCGATCGCGTCGATGTCTACGACGCGCGCAACGGGCAGCAGGTGGGGGACATGACGCCGGGCGCGCGGGTGGGCGGCATGTCGGGCTGGGTCGACGTTTATCTCGGCGTCAGCGCGGTCGAGCGCAGCAACGGCGAATACGTCGTGCTCGTCGAAGACGACGCGCGAGCGAAGATCCTGATGTATCGATGGACGCCTTGAGCGATACTGGCGCTCTTTTATTGGGCGCTAGAGGAAGACGAGCTGTACAGGCCTGTCGGATTTGCGGAGGTGGCGCATTCCGACCGGTATATGGCGCTGCACCGGCCGGAGATGTATTCGGCTGCGTGAAGCCGCGATGCTGGAATCGGCCCGTTAAAATAGGGGCTTTTTGGATTGAGGCATGACCGAAAACGAAGCGCTGCAATTGGCGACTCATCGCCACTACAAGGGCGGGCTCTATCGCGAGATCGGCGTCGCAAGACATTCGGAGACGGAGGAGTGGCTCGTCGTCTATGAACATGTGTGGCCGCATGAGCGCGGGCTGTGGGTGCGTCCTGCCGAGATGTTCAACGGCATGCTGGCTGACGGCACGCCGCGTTTCAAGCGGTTGAAGGCGGAGTAATCCGCTTCGTTCGCGAAAGCGATGGCGGCGCAACGCTTCGCTTCGTTGAGCGCTCGACGGACTTCGTCGGCGGGACGCGCTCGTCCGGGCTCCGGTCATATGAAAACAAGCATTCGAAGACCGGCATTCGTGAGGCAAAGTCCGCCGGATTCAGCACATACTCGGTTTGCTTGCCTTAGCGCACCGATGTATTTTGAACAGAGATCCGCAACGCAATTCCGAAGAAGAATGCCGCGCGCAAAGCGCCGGCGGCTTCGCTTCACGCTTCCTTGGTTTCATCGGTCGTCCATCGTCATCGAAGGCCCATCAACGAAAGGCGAGGGTATCGGCATGTGCACGAACTACGCCGCCGCGCGCCGGCGCATCTTCGAGAAGTACTACGGTGCGTTGCCGCCCGCGGACGATTGGCGCGACGAAATTTACCAGGACTATCCGGCGCCGCTGCTACGCCGCGCGAACGACGGAGGCCGCGAGGCGCTGCTCGCGACCTTCGGCATGGTGCCGAAGGCCAAAGCGCCGCCCGACGCGAAGCGCTATACGACGATGAATGCACGCGTCGAAACGCTCGGCGAGCGCCCGACCTATCGCTCGGCCTGGACGAAACAACGGCTCTGTCTGATTCCTTGCGAAGCGTTTTACGAGCCGAACTACGAAAGCGGCAAGCATGTGCGCTTTCGTATCCGGCTGGCGTCGGGCGAGCCGTTCGCGATTGCCGGCCTATGGCGCGCGTGGCCGAGGGCGGACGGGGAGGATGTCTCGTTCACCATGCTGACGATCAACGCCGGCGAGCATTCGCTCATGCGGCGTTTTCACAAGCTCGGCGAAGAAAAGCGTTCGGTCGTGATCGTGCGGCCGGAAGACTACGAAGACTGGCTCGCATGCCGAAGCCCCGACGAGGCGCGCTCGTTCCTGCAGTTGTTTCCGAGCGAACTCATGGCGGCAGAGGAAGCGCCGAAGGTTCAGCCGGGACCGTGACGGTGTCGCTGCATCGGCCTTCGCGACGGCGTTCGATGGCCGTCAACCCTCGCGATAAGTCCACGTCCCGGCGACGCCGATATCGCTCTTCACCGACTTCGCCAGAAAGCATTCCTCGTGCGCGCGATGATGCAGGTGCTGTACGGCCGCATCGTCGGGCCGCTTCGCACCGGAAAAGTCCACCACCGGCCGCAGCTCGACGGTCGCGATCCAGGGCTTGCCTTCGGCGCCGCGCACCATGTGCCCGACGGCCTCGTCGACATACCGGTCGACCACATAGCCCGCCGTTCGCGCGATGTCGAGAAACCACAGCATGTGACAGCTCGACAGCGACGCGACATAAGCCTCTTCCGGATCGACATTGGCGGGATTCGAAAACGGCACCTTGACCACGTCGGGCGAACTCGACGCGGGCACGACGGTGCCGCCGTCGAACGACCATCGATGCGTGCGGCGGTATTGGTTGTCGGTGAACACCGCGCCCGAGCGGTCCCATTCGATCTTCGCGGTATGACTGGACATCGCTTCCCCTTTTCGATTGAGCGTGTACGGTTTGCAGATAGCCCCAATGCCGTCTCCGATTTCGAGACGGCATTTTATCCGGATCGATCAGGTAGACGGCCGCTCCCCAAGCGATCAAGGCGGTGCCGCACGTCGTCAATGATGGCGGCGAGCGTGAATATCCACTGTAGGACTGCGGATTCAACCGGTGGATGCAACACACTGAAGACTGCGTAAGCAGAAGGAGTGTTGCAGATGAAGCAGCGGCTCTCGGATTCAATTTGCATGTCGAAGTAATGGGTAGTCTCACGCGCCGTTTATTCGAACGACGAATTCAAGTGCTCCGTCGCTCCGCTGAAAATTCGGATAAGTGATCCAATTCTATTCTCGATGGAAAGATTTCGTGCGCGACCGCTTCATCGACGCAGGTCACGGCACCCTCATCGGCTGGTTCGTCAGCGTTAACCCGGTCCGCGGCAATTATCCGTGACTGGCCGCCTCTGGACGGGCGGCAGTGTGCGCGCCGGCGCTTTCTGTAGCGAATGTTCGCTAGCGATCATCTCTCGCGTTTATTTCCCCGCTCTCGACTCGATTTAAACCAATACGTTGGACAGCGAACGGTTTACGTATCGGGATCCGCCTAACGTAACTTCACGCAATGGGGCGGCAAGTCGTGAGGAACACGAGCGCCGCCAGTCAAGACGGATATGGGTCGACCAAGGCCCAGATATAATATTTAGGATGGCAAAATGAATAGCAATAACCGGGGACGCGGGGAACGTGTGCCGTTGAAAATGCTGGCGATGCTGACAGTCAGCATGCATGTGGCAGCGGCCTATGCGCAGCAAAGCGGCGATGCGTCAGCCTACGTGGCGCCGGATCGCGCCATCGTGGTGACAAGCCAGGCAAGGCAGCCAGGTCAGCTCGAAGTCGCGCAGGGTTCGGCGACGGATTGTCCGATACCCGGGGCAGCAGACTGCCCGCCCAGGGTTGCCGACTTGTTGATGAGTGACGCTCCCGCAAGCGGATACGGAGACGACGCTATGACCGGCGGCGATGCCGGCGGCTCCGGAGCCGTTGGAATCGCCGCCGGCGGTGAAGGCGGCCGTGGCACGGGCGCGGGAACTCCAGGTACACCCGCGACTTCCGGCGGTAGCCCGGGGCACGGCGGCAATGGTGCTCCAGGAGTGGGAACCGCTGGCCTGGGAGCGGCAGGCAACCCAGCCGGGGGCGCGGGCACCGGCACGGAAAGCGCTGGAAGCACTGGAACCGGAGGCCCGGGTAATGGCGGAACGGTTGCGGCCGGCCAGGGTAGCGGCGGACAGGGCGCTGGTGGCCAGGGCGGCGCTGGCGGACAGGGTGCTGGTGGCCAGGGTGCAGGTGGTCAGGGTGCAGGTGGTCAGGGTGCAGGTGGTCAGGGCGCTGGTGGTCAGGGCGCTGGTGGTCAGGGCGCTGGTGGCCAGGGTGCTGGTGGCCAGGGCGGCACTGGTGGTCAGGGCGCCGGTGGCCAGGGTGCTGGCGGTCAGGGCGCCGGCGGACAGGGCGCTGGTGGTCAGGGCGCCGGCGGACAGGGCGATGGTGGTCAGGGCGCTGGTGGTCAGGGCGCTGGCGGTCAGGGCGCTGGTGGTCAGGGCGATGGCGGCCAGGGCGATGGCGGCCAGGGCGATGGTGGTCAGGGCGCCGGTGGTCAGGGTGCTGGCGGACAGGGTGCTGGCGGACAGGGCGCCGGTGGCCAGGGTGCTGGCGGACAGGGCGATGGTGGTCAGGGCGCTGGCGGTCAGGGCGCTGGCGGTCAGGGCGCTGGCGGTCAGGGTGCTGGCGGTCAGGGTGCTGGTGGCCAGGGCGCTGGCGGTCAGGGCGCCGGCGGACAGGGCGATGGTGGTCAGGGCGCCGGCGGTCAGGGCGCCGGCGGTCAGGGCGCCGGCGGTCAGGGTGCTGGCGGTCAGGGTGCTGGTGGCCAGGGCGCTGGTGGAAAGGGTGCTGGCGGACAGGGTGCTGGCGGACAGGGTGCCGGAGGTCAGGGCGCTGGTGGTCAGGGCGCTGGTGGTCAGGGCGCTGGCGGTCAGGGCGCTGGCGGTCAGGGCGCTGGTGGAAAGGGTGCCGGAGGTCAGGGCGCCGGCGGCCAGGGTGCTGGCGGACAGGGCGCTGGTGGAAAGGGCGCTGGTGGCCAGGGCTCCGGTGGCCAGGGCGCTGGTGGCCAGGGCGCTGGTGGAAAGGGCGCTGGTGGAAAGGGTGCCGGGGGCCAGGGCTCTGGCGGCCAGGGTGCCGGTGGCAAGGGCAATGGTGGCAAGGGCAACGGCGGACAGGGCAACGGCGGACAGGGCAATGGCGGGAACGGCGGCCATGGCGGAGGCAACGGTTCTCACTGAGCGAGCCTGTCAGATTTTTAGTGTGTCGAGTTCACGCGACTCGAACAGGAGCATGACGCATTCGACCCAATCACTCGCCGCCGCTGCCGTTCGCCTATAGTGAAATCCGCACAGGAACCAGGCAGCCATTTCGTCATGCCATCATCGACATCTGAGGCGCGGTCTGTTGGACGCGCCGATTTTGTTTTCAAGCCGGGTCACGTTTGCGGATATCGACTAAATGACCAGTAAGGCAACCCCAAGCGGCCCGCGCATCTTTTCATTCGCCCAGCACGAGAACCACTTCCTCCTCGACGGCAAGCCGTTCCAAATCCGCAGCGGCGAACTCCACCCCGCTCGCATTCCTGCCGAATACTGGCGGCACCGCATCCAAATGGCGAAAGCGATGGGCATGAACACCATCGCGCTCTACGTCATGTGGAACTATCACGAGACGAGCCCTGGCGTTTTCGACTTCCAAAGCGAGAACCGCGACGTCGAGGCATTCCTCCGCTTATGCCAGTCGGAAGGGATGTGGGCCCTGCTGCGGCCCGGCCCCTACGTCTGCGCCGAATGGGATCTCGGGGGCATTCCGTCCTATCTGCTCAGAGACCCGGCCATCCGGCTCAGGACAGATTCAATCAGTGATCCAAACTATATGTCCGCCGTCTCGCGCTACGTCGACGAACTGATTCCGCGCGTCAAGCCGCTGATGGCGTGCAACGGCGGACCGATCCTGATGATTCAGATCGAGAACGAATTCGGCTCGTACGGCTGCAATCCGGCCTACCTCGAGGAAATCCGGCAGCTCTGGCTGCAAGGCGGAATCGATGGGCCGTTCTATACCGAGGACGGCATCGTGCAGCTCGAGCAGAATCGCTCGACCGTCACGGGCGGTGCGATCGCGTTGAGCAACGGCAACGCGGCCCAAATCGCGGCGGTGCGGCAGGCGTTTCCCGGTGTCCCGGCGATGGCCGGCGAGGTGTACCCCGGATGGCTTACGCATTGGGGCGATGCGGCGCTGCAGGGCACGGGCGTCGATATCTCCGGCACGCTCGACGCGCTGATGCAGCAAAACCTGTCGTTCAACCTTTACGTCGTTCATGGCGGCACCAGCTTCGGCTTCCATGCGGGAGCAAACGTCGATCCGGATTCCGGCGAGTACCAGCCCGACATCACCAGCTACGACTACGCCGCACCCATCAGCGAGCAAGGCGTCGCGACGTCGAAATACATGCAGTACCGCGAGATCGTCGCCCGATATCTGCCGGCGCCCTTGCCCGATGTGCCCGAACCGATCGCAACGATTGCGCGCTCCGGAAAGGAAGCCTTGATGCCCGAACGCTACGCGTCCGTTTGGGACAACTTGCCCGCCGCGCTCCCCGCTGCGCAAACCGTCGACGCGCAGCCCTTCGAGACGTACGGGCAAGCGTTCGGTTTCGTTCTATATCGCAAGAAGCTGCATGACTGCCGCGGCGGTGTTCTGGATCTCAACGATGTCCACGACTACGCGACCGTTTTTGTCGGCGAACAATACGTGGGCGGCGTATCGAGGGCGCTCATGCCGGCCGGCTGCGCGCAGCCTCTTAACGTCATGCACGATGCGCGTCTCGTCCTTCCCTTCACGCCGCCGTCACGAGATGGCGCCGTCAATCTGGACGTCTTCGTCGAAGGGATGGGGCGCGTGAACTATGGTCACGCGATGATCGACCGCAAAGGCATTCTCGGTCCCGTCGCGCTGCTCGATGCGGCGGGCGCGAGCGAG
The DNA here is from genome assembly GCF_017315705.1 of Trinickia mobilis. GTDB lineage: Bacteria > Pseudomonadota > Gammaproteobacteria > Burkholderiales > Burkholderiaceae > Trinickia_A > Trinickia_A mobilis. Next base: position 210,091 of record NZ_JAFLRF010000001.1, on the reverse strand, counting down.
CGCCTCGCAGCGTGGGAAGTGTTCCTGTTGCCGATGAGCTCCGGCTACATCGCCGATCTGCGGGCCGTGTGCTCGAATCCGCGCAAGGCCGGGTTGTTTTTCAGGGCAACCGTATCGCTGGATACCGCAGGCGATACCTATCTCGACATGAGCAACTGGACCAAGGGCATGGTCTGGGTCAACGGACACAATCTTGGCCGCTACTGGAATATCGGCCCGCAATTGCGCTTGTATTGTCCGGCTCCGTGGCTTCAACAGGGGGAGAACGTGGTCACGATCTTCGACCTGCATCAGATCGAAGCGAAACCCGTCGAACTTGCGCGCACGCTGTCTTAACTCGGGCACCGCAAAGCCTGACCGCCGGCGTCTGCCGGCAGCAGCTCCAGCGTGAGCACTTCGAACGGCTCGAGCCGGATCGGCTGCGGCCGGTCAGCATTCAACGCCGCGGGAGCGGGGGCGTTTTGCCCGCGCCAAGGGCAGCGCGCTTCGAATCGACCGTCAACGCCAACCGGCAACTCAAGCTGCCTGCGCAAGTCCAGATCGAACGACTGCGCGCGATCGGCCGGATTGCGCAGCGTGACAATCGACTTCGACGGCGACCAGGCCGCCCATCCATACACGTCGAGTGCATCCGGCGCACCGCCGATCCAATGACTGTCGCGCAGAACGTCGGCGTTTGCGCGCGCCCATTTCGCGGACGCCGCGAGCACGTCCCAATCGGGCTCGCTCAAGAGCGACGGCGTGACGTACAGCTCCTGCAATTGCGTTCCGCTCCCAAAGTACGAACGCACTTCGTTGACGAAAGCCTGACCGGCGCCGCTGTTGAGCCGCGGATTTTCCTGCGCGTAAATGATCCCGTGAAGCATCAGCGAGTTGAGCGGGAACAGCGGGCTTTCGAGCACGACATTGCGGTACGTCTGAGCGTCGCGATAGGTGATCCAGCGCTCGCGGTTGCCGCCGGCGCCGGCGAGGCCGTCATCGGCGCCGCCGCGCCAGATCGAGTCGGCGTAGCGCAGCCAGAACGGCGACGGACGGGTGCCCGTGGAGAGGTTGATGAAGGTGTCGGGCCGGACGCGGCGGATCTCGCCGATCAGTTCGACCGCCGCGTCCCAGTCGCTGTTGAAGCGGCTGCCGGGGAACACCTTGTCGGCGTTGCCCGTGCCGTCGAATTTGAAGTGATTGACGCCGTGCGAGCGAAGCAGCGACATCGCCGCTTCACGGAAACGGCGATAGTACTTCGGCCCGGACAGCGCCAGCCCGTCGTCGGCGACTTCATATCCCGCAGCACGCCCGCGCGTCACGCGTTCCTGCCGAGGCCCGCAATAGCCGCCCCACGGCGACAGCCAGACCCCGGGCGCCGCGCCATAGCGCGCGGCGGCGTCGCGCAACGGCGCGAAACCGCGCGGAAAATCGCCGCTGAAATTCCAACTGCCGCTGTAGTCGTCCCAGCCGTCGTCGAAGAGGAAGGAGTCGAGTTGCACGCCTCGCTTGTCGTGCAATTCGCGGCCTAGCGCGCCGATGCGTTCGAGCGCTTGCGCCTCCGTATAGCGCGTGAGGTAGCCGATGTCGTACCACGAGTTGTAGTGGAGGAACGGCCGGCACGGATGCGCGCGTTCGCGTTCGAGATAGGCCGCAAAATCGCGGCGCAATTGGCCCTCGCGGACCACGCCCGCCACCGCAGAGCAAGCGAGGGCCTTTCCTTTTTCGAGCGGCAGCGCGCGCGCCACCGTAAAGCGGACCATGCCGTCGCGAACTTCGCTTTCCGACATCGGAAGCTCGAAGCCCAGGTAGACGTTGCCCGCAACCACGGGCGTCCCGTTCAACTTGCTGCTTGCCTGCGCGTCTGCTGCCTGCGTCTGCAGCATCGAAACAGCGGTGATGTGCTCGTCCTGCGCGAGCGCCGTGATGGCCAGCCGCTCGCGCAGATACCGCGAGCCGTCACGCTGCTCGACGCTCCACTCCACGCGCAGGCGATCATGCCGGTCGTGAAGGATGGCGCTCACGCGCCGGCCCGCGAGCCGTTCGGCAAGCCTGGCCGCGTGCGCGTCCGCCGTCAGCGCGCCGTCGCGCAACGGCGCAAGCAGCTTCAGATCGGCGATGCCGACTGTGCGTCCGTCGGCGAGCGTGAACGCGAATGGCGCGATCACCGGCAGCGTGCGCGCATGGGCATGGTCGACGATGGCAAAGCCGGCCAATTGCGAATGTGCGACGGTCCAAGTCAACGCGATTGCGGCATTGCCGAAGGCGCATCGATCGCCGCTCGTCGAGAACACGGTTTCTTGGCTATGCATGGCATTGGGCCTCGATCGGCAAGCCGGCGTCCCGGCTGACGATCACAATGGCTGGCGTAAGCGGCTAGCGGCCCGACGCCGGCCCCCGGCATGAGCGGATGATCGGACAACACCGCCGCATGGAATAATAGGCAATTATTCGAACACAGCCGGCAACGCGCGGGTCCCGCCGGCGTCCGGCCAGCCATCGTGAAAAACCTCGTAGTTTCCATCGGTCAACTTGCGTCGTTCGACGAAATCGTCGACGTGCGCACGCCGCTCGAATATGCCGAAGACCATATCCCCGGCGCGATCAACGCGCCGGTGCTCAGCAACGAAGAGCGCGTGATCGTCGGCACGCTGTACAAGAACTCGCCGTTCGAAGCGAGCCGCGTCGGTTCTGCGATGGTGGGGCGCAACATTGCGCACCACCTCGATACGGTCTTTGCCGACCGCCCGCGCAATTGGCGGCCGCTGATCTATTGCTGGCGAGGCGGCAAGCGCTCCGGCGCGATGACCACCTGGTTCAACATGATCGGCTGGCAGGCGCGTCAACTGGACGGCGGCTACAAGTCGTACCGGCACCAAGTGCTCGAGCAACTGCAGTGCTTGCCGTCGCGGCTCAACTACATCGCGCTGACCGGGCATACGGGGACAGGCAAGACGCGCCTGCTGCACGCACTGTCGGATGCGGGCGCGCAGGCGCTGGATCTCGAAGGGCTGGCCCGGCACCGCGGATCGCTCCTCGGCGCGCTGCCCGATGCCGGCCAGCCGACTCAGAAAGCCTTCGATACGGCACTGGCCGTCGCATTGTCGAAACTGGACGCGGACCGCCCGGTGTTCGTCGAGGCGGAAAGCCGTCGTATCGGCAACGTCATGCTGCCGCTGTCGCTGCTCGATGCGTTTCACGCGGGGCGCTGCGTGCGGGTCGTGGCGCCGCTCGAGGCGCGGGTACGGTTTCTGTTGAGCGACTATCGGCATTTGTTCGACACGCCGCAATTCTTCAAGGATCAACTGACGCGCTTGATCGGGCTTCACAGCCGGCAAACCGTCGCGCGCTGGCATGAGCTCATCGACAACGGGCAGCTCGCGCAGCTTTGCACCGAATTGATCGAGCAGCACTACGATCCGGCGTATGCGCGCAGCAGCCAGCGTTCGTTCCGCGGGGCCGGCGGCGCGCTGCAGTTCGACTTCGACCCTTGCGCGGCCGACCCCCTCGCGCAGGCGCGCGAATTGATGGAGCGGGCCGGTGCGAAAGCGAGCGCGACGGCCGTCGCCAAAGACGCACCGGTCTGCGGCGGGCACGCTCTCGCAGAACCCTTGGCGCGGGCCGCTTCCCAAGCGGGCGCCGCCGAACGCCGGATGCGCTGACCTGGCACATTCGAACCGACTCATCGGAGACCATGGAATCTCTCATCCAAACGCCGCGCCGCCCCGCTTCGGCGTTCGCCATTACGTTGTTTGCGCTGATCGCGATCGTCGGCCTCTACTACGTCAAGTGCTCGCCGTACTATCACCGCGCGTTCGTCGCCGCCGGCACGCATTCGATCGGACACTCGATCCCGACCGGCATGGATCCCGTGCCGCCGCAGGCGTCGTGGCACGCGGCGCTCCATTTTTGAATCGACAAGGACTTGCTATGAACCACCCCCACGCTCACCTGCGGGAGGCATCATGAACTCGGCCCCGCAAACCGGCACGGTGCCGCGCTTGACGGCGCTGTCTCACGGCGGCGGCTGCGGCTGCAAGATCGCGCCCGGCGTGCTCGCTGAACTGCTCAAGCGCGCAGCGCCGATGGCGGCCTTTCCGAATCTGCTCGTCGGCTCGGAGACCGCCGACGATGCCGCCGTCTATCGCCTCAACGACGAGCAGGCGATCGTCGCCACCACCGACTTCTTCATGCCGATCGTCGACGACCCCTACGACTTCGGCCGCATCGCCGCGACCAACGCGCTATCGGACATCTATGCGATGGGCGGCACGCCGCTCTTTGCGCTGGCGCTGGTCGGCATGCCGATCAACGTGCTGCCGCACGAGACGATCGCGCGCGTGCTCCAGGGCGGCGAGGCTGTCTGCGCGGAGGCGGGTATTCCGGTGGCGGGCGGCCATTCGATCGATTCGGTCGAGCCGATCTACGGGCTTGCGGCGATCGGCGTCGTGCATCCCAAGCGCGTTGCGCGCAATGCCGGCGCGCGTGCCGGGGACGTGCTGGTGCTCGGCAAGCCGCTCGGCGTCGGGATTCTGTCGGCCGCCTTGAAGAACGGGAAGCTCGACGACGCAGGCTATGCGGCGATGATTTCGGCCACGACGCGTTTGAACCGTCCGGGCACCGCGCTCGCCGCGCTCGACGGCGTGCACGCGCTGACCGACGTCACCGGCTTCGGCCTGCTCGGTCATTTGCTCGAATTGTGCCGGGGCGCCGGGCTCGCGGCGCGCGTGGACTACGCGGCGCTGCCATGGCTCGAGCCGGCGCCGGAACTGGCGCGCGCCGGTCTGGTGACGGGCGCGTCGGCGCGCAATTGGGCGGCCTACGGCGCGCAGGTCGAACTCTCGCCCGGCTTGCCTGCCATCGCCCAAGCGTTGTTGACCGACCCGCAGACCTCCGGCGGCCTGCTCGTGTCGTGCGGCGCCGGCAGCGTGCCGGCCGTGCTCGATTGCCTGCGCTCGGGCGGCTTCGACCAGGCGGCGGTGGTCGGCTCGATGGCGGACGGCGCGCCGCGCGTCGTGGTCGAGTAAGACGTTGCGCCGGCCACGTCGCCAAGCGCCCGGCGCCTCGCGCCTCGCGCTTGTCGCGTCGGCTATCCGCTGTTGGCGAGCGCCGAGCGCGCCGTGTCAGGATTGCCGCCTCAAGCGATGCGAACGGGTAAGAAGTCCCACATATTGTTATTCGCTTGATCTGGTTCTAAGATGCGCTAGTCTCAAACGCAGCACGCGCGATTCGCAGTCGGCGAATCGACGCCATCGCCCGTCGCTGCAATCGCAATCCGTCCCCCGGGACAAGCCGCGCGCGCAGTCGCTCCACCTTTCTTCAACTCGGTACCTGCCGGATGCGGCGTTCCGGCTGCTTCGGAACTTGTCTGCCGTTTCCTTGACCGTGTCTTTCGATCGTTCCGCGCACGCCGGCTTCCGGCGGCACGGCCGGTGGCGACACTCTTCTTTAGGAGCTGGATGATGACCTTGTTCACCCCCGAGCAATTTGTCGCGATGCAGAAGGCCAACCTCGATACGGCGTTCGGCCTGGCCAGATCGGTCGCCGATGGCTTCGAAAAGCTGGCCGCCCTGAACTTGCAGTTGACCAAGTCGGTGCTGGCCAGTTCGCAGGCGTCCCTGCTGCAAGGGCTCACCGCGCCGCAGACACCTGAAACGAGCGCGAAGCAAGCCGAGTTGGCGGCATCGATTCCGGAGCAGGCGCAGTCCTACAGCCGCCAATTGGCCGGCATTGCGTCGGCCACGGTCGCGGAGTTCGTACGGGCCGGCGAGGGGCAGGCCGATGCCTACAACCGCCGCGTGCAGACCCTCGTCGACGACCTCGCCAAGAACGCCCCTTCCGGTTCCGAAGCGGCGATTGCCGCCTGGAAATCGGCGATCACGACCTCCAGCACGCTGATCGAGACCATCCGCAAGACCTGCGAGCAAGCGGTGCATGCGACCGAATCGAACCTTGCCGCCATTTCGTCCGCGTCGAATATGGGACGCGGCGCCGCCAAATAAACGGCCCGTTGAAATAGCGCAGACAACAAGGCCGGAGGCATTCAGGCGCCGTCAGGCGCCGATCAGCTTCAACCCCGCAGGCAGCGATTCACCGAACACGCGGCCGGTGTCGGCATCGTCGAGCGCGACGGTTTCGCGAACCATCGTGACCCATGCCTGCGACGCGTCGAGGGCTTCGAGCCGCCGCACGACCGTCTCGCGCATTTCAGGCGGCAAGTCCCGGGACCGGTCGCCCGTCATGCGCGCGATCTGGACGGCGGCAAACGCGGCCGGGTCGACTTTCTTCCAATCGAGCGCGAGGATCGCGTCGAGCCAGGGGCCGGCGACCTCGGGCGGCACGACCGTATGGGCGCTGCCGTAGAACGGCCGCCGCGCGCCGATGCGGCCGATCGCCCACCAGTTCTGCTGATTCTCGGAAGACTTGCGCAGTTGCGTGAGCTGCCGCTCTGCGATTTCGATCTTGCGTTCGACCGGAATGCGCTCGAGCGACGCGCAAAGGCGGACCATATCGGCAAAGCCCACCTTGGCCGGATCGAACGGCGACTTCTGCCGTTTGGAGCTGGCGGTCTTGCGCAGATAGTCCATCGCGTCGAGCACACGCAGTTGCGCCTCTTCGCCGAGTCCGCCGGCTGCGCGGCGCCACAGCGTCCACCATTCCGACCACACCTGGCTCTCGTTGATGTACTGGATGCCGTCGTCGAACAGCGACCAAAGCTGTTCGACGCGCCATTCGTCGAGCGGGTAGCCGAACCCCGGCCGCACGCAGAAGCCGGCGAGGTTCAGCCAGAGGCGTTCGTGATCGGCGGATCGGCGCCGTCTGCGCACGCGCTCCCATAGCGCGCCGAAGAGTTCGCGGAGCAGGGCGCTGTCCCATGTGTCGCGCGGTCCGAGGGTGTGTTCGAGTTGCGCGCGCAGCCGCTTGACGTCTTTCGCGCCGACATCGTGCGAACGCGAGCCGAAGATGCGGTCGATCTGGTCGATCGCGTCGCCGAGCGCGGGATGGGCGGGGGCGCCGGATAGCTCGACTGTTGCGTCGTCACGCCGCAATTGGAATTCGAGCAGCCAGCGTTGGGACACGTCGGCCGTCTCGATGCAGTGCACCTGCAGCGTGCCGACCTCGGTCAGCGCGGTGGCAAGCTGAACCGGCGTCTCGCCGGGGCCGCTCGCGCCGCGCGGGGCCACGACGGTCGCGATCGGCGGCAGGCGCACGAAATCGCTCGACGCGAGATCGGCCAGTTCGCCCGGCCGATACGCGGCGTCGGCGACGGACGACGCCAGGTGGAAACGTACCGGCGAGCCGAGCCGCAGCGCGAACGTGCGATCCGCGAGCGGGATCTCCTGACCTTCTTCGGTGCCGCGCGGCAGCAGGCAGACGCCGCGCGGCGTGTCCTGGCCGCCGTCGAGCACGAGGAAGTAGCTGCGCGCGGAGCCTCCGCCGATGCGCGGCGCGCTGCCGGCGCGCGCGAGCGCATAGGCGACCGCGCCGCGTGCGACGGCCACGTCGGGGTTGGCGTTCTGCAGCACGTTGAGCGGCGCGCCGCGCCAGGCGCCGAGCGTATCGGCGAGACGCTGTTCCAGTGCCTTCGCGCGGAACACGCCGCCGTTGAGCAGCAGCGTGTCGGGCATCGGCAGCGCACCGGGGTTGCCTGTCTCGCCGCTCGTTTCCGGCAAGCCCAGCGCGTTGCGCGATTGCGCGGCGTGCTGGCTCAGAAACGCGGCGACGTGGCGCGTAATGGCCGGGTCGCTCGCATAAGGCAGGCCGAATTCGACGATGGCGCCGCGCGCTCGCCGCGGGCGCTCGCTCGACGCCACTTGCGGAAGGAAGCCGTCGACGATCACGCGCTCGGCTTCCTGCCGCGTCACGTCGACCGAGCGCGCGCCGCCGATCAGCTTCGAGCCCGAGCCGAGCAGCGTGATCGGCGTCGAATCGGGCGCGCGCGCGTCCAGCAGTTGCTCTTTCGCGGCGCGGCAGCGCTCGACGAGTTGCGACAGGTGCGCCGCCGACAGCCGCTGTTCGCCCGCCGCGATGCGCGCTTCGACAAGATGCGCGAGCGCGAGATCCATGTTGTCGCCGCCGAGCATCAGATGGTTGCCGACGCCGATCCGGGTGAGCCGCGGCTCGCCGTCCTCGATCTGCACTTTGACGAGCGTGAGGTCGGTCGTGCCGCCGCCCACGTCGCAGATCAGCACGAGGCGCGTTTGCGCGAGCGCGTCGCGAAGCGTGTCGCGATGATGGAACAGCCAGTCGTAGAACGCTGCCTGGGGTTCTTCGAGCAAGCGCAACGCGGGCAGCTTCGCGATGCGCGCCGCTTCGAGCGTCAAGGCACGCGCGCCCTCGTCGAACGAGGCGGGCACGGTCAGCACCACTTCCTGATCTTCGAGCCGCGCATGCGGGAATCGGTGGTTCCACGCCGCGCGCACGTGTGCGAGATAGCTCGCGCTGGCGGTGACCGGCGACACCTTGCCGACTTCGTCGCCGGCACCCCACGGCAGGATCGGCGCGAGACGATCGACCGAAGCATGCGACAGCCAGCTCTTGGCGCTCGCGACGAGCCGCCCCGGCACCTGCGCGCCGAGCGCACGCGCGAGGCGGCCGACGACGGCGGGCTGCGGCGCTCCAAGCTGCGCATCCGCGTCTTGCCACGGCAGTGCCAGCGCGTCCTCGTTCAGCTCCCCGGCCGCGGCGTGATAGCGGACCGACGGCAGCATCGGACGCGCCGCCACTTCGCCCACGCTCACCAGCTGCTCGATGTCGAAGACGCGGATGTCCTTGCCGCCCGCTTCGGCATACGCGACGACGGTATTGCTCGTGCCGAGATCGATCCCGACGATGTACGGCTTCATCGCGCTCAATCGCCGATTCAACCGCCGATGCCGCCGCGCACGTCGAACTCGACTTTCCAGCGCTCGCTGCTGCCGCGCGGCACGGCTTCGAGTTCGAGCGTCCCGGCTTCGGTCACGCGCGCATGCAGCTTCACCGGCACGATCTCGCCGGGCGTGCGGCCTTCGGGCGGCAGCGTGGCCTCGATCTCTTCCAGTTCCTGCAATTCGTCGGGCTGCCAGAAGTCGAGCAGCGTGCCGACCTGATCCTGGCGGCGCACGGACGAGCCGAAGAAGCGGAAGTGCACGGGCTCGCCGACGACGAGGCCGAATTCCTGCGCGGGCAGCTCGGCATCGGTGCCTTCTTCCATGCCGAACGGCGCGACGCAGAGCGCCTGAATCGGCGGCTCGAGCCCCGGCACGGCGGGCATCGCCGATTCGACGGCGACGTAGTACGAACGCGCGGTGCCGCCGCGGATGCGTACGCCGTTGCCGCGCCGCACGTGGCCGTAGTACGCGGCGCCGCGCGCCACGGCGAGATCGAGGTCCGCGCCTTCGAGGAGCCGCGCGGCGGGCGCGCCTTCCGCGGCAAGCCAGCCGTTGAGCGTTTGAAGAATGCGCTCGACCAGCAGCGCCGACTTGAACACGCCGCCGTTGAAGAGCACGGCGGTGGGATGCAGGAACGTCGCGCCTTCCTTGGCCTGAACCTGCACCCCGTCGAGATCGGCCAGCGCGCCCGCCTGCCGCGACAGGAACGCCGCGAGATGCCGCGTCACGGCGGCATCCTGCGCATACGGCAGGCCCAGCTGCGTGAGGCCCGCACGGGCGCGGCTCATCGGGCGCGCCGCGCTTTCGACTTGCGGGAAGAAGCCTTCGAGGATCGTCTGCGTGAGTTCGGCGCGCGTCAGTTCCGTGCGGATCGAGCCGCCGATCAGCTTGGAGCCGCGGCTTGGCACGACGAGCGGCGCCGCATCGAGGCCGTCGCGCGTGAGCAGCGTCTCCTTCGCGGTGCGGCACGCGTAGGTGAGCGCGCGCAACTGCCACGGGTCCGCCTGCGTGCCGAGCGCTGCGAGCTTGCGGGCGACGACGTGCGCGAGCGCGAGATCCATGTTGTCGCCGCCGAGCAGGATGTGCTCGCCCACCGCGACACGATGCAGTTCGAGATTGCCTTCGCGCTCGACCACGGCGATCAGCGACAAGTCGGTCGTGCCGCCGCCGACATCGACGACGAGGATGATGTCGCCGACTTTCACTTGCTTGCGCCACTGTCCGCCGCTTTTCTGAATCCAGCTGTAGAGCGCGGCCTGCGGTTCTTCGAGGAGCGTCATGCGCGTATAGCCGGCGGCTTGCGCGGCTTCGGCGGTCAGCTCGCGGGCGGCGGGGTCGAACGACGCCGGAATGGTGACGGTGACGTCCTGTTCGGCGAACGGCGCATCGGGATGGGCGTGATTCCACGCTTCGCGCAGGTGCGTCAGGTAGCGCACCGACGCTTCGAGCGGCGACACGCGGACGACTTCCTCGGGCGCATCGTTGGGCAGGATCGCCGCGCGGCGATCGACGCCCGGGTGGCAGAGCCAGCTTTTCGCGCTCGACACCAAGCGGATCGGCGTGCCCGCGCCGCGGCTGCGCGCGAGTTCGCCGATCGCGAAGTCGCGCTCGGCGGTCCACGGCAGGCTCAGATCGCCCGCGGCGAGTTCGTTCGGATGCGGCAGATAGAGAAAGGAGGGCAGCAGGTCGAGTTCGCCGACGGCGCCCGGCGCGGTGAGCTGGGCGACCGGCAGGACTTGCTGAGCGGTCTTGTCGCCGTCGCTGGCGGTGAGGTCGACGTACGACAGCGCGCAGTGGGTCGTGCCCAGGTCGATGCCTATGGCGTAGCGCGGGCCGTTCATAGTTCCACCTCTGCGGGGGCGATCACGGAAGCGTCATGGCTCTCGGCCAGCTTCGGCAGGCGGACTTCGGCGACACGCCAGCCGCGGTGGCTGATGCTGCCTTGAAACGGCGGCTTGCCGACGACGTTGCCCGTCAGGCGGATCGAGGCGGCGTCGAAGCCGTCGGGCACCGTCACGCGGCTGCCTTCAGCTTCGTCGCGCACCGGGCGGATGGTGAAGTGCTCGCGCAGCACGCGGCGGCAGCCGTCATGCACGAGACGCGCCGCGGCGCCGATATCGGTGTCGGAGTAGCCGACCACGTCTTCCTCGATGAAGTCGATGAAGCGCGCCTCACGCTGCATGAGCCCGAGAAGCTGGAGCGCCGCATCGGGCGTGGCCTCCTTCAGGGTGCGAACGACGGGCTGAGGCTGCGGTTGCGGTTTCGGTTGCGGCACGGCAGGCGCCGGCGCGATGCCCTGCGCCTCGCGCACGCTGCGCACGCGGGCGGCGAGTTCGCGGTCGCCGAGGATGCGGAAGAACGTTCCGGCTGCGAGAGACAATCTCCCGAAAAAAGACCCGTTCGAGTCGGTCATAAGCGGCTCCTGGTATTCGGCGCGCGGCACGTGGCCCGTGGCGGCGAGAAATGAAATCGGATTGAAAGGCGCGAGTGCGATTGCACCCTGTGGCGCGCTGGTCGGGCGGCAAGCGGAAGCTCGCGCCGGGCGCCGGCTTGGGCGTTATTGTAGTTGGACTTCATTGGCGCATTTTTTGAAACGTACTGACCGACGTCGGCGAGCGGCGTCCGGCTTGCGTTGCGCAAGCGGCCGGGAACGCTTTCGAAGCGCGCGCCGGGCTGGCGTCCGGCGCGAAACCCAGCGTTCAGGTCGTCGTCACATAGCGCGGGGGCGCAGGCGGCTCCGGTTGTTGTGGGGACGCATCGCCGCTTCCCGTGCGCAGGCGCCGCATCTCGTCGACGGGACTGATTCCGAACAGCCGCTTGAACTCGCGGCTGAACTGCGAAGCGCTCTCATAGCCGACCCGCGCCGCCGCCGTGCTCGCGTTCATCCCGTCCTGCAGCATCAGCAAACGCGCCTGATGCAAGCGCGTGGTCTTCACGTACTGCATGGGCGAGGTCGACGTCACTGCCTTGAATTGCGCGTGAAACACCGCAAGGCTCATGCCCGCTTCGCTCGCGAGCGTGTCGACGTCGAGATCGCTGCGATAGTCGGAGTGAATGCGGCGCAAGGCTTTGGCGATGCGGCCGAAGTGGTGCTGATACGTGAGCGCCGCGCGAATCGCATTGCCTTGCACGCCGGTCAGCACGCGAAAGCAGATCTCGCGCAGGATCGACGGCCCGAGGACGCGCGCGTCCAATGGCGACCGGAGCGCCTCCAAAAGACGCAGCACCGCATCGCTGAACGGCTTATCGAGCGGCGTCGAGTAGATGCCTTGCGGCTCGCTGATGGCCGTGGTGTGCCCGTCGTCGATCTGCAGCAGCAATTCCGCCGCCATCGTCAGGTCGACGCGGATCTTGATGCCGAGCAGCGGCTCTGCCTCGCTCGCCTCGGTCTCGACTTCGAACGGCAGCGGCACCGAGAACACGAGATATTGCTGCGCGTCGTAGACGAACACCTTGTCGCCGAGAAAGCCGCGCTTGCGGCCCTGGCACAGAATCACGATGCTCGGCTCGTACATCGCCGCCTGGCGCGGATGAGCACGGCTCGAGCGTATGAACTTGACGCCGTCGAGACGCGAAGGCGTATAGCCCTCGGCGGGCGCCAGCTTGGCGAGCAATTCGACCATCCGCTGCTGCGCGGGGCTCACGAAGGAAGTCGCCGGGGTAGTCGTATCCATGATGAGAGCAGTCCCTAGACTATCGGTATATAAGAGAATCTGGCTTGAAATCTAGCATCTAACGCTGCCATTGAGTGCACGGCAAGAGAAATAGGCAAGCCTTCGAGATATTCAGGTATTCACCGGCTGGTGTCCGATCCTTACGATGGGAGCCCTGACGGACTCCGCCTTTTGCTGCCGCGAATGTCCGTGCCGCATCTTCGCTTGCCAGGAGAAAAGCCCGTGATCGACCGCGTCCAGGCGATGCGTACTTTCGTTCGTATCGTCGATACTCAAAGCTTCACGCGCGCCGCCCTTTCGCTCGACATTCCGCGCGCGACCGCCACAACCATCGTCCAGAATCTCGAAGCCATGCTCGGCGTGCAGTTGCTCCAGCGCACGACGCGCCGTTTGAACCTCACCGCCGAAGGCGCCGCGTACTACGAGCGCTGCGTGCAGATCCTCGCCGACATCGACGAAATGGAAGCGGGCCTGCGCGATGCGACCGACAACCTGCGCGGGCGTCTGCGCGTCGAAATGCCGGGCGCGGTGGCCACGGCGCTCGTGTTTCCCGCGCTCGACGATTTTCATGCGCGCTTTCCGAATGTCGACCTCGCGATCGGCTTGAGCAATCGGGCGGTCGATCTGGTGGGCGAGGCGGTGGATTGCAGCATCCAGCTCGGCGAGCTGCCCGACTCGGGCCTGGTCGCGCGGCGGCTCGGCGTGCTCGAGCAAGTCACCTGCGCGAGCCCCGACTACCTCGCCCGGCACGGCACGCCCGAGACGCTCGACGATCTGGACGGGCACGTGGCCGTCAACTGCATGGCCGCCGCGGGCACCACCGTCGGGCGCGGCGCCGAATTCGATTTCGAAGACGCGGGCCGCGTGACGACCGTCAAGGTCGAAGGCTTCGTGCAAGTCGCCGACGAGCATGCGTATCTCGCATGCGGGCTCGAAGGGCTCGGCTTGATCCAGCCGTCGCGGATTGCCGCACAGCCGTATCTGAATTCGGGGCTGCTCAAGGAAGTGCTGCCGCGCTACACGCCGGTGCCCGTGCCGGTGTCGGTCGCCTATCTGAAGAACCGCCGCGTCTCGCCGCGCGTGCGCGCGTTCGTCGATTGGCTCGCCGAGCTGTTCGAGCAGGCCGAGCTGGTCGGCAAGGACATGTCGCGCGTGCGTCAACTGCTGCGCGGCATGCAACCCGACGCGGTGAACTGAGCCGCACTTCGGTTTCGCCAAGATCCGTACCTGCAACCCGCCGCTCACTCCTGAAGAAACGCGCCGCCATCGGCGCGTTTTTCGTCCCGCTCGGCGTCCCGCTCTCCGAGGCGGCCGCGAGCGGCAGGCCCGCCGTCTGCGCGGGAAGCTGCGGGTGAATCTGCGGTGATCGGTATTAGCGGGACATGTGTGATCGGGCAAATCCGCTCACCCCCGCTCACCCCCGCGTCCCCCGCGCAATCTCATCCCCGGCATCAGCCGACAACCGCCGCGTGATCGGAATCGAACCGAACGGAAACAACCCGACCACGACGAACGCCGGCCAGAAATCCGACCACATGATGTGCGCGTGCCCATGCGCCGCGCGCGAGATTTGCAGCACGATCCCCGCGACCGTCACGCCGAGCCCGAGCGACATCTGCTGCACGACGCTGCCGAGGCTCGTCGCGCGGCCGGCGTCGCGGCTGTCGATATCGGCGTAGATCATCGAATTGAGGCTCGTGAATTGCAGCGCGGGGAAAAAGCCGCCGAACAGCACGATCACCCAGATCGCCCAGACCGGCATGCCCGGAATGAACATGCCGCAGGCGGCAATCGCGATGCCGGAAAAGACCGCGTTGTAGAGCAGCACGGTGCGAAAGCCGAAGCGGCGCAGCACGGTCGACGTGAGCGAGCGCATGAACATGCCGCCGAACGCCGACGCACACGTGATCGCGCCCGACTGGAACGCCGACATGCCAAGCCCTTCCTGCAGCGTGAGCGGCAACAGGAACGGCACGGCGCCGAGCCCGATGCGGAACATCGAGCCGCCGAGCACGCTGGCCCGATAGGTGGGAATGCGCAGGAACGCGAGGTCGAGGAGCGGACGTGCCGCGCGCTGCGCATACAGCACGTAGAGCACGAGCAACAGCGCGCCGACCACGCACAATTCGAACGCGGTGCGCGCCGGGACGAGCTCGCCGTCGATCAGCGACAACCCCAGCAGCAACGCCGACGCGCCGAACGCGGACAGCAAGAAGCCGATCCAGTCGAGCGGACCCGGATGAGGCTCGTGCGAATTGACGATGTACTTGTTGGTCAGGTAGATGCCGAGCACGCCGATCGGCACGTTGATGAAGAAGATCAGGCGCCAGTGCAGATAGGTGGTGATGAACCCGCCGAGCAGCGGCGCGACCGCGGGCGCCAGAAGTGCCGGCAGGCTCAGGTAGTTCATCGCGCGCACGAACTCGGCCTTCGGCACGACACGGAAAATGATGATGCGTCCCACCGGCACCATCATCGCGCCGCCCACGCCTTGGACGAAGCGCGCGATCGTGAAAGTGCCCAAGGAATTCGCAGCGGCGCACAGCAGCGAGCCGGCCACGAAGATGCCGATTGCCGTGCGGAAGATGGTGCGGGCGCCGAAGCGGTCGGCGAACCATCCGCACACCGGGATGAAAACGCCGAGCCCCATCACGTAACTGATGACCGCGATCTTGAGCGCGACCGGATCGCTGCCGAAATCGCGCGCCATCGAGGGGAGTGCCGTGACGATGATGTTGGCATCGCTGCTTTCCATGAACATCGCGCAGGCGACGATCAGGGGGACGATGAAAGCTTTGATGGCAAGCGGCATGGAAGACAGCGCGAGCGATGGCGGCGGCAAAGCGCAGATTATGCGCCTACTTCAATCACATTGGGGGCCGTTCACGACGCCCCCTTCACCGAAGACTCGCGAATCACGAGCCTCGGCGCGGGCGGCTCGTGCGCGAAAGGCTCCAGTTTGCCGCCGAGATGCGAGAAGAGCAGATCGACCGCCAGCGAGGATATGTCGTCCAGATGCAGATCGACCGCGGTGAGCGGCGGTTTGCAGCTGCGCGCACGCACGCCGTCGTAACGCGTGACGATCTTGATGTCATCGGGAATGCGCAATCCGCGCTCGCCGACCGCCCGCACGGCGCCGACAGCGAACGCGTCGACCGGCACGCAGAGCGCGTCGAGCCGCGGGTGCTGTTGCAGCAGACGCGCACAGGCATCGTGGCCGGCGTCTTCGCCGCCGGCCTCATCCGCTTGCGCGACGATCGGCTCGATGCCGTGCCGTGCGCAAAACGCGCGGTAGCTGCCGAGCGCGTCGAGGTATGAATTGCGCTGCTGGACCCCGACTACCAGTGCGATGTGCTCGGCGCCTTCATCGCGCAAGTGATTCAGCAGCAGCGTCGTGGTGGTCTCCGAGTGCAGGTCGACATAGGGCACGGTGTCGTCGCCGGGAAAGCGGCCGACGCAGACGACCGGCAACCCGCGGCTTTGCAGGTGCGCGAGGTTGGGATCGTCGCGGGTCGGTTCGATGACGATTGCGCCGTCGATGTCGAGCTGCTCGAGCGGCAGGCGCCCGGTCGTGAGCGGCGGAACGAGCACGAGCGCGAGCCCGCGTGTCAGTGCGGCGGCGGCGGCCACGGCGGCAACTTCCATCAGGAAGCCGAGCCGCGATGCGCCGCCTGCGATCTCGAACGGCATCGACGAGACCAGCGCGATCGTCCGTGCTTCTCCGGTGCGCAACCGCTGCGCGCGCACGTTGGGGCGGTAGCCGAGCTGTCGTGCGACCTGTTTCACGCGTTCGCGCGTGTGCGGGTCGACATAGCCTTTGTCGTTCAGCGCGTGGGAGACGGTGGTCCGCGACACGCCCGCTTCGCGCGCTACGTCGGCGATGGTCGGGCGGCGGGGAAGGGAGGGCGGCGTATCGATGGCGAAATCCCAAAGGCGTTCGATGAAGCCCGTTGGCGCGTCTCGCATGCGAGGCGGCTCGCCGGGCCGGCAAGAGCGTCAGCGTAGTGGCAGCGCCGCGGCCGCGCAAGCGGCGGACACGGCGGCTGAGGCAACGGGCCGTTCCGCGCAATCTTCACAAAAATGCGGGTAAACCTGATTCGCGGCACGCGGTTATTCCACTTGACGCAACAATTTGAATGCACGAATCTGTTTCCGAAATCGATTTGGGGAGCCCAATTTTTTTTGCCACGATCCCAAATCGATTTGGGGTCGAGCCGACCCCCTACCGTTTGCCGTTTCGATCCGCGCGACAGTCATCGCCTGCCGCGCAACAGAGGAGGTAGCCGCCATGTCGAGCCGTAGCCGTACCCCGCCGCATCCCGTCGACGAGCGCCTGCCGCTCGCCAAGCTGATCCTGTTCGGCATGCAGCATGTGCTGGTGGTCGCCGCGTCGCCGATTACAGCCGTGTTCCTGGTCGCCAAGGCGCTCGGCCTGGCCGGGCCGCTCACGATCGACCTGATCAGCGCGACGTTCCTTGTCTGCGGCCTCGGCACGCTGCTGCAGTCGTTCGGCCCGTGGCGGTTCGGTGCGCGGCTGCCGTTCGTGATGGTGCCCGGCGGCGCGCCGGTCGTGCTGTTCGTGATGATCGCGCAGCAGACCGACCTGCAGACCGCCGCCGGCGCCGTCGTGCTGACCGCACTCTGCTATGTGCTGCTGCTTCCGGTCTTCACGCGGTGCCTGCGCTTTTTCCCGCGCATCGTGATCGGCACGATGCTGATCCTGGTTGCGGCGAACCTGATCAAGATCTACGGCGTGGTGATCGTCGGGCGGCCCGGCAGCGCCGAGTTCGGCAGCCCGTTGAACATCGGCCTCGCGCTCGCGACGATTGCGTTTACGGTCGCCTTCGCCAAGCTGTTCAAGGGCGCGGCCGGACAGCTCGCCGTGCTGCTGGGTCTCCTTGCCGGCTCGGCGCTCGGCGCCGCGCTCGGGGCCATGCACTGCGGCGAGGTGTTCAGCGGCGCCGTCCTGACCGCGCCCGAGCTCCTGCCGTTCGGCATGCCGCACTTCAATCTCGTGGCTGCGCTGCCGCTTTTGATCTTCAGCATCATCTCGATGGCCGAGGCGACCGGGCAGACCATCGCGATTGCCGAAGTCGTCGGCCGCAAGATCGACGCGAGCGATGCAGTGCCGCGCACGATTCGCGGCGACGCGCTGATGTCGCTGATCGGCGGCTTGCTGGGCACGTCGCTGATCATCACGAGCAGCGAGAACATCGGCATCGTCGAAGCGACCGGCGTGCGCTCGCGCTTCGTCACCGCGACGGCCGGCGTGCTGCTCGTCGCGATTGCCGTGTGCGCGCCGCTCGGGCGGCTCGCGAATGCGATTCCGTCCGCGGTGGTCGGCGGCACGGCGCTGATCGTGTTTTCGATCATCGGCGTGATGGGCATCAGCCTGCTGCGGGACATCGACCTGCGCTCGCGCGCCAACATGTACACGCTCGCCTCGGCGATGACGATGGGCTTCCTGCCGATCGTCGTGCCCGGCATCTACGCCCGTTTTCCCGCCAATTTGCAGATCGTGCTGAACAACGGCCTTGCCATGGGCGCGCTGACGGCCGTGCTCGTCAACATCGTCTTTCATCACTTGAAGCTGAGCATGCGCCGGCCCGCGGCAGCGCCTGCCGGCGAAAGCGCAGCGGCGGCCGCCGCCGCGTGCGATGAGGAAGCGGCGCCTGCCGCACGCTAGGGCGATCGACACCCCTATTTCGTTCAAGAAACCTGTCACGGAGGAATCCATGTCCCTAACGACTTTCGCATCGCGCGAACCGTACGAGCCCGCGCCCGACGATTTCAGCGCCGCACCGATGCTGCTTGCGCCCGAGTACGTCCTGCTGGACGACGGTCCGGCGCAGGGCTATGGCGTCGTGATCGAGCGCGGCCGGTTCGCATGCGTCGACCGGCTCGAGGCCGTCGTCTCAAGGTATCCGCATCTGAGCGCCAAGCCTCTGCCCGGCAAGCTGTTGATGCCGGGCTTCGTCGATACGCATCACCACTTGACGCAATCGTTCGGCAAGGCGCTGGCGTTCGGCGAGCCGTCGGAAATCTATCGGCGCATCTGGGTGCCGCTCGAACGTTGCCTCGACGAGCGGCTGCTCTACATGAGCGCGAAGCTCGCCGCGCTCGAAGCGTTGCGCGGCGGTTTCACGACCGTTTGCGATGCGGGCACGCGCGCGGCGGGCGACGGCGCGCCGATTGCCGCGGCGACGCGCGACGCGGGCGTGCGCTGCGTGCTCGGGCTCGTCTGCAACAACGTGAGCGACGGCGCGGTCCAGATCGAGCGCGCGCAGATCGTGCGGCAGGCGAGCCAGCACCTGTCTCGTTGGGAGAGCGATCCGCTGGTGCGTCCATCGCTCGCGGTGTCGATTCCCGAGGCGGCGACCGACGACGTGCTGCGCGCCGTCGCGAACCTCTGCGGGGAAAGCGGCAGCGTGTTTCAGACGCATGCGAACGAGCACCTGGCGTCGGTCGAGCGCTCGCTCGTCAATCGCAAGCTGCGGCCGATCGAGCATCTCCATCACGCCGGGGCCCTTGGCGCCCAGACGCTGATCGCGCACGCGACGCTCGTCACGCCTCACGAGCTGTGCCTGCTGCGCGACACAGGCGCCGCCGTCGCGTACAACCCGGTCGCGAGCCAGTGGAAGGGCAACGCCGTGGCGCCCGCGATGCAGATGAGCGCGCTTGGGATCCGCGTCGGGCTCGGCACCGACGGCACCCGCAGCGACGCGTTTCGTCTCGTCGATGCCGCCGAAGCGTCGCAACGTCTCGCGTTCGGTCTCGCGACGGGCGACGCATCATGCGGCGGCGGACAGCTCTGGCTGCGGCATGCGCTCGGCGGATCGGCCGACGCGCTGCGCCTTGGCGCGACGATCGGCTCGATTGCGCCGCAGCATGCCGCGGATTTTCTGCTTGTCGATATCGACGTGCCGGAAATGAAGCCGTCGTGGGACCTCGAATGGGAACTCGTGCGGCTCGCGAACCGCGAGCAAATCGTCGGCGTGTTCGTCGCCGGGCGCTTGCGGCTCTGGCGCGGCTGGCCGCTCGATTGGGATGCCCGCGGCTGGTTGCGCGACATCGATGCGGCGGCCGCCGAAGTGGTTGCGCGTGCATCGATTACGCGCGTGCATCAGGGGGAGGCCGAGCGCATGCGCGATCTTCCGCTTGCGCGTCCGGCGGCGGGCCGGGCTGGCGAAGACGCATGGGCCGCCGCCGGCGGCGTCGCAAAGGAGGTGTCGCCGTGACGCTCGCCACGTTCCTGCTGCTGTTCTTCGTCGTCGTCGTTGCTGCGTTCGTGCAGGGTGCGGTGGGCGTCGGTTTCGCGCTGATCGCCGCTCCGGTGATCGGCCTCGTCGAGCCCGCATTGCTGCCGGCCGCGCTCTTGATCCTGATGGTGCCGCTCAACGTGTACGTGTCGTGGCGCGAACGGCCGTCGGTCGATTCGCACGGCACGCTTTGGATCTCGCTCGGCCGCATCGTCGGTGCGCTCGCCGGCGTCTGGATCGTGAGCCGGATTTCCGCGCATGACTTGAACCTGTTGATCGGGGTCTCGACGATCGCCGCCGCCGTGGTGACGCTGTGCGCGCCGTCGTTCGCGCCCGGGCGCAACGCGTTCGTCGTCGCGGGGGCGGTGACCGGCGTCACCGAGACCGCGACGGGCATCGGCGGCCCGGCGCTCGCCATGGTGTTCCAGCATCAGCGCGCGCCCGTGTTGCGCGCGACGATCGCGCTGTGTTTCGCCATCGGCGAGATCGTGTCGCTCGTGCTGCTGTGCGTCTCCGGCCACGTGCGCGCCGAGACGATTCTGCCCGCGCTCGCGCTGATACCCGGTGTCGCCGCTGGCGCGCTGGCGAGCCGCATCGCGCATCACCGTTTCGAAGGACCGGCGCTGCGCGTCGCCGTGATGGCGTTCGCGATCCTTTCCGGCGCACTGATTCTCTACCAGACGCTCCGATAACCCGCGTTGGCGATACCCGAAATTCCATTCGTCAATATCGTTAGGATGACAAAGTGAAAAGTAGAATTTGGCTGATGCCGCTGATGATGAGCGCCGCCGCGAACGCGGCATACGCGCAAAGCAATGTGACCTTGTACGGCAGCACGGACGCGGGCGTCGGGTACGTGAGCAATCTGCACGGCAGCTCGACGTTCATTGCGGAGCAGGGGACGTTTCAGGCAGACCGATGGGGGCTGACCGGCAGCGAAGACCTGGGCGGCGGCCGGAAGACGATTTTCAAGCTCGAAAGCGGCTTCTCGACCATCAACGGTTCGATGTCGAGTGCGGGCGTCCTCTTCAATCGGCAGGCGTTCGTGGGGCTGTCGGATAACGAGCTCGGCACCGTCACGCTGGGGCGCATGACCGACTGGCACTTCGAAATGCTGGGGCCGCTGTCGACCGGACAGGCACTCGGCGATTTCTCCGCGTTCCATCCCGGCAATGTTGACGGCCTCGGCAATACGGTGCCGGTCGAATGGTCGAGTGCGCTCAAGTATCGCAGCCCAGTGTGGTTCGGAGGCCTGAGCATCGGCGCGATGTACGGCTTTCCGGGCAGCACGGCCAGCAGCACCGCGGGACGCAGCTTCAGTTTCGGCGCGAACTACGCGAACGGCCCTTTGACGCTCGCCGCGGCGTACTCGCAGTACCACGATCGAACGCTCAATCTCGGCTCCGGTTTCGGGCTCACCCGCTTCGAAGGCGTGAACCTCGCGGGCGGCGCACCCTTCGTCGCGGACAGCGTGACGAACCTGGGCCTCGGCGGCAGCTACCAGCTCGGCCGGGTGCTGCTGCATGCCGTCGCGACGCAGGTGCGGATCGAGCGCCCGGGCGATGTGGAGCATTTTCGAGCTGTCGACGCAGGGGCGAATGTGCAGATCACGCCGGCGGAACAGATCGCTCTCGGAGGATGGACCGCGACGCTCAATGGACAACGCTGGACGCAACTCACGGTGGCCAACGTCTACTCCTTGTCCAAGGCGACTCAGCTCTACGTCGACGTGATGGTCGAGCGTGCTTCATCGAACGCGGTGGCGGACACGCTCGGCATCGGCGCTTCGTCGACGAATCGTCAAACGGCGATACTCGCGGGCCTCCACCACTTCTTCTGATCTTCGACGCTCGGCGCGCTTAAAAAAACGCCCTTGACACCGTCGAATCCGCGTCTACACTTAACCCAATGGTTAAGTATCAAGACTCCGCTCTGGACCGCACCTTCGCCGCGCTGGCCGACCCGACGCGCAGGGCGCTGCTCGCACAGCTCGTCGGCCGGCGCAGCATGTCGGTCAGCGAACTGGCGCAGCCGTTCGCGATGTCGCTGCCGGCGGTCATGAAGCATCTCGACGTGCTGTCCGACGCCGGGCTCATCGCCCGCACGAAAACCGGCCGCACGGTCGCGTGCGCGCTGACCGCCGGCCCGATGCAGGAAGCGCTCGACTGGCTTGCACGCTACGAACGGTTCTGGTCTGAACAACTCGATCGCCTGAGCGCATTCATCGAGGAGGATTCATGTCCGCCAAACCCAGCCTCACCCTCCAGCGCAGGCTCGACGCCGCCCCGCAAACCGTCTTCAGCGCGTGGACGGACCCGCAGAAGCTAGTGCGGTGGTGGGGGCCGGGCGAGATCGAGGCGTCGCTCGCCGAAGTGGATCTGCGCGTCGGCGGGCGCTTTCGGATCCTCATGCGCTCGCCCGACGGCGAGGATTACGACGTGAGCGGCGAATACCGCGAAGTGGTGCCGGACCAAAAGCTCGTGTTCACCTGGGCCTGGCGCAGCACGCCCGAGCGCCAATCGCTCGTGACGATCGTGTTCCGGCGCGAAGGCAGCGGCACGCTGCTCAGCCTCACGCACGAACAGTTCTTCGACGAAGCGGCGCGCGATCATCACCTTGCGGGGTGGATGAACCTGCTCGACAAGCTGCCGCAGTTTCTGGCCTTACCCTGAAGGAGAAATCATGAACGACCCCCAAGCTCACTATCGTTCGCTGCCCCCCGAGGGGGCCGATGCCTCCCTTGGGGCGGCCCGGCGGGAGGCATCGATGGAAACCCACGAAGTGGTCTCAAGCGAAGCATGGATCGCGGCGCGCAAGGCGCTGCTCAAGCGCGAAAAGGAACTGACGAGGGCGCGCGATGCGCTCGCTCAGCAGCGGCGCGAATTGCCGTGGGTCAAGCTCGACAAGACGTACGTGTTCGACGGCCCGAACGGCAAGGAAACGCTCGCGGATCTATTCGGGCAGCGCAGCCAGCTGATCGTTCAGCACTTCATGTTCGGTCCCGATTGGCAAGAAGGGTGCACGGGGTGCTCGTTCATGGCGGACCACCTCGAAGGCGTGCTCATGCATCTGAATCATCGCGACGTGTCGTTCGTGGCGATTTCGCGCGCCCCGCTTGCGAAGCTCGACGCGTACAAGAAGCGCATGAACTGGCACTTCAAATGGGTGTCGTCGCTCGCGACCGACTTCAACCAGGACTTCCACGTGTCGTTCACGCCGGAGACAATCGAGAACGGCCACGTCGTCTACAACTACGAAGCCTGCGACTTCGACGGCGACGAATATCCCGGCATCAGCGTCTTCTACAAGAACGAAGCCGGCGAGGTGTTCCATACGTACTCGACTTTCGCCCGCGGGACGGAGGCATTCATCGGCACGTACAGCTTCCTCGATCTCGTGCCGAAGGGACGCGAGGAAAACGGTCCGGGCCATAACCTGATGGACTGGGTGAAGCGCCACGACAGCTACGGCGACGCCGCAAGGGAGGCGTCGTAGAAGCGCGCCAAGTCGCGCTTCAATGCGTGCAGCGCCACGTCGTCGAGATAGATCATGTGGCCGGTGGGGTAGTACGTGATGCGGATGTTCGCGCGCAGCAACGGGTCGAGCTCCATGTGCGACAAGTCGTACTCGGTTGCGAAGAACGGCGTCGCGAGATCGAAATAGCCGTTCGCCGCGAGCACCTGCAAGCGCGGATTCTGCCGCATCGCTTGCGCGAGATCGCCGGCCGCATAGGGTTCGGTCAGTTCTTCGCCCCACCATTCGCGGTGCTTCCAGTTCCATTGCTTGAGCGCCGCTTCGTTGGAGACGCGGTAGCGATCCTGCGCGACGTAGTGCAGGTCGTGCGCGAGGTGCTGATGGAGCGCGGCGTCGAATGCGCTCGAGATGCCGCTCACCGACGCGTCGTCGTCGGGGCTGTCGGACGCGTCGTCGATATCGATGCCTTCGAAGCGGCCGTCGTAGCGGCCCACCGTGCGCGACTCGCCGCGCAGCAACTCCTTGCGAAAGCGCGACGGCCAGATGCGCAGGCGCGATGCCTTTACGAATCGGACATCGAGGCCCGTGTAGCGCGCCACTTGCTCGGCGACCGCGTCGCGTTCCGGGTCGCTGAGCGCGTCGCCTTTCGCGAGCGCCTGCGCGTAGGGGCCGGTTGCGAAGGCGCGGACTTCATCGAGAAAGCTCGGCAAATCGGCGGGCTTCGGGTCGAGCTTGCCGTGATACCACGCGATTGCGGCGTAGGTGGGCAGATAGCGCGGGTCGACGAGGTCGTAGCCGGGCGTATGCAGGCCCGAGTTGAGCACCGACGACAACAGCACGACGCCGTTAAGCGTCATGTTCTCTTGATCCAGCTTGTAGGCGAGCATCGCGGCGCGTGCCGTGCCGTACGATTCGCCGATCAGGAACTTCGGCGAGTTCCAGCGCTGGTTGACCGTCAAATAGCGCTCGATGAAATGCGCGAACGCGTTGAGATCTTCGTCGACGCCCCAGAACTGCTTGCCGGTCGCGTGGCCGACGGTCCTCGAAAAGCCGGTGCCGACTGCATCGACGAACACGAGATCGCTTTTGTCGAGCAGGCTGTCGGGGTTGTCGGCGAGGACGTAGGGCGCGGGCGGGGTCACGGCGGGGCTCGTGGTGCGCACGCGTTTCGGTCCTACCGAGCCGATCAAGAGAAAGACGCTGCCGGAGCCCGGCCCGCCGTTGAACAGAAACGTGACGGGGCGCTGCGCGGGCGTTTTCGTGTCCCGCAGTCCCCCAAGGGGACTTCCTTCGGGGCGGGGGACTTCCTTCGGGGCGCTGACGGTGTAGGCGACGTAGAAGACGCTGGCTTCAGGCTCGCCCGCGTTGTCGCGCAACAGCAGGTTGCCCGCAGTCGCGGTGTAGTCGAGCTTATGGCCGTCGATCCGGATCGAATGGCGCGTGACGCTCGACGTTTCGGGTGGAACGGGCACGGCTGCCGTCGCGGATGAATCCGCATGTGCGGGCACGGCTGCCGTCGCGGACGAATCTGCATGTGCGGGCACGGCTGCCGTCGCGGACGCATCCGCATGCGCGGCCAAGCTCGGGGATGAAGCCAGTGCGACGGCGATCGTGGCTGCCGACGCTGCAATGAAACCGTGCAGCGAGATTGCGAAGCGATAGCGCATAGTCGGTCCGATTGAGGTGCGGCGCCGCCGGGAGTGGCTCCGATTCTTCGCAAAGTCGCGTGTCAAGTCAATGATTTGAAGCAATCCTTTAAGATGTCGCGGATGGACCGTTCGTGCTGCGTCCGCGCGTTTTTCGCGGGCGTTCGCCGAACGGTTGTGATTGCAACGAACTCGCTTGAAGAATTGCCATGGCTGAAGAAAATCCCGCCGACATCGAACCGAACCATCGAAAGATCCAGCGCGTCGCGTCGACGGTCCTCTACGCGGCGCTCGTCTTGCTCGCCCTCTGGGTGATGCGCGACTTCATTCCGGCCGTGGCGTGGGCCGTCGTGATCGCGATCACGCTTTGGCCGCTCTTGGCGCGCTTCGAAGCGCTTTGCGGTTCGCACACCCGCACCACGCTCGTCGCGGTGACGGTGACCGCCGCGGTCGGGCTGCTCGTCGTGCTGCCGTTCGTGCTCGTGTTCGCGCAGGCCGTGAGCGAAGTGCGCGAGTTCGTCGCGTGGCTCAGAGTGATCGAGGCCAGCGGCATTCCGGTGCCGGACTTCGTCGCGCACTTGCCGCTCGGCTCGGCGCAGGTCGCGTCGTGGTGGCAGGACAACCTCGCGCTGCCGTTGCAGGGCTCGCCCGCGATGAAGGCGCTGCACGGCGGCACGGTCGTCACGCTCGGCCGGCACTTCGGCACGGTGGCGGCGCACGGGCTCGTCGTGTTCGTGTTCACGCTCGTCACGCTGTTCGTGATTTTCCAGGCCGGGCCGCAGTTGAGCAGCAATCTGCTCAAGGGCGCGCGCCGTGCCTTCGGCCCCCACGGCGCACTCCTTGCGGTGCGCATGGCGGCGGCCGTGCGCGGCACGGTCAGCGGTCTCGTGGTGGTCGGATTGGGGGAGGGTGCGCTCTTGGGCATCGCCTACCTCGCGAGCGGCGTGCCGCACGCCGCGGTGCTCGGCCTCTTGACCGCGATTGCGGCGATGCTGCCGTTCTGCGCGCCGCTGGTTTTTTGCGGCGCCGCTTTGTGGCTCTTCACGCAAGGCGCGACCGTCGCGGCGATCGGCGTGGTGGTGTTCGGTGTCGTCGTGGTCTTCGCCGCCGAGCATTTGGTGCGGCCGCTGTTGATCGGCGGATCGACGCGCCTGCCGTTTCTCCTGGTGCTGTTCGGCATCCTCGGGGGCGCGCAGACCTTCGGCTTCATCGGGCTTTTCATCGGCCCCGCGCTGATGACCGTGCTGACCGTGTTGTGGAGCGAGTGGGTGCGATAGGCGCGCGCCGCCAGCCGCGCGCCGCCGACGCTTACTTGCCGCTCCCCTTCACGCAATCGAGCGTGTACTTGAGCCCGGCACCGATCAGTCCGCGCCAGACATCCCAAGTGTGCCCGCCGCCGACGATCCGCAACGCCGCCGGATTGTTCGCCTGCCGCAGGTGCGTATACAGCGCGCCGGCTTCGGCCTGGATCACGAGGTCGTCGTCTCCAGCGGCGATGAAGAACGGCAGCCGCCACGGCCGGCTCAAATAGGCGCTCCATAGCGCCGGATAGTTGAGCTCGTGCCAGATGTGCGGATCGAATTGCCGGTCGCCGAATACGCCGACGTAGCGCGCAGCCGAGCTGAGCGGCGGCACGTCCGCATAGATCGCCGGGCTCAGCAGCAGCGCCGCGCAGAACTGGTCCGGCGCGAGCAGCGCATAGCGCAACGCGCCGAAGCCGCCCATCGAGACCCCGCCGATCGCGCGTCCGCTGCGCTGGTTCGAGACGGCGTAGTGCGTTTCGATCTCGGGCAGCAGGTCGTTGAAAAACGCCGTTTGCATCTTTTCCTTGCGATCCACATACCAATCGGTGCCGGCCTGCGGCATCACGATCACGACGGGCGGAATCTCCTTGCGCTCGATGAGCTGATCGACCGTCGCCTGCAACTGGCCCTGCGTGATCCAGTCGTTGGCGTCCCCGTGATTGCCGTGCAGCAGATAGAGCACCGGGTAGCGCGGGCCATCGATGCGATAGCCCGTCGGCAGGTAGATCGTGTACGACCATTCCCGGCCGAGTGCTTCCGAGCGGAACGAGCGCGCCGCAACGGTGCTCGCGAACGAAGGCGCTTGCGCAGTCACGCAGACGAGCACGGCAAGGAAATAGAGGAGGGTGCGCATGAGCGTCGAGAGTGGAGCGGGCCGCGGCAAAAGCGCTCGGGGGCCCAATGCTACCAGTGGCCAGGGATTGTTTTTCGCATGCACAGGCGCTGGCGGCGGCGCGCGCGTTTCGGGTTTCAACTGGTCTTGAACGCCAGCACGCGCGCGAGCGGCCCGTAGACCTTCGCCACGGCCAAGAGCGCGGCGATCGCGACGGCGTCGGCGGCGAGGCCGAGCGGCACGTCGAGCAGGCCGTCGGTCACCGTGTACAGGATGGAATCGACGATCAGCGAAATCGCCGTGCCGGCGATAAAGCAGAGCAGCCCCTTGCGGCCGACCGTGCCGATCCACGGCAGCCAAAGCGCGGCCTTCCTGGTCCAGCCGGCGCGGATCAGGTCCGCCGCGAGCCAGGCGATCGCGAGGAAATTCACGACGCGCAGCCACGCGAGGTTCGGCTTGAATTCGGGACGCAGCGCTGCGGGGATGCCGGACAGCTTGGCGACGCACAGCACCGCGATCAGCGAGAGCGCAGCCGCGCTGACGAGCGGCCCGTAGTGCGACGCGCTCACGCGCTGGTAGACCGGCTGGCAGCGCGCGAGCACGCCCAGCACGAACACGAGCTGCCACGCGAACGGGTTGAAGTCCCAATGCATGTCGCCGGCGGCGGGCAGGTAGGGGAGGATGCGGCTCGCTGCCGCCCACAGCACGACGCTGGCGGCGGCGAGCCGCCACGGCTCTTTGCGCGCGAGGGGCAACGCGAGCGGCACGGCCAGCGCGAAGCACGCGTACATCGGCAGCACCGACGCCAGATAGGGCTGGCGCCGCAGCAGCAGGATGTCGAAGAGCGTCTGGAACGGGGCGCTCGTGAGGCTGTCGAGATCGGCGTACGCGAGATTGGGCGCTTCGTCCATGCCCAGCGCGACCAGCGCCGCGCTGATCACGAGCATGAGGCCGGCGGTCACGAGAAACGCGCGGTAGATTTCGAGCGCGCGGCGCAGGAAGCGCTGGCGGGCGGCGGTTTCGTCGTGCTTTTCGGCTAGCGACAGATACGCGGTGGCGGTCGCATAGCCGCCGAGGAAGACGAAGACTTCGGCGGCGTCGCAGAACGCGTAGGTGTGCAGCGTGAAGCGCGACAGGATGCTGCCGCCGATGTGATCGACGACGATGACGAGGAGCACGAGTCCGCGCAGGAAGTCCAGTTCGACGAAGCGTTGTGATCTTTGCATAGTGTCTGAAACGGCCAGGCGCCAAGTCCCGCTCGATGAGCGGGACTTGGCGCCTGGCTGGGAATTGGCGTTGCGGGGCGGCGCCGGATCGAAACGGTTGGCGCCAAGCCGGCGGGGCAGACGAGGGGATCGACTGCGAGACAAGTCTGAGGGACCTGCCCGTCGAGTCAGGGTTCCGTCCCGGCTTGCGAAAATCTTTCGAAATTATTACCAAAATTGACGGGGTGCTGGATTCGGTTCGGCCTGGCGCGGCTCAACGTGCTTAAGAACTTTGTTGCAGGTCGAATTTGATACGTTATATCATCTCCGATCGGATACGTTATATCGTCTCTCGGGGTGGGGCATCGCGGTGCGGCCGAACGTGAAAGCAACTGCTTCGCGGCCGTCTCCTCGCGGGCGTCCCGAACGCCAAGCGGCAAGAGAATTTCCCACTACGCAGAACAAGAAAGATGAACCACCGCAAATTCATAGCGCGCGCGGCATGGCTGCTGTTTGCCCAGACGGCCTCGTTCCAGGCGTCGGCCGCAGCGGATGGCGTGCCGCTCACCGGCATCGTCACCGATCATGACGTCGCGCTCGAGAAGGGAAACGCGCTTGACGTGAACGTCGACGCGCAGCGCCTCGACCGTGCACGCAACGGTTTCCAGCCCGAGATCGGGGCGAGCGTGTATCGCATCACGCAGGCCGATATCGACGCGATGCCGCAGGGCGGGAACACCGCGCTGAATCAAGTGCTGCTGCAAGCGCCGGGCGTCGCGGACGATTCATACGGGCAGCTTCACGTGCGCGGCGACCACGCCGACCTGCAGTACCGGATCAACGGCATCATCATTCCCGAGCCGATCAGCGGCTTCGGCCAATCGTTCGATACGCGGATCATCGACCAGGTGAACCTCGTGACCGGCGCGCTGCCCGCGCAGTACGGCGACCGGACGGCGGGCATCGTCGACATCCGCACGAAAACGGGCGACCTCGGCAATGGCGGGTCGATCGACGTCTATGGCGGCAGTCATCAAACGCTGCAGACGAGCGCCGACGTGTTCGGTTCGCAAGGACCGTTGAGCTACTACTTCTCCGGTACGCTCGGTGAGAACAACCTCGGCATCGAGGCGCCGACTTCCGACGGCAGCCCGCTGCACGACCACACGCGGCAGGGCAACGGCTTCGGCTACATGTCGTACCTGATCGATCCGCTCACGCGCGTGAGCCTGATGTTCGGCACGTCGAGCAACCAGTTCCAGTTGCCGAATACGCCGGGCCTGCCGCCCCAATTCACGCTGGCCGGCACCCCGGCATTCGATTCCGCCGACCTCAACGAAACGCAGTCGGAACTGAACCAGTTCGCGGTGCTCGCGTTGCAGGGCACGAACGGCGGCGCGCTCGACTATCAGGTGGCGCTCTTCACGCGCTATTCGCGCACGCAGTTCAACCCCGATCCGATCGGGGACTTGATTTTCAACGGCGTCGCGTCGACGGATTTTCACAGCGACTGGGCGAACGGCGTGCAGGCGGACACCGTCTACCGCCTCAACGACAAGCACACGTTGCGCGCGGGCGTGATGGTCGAGCGGGAAGACGCGGTGTTCAACGACAGCGTCGCGGTCTTTCCCGTGGACGCCGGCGGCAACCAGACTTCCGATCAGCCGACCACGATCGCCGATTCGAGCAACAAGACCGGCTACCTGTACAGCGTCTATGTGCAGGACGAATGGAAGCTCGCCGACAAGCTGACGCTGAACTACGGCGTGCGCTACGACAAGATGAACGAGTATGTCGACGCGAGCCAGCTGAGCCCGCGCATCGGCCTCGTCTATCAGCCGACCAACGCGACGACGCTGCACGCGGGCTACGCGCGCTATTTCACGCCGCCCGCTTTCGAACTGGTATCCAATTCGCAGATCAACCTCTTCAACGGCACGACCAATCAAAGTGCGACGACGCAAAACGATCCGGTGAAGCCCGAGCGCGACCATTATTTCGATGTCGGGGTCGAGCAGCGGCTGACGCCGAACCTCACGGTCGGCCTCGACGCGTACTACAAGCAGGCGAGCGACCTGCTCGACCTCGGCCAGTTCGGCACCGCACTGATCTTCGCGCCGTTCAACTATCAGTACGGCCGCGTGTATGGCGTCGAATTCACGACGAGCTACAAGAAGGACAACGTCTCCGCCTACCTGAACATCGCGTACAGCAATGCGCAGGGCAAGAACGTCGAATCGGCGCAATACAATTTCACGCCGCAAGAGTTGAGCTACATCGCAAGCAACTGGGTGTACCTCGATCACGATCAGCGCGTGACGGCATCGTTCGGCGGCTCGTATACGTTCGGCAGGACCACGCTGACGGCCGACGGAACCGTGGGCAGCGGCCTGCGCAGCGGCTTTGCGAATACGGACAAGCTGCCGTGGTACGCGCAGATGAACCTCGCAGTCATCGAGCGTTTCGACGAGCCGATGATCGGCAAATTCTCGGCGCGTCTCGTGCTCGTCAATGCGTTCGACCGCGTCTACGAATTGCGCAACGGCTCCGGCATCGGGGTCCAGGCGCCGCAATACGGCCCGGAGCGCGCGATCTATGCGGGCATCACCAAGACCTTCTGATGCGCGGCGCACATCAACCCAGAGGAGAACACGCTTGAACGATTGGTCCAACCTCGCCGAAGCCGTCCGGCTCGGCGGCTGGGCGGTGTATCCGCTGACGCTGCTCTCGGTCGCCGCGCTTGCGATCACGCTTGACCGCGCGTATGCGTTCTGGCGCTTCGCTCGCGTGCCCGCCGGTCTTGCCGAAGCGATCGAAGCGGCCAGCGGCGGCGCACAGGATGCCGCCGCGAACGGCTTCGCGAGCGCGCTCGGGCGCTTGCCGGCGCAACACGCGTTGCGCCGCGTCGGCCGTCTGTTCGACGGCCGCGGCGCGCCGCTGTGGCGGCTCGAAACGAGGATCGAGTCTGCTGCCGCGCAGATCCGGCGCGACATGGGCCGCGGCTTGTGGCTGCTCGAGACCATCGTGACGGCGGCGCCGCTCGTCGGGCTGCTCGGCACGATCGTCGGCATGATGCAGTCGTTCAAGCTGATCGGCGGCGACGGGTTGGTGAATCCGACCGGCGTCACCGGGGGCGTCGCGCAGGCGCTCGTCGCGACCGCGATCGGGATCGTGATCGCCGTCGTCGCACTGTTCGCGTTCAACTTCTTCTCGCGCCGCATCGATGCGTTGACGGACGAGCTCGAATCGTTCGCGAATGCGCTTTTGGCCGACGTGCGCGTCGAGCAGGAACGCGGGAGCGCCGCCTCATGAAGCTGCGGCGTGCTCGCGCCACCCGGCGCGGACGCATCGAGATCATTCCGATGATCGATGTGATGTTCTTCCTGCTGGCGACGTTCATGCTGACGTCGCTTGCGATGCAGCGGCTTGACGCGGTCCGCGTGAATCTGCCGCAAGGTCAGGCCGAGCGAATGTCGCAGGACAAGCCGCTGACGCTCAGCGTCACCCGCACGAACCAGGTGTTCGTCAATCGGCAGGCGGTGCGGCTCGATCAGGTGACACAGGCCGTGGCGCATCGGTTGCAGCGTGACGGCACTATCGTCATTGCCGCCGACGACGGCGCGTCGCACGGCGTCGTCGTAGAGGCGATGCTCGCCGCGCGTCGGGCGGGCGCCACGCACTTCCTGATGGCCGTGCATCGTGAATAGCGGCTGGCAGCGTCTGCTGACCGCGGCGGACGCGCCGAGGGTTCGGCTCGCTTTCGCGTGCGTTATCGCGGTGGCGGGTTGGGCGCTGTTTCTCGCGCACTTCACGCCGCTTTTCGTGCCGGCCGATCGGCCGCTGCCCGTGCCTGAGACGATCGACATGAAGCTGGTCGAAATTGCGCCGCCTGAGCCAGCGCGGACGGTTTCCGCACAGCCGCAAGCGTCCGCCCCGGCCAGGGACCTGCTGCAGCGTCGCATACCGAAGCCGCAGCAGGTCCGGGTGACGCCGCCAGCGGCCCGCACCGAAGCGATCGACACCGCGAATAGGGCGAATAGCGCGAACGCACCGCAAACAAACGCGCTGCCGCCACGGGGCGAATCGCCCGCCGCGCCGGCACGCGAGGAGCCAACCGCCGAGGCGCCCGCAGCCGGCGGCAAAACGGCGGGCCGCAGCGCTTCGGACACTTCGCCGGCGTCGTCATCCGCCGGCACCGTGCAGGCGCGGCTGCTTTCCCAGCCGCTGCCCGTGCTGCCCGACGATTTGCGCGAGGACGCCTACCGGGCGGAAGCCGTCGCGCGCTTCGAGATTCATGCGGACGGCAGCACGGAGTTCGAACTGGTGAGGCCGACGCCGAATCCGCGGCTCAATCAGATCCTGCTCGAAGCGCTGCGCAAATGGCGCTTCTTTCCGGCACTGGAGAACGGCCGCCCGGTTGACAGCCAGCGGGACGTGCGCGTGCATTTCAACGTGAGCTGACACGCGCTCGGGGCCACGCCGATCAAGCGCGTGGCGATCGAGCGCCTGCATTCCGCCAATGCAAGGAGCGATAATCATCGGTAAAGTGCGGGCCCTGGCCGGTCTTTATCTCAAAATGTTGACGTGCGACGTGGCAAGCGGCTTTGGGGTGCCCGCGCACTGCAGCGATCACACAATGAAACGCACGCTATTTGCTCTCTTTATCGCGCTATTGCCTGCTATCTGCGCAGCCGCCGAGCTCGATGAACCGTTGAAATGCGGTGTCTCGGCACACGAGTTCATCGGCTCGCTGGAGCAGCAGTACCTGATCGACTCGACGCCGACCCGCGTCGAGCCGAATTCGATCAACGCGTTCCGGCCCACGAGCGGCGCGGACCTTACCGCATATGGATTCCACGTGTTTGCGGTGGTCGGATTTCAGAAGGACGACCCGATGTTCCGCACCGGCGACGGCAAGCCGATCGGCGACTCGGCGTACGGCGCCGTCGTGTTTGGCTGGATGGGCAGCGTGCAGAAGGCCGTGACGGAGGCACATAGCCCCGCGGTCGTCCATAAAGTCGCGCCGCATATAACCGCGATATTCTGCAATCCGGATTAAATAGGCTGCGTTAATGGCGGGCCGGTTAACTCGGTCATTGTTCTTAATGCAGCGGTTTTAATCGGCAAACGGCTGTAATGCCCTTTGGGTTTTCCTCGATTTTCTTCCGTTATCCCCGGCAACTCGCTTTCTAGGGGTTATCACGTATTGATTGGGCGTTTTGACTGACCATTGGGACGTCAATCCATCTGATTGATGTGGCTTTAGTTGGCAATTCGCAACGGTCCGGCGCAAAAACACGCACCTGAATGGACGCCCACCTTTCGTCGTGCAACCATTCGATCGGTGTTGCATGAAATTACCGCAACCTGACATTAAAAACTCTGCCAGAAAAATAAGCAGATTGAAAGAATTGTCAACAATCAAAAGGTTTGGAGATTTTGATGAAAAAGCACGTCATTTCGCTCGCAGTGTTGTCCGCGTTTGCCGTTCCGGTTTTCGCACAAAGCAGCGTCACGCTGTATGGCGTGATCGATGAAGGCCTGAACTACACGAACAAAGTGGCAACGGCCACCGGTGGCCACTCTGTTTGGGAGATGCAAAGCGGCTATGCGCAAGGCAGCCGCTGGGGCCTGAAGGGCACCGAAGATCTGGGTGGCGGTCTGAAGGCGATTTTCCAATTGGAAAACGGCTTTGACGTGAACACCGGCAAGCTCGGCCAGGGCGGCCTCGAGTTCGGTCGTCAAGCCTATGTCGGCCTGACGCAAGACCAATACGGTACGGTTACCCTTGGTCGTCAATACGACTCCGTTGTCGACTACCTCGCGCCGCTGACCGCGAACGGCAACTGGGGCGGCTACCTGCTGTCGCACCCGTACGACAACGACAACACGGATAACTCGTTCCGTCTGAACAACACCGTCAAGTATGCGAGCCCGGTCTTCGCTGGCTTCCAGATCGGTGGCACCTACAGCTTCAGCAACAACACCGGCTTCGCGAACAACCGTGCCTATAGCCTCGGCGCCACGTACGCGCTCGGCGGCCTGCAGGTTGCCGGTGCCTATATGGCGATCGACAACCCGGGCACGAACAGCAGCGGCACGGTTACGACGACGGACGCAAACTTCATTGCCCAGAAGCTGCAGGTCTTCGGCGGTGGTGTCAACTACACGTACGGTCCGGTGACGGGCGGCTTTGTGTACACGAATTCGTACAACCAGCACCCGACTGGGACGACCTACCTGACCAACCCGGCGACGGGCGTCAATCCGGCTCCGCTGGCGATTCCTGGCAACACGTTGAACTCGCTGCGCTTCCAGAACTTCGAAATCAACGGCAAGTATCAGCTCACGCCGGCGTTCTTCGTGGGTGCTCAATACATC
This sequence comes from Trinickia mobilis, assembly GCF_017315705.1. GTDB lineage: Bacteria > Pseudomonadota > Gammaproteobacteria > Burkholderiales > Burkholderiaceae > Trinickia_A > Trinickia_A mobilis. The sequence goes on along the minus strand of NZ_JAFLRF010000001.1, from coordinate 175,467 downwards.
TATACCTACACGAACTACAACTCGACGTTGGGTACCGCGCATCCGAAGTACCAGACGTTTGGTCTGATGGCTGACTACAACATCTCGAAGCGTACGGACTTCTACTTCCAGACGGCGTATCAGCACGTTTCGAGCGGTGGTACGGGTACGCAACTGGACAACGCGTTCATTCCGGGCACGGACAACTCGTCGACGACGAGCAACCAAGTTGCGTTCCGCGTCGCGATCCGTCACAAGTTCTAATCTGACGCGACAACGCGCGGCGCCTGGCGCGCCGCGCGAGTTTTTAATAAGTCGATGTGCGGGCAGTGGCGTTCACGCTGCTGCAAGCCTTCGATCTGCGCCGCTAGCCGGCGATTCGGCTCATCCCAGCGTTGCTCGGATGGGCCTTTTTACTTTTGCGCGTCCGTCACGGCCTTCGCGCGGGACATTGCTGAAGCAGGGGGAGGCGCCATGTGACGTGCGTCACACCGTCCTGCGGTAATGAGGGCATCCGCTGAGCGTCAATGGGCGAGGCGAGGGCGCCGCGCCCGCTACGCAGCGGGTTTGGCGGCGTCGCGCATCGCGCCGAGCACCGCCTGCTTCTTCTCGTCGAGGTGCTGGCGCATCAGCCTGGCCATCCGCGCGCTGTCGCGCGCTTCCAGCGCTTCGATCATCTGCCCGTGTTCGGCCACGGCGCGCGCCCATTTCTGCGCGTCGTGGTTCGAGCGGAAGCGCAGTCCCTCTACGCGGCGGTTCAGCGCAAGATAGGTTTGCCGCAGAACTTCGTTGCCCGCGAGCAGATTGATCCTGTCGTGGATTGTCCGGTTGTAGTCGTAATAGCCGGACAGGTCGCCGCGCGAGTGGCAGGCCAGCATCGAAAAATGCAACGCCTTGAGTTCGTTCAAATCGGCGTCGGCGATCTTCGCGCACGCCAGCTCTCCGGCGAAACTCTCGAGGCAGCCCAGCAGGTCGAACGTATTGCCGATGTCTTCCTCGGTCATGACCGCGACCACGGCGCCGCGATTCGGCTGATGGTCGATCAGGCCTTCCGCCGCGAGCACCTTCAGCGCCTCGCGCAACGGCGTGCGCGACACCCCGAGCACCGCGCACAAATCCCGCTCGTTGAGCCGCGCGCCCGGCGCGAGCGCGCCCTCCACGATCATCTTGCGCAGCGCGTTGGTGACCGATTCGTGCAGAACCGGGCGGGTGACTGCGAATTCGCCGAAGCCCGATGTAGCCGAATCGGTTTGTTTATCGCGGGAGTTGGTATGCAATATACTCGCTGCCATATTGTGAATACACGCGTCAAGAACAGGAGTCTCAAGCATGATAAGCCTGTCAAGGCGGAACGTCTATTTCGAATGACTGTGGAGAAAGTGTTTGCGTCCGGGAAATGGCGCGCTTATGGTATGCCAAATGCAAAATTCCATGAGAAAAACCGAGAACCAGCGGAGCCGAACTTGCATCCAATGTCTATCATTTCGTAACCGCATGCCGCATCGACCGGTCGGCAAAACCTACGCAGGCAAGGAGACACCTCACACCATGGCCTCTATGCAAGCTCTCGCCGCGCGACTCGTCGAGGCGCGCCGCACGCACACCCTGATCGACACACTTGCGGACGACCTGCTTCCCGCCAGCGCCGCCGACGCCTATCTCGCCCAGCAACTGACGATCGCCGAACTCGGCGGCAGCGCCGGCTACAAGATCGGCGCGAAGACCCCCACCGACGAACCGCAATGCGCGCCGCTGCCGGCCGCGAAGGTGTTCGGCGCAAAGGCCGGCGTGCGCCGCGCCGACTACGCGCGCATCGGCCTCGAGCTGGAGATCGCGTTCAGCTTCGCGACCGATATCGACAACACCTTCGCCGAACGAACCGACGATGTCCTCGACGCGATCGATTCGATGTCGGTCGTGGTGGAGGTGGTCGACAGCCGCTTCAAGGCCTGGCCGCAGGTCGACAAGCTCGCGCAGCTGGCCGATCTGCAGAACAACGGAGCGCTCGTGATCGGCGAGACGAAGCGTTACGACCGGCGCTTCGATTTCGTCGCGCCGAAGGTCAGCTTTCATTGCGGCGACCAGGAAATCTTCAGCGGCCACGCGAGCAATCCCGCGGGTGATCCGCGGCGGCTCATCGTCTGGCTCGTCACGCGCGCATTGCAGAACGTGCAGACCATCCCTGCCCGCACGCTGCTCACCACCGGCTCGTACACCGGCCTTTATTTGGCCGAAGGGCCGGACATCGTGCGGGGGACGATCGAGGGCATCGGCGGCATCGAGTTCGAAATCGCTTGACCCGCTGGGCGGCCTGTCATGCCGATTCTCGTCGCCGTGCCCGGCGCATGGCGTCACGCGCCGGGCACGCGCGACGCTGTGGCAGAACGCCACGCTGGTCGTCCGTAAAGTTTTCCTGGCAACAGCCGTAGACCATTCCATGTGGCGTCCATTTAATTCGGACGTTGAGCACGCGTGTGCCATGTGCAGCGCGCGCACGGGGAGAGGGTTGGCGGCCCCGCCATTCCTACCGTACAGCGGAGACCATTGGATGCTGAAGAACTTTTCCATTCGCGCGTGGCTGACCCTCATGGTCGCGTGCTTCGCGGTCGTGCTCGTTGCAGGCGCTGCGCTTGGGCTGCTGTCGATGCGCGCCGGCAACGCATCGCTGCAGCAGATGTACACGGTCGATACGCCCGCTGTCGCGGACCTCGACGGCAGCGCGGGGCAATTGCTGCGCTTGCGCCTGGCGCTCGCGACTTACGCATCGCTCACCGATCTCGACGACCAGGATGGGGCGGCTGCGGTGCTCAAGCGTGCCGACGATTACCGTCGCGTGTCGGATGAGCGCCTCGCGCACTACCTGAGCCGGGCAGGCGGCGATCCCGGCGTGCAGCCGCTCATCAAGGACTTGCAGGGCACGCGCGACGCGTTCCTGCATGACGGCATCGATCCCGCGCTTGCTGCGCTGAAATCGGGCGACAAGCCGGCCTTCCTGCAATTTCAAGGCAAAAAGCTGCCCGCTCTCTATAACGCTTACGACAAGGCAACGGCTGCGCTCGAGAAGGTGCAGCTCGAGCGCGGCGCGCAACGTTACCAGGCCGCGCAGGATCGCTTTCAGATCGTGAGCATCGTGGTTGCGGCCGGCATGCTGCTGTCGCTGGTGTGCGCGTGGCTCGGACGCGCGACGCTCGTGCGCGCCATCGTGCATCCGGTCGATGCGGCGATCGCGCAGTTCCAGCGCATCGCGCACGGCGACCTGACGGGGCGTGTCGAGGTCGTGAGCGACAACGAAATGGGGCGCCTCGCCGCGGCGCTGCAGAAGATGCAGGCATCGCTCGTGGCAACGGTCAGCACCGTGCGCAGCAGCACCGAGTCGATCGATACGGGCGTGAGCGAAATCGCGTCCGGCAACGCGGACCTGTCGCAACGCACCGAAGAGCAGGCAGCGTCGCTCGAGGAAACGGCGGCGAGCATCGAAGAGCTCACGTCGACCGTCAAGCAGACGGCGCAAAATGCCCAGCAGGCGAGTTCGCTCGCGCAGGGCGCGTCCGGCCTCGCGGCCCAAGGCGGCGAGCTGACGCAGGAAGTCGTCGGCACGATGCACGAGATCGTCGGCAATTCGCGCAAGATCAACGATATCGTCGGCCTGATCGAAGGCATCGCTTTCCAGACCAATATTCTTGCGCTCAACGCCGCGGTTGAAGCGGCGCGGGCGGGCGAACAAGGACGCGGCTTCGCCGTGGTGGCGAGCGAGGTCCGCTCGCTCGCGCAGCGCAGTGCCGCCGCCGCTAAGGAAATCAAGACGGTGATCGGCGAATCGTCGGCGCGCGTCGAAACAGGCGCCGAGCTCGTGGAGCGCTCGGGCTCGACGATGAATGAAATCGTCGCGGCAATCGCGCGCGTGAGCACGATCATGAACGAGATCGCGGCGGCCTCGCACGAGCAGAGCACCGGCATCGATCAAGTCAATATCGCCGTGGCTCAGATGGACGAAGTCACGCAGCAAAACGCGGCGCTCGTCGAACAGGCGGCAGCGGCGGCCAGCTCGCTCGAAGAGCAGGCGCGCAGGCTCACTGCGGCCGTCGCAGTGTTCCGTGTTGCGGGGGGCGCAGCACCGGTGCGTACAGCTGCGAATCGCGTCGAAGGCGGACGCGCTGCGCCCAGCTTGACCGACGCCTCGTTTGAACCGGCGTGAGCGGCGCGAGGCGTGCCGGGGAAGCCTGTTGCATTTGTAATGATCGATTGCAGTCGGTTACATGTCGCCTGCCTTGGTTTTGAGATGTTGCCTTTACAATGCAGCATCGGATTTTGAGGGGTGACGTACGCCGTATTTCGAATACGTCATCCTGTATAGCGAGTAATGGCGGCGTCGTTGCGGTAGCGCTGTGCGTATGCAGCTTAAAGCGGCGCCACACGGGTATGGTTCAAGCGATGCCCTTGAAAAAATGGAGTTCGAGTCGAAGATGAGACGAGGTCATTTCGACAGAAGCATGGCGCTCATTGCCGGCGCCGCTATGGCAGCCATCATGGCCGGGTGCGCGACCGTCGCGCCGCCGGCGTCGAGCGACACGGTGGCGGCCGGCGCGACGCCTGCCGCCGCAGCATCGGCGGCACATGCGGCCCAGAGCGCTTCCGCCGCTACCGGCAACAGCGCCGATTCGGCCAGCGATCAGGCGGCCCAGGTGCAGTGGCTCAGCTATGTCGTGAAGCGCGGCGATACGCTCGGCAGCATCGCGAAGAGCCACGGCTGCACGGTCGACAACCTGATCGCTTGGAATCATTTGGCGCGCAAGCCGCGGCTGGCGAAAGGCGAATCGCTGCAGATTGCGATGCGCGGCGCCGGGCAAGGAAGCACGGTCGCCGCGACGACGCCCGATCGCCATTCGCAGCGCGTCGCGCTTGCCTGGCCGGCCGACGGTTCGGTCATCGAGCCGTTCGAGCCGGGGCACAACCGCGGCATCGAAATCGGCGGCAACGAAGGCGATCCGGTTCGCGCCGCTGCCGACGGACGCGTGATGTACGCCGGCACCGGCCTGAACGGCTACGGCAGCCTGATCATCGTGCAGCACAACGCCGATTTTCTGACGGCCTATTCTCACAGCAGCAAGCTGCTCGTGAAGACGGGCGACGTCGTGAAGCAAGGCGAGGAGATCGCTGAGATGGGCGACGTCGACAGCCCGCGTGTCGCGCTGCTGTTCGAACTGCGCCTCGACGGCAAGCCGGTCGATCCGATGCCGTATCTGCCGAGCGGGCACGGCTGAGCGCGAGTGAGAGACGCGGGGCATCGGCGTGCCGGGTCAACGCCCGCCGGTTCGCAAGGTCCCGCAAAATCTCACCTTTGATGGCGCTCGAATCACGGCGAGCCTGCGTAGTCGTTAGCACTTCTACGGCTGCTCGTCGCGATTCGTTGCAGAAGTGCCTCCTAATCCCGATCGATAGCGGGCCAAATCGCGCGTTACATGTATCTGCATGCAACGATCGAATAGGTGAGCGTTTTCGGGAGCCGCGAGTGCAGGCGGCCGCGAGGCCGTGCCGCAATGCAAGGAGCGAGTGAACTATCGAGAAAGGGGCGAGGTCAAATCGCACCTTCTCGACCCTCGCTCGACATCCCATGCCTATGAAGCCTTCAGCGCTGCGCCGTTCGCTATTGCTGGCTGCCATGTCCTCGCCGTTTGTCGACGCTTGTGCCTCGCTGGCTGCCGGCCTGCAGCGCAATGCTCCGGCGCAGGCCGAATTGGCCAAGCTCGAAGCGGCTTCGGGCGGGCGGCTCGGGCTCGCTGCTGTCGACACCGGCAGCGGCTCACGTCTGCTGCATCGCGCCGATGAGCGGTTTGCGTTCTGCAGCACGTTCAAGGTGATCGCGGCCTCCGCGATTCTAAAAGGCAGCGAGAACGAGCCTGGGTTGCTCGAACGCCGGGTGACGTATACCGAGCAGGATCTCGTCAACTATTCGCCGATCACGAAGCCGCATGTGGCGACCGGCATGACGGTCGCCGAACTCTGCGCGGCGGCGCTCGACTACAGCGACAACACGGCGGTCAACCTGTTGATCAAGATCCTTGGCGGGCCCCAGGCCGTGACGGCGTTCGCCCGCTCGATCGGCAACGACACGTTCCGGCTCGACCGCTGGGAGACCGAGTTGAACACGGCGATTCCAGGCGATTTGCGCGATACGTCGACGCCGGCGTCGATGGCGCGCAGCTTGCAGCGGCTTGTGCTCGGCGATGCGCTGGCGCCACGCCAGCGCGAGCAACTGCAGGCATGGATGCGGGCGAATACCACGGGAGGCAAGCGCATCCGTGCCGGTGTTCCGGCCGATTGGCAAGTGGGCGACAAGACGGGAACGGGCGACTACGGCACGTCGAACGACATCGGCGTGATCTGGCGGCCATCCGGCGCGCCGCTCGTTGTCGCGATCTATTTCACTCAGAAGCGTCAGGATGCGTCGCCGCGCGACGACGTGCTGGCGTCGGCTGCGCGCATCGTGGCCGGCGCGCTTGGCTGAGCAGAGGCGTTGCGCGCGGGGGCCGCGCGTCGTGCGCTTTCAGGGGCTCGCTGCGGGTTGCGTTTGCCTGACGCAGGGTGCGCTCACGCGAGCCGCCTGCGTACCGTTTCGGCGAGCTTGTCCGGAGCGATCGTACTTGCCGAGAGCGCGTGGACCTCGGGGTACGCGTCGGCAGCGATGTCGGTCAGCACTTGTCCGGGCGGCGCTTCGACGAGCACCGTCGCCCCCATCTCGATCATCACCGAGAGTGCATCGAACCAGCGCACCGTGTGCCGCATGTTGGTGACGAGGTCGTCTCGGATCGCGTCCGCCGTATGCAATGGGCGCGCGCCGCGATTGCCGATGTAGGTGCTGCGCGGCGCGCGAAACGGCACGCCGGTGCTGTACGCGAGCAGTTCGTCCGATGCCTGGGCGAGCAGTTCGCAATGCGACGGCACGCTGACGTCGAGCCGCGCCGCCTTGCGCGCGCCCGCTGCGAGCGCGCGCGCGTTGAACGCGTCGAGCGCGCTGTCCGAACCGGCAACGACGATCTGCCGAGGGGCATTCACGTTGCCGATATAGACGCGTGCCGCGGCGTCGCTCGCAGTCTCGTGCGTCAAGGTTTCGATCTCGTGTTCGGTCAAACCGGAAATCGCCGACAAGCCATAGCCGCCGGGATAGGCGCGCTCCATCAGCTCGGCGCGTTTTTTTGCCATCTGCAGCGCGTCGGCGAATTCCAAGGCTTCGCAGCTCACTGCCGCTGCATAGGCGCCGATCGACAAGCCCGCGCTCATTTCCCCGGCCAGTCCTTCGGCTGCGAGCTGGCGCGTCGTCGCGACGCCCGCGATCACGAGCGTCAGCTGCACGGCAACGGTCGAGCGCAGCGCGTCGGCCGTATCGAGCGTCAGCACGTCGGTGCCGAGCACCTGCGAGGCTTCCGCGAGGGTGTCGCGGACGGCGGCGTGGGCGGGCAGCCGGTGCAGGAAGCCGGCGCTTTGCGCGCCTTGACCCGGGAAGAGATAAGCGAGCATTACGTCGATTCCTGCGTTTGGGGTCCGGCTGCGAGCCATGGATCGGCGACGCGCTGCGGGCCCTGCGCGCGACGCACCAGCACGCGCGCCTTGTTAGCGGCGAATTCGGCGAGCGCGACGCCGCCGGCCGGCGTTTCGAGCTGCACGTCGATCCGCGTGCCGGCGCGTGCGGCCTCGGCGTTCAATGCGTCGAGCAGGGCGCGTGCCGCGTCCATCGACAGCGGTGCAGGGGTTCGGATCAGCAGGTCGAGATCGCTGGATGAGATGACCGTCGGCAGCCCGGTTGCGAGTTCGAATCCGGCGCTTCCCGTGGGTCCCCAGGTGAATGCCGACAGACAGGGTGCCTTGCGTACGGTGTTCAACATGACGAATGCGGGATACTGCGCGCGATCGGCCGAAGGCCGCGCGCCGGCCAAGTCCTCCGGTGCGATGAGCGCTTCGATGTCGCCGGTTTCTGCCCAGGTGCCGTAACGCTCGTGACGTCCGGTCCCGCGCAAGCCGACCGCGACAAAACCCGCTGCCGATTCGGCACGCCGCACGACGGCGAACGGCGCGCGCGCAAACGCCCTTTGCACCCACGCCGGTGCTTCGGGCAATTCAGGCAAGCGCCGCAGTTTGAGCAAATCGTGCGCGCGCCAGCGTGCGTCGGCCGCGACCGGCGCATCGGCCGTCCAGGGCGGCAGTGCGCATGTGCGCGTTGCGCCCGGTTCCCCTGGTTCCCCCGTTTCCATTACGCATCCCATTGCTCGGCAAGACGCCGCCGCACTTCGATCGACGCGGCGCGTGCCGTTTTCGCGGCGGCGGATTGGAGCCGATGCGACAAGTCTCGCGCACTGCTGCGCGCGCTTTGCACCGCTTCGTTCAGGACAGTGCGGACGCGCTCGATCTGTTCATCGGTTGGCGCATCGGCGTCCACGCCGCCGATTAGCCTGTCGAGCAAACCGAGCTTGGCAAATGCCGAAAGGGCGTACGACATCGGGGTGATGGTTTCGCCGAGCTCGTCGAGCGCTTCGACCGAGCGGCGCGTCACGCGCGCCGCCGAATCCTTGCCCATCGCGTGCACGGCAATGCCCGGCGCGTCGAGCGCCACGATCCGGTTCGCCTGATAGCCGTGCGCGAGGAAGGCGCCCGACATCGCCGGCCCTACGATCAGCGCCACCACTGGGTGCCCGGCGGCACGCGCGGCCGCGTAGGCGTCGACGGCCGCCGCGCAGGCGAGATGAATGCCGAGCATCTCCTCGCGATACCCGTACGCCTGGCTTTTCACGTCGACGATTGCGACGATCGGACGGCGCGTGCCTGTGCGGGCGTCTTCTTCGATCGTGTCGCGCACGATGCGCGCCAGCCGCCAGCCTTGTTCGAGACCGACGACGTTGTCGACCGCGCGCGGGAAGCGATGGTCGGGATCGGGCACGACCGCGATGAAGCGTGCGGTGCCGGCGCCAAGCGCGGCATCGCCGGACCATACCGGCGCGGCCGAGCGCGGCTCGCCTGCGAGCGCGCGGAACCAGCGTTGTCCGCGAGTCATGGTGTTGTCGCTCATCCTTGCTCCTGCTTCTGGTGTGCGCCGGCCGATGCGGTGCCGGCGTGCAAGGCGTCCGCCTGAAACACGGCGCGCATCGTTTCCGGCGAGACGTCGGCGGGATCGATTTGCGCGAGCTTCGCCAGATACGCATCGACCGCTTCGCTTCGATGCTGCGCCGGCACGCCGCGCGCAAACGCCGCGCGCACGGCGGCGCGCAGGGTGTTCGTGTCGTCGTCCGCGAGCGTGTCGACGAGACCCGTCGCTGCGCGCTGCTCGCCGCCGATCAAGCGCCAGACGTAGCGCCGGTCGCTCGCATCGAGTTCGTCGATGCCCGCTTCCTGTTCGATCACTTCGGGGCCGTTCATGCCGAGCCGGCCTTGCCGGGTCGCGACGAGATAGGAGCACAGCGCCGCCGCGAGCGACATCCCGCCAAAGCAGCCGACCATCCCCGCAATCACGCCGACGACCGGCACGTAGCGGCGCAACGCGACGATCGCCGCCTGGATTTCGGCGATGACCGCGAGGCCGAGATTCGCTTCCTGCAAACGCACGCCGCCGGTCTCGAACACGATGACCGGACGCACGAGCTTGCCGCGCTCGCAATCGCGCAACGCCAGTTCCAGTGCCGCGGCGATCTTGCTGCCCGACACTTCACCGATGCTGCCGCCCTGGAACGCCGATTCGATCGCGGCGACGACGGCGGGTTCGCCGTCGATCGTGCCGCGCGCGATGACCGCGCCATCGTCGGCCTGGCACACGATGCCTTGCAGCGGCAGCCATGGCGATTCGAGCTTGTCGAACGGCCCGAGCAGCTCGCGAAACGTGCCGGCGTCGAGCAGGGCGCGCGCGCGTTCACGTGCGGGCAATTCAATGAAGCTGTCGCGCAGCAAAGGCGCGGGACGTGCCACGTCGTGATTCGTATCGATCGCGTCGCTCTCGCCTATGACGCCTCCCGCCGAACATAAGTGAGCGTGGGGGCTGTTCATGACGCCTCCCGCCGGGCCGTCCCCAAGGGAGGCGTCAGCCCCCTCGGGGGGCAGCGAACATAAGTGAGCGTGGGGGCTGTTCATGACGCCTCCCGCCGGGCCGTCCCCAAGGGAGGCGTCAGCCCCCTCGGGGGGCAGCGAACGTAAGTGAGCGTGGGGGCTGTTCATGACGCCTCCCGCCGGGCCGTCCCCAAGGGAGGCGTCAGCCCCCTCGGGGGGCAGCGAACGTAAGTGAGCGTGGGGGCTGTTCATCACACGGCTCCTTGATCGGATGCTTCGGCCGCTTCGGCAAGCCTCAGCGCGACGACGCCGGGCGTTGCGCCGAAGTCGTTGATCTCGATCGAGGCCGCGCCGTCATAGCGCGTGAAAAAACGATCGAGCACGTGCTTCCAGATATGCCCGTAGCCGTCGACGCTCGTGCGCACGACGACGTGCGCCGTCATCGCCTCGCTCGGCGACAGCAGCACCTCGAGGTCGCCCGAGCCGACCACGCCTACATGGGCGCGGGCGGTCACGGGACGTTGTGCCGGGTAGTCGAACGTCAGATGTTCCATGTCGTGGGGCTCCCGCTGGTCCGGCGGCGGACCAGCTTGTCGATGAAAAGGGTTGCGGCGAGCAGGTCCGCCGCGCCGCCCGGGGATGCGTTCAGCGCGAGCAGCGTGCTATCGAGTGCGTCGAGCGCGGCGCGTCCGCTCGGGGTCGAGCTGCCGCCCGTGTCGAGCACGCGGCGCGCGCCGCGTTTGGCGGCGGTGAGCGCGGGCCAGCCGGCGCGGTGCAGCAGACAGGTGTCGTCGAGCGTCGTCATGATGGCCAGCAGCGTATCGACACGTGCTGCGTTTTCGTCCACGCCGCGCCGGCGCGCCGCGGCGAGCGCGGGCAAGCCGACGCCGATCACGTGCGGAAAGCCTTCTTGCGCTTCACCCCGCGCGCCGCCGACGCCGTAACGCTCGCGCACGCGCGTGCCGTTGCTGTCGGCGGCAGGGGCGAAGCGATCGGAGAAGCACGCGATTTGCGCGCCGAGGTCGCAAATGCGCGCTGCGCCAGCCGAATGAACGTTGCCGCAAATCGTTGCGCCCGCAACCAACAGGCCGACGATCCAGATCGCGCCGCGATGCGTGTTGCTGCCGCCCGTCGCGCCCATCATCGCCGCTTCGCCGGCGCGGCCGATTTGCGCGAGCTCGGCGCGCAGCGTCGCCGACGGCTCGCGGTGACGGGACGCGCGCGCGAGTGCTTCGAAGGTGGGTTCGAGCGCGTGCGCGGAGCGCGTCATCGTCGCAAGATCGAGATCGCGATGCGCGCCGCTGCCGCGCTGATCGACGAGCGCGGGCTTCGGCGTGAGGCGCGCTTCTTCGAGCAGCGCATCGACGGCCAAGCGCGCGAGCTGAGCGTCGGAGGGCGTGTGAAGCGTAGCGGCGCTCGAAGGCGCGCCCCGGATCGCCCGCAATGCCGAGCCGCTGTTGTCGCAATTCGAGCAGGCTGAAGTGGTGCTCATCAGATCACCAGCTTCGAAAACGCGCAGGCGGCGCATAGAGACCGCCCGACCAGGCGACCAGATCGTCGATGCTGCGCGCTGCAAGCAACGACCGTTTCGCGTCGCCACGCCGAATGCCGAGGTCCTCCGGATAGGCGACGATGCCGCGCCGCCGCAGCGCGGCCGTCTGCTCAGGCTTCGCGCGCAAGCCGATCGGCGTGACCCCGGCGACGGCCGCGAGCGCGGCGCGCCGTTCGTCGACGCCTTCCGCCTTGTGCAAATGCGCGATACCTTCCTCGGTGACGACGTGGCTCACATCGTCGCCGTAGATCATCACCGGTGCGATCGGCATCGCGCTTTTTGCGCCGACGGCGATCGCATCGAGTTCGTCGACAAAGGTCGGCTCGCCGCCTTTCTTGTACGTTTCCGCGAGCTGCACGACGAGCTTGTGGCCGCGCGCGATGGGCCCGTTCGCCTTCAGGAGCTTCAGCCACGCTTCGCTCGAATGGCGCCGTCCGCGCGGATCGTGGCCCATGTTGGGCGCGCCGCCGAAGCCCGCCAGGCGGCCGCGCGTGACGGTCGACGAATTCGCATCGGCGTCGATCTGCAGCGTCGAGCCGATGAACAGATCGACGCCGTATTGCCCGGCCAGTTGGCACAACACGCGGTTCGAGCGCAGGCTGCCGTCGCGGCCCGTGAAGAAGATGTCGGGGCGCGCCTCGATATACGCCTCCATCCCGACTTCGCTGCCGAAGCAATGCACGCTGTCGACCCAGCCCGACTCGATCGCGGGAATCAGCGTGGGGTGCGGATTGAGCGTCCAGTTGCGGCAGATCTTGCCCTTCAAGCCGAGCGTTTCGCCATACGTCGGCAGCAGCAGTTCGATCGCGGCGGTATCGAAGCCGATGCCGTGATTGAGCGACGTGATCCCATACGCTTCGTAGATGCCGCGAATCACCATCATCGCGGTCAGCACTTGCAAGTCGCCGATATGACGCGGATCGCGCGTGAAAAGCGGCTCGACCGCGAACGGGCGGTCGGCCTCGACGACGATGTCGACCCACGAGCCGGGGATATCGACGCGCGGCAGCTCATCGACGACTTCGTTGACCTGCACGATCACGATGCCATGACGAAAGGCAGCGGCTTCGGCAATGGTCGGCGTGTCTTCGGTGTTCGGCCCCGTATATAGATTGCCGTGACGATCCGCCTTCTCGGCGCAGAGCAGCGCGACGTGCGGCGTCAGGTCGACGAACATCCGCGCGTAGAGCTCGACGTAGGTATAGATCGCGCCGATTTCCAATTGCCCGTCTTCGAGCAATTGCGCAACGCGCAGACTCTGCGGACCCGCAAACGAAAAATCGACCTTGTGTGCGATGCCTTGCTCGAACAGGGTCAGGTGCTCGGGGCGGCTGATGCTGGAAATCAGCAAATGAACGTCATGGACTTTTTGCGGATCGACCTTCGCGAGCGAACGCGACAGAAAGTCGGCCTGCTTTTGATTGTCGCCTTCGAGGGCCACGCGATCGCCTGGACGGATCAGCGCTTCGAGCGCGGCGACGATACGCTCGCGCGGCAGCACGCGATCTTCGAGCCAGGGTGTGACCGCTTCCAGGCGCCGCGCCTTTTCATCGCGCAGCGTGGTCCATGAGCGGGCCGCGGGCGTGACGGACGCGGTGCGGGCTGGAGTGAAGGCTGGGTGATTCATCGGCGGATCAGCTCCCGGTGGGGGCGCGCTCGCGTTTCGCGCGCGGCTTGCGAGTGGTTGACGGGGTACCGGCACAGATGGCCTCCGCGTTTTCGCAGAGGAAACGATACAGCAGCTCGCCGGTGCCGAGCAGATGTCCGGTGACGAGCGCTTGCGCGGCAGCGACATCGTGCCGGCGCACGGCCTTGAGCAGCGCCGCATGTTCGCGATCGGACTCGCCCTTGTACGCCGGCAAGCCGAACTTGAGCCGCAGATAGCGTTCGCCGCGCCGGTGCAGCACGCCGATCATTTCAAAGAGCTGCGGCCGCGCGGCGGGCTCGTAGAGGCTCATATGAAACGCTTCGTTGCGCGCGACGTAAAGCGACGGGTCCGCTTCGGCAGACGCCGCCTTGCACAGCGCTTCCGAATGCCGTAGCGAAGCTTGCGTATGGGCGGGAATCGCGAGGCCGATCGCGAGGCTTTCGAGCGCGGCGCGAATTTCGTAGATCTCCCGCGCTTCATCGGCCGACAAGGGCGCGACGGTCGCGCCCTTGTGCATCTCGACCTTCGCCCAGCCTTCGCTTTCGAGCTGGCGCAACGCTTCGCGCACCGGAATCGCGCTGACGGAAAAGTGCCGCGCGATGGCGTCCTGGCGCAGCGGTGCGCCAGGCGCGAGGGTACCGTCGACGATCGCCGTGCGCAGCGCGTTCGCGATCATCCGCGACGTGCTCGCGCGTTCCGCGACAGTAATCGTGCCCGGCAGCACGCTCGTGCCGGACGGGTCGTCTAGGGGAAAACGAGTCGTTGCGTCGTTCATGATGTCAAATATTATATATAAAATACGAACTCGCCAATCGGGCAAACCCCATAAAAAGACCGAGGCCTGGCGCGTATCCGACGCGAGCGTGCGGCCTGTGCCGCACGCTCGCGAGTTCATTTGAGGCTAGATGTTCAACCGTATCACCGGAGGAGCAAGATGAGTTCAATGACGGACCGCGCGAGGCTCGCGCGACATCGCACGCCGCTCAATCGTTCGCAGATTGCGGGATTTTGGGGAGCGTGGACCGGCTGGACGCTCGATGGGATGGATTCGTTCATCTACGCGCTCGTGCTCACGCCCGCGCTGACCGAGTTGCTGCCGCGTTCGGGCTACGCCGCCACGCCGGCCAATGTCGGGCTCGCCGGCTCGATGCTGTTTGCGCTGTTTCTGGTCGGCTGGGGCTTGTCGTTCATCTGGGGGCCGATCGCCGACCGCTTCGGACGCACGAAGGTGCTGGCCGGCACGATCTTTACGTTCGCGATCTTCACGGGTCTTTCGGCACTCTCGCAGAACGTGTGGGAGCTTGCGATCTTCCGCTTTATCGCGGGTGTCGGGATCGGCGGCGAATGGGCGCTCGCGGGCACCTACGTTGCGGAGTCGTGGCCCGAGGACCGGCGCAAGATGGGCGCAGGCTATCTGCAAACCGGCTACTACGCCGGCTTTTTCTTGGCGGCGGCGCTCAACTATACGGTCGGCGTGCATTTCGGCTGGCGCGCGATGTTTCTGACGGGCGCGGTGCCGGTCTTCGTCGCGATTCTCGTGTTGACGCGCGTGAAGGAAACGGAAAAGTGGCAGAAGGCCGAGGCGCGCACCACGGTCCACGTCAAGCCGTTGCGCGAGATTTTCGGTCCGCGCTATCGGCGTCGCACCTGGGTGGCTTGCGCGCTTTTGACGATCGCGATCGTGGGCTTGTGGGCGGGCGCGGTCTATGAGCCGTCGGCCGTGATTCAGCTCGCGACGAAGTCGGGGATGGACAAGAGCGGCGCGATCAAGACGGCGTCGCTGGCAACCGGCTTGCTCTCGATCGGCACGATACTGGGCTGTCTGGTATTGCCTTGGCTTGCCGAGCAAGTCGGGCGCAGAAAGACGCTTGCGATCTATTTCACCGGAATGGCGGTATCGATTGCGGGGAGTTTCGGCTGGGCGTTCTATCTGCCCAATGGTCTCGCGCCGTTCATCGCCTGGCTGTTCGTGCTCGGTTTCTTCGGCGGCAACTTCGCGCTTTTCAGCCTGTGGCTGCCCGAGCAGTTCGAAACGCGCGTGCGTGCGACGGCATTTGCATTCTGCACGTCGTTCGGCCGGTTCATCGGCGCAGGTGTGAACTTCCTGCTCGGCGCGGCGGTGCTGCATACGCATACGCTGGGCGTACCGGTCGCGCTGACCGCCGTGGCATTCGTGATCGGGCTGCTGATCATTCCGTTTGCGCCTGAAACGCGCGGAGAAGTGCTGCCGCAATAGCGCGCCGCGACAGGTCCTGACGCGGCGGGCGGAGGGCATCGGCCTCGGTCTTGGTCGCAACGAATTAGCGGCGCCATCGCAGGCGCCGCTTGCTTCGTCACGGGTCCGCCGGATTGATCTCGAAGTCTGGGACCGCGCACCCTAGCTAGCGCTTGGCGCCCTCGGCAACGAAAAATAAGATCAGAGCATTGACCTTGATTGAAAACTGACTGACAATCAACGTCAGCATGCTGATCTTAGGAGCAACAATGTTCGAAATATCTGGGGAAGAGATCCTTGGGCGTCTGAAATTTGATAACCCGTGGTGGGATGACCAAGCACCTGACCGTGTCACATATGCGAAGATGCCACGGCGCAAGTACTTTGCGCCCTTTCTGCGCGCTGTGACCGATAGGTCTATTCAACGTGCAGTTGTCCTTATGGGTCCGCGGCGCGTCGGAAAGACAGTCATGGTCTACCATGCGATCGAAGCGCTTCTCCGTAGCGGAGTCGATGGCAAGAACATCCTTTATCTCTCGCTCGAAACACCGCTCTACACAGGCCTACGGCTAGACAAAATCGTGCAAATGTACGCGGATTTGTTGACTCTAACCAAAAACAGTGAGCTTTATATTTTCTTCGATGAGATTCAATATCTTAAAGGATGGGAAGTACATCTAAAATCACTGGTTGATTCCTACTTTTCCTATAAATTCATTGCCACGGGATCTGCAGCGGCCGCGTTGCGTATGAAAAGCAATGAATCAGGAGCAGGCCGATTCAGCGAATTTGTTTTACCGCCATTGACTTTTGCGGAGTACCTGCAATTTGTCAATAAGGAGGACGTTTTAATCAACAAGATAGAGACGCCAAAGGGGAGGTATCACTACACATGCACCAACATCGAAGAACTCAATAAGGAGTTCATTTGCTATCTTAATTATGGTGGCTATCCGGAGGCGGTCTTTTCAGACACGGTTAAATCTGATCCCGGCCAATACATTAAGAGCGATATCATCGACAAGGTCTTGCTCCGCGACCTTCCGAGCCTGTATGGGATATCTGATATTCAAGAGCTAAATCGCCTCTTCACCGTATTGGCTTACAATACCGGGAACGAGGTATCCCTCGAAGAGCTTTCGAAGAGCTCTGGCGTCGCAAAAAACACCATCAAGCGGTATTTGGAATATTTGGATGCTGCCTTTTTAATTCGTCGCATTGAGCGAATTGACCAAAACGCGAAGCGATTTAAGCGTGCGATGCGTTTTAAAATTTACTTGACGAACCCCTCTATGCGAGCGGCACTGTTTGGGCAAGTCAGGCATGACGCTGAAACGATGGGGAATCTCACTGAAACGGCAATTTTCAGTCAATGGCAGCACAGTGAAAAAGCCGAACTTTATTATGCGCGATGGAACAATGGCGAAATCGATATCGTTTCCTTGGCCCCTAGCAGCCAAAAACCGCAATGGGTGGTCGAGGTCAAATGGAGCGATAGACCATATAAGGACCGCTCGCTAGTCCGCCATTGCGTAGAATTTTCGCAGTTGCATCCGACGCTGGCCCATGATCACACTCTGGTAACAACGAAGACCATCACTGCAGAGTTCGAATACAAGGGCCTAAACTTTAGACTTCAGCCGAGTAGCCTCTATGCGTATATCTTGGGTGCAAACATCCTGAGCGACAAGACGATGGTTCCCCGCGAAATTACCCTTCCTGGCCTCGCAGATGATGAGGACGATGTCGAGGAAGAGGACTCTGACGTAACCGAGGCAAACGTCGACGATGTGGATGTGGACTTCGACGATACGGACGAAGCATCTGACACGAGTGGTTGAAGAAGAGCCAACCGAGCTGAACGATTGGCGGGGCCGCTTGGTGAGTTGGACAAAATCCCCAGGAACTGCCCGTCATTTGCCTCATTTCGGACACCTGCTAGGTTCTCAACCGCGCTAAGCAGTTGGCCGGTAAAGCCGCCGAAAGTCAATTGGAACACGTGCGCGAGCCCTCCTGCTTCGAAGCGTATCCTGCGTCCGTTTTCTGAGGAGGTAAACGAGTCGAACATTGCAATTGAACTAGGAAATGGTCCCTCGCACACGCCGCCACCTGTTACAGCGCCCGTGCGTCCTCTTAACACCAAATGGTCGCTGCCTCCCGTAAGCGGACATCAACCGACGAGCAAGGATAGGCCGTTCCATGGCCGTTCTGCGACACCTCGGTAGTCACTTGCATCCCGCTGCTTTCACTGCGCTGCACAATGACAAATCAACCGCGGGATACGGATACCCAGTATTTTCTTTGCCACGTGCAATGAGGGCGATTGGCAAGCGATTTTTAAAGAGCATGGCGTCTAGCGGTAAAAATGACATGTCTGGCGAATTCTGTTCATTTATTTAGATTCGTTTGAGATTCGTTTGTCTATGCGTCATGTGCCGTGCAATATCGGCTAGCGCAAAATATTCGCTGATCGCTCCCCGCAGCCTTTAGAATTCGGGACAGTCTGGAAACAGTCCAAACCCGCGCTATATTGATCTAAGGACTGGAGCCGTCATTAAGCGCTTCCGACGTTTGGGCACCGTTTTGAGATAGCGAGGTGAAAGCTGTGGTGCGGCGTCAATCATTCGCCCGCGACACCGTTTGCGCTCGCATAGGCCCTGGGCGAAACGAGCCCATTTTGATGAATACCTCTTCGCGAACAGTTAGATGGCCGCCGTTTTGGAAAAATATCTGATCGAACATCAGCTCGTGTTCGACAGCCATTTGATGACGCTGTCGCACGATGATGTCGTCACCGCGCTGGCCGCCAATGAAACGGAACTGCTGACGCTGCTCATGCAGGGTAACGCCACCAAGCAAGCTGTGATCGAGCAGGTGTGGGAAAGCAAGGGCATGGTGGTGACCGAAGGCAGCTATCACCAGCTCGTGCGGTCGCTGCGCGTGAAGCTCGAAGAGCAGGGCGTGCCGGGAAGTCTAATCAAGACGCTGCCGCGCCTCGGCCTGAAGTTCATCGGCACGGTCGAGCCGATTGTCGACACGCCCGTATCGGCGCGTTCAGGCGAGGTGGCAGTTCATGCCGGCGCGTCCGAAGTCGCGGCAGCCGAACCTGTCGCTGCCGGCGAGGCGAGCATGGGCGAAGTCGAGCCGCCGCTATCCGAGGGCAGCGCCGAAGCGCCCGCGCGGGTTCCCGCAGCGGAGCCTGCTGCCGCGCTTGCCGATGCCGCAGCCGCTGTCGCCGCGCCGGATGACGCCGCCCCGGATGGCGCGGCGCCGGTGCGTGTTGCGCCACCGAAGAAGCGGCGCCGGCCGTTGACGTACGCGGTGTACGGCGTGCTGCTGGCGTGGGCCGGCGTGCTCGCGTGGAAGACGTTCTTCGACGGCAACCGGAAGTTCGAGTTTCCGTTTGCGCAGACCGTCGGCGGCGTGCATTACTTCTCGAACGGCAAGATGAAGCAAAAGGCGCTCTTGCAATCGATCCAGGTGACGCCTGCGAAAGGCAGCTACGTCTATCAGATCGGGTTGGGCAACGAAGATTGGCTGGCTGTTTGTCCGAAATCCATTTACGAGGCACCCGAGCAGTGCGAAACCTATTTCGTCGAAACGGCCTATCAATAATTCTCGCCGTTGCGTCGCTCTCCGCCTGGACAGCGTGGTACACGACGCGCGGCGCCTATCACGATCTGCCGCACGGCCAATGCGTGGTGCACCAGCCGCGTTATTTGCTTGACTCCGATGGCGGATCGAAGCGCACCGCGATGCTGTCGACCTCATTCTGGCTCGACGCCGGACGCATCCATTTGAGCGGCTGTTACCGGAACGAGGAGGAGTGCGTATCGATCGATCGCAGCGGCACGATCGACATGTTGTTCGCGCGAGACGGGACCGTCCTGAGCAAAGTGCGCAAGCTCGCGTATTCGAAGCTCGACAACGCGGCATCCCAGCCGGTGCCGGGCCCGCTCGTCGCGGCCGGCGAGGAAATCGATTTTCGCTTCAGGAAGCTCACGCGGAATGCGTGGATCGTCGAGACCAACGACAACCACGCCGGCATGTGCGTCACCGGTCCGTAAGCGGCTCGACGATGCCGGGCCCGGTGACGCGTGCGGCGATGATCTTGCCCGTGCTCGTGTTGCGCACGCGGATCACTTCGTCCTTCGCGCCGTTTTGCAGCGCGGTGCCCGCCGCCGTGATTTCGATTTGCTGATTGCGCGCGACGATCCGCACCATCTGGCCGCGCTTCACCGCGGTTTCCCCCTGTAGAAAACGCGCTTGCACGACGCTGCCGGCCTTGAGCGCGCGGCGGCTGACGCGGCCCGCGATCGCTGCGGGATCGGTCAGCGCATCGGGCACCGCGGCAAGGTTTTCTTCTTCAAGCGTGACGTCGTTGACGTCGATCGGCTGGCCCGCGGGAATCGCGGCCGCCGCCACCACGACCTTCGCCAATACGCTCGTGCGCACCTGATAGAACGTTGTGCGCGCATCGTTCGGGCAGCGCACGGCGAACTTCAGATGGCCCAGCTGGCCGTTGCCGGACGGCGCGATCTCATAAGGTTTGCCGCACGGCGGAGCCGGGCGGCGGCTCGGCAAGACGGCGGCCTCGACGCGCGCGTCCTGCAACTGGTGCTGCTTCACATAATTGTCCAGCCAGGCCTGTGCCGCCTCTCGAACTTGTGCAACGACCGGCGCATCCGCCCGGGCGGATGCCACACCTGCGATGAAGATCAGCGGCAAAAACGTAAACCGAATTGTGATGGGTCTGATGGGCATCGTGCCGACGGTGCGAGTGAGGAGTGCTCGGATTATAGAGCCGAAAGTTTGTCGAAAAGGTCTTAAGGTTTCGAAGCCAGGCGCCGCCTTTGGGTGGGTGAGGACGTCATGTGACGTTTCTTGAGTCTTAATTCCTGGAGAAAAAATCGTGCTTAGTCTTCACACCAACATGGCTTCGCTGATGGTTCAGAACGCCGTGTCGCGAACCCAATCCGACGTTACCAAGTCGATGATCCGCCTCGGCACCGGCTTCCGGATCAATTCCGCCGCTGACGATGCTGCCGGCCTGCAAATCGCAACCCGCCTGCGCGCGCAAACGAGCGGCATGACCGTCGCGGCGAGCAACACGCAGAATGCGACTTCGCTGCTGCAAACGGCCAACGGCGCGTTCGACGAAGTCAAGAACGTTCTGATGCGCATGAAGGATCTGGCCACGCAAGCGGCCGACGATTCGTCTTCGGACGCCGACAAGGCGGCCATGCAGTCGGAATACGACGCGCTTGGCCAGCAACTGAACAACGTGATGTCCAACACGTCGTACGGCGGCGAAAAGCTGTTCAGCAAGGACGGCACGGCCGGCAAGCTTTCGACGGCATTGACGTTCCAGGTCGGCGCAAGCTCGAGCGAAACGATGACGGTCGATTTCTCGAAAGTGCTTAAGGATGTTGCTAAAGCTTTCGAGGGCGCCAGCGCGGCGTATAAGGACCCGACAAAAGCGGGTACAGAACTGACCGCCGCCGGCGGGGCCAACAAAATGATCGATACCCTTAACGCTGTGCTCGACAGCGTCGGCGCCCTATCTTCG
>NZ_JAFLRF010000001.1:0-154301 GCF_017315705.1 Trinickia mobilis | reverse complement strand
AAACCGCGAACTCGTCGTCCAAGCAGATCCTGATGCAAGCGGGTACGTCGATGCTCAAGCAAAGCACGCAAATCAATCAAATGGTTTTGTCGCTGCTGCAATAAGCGGATCTTGCTGTTTAGTCGTGCAGATGCGTGGCGCTGTCGGGTGTTTCGGAGGGCGCAGCTGATCGGCAAGGCTAGACCGCATGTGGGCCGTCAAGGCGGTTCGATTTTGACGTTGAGTGCGGGCTGGCGTGAGCGGGACGACGCCGGCTCGCAATCAATCAACGAGAAAAGCCAAGAGTATCTTCAAGAGCAAGCCGGTCATTGCGGCTGTCGGCCTGTGTTTGTTGATCGCAGGCGGCGCCGGCGGGGCACTGCTGTTTCAAAAAATTAACGGGTTTCGAGATGGTCGCAGCGAAGCCGTAAAGGTGGTCAAGAAGGCGAAAGCGTTCAGCTACGTCGAGCTGGACAAGATCATGGTCTCGTTGACGATATCGGCCGGGCCGGATGGTTCCGCGTCGTCGATCTATCGATGTTGAACTTGTGTAACGACCGGCGCATCCGCCCGGGCGGATGCCATGCCTGCGATGAAGATCAGCGGTAAAAACTTAAACCGGAATGTGACGGATCTGATGGGCATCGTGCCGACGGTGCGAGTGAGAACGGCCCGCATTATAGAGCCGAAAGTTTGTCGAAAAGGCCTTAAGGTTTCGAAACCAGGCGCCGCCTTTGGGTGGGTGAGGACGTCATGTGACGTTTCTTGAGTCTTAATTCCTGGAGAAAAAATCGTGCTTAGTCTTCACACCAACATGGCTTCGCTGATGGTTCAGAGCGCCGTGTCGCGAACCCAATCCGACGTTACCAAGTCGATGATCCGTCTCGGCACCGGCTATCGGATCAATACCGCCGCCGATGACGCTGCCGGCCTGCAAATCGCAACCCGCCTGCGCGCGCAAACGAGCGGCATGGCCGTCGCGGCGAGCAACACGCAGAATGCGACTTCGCTGATGCAAACGGCCAACGGCGCGTTCGACGAAATCAAGAACGTCCTGATGCGCATGAAGGATCTGGCAACGCAAGCGGCCGACGATTCGTCTTCGGCCGCCGACAAGGTGGCCATGCAGGCGGAATACGACGCGCTTGGCGAGCAACTGAAAAACGTAATGTCCAACACGGCGTACGGCGGCGAAAAGCTGTTCAGCGAGGGCGTCGACGACGGCTCGGGCAATATCGTCGGTGCCGGCAAGTTTTCGAAGGCATTGACGTTCCAGGTCGGTGCAAGCTCGAGCGAAACGATGACGGTCGATTTCTCGGTCTCGCTTGAGGCTGTTGCTGTGGCCTTCAGGGCTGCTAGCGCGGCGTTTGGCGGTGACGACGGCAGCGACGGCGGTGACGGCGACGGCGGCGACGGCGGCGACGGCGGCGGGAATGGCGGTGGTAGCTTCCGAGCCGCACTGGCCGCTCCCGGTACAGAACTGACCGACGACGGCTCGGCGAACCAGATGATCGATAAGCTCAACGATGCGATCGACAAGGTCGGTGCGCTGTCTTCAGACATCGGCGCACAGCAAAACCGCCTGTCGTCCATCGCGGCCAACCTGTCGAACATGTCGACCAACACGACCGACGCCACCGGCCGGATCATGGACGTCGACTACGCAAGCGAAACCGCGAACTCGTCGTCCAAGCAGATCCTGATGCAAGCGGGTACGTCGATGCTCAAGCAAAGCACGCAAATCAACCAAATGGTTTTGTCGCTGCTGCAATAAGCGGAGCTTGCTGTTTAGTCATGCAGATGAGTGGCGCTGTCCGGTGTTTCGGAGGGCGCAGCTGATCGGCAAGGCTAGACCGCACGTGGGCCGTCAAGGCGGTTCAAATTTGACGTTGAGTGCGGGCTGGCGTGAGCGGGGTCACGCCGGCTCGCAATCAATCAACGAGAAAAACCATGAGTATCTTCAAGAGCAAGCCGGTCATTGCGGCTGTCGGCCTGTGTTTGTTGGTTGCGGGCGGCGCCAGCGGGGCACTGCTGTTTCAAAAAATTAACGGGTTTCGAGATGGTCGCAGCGAAGCCGTGAAGGTGGTCAAGAAGGCGAAAGCGTTCAGCTACGTCGAGCTGACCAAGATCATGGTCTCTTTGCCGATATCGGCCGGGCCGGATGGTTCCGCGTCGTCGATCTATCGAGTCTGCTCGATAGATATGGCGTTCGAGATCGGCGACAAGGACCATGAAAAATTTCGCAATTTGATGCCGCTGGTGCGCAGTTTCGCGGTACAGGCGCTGTCCGTGCATACGTACGCCGAAGTCAGGAAAGTGCCGCTCGAGCAATTGCAAGAGGACGTCGGCACGCGCATCTTGAGCATCGCCGCTAGCCGTCACATGGATCGTCCGTTCAACGCGGCAGTCATCACTCAACTGCTGTGCGAGTGATGGCCGATAGGTCGGCGGGCGGTGCGGTTTTCGATGCAACATCAAGCGGGGGCATATAAAAGGGTGTGAAATGCAGATTTTATTAGGTGGACTATTTGTCATCGTCTGTGTGTTCGGGGGGTTTGTCCTGCACGGCGGATCGCTGCATGCGATCTGGCAGCCGACGGAGATTCTGATTATCGTGGGCGCGGCACTCGGGGCGCTGGTCATGGGCAGCCCGAAGCACGTGCTGATGGAGATGCTGGCGCAAATCAAGAAGGTCGTCTCGCGCGGCAAGCACGACGGCGAGTTCCAGCGCCAGCTGCTGCTGTTGCTCTACGAACTGCTCGAAATGGTTCGCGACGGGGGCCTCAAGGTGCTCGATCAGCACGTCGAGAACCCGGAGGAAAGCGGAGTCTTCCAGAAGTATCCGAAGATTCTTGCCGAGCGCAAGCTCACGGCGTTCATCGTCGACAACTTCCGTTTGATGGCGATGGGGCGCATCAGCCCGCATGAGCTGGAGAGCATGCTCGACCAGGAAATCGAGGCGATCGAAGGCGAACTGCTGCAGCCGTCGAAGTCGCTCGGCAAGATCGCCGAGGCGATGCCCGGCTTCGGGATTCTGGCGGCGGTGCTCGGCATCGTGACGACGATGGGCAACATCGGCGGCTCGGTAGCGGAGATCGGCGTGCAAGTGGCCGGGGCGATGGTCGGCACGTTCCTGGGCATTCTCCTTTGCTACGGCTTTCTCGATCCGCTGGCCGGCGCGATGGTGCTGCGGGTGAAATCGGAGGCGTCGTCGTTCGAGTGCATCAAGGTCGTGTTGTGCGCGCAAGTGGCGGGCAAGCCCACGCTGCTCGCAGTGGATGCAGGCCGCAAGCTGATTCCGATCGAAGTGAAGCCGAGTTTCGCGACGCTCGAGTCGTGGATCACGAAACTCAGAAAATGAACGTGGGAGAGGCGAGATGAAGAAAGGCGACGCACACGGTCACGGTTCCGCGATCATCAAGCGCCGCGGCAGGCATCACGAAGAGCGTCACGGCGGCGCGTGGAAGGTGGCGTTTGCGGACTTTACGCTGGCGTTGATGGCGCTCTTCATGGTGCTGTGGGTGACGACGGCGTCGACGCGGGAAGAGCGCATGAAGATCGCCGCTCAGGTGAGCGGAAGGCCGTTTCTGACCGGGGGCGTCGGCATCTTCGAGCAGAACAGCAAGACGCCGCAAATCGGGCCGTATGTTCCGGATGCGGGCGAGGGGCGCAGCGATGGGGAAATGGGCGACGGCGAATCGGCTTCGGCCGATTCGATCGGGCAGCAGGAAAAGCTCGCTGCCGCAATCATGGAGCAAGCCAAGGTGCTCGACCTCGACGCGAACATCGAGACGGTGACGACGCAGGACGGCCTGCGCATCATCGTGCACGATTCGGCCGACCGCGGCATGTTCGTGCGCAGCAGCGACAGGCTACAGCCGCAGATCGACGCGCTGTTTCGACGCCTCGCGCCGGTGCTGAAGGCGGTGTCGAACAAGGTCGTCATCGCGGGGCATACCGACTCGGCGCAATACGCGGATTCGAGCGTCTTCACCAACAACTGGAATCTGTCGAGCCGCCGCGCGCTGCGCGTGCGCCGGACACTGGAAGAAGGCGGCCTTGACGATCAGCAAGTGTTCCAGGTCGTCGCGCTGGCCGACAAGGTGCCGGCTGCCGCGAGCGACGCGACGGGCTCGCGCGATCGCCGGGTCGAGCTGATGCTTCTGACGACTAAGGCCGAACAAGACTGGATGCGTTTCTTCCGCATGGAGGGGGTGAAAGCGACGCCCGTCGGCGGCGGTCCGGAGGTGCGCCTGGCGAGCGGCGCGGCAGTGTCGAACTAAGCCCGGTGCGCGCGGCGCGCTCGTCAGCTCGCCGGATTGTCCTCGTCGGGCTCGGGCGGCGTGCCGCTCTGAGGCGCGCCGAGAATGCCGACCTGGAAGATCGGCGTGCCGGCGAGCGATTGCAGCGCGGGGTCCTCAGGCATCGTTGCGAGCAGCGGGAAGATGACCGAGCCGCCGATCACCGCGCGCCGGCTGTTGTCGGCAGGGCGCAGCCCCCATATGTCCTGATAGACCACAGGAACGGTCTGCGTGCCGCGGGTCGTGTTGCCGAGGTACAGCATCACGTGGCCGCCGATGTAGATCAGCGTGCGCATCGGTTGCCCGTGGTGAACCAGATAATCGAGGCGCTCCGCGGTGCTCGACGACGACAGATCCACCTCCGTCCCCGCGCTCATTTGCGTCGACGAGTGGCGCGGCAGCCACACGCCGAACGCGGCGAACACGCTTTGCAATTCCGACGAGCAGTCGTTGTAGAAACCCGTGTTGCCCCAGCCGTACGGGCGCCCGATCAGGGCTTTGAGGAGCGTCGCGAGATGGCGCGGCGTGGCGGCGTACGGCATCGGCACGAACTGCGCGTCGCTCAGTGCCGCGGTCTGGATGACGGCGCGGCCGTCGAGGTCGCGTGCCGGCACCAGCACGACGCGCATCTTGGGTCTTGCGCCGAGCTGCAGCGGCGAGAGCGGCAGCAGCGTGCCGGCCGGCGCGTCGAAGCGGAACGTGCCGCCGCCGTCGGTGACGCTCGCCTGCGCCGCAATGACCGCGCCCAGCCCTCGGCGAGCGCTGCGGCGCCAGGCATCGATGAACGTGTGGTCCGCGAAGCTCACGTTGCCGCTGCGCACCCAGCCTTGGACATCGGGCGTCTGCACGTAGTCCCAGCCGCCGTCGACGCTGCGCCCGAGCACGTAGAGCGGGGTGCCGGGGCGGATCGCGGAGATTTGCAGGTTATCGAACGGATAGCCTTCGCCCGCAACCTGGCGCGAGTAGAAGAACGGGTCCAGGGTCGGCAGCTCGCGCACGAGCAGATTGCCGGTCGCGATCGCGCGGCGCGAGGCGCTGTAGGCGGTGTTGCGCTCGAACTGCCCGACGTCCATGTTCTGGGCGATGGCGTCGATCCACGCCTTCGTGTACGGACGGAAGTTCTGGCCGTAGCCGATGAGCGGCGCGCTCTTGCCGGTGTTGTCGTAACGCGCGAGGCGGCTCTGCTGCAAGCCGGCGATGTCGCTCCCGTGGTTCCGGTAGGCACGCCCGTCGATAAACGCAGGGTTCCAGGGCGACGGACTATCGGCGGCCGTGCCGAACTCGCGCGCGTAGAGCGCCTCGAATTGGGCTTGCTGGTCGCTCGCGCTCAGGAACGGCGTGTCGTAGCCGGGGCTTGCGGGACGGATCCAGTGATCGACGTCCTGATCGTAGGCGGCCATCGGGAACAGGCCGACGCGGTCGATCTCGGCCGCAGGTCCCGAGGACACCGGCGCGGTCGTGCCGCACGCGGCCAACGCCGCGCAGAGGATCGCAGCCGGAATGCGCAGGCGAAGCCATGCGGCCGCTCGTGCGGCGGCGCGGTGTGAAGACGAGGAAGCGGTGTCCGTTTGGAAGGGAACGGGGACGGCAAAAGGCATGATGCTCGCAGGGGTTGGCACGAAGGCCATGATGATACGGTGAGTTGCGGCGTCTGCGGTGTCGATTTCTGCCGGCTCGCCATGCCGCTGCGAGGCGGCCTCATCGTTCGGCGTCCGGCGCCAGTGCCGCGCGGCGAAGCACGTTCATCGGACCGAGGCGCTCGACGGTCTGCCGCTGCGCGGCATCGCGCACGAAAAGCGACCCCGCGAATCCCAATGCGTTCACCGCGACGGCCTCGACGCTCGGCGTCGATCTCGGCACGAGCAGCATCCAGCTTGGCGTAATCAGCAAGTTGTAAGGCGCATGCGGTTGCGTTTCGAGGTTCGCGTCGGGGGTTCCCAATCCAACGGCGTCGAGCAACGCGCGATAGCTGTCGACAGCCGTGCGAGCGGCCTTTGGCGACGCGCCCAAGGCAGGATCGAGCGTCGCGAACGCATGACGGAACGGCAAGCCCGGCACGACGCCGAGCGTCCCTCGCAGGTGCGCCGCGGCCAGGAGCGGCTCGACCGGCAGCCGCCCTCCCGAGGCGCCGAGCGGCAACGGCACGATCTGCAGATGCTTGTGCGGCTGGCTTGCGCCCGCTTCGAGGGCGCTGTTGTAGAAGCCCAGGCTGTCGAACTGAGTCAGGCACGCGAACCATGCGGCGAAGTCCGCGGTGTCGAGCGGGGTTTCCTGACGGACGAACGTGCGCGTGACGATCAGCAGATGGTGATCGATCACGTTGAACTTGTTGAGCAACGCGATGTGCGTGTCGGAGACATCGGCGACGAAGAGGTTTGGATCGTGCGGCAGGAACGGATTGGCGGGCGGGCTCGGGGCGAGGCGCGGATCGGGCGCCGGCTTGGCCGCCTCCTTGCGCATGAGGCTCGACACCTGACGGACGATGAAGCGGATACCCGAGTCGTCGATGGTCCGTTCGTCGGACGCGATCGGTTGCAGCGCGCCGCAACTCAGGGCATGCGCCGTTTGCTTCTGGATGGCGGGCCACAGTGTGCCGGGTTGCAGTCTGCAAGCAGGATTCATGATGTGTTTCTTGGGGGGGCGGTGCCCGATCCGATCTTCCTGAACGCATTTTACGCACCGCTAGCCTCGACCCGCGCTATTTTCGCCCGTCGAGACCGATGCATTGGGGGAATACACTATGATTCCGCGCGTTCTTGGAGACCGACTCATGAACTACCCTCACGCTCACTATCGTTCGTTGTCGACCGGAGTTGGCGCTTTAGCGCTTACTCCGGTCCCATGCAAAGCTCCCCCCGAGGGGGCGGATGCCTCGCTTGGGGCGGCCCGGCGCGAGAGAATCGACCACCCCCACGCTCACTATCGTTCGCTGCCCCCCGAGGGGGCGGATGCCTCGCTTGGGGCGGCCCGGCGCGAGAGAATCGACCACCCCCACGCTCACTATCGTTCGCTGCCCCCCGAGGGGGCGGATGCCTCGCTTGGGACGGCCCGGCGCGAGGCATCATGAAGCTCGATAAAACGGATCGCGCGATCCTGATGAAAATTCAATCCGACGGCCGGGCGACGAACGCGAGCCTCGCCGATGCCGTGGGCCTGAGCGAAACGCCATGCGCGCGGCGTTTGAAGCGGCTCGAGTCCGAGGGTTACATCGAAAGCTATCAAGCCGTGCTGTCCCGTTCGGCGTTGCAGATCGGCGTCGTTGCGTTCGCACTCGTGCGCTTCGGCGTCCACGACAGGAAGCTGTCGGACCAGTTCGAGCGCGAAATCCAGGCGATTCCGCGCATCGTCTCGTGCCACAACATCTCCGGCAGCGCCGACTATCTGTTGCAAGTGGTCGCGAAAGATCTCGAGGACTATGGCGTGTTCATGCGCGACGTGCTGCGCGCGTTGCCGGGCGTGACGGCGGTCGAATCGGTGCTGTCGCTGCGCGAAGTGAAGCGCCATAGCGGCTTGCCGCTGCTGTGAGCGAACGCTGAGCTCGTGCGGGGGACAGGAGCCGCCAAAGTACAGCGCGGCGAGCGGCTGGGAACGCCGCTTGCGCACTCCCTGCAGCAACGGGCCCGCCGCAATGTGTCCCTGTCTTTTCGCCTGCGCCGGCGAGTTGCCGATGGCTTCAGGCAACAGCATTGTGGCGCATGCATGCGTGCGGTCCCTCATACCATTGACTCTCCCGTCGAGTCGGATCGGGGGGCGACGTATGCAGGTGATGCCCCCTCGGGGGAGCTTTGCATGGGACCGGAATAAGCGCTAAAGCGCCAACTCCGGTCGACAGCGAACAATAGTGAGCGTGGGGGTATTTCATCGTGTCGGCTGATTTCCGTCGCATCGTATCGAGCATGGCCAAGCGGCGTCGCGCGCCGGACCACGCCAGGCGGTCCCCATCGGCGACGCGCTCGATCTATCCTTGTGCGCTCGTCTATCTGGACCCCGCAGGGGCGTCGAGCCCCAACAGCCGCAGCAAGAATCCGCTCGGCTATGTCTGGCAGGCGCTGTGCCTGAACAAGTCGCTGCTGCGCGCCGGCATGCCGCGGCTGAACGTCTTCACGAACGCCGTGGACCGCGTCGCCGCGCTCTTGGCCGGCGTGCCCGCGGACGTGCGCCCTGAAGTCCACGCGTTGAGCGCGACGGGCATCGATCTGCCGAAGAGCACGCCGTTCTACGCGGCGCATTTCAAGCTCGATTTGCTGAGCCAGGTGAGCGAGCGGCTGCCGGAAGACGCGCTGCTGCTGTTGCTCGACACGGACATGGCGGCGATGCGCTCGCTCGACGCCAACGTGATCCAGCGCTGCGCGGCGCTCGGCGCAGGGGCGTTCGATATATCCGATCAGGTTTTTCCGGCGTACGGCAGTTCGCGCGTGATTGCCGATCTGGAGATCGTCGCGGGGCGCAGGCTGCAGAATCCGCGCTGGTACGGGGGCGAATTCCTGCTTGCGACGCCCGCGTTTCTCAAACGGCTCGTTGCGCTAGGGAAGGAATACTTCGATCACTACCTCGCCGAGATGTCGCGCTTGAATCATCTCGGCGACGAAGCGTTCATATCGGCGGCGCTGAACGTGATGGCGGACGAGGGGCAGCCGATTCTGGATGTCGGCGCGTATCAATCGGTCGGGCGCCACTGGCCGGGCAACACGCATCGCAATCTGCACTGGTACAAGCATTGCACGTTCGTCCACCTTCCCGGCAACAAGCCGCTCATCGAGCGCGAAGCGCAATTCGCCGAGTTCGATCCGGCGCGCTTTTGGCGCGCGGTGGCGAACGCGCACAAAGCCGGCTTGATCCGCTGCATGGTGAAGTCGCTGCTGCCGCGCGTGCCGCGTCCCGGAATGCGCGCGATGTCCGGCCGGGAGCGGCAGACCGGCACGGAGCGGCAGACCGGCACGGAGCCGAGCGGGCCTCAGGAGCCCACGGGGTCGCCGAAGAGGCTGTGAATGTCCTTGGTGTCTTCCGACAGGTTGTATTCGGCGCGCACCGCATCGAGCACTTCGGAGACGACGCGCTCGTAGCCGATCGCGTTGCCGAAGTGCTTCATGGTCCAGTTGCAGCCGGTTTTGTCGGGCTCTTGTTTTTGCGGCCGCGGCACGCGGATTTTTACGCCGTCTTCGACGACCTCGTGAATGCGATGGATGCGCCGGCTTACTTCGTCTTGCAGCCGGGATGCGTTGAGCGTCTTGCGGTTCACGATGGTTTCCTCCGCTCTGCGTAAGAGGCGGAAATCGTAGCATGGGACCGACTGGCGCCGCGGAATGTCATACGCTGTTTTGCGGCCGTGCGCTGGTGTTGTGTCGTTCGCCAAGGCTTTCGTTCGAGTCTCAAACCCGCAAATTCGTCAGCCTGCCCCTCATGTTTTCTCCTTCGACAGCGGAATTCGGAGGTGTGAGGCGCGGGCTGCCAGCTCAAACAGTCGAACTCCGAGGTCTGAGGCTCGCGTTCCACTCTCAAAGCGTGGACAACTCCACGGTCTGAGGCCCACGTTCCGCCCTCGGACATCCGAAGTCCTCGGTCTGAGGCCGACGTTCCGCCCTCAAAGAGTCGAAGTCGTCGGCGTGAGGCTCAGCGTTCGGCCCTCCAACAGTCGAATGCGCCGGTTTGGGGCTCGCGTCCCGCCTTCAAACACTCGAACTTCACGGTCGAGGGCTCACGTTTCCGTCTTCGGCGTTCGAGTTCGACGGTTTGTGGTTTGTTTTCCAGCCTCAGACCCCGGCGCGGGACCCGCAACTTGCCGCAGCTGACGAATCAAACCGGTGTTATCGGTTAGGAACGGCTGCTCCAGACTCAGCAAGGCTCTGTGTCCACTCGCACCCAGACACGCCCCGGCTTCCCTATCCCGAACGGATATATTGATCGGATAACTGATTATCCATGCAGTGATTCGTCGATCGCATGCATCAATCCCAGCAGCTAACAGGAGGCACGTACGCATCTGACGCTGTAAACGAAGCGCGGGCCGCAAGTGTTACCAGCACTCACGGCCCGCTGACCACCACCAACTCTCCAGAGGAGTCGATCATGGCTGACGCCTATCTTAACGCACGTCCTGACCCCACCCGGCGATTCGTCACCATCCAACAGTCGCGACGCTACCGGCCCATAAAGCTCGGCGGCTATCGCACCAACCCGCCGCTGTTCCCTTGGTTCCGGCTCTCCGGCCGCTGGCTCGAGCGCGCTGGCTTCTCCGCTGGGCAACGCCTCTCTGTCGAGATTCACCACGGCAAGCTCATCATCACGCGCGGTTGATCAACGCGTCAGGTCAATAGCAGCAGCGTCCCCGGCCAAGGCCGGGTTCGCTGCAGGCCGATCACCCCAGCGCCCCCAGCATATTGACGTTGCGTGCCTCCGGCACTTCGTTGTACGACAGCACGTTCAACCCGGACGCAAAGAGCCGCGCATACCGCGCCAGCAGCGGCCGCAACTGCGGAATCACGAGCAGGATCGGCGTGAGGCTCTGCTGCTTCATCTGCTCGCGTATCGCGGGCATCCGCGTTTGCAATTGCGCGAGAAGATTCGGGTCGATCGGGAAGTTCTCGAGATTGACCGCGCCGGTTTGCTGCGCCTGCTGAAGCGACGACAACAGCATCCCTTCGAGCTCGCTCGTGAGGCTGAAGGCCTCGATTTCGGCGCTCGCGCCGACGAGCTCCGCGACGATTTCGCGCTTCAGCGCGCAGCGCACTTCGGCCGCGAGCAAGATCGGATCCTTGGTCGTTTCGCTCGCTTCGAGCAGCGCGGTGGCGATGCTCCCGATGTTTTTCAGCGACACATTCTCGGCCAGCAAAACGCGCAGCACCTTGCGCATCTGGTTCTGCGTCATCGCCTTGTCGAGCGCATCCGACAGCTTCGGCGCGATCGCTTCGAGCCGCTGCATCAGCGCGGCGACGTCGTCGTGCCGGAACAGCTCGGGCAGATGGTCGCGCATCGCCTTCGCCACGTGCGTCGAGATCACCGCCGCGCTTTCCACCACCTGGTAGCCGAGCCCAAGGGCATGCGGCTTGTCTTCGGACTTGATCCACGTGACGAGCATCCCATAGGCGGGGTCGACCTCGGGCGTGCCGTCGATGTCGCCGTAGACGTCGGGCGACGGAATCGCCATCAGCTTGTCCGGATGCAGGACCCCGCGCGCGATTTCCGTGCCGTTGATCGCGATCGCGTACTGCGAAGGCTTGAGGCCGAGGTCGTCGCGCACGGAGATGGCCGGCAGCAGGAAGCCCGATGCATTGCTCATGCTGCGGCGCAGCCCTTCGAGGCGGCGCGTGAGCGGCGCGCCCTGCGCCTTGTCGATCATCCCGGCGAGCTGAAAGCCGATCGACACCGACATCGGATCGACATAGCCGATGTTGTCCCAATTGAGCGGCTCGTCCTTCGACGAGAACAGCGCGGTTTCGATTTTCTTGAGCTCGCCGTCCTCGTCCGCTTCGCTCGGCGTGCGCTGCGAGACGCGCCAGGCGACGAACGCGAGCACGGCCGCGAAGCTCAGGAACGGCAGCCACGGCATGCCGGGAATGATCGCGAGCACGAACATCAGCGCGGCGGCGCAGAAGAGCGCGTTCGGCGACGCGAGAATCTGCTTGCCGACCTGGCGTTCGAAGTCGCCCGAGTCGGAGACGCGCGTGACGATGATCGCCGCCGCGGACGAGAGCAAGAGCGCCGGAATCTGCGCCGCGAGGCCGTCGCCGATGGTGAGCAGCGAGTAGGTGCGGAACGCGTCGCCGATCGACAGGCCGTGCATCATCACGCCGATCGCGAGACCGCCGAGCAGGTTGATGGCGAGCACGAGAATCCCGGCGATCGCATCGCCGCGCACGAACTTCGACGCGCCGTCCATCGCGCCGTAGAAGTCGGCTTCCATCGCCACTTCGCGGCGCCGCGCCTGCGCCTTCTCCTGGTTGATGAGGCCGGCGTTCAAGTCGGCGTCGATCGCCATCTGCTTGCCGGGCATCGCGTCGAGCGTGAAGCGCGCCGACACTTCGGAGATCCGCTCGGAGCCCTTCGTGACCACGACGAAGTTGATGATCATCAGAATCACGAACACGACGAGACCGACGACGAAGTTGCCGCCGATCACGACCTTGCCGAACGATTCGATCACGTGGCCGGCCGCCGCGGTGCCGTTGTGGCCGTGCAGCAGCACGACGCGCGTCGTGGCGATGCCGAGCGTGAGCCGCATCAGCGTGCTCGCGAGGATGATGGTCGGGAAGACCGAGAACTCGAGCGGCCGCTTGACGGAGACGCTGACCAGGATCACCACGATCGCGAGCACGATGTTGAACGTGAACAGCACGTCGAGCACCATCGGCGGCAACGGCAGGATCATCATCGACAGCATGACGAGCAACAGAATCGGGCTCGCCAGGCGGTGCCCTCGCAAACCGGCGAGTGATTGGAGTAGGGATTTCATCGCTTAGGGGGAGACAAAAAATCGTCCGGCAGGCCGAGGCCGGACGGTTGAACGGGGCGCGCGCGGCGCCGGCCGGCCTGAAACGCCTTCAGTTGCATCACATACGTCAACACTTGCGCGACCGCGCGGTAGAGCGAGGCCGGAATCTGCTGGTTGACCTGGCTCGTGTTGTAGATCGCGCGCGCGAGCGGCGGCAGCACGAGAACCGCTACGCCGTGCTCCTTGGCGAGCTCGCGGATGTAAAGCGCCATTTCGTCGACGCCTTTCGCGAGCACGTACGGCGCATCGGCGCGCTTCGCGTCGTACTTGAGCGCGACCGAGTAATGCGTCGGATTCGCGATGACGACGTCCGCTTGCGGCACCGCCTTCGCGATGCTGCGCTGGGACAATTGCCGCTGCAGCTGGCGGATGCGGTTGCGGACTTCGGGGCGTCCTTCCGAAGTCTTGTACTCCTCCTTCACCTCCTGCTTGGTCATGCGCTGGCTCTTCATGAAGAGGAAGTACTGGACCGGCATGTCGACGAGGGCGAACGTGACCACGACCGCGGTGAGCGTGAGCGCCGCGTCGAGCAGCAAACCGGCGCTGCCGGCGATCGCGCGCAGGAGCGGCACCGATTGCAGATGCACGAATTCGGGCAGGCTCGAACGCACGACGAAATAGAGCGTGACGCCGAGCGCGACCGCTTTCGCAATCGAAATGCCCAGTTGCGCATAGTGCTTGCCCGATACGAGGCGGCCCAGGTTGGCGAGCGGATTGAGCCGCGAAAATTTGGGCTGGAACTGCGAGAACGTCAGCACCCAGCCGCCGGGGAAAATCGAGCCGGCGGCGATGCAAAGCGGCACGATGAACAGCGGCAGCAGCATTTTCGCGAGCAGCGTGAACGCCGCCGGAAACAGAATCGACCACGCGTTGGCGATGCCGCCGACGCCGGAAAGATCCGCGAGGCACAGCGCGAAGATCGCCCGGAACTCGCCGAGCCACGACGGCGCGAGCAGCGTGAGCACCTTCAGGCTCACGACCGTGCCGATGGCCGCGGCGATGTCGCGCGAACGGGCGACCTGGCCTTGCTCGCGCGCTTTGCGCAGCTTCTGGGGCGAGGCCTTTTCGGTCTTGTCGCCAGTGCCCCGGTCAGCCATGCGCGCCTCCCGTCACACCCGCGGCCGCTCCCATCTCGCGGGCGAGGAAGTCGAGCGCGCGCTCGGTCATGTGCGCGTAGTGCCCGGGCACCGCGAAGACGAGGTGGCTGACCACGAGCAGGCCGACGATCATCGTCACCGAAAACCCGAGCGAATAGACGTTGAGCTGCGCCACCGCGCGTCCGAGCAGGCCCATGCCGACTTGCACGACCATCGTCGCGAACACGGTGGGCAGCGCGAGCAGCAGGGCGGCCGACAGCATCCAGCCGATCATGTACGCGAAGTCGCGCAGCGACGCGACGTTCAAGCCGTTGCCCACCGGCCACGCCTTGAAACTGGTGAACACGACCTGCACGACGAGCAGGTGGCCGTCCATCGACAGGAACAGCATCACGAAGAGCAGATAGAGGAATTGCGTGACGACATCGGACGACGTGCCGTTTTGCGGGTCGTTCATCACGGCCATCGCGAAGCCCAATTGCGACGCGATCAGAAAGCCGCCCGTCATGAACGCTCCGAGCACCAGATGAAACACGAGGCCGAAGAGCGCGCCGATCAGGATCTGCTCGAAGACGAGCGCGATGCCCTGCGCCGACAGCGGGTCGATGGCGGGCGCGTCGGCGAGCGCGGGCAGGACCGCCGCCGCAAGCAGGAACGACGCGGCAATGCGCGCACGCACGGGCACGATCGCATCGCCGACGATCGGCGCGATGCTGAGCGCCGCGAGGATGCGAAAGAAGGGCCAGGCGATCTTGATGACCGATACGGGCAGCAGTGCGAAGACAGCGTCCATGGCGGCGCGCCCCTAACCCACGAGTTCGGAGGCGCGCCGGAACGTCTCGACGCAGTATTCCATCAGGTAGTGCGTGATCCAGTGGCCGGCGGCGATCAGCACCCCGAGCGTGGCAAAGAGGCGCGGCAAGAAGCCGAGCGTTTGCTCGTTGATTTGCGTGGCGGCTTGAAAGAGCGCGACCACGAGGCCCACGACGAGCCCCGGCAGCACCAGCACGGCGACCAGCAGCATGACGACGCGCAGTGCACCGGCGATGAGGTTGACGGCGATATCGGGCGTGAGCATGGCGTTACCCCCGGACGCTCGTGACGAGCGTGTTGACGGTGAGCGACCAGCCGTCCACCAGCACGAAGAGCAGCAGCTTGAGCGGCAACGAGATCACGAGCGGCGAGAGCATCATCATCCCCATCGCCATCAGCACCGACGACACGACGAGGTCGATGATCAGGAACGGAATGAACAGCATGCAGCCGATCTGGAAGCCGGTCTTCAGCTCGCTCAGCATGAAGGCGGAGGCCTTGACGACGAAGCTGTGGTCTTCGGGCTTCGCGATGCCGCCCTCGCCGGACAGTTGCGAGATCTGCGCAAGCGCGGCCTTGCTCGTCTGCGCAAGCATGAAGCGCGAGAGCGGCGCTTCGCCGGTCTGAATGGCTTGTTGCAGCGTGATCTTGTCCTGGTCGTAGGGCACGTAGGCCCGGTTCCAGATCTCCAGGCCGACCGGGCGCATCACGAGCAACGTGAGCATGAGCGCGACGGCGGTGATCACGCGGTTGGGCAGGCCTTGCTGCAGACCGAGGGCCTGTCTCAAAAGTGAAAGCACGATGACGAAGCGGGTGAAGCTCGTCATCACCATCATCAGCGCGGGCAGGAGCCCGAGCACGGTCATGAAGAGCAGGATCTG
The DNA here is from genome assembly GCF_017315705.1 of Trinickia mobilis. Lineage (GTDB taxonomy): Bacteria > Pseudomonadota > Gammaproteobacteria > Burkholderiales > Burkholderiaceae > Trinickia_A > Trinickia_A mobilis. The sequence goes on along the minus strand of NZ_JAFLRF010000001.1, from coordinate 138,742 downwards.
CGTCTTGATCGTGAAATCGACCGGGCTGCCGCCGACCGTGCCGTTCATCAGCGGCAACTGACCTGCGACAGCCGGCAGCGAGATGAAAAGGCCGACTAAGAGAGCGCTTTTCAGGAGGCGCCGCTTCACGACCCGAGTCCCTGCAGATTGCCGATCTCGACGACGCGCAGCCCGTAGTTTTCGCCCGCGACGACCACTTCGGCGAGCCCGACGGCCACGCCGTTCGCCTTGATGACGAGCGGCTCGCCCGCGAGGCGGTCGAGTTCGAGCACCGAATCGGAGCCGATCTGCATCAGCTCCGCGAGCGAGAGCGTCGCCGAGCCGACTTCGAGCGTGAGCGTCACGGGAATGCGCGCGAGCAGCTTGAGGTTGTCGCGCGGCGGCTTCGCAGCCTCGACCGGTGCGCTCGGCGCGGTGTCGGCCCGCAGGTCGTCGAGCAGTGGGTCCAAGTCGGTATCGTCGATTGCGTCCATCGTTCACTCCATGTCTTCGAAAGCGGTGAGGCACAGCCTGCCGTTGTCCTCGGCAACCTGGGCGGTAAATAGCGGCGTGGCGCCGGCCAGCACTTGGGCGCGCGTGCCGAGCTGCACGGGAATCACGGCGCCCGCGCGCAGCTTGAGCAACGCGTCGAGCGGCATGCCCGTTTCCATCAGGCGCACGGCGAGCGTGAGCGGCAGCCGCGCTTGCAGATCGGCGCCGGGCTCGCGCTTGGCGCGGCTGCGCGCCGACGAGAGGCGCGCGAACACGCGTGCTTGCCATTGCGCGTCGAGCGTGAAATGCAGGCGGCCGAGCTCGCCTTGCGTGAAGTCGCCGATGCGGCACGCAAAGGACAGATCCGTCTGCGTGCGATGCGCCGGCGGCGCGCCAGGGCTGGCGGCGACTTGCCGTTCGTCGCGGCCGATGCATTCGGCGAGCAGCTCGCGCAACTCGGCACCCAGTTGCGCGGCGATGCGCCGCTCGGAGGCGGTGGCCGCGTGCGGCTTGACCGGCCGGCCGTCTTCCTGCGCGCTGTCGACGCCGTGGCGGCCGTAGCGGCATTCGAGAATGCGCAGCAGCACAGGGCGTTCGAGCGCCGCGGCGATGCCGGCTGTCGCGGCCGTGCCGCCCGGGAGTTCAGCGAACGGCAATGCGCCGCCGCGCGTCGCGAAGGTGACCGGCCCGACCTCGAACGAGGTGCCGTAGCGCGGGTTCAGGCGCGTGTCGAAAAAGTGCGCGAGCCGTTCCTGCGCCGTGGCGCTGAACCGGCCGAGCAGGTGCGTCGGCCGGCCGAGCGTGCAGGGGTCGAGCGTCTGGAAAGTTCGCGCGCTCTCTGTCTTGATATGGGATCGCCTTGACATCGCAATTCGGTGATAAGTATCAGCGGTTGTTCATATATGGCTGGATATCGGCATTCATGCGGTAGCCGATATTCCAGTCGCCCGTCAATCATCTCAAAACAGTTTAAATGCTTGCCGCCTTCGAATATCGCGGAGTATCGGCCCGTGCTTCGCTTTGACTCGGAGGGCAGGGTGGATCGCTGATCAAAGCGGCATTATCAAGTGGCCGGCGGATTTTAAGTCCGCGCAATGCTGTCTCTTGATCCCGCATTCTGTTTGGCGATCGATTTCACGTGGCTCGATGGCGGCGTTCAAATGTGTTTAATGACAGGACGGAGTTTAGCAGCGGGGTAAAACAATGGCGCCCGAATAGATGTGATCGAATCGAAATTGCCCTGAATCTTCCTGAAGCGCCCGTCGTGAGACTCAAGCGCGGCACCCCGCGCGCTTCGCTCGGCGTAAGGATAAATGGCCGAAAACCCCCGCCTTAAAACGGGCTGTCGGTCATCTCATAACAATTCCGATTTGTTGATGAATATTGCCTGGCATCGAGTCCGGTGCATCTTCATAATTCAATCCGAAAGCAGAATTGTTTTGAGATGAATCGGCGGCGGATATGAGCTGGCTTGGTCGATGATTCGTCTTGTTGATTGAAAATGTTTTGGGATGAATTCGCCGCGCTCCCATGATTGAAATGATTTTTAAGTTTCGTTGAGTTTTGGGATGAATGTGCGGCAGGCCTCGGAGTCGTCGCCGATTCAAAGCGATATCCCGGCCCGGCGCGAAACCCGGGCAGAGGCAGATAAAACCCGATTCCCAACCCGCCAATTAATAAAGGTGCGAGATGCAGCCCATACAGATGGATGTCGAGCAGATCCGCAAAGCGGCTGTCAGCCTGCCGGACGCCGTGATGCCCCGGCCTGTCGCCGAGCAGGCGGACGCCGCCGGCGGCCCGACTTTTTCGGACGCGCTGAAGTCCGCCGTGCGCAGCGTCGACGACGCGCAGCAAGCCGCCGAAACCAAGATGACCGAAGTCGACAGCGGCGCTTCCGACGACCTCGTGGGCGCGATGCTCGCGAACCAGCAGGCGAGCGTGTCGTTCTCGATGCTGACCCAGGTCCGCAACAAGGTCGTCAGCGCGCTCGACGACCTTCTGAAGATGCCGCTGTAACGCGTCACGCAAAGGATAAGACGTGCTGGACACTCTGAAATCCAAACTCACCGGCCTGAAGCTCTCGCAAGTGTCGGCGCTGATGCCGACGCCGGCCGCGATGACGAAGATCATGCCGATCGTCGTGCTCGCGATCGGGATCACGGCGTTGTCGACGGTCTACCTGCGCTACGACGAAGGCCGCTACAAGCCGGTGTTCGGCGCGCACGAGCAGGTGCCGGTCACCGACATGGTGGCGACGCTCGACGGCGCGCACATCGCGTACCGCATTCACCCCGACAGCGGGCAGATTCTCGTGCCCGACGCCGAGCTCGGCAAGGTGCGCATGCTGCTCGCGGCCAAAGGCGTGGTCGCGAAGCTGCCCGCGGGCCTCGAGCTCGTCGATCAGAACGATCCGCTCGGCACCAGCCAGTTCGTGCAGGACGTGCGGTTCCGCCGCGGCCTCGAAGGCGAGCTGGCGCAAAGCATCGCGACGCTCGATCCCGTGCAAGCGGCGCGCGTTCACCTCGCGATCGGCAAATCGACCTCGTTCGTCGTCTCGGACGCCGACAAGAGTTCCGCTTCCGTCGTGCTCACGCTGAAGGCGGGCCGCACGCTGACCAACGAGCAGATCGCGGCAATCGTCAACCTGGTCGCGCACAGCGTGGCGAATCTCGATCCCGCGAACGTGACGGTGGTCGACCAGGCCGGCGATTACCTGTCGTCGCGCGTGGATTCGAGCGACAGCTACGACGCGACCCACGATGCGAGCCAGCGCTATCGCGACGAGGCGCTGCGCAACGTGCGCGACCTGCTTGCGCCGACGGTCGGCGCCGGCAACTTCAAAGCCAGCGTGACCGCCGAGGTGAACAACGACAAGGTCGAGGAAACCCGCGAGCAATACGGCGAAACGCCGAAGCTGACCAACGAGGCGACGCGCGAAGAGCGCAGCGACAACCGCCCGGCGCTCGGCGTGCCCGGCTCGCTCAGCAACCGTCCGGTGCCGGTGCCTCCCGCTTCCGGCGCGGCGTCCGCCGCGGCGGCGGACTCGGGCTCCGTGCGCGCCGCTTCGACCCGCCAGTACCAGTACGACCGCGAGATCGTGCAGATCAAGCGCAGCCGCGGCCGCCTGCAGAAGCTTTCCGTGGCGGTCGTGATGAACAACGCGGCGTCGCCCGCGGCGGGCAAGCCGTGGACGCCCGAGCAGCTCAAGGGGATCGACACGCTCCTGCGCAACGGCCTCGGCATCGATAGCGCGCGCGGCGATCAGCTGGCCGTCACGGCGCTCGACTTCCCCGCGCCGGCCGCAGCGGCGGACGCGCCGTGGTGGCAGGACCGCGACACGCTGTTCGACCTCGGCCGCTACGCCGCCTACGCGTTCGGGTGCCTCTTTGCCTTCCTGCTGATCGTGCGTCCGCTGCTGCGCATCGCTCAGCAATGGGCCAAGCACCGCTACGGCGTGCCCGCTGCCGAGGCGGCAACGGCAACGGCAACGGCGCTCACCGGCGGCAGCCAAGCAGGCCATGCCGATGACGGCGACGCGGCGAAAGCGGCGCTCGAAGCCGCCACGCAAGGCTCGATGGTCCCGCTGCTCGCGGCCTACGAGCTGCCTCCGGCAGGTTCCAGCGTCGACGTGATGGTCGAGCATTTGCGGTCGCTCTCCGAGAAGGAACCGGAGCGGGTCGCTGAAGTGGTCAAACAATGGGTGCGGAAAAATGGACAAGCAGCGGGTTGAGGAAAGCGTCCGTCTCGGGACGGTGGAACAAGCGGCCATCGTGCTTCTGAGCATGGGCGAAGAACGGGCCGCGAGCGTGCTGCGCTGCCTCTCGCGCGATGAGCTGCTCGCCGTCACGCAAGTGATGTCGGGTCTCTCGGGCATCAAGGTCGGCACGGTGCACGAGGCGATCGCGCTGTTCTTCGACAACTACCGCGAGCAGAGCGGCGTACACGGCGCATCGCGCACGTTCCTGCAGCGCTCGCTCGATTCCGCGCTCGGCCCGGATATCGCGCACAGCGTGCTCAACAGCATCTACGGCGACAGCATCCGCCCCAAGATGGCGCGCTTGCAGTGGGTGTCGCCGCGCTGGCTCTCGCAGCGCATCATGACCGAGCACGTCTGCATGCAGGCGCTGTTCCTCGCGTTCCTGCCGCCTGCGCTCGCGAGCGAAGTGCTCGCTGCGCTGCCGGCCGAACACCGCGACGGCGTGCTGATGAATCTGGCGCGCATGAGCGACGTCGACCGCGACCTGCTCATCGAACTCAACGAAGTCGTGGATTCGTGCATGCAGGACCTCGGCATGCAAGGCACGAGCGTCGAGGGCGTGAAGCAGGCCGCCGAAATCATCAACCGCCTGCCGGGCGATCGCGCGCAGCTCATCGAGCAGATGCGCGCCGCCGATCCGGAAGTGGCCGCCGAAATCGAAGTCAGCATGTACGACTTCTTCGTGCTGTCGCGCCAAAGCGAAGCGACGGTCATGCAGATCTTCGAGGCCGTGCCGATCGAGCGCTGGGCCATCGCCTTGAAGGGCGCCGAGCCTGGCATCCAGCAGGCGATCATGAAGGCGATGCCGCGCCGCCAGGTGCAATCGCTCGAAGACTCGATGCGCAGGAGCGGCCCGGTGCCGATGAGCCGCATCGAGGAAGCGCGCCGCGAAATCATGGCCGAAGTGAAGTCGCTTGCCGATGCCGGCGATATCGAACTGCGGCTCTTCGACGAAGAGGTGGTCGCGTGAGGCGCTACGTGCCGTACCGGTTCCCGCCGCTCACGAGCGTGTCGCCGGCCGTCGCGAGCACCGTGCCCGGCGCGGGCCGCGGCGACGATCCCGACCTCGGCCTGTCGGTCCTGCAAGACGACGCGCAAGCAGCGTCGGCGCGCGGCTACGAAGCGGGTTTCGAGCGCGGCGAGATCGAAGGCCGCAACACGGGCTTTGCACGCGGACAGGAAGAAGGCTTGCGCCAGGGCGCGGACGAAGCGAAACGCGCGGCACAAGCCGCATTCGAAGGCGTCGCGCACACGGCCGACGGCCTCGTCGCCGCGCTCAAGCAATTGCAGGCCGAGTTCGCCGCTGCGCTGCACACCGAGCTGATCGACCTCGTCGAGAAGGTCGCGCGCCAGGTGATTCGCTGTGAGCTCACGGCGCAGCCCGCCCAATTGCTCGCGCTGATCGACGAAGCCGTCGCGACGCTGCCTCCCGTGACCGATCCGATCGAAATCTATCTGCAGCCGCAAGCGTGCGAGCGCATCGCCGCGCTCGCTCCCGAGCGCGCGCAAGCGTGGAACCTGATTGCCGATGCCCGGCTCGAGCTCGGCGAATGCCGGATCAAGGCCGGCGGACGCGAAATCGACGCGGGCTGCAAGCAGCGCCTCGATACCTGCATGGAGCAAGTGCGCGAGCAATTGCTGCCGGAGCGCAACGTAGAAGCGCACAGCGCAGATGACGCCGCGGCGCCGGCGCAGGAGGGCGCGCCATGATCGCCGCTGCCCTGCAAAACCTCGAGCTCGCCGACGTCCCCGTCGCGCGGCCCACGGGGCGCCTGACCGGCGTCTCGGGGATGCTTCTGAAATCCACCGGCTGCGCGCTCGAAACGGGCCGGCGCTGCACGATCGAAACCGCTTCGGGCGACTGGATCGAGGCCCAGGCAGTGGGTTTCAGCGGCGACGAATCGTATTTGATGCCGTTCAAGAAGCCGCTCGGCCTCGCTGCCGGCGCGCGCGTGCTGCCCGTCGCCGACGACGCGCAACTGCGCATCGGCATGAGCTGGCTCGGGCGCGTCGTCAACGGCGTCGGCGAGCCGATCGACGGGCGCGGCGCGCTCGGCGGCGAGCATCTGCTCGCGGCGGATCCGGTGAGCGTGAACCCGCTGAAGAAAAACCCCGTGCGCGATGCGCTCGACGTCGGCGTGCGCGCGATCAACGGCGCGCTGACGCTCGGCAAGGGCCAGCGCGTGGGCCTGATGGCGGGCAGCGGCGTCGGCAAGAGCGTGCTGCTCGGCATGATGACGCGGCATACCGATGCCGATGTCGTCGTGGTCGGCCTGATCGGCGAGCGCGGCCGCGAAGTGCGCGAGTTCATCGACGATTCGCTCGGCCGCGAAGGCCTCGCGAAAGCGCTGCTCGTCGTGGCGCCCGCCGACGAGTCTGCCCTCATGCGCATGCGCGCCACCGAGCTGTGCCATTCGATCGCGGCGCACTTTCGCGACACCGGCCGCAACGTGCTCCTGCTCGTCGATTCGCTCACGCGCTATGCGATGGCGCGGCGCGAGATCGCGCTCGCCTTGGGCGAGCCGCCGGCGACGCGCGGCTATCCGCCGTCGGTGTTCGGTCTCTTGCCGCAGCTCGTCGAAACGGCGGGCAACGGCGAAGGCGCGGGCAGCATGAGTGCGATCTACACGGTGCTCGCCGAAGGCGACGACCAGCAAGACCCCGTCGTGGATACCGCGCGCGCCGTGCTCGACGGGCACATCGTGCTGTCGCGCGAGCTCGCGAACCAAGGCCACTACCCGGCCATCGACGTGTCGCGCTCCGTGAGCCGCTGCATGAGCCAGGTCGTCTCGAGCGAGCACGTAGAGGCCGCGCGCACGCTGAAGGAACTGCTCGCGCGCTATGAACAAGTGCGCGACTTGATCCCGCTTGGCGGCTACGTGCAAGGCGCCGATCCGAAAACCGACCGCGCCGTCGCGCGCTTTGCCCGCATCGAAGCGTTCTTGCGGCAGCGCGCGAACGAACCGGTTTCGATCGCCGATACGGTCGCGCAACTGAAGGCGCTCGCGCAATGACCGCCGAGCGCACCGTCAAGAGCATCGGCGGCCTCATGGCCGCGCGCCAAGGGCGCATCGACCGTTTGACGACCGAGGTCGCGAACCGCCAGAGCACGTGCAGCCGCTATCGCGAACAGATCGACGCGATCGACCGCTTGCGCGCCGACGCGGCCAAGAAGGCGGACCGCAGCTTGCCGGCGCTGGCCGTCAATTGCGCGGGCTATCAGCACTCGATGGCCACGCTCGCCCTTGAACACCGGCGCCTGCTGGCGCTTCAAGAAGCCGATTTGCAGGCGGCGCGCCGCCGCCTGACCGAGCTCGTGCTGCAACGCGAGCGCTGGCAAAAGGCGCTCGAGTTGCGCCGCGGCGCGCTGGTTCGTCAGCAGAACGTGCGCGAACAAAAGCGCCAGGACGAAATGGCCTCGCAATCCTGGCTGCGCTCGCGGCATTGAACGCGAGCCGGACGGTTTATCGCTTAACGCATTAACGGAGAAGGAAATGGCAGGTATCGATTTCAGCGACCCCAAAGGCTCGGCCTCCTACCTGGTGCAGTTCATGACCCAGGGACGGCAGAGCTTTCTGAACATGCAGATGGCGTTGTTCAAGACGACGGCGGATGCCTTGACGTCGTTGCAATCCGCGATGCAATCGTTCGAAAGCGCGCTCAATGCGCTGGTGTCCGGCGGCAACGGCGTGATCCAGCAGACGGGCACGTTTTCGGATCCGACGATCGGGACGGCGACCGTCAGCGGTTCGGCGCAGCCCGGCACGTATCAATTCTTCGTCGAGCAGCTGGCGACGGCGAACCAGCAGGCGTTCGGCGGCACGAACGGCATGCCGTCCGTCGACCCGAACACGGCCGGTTCGTTCTCCGTATCGCTTGGCGACGGCACGACGATCGACGTCGACCTTTCCCAGGCGGACAAGGACGGCGACGGCCAGGTGAGCCCGGCCGAAATCGCGCGTGCGATCAATCAGGACCCCGCTGCGAGCGGCAAGCTCAACGCGTCGGTGATCACGGTCGACGGCAAGCAGCAACTCGTCATCACGGCCGCCAACACGGGCGCGGACAGCCAGATCACGGTCGATGCCAGCAACGTGAACGACCCGGCCCTGAAGGCCGCGCTCGGCGACGGCAAAGTGCTCGTGGCCGCGCAGGACGCGGTGATCTGGCTCGGCGACAAGACCACGGGCACGCGGATCACGCAAGCCTCGAACACGTTCACGGGCATCGACGGCGTCTCGATGAAGTTTACGCGTGCGATGGCGGACGGCGAAAGCCCCGCGACGCTGACGATCGCGAGCGATGCGGATGCCACTGCCGACGCGCTGCAAAAGTTCGTCGACGCCTACAACAGCCTGAAGGACACGCTCAACACGCTGACGTTCAGCGGGGACCCGGCCAACGGCAAAGCGGCGGGCCCCTTGTACGGCGACTCCGGCATGACCGCGCTGGTCAACAAGATCAATGAGCTGATGCGCCAGCCGGCCGGCGGCACGAGTTTGTTGGCGATCGGCATTTCGGCCGACAAGGAGGGCCGCCTGAGCCTCGACAGGGACAAGCTCGCGAAAGCCATCGACAAAGACCCGAACGCGCTGAACCAGTTGTTCGGCGATGCGAAGACCGGCTTCGTCGGCGCGATGGAGAGCTACCTCGACACGTGGCTCGACGCCGGGAACGGTCAACTGAAGTCCCGCCAGGACACGGTTGAAAAGCAGCAGAAGCAGACGAACAAAAACTTGTCCGCCCTCGCCGCCCTGCAGGAATCGATGTACCAAAAGTACGTGAAGCAATTCACGGCAGTACAGGCGCTTCAGGCGCAGATGGCCAACACGATGTCGATTCTCGACAGCCTGGACACCGCTTCCTCGAAGAAGTGATTCCCCGATCAAGGAAACGAACATGAACACCGTGGGTTACCAAAACTACCATGCCGCCAACCTCGAGGCGCAGATCGCAAGCGCTTCGCCGGTGCAGCTCGTCCACCTGCTGACGACCGGCCTGCTGGAAGAGATGGCGCGCGCCAGGGCGCATATCGTCGCCTGCCGCTACGAAGCGAAGGGCGCGAGCATCGGCAAGTGCATCGACATGCTCAATGGGCTCGCGAGCGCGCTCGATACCGACGCGGGCGGCGAAGTCGTCGGCAATCTCGCGCGTCTCTACGACTACTGCGCATGGCGGCTGAACGAGGCCGGCATCTCGCTCGACGTCGAGCCTCTCGACGAGGTCGTGCGGCTGATGACGGTGCTCGACGACGCATGGGAAGGCGCGGAGGCCGCTCATGGACAAGCTCGCTGAACTGGTGCGCGCGCTCAAGCGCCTCGGCGAGCACGTGCGGCGCTCCGAATGGAGCCAGGCGCAAGACGCGCATGGCGAGTTTGCGGCACTGCTGGCCGAGGCAGCGCAGGGCGAAGCGATGGGCGGTTCGCTGCGTCAGGCACTGCCGCGCATCCGCGAGCGCTACGTCGAAGCGATGGGCCTCGTGCTCGCCGCCCACGGCGAGCTCGCAGCGAAGCTCGACGGGCTTGGCCGGACGCGTGAAGGGCGGCTGGCCTATGGCCGGCACACCGAACTGAACGGGTGATGGACATGAGCGCAATGAATGTAGCCGGATTGCAGGTGCAGCTCGCCGTGCCGCGATCGCAAACCGAAAGCAGCATGAGCGAGCCGCACTCGGCCGGCGCGCATTCGGAGCATGACGCGCGCAAGCCCGCGGCTGCCGGCGAGTCCGCTACCGGCACGTCCGAATCGGCATCCGATTCCGGCAGCACGCGGACGCGCTCGCGCACTCGCGGCGGCGATGCGGCAAGCGACGCCGGTTCGGCGCAATGGCTGCAGGTGATGACGCAAGCCATGTCGGCGATGCAGCCGCCTGCCGGGTTGGCCGGCGCGGCGCTTGGCGCGTTGGGGGACGGCCGTGCCGAAGGTGGCGATGCCGAAGGTGAAGCGCTCGAGGCCGGCGCGGCAAGCGGTGCAGCGAGCCGCGACGCGGCCGGTTTGGCCGGCGCGTTCCCGGCGGATCTGCCCGCGATGCAGGACCTGCTGGCGCGGGTCCCGGGCGGCGCGCCGCTGCCTGCGCTCGGCAAAACGGCGAGCGCCGCGCTGGGGGCGTTGCACGAAGCGCCGGAAGAACGGCATGACGAGACGCGCTCGAACGACACGGCGCGCGGCGCCGGCGACGGCGTGTCGCAGCCGGCAAGCCGGCTGCCGAATCTCGCCGGCGTGGCGCCGACGTTCGGCGATCGCGCGGCGAATGACCGCGCGGCGAATGCCGAGGCGCAACCGGCAGCCGTGGCGCGCCTGACCGAGCGTGCGGCCGCGAGCACTCGCCAGGAAGCCGCCGAGCCTCGCGCCGACAGCGGCGCGCGCGGCGTCGAGCCCGGGCAGCCTGTCGCGGCGGCCGCCGGCAACGGTTGGAGTGCGCTCACCGCGTTGCACGCAGGCGATGCGCGCGAATGGCTGCCGGTCGCGCTCAAAGGCGCCGCGCCGCAGGCATGGCAAGGGCAACTGATGGACGCGCTCGGCGAACGCGTCGAAGTGCAGATGAAGCACGGCATCGGCAATGCGACGATCCGGCTCGATCCGCCGATGCTCGGCAGCGTGCAGATCGACATTCGTCACGAGAACGGCGCGTTGCAAGTGCATCTCGTCGCGACGCACGACGAGGTCGCGCGCCAGCTGGAAACGATCAGCCAGGCGCTGCAGAACCAATTGGCGCAGAAGCAGTACACGGACGTCGCCGTCGTCGTGCGCAACGGCGGCCAGACGGGGCAGGGCGAAGGACGCGGCCAGCCTCGCGAGCATGACGAGCGACGCACTCCCGGACGTGCCCTGGACGATGCCTACGCATCGGGTACCGATCACAACAACGCAGCAGGGGCATGAAAGTGGGCTACGCAGCGCTTAAACAACCTGAAATGAACAGAGCAGTCGAGCAAGAGTGGATCTTGGAATACGCGCCGCTCGTCAAGCGTATCGTCTCGCAACTGAGCACGCAGATCGGCGGCATCAGCGAACGTGAGGATCTCGAACAGATCGGCCTCGTCGGCCTGTTGCACGCGATTCGCCGCTACGGCGTTCCCGACGAGAAATTCGGCGGCTACGCGTGGCTGCGCGTGCGCGGCGAGATTCTCGACGAGCTGCGCCGCCAGGACTGGCGCCCGCGTTCGGTGCGGCGCGACGCGCACCGCATGCGCGACATGACGCGCACGCTGACGCGCGAGTATGGCCGCGAGCCGACGGAGAAGGAAATGTGCATTGCGCTCGGCGTGACGCAGGCCGAGTACCAGGCAAGCGCCGCGGCGACGCGCGCGGAGTCGCTGGTGAGCTTCGACGAGCTGCATGACGACGCATTGCGCGACGAGAACGACCCGGAACATCAGATGACGATTCGCTCGAGCCTCGCGCGCGCGCTGATCGAGCTCGACGAGCGCGAGCAGCGCGTCGTGCAGCTCTCGTACGAGTACGACCTGAGCTTGAAGGAGATCGCGGCGGTGCTCGATTTGACGGAGGCTCGCGTGTGCCAGATCCGGCGCGGCGCGCTCAAGAAGATGAAAGTCGTATTGGCGGACGCGTGAGCGTTCGCTCGGGAAATCAGGAAGCCATCATGCGAGTGACATTCAAACGAGATGCCCGCGACATCGCACCGGTCAACGGCGTGGCGCCGGTTCGTGCCGTCGACGCGGAAAGCGGGCGGCAGACACCACAGCAGGCTCCGGACGCGCAAGCGCGCGGCGGCCACGGCGCGGCACGCGGCAAGCCGCGCGAGGCGCGCGCGTTCGACGCCGGGCGCGTCGCCGAGTTGCGCGCCGCGCTGGCGGAAGGGCGCATCGAATTCGACGCCGCGAAGCTGGCTGGACTGATTCAGCGCTATCACGGGAGCAAGAAATGACACGCAACGATGCCTTCAAGAACCTGATCGTGAGCCTGCGCCGCGACCATGCGAAGTACGAAGCATTCAACGGGCTGCTCGAGCAGCAGTTCTCGGCGGCCCTGCAGCACGACGCGATTGAACTGAGCCGCATCGGCGCGGAAATTCTGGAACTGGCCGAGGTGCTGAGCCGCAGCTTGAAGGAGCGGCGCGCGCTCGTGCGCGTCGTCGCCGCGACCGATCGGCCGACCAGCGTCGACACGCTCGTCGCCAAGCTCAAGGGTGCGCCGCGCGAGCTGCTCGCACGTGAATGGGCGCGCCTGGTGAAGCGGGTCGCCGAATGCAAGCGGCTCAATACGCGCAATGCGGGCATCGTGATGGCGCAGTTCGAAGTGATGCAGCGCGCGCTTGCCATGAAGGACGACATCTATGTTCCGCACTGAAATGAGCGGCGTGCCGGCGGCCGGCAACGTATTCGACGCGGCGAGCGGTTTCGCCGCGCCGCAGCCGAACGGCGCTCCGGGCGCGGGCTCGTTTTCGATGAGCGTGCAGCAGTTGCAGAGCGACATCGAAGGCACCGTCAAGAACGGCTTTCAAAGCGGCGCGACCGAAACGGCCGTAACCGAAACGGCCGCAACCGCGTGGATGCTGAACAACCCGCTGCAGGCGCAGGCTGCGACGCAAGGGCGCTCGGCACCCGTGGGGGACAAGGCGTCGTTCGTCGACCGCGTGAGCCCGTGGGCGAAGCTCGCGGCGCAAAAGCTCGGCGTCGCACCGGATCTGCTGGTGGCGCATGCCGCGCTGGAATCCGATTGGGGACGCCGTCCGGTGCGCGATGCGAAGGGCAACGATACGCACAACCTGTTCGGCCTGAAGGCCGGTTCGAGCTGGGACGGCAAGACCGCCGACATCACGACGACCGAATACGTGAAGGGCGCGGGCATCAAGACGATCGAGCGCTTTCGCGCTTATGCCGACGACCAGAGCGCGTTTGCCGACTACGTGAACCTGCTGCAGACGAATCCGCGCTTCAGCCGCGCGCAAGGCACCGGCAGCGACGCCGCGGCATTCGCCAAAGCGCTCGCGCGCGGGGGCTATGCCACCGACCCGGTGTACACGCACAAGCTGACCCGCGTCGTGGCGGACGTGAAAGCGCAAACGGCGGCATTCGCCCGCGAGAAGCTGCCGGCCGCGCTGTCCGCGGTCTCGGCCGACGATTGAACATAAGGAGTTGATTCATGGGAATTCATCTGAACCAGGCGCTGGGCGTTCATCCGCAGGCGCTCGAATTGCGCGTCGAACGCAGCAAGGTGCTCGCGTCGAATCTGGCCAACGAGACCACGCCCGGCTATCAGGCGCGCGATCTCGACTTCAAGGCGGCGCTGCAGCATGAGATGAGCACGGCGCAAGCGGGCTCGCTCGGCGACTTGGGCGGCGAGCAGCCCGACTTGCTGTACCGCCTGCCGAACCAGCCGTCGATCGACGGCAACACGGTGGAGCTCGGCGTCGAACAAGCCGCGTTCGCGCAGAACGCCGCCGATTTTCAAATGGGACTGACGTTCCTGACCGCCAAATTCAAGGGCCTCAATATGGCCATCAACGGAAACGGGTGATTGCCATGGGATTCAGGGATATCGCACAAATCGCCGGTTCCGCCATGACGGCGCAGACCATCCGGCTCAACACGGTGGCGAGCAACCTCGCCAATGCCGATTCGTCGGCCAAGACCGAAGACCAGGTCTACCGCGCGCGCCAGCCGGTGTTCGCGACGGTCTATTCGCCGACCGGCGAAGGCGACGTGGCCGGCGCACGCGTGCAGGTGATGGACGTGGTGGAAAGCCGGGAGCCGGTGAAGAAACGCTATGAGCCGAACAGCCCGCTCGCGGATGCCGACGGCAACGTCTTCTACTCGAACGTCGATCCGGTTGCGGAAATGACCGACATGCTGTCGGCCTCGCGCGCGTTCTCGACCAACGTGGAGGTGCTCTCGCGCCTGAACGCGATGCAACAGGACCTGTTGAAACTCGGCCAATCATAAGGACCCGAAACCATGCAGCTCTTTTCTGCCACAGATCACTATCATTCGCTCGGCGCGGCCGACGGGGCGGCGAACGGCCCGGTCGGCGCCGACGACGGCAACGGCAACACCGGCATGCCGTCGGCCAGTTCCGGCTCGATGTCCGACATGTTCACGAAGCTGCTCGTTGCGCAGATCCAGAACCAGGATCCGCTCGAACCGATGAAGCCCGAGCAGTTCGTCACGCAGCTCACGCAAATGAGCCAGGTCGAGGCGATGCAGAACATGGCGGCGCTGTCGCAAGTGAATTCCGCGATGCTCGAAAGCATGCTGGTGGTGTCGCTCGGCGGGCAGGTCGGCTCGAACGTCATGGTCAAGACCGATGCGGTCGATCTCGACGGCAGCACCGCGGTGCACGGCGCGTTCAATCTCGATGCGTCGGCCGACAGCACGACGGTCACCGTCACCGGCTCCGACGGCGTGCCGCACAAGATCGATCTCGGTGCGCAGAAGGCGGGCGAGGTCAAGTTCGATATCGATCCGGCGCAGCTCGGCTTGCCGGCCGGCCGCTACACGGTGGCCGTGCAGGCGGGCTCCGGCGACGCCGGCACTGCGCAGACGCCGTCCGTCGAGATCGAGGGCAAGCTCCAGAGCGTGCGCCTCGGCGACAACGGCCAGGTGATCTTGAGCGTGGCCGGCATCGGCGACGTCACGACGGCAGACATCACACGTTTTCTGGGGAATCCAGGCAGCGCCCCGGACGGCAACCCCGATCACAACTTGAAGCCCGAGCCGCGGCTCCCGCTTTCCCTCTTTTCTAAAAAGGTCTTCTAAATGAGTTTCGATATCGCACTGTCCGGCATCAACGCGGTCAACGGCCAATTGAATTCGATCAGCAACAACATCGCCAACACCGGCACTTTCGGCTTCAAAGCGGGCCGCGCCAACTTCGCCGCCGCGTATGCCGGCATGCAGCCGAGCGGCGTGTACATCGGCTCGGTGACGCAAACGATCGACATCGGCGGCAACGTGCTGCAGACCGGCCGCGGCATGGACGCCGCGATCCAGGGCAAGGGCTTCTTCGTCAGCAAGGATAGCGACGGCTCGATGCTGTACTCGCGCGTGGGCATCTTCAGCACGGACAAGGACGGCTTCGTCGTCGACAGCTTCGGCCGCCACGTGCAGGGCTACTCGGCGGCCGGCGGCTTCGGCGACATGAGCGTGCCGACGGGCTCGATCCCCGCCAAAGCGAGCGGCTCGCTCTCGTATGTCGGCAACATGTCCGCCGACTGGACGCCGCCCGCCTCGACGACGTTCGACAAGGACGACGCGCAGTCCTTCAACAGCTCGGTGGTGTCCACCGTCTACGATTCGCTCGGCCGCGAGCATTCGGTCACGCAGTACTTCGTCAAGAAGGACGACGGTTCGATCGACGTGCACTACACGATGGACGGCGGCGACCTGCAAGCGACCTCGAACCTGACGTTCGACGAGAACGGCAAGCTCACGGCGCCGACGGGCCCGGTCGCGCTCGATCTCGGCACGCCGGACGGTGCGGCGGCGTTGGTCGTGAACCTCGATTACGCGGGCACGACGCAATACGCGGGCGACATGACGACCACCACCAACAAGACCGACGGCTATCAAGCCGGTTCGCTCACCGACGTCTCGTTGGACGAAAACGGCTCGATCATCGCGCGCTACAGCAACGGCCAGAAGGAAACGGTCGGCCAGGTCGCGCTCGCGACGTTCCCCGACGACGACGGCCTGCAAGCCGTGGACGGCACCTGCTGGAAAGCGACCAACACGTCGGGCACGGCGCTCTACGGCACGCCGGGCACCGGCCTGCCCGGCAAGCTGACGGTCGGCGCGCTCGAGCAATCGAACGTCGACATGACGTCCGAGCTGGTGAATCTCACGACGGCGCAACGCAACTATCAGGCGAACTCGAAGGTGATCTCGACGGAAAGCCAGATGATGCAGGCGCTCATGCAAGCGGTGTAACGCCATGGACAAGCTCATCTACACGATCATGAGCGCGGCGGACCGCACGCAGTACTCGCTGCAGATGCACGCCAACAACCTCGCGAACGCGCAGACCGACGGCTTTCGCGCCGACCTCGAACTCGCGCAGACGAGCGGCGTAAGGGGCTTCGGCTACGACGCGCGGCATTCGGTGACGCTGAGTGCCGACATGGTGGACGTGTCGCAGGGGCACATGGTGGAAACGGGCCGCAACCTCGACGTCGCGATCAGCGGCGGCGGCTACTTCGCCGTCGATACCGATCAAGGCGAGGCCTACACGCGCAACGGCAACTTCAAGATCGACGGCGAAGGCCGGCTCACGACGAACGGCCACCCGCTGCTCGGCGCAGCGGGCCCGATCGTGCTGCCCGAGTTCGACGCCGTCAAGATCGGCGAAGACGGCACGATCTCGATCCGCGCGCCCGGCGAAACGGACCTGCAGATCGCCGACAAGATCAAGCTCGTCGTCGCGACGATGCCCGGCGACGTGATCAAGAACGAAGAGGGTCTCATCGTGTCGAGGAGCGGCGCGCCGCTCCTCGACGACCAAACGGTGGCGGTGACGCCCGGTCATCTCGAGTCGAGCAACGTCTCGCCGATCGAAGAGATGCTGAAGACGATGACGCTCAATCGCGACTTTGAAGTCCAGATGCGGATGTTCAAGGTGGCCGACGACAACGCCGATGCCGGCAACCGCCTCATCCGCGGCTAACGAAACAGCAGAAAGGGATCAAGATGAATCAGGCAATGTGGATCAGCAAGACCGGCTTGCAAGCGCAGGACGCGAAGCTGCAGGCGATCGCGAACAACCTCGCGAACGCCAATACGGTGGGCTTCAAGCGCGACCGGCTCGTGTTCGAAGATCAGTTCTATCAGATCGAGCAGCAGCCGGGCGGCCAGCAAAGCGAGAACGTCGCGTCGCCGTCGGGCATTCAGCTCGGCACCGGCACGCGCCTCGTCGACTCGCAGAAAGTATTTACGAACGGCGCCCTGCAAAACACGGGACAGCCGCTCGACGTCGCCATCGCCGGCAACGGCTTTCTCCAAGTGCAGACCGCGGACGGCGAAACGGCCTACACGCGCGCCGGCCAGTTGCAGGTGAACGCGGACGGCACGCTCGTCAACGCGCAGGGCCTGCCGATCCAGCCGGAAATCACGATTCCGCAAAACGCGACGGGCGTCACGATCGGCGCAGACGGCACCGTCACCGCGACCGTGCAGGGCTCGGCCACGCCGCAGGAGCTCGGCAAGCTGCAACTCGCGAACTTCGTGAACCCGACGGGCTTGCTCGCACTCGGCGACAACCTCTATCAAGAGACGGTGGCAAGCGGCGCGCCGAACGAGGGCGATCCGGGCACCAACGGCCTCGGCACGATCAAGCAAGGCCAGCTCGAGGGCTCGAACGTGCAGGTGGTCGAGGAAATGGTCGACATGATTTCTGCGCAACGCACTTATGAGATGAACACCAAGGTGCTGACGGCCGCCGACAACATGCTTCAGCAACTGGCGCAGGTGGCGAGATGAGCGTTCGGTCAACCGCGGCCGCCGTGCTGGCGGTGGCCGCTGCGCTCTCGGGTTGCACGGTGGTCATGCCCCAGCAGATGCATGCCGAAGGCTACGACATGCCGCCGGTCGCGGCGCAGCCGGCGGGGACGTCCGGCGGCTTGTTCGTCGATCAGGCGCCGTGGTCGCTGACCTCCGACAACCATGCGTTCCGTCCCGGCGACACGCTCACCGTGCTGCTCGAAGAAGACACGCAGGCGCGCAAGAAGGCGGGCACGTCGTTCGGCAAGAAAAGCAGCGTCGACGTGAAGCCGGGCGTGCTCGCGACGATGACGCTGCCGTTCGACACGTCGATGGGCGCGAGCCGAGGCTTCGACGGCTCGGGCACGAGCGAGCAGCAAAACGCGCTGCGCGGCGAGATTACCGTCGTCGTCCATCGAGTGCTGCCGAACGGACTGCTCGAGGTCAAGGGCGAAAAAATGCTGGCGCTCAATCAGGGCGAGGAAGCGGTGCGGCTCTCGGGCTACGTGCGCACCTCCGATATCGATACGAATAACCGTGTGTCTTCGCAACGCATCGCCAACTCGAATATTCAATATGTCGGCCGCGGCGCGCTCGCGGATTCCAACCAGGCAGGCTGGCTCACGCGTGCGTTGAACAGCGCGTTCATGCCTTTCTGAATAGAACAATCATGAAACCTCACCTCATCAACCGGATCGCTCGGCGCGCGGTACTGCGCCTCGTGCTCGCGCTCGCCGTCTGTCTCTTCGGGCCGCTCGCGGCGAGCGCCGATGCGGCGCCGCTCGGCTCGCTCGTCAACATCGAGGGCATGCGCGAGAACCAGCTCGTCGGCTACGGGCTCGTCGTCGGCCTGAACGGCACCGGCGACGGCCAGCAGATCAAGTACACGGGCCAGTCGATCGTCAACACGCTCAAGCAGTTCGGCGTCAAGATGCCGGAGAACGTGAACCTGCGCTCGAAGAACGTCGCGGCGGTGATGGTGAGCGCCACGTTTCCGCCGGGCTATGCGAGAGGGCAGAAGATCGACGTGACCGTGTCGTCGATGGGCGACGCGAAGAGCCTGCGCGGCGGCATGCTGATGCTCACGCCGCTCAAAGGCGTCGACGGCCGGGTCTATGCGCTCGCGCAAGGCAACGTCGTGATTCCCGGCATTCACGCGCAAGGCAACAGCGGCTCGAGCATCACGATCAACTCGACCTCCGCGGGCCGCATTCCGAACGGCGCGACGATCGAAAACGAAATCGGCACCGATTTCGCGGACAAGCCGACCGTGCGCCTGAGCCTCAAGCGCCCGAGCTTCCAGACCGCGACCAACATCGTGAACACGATCAACCGCTCGCTCGGCGCCGAAACGGCGACGGCGCAGGGCCAGACCTCGGTCGAGGTGGCCGCGCCCGCCGATCCGACGCAACGCGTGGCGTTCGTCGCGAAGCTCGACGCACTCGATGTCACGGCGGGCCAGGGCCTTCCGCGCGCCGTGATCAATTCCCGCACGGGCACGGTCGTGATCTCGGACGGCATGACGGTCAAGCCGGTCGCCGTTTCGCACGGCTCGCTCAAGGTGGTGATCTCGGAGAGCACCGAAGTCAGCCAGCCGAACGCGTTCGGCAAAGGGCGCACGGTGACGTCGCCGGCCACGTCCGTGAAGGTCGAGCAGGATCGCGCGCACATGTTCAAGTGGCCGGCCAACGTGAAGCTGCAAACCATCGTCGACACGGTCAACGCCATGGGCGCGACGCCGGACGACCTGATGGCGATCCTGCAGGCGATCGATGAAGCGGGCGCATTGAACGGCGAACTGGTCGTGATCTGACGGAGCGGACGATGACGATGCTGAAACCTCTCGAGAGCCGCGCGGCGTTCCCGCTCGCGCAAGCCGCGCCGGCTGGCCAGGACGCACCCGCGCCGCAGCCGGCCGACGACAAGCGTTTGCGCCACGCGAGCGAGCAATTCGAAGCGATGTTCATCAAGCAGATGCTGCGCGAGATGAACAACGCGACGCGCGCCATGAGCGCGCCGGACAGTCCGCTGCGCGACACCGCCGCCAACGACATGCTCGACTACGCGAGCACCTTCGTCGCCGATGCGCTGGCGTCGCAGCACGCGTTCGGCATCTCGGACTTCATCGTGCGGCAGTTGGCGCCGGGTCAGCTCGAGACGAAGGCTTAATGAATGCAGTGCGCGGGTCGCTTACCAGCGTTGAGCGATCGATGAATTCCGCAACGTCCGGGCGCTGACCGGAGCCGTTGCACACTACTTTCGGAACGACGATGAACATGATCTCAATCGGGCTGTCCGGCACGCTTGCCGCGCAGCTTGCCCTCAACGCGTCGAGCAACAACCTTGCGAACCTGATGACGCCGGGCTATTCGCGCCAGGGCGTGCTGATCGCCTCGCTGGCCGCCGGCGGGGTCTATACGCCGGCGCTCATCCGCTTCAACGACGCCTACAAGACCCAGCAGCTCTGGGCCTCGAACTCGCAAGCGGGCCACTACAACGCCAGCCAGACCTATCTCGACCAGCTCGAGGCGGCGTTCGGCGGCGGCGATGCGTCGGGCGACCTGAGCCTCGGCATGGGGGCGCTCTTCAGCGCGCTGCAAGCCGCGAGCGGCGATCCGACCGCGAGCGCGAACCGCAACGGCGTGCTTTACGCGGCCAACGGCATGTGCCAGGCGTTCAACAACATGTCGAGGGTGTTCTCCGATCAGGTGAGCACGCTGGAGCAGCAGCGCCAGTCGACCGTCGATCAGGTCAACGGGCTGTCGAAATCGATCGCAGACCTGAACAAGCAGATCGCGGCGGCGCAGGCGAGCGGCAGCGACACGTCCGCGCTGCAGGACCAGCGCGACCACGCGATCGATCGGCTGAGCGAATACGCCGACGTGCGCGTCGTGATGCAGGACAACGGCACGGCCGACGTCTCGCTCGCGGGCGGCCAGCCGCTCGTCGCGGGCAGCAAGTCCGCGACGATGAGCGTCGAGCGCGACGGCAACGGCCTGCAGCAGATCTCGGTGCAATTCGGCAATCAGACTTTCGGCGTGCCCGCCGACAAGCTGGGCGGCGCGCTCGCCGGCCTGCACGACTACGAGACGCAAACGCTGCGCCCGCAAATGCAGGCCTTGAACGAGCTCAAGCAGCAATTCGCGCAGACCTTCAACGACCAGCTTGCCGCCGGCTACGACATGAACGGCCGGCCCGGCAAGCCGCTCTTCGTCTACGACCCGGCATCGGGCAACTTGAACATCGATTCGTCCGTGACCGCCGACGACCTCGCGTTCTCCAGCGACCCGAACGGGCCGGCCAATACGGACAATCTCCTGAAACTGATCGACGTGGAGAGCCGGGAGGTGACGCTCGACGGCCTCGGCACCGTCAAATTCGGCTCCGCCACTGCGGCGATGTCCGGCGCGATCGGCGCCGCGAGCCAGAAGAACCAGCAATCGGCCCATACCGCGGGCGCGGTGCGCGCGCAGGCCGTGGCGGCATGGCAGTCGGTGAGCGGCGTCAACCAGGACGAAGAGGCGGTGAGCCTCGTTCAATACCAGCAGATGTATCAGGCCAACATGAAAGTCATCTCGGTCGCGAACCAGTTGTTCCAGACCGTCATGGACGCGGTCTGATCACAAGGGAGAAAACCAGCATGCGTGTTTCCACCGCCCAATACGCCGCATTGATGAACGCGACCCTGCAGAACTCGAACAAGCACATGACGGACCTGATGCAGCAGATCGCCACGGGCCAGCGCATCTTGCGTCCGTCGGACGATCCGATCAACTCGGTGCGCCTGTCGCTGATCGCGCAGCAAAGCGGTCAGCTCGCGCAGTACCAGACGAACATCGATCAACTGGGGGTCCGTCTGCAAAAGAGCGAAGCCTATCTCAGCGGCATCACGCAGGACATGACGTCGGCGCGCGACCTGATGGTGTGGGCCTCCGACGGCAGCGCCGCCCCGAGCGACCTGAACGCGATGGCGCAGTCGATCAAGAGCTTGCGCGACAGCATCATGATCACGGCCAATTCGCGCGACAGCGACGGCAACTACCTTTTCTCGGGCACGGCCACGGACCGGCCGGCCCTCTCCTACGACCCGAACGCGCCGGCCGGCCAGCGCTATACGTTCACGGGCAACACCGAAGCGCAGATGGCGGCCGTGGGCAACGGCACGACGGCCGCGGGCAACGTGAGCCTCGACGACATGGCCGAGTTGCTGAACCGCCTCGACGCGGCGGCCGAGACGGCGAGCGACCCTGACGTCGACCCGAACGATCCCGCCGTGCGGCAAGCGTTCGCCGACTGTCTCGATCAGATCGATGCGGCAATCGGCACGGTCAGCGCCAAGACCGCGCAGATGGGCGCGTCGCGCAACATGCTCGCGCAGTTGCAAATCAATCAGCAGGCGGTCGGCCTCGCCAACGATCAGGCGACGCTGCAGCTGGGGCAAGTCGACTACGGTTCGGCGATGACCGAGCTGAACGGGTACATGACCGCCGTGCAGGCGACCCAAAAGGTCTACGGCAGGGTCATGCAGATGTCGCTGTTCGACGTGCTGTAACGCGAGGCAG
This sequence comes from Trinickia mobilis, assembly GCF_017315705.1. Classification (GTDB taxonomy): domain Bacteria; phylum Pseudomonadota; class Gammaproteobacteria; order Burkholderiales; family Burkholderiaceae; genus Trinickia_A; species Trinickia_A mobilis. The sequence goes on along the minus strand of NZ_JAFLRF010000001.1, from coordinate 116,519 downwards.
CCATGACGAGCGTTCGGCTATCGACGATTGGCGCGGCGCACGCGGCGAATGCGCCGGCGGCCGCGGCCGCGACGGGTCTGGATGCGGCCGGCAAGGCGCGCAACGCAGGCCCGGCGCGGGGACCCAGTCTCACCGGCTATCGGCGCGGCGACGCGGTCGCGGCGCACCTGCGGCTCAATCGGCAGGTCACGGGCGCCCAGCAGACGCTGGCGTTCCTGAGCCGTGCGGCCTCTCAGCTCGCGCAAGTCAAGGGCGCGGTCGTCGCGCGGATCAGCGGCAAAACGCAGGACGACCACGCCGTCGGCGAGCGGATCGCGCAATTCGCGGCTTGCTGGAAGACGCGCAGTGCCGCGACAGGCGGGCGGTTGAGCGCCCAGCTCGAGTACGGCGAGGCCGCATCCGCGCGCCAGGCGTTTCGCATTTGCGGGCTCGACGCGTACTCGACGCAATCGCACAAGCCGGAAACGCTGGTCTTTCATACCGCCGCAAGCTCGGCGCCGATGCTCGTGCGCTTCGATGCCGATATGTACGGGGACGAGCAAGCGGCCCGCCTCAACTACGCGCTCGCTCGCGGCGGGATTTCCGCGGCGTCCGACGGCGCGGGCCGCATCACGTTCTCGATCCCGGAAGCGGCTTGGCCGGAGCTTCAGGCCAGCCTGACGATCGCGGGCGGCGGAATTCGCTTTCCGAGCGGCCGCCCGAACCGGATTCAGGCCGAGGCCGTGCCGGGGTCGATTGCGCCGCAAAACTGGAAGACGGATAGCGACGCCGGGCTGCGTGAGTCGTTGCGCGGCGTCGCCGATGCGCTCAAGCAGATCGCGCGGGTGCAAACCGCCCTGCAGACGAAACTGGACCGGGCGCAGCAGACCATCGGGCGCGCGGCAGGGGCTGCCGAACAGCGCCGGGCCGATGGCTGCAGCGCGCAATTCAAGGCGCAGTTGAGCTCGGCGGATGGTTTCGAAAGTTTCGCGGCGGCCGCCCAGGCAGCCGCGCATATCGACGCCGGCCGCGTGCGTTCGCTGCTGAAGCTGCCGATCCCGATGAGGGCGGCCAACGAGCCGGGGCAGGCGGCAGCGCGGCCCGCCGCGGCCGGCGTCAGACGGAGCGGCTCATGAACTCAGTATTCGACAGACACGGCGAAGCGTGGCAGCACGCGCACGGAAATCTAACGGGGAGCCGGACTCAACTGGAGCCGCGCGCGCATCAGGTGCCGATTCCGCAGCGCGACCTGAGCGATCGCGAATGGGAGATCGCGCGATCGATGATGCCGGAGTCGGGCCCCTATCGCGGCTGCGGCCGCCCGCTTGCGGACACGCGCGCCGTGCTCAACGGCGTGCTGTGGATCATGCGCAGCGGAGAGGGGTGGTCGAAGCTGCCCGCGCGCTATCCGCCTTATCAAACGTGTCATCGGCGCTATCAGCGCTGGCGGAACGATGGCTCGCTGCGCCAGCTCGCGGAGCGTTTGTATGGCGAGTACGGGGTGGCACTCTATCTGAGCCTGTCGAAGCGGTCGAGGCAGCGCGCGAGCGGCGCGCGTGCGCCGGAGTAGCGCACGCCTCGCTCAAGCGCAGGGATACGCCGTCACCTCTCCATCCACCGCGACGCTGACCTTGTCGCCCACTTGCGGGCTCAAATAGCCGGGCACGCGCGCCCGTATCGACAAGCCGGGCGCCGCGTCGAGCATGAGGCCGATGCTGGCGTCCTGGCCGAAGAAAGCGACCTCGCGCACCGTCGCCGCATGCAACGACGCATCGCCGTCCCCCTGCGAGGCTGCGCCGACGCCGGCGGGCAGGATGCGGATCTGTTCGGGACGCACCATCACATGGACGGGGCCGGCATTGGCCGGGGCCGCGAGCTTGAGCGTCCCAAGCTGGCAATCGACGGCATCGTGCGCCGCCACCCCCGGCAACAACACCGCTTCCCCGACGAACGAGGCCAGCTCGCGCGACACCGGCCGCCGGTAGAGCGCTTTGGGCGTCGCGGTCTGGATCAGCTTGCCGTGCCAGAGCACCGCCACTTCATGGCCCAGCGATAGCGCTTCCGACTGATCGTGCGTGACGAGCACCGCGGTCGCGCCCGCCGCTGCGAGCGCATCGGCGACCGCTTGCCGCGTTTCGATGCGCAGCGCCGCGTCGAGCGACGAAAACGGCTCGTCGAGCATCACGAGCGTCGGCGACGGCGCGAGCGCCCGCGCCAGCGCGACGCGCTGCTGCTGGCCGCCCGAGAGCTGCTGCGGTGCGCGCTCCGCGTACGACGCGGGCAATCCCACGAGTTCGAGCAGTTCCGCGACGCGATGGCGCGTGCGGCGCAACCTGCGCGGCAGGCCGAACACGATGTTGTCGGCCACCGACAGATGCGGGAAGAGCGCGCCTTCCTGGGGCACGTAGCCGATGCGGCGCTGCTCCGAAGGCATGTGCAGGCCGGGACCCGCCACGCGCCGGCCGTCGATCTCGACCGTCCCGGCGTCGGCTTCCTCGAACCCGCACAGCACGCGCAGCAGCGTGGTCTTGCCGCTGCCCGACGGACCGAGCAGCGCGAGCAGCGTGCCGCTCTTGACCGTCAGGTCGATGCCGTGCAGCACCGCGGTGCCCTTGAACGACTTCTTCAAGCCGCTGATGTTCAGATTGCTCATCGATGTGACTCATTCGTAAATCGTTCGCCCGTGCCGCCGTGCCGGCCGGCGCACCGTCAGCGCTCGAGCACCGCCGATTTGCCGAGCAGCGCGAACAGCACGCCCGACGCAAAGAGCGAGATGCCGACGAGCAGCGCCGCGTAGGGCGCCGCCGCGGCGAAGGCGAGCGTGGAGGTGTCGGTCCACACTTGCGTCGCGAGCGTATGCGTGCCGATCGGCGAGAGCAGGAGCGTCGCGTTCAATTCGGTGACGACGGAGATGAACACCATCGCCGCGGCCGAGCCGAGGCCCGGCCCGGCGAGCGGCAGCAGCACGCGCCACGCCGTTTGCAAGGCGTTGAGACCGAGCGCGCGCGAGGTCTCTTCGAGACGCGGCTGCGACTGCATCAACGCGGCGCGCACGCTCACGAGCGCGAGCGGCAGGCACAGGATCGCGTAGGCGACGACGAGCAGCGCCGCGCTCTGATAGAGCGGCAACAGGAAGCGCACGGCGAGCGAGACGATCGCGAGCGCGATCACGAGCCCCGGCATGCCCTGCGCGATGAAGACGGTGCGCTCGAAGAGCGTCGCGATCCTGCCGGGATAGCGCACGAGCAGGAACGCGAGCGGCAGCGCGAGCAGCGTGGTCACGAGCGCGGCGGCGGCGCCGAAGCCGAGCGAGGCCGTGGCCGCGTTCCAGAGCAGCTCCGGCGAGACGTCGGCCGGCGTGACGGCGGCGGCGCCCGGCTGCGTGAGCCAGTAGGCGATCATGCCGAGCGGCACGCCGAGCGTCGCGACGACGACCGCCGCGAAGCCCGCGACGACGAGCCAGCGCCCCGTGCCGAGCGGATAGCGCAGCGCCGCGCGGCGCGCGCCGCGATCGACGCGCTCGTAGCGCGCCTTGCCGCGCACGCGGACTTCGAGCACGAGGCACACGAGGCACATCGTCATCAGGAGCGAAGCGAAGATCGATGCGCCGCCGCCGTCGAAGCTCGTGCGGTACTCGGCGTAGATCTCGGTCGTAAACGTGCGGAAGCGCAACAGCGAGAACGCGCCGAACTCGGACAGCACGCCGAGCGCGACGAGCAGCATCCCGCCCAGCAGCGCCGGGCGCAATTGCGGCAGCACGACGCGCACGAACGTCGACCAGCGTCCGCAGCCGAGCGAACGCGCGCTTTCTTCGAGCGCGGGGTCCATGCCGCGCAACGCGGCGGCCACCGGCAAGTAGACGAGCGGGAAATACGTCGACGTGATGACGAGCAGGGCGCCCGTGAAGTCCTGCAAATCGAGCGACAACGACACCCACGCATAGCTCGTGATGAACGCGGGCATCGCGAGCGGCGCGGCCATCAACAGCGCCCACGCGCGCCGGCCCGGCAGATGCGTGCGTTCGATGAACCACGCGGCGGCGGTGCCGAGCACGGCGGCAGCGAGCGTCGCCGTCACCGTGATCAAGAGCGTGTTGAGCAGCAATTCGCCGACGAGCGGGCGGAACACCAGCTCGGCGGCATCGGAAAGACCGAAGCTCGCGGCGCGGTAAACCGTGAACGCGAGCGGCATCAGGACGAGCAGCGCACCGATGGCGGCGGCCGCAAAAAGGCCGTGCGGCGCGCGCCGGGTGGCGCGCGCCGCGGTTTCGGACGATGGCGTGACCGCCACGGCAGCGTTGCTCATGATGGCTCGCGCGAGCGACAGTGAGCGTGGGGGGCGTTCATTTACAAAAGTCCCGCTTGACGAAGCAGCTTGCCGGCCTGGCTGTCGTCGCCGAGCTGTTCGAGCGTGAGCGGCGGCGGCGCCAGTTCGTTGAACGGCTTCAGGATCGGATCGGGCGCCACGCCTGCGCGCAGCGGATATTCGAAGCTGATGTGGCTGCCCGCGATCAGCTTCTGCGCGCGCTCGCTCACGAGATAGGCGAGGAACTTCTGCGCGGCATCGGTGTTGTGCGAGGCCTTGAGCACCGCCGCGCCCGACACGTTGATCAACCCGCCGACGTCGCCGTTGCCGAAGTGATAGACGGCGCTCTTGGTGGACTTGTCGCCGAGTTCGGCATGCAGGCGCGCCCAGTAGTAGCTGTTGATCACGCCCGTCGCGACCGCGCCGCGATTGACGGCGGCGACCACGCCTTCGTCGTCGTCGAAGATCTGCGCGTTCGCCTTCAGGCCCTTCAGCCAGGCGAGCGTCGCGGCTTCGCCTTTGGCGGCGAGCACGGCGGAGACGAGCGGCAGGAAGTCCGCGTCGGAGGGCGCGATGCCGACCTTGCCCTTCCACTCGGGCTTCGCGAGATCCATCAGCGAGGCCGGCAGTTGCGCCGGCTGGATCTTCGCCGTGCTGTACGCGAGCACGTTCTCGCGCGCGAGCACGCCGACCCAGTCGCCTTGCGGCGCGTTATAGCGCGCGGGCGTGGTGGCGAGCGTCGAGGCGTCGACCTTTCCGAGCAAGCCCTTCTCGCCGAGCAGCACGAGCTCGGGCGAGTTTTCGGTGAAGTAGACGTCGGCGGGCGTGGCGTTGCCTTCGGCGACGAGCTGCGCGGCGAGCGCCGGGCCTTCGCCGTTGCGCACCTTCACCGGGATGCCGGTCTGCTTTTCAAAATCCTTCGTCAGCATGTCGACGACTTGCTCGTGCTGCGCGCTGTAGAGCGTGAGCGAGGCGGCGTGCGCGGCCGTCGGCAGCGCGCCGAGCGCCGCCATTGCAAGGGTCGCTGCGCCGCCGATCGCGGCGAGCCGGGTGCCGAACTTCAAACCTGCCATGATCCAGATTCCTCTTCGAATACGGGTGTGTCTGTTGATGTGTGCCGGCGGGCCGCCGCGATGCGCGGGCGGCGCGCCGTTCCGATGTTCCGGGCTCGACGCAAGACTCAAGCGCCGAACAGCTCCGCGCCGATGAACGAACCTTCCTTCGCGCCCGGCGGGATCGCGAAGATCGCGCTGCCGACGTGCGTCGTGAACTGGTTCATCATGTCGAGCTTCGCGAGCTTCTCGTTGATCGGAATGAAGCCGGTGCGCGGATCGCGCTGGTGCGCGATGAAAATCAGCCCGGCATCGTACTCCGTTTCCTGGCGCCAAGGCGGCCAGCGCTCGATGTAAAAGTTCGTGCTGTCGTTGTACGAATACGAGCGGCGCAGAATCCGCTGGCCGCCGTTCGTCGCGGCCGTCGAGAGGCGCACGTGCGAATTGTCGGGAATCAGCGCGTTGCCGTCCTTGTCCTGCGCATCGAGATCGAGCGCGTCGAACTCGTTTTTCTTGCCGATCGGCGCGCCGCTGGTCTTGTGGCGGCCGAACACCGATTCCTGGAAGCCCACTTCCATCTGGTCCCAGTGCTCGATCGTGATGCGGATGCGCCGGAACACCGCGTAGGTGCCGTTTTGCATCCACGCCGGACCCTCGTCGCCGGCCCAGATGAACTGGTTCATCAGCGCGGGGTCCTGCGTCGGCGGATTGTTCGTGCCGTCCTTGAAGCCCATCAGGTTGCGCGGCGTCTGCCCCTTCGGGCCCGACAGGAAGCCGGCCTGGCCCCACTGCATCTGCACGATGCCGTAGCCCATGCGCGCGAGCTGGCGCACCGCGTGGAAGGCGACTTGCGCGTCGTTCGCGCAGGCCTGCACGAAGAGGTCGCCGCCCGATTTCTCCGGCAGCAATTGATCGCCGTTAAAGCGCGGCAAATCGACGAGCGCGGCGGGGCGCTTGCCGGCGAGGCCGTAGCGGTCCTTGCCGTCCTTCGTGAAGAGGCCCGGGCCGAAGCCGAACGTGATCGTCAGGCCGGCCGCGCCGAGACCGAGCACGTCGCCCGAATCGGGCGCGGACTTGTCGGCGGACGCCGGCAGCGGCTGGGCCGTCTGCCCGCGCGTCAGGCGCGCCGCGGCATCGGTCCATTCGCGCAGCAGGTCGAGCACGTCTTCGCGCTTGGCCGTCGTGAGGTCGAACGCCGCCACGTACGTATGCGCTTGCTGCGGCGTGACGATCCCCCCTTGGTGAGCGCCGTAGAACGGCTCCGCCGCGGATTGCGGATCGTCCGCGTGCGGCTTGCCGTGCGCGGGTTCATGCGGGGTCTGTGCCGCTTTTGCGGCGCTCGTGCCGAGCGCGGCTCCCAGCGTCGCGCCGGCCGCTACCGCGGCCCCGCTCGCTTTCAGGAAGCCGCGCCGGGTTGGGCGCTTGAGCGGCTTCGTATCGTCGGTCATGTTATTTCGCCAGTACCAGTGTGTTCACGTCATCTTCGACGTAGTAGAAACCGTCGCCTTCGGGCGTCATGACGATGCCGAACAAGTCGCCGTTGCCCGGGGGCGATTGCGCCTTGTCGGTGTCGATCCAGCGCGCGTAGAGCTGCTTGCCGGAGGCCGGGTCGATCTCGACGACCTGGCCGTTCAGCGCGTTCGTCACGAGCAGGTGGCCGTTGGGCGCCGTATCCATCGCGAGCGGGCGGTGCAAGAGGCCGTCGGCGGTGACCTGGCGGCCGACGCCTGCGCTGAAGTCGCGCGTGAGCGGGTCTTCGATCTCGTTGATGCGGTTGCCGATCGCGTCCGATACGTACAGCAGCTTGCGGTCGGCGGACAATGCGAGGCCGGTCGGTCCGATCAGGAACACGCCCTTGTCGGCCTGCGCGCCGAAGCCGCTCGCGATCACCGTCTGCTGCTTGACGGCCGGCGGCTTGCCGGCCGGGATGTCGAGCTCGAGGCGCAGCACGGTGGACTGCTTGAACACAGGCGGGTCGCCGTCGGGACCGGCCGCGTTCGGGCTGCCGACGCCGAAGCCGGCCATCGACACGAACAGCGTCGCCGTGTCGCCGTTGTCGACCACGGCCATGTTGCCCCACGGGTCGTTGATGTTCTCGCCGGTGATCGTCGAGACGAGCTTGCCCTGGTTGTCCAGCACGATCAGGCAGCCGGCGCCTTTGGTCGTCGTGGTGCCGTCGTTGCTCGGCGTGCTGCCGACGATCACCCAGCCCGACTTGAGCACCGTCATCGCCGTCGACAGGCCGATCCCGCCCGGGCATTCCTTGAGCTCGCGCGGAAGCGTCGCGAACGTGGTCATCTGCTTCGTGTCGGCGTGATAGTCGACGATCGTGCTGCCCGTGCCTTGCAGGTTCGCCGAATTGTTGAAGTTGTCGACCAGCACGTCGCCCTTCTTGAACGCGCCTGAGGATACGGGCGCGACGGCGATCGCGTACGGGTTCTGGTCGCCGTTGTCGGGCACCGTGTTGACGAGGGTCGTGTGCTTGTGGACGGTTTCGAGGAAGCCTTGCGGCTCCGCGTAGGCCGCTTGTGCGGCCGCTAGCGCCGCGGCTGCCGCAGCCGCGGCCAGCGCGATGCGTGCGCCGGATTTCGTAAGCGAGAGTGGTTTCATGTGGGTGCCGCCGTCAGTCGTCGATTGCGAAAAGGTGCCGTCATGCCGGTGCTCAGAACGTGATGTTGGTCCGCATGCCGATCACGAACGTGTTGCGCAGTCCCTGCGCCGGATCGCTCGGGTTCTGGCCCGCGCCCGCGTTGAACGTGTACTGCGCGTCGGCCTGCAGTTGCCACCACGGCGTGACCTGGTACTGGTAGGTCGCTTCGAGCGCGGTTTCGCCGGTGCGCGGCACGAAGCCCTGCGCCGCGTCGAAGCCGCTCAAATGATTGCCGATCTTGATGTAGGCGAGACCCAGGCCGACGCTGTCGTTGTCGCGCCCCTTGAACGGCGCCTTCATGACGACGCCGAGGTTCGCGCTCAAGCTGACCTCGTTGCGATCGCCCGGCGCGCCCATCACGCGTGCGAACACGCCGATGCTGCGCGGCCCGTCCGGGTCGGGGCGCCACACCATCTGGTCGGCCACCGCGTAGAAGCTGTAGTCGCCTTGGTGCGAAGCAGGAACGCCCGTCGACAGCGGATTCGCGAGCGAAAGGCCCGTGTTGTCGATGCCTTGATCGGCAAAGGTCTCGTTGTTGTACCAGACGCCGAGCTTGTAGGTGCCCGGCAGGCCGCCGCTTGCGCTCTTCGTGCCGTCGCCCGTTTCCATCGCACCTTCAGACGGCTGGTTGATCGCGTACTGCACTTCGCCGATGTAGAGCGCGCCGTTGTGCAGATTGAAGTTCGTGCCGCTCGAATTGAGCTTTTGCGGGTCGCCGTTGCCGGGCGCCGGGTTGCCGTCGAACACGCCGGCGAGCGCCGTGATCGAAGGCGTGATTTGCGCGCGCACGCGCACGCCGAGCGCTGAAAGCGGATACGCGGGGCCGCCGGCCGGCATGTCGTACGAGGGCACGCCCGGCCAGCCGAACATCGTGTTGACGAACGTGCCGGCATACGAGCTGACCATGAACTCCTGGTCGAGACTTTGCTGGCCGACCTTGATGTCGACGCGGTGGTCGAGGAACGCCTGCTGGTACCACAGCTCCCACAGACGCGTGGTGTCGTCCGCTTCGATGCCGCTCGCGGTGTCGAGCGTGCCGAGATAGCGCGTGGAGAGATTGGTGCCGTGAATCTGAAACGCGCTGACGTTGAACGTGCCGCCGGGCAGGCCGAACGCCTTTTGCGTGTCGAGGGCCAGCGACATCGTCGTGAGGCCGTCGTAGGCGCCGCCCGTGCCGAGGCCGCCGCGCGTGTTGTACAGGTATTCGCTCGTTTCCTGCAGGCCGAAGCTGATGCCGTACTTGTTGAGCCACGGACGCAGGCCGCCGATGTCGCCGAGCAGATTCTGGCGGGTCCAGACGCCGGTCCATTGATGGGTCGGCTGCGCTTGAATCTTGAGGTCGGCTTCGGGCGCGTCAGGCGTGGCGTCCGAACTCTGGGCATGTACCGCGGCGGTGCTTGCAATCGAGGCGCAAGCGAAAGCAGTATGAATTGCAAGGCGGCGAAGGGCAGGCATACGCGCGCCACCCGGCGCATCCCCGTGCGAACCCGCTTGGGCGTCGCGTGCAATGGACGAAGCGAGCTTCATCAAAGTCCTTTGTTGTTTGAGCTGGCAGGTAGCCACAGTTGTCGCTTGAAGACGTGGCGCTTGGCTGCAAATCGCTCTTCTTACGCTGCCGCATACTTACGCCGCTGGATATCGATCAGGCAGCAGAGCGAATGGCGAGATCGTACTCATGCTGGATAGCATCGTCAATACAAATGCGAATGATTCGCATCCATATTACTAACATGTAACGGGGAAATTTACGGAGTGCTGCTAATTGTTTAGTTCTGACAAATACAATTGAAATTTATATGTAATGACAATGAAATTATCGGATTGGCGAATCGCGCTCGGCGTACGCATTGAGCGCTGTCCGAAAATTGCCGAACTGAGGTAGCCTGAACCGGCTTCGGCGCGGCTCAACCTTACATCAGGGGACTTTCGATGACGCACGGGCACCAACGGCTTGACCTCGACCGCTATTTCGAACGCATCGGCTACACCGGGCCGCGTACGCCGACGCTCGATGTGCTGAGAGCGCTTCAATGGCTGCATCCGCAGCGCATCCCGTTCGAAAATCTCGATCCGCTGACCGGGCGCCGCGTGTTCGTCGATCTGCCGTCGGTCGTGGCGAAGCTGGTCGAGCGCCGTCGCGGCGGGTATTGCTTCGAGCAGAACACGTTGTTCGCGCACGTGCTGATGGAGCTTGGTTTTCACGTGACGCCGCATATCGCGCGCGTGCTTTGGGGCAGAGCGCCGGACGCGATCACCGCGCTCTCGCACATGCTGCTGCGTATCGACCTCGGTGACGAAACATGGCTTGCCGATGTCGGGTTCGGCAGCGTCACGCTGACGGCGCCGCTGCGTTTCGTGCCGGACGTGGTGCAACAAACGCGTCTCGAGTCGTTCCGTTTGAGCGCGACGGACACGGGCGCCTTCGACCTCGAACTGCAGGCGGCCGACTGGCCCAAGGTTTATCGCTTCATGCCGCAGAAAGCAGAGTGGATCGACTACGAAGTGGCGAACTGGTACACGACGGCGCACCCCGAGTCGCGCTTCACGAACAACCTCGTCGTGAGCCGCGTGCTGCCGCCCGGCCGCGTCACGCTCTTCAACGACACGCTGACCGAGCGCGCCAAAGACGGCAGCAGCACCGTGCACAAGATCGGCAGCGCACGCGAACTCGAACGCGAGCTGACGGAGCGCTTCGATATCGACGTCGCCGGCATCGATGTCGCCGGCGTGTTCGAACGCGTTGCCGTGCGCGTGGAGGGATCGCCGTGATCCCACGTCTCATCGTCAGCACGCTGGGTTGGGTGTTAGGCATGGGCGCGTTGCTGTTCGGCGCGGCCGGTACGACGCGATGGCCGGCCGGCTGGGCATTTCTCGTCGAAATGACGCTGCTTAGCCTTGCCTCGGGCATCTGGCTTGCGCGGCGCGATCCGGCGCTGCTTGCCGAGCGCATGTCGATTTTCGTGCAGCGCGGGCAGAAGCGCTGGGATCAGATCTTCATGATGTGCGCCGCCGTGGCGTGGATCGTGTGGCTCGCGCTGATGGGGCTCGACGCGAGACGCTTTCACTGGTCGGACGTGCCGCTGTGGCTGCAAGGCATCGGCGGCGCGATGATGGCTGCGAGCATCTACCTCGTCTGCCTCGTGTTTCGCGAGAACAGTTTCGCGGCGCCGGTCGTCAAGATTCAAAGCGAGCGCGGACACAAGGTGATCGACACGGGGCCGTATGCGTACGTCCGGCATCCGATGTATTCGAGCGCGATTCTTTATCTCGTCGGCATGGCGCTGCTGCTCGGCTCGTGGTGGGGGCTCGCGTTCGTGCCGATTATCGTCGCGGGGCTCGGTTATCGCGCCGTGCGCGAAGAGGGCGTGCTTGCTGAAGAGTTGACGGGGTATGACGCGTATATGGCGCGCGTGCGGTATCGGCTCGTGCCGTATGTTTGGTGACAGCGGGCGGTATTGGTTCTTACGTCGCTGCGGTTCTCTTCACACGCTTGAACCGTGCGACAAGAAATCACCGGCAGATACATCGCGAAAGTCTCGTGAGGGCGAATAGGAACGGTCGTGCCATCGCCGGAATGCTTAGGCAGATGCATGTGGGGGCCGTGGTTTTTTATTCAACTGATCGCAGATTGCCGGCTTGAGAATAAGGGAGTTAAATATTGATGCCAAAAGGGAGCTTGAAAGCGTTGAAAGCATTGAAATCAACCCCATCATTCCAATAAAAATTAAATGGTTATTACTCGGGACGAGACCTAACGTGATGAATAGGGAAACAAAAAAAATAAAGGGTGTAAAGAGTGAAACAATAAAGGCATATCCAGAATACTTTCTGATTCGCGGAATGGAAAATTGCCTGGCGATTTCCACCATGGACTCGATTTCGGTTCGGGAAAGACCCTTGAGCTCGGGAATGATCCATGTGAGCACAAACTTGAATTGGATTGTCATGGCTGTAGAAATTCAGAGTCGGGTGTTGCGATACGCCGTCACTGACGGACCAATTCCAGGACATGCTGACGGCAGAGTTCAGTGACGAGTTGGCGTAACTTGTGCGCGTCCAATTCCGGAAGCTGGGCCGTCAAGTCAGCGAGAGTGATCGCAGGGGACACTGCGATGCAGTGAATGATCCGCTGACTTTGCTCACTCTCACTAATACTCAGTTCCCTCATGGAATGGGTTCCTCCTGGTTTTTTGGATAAAACGTCGCCCTTGAAATTTAAGATTCCTAACTACTTGGTTTCAATTATATTGCGAAAAGATTCTTATTTGCAATATGTTTGTCATATTGGAAGTCGGCGGTCGAAGTTCGTTGCGTTGACGAACCTGATCGGTAATGGCGTCGCGACGATCGCGGTCGTGCGCTGGGAGCGCGCGACCGACATGCAGCTTGCGCGTGCAGTGCTGGAGCAAAGTGCGGAACCGTCCGGCGATCCTGCGAACGGCGATGGGCAGCAAGCCGCCGAACCGGGGGCGATGCGTTCGCATTCGCGCTGATCCCGAGCGAGGAGATTGGGCGGCAGTCGTGTTGTTTCCGCGCTATTATTTGGCGCCGACGATGTGGCATCATGCATCAAATAGTGGCATTATGTTGCACCGTAACGCGGCGCCGATTTCGCGTGCCGGCATTCCGTCATCCGTGCTTCGTCCCTATTCGAGACCTCCATGAGCTCCGGCATTCCCTCGCATTCGCGCGTTGTCATCATCGGCGGCGGCATCATCGGCTGTTCCGTCGCCTACCACCTCGCGAAGGCCGGCTGGACCGGCGTGACGCTGCTCGAACAAGGCCAGCTCTCGTGCGGCACGACCTGGCATGCCGCCGGACTCGTCGGCCAATTGCGCTCGCAGGAGAGCATGACGAAGCTGATCCGCTATTCGACCAAGCTCTACGCCGAACTCGAAGCGGACACCGGGCTCGCGACCGGCTGGAAGCCGTGCGGCTCGCTGTCGGTTGCGCGCACGAGCGAGCGCATGACGCAACTGAAGCGCACGGCCGCGGTGGCGCGCGCGTATGGCGTCGAGTGCGACGTGATCGGCGCGAGCCAGGCGGGCGAGCTGTGGCCGGTGATGCGCACCGACGATCTGCTCGGCGCCGTCTGGCTGCCCGGCGACGGCAAGGCGAACCCGACCGACCTCACGCAGGCGCTCGCACGCGGCGCACGGATGCGCGGCGCGCGCATCGTCGAGAACGTGCGCGTGACGGGCGTTCAAACCGAGCGCACGGGCGCGGGACGCAAGGCAACGGGTGTCGAGTGGCGCACCAAGGCCGGCGAGGCGGGCACGATCGGCGCCGATATCGTCGTCAATTGCGGCGGCCAGTGGGCGAAGGCGATCGGCCGCCTGTGCGGCGTGACGGTGCCGCTGCATTCGGCCGAGCACTACTACATCGTCACCGAGAAGATTCCCGGCGTGCATCCCGACTTGCCGGTCATGCGCGATCCGGACGGCTATATCTACTTCAAGGAGGAAGTGGGCGGCCTCGTGATGGGCGGCTTCGAGCCCGACGCGAAGCCGTGGGGCATGAACGGCATTCCCGAGCACTTCGAATTCCAATTGCTGCCCGACGATTGGGACCAGTTCGAGATCCTGATGCAGAACGCGCTGATCCGCGTGCCCGCGCTCGAAACGGCCCAAGTGCGGCAGTTCTACAACGGGCCGGAGTCGTTCACGCCCGATAACAATTTCATCGTCGGCGAGGCGCCGGAACTCAAGAACTTCTATGTCGGCGCGGGCTTCAATTCGATGGGGATCGCGTCCGCGGGCGGCGCCGGGATGGCGCTCGCCGAGTGGATCATGGCGGGCGAGGCGACGATGGATTTGTGGCCGGTCGACATCCGCCGCTTCGCGCACTTCAACGGCAACGACGCCTGGCTCCACGACCGCGTGAAGGAGACGCTGGGGCTTCACTACGCGATGCCCTGGCCGAATCGCGAACTCGATACCGCGCGGCCGTTCCGGCGTTCGCCGCTGTACGCGCACCTGCGCGACGCGGGCGCGTGCTTCGGGAGCAAGATGGGCTGGGAACGCGCGAACTGCTTCGCGCCGAAGGGCGAGACGCCCGCGATTCAATACGGCTTCGGCCAGCAGAACTGGCATGCATGGAGCGCGGCCGAGCATCGCGCCTGCCGCGAGCGCGTGGCGCTCTTCGACCTGACGTCGTTTTCGAAATTCCTGCTCAAGGGGCGCGATGCCGAAGACGTGCTGCAAGGGCTCGTCGCGAACGACGTGGCGGTCGAGCCGGGCAAGACCGTTTATACCGGCATGCTCAACGAACGCGGCGGCTACGAATCGGACTTCACGCTCACGCGCCTCGCCTACGATCAATACCTGCTCGTCACGGGCTCCGCGCAAACCGTGCGCGATCTCGACTTCATCGAAAAGCATCTGCCCGAGGGCAAGCACTGCACGGTCGTCGACGTGACCGGCCAATACGCGGTGCTCGCCGTGATGGGGCCGAATTCGCGCGCGCTGCTGCAGCAGGTTTCGAAGAGCGGCTTCTCGAACGAGGCGTTTGCTTTCGGCACGAGCCGCGAGGTCGACATCGGCTACGCGACGGTGCGCGCGACGCGCCTCACTTACGTCGGCGAACTGGGCTGGGAGCTGTATGTGCCGGTGGAATTCGCGGTCGGCGTCTACGAGACGCTGATGGACGCGGGCGCCGCGTTCGGCCTCGTCAACGCGGGGTATTACGCGCTCGAATCGCTGCGTATCGAGAAAGCCTACCGCGCGTGGGGACGCGAGCTGTCGCCCGATCGCGATCCGTTCGAAGCGGGTCTTGCGTTCGCTTGCAAACTCGACAAGGACATTCCGTTTCGCGGGCGCGAGGCATTGCTGGAACGCAAAAACAAGCCGCTTGCGCGGCGGCTCGTCGCGCTGACCGTCGACGGACACGGCGACAAGATGCTGTGGGGCGGCGAGGCGATTCTGCGGGATGGCGCGGCGGTGGGCTCGGTCAGTTCAGCGGCGTTCGGGCATACGCTGGGGTGTCCGGTGGCACTCGGCTATATCGACGCGGGCGGGGTGCCGGTGGATGCCGATTACTTGCTAAGCGGGCGGTATCAGATCGATCTGGCAGGGGAGAGGCTCGACGTGACGTTGCATTTGAAGGCGCCGTATGATGCGGCTGCGGAGCGCGTGCGATCGTAGCGTGCCTAAAGCAC
Source organism: Trinickia mobilis (assembly GCF_017315705.1). Taxonomy (GTDB): domain Bacteria; phylum Pseudomonadota; class Gammaproteobacteria; order Burkholderiales; family Burkholderiaceae; genus Trinickia_A; species Trinickia_A mobilis. The sequence continues at coordinate 101,377 of NZ_JAFLRF010000001.1, read as the reverse complement.
GCGGAGCCTGTGCTGGCATTTCCGTGAAATGGCTTGAGTTCAAGGCGCAAAAAAAAGAATGGGCGCAGTGCTTGCCGCCCATCAAAGCCAGCGCGCTTGAAGCGCGAACTGGCGGGGGTCTTCGAGTTCAAAAAAAGCGGGCCGATACGGGGCCCGCGAACACGCGCCGCGCTGCGAATCAGCGCGGTGCCACAAGTTCAGTGAGTGCTAGCCGCCAGTACCGGACAAGGTGGGCAATAGCACCCGGTAGATTTGAATGAACGCCGGCCCGGCGGGCGGCACGCTTGCCCCGTCAGAACACGAAGGGAATCAACCGATATCGGACGACATCCCGATACGCGCGATAGCGCTCGTCTTCCGACAGGAGCCGCTCCTCGTGCCTGATGCGCCCGATCTGCAGCGACAGTTGGGCGGCATGCACGAGCATGTTGTAGAGGCTGAAGTTCACCAGAAGAAAGCCGAGATCGGTGACGAAATAGCCGAGGTACATCGGATGTCGCACGAAGCAATACGCGCCGCGCGACACGACTCCACGATTGGCGGGCAGGATGCCGAACGAGCGCCGCAACGATGCCTTCGCGTACAACTGCCACAAGATGCCGAGCACTTGCAATGTCGCACCGACCGCCTCGGGCACGACTTTCACCCCGGGCGCGAGATTGTACGCGATGCAGCCATAGGACCCGCCAAGCGAGCAGATGAGCGCGACCGGCCGCCAGTCGCGGCGTTTCGGCGTGCGCGCGATGAGCGACAACCCCGTCGTCAGGCAGGCGCCCACCACCAAGAGAAGCAAGGTCACCCGGTGCGGCGCCGCTACCCATCCCATGATCGCCGTGTAGGCGAACACGCCGAGCACCGTTGCCGTAAGCGCGCGCAACGCCGCTTCTGTGAACCTCGGCGGCAAGTCGTGCGCTGTGTCGTGCGCCCTGTTGGGTGCCGGCGTGCGCGGCACGCTTGAACTTTGCGAGTTTTCCGTGGAGACAAGTCGGCTGAACATGAAGACCCCCGTAGAGTCGCGCGCCGCGGTTCCGGTGCGCTTGTATTGATTTGTGTTTCCAATCTCAGTTGCCGGCGCGAGCCTTGCAACGAAAAAAAATGGGCGCTGTAGTGGCCGCCCATCAAAGCCCGCGCGCGAATGGCGCACGGGTAGGGGCTCCGCACACGCTAAGGAGCGCATCGAAACAGCACTCGCGAACGCAATGTTGCCGTCGAAAAGTCCGGCCGGCGCGGCGTTATCCTCCGGAGCCGGTCATCGTCGGCAAGAGAACCCGATAGACTTGAATGAACGCCGGTCCGAGCAATACCGTGAGCAAGGCGGGAAAGATGCAAAACGCGAGCGGGAGCAGCATTTTCACGGGGATCTTCGCTGCCTGCTCTTCGGCGCGGCTCCGGCGCCGTGTGCGCAGCGTATCGGACAGCACGCGCAGCGATTCGCCGATGCTCGTGCCAAAGCGTTCAGCCTGAATCAGCATGGTGCAGAACGAATCGATATCTTCGACGCCCGTGCGCAGCGAGAGGTTGCGCAATGCTTTTTCCTTCGTAAATCCGGAGCGCAGCTCGAGCAGCATCAATTCGAGCTCGCCCGCGACTACCGCGCTGCGCAGCTTGATCTCCTCGGCCACCTTCATGAGGCCGGCGTCCAGACTCAGACCGGCCTCGACGCAGACGGTCAGCAGGTCCAGCGCGTCGGGAAAGTCTTCGAAGATCGTGCGCTGGCGCGATTGCACGCAGCGCTTGAGCACATAGTTAGGCAAGTAGTAGCCGAAGCTCCCCAAACTGATCAGGATGGAGGACAGCATTAACGGATCCGCGGCGAGCGACGTGCCGGCGAGCCAGATCAGCGTCACGAGAGGCAAGCTCAGCGCGAGCACCGTTTTCGCCGCGAAATAGATGGCTGCGGCGCCGGGCGCTCGCCAACCCGCATTCATCAGGCGCAGGCGCAACGCCGACTTCTCCCAGTTTTCTTTGGGAAGCGACAGTTTCGCAATGGGCTGCGAAATGCCCGCGATCTTTTCGAGCCATACCGTCCCCGTCGACATGGATTCGGACTGCGGCGCAACCCTCCCACCGCCCGCCTGCTCGATACGCCGTCGCATGTCGCGCGGCAAGAGGACAAGCATGACGCCGAGCACCCCCGCGAACACAACGGCGAACAGACCGACGAGCAACAGCATATTTATCGTATTGGATGATTGCATGACATCTCCTTGCTATCTTGATCGGCACCGCATCCGGACCTCGCGCGACTACACGCGAATTCTGATGATTCGCCGCATCCAGAACACGCCGGTCACCATCATGACAGCTATCGCTGCGAGCACTTTCAGGCCGGCCGGGTCTTGCCAGAGCACTTGGAGGAAAGTCGGATTCAGCACCATCATGGCCCCAGCCGTCAGGAACGGGAGCAAGCCAAGCACCCATGCGGACATCTTGCCCTCGGCGGCCAGAACCCGAACCTTGTCGAAGAGCTTGAATCGCTCGCGGATCAGGAACGCGATGCCGTCCAGGACCTCAGCTAGGTTGCCCCCCGTTTCCCTCTGGATCAGCACGGCGATCACGAAATAGCGCAAATCGCGAATCGGCACGCGCGTCGCAAGATTCATCAACGCTTCGTTCAGTGCTACGCCATAGTTGATTTCGTCGAACGTGATGCGGAATTCACCGGCCATCGGCTCGGCGAACTCGTCGCTCACCATGCCGATCGCGCTGGGGAATGCGTGGCCCGCGCGCAGCGCGCGGCCGATCGTGTCGGCGACGTCGGGCAACTGTAGTTCGAGCCGGCGCAGCCGCTTGGCGCGCTGGCGACTGACATAGAGATAGGGCAGGGCGCCCGCTGCCAGTGCGGCGATGGCGGCGAACGCCATGGGCACCGGCAGGAAGGTGGCGGCGGCGAGCAGGACCAGCGGGATGGTCAGGCTCGTGGCGATCAGCCGCGCAACGGACCAGTTCAGCCCCGATTGCTGAATCAGAAGATCGAGCGCCTTGACTCGCGGCATCTGCATCACCAGCTTCTCGAGCGAGCTCGTCTCGCCCAACATGCGATCCTTCAGGATCGTCAGACGCTCCTTTTGCACCTGGCCGCCTGCGGACAATGCGCGGATGCGCGCTTCGATACGCCGGGCGGCGCTGCCGTGATGGCTGTTCCACCATAGATGGATGCCCTCGACCGCGAGCACCACGGTCACGAACACCAGGACGATAAACGCGTAGAAGATCGGGTCCATGCAGGTCTCCTGAGACCTTGAGCGGGTCAGCAAAAACGTCGGGCCATGCTGATCAAGTGGTTTCGAAGCGTCGTGCGGGGTCGTAGATCTGATCCGGCAGGTTGATGCCGAATGCCTGCAGCCGCTCGACGAATTTCGGTCGCACGCCGGTCGCGCAAAAATGGCCGCACACGTTGCCGTTCTGGTCGACTCCGGTTCGCTTGAACGTGAACACTTCCTGCATGTTGACGATCTCCCCTTCCATGCCGGTCAGCTCCTGGATGCTGACGATCTTGCGCCGACCGTCGTTTAGCCGGGAGGCCTGGATGACCACCGAGATCGCCGACGCGATCTGCTGGCGCATCGTTTTCGGCGGAAGCGACATGCCGGCAAGGCTGATCATGTTCTCGAGACGCGTGAGCGCATCGCGCGGCGTGTTCGCGTGGATCGTGGCAAGCGAACCCTCATGGCCGGTATTCATGGCGGCGAGCATGTCGAGCGCTTCCGCGCCGCGCACTTCCCCGAGAATGATGCGATCGGGGCGCATCCGCAGGGCGTTGCGCACGAGCGTGCGCTGCGTGACCTCGCCGCGCCCCTCGATGTTCGGCGGACGCGTCTCGAGCCTGAGCACATGCGGCTGCCGCAGTTGCAGCTCCGCCGCGTCTTCGATCGTCACGATGCGCTCGTCGGCCGGAATGAAGCCGGACAGAATGTTCAGAAGGGTCGTCTTGCCGCTGCCGGTGCCGCCCGATATGAGGATATTGACCTTCGCGCGCGCCAGCGCGTCGAGCAGCTCCGCCATCGGCGGCGTGAGGGTCTGCAGCTGGATCAGGTCAGACACCTGCAGCGGATTCACGGCGAAGCGCCGGATCGAAACGAGCGGACCGTCCACCGCGGTGGGCGGGATGATCGCATTGACCCGCGAGCCGTCCGGCAGGCGCGCATCGACCATTGGGCTCGATTCGTCGATGCGCCGTCCGACGCGCGACACGATCTTCTCGATCACTTTCATCAAGTGCGCGTCGTCGTAGAACGTCACATCGGTCAATTCGAGCCGGCCCTTGCGTTCGACGTACGTCTGACTGGACGTATTGACGAGAATGTCGGATACGGTCGGGTCGCGAAGCAGCACTTCGAGCGGACCGAACCCGAACATCTCGTCGTACACGTCGACCGCCAGTTGCTTGCGTTCGACATCGTTGGCGGGCGCCTTCTCTTCTTCGAGAATGCGTCCGATAAGTGTGCCGATTTCCTGACGGACCTGATCGGTCGGAAGTCTCGAGAGACGTTCCAGTTCGACGTGCTCGAGCACCGAATGATGGACCTCTCGCTTGAGTTGCTGATACGCGGTGCGCGCCATCCCATTCGACACGTTTGTCCCGCCGTTTCGCTCTCCGAATGGCTTCACCAATTGAGCGGATATCTGTTCACGCAATGACATGGTGCTCTCCTAGTCGTTTATTACATGGCCTTGAGCTTCGGCGTCGCATTGCGGCCGAAGAAGCGGGTAACCAATGACTCACCGCGTGTGCGGGCGCGCGCGGACGCCGGCCCGTGGTTGACGATCTTTTGCGCGAGCTTCTGCAAACTGCGCGCCACGCCGCTATTACGGCGGATCTGTGACACCGGCACCCCTTCGTTCATCGCGGCGGCCACGATCGCGGCGTCCTCCGGAAGCACCTCGTAGGGTTGCATGCCCAGGACTTCCTCCATCGCGGCACGTGCATGTTCGCCGTGGCGGGAATACCGGTTCAGCAACAGCCGCATCCGGTCGGTGGAGTAGCCGAGCGACGACAGGATTTCCTGCAGGCGTCGCCCTGCGCGCGCGTGCGGCATGCTGGCCTGCAACACGATGTGGATTTCGTCGCTGCGATCAAGCGCGAGTATCGAAAGCTGATTGATGCTCTGCCCGAGGTCGAAGATCACGAAATCGTAGCGGGGTACCGCAACGCCCAGGATCCATTCGAGTGTTTCCACCTTGATGTCGGCAGCCTTGACCGGATCGCCCGCGCCGGCGAGCAGATCGAACCGGTCATTGCTATGAAGCAGGCAGGCGTCGAGGAAGGCGGAATCCATCCGCGCGATCTGCCCGCACATCTGCGGCAGCGTCGAAGGCGGTGTTTCGTTCGTGACAAGAAAGGCGGCGTCGCCGAACAGTTGATTGAGGTCGATCAGCAGCACACGCTTTTGCAGCGTCGTCGAAAGCGCGTGCGCGACATTGCCGGCAATGAAACTCGTCCCCGTCCCGCCCTTGCACGACATGAACGACACGATACGGGTCTCGTGCGTGTCGTGCAGCGCACGTCGACTTTCTGCACGCTGCAGCGCATCGGCAAGCGAGCGCTGATCGAGCGGCCAGTGGATCACGTCGCGAAAGCCCGCGCGCATTGCGGCAATGAGTGTCTCAGGCGACGCATCCGGAATCAGCAGAATGCATGTGAGATGCCCATGCCGGTGGCACAAATCCGTGACGATCGGCAAGTCGGCATCCTGAAGCGACAAGGCATCGACGATCAGGACGTCGAATGCATCGAGACTGTCCCCGCGCGCGAGGAGCTGGGACGGGGTGGCGACGGCACGCGTCCCCCGGTAGCTGCCGCATTCGCCGATCAGGCGTGCGACCTCGGCGAGCCGCGTGGCGTCGGTGGAAATGCTCAGGAGATCGATCATGATGGTGTCCCGCCGAACTATCTAAAATTAATGACAGACTGTGCCGCCCGTGGCCGTCATGAGACTCTCGCGCGGCAACGTGGTGGTGAATGGCGGCATCGTGAGCGTGAGAGGGACGAATGGAATCATCGTCTGCACCTGTACGTTCGTGACGCTGACCGTGACGAACGTGCAGGTGTTGCGCGCCGTGGTCGGATCCGAGTCGCAGCCGGACGGCGTGTAGCTCAGCGTCACGTTCGAGTTGGCGAGGAGCGGCAGCATCGAGGCGATCCTCTTTTTGACCACCGATGCGTCCGCGTCGCATACGACGGCGGTGCGCGCGCCGAGGCGCACTGCTTCACCGGCCGTATTCCAGTAGAAGAGCACGCGGGCGAACTCGAAGGCGCCGATCAGGAGCGTGCAGAAGACGGCCGCGACGAGTGCGAACTCGACCATGGCGGCGCCGCGCTCCTTGCGCCGCCGCGAACGGATGGCACCAGCACGCTGCTCCATGACAGTGCTCATGACACTTGCCTCATGACGGTGAAGATGTCGTTGAAGATCAGTTGCGCGAGATTGAGCGTCGGATTGAAGAACGGCTCGATCGGCTGGTACTTGAAGCCCTTGATCTTGACCTCGACCACGTTGATGCTGCCCGACTGAGCGCCGCCGGGCGCGCCGTTGTTCGAGTCGTAGGTCGGCACGCTGGCGAACAGGGTCGGGTCCGTCGCGTCCTGGCAATTCGTGGTGTTCACGGCGTCACACACCACGACCATCGATGTCGTGAGGCCGGTGACGAGCGGCGTGGCGTTGCCGGTGGGGCAGGTCGCGCTGCCGTACATGACGAGGCACTGGGCCTGCGCGAGCGGGTAGGCCGGGTCGCTCGGCAGGTACGTCGAGAGGTAGCGCGCCGCGTCGCGCGTGCCCTTGGTGAGCGTTTCGTACTGCGAGATCGCGTGGCCGAACTCGGCCACTCCGAGGGCGAGCGGAACGAGCAGAATCAGCATCAGCGCGAACTCGACGGCAGCTGCGCCGCGCATGCACTTGCGTGAGGAGGAGCGGGTTTTCATGGTCGCCTCGTCTATTGCACCAGAACCGGAACCAGCGGCCCGACCGATGAGCCGTTGCCCGGGATGCCGTGCGTCGCGCACGGCATGGTCGGGTCCGTCGTGTTGCCTTCGTACTCCAGATGAACGGGGTCGCCCGCCTTGTCCATCGGATCGAGCATCAGGACGCAATCCCACCGGAGAATATTTGCGGAGTGGCCGCCGGGGACCAATAGCTGGCCGCAGTCGACCTCGGGGGCGAGCGCGAGGCGCCGGTCGGCGCCAGCCGTGTAGTTGGTGCCCGAAGAGGAACCCTTCGTTGTCAGACCTGATTGGTTGGCCCCGTTCCCATCACCCTGATACGCTGTGAACGCGGCCCGCTTGCTGACGAAGTCGCTGTATGCGTTGGCTAGCGGTGCCCAGCTCGTGGACGTGTACGCATATCCCGTGAAGTCGGTCGGATCGCTCGATTGGGAGTACGGGTTCTGATAGATGCCGAAACGTGAGTTCCATGCGCCGTCGTCCGTGAGCTTGTTGCCCGGGGAGCCGACGGTCGAGCCAACGGCCGGGAGGCTGCAGTAGTTGCCGGTCAGCTCGTCCCTGATGTCCTTCGCGTTGGTGGTGCCGTTGAGCGCGGCCCACCCGAAGTTACCGTTCCCGTAACTGGGCGGCGAGCCGGCTTTCGAGGCGATCCACTGGCCCGGCGTATAGCTTTGATTGGGAATCGCCGGGCTGACCTGGGTGCCTGCCTGGCAGACGTATACCGGAATCGCGCACGTCGTTTGCGCGGGGCTGATCGTGGCCACCGCGTTGGCCGATACCGACGCGTTGGCGACGTTCACGCCCGGCAGCACGTCGAGTACCTGGATGAACCAGTTCGCGATGTTCGAGAGCGACGTGGTGCACTGCACGTACTTGATTGTCGACGGATTGGTGACCGAGTTTTTCGGCAGGAACGGGTCGGTCAGCGCATCGGTGAACGTCACGTTGTTGTTGACGGCCAGTTGCACCGGAGTGCTCTGGAAGAATGCGTAGTTGAGGTGTCCGGCGGTAATGCCGGACGCCTCGGAGACGGAGAGGTTGATCGTTGCTCCCGTCAGGTCGCGGGCCGCGGCCAATGCGCACGAATCCGCACTGTTCTGCAATTCGCTTCTGACGACATAGAGCTTGCCGAGATCGAGCGCGAGCCCGACCGCTCCAATGAGCGCGACGAGTGCGAGTGCCACGAGTACGGCCACGGCACCGCGCTCGGACTGACGAGTCCGGCGTTGCACACGGGATTGAAGTTCGCGACGCATGATCATCTCCGTCTGCATGGGTATCACTGTCCGCCGCCGCCGCCGCCGCCGATGCCGATGACGAACGGATTGGCTGCCGGTGTGGGCGCTTTAAATGAGCTGTCGTATGCATCCATCGCCGAAGCAGCGGACTTACCGTCGATGCCGGGCTTCGACGGCCGGTGCTCGCCCGCCTGCGGATCGATGATTTGCGCCTGGGTGATGGCCCTGACGGACTCGCCGAAATGCGCGTCCCAGATCGGCGAGCTCGACATGCAGCCGCCGAGCAGTGCGCAGGCCGGCACGATGAGAAGTGCCCGGCGCGCGAAAACAATGCAATCGAGTTTCATGAGATTCCCCTTGGTATCACGTCACTGCTTGATCGTCCCGTTTGACGCGCTCGATATCGCTATCGCGCGCCGCTTCTCTGTCTCGGCGATCCGTGCGGCGGCCGCTTCAATGCGCGCGACGCGCGCCGCTTGCGCGTCCGGTGCCGGTGCGGATTGGCTCGCGGGCGGCTGGGCGGCGCTCGTCTGCTGCTTGGCGGCATCGCGCGAACTCGGCGAAGCGGGCGCCGGGCCGGCGGGAGGCGGGTCATGCGGAGCAAGCTGCGCATCGGCGGGAGCCGTCGGCGCACGCGGCACCGGTGCCGGCGACGGCACGCCCGCTTGCGAGTCCGCCGGAGCGGACGGCTGCGTCGACGAGTTGCTTGGTGCGCCGCCCGCCGGAGCCGCGCCTTTCGCGCGCGAGGCGCCGCGGCCTTCCATGTCGCCTGTGGCGTACACGTCGGCCTCGTTGGGCTGCGTAAAGCTGTCAGTCGGCAACGGATAGTTCTGGTTCGGAAGCGGCTTGACGAGATGCGGCGTAACGACGAACACGAGCTCCGTGCGGTCCTGCTGGAACGACGTGCTGCGCAGGAGCGCCCCGATCACGGGCAGCTCGCCGAGACCCGGAAACGCCTTGAGTGCGCCCGTGACGTTGTTGCTGATGAGGCCGCCGATCGCGAACGATTCGCCGTCGTTCATTTGCACGGTCGTCGACGCGCGGCGCGTCGTGATGAGCGGCAGGATCGACGTGCTGCTCGTGCCGGTAGCGGTTACCGTGACGCCGGTCGGCGAGAGCTCCGACACTTCCGGCGCGACCTTCAGGTTGATGCGGCCGTTGCCGAGCACCGTCGGCGTGAATCTGAGCCCGACGCCGAACTCCTCCTCTTGAAGCGTGATCGTCGTTCCGCCGTTGGCGTTGCTTTGCGGCACGGGAATGAACACTTTGCCGCCGGCGAGGAACGAGGCTTCCTGGCCGGTGATCGTGACGAGGTTCGGCTCGGCCAGGATCTTGGTGAGGTTGTCGGTCTTTTGCGCGTCGATGGACATCGAAATCGGCAGGTGGTTCGACTTGGTGCCCGTCAGGATGGTGGAGGCGCCCGACAGCAAGGTGCTCACGAGGGAGCCGGTCCACGAGCCGAACCCGCCCTGAAGGGCCAGCGACGAGCCGAGCTGATCGATCAGTGTCTTCGACACTTCCGCGACCTTCACTTCGAGCATCACTTGCTGCGGCGAATCGAGCGTCATCATGTTCAGCACGCCGCTGCTTTTGCTTGCGTTGTCTGTGCCGCCGCTCTGGCTGTACGCCTTCGCGATATCGAGCGCTTCTTGCGCTGCCTGCGCGCTCGACACGCGGCCCATGAGAACAAAGTTATCGGCGGCCGTCGACACCCGGAGATTGCGTTCGTTGGGCATCAGCTGCGACAGCGACGCTTGCAGCCCGCCCGCGTCCACGTTGACGACGACGTCGATGATCTGGCACGCGCCGCTTCTTCCCTGGATGATCATGTTGGTCGTGCCGACCGACTGGCCGAGAATGTAAAGCCTTTGCGGCGACACCATGGTTGCCTGCGCGATCGCAGGATTGCCGAGGGTCCGGTTGCGCACGGGCTCGTCCGTGGGCACGAGCGTCGACTTGCCGAGCGGCACGACGACGGTGGTTTCGCCGCGGATCTCACCGATGCAATTCGGGCCGCGCAGCGGCCCCTCGGCGACGGGGGGCTGCGGGACTGCGGCCGGGCGTGGAGCGCCGGCGGGCGCGGACGCCGCGGCGATGCTCAATGTCGTCGGCCTGCGGCCCATTTGCGTCACGGCGACGGTGTTGCCCTTGGCGAGCACGCCGCTCTCGACGACGACTTGCGCGCTGCCCGGCTGCGCACCCAGCAGCCCCGCGCCCAGCATGGCGGCCATTACCGCGCTGCTCAGCTTGCAGCGGCGCGGACCCCGGTCGGATGAGAACCCTAGTTTCGTTTTCATTTCGTAATGCCCCCGTTGCTCGATGCGTGCGCATCGTGATTTTTCATAGTTGCCTGCATCGTGCGGCGCGGCTAGGTGTCAGGGCGCCGCGGCGCCGCATGCGTTAAAAGCATTCGACGCTGCCCTTCACGCCGGCGAGCACGCCGACACAGTCGCGCTTCGATTCGGCGTGCTCGGTGCGTGCGACATAGCGCACGCGCGCTGGCCGCGGCGCGGCTGCGGGCGCCGACGCCGGTGCGGGCGGCGTGCCGAGCAGCGTGAGCTTGGTCGCGCCCTTCGTGGTCAGCGTGTCCTTGTCGACCTGATTGCGCAGAACCAGCGACAACGTGCCGACGCTGCGCGCGAGATCGAGCTTTTCCGCCTGATCGGGCGTGACTTCGAGCGTGACCGCGTTGACGACCTTCGGCTGCGTGTCGTCGCGACTGACTTGCTGGGCCACGGCGAGGACCAGGATCTTCTCGAGCACGATCTTCGAGATGCTCTGCTGCTGGTCGTTCTTGCTTTCGGGTTGTTGCGTGTTGACGATGACGTCGACGTAGTTGCCCGGCAATGCGAAGCCCGCCACGCCGATCACGTCGTTCACGCGGACCGTGATCGCCCGATCACCATCGTTGATGACGGCGGACAGGCCGCCCTTCGTGCCAAGCGGCGCGAGCTTCGATTCGAGCACCGGCTCGCCGCGAGCGAGACTCGTGCGCACGACGCGACCGTCGAGCGCCTTTACGTCGGTGAACGAGCCCGGGGGCACGCTCGACGTGGGCCAGCTGACGGTGCGAATCAAGTTCGTGTTGAGCGGCTCGCCGAGATTGATGTCTTCTGTCGCGACGGCAACAGTCGTCATCCCGCTCGACGAGGTGTGCATCAGCCATCGCGACGCGAAGACGACGGCGGCCAGGCCGGCCAGCATGGCCATCGCCAGCATGATGAGAGCGCGACTGTTTTTCATGGCAAGACTCCTCGTTGATCATGGGGGCCGGCCTATTCGCCGGCAGCAAGCTTTTTGCCGGGTCGTTCGGTGGCCGGCGGATAACGGCTGTTGTGATCCGTGACCGTGCCGAAGTAACTGTTCCACGCTTCGCGCAACCCTTCTTCGGTCACTTCGCGCGCGGCACCGCGGTAGTCCACGGATGCGCCCACCAAGCTCAGCAGGTCGCGCGGATAACAGGCGAGAAACGGCTTGCCGCTCACCATGTGCAGGTTGTGCAGCAGGTAGTCGAACGCGCTTTGCGTGACGGCGAGTCCCAGCGAGGCGCAGCACGCTTCGAACACGGCCCGGTAGCTCTCGAGCGGCAGCGGACCGATATGCAGCTTCGAGCCGAGGCGGCGCAAGAACGCTTCGTCGCCGATCGCGGCTGGATCGAGATTGCTCGAGAACACCGGCCACACGTCGAACGGCGCGGAGAAACGCGAGCCGGACTGCAGCGTGAACAAGTCGACGGCACGATCGAGCGGCATGATCCAGCGGTTGAGCAGGTCCTGCGCGGCGACCCGTTGGCGTCCGAGGTCGTCGACGATGTAGAGGCCCATGTTTGCCTTCATGTGCGGCGGCGCCTGATAAAACCCCGCAGCGGCGTCATAGCGCAGGTCGAGCCCCTCGAGCGTCAACTCGCCGCCCGAGATCACGACGGGCCGGCGGCACATGCGCCAGCGCTTGTCGCCCGCGGCCGCGGAGCTGGCCGCGGGGGCGTCGTGGTGCAGCAGCGGGTCGTACAGTTGCACGATCTCGCCGCTGACGTAGATGGCATACGGAATCGGCACGTCGCCTTGCAGCAGCAGTCCGAGCCGCTCGGCGAGGAACGTCTTGCCGCTGCCGGCCGGGCCGTACAGCATCAGCGGCCGCCCGGCGTTGAGCGAGGCGGCGGCTGAATCGAGCAAGGCAGGGTCGACGCGCAGGTCACGGAACGCGGCGCGTACGTCGGACTGCGAGATGCGCTGCCGGCGCACCGAGTGCTCGCGCACGATCTCGACATAGGTCTCGTATGCAACGGGTGCCGGGCCGCAGTAGCTGCAACGCGAGAGTTCATCGACGGCAAGGTCACGTCCGGCTTCCGTGAGGCGGAAATGAACGTCGATGTCGGTGGCGCCGCGATGGGTAATCTCGGCAAGACGCTCGCGCACGAGGAACGCCAGTACGTCCTCTAGCACCGAGACGGGAAGCCGGTGCCGCTCCGAGAGATCGGAGAAGCTCGACTTGCCGTTCAAGAGCGTCGATTTGAGCACGAGACGGCCGACGAACACGGGCGGCAAACCCGTGTCGGCGAGAGAGCGGGGGGCGCGCAGCGAAGCGCTCGGCGCGTCCGCAAGGCGTCCGCGCAACAGCGGGGATTGGTGCAGGCGTGTAACCTGTGCGCCGCCGCTGTGTTCGGTATTCTGTTCGGTCATGGTTCCTCTCCCTCTCGTCTCACTCGATTGCCACGGTTACGCTACCGACGCAAAGACAACGCCTATGGTTCCAGCCGCAATGGCCACCCCGTAAGGCAACGATCCGACCGATTTGATCGGCGTGTATGGCAGCGCATTCGCCTTGCGTCCGATGCGCCACCCTCCATAAAGGAGGTGCAGGATGTTCATGAGCAGAAGCGTCATGCGTTTGTGCCATAGCCCAAAGGCGAGCGACCATGCACCGCCTATGACAAAGGTCGCGAGGGCGATGTAGAGGGTCATCGTCGGGCCGACCCATGTGCCGATCATCAGCAGCAGCTTCACGTCGCCGGCGGTCATGCCGCGCACCATGTAAAGCGGTACCAGCAGCCCGAACCCGGTCATGGCGCCCGCGAGCCAGTTGCCGCTGCCAAGGAGCGGGCCATTCACCCATGCCTGAATCAGGAGCGACGCAATCAGGCCAATCCCGATGATCTGATTCGGAATGCGGCGGCACACGATGTCCGTGCTTGCCGCGACCACAGCCATCGCGATGACGCACGGCGCGATGGGTTGAGGAGGAAGAGTTAGGAGCAGCATCAGGAGCCTCGGTCTGGTTTGTTTGCGTCAAGCGAGCGCGGCCGCGATTTGATCGCGAATGTTCTGATAGAGGGTTTGCATCGAATTGCCGAAAGCCACGACCCCCGCAAAGGCAATGAGCGCGATGAGCGATATGAGCAACGCGTACTCGACCATGGTGGCGCCCTGGTCCTCTTTCAGGAACCTCGAAACGATCGTGTGCTGTGCATGCATCACGCCCCCCTGGAATTTATTTTCGCGGGCACCTTGGCGTCGTGGTGCCCTACGTGCCAAAGCAGTCGAACTCGGACAGACTCGAGAACGCAAATTCTGTCTGCTTCGCCTGATCAAACGTCTGCCGCGATGTCGCTGAATACGTCGTTCAAATTCGTGCCGATCAACTGAACCGCTGTGATGCAGACGATTGCGATAAGGGCGACCATAAGGCCGTACTCGACCATGGTGGCGCCCTCTTCATCGCGAAGAAAGGCCCTTGTCATTTCAACGGCGCGCGAATCTCGCGCATCGGTTACCAAGCGGCGAAAAAAACCGTATCGAATGGAAATATTTGTGCTCACGGTCAACTCCTTTGAGTCGTTCTTGCATGCAATTCAGAGATAGGTGAACAAAAAAAGCGGACGAAACGAGGTAACGGATTCGTCCGCTGTGCCCGATCAAACGTCTACCGCAATGTCGCTGAACACGTCGTTCAAATTCGTGCCGATCAACTTGACGGCTGTAATGCAGACGATGGCGATCAGGGCGACCATAAGTCCGTACTCGACCATGGTGGCGCCTTCCTCGTCGCGAATGAAACGCTTCGCTTGGTTGACAATGGCTTTCATGTGTGACTCTCCATTTAGGTGGCGAACTAAATACCCTGGCCGGATATGGCTTCGGGAGTGAACTACAGGTGATGCGGGTACAACCGGATATTTCTTCTACCGGGAACGTTGTCGTCCGTCTGCATTCCTGAACGATTGGAGACGAGTAGAAGAGTTGATACAGCGGAAGCGGCGGACTGGTCCGCGTGAAACGAAACGCGTTGTGTGGAGCGTGGACCCGATAAGAGACCGCGCGAACGCGCACGCCGCGACCGGCCGGCGGATAACCGGCTGGACGTGCGAGGCGAAGGTCGCAGTAGCGACTAGTGATACGTCGCGTCGATGCATTGTTTTCATGCTAGAGCCCCCCCGGCTTTCAGTGCCTGCTCGTGGTGTCCGGTCGAGACCGGTCCCGCTGGTCAGTCGGCGATTGTCCGTCGTCCTGTCCGGGTTCCTGCCGCATTTGAGGTTGGCGGCAGGGAACGCTAAGGACTATCCCCGCGGGTAACGTCGGTGGCGATTCCAGCTCGATCTGCGCCGAGCGGTTCGAATGGCTGCCGGTCGTTACGTCGTCGACTTCCGCGCCATTCGCTTTGCAAGGGGTGGGCCAGCTTTGCCAAATACGCGAAAACACGGGCGTCTCGGCGCCACACCTGCTCTGGCGGAAGGCCATCGATGCCCAAGCTGTCGCAGGTCTGCGACAAAATCGGGCTTCGGCCCGTCGTCAATCAACACAGCCGAATGGCATGTGGATATTGCGTTTGCGCAGATTGCTAGGGATATACCCTTACTTCGATAACGCGTCGATTTCAAGGGAAAGGCGGCTTTTGGAAGTGGCCAGCCGACACGGAACGTTTCGATGTTGAAACATGCACCCCGGTGGATCTGCGTGACACGACTTTCAATTTGTACGCTGGCGCACAAATGCACGATCGCGCGGTCTCGCTAAGGAAAAGGCGGGTTGAAAATCGCATCGTTTTCTCTCAACAATGAGCCAAGCAGACATGCGTGATGTCTCGTTCGCATTCACGTGATGCGAATTAAAAAAGTTTGAACGGACGGCTCATGGGATAACGTCCGGTGACCACACAAGGCAGAAAATATGCATTCCATAATTCGGGGGGCGCGCGGCGACGAAAGCAGCGCGCATGGCTGGCTGACGCAGGAGCGGTCGACCCTGTTCAGCGGCGCGATTCTTGTCTCGCACGCTAGATCGCTTGCGACGTGGGCGTTGATCTCCGGCCCGTATGCATGCCGTCCGTTCGCTCGGTCACGTTGCGACGTGCACGAACGATAGTGGGAGAGCGACCATGAATTCGATCTCGCCACGCAATCTGCCGGTCCGGCACGAGCGGCCGGCAGTCACGTTGCCCGCAGCCTCTCCCGCGCGCCGACAGCACTGGCTCAACAGCGAACGATTGTGGAATTACGCGATCCTGGCGCTCATCTGCTACGCGCTGTTCGTCGTGATTTACTTGTACAAAGCCGTATGGCATCCGCACGAATACATCACTCCGCTCGCAAAAGATTTTCTGGCGTTCTGGAGCTCGTCGTACCTGGCGTTACACGGGCACGCAGTCGATGCCTACAACGTGGATGCCCTGACCAACATAGAGAGCGGCGCGATATCTCACCCGGTCGGCATCCTACCGTGGCTTTACCCACCGACATTCCTGCTGTTCGTTTATCCATTTGCACTACTACCTTGGAAAATTGCCGCGGCACTTTTTCTCGGCGGCACCTATGCGCTCTTTATCAGGGCGATTCACGCCACGCTTCCTTGCCGGCAAGTGATACTCACCGCAGCGGCATTTCCAGGGGCCGCCCTCGTTGCGATCTCCGGGCAAAATGGCCTGCTAACCGCCTCGCTCGCCGCTCTTGGACTCGTGTTGCTTCGCCGTCGTCCCGTGATGGCGGGAATTTGTTTCGGCTTGCTGTGCATGAAGCCGCACCTGGCAGTGCTCGTTCCGCTCGCGCTGCTGTGTTCCCGTTCCTGGCGCGCCCTCGCTGCTCTCGCTTTGACCGCGGTGTCGATGCTTGCCGTCGCGGTGCTTGCGTTCGGGACCGAAACGCTCGCGGCATTCTTGCACAACGCGGGAATGACGGCGAGCTACATTGAAACGGGGCGAGTTGCCCTGGCGCGAATCCCGACCGTGTTCGTACTCGCGAAGCTGGCTCATGCCCCCCCGGCGCTTGCCTACGCGGCCCAAAGCGTATCCGCGCTGGCCGCTGCAGCCGCAGTGGTTTACGCCTGGTGCCGCGAGAGCTCCTATCCGTTACGCGCCGCGGTGCTGATCTGTGCCAGCCTCTTGGTCAGTCCGTATCTGTTCGACTATGACCTCGCCTGGTATGGCGTGCTTATCGCGTGGTATTGCAAATACGCCATGGATAGGGGATGGAAACGTTTCGAGCGCGAGTGGCTCGTCGTGCTTTGGTTTGCTCCTCTCGCCGGCGTTCTCGTCGTCATGCACGTGAAGTTTCAGTTTATGCCGCTGATCTCGGCGATTACGCTTTGGATGCTGGTTCGACGCATCGCGTTTGAAAGACGCGAGCCCGCCGTTCTTCGGCCGTATCCCGGCGAATGAGGAAAAGCAATAAAAGACGCGGCAATTTCGACCGCGTATCCGGCTAAGCAGGGGACGTACTCGCATCGACCGATGTTGGCGGCGTTCGTGCGTGTGACACGGCTTAGCCTGAGCGTTGGATGGAAATGACGGGGGGCATCATGTCTGTATGGACGAAGATCAACAAGCCATTGATTTCGGTAGTCGCGCCGTTCTATAACGAGCGCGATGCTGTCGACGCGTTCTTTGCCGAAATCGTTCCGGTTCTCGAAGCGATCAAATCAATTCGTTTCGAAATTGTATGTGTCAACGATGGCAGCAGCGACGGAACGCTCGACAAGCTGGTTGGTGCCGGCGCGCGTGACGCGCGTGTGCGCGTCATCGACTTCACGCGCAACTTTGGCAAGGAGGCCGCATTGACTGCCGGCCTCGACGAGGCATCGGGTGACGCCGTCATTCCCATTGACGCCGACCTGCAGGATCCGCCCAGCCTGATTCCAGTAATGATCGAACACTGGTTCGACGGTGCCGAAGTCGTTGCCGCCAAACGCACCAACCGCGCCTGCGACACGTTCGCAAAGCGCACGACGGCCGCGCTTTACTATCGCATTCATAACGCTCTATCCGATGTCAAGCTGCCCGAAAACGTCGGCGATTTCCGTCTGATGGACCGTGCGGTTGTCAATGCGTTGCGAAGCTTGCCCGAGCGACGGCGCTTCATGAAGGGGTTGTTTGCGTGGGTCGGCTATCGGACCGTGATAGTCGAATATCAGCGCGAACCAAGGGGCGCCGGCAGTTCGAAATTCTCGGGATGGCGGCTGTGGAATTTAGCGCTTGAAGGGATCACGAGCTTCAGTACGGTGCCTTTGCGGAGCTGGACCTATATAGGACTGGCAATTGCAGCACTCGCTTTTTGCTACGGCGGGTTAATTGTCGGCCGCACAATTTTGTTCGGGAACCCGGTGCCTGGATACGCCTCGCTGCTTTCGATCCTGCTCTTTATGGGCGGGATCGAATTGGTCGGCATCGGTGTGGTCGGGGAGTATGTCGGCCGCATTTACTACGAGACGAAAGAACGTCCCGTTTATCTGGTGCGCCGTCGTTATCAAGTGAAGAGCAAGGTCAGCACACTGCCCGTCCGGCGCGATGAATCGCGCGTGCCCAACGTATCGCGGTTGGAGCCCACACGCAGGCGCGCGGCGTCGCGCGTGCGGGTGGCTGGCCGCTGACTCCACAGGAGACCGCCATGTCCCCGGAAGCCTATTTGGAGATGGCCGAGACCGAGACCGAGCATTGGTGGTTCCGCGGACGCCGCGACGTCCTTGGTTCGGTGTTGCGCCGTCTCGCATTGCCGCCAAAAGCTCGCGTGCTTGAAGTGGGTTCGGGCACGGGTGGAAATTTGGAAATGCTGTCCGAATTCGGCAGCGTGAGCGGGCTTGAAATGGACGAGACAGCGCTTGCATTGACATCACGGCGTACCAGCGGCCGCTTTGATATTCGTGCGGGGCGCTGTCCTGACGACATGCCTTTCGACGGGCGGCAATTTGATCTGATCTGTTTCTTCGACTGCCTTGAACATATCTCTGACGACGTCGGCTCGCTTGCACACATGCATGCGCTGCTAGCGCCGGGCGGAGCGATCGTCGTGACGGTACCCGCATATGGGTGGTTGTGGAGCGCTCACGACGAGTTTCTCCACCATTACCGTCGCTACAGCCGTGCATCGCTGGTCGAGTGTGCGCAAGTCGCGGGTTATCGAGTCGATCGCATCACTCACTTCAACACGCTGCTTTTCCCACTTGCGGCAATAGCCCGTTTGTCCGACCGGCTGCTTCGGCGCAAGATGTCAAGCGGCGACGCCATTCCGGCTAGGCCCGTGAATGCCGCGCTCTATTGCATTTTCCAGGCGGAATCTCGATGGCTCGCACACGGCACGCTTCCATTCGGGATGTCGCTGCTCGCTGTGCTGACCATTTGAGACGGTTGAATGGACGTACGTCGGCGAGCGACCAAATGCCAGGCAAATTACCGTGAGCACTTTGAACCGATGAAGACGTTCAATCATTCGTCTGTGCGATATGTGCTCGTTGGGTTGTCAAATACCGCGGTTGGATTTGCGGTGATCTGGCTCACCTTGAGCGGCTTTGGATTCAGCAACGTCGCGGCTAATGTAGCCGGTTATTCGGTAGCGTTTCTATGGAGCTTCGTGCTCAATCGCAAGTGGACGTTTCGCCATCGTGGCGCAATAGGCACGGGCTTGTTCCGTTACGCGCTCGTATGTCTCGTGGCCTATGCCGCGAATCTGCTGGTGGTGGTATGGCTCGGGGCGCGCGTGAGCCAGGGCAGCCTGATCGTTCAGCTTTATGGAATGCTGACCTACACGGTCCTTGCATACGCGGGCGCCCGATGCTTCGCGTTCCCTGCGGATCGAGCATCGGCTGTAGATTGACAATTTCACCGCCACGAAAGGAGATTTTTCGCCCAACCGAACAGGGAACGCCATGAAAAACCAAAACTCGAGCCTCGAGGGCGTACGCGGTGCCGCTGCGTTCGTTGTCATGCTTTACCATGCGGGCGTGCCGTTTCCGACCGCAATCCGACATGGGTACTTGGCCGTGGACCTGTTTTTCGTTCTGAGCGGCTTTGTGATTTGCAGCGCGTACGGCGCAAGTCTATCGAGCGGCGCGCAAATCGGGACATTCGTTGTTCGCCGCTTCGGTCGCCTTTGGCCGGTTCACATCGCTACGACGATTCTTTTCTATGCCGTCGCGAACGTCGTGACGATGCTTTCGACTGGCACGCTTGCGGGGCTGCCCCCGCTTTCGCATGTCGCCGCCCTCGCAACCATGACGCAAGGGCTAAACCTGTTTCCCGACATGATCGGGACGAAGGTCAATTGGTCCGCGAGCGATGAGTTTTACGTCTATCTCGTTTTCGCCGCGCTTTGCTTCCTGCTGCGCGGCAAGGCCCGGCTTGTCGCGTTCGGCGTGCTCGCCATGCTCGGGTATGCAATCGCCGTCGCGGCGTCGATTGTTCGGCATGATTGCCTGCGCACGGGCGATTGTCTCGCCGCCCTTAACTGCAGTTTTGGATGGGCGCGGTGCATCGCGGGCTTTTTCGTCGGCGCGCTAGTCGCCGAGTTTAAGAACGTGCTCGCGATGCGCGTTATGTCGCGCCGCATCCCGCAATTATTGGCCTTCGCCGCCACGCTGCTATTCATGTCCTATTCAAACGTTCTCGGCTTGGCGTTCGCCGCGCCGCTTGTTTTTGGCGCGTTCGTGGCGTCGCTCGCGTGCGATAGCGGCCCGATTGCGAAGTTTTTTCACGAAAGGCCGTTTCAATATCTCGGCCGTATCTCGTATTCGCTTTATCTCGGGCATGCAGTCGTCGCTCCGCTTTATGCCGTCGCGGTTACGGCGACTTCAAGCCCACTCGTAAATTTCGCGGCAATTGCCGCATTTTTTGCCGCATCGGTCGTGCTCGCGCACTTGCTCAACCGCTTCGTCGAAACGCCGTGTCGACAATATTTTTATGGGCTATCTAGCGTTCGGGTTCGCTCGCCGTCCTCCAGTCCGTCTTCCGTCTCGCAATAACCGTCGTTCGTCGCCGGCTTGCTTGCATCGTCTCGTTTCACGATCGATACGCTTTCGCGGCGTCAGGCTCTTTTGCCGGTCCACCACCTTAGTGCCCACTAGGCCAGCCGGGGCTGTAACCGAGATGGTTCGAATATTGCATATGTATTCGGCAGGTGCCTCCGAGATACGTTGGCAGGCGCCTGAGCGCAGATGCAAAAGTCGCACTCGTCGTTCGGCGTGACTAGGGGAACAAGAATGAATTCGAAAAGGTCGGCGTCAACGGCGCGTCTACCCGGCTCGGCCATCATCGAGTCCGTACTGGTCTTGCCGGTATTGTGCCTGCTTCTGTTCGGCATCGTCGAATTGGCGATTGGCATTTACGACCAGACAGTCCTCGCCAACGCGAGCCGCGAAGCGGCACTCGTTGGCGTGGCACACTCGGCGCCGCGCGTCACTCCCACTCAGATAACGAGCATCGCGCGGAATTATGCTTCGGATTATCTGATTACGTTCGGCGCGCCTTCATCGGTTGCGGTTGACATAGATCGATCATCTGGCACTGCATCCGACAATTCGCTCAAGGTAACAGTAAGCTACGCCTATAGCGGCCTTGCCGTCGCAAAGCTGATCAATATGTTAGGCGGATCGCTGGTGCTCTCTGCCGCGACGACAATGGAATACGAATAATCGAGCACACGTTTCTTCCGAACGGCACTGATCGGCATCGAAGCAAACCTGAGCCCCGGTGCGAACACCTTGGACAGCGGGCCTCCATGGGTGCCCTTTTGCCAGCTTGACAGTCATCATGAGCGCAGGTTTGTCGTATGTCCCCGGCGTAATCGTGGTGGATTCGAGACTGGAAAGGTAACCGCACCGCTAAGCGCGCCGGCGCCTGCGAGCGCAGCTGCATCGGCTGCGCTCTGCATCTCGTCGTTGCCGCGAGCGTGATCCCGTCAGGCGGCGGAATGAACGACTCGCCCAAAGTGAAGCCGACGCGTGAATAGCTCACCGTTACGGTGATTGGATCGCCAGTAGACCTACCGATAAACGGCCCGTGCCTCGCCGGCCTGCCGTGCGTCGACGAGCATGGCAGGCGCTTCGTTTTGTCCGTACGTTGGCCGACGTATCTCGCGATTCACGGTTGATACGCATTGCGTCCGTTGCGCATGCTTCGCTACCCCAATTTTCTTGCAGCCCCAAGCCGCGCCCGAGATGGTTCGATAGTTGCTTCTTGGCGTGTATACGAATTCGGCACGTCACGTGGGTCGAGGATGATCATGAGCCAAAAGAAAATAAAACGGCAAGCGGGTTCGACGGGCATCGGGATGGCGCTCGTTTTCCCCGCGCTCTTGCTGGTGCTGTTCGGTGTCGCCGAAGCCGGCGTCGGCGCTTACGATCAGAAAGTGATTGCTCAGGCGAGCCAGGAAGCCGCGCGGCAAGGCGTGGCGCATGCGAGGTCGCGAATGAGCACGCTCGACATCATGAACGTGGCGCAAGACTACGCTTCGGACAAGTTGATTACGTTCGGTTCGTCCGATTCGGTCGTGGTTGCTGTCGACCGCTCGTCGGGGACCAAGTCCGGTGACCCGCTCACAGTGACCGTCAGCTATTCCTACAACGGGCTTGCGGTCGCGAAGATCGTCAATGCGCTCAGCGGACGCGTGGTGCTTTCCGCCAAGACGACGATGGTCTACGAATAGTCGAACTCGCGGATGGATTGCAACGTCGCGGGTGCTTTCTTCCACGCGCGATAGTAGCGGCGCATGCCGTTGCTATTGCGCGTATTCATTGGCGATTTCGTTTGGCTGCACGCAAATAGTACGCCAGCGCGCGCCCGACGGCAGCAGGCCGAATGGAATTCCTCGAATAGATTCGTTTTTCGCCCGATTTGTTTCAGTTTTGAAACGCGCAGGGAAATAGGGCGGAGCGAATCAAGGTGCATCCGCATTACGTGAAACTATGAAAAATATAAAAATCCCCGGGAAAACCAGGATTATCGATTGCCGATTTAAAGCCGAAATCGAGGTGAGAGGGCGCCGGAAGGCCGTAATGTGGTCTTCCGCACACGCTGAAAAAAATGGCGGCGCTGTATCGTTTCCAAAGGCAAATTCCTATGGCAATTCGATACACATTGGACTATGTTGAATTCCATGCGCCATTTAGAGCGTAGCATCGGGATTAGCCGCCGCAGGGCGACTGTTCAAATCGGGGATGGGGAAAATGAAAAGTACAAAAACGCACGACCGGACTATTTGGTTCGGCATGAATGCCGTAAAAGTTGAGCGCAAATCGGGTGCGCGACCGGCGCATTCGCACAATATGCAGCAAGGATGCCGAAGCAAGAGCAGCCGATACGGCTCGCAGATTCAGCCTTGATGGCGAACTGCGGTAATCGACGCGGTCGGTAATCGACGCGTTCGGCAAACGACCAAGATAGTCAGCAAGAAACCGATGCAGTTCCAAGCGTGCGCCACAAGGGTATTTGCTTGGCGTTCGGCATCGAAACCGGGGGCAACATGAATACCGCCTTGATTCAGCCATGTGCTGAACGCACTGTCCTTTGCATTTCGCCGAAACTCGATCAAGACAACGACGCGGCGCTCGCGTCGGTGGGCTGGCACGTGGTGCACGCGAAATCGACGCAGCAAGCCGAAAAATTGCTCGAGCGCAGCTCGATCAAAGTCGGGCTGATCGAGTTGCCGCGGGAATGCACGGCGCAGGCGCTGTTGAAGCTCGAGGCATGTATTGCGCGCAGCGACGCAACCTGGATCGCCCAGGTTTGGCCGGGGCAGGCCGAAGACGTGCTGACGCGCCGCTTCATCCTCGACTATTGCTTCGACTTCGTCACGCTGCCGTGCCTGGACGAGCGGCTTCTGTTCGCGCTGGGCCACGCGCACGGACTGTCGGTGCTGCGCGAGACGATCGTGGCGCCGGAGCCGGAAGTGGGCCGCGATGAAATGATCGGCCAGTGCGAAGCGATGCAACTGCTTTATCGCGGCATCGACAAGTGCGCACGCAACAACGCGCCGGTGTTCATCGCCGGCGAATCGGGGACGGGCAAGGAATTGACGGCGCGCGCGATCCACAATCGCTCGTCGCGCGCCCGCAAGCCCTATGTCGCGATCAATTGCGCGGCCATCCCGCCTACCTTGCTGCAATCCGAGCTGTTCGGTCACGAGCGGGGCGCGTTCACAGGCGCGCTGCAAAGAAAGATCGGCCGCATCGAAGCCGCCTCGGAGGGCACGCTGTTTCTCGACGAAATCGGCGACATGCCGCACGAATGCCAGGCGGTCTTGCTGCGCTTTCTTCAAGAAGGGACGATCGAGCGGCTCGGCGGCGAGGGCACGGTGAGGGTCGACGCCCGCGTCATTTCCGCGACTCACGTCAACCTCGAAGAGGCCGTCGCCGACGGCCGGTTTCGCGCGGACTTGTATCACCGGCTGTGCGTCTTGCGGCTTACCGAGCCGCCGCTGCGCCAGCGCGGCAGCGACATCAAGCTGCTCGCCGAGCACGCGCTCGCCATGTACAAGCAGGATGGTCCGCGCAAATTCCGCGGTTTTTCGGGCGATGCCGTCACGGCGATGTTCAACTACGACTGGCCCGGCAACGTCCGCGAGCTGATCAACTGCGTGCGGCGCGCCGTCGTGATGGCTGAAGGGCGTTTCATCACCGCAGCGGACCTGGGCTTGCCGGACGTGACGCACAGCACGGGCCGCACGCTCGCGGAGATTCGCAACGAAGCGGAGCGCATCGCCGTTCAGCAAGCGCTGACGCGGCACGCGTACAGCTTGTCGAGCGCCGCGGCAGAGCTTGGGGTGTCGCGCGCCACGCTCTATCGGCTGCTGAACGCGATCGGCCTGCGCACGGAGCCGCCTGCCATGAAGGATTTGCGTCTGCTGGATGCCCAAGCGGGGCACAACGCAAAAGCCGACGCGCTTCGCTGCGCCGAGCACATTTCCCCATAGCGCGGGACCTTCCTCCGTCGTCGCCTCATGCCGGTGTCCATGCCGGGCATGAGGCCGGCGTTCGCCTTGGGCTCTCCGCCATTCGATCGCCTTGACGTTCTTCACGCCGGTTCGATTCGCGCGGCGTCGCCATCAGCCCCTTCCGTTGCACCATCTTGTCTAGACGAGATGCACCATTCCGGCGCAATTCTCGCTCATTGAGAATGCTTCGGCACCCCTCTCCATTCCTCATACAGCCTTATCTATAGGGCTTACCCGAAGATTCCCCGGGGACCCGGCAAAAGCGCTTGCGACCATTTTTTGTTTCATGCAGAGTTGTATATACAAATTGGCGGGCGATCGCTTGACCGATAAGAGGGTTGTTCGCGGTTTCTTACTCAATCCATTGGAGATTCGAAGTGAAGGTCAAGGGCACAACGTTGACGAAGGTTTTGGCGGTGGCGGTCCTCGGCGCGGCGGCGACGCTCGCGGCACCCGTGCAGGCGAAAGAGTGGAAGTCGGTGACGATCGCGCTCGAAGGCAGCTACGAGCCTTGGAACCTCACGCTTCCCGGCGGCAAGCTCGGCGGCTTCGAGCCCGAGCTGGTCGCGAACCTGTGCGCGCGCATCAAGCTGCAGTGCAATCTCGTCGCGCAGGATTGGGACGGCATGATTCCCGGCCTGCAGGCCGGCAAGTTCGACGTGCTGATGGATGCCATCTCGATCACGCCCGAGCGCGAAAAGATCATCGCGTTCTCGCGGCCGTACGCGGCCACGCCGGCCACTTTTGCCGTGACTGATACGAAGGTGCTGCCGAAGGCGTCGCCCAGCGCGCCGGCCGTCAAGCTGACCGGCGACCCGAAGACCGACAAGCCGACCGTCGATGCCTTGCGCAAGGAGTTGAAGGGCAAGACGATCGGCATCCAGTCGGGCACGGTCTATACGCAGTTCATCAACGACAGCTTCAAGGACATCGCGACGATCCGCGTCTACAAGACCTCGCCTGAGCGCGATCTCGACCTCGTCGCGGGCCGCATCGACGCGTCGTTCGACGATGTGACGTACTACGCGGCGACGCTCGCGAAGAAGGAGAACGCAGGCGTGACGCTGGCGGGTCCGAAGATCGGCGGCCCGATTTGGGGGCCGGGCGAAGGGCTCGCGTTCCGCAAGCAGGACGCGGATCTGAAGGCGAAGTTCGATACGGCGATCGGCGAGGCGCTGGCCGACGGCACCGTCAAGCGGCTGTCGGACAAGTGGTTCAAGACGGACGTCGCGCCTTGAAAGCGGGCCTGAGCGTGGTCTCGAGCCGCGCGTCGAAGCGCGGCGGCGCCGTCCGCGCCGCCGCCTCGCTGCAGAACTTGAACGTACTGGGTGAAGCATGGACCTGATCGAGACACTGGGTTTCGGTTCCGAAGGATGGGGCGGCGCGCTGTTGCTCGCCGCGCTGATGACCGTCGTGCTGACGCTCGCCGCGCTCGCGATCGGCGTCGTGTTCGGCGCTTTCGTGGCGGCAGCGAAACTGTCGCATTTCCGGACCGCGCGCATCGTGGGCGATCTGTACACGACCGTGTTTCGCGGCGTGCCCGAACTGCTCGTGATCTACCTGTTCTATTTCGGCGGCTCGACGCTCGTCACGACGATCGGACAGTGGTTCGGCGCCGACGGGTTCATCGGCGTGCCGCCGTTTGCGATCGGCGCGTTCGCGGTCGGCATGATTTCCGGCGCGTACCAGGCCGAGGTCTATCGCGCGGCCGTGCTGGCGGTGTCGAAAGGCGAGCTCGAAGCGGCGCGCGCGATGGGCATGCCCACCTTCACGATGGCGCGCCGCATCCTGGTTCCGCAGGTGCTGCGTTTCGCGTTGCCGGGCATCGGCAACGTCTGGCAATTGAGCCTCAAGGACTCGGCGCTGATTTCGGTGACCGGTCTCGCCGAATTGCTGCGCACGAGCCAGATCGCGGCCGGCTCGACGCATAACTACTTTCTGTTCTTCGTGGTCGGCGGCGCGCTGTACCTGCTGATGACGAGTGTCTCGAACCGGATCTTCAACCGTGCGGAAGCGCACGTCGGGCGTTCCTTCCGCCGCAATTTCGCGCGCAATTGATCAACGAGAGCTCGATCATGCACCTCGATATCGATTTCCTGACCGACACGTTCTCGCAACTGCTCGCCGCGGTGCCGACCACGCTGAGCCTGTTCTTTGCCTCGCTCGTGCTCGGCGGCCTGCTGTCGCTCGTGATCGTCGCGATGCGCGTGTCCCCCCATTGGCTGCCGAATCGCTTCGCGCGCGCCTACATTCTCGTGTTTCGCGGCTCGCCGCTGTTGATCCAGATGTTTCTCGTCTACTACGGGCTCGGTCAGTTCCACGTGATCCGCGACAGCTTCGTGTGGCCCGTGCTGCGCGATCCTTATCTGTGCGCGGTGCTGTCGCTGGCGCTGTGCACCGCGGGCTATACGGCGGAAATCATTCGCGGCGGCCTGATCGCGGTGCCGGTCGGCCAGATCGAAGCGGGCTACGCGTGCGGCATGTCCGGGTTCTCGCTGCTGCGCCGCGTGATCGGTCCGATCGCTTTGCGGCAATGCTTGCCTGCGTATTCGACCGAAGCCGTGCTGCTCGTCAAGTCGACGGCGCTCGCGAGTCTCGTCACCGTATGGGAGGTGACGGGCGTCGCGCAGCAGATCATCCAGCGCACCTACCGGACGACTGAAGTCTTCATCTGCGCAGCGCTGATCTATCTGCTGCTGAATTTCGTGGTCGTGCGGCTGCTCGGCTTGTTGGAGACGCGGCTGTCGCGGCACCTGCGCGCGGCGCCCGTAGCGAAGCAGGACACGCCGCAAACGATGCCCGCCGAAGCGCGAGCCGAATCCTGAGCCTTGAACGCAAGCTAGAAGCATTGAGCGCCGCATCGGCAAACGCTTCACATCGGCAAACGCTTCATTCTGGAGAGTGACATGAACCAAACGACACCCGTCGCGCTGTCGGTGAAGAACATCCACAAGTCGTTCGGCGACGCGCACGTGCTGAAGGGCATTTCTCTCGACGCGCACGAAGGCGATGTGATTTCGATCCTCGGCGCGAGCGGCTCGGGCAAGAGCACGTTTCTGCGCTGCCTGAA
Source organism: Trinickia mobilis (assembly GCF_017315705.1). Lineage (GTDB taxonomy): Bacteria > Pseudomonadota > Gammaproteobacteria > Burkholderiales > Burkholderiaceae > Trinickia_A > Trinickia_A mobilis. The sequence continues at coordinate 73,943 of NZ_JAFLRF010000001.1, read as the reverse complement.
CCTGCTGGAGACGCCCGACGACGGCACGGTGTCGCTCGCGGGCGAGACGATGCAGATGAAGCGGCGCAAGGACGGCCGCTTGCAGCCGGCCGACCGCAAGCAAGTCGACCGCATCCGCTCGCAACTGGGCATGGTGTTTCAGAACTTCAACCTGTGGTCGCACATGACCGTGCTGGAGAATCTGATCGAAGGCCCGCTGCGCGTGCAAAAGAGGAGCCGCGCCGAAGCGGTCGAGGAGGCGGAGGCGTTGCTCGCGAAGGTCGGCCTCGCGGAAAAGCGCGCGCACTATCCCGCGCATTTGTCGGGCGGTCAGCAGCAGCGCGTCGCCATTGCGCGCGCGCTGGCGATGCATCCGAAGGTGATGCTCTTCGACGAGCCGACCTCGGCGCTCGATCCCGAGCTCGTGGGCGAGGTGCTGCGCGTGATGCGCTCGCTCGCGCAAGAGGGGCGCACGATGCTCGTCGTCACGCATGAAATGGGCTTTGCGCGGCATGTCTCGAACCGCGTGATGTTCCTGCATCAGGGGCAGGTCGAGGCGGACGGCACGCCCGACGAAGTGTTCGGCGAACTGCGCTCCGAGCGCTTCAAGCAATTCGTTTCCAGTCACCATCACCGTACCGCGAACTGAGGCAGAGATGAACCACCCCCACGCTCACGTTCGTTCGCTGTCGACCGGAGTTAGCGCTTTAGCGCTTACTCCGGTCCCATGCAAAGCGCCCCCCGAGGGGGCGGTTGCCTTCCTTGGGGCGGCCCGGCGGAAGGCAACATGACGGTGATCCGAACTAGGCGCCCGCTCGACTGGCGCGAGCTGGCCGCGGTGGCCGGCGGCGAGGTGCTGGAACTGTCGGCGCAGACGCGCGAGCGCATCGCGGCAGCGCGGGTGCTGGTCGAACGGATCGTCGAGCGCGGGATGCGCGCGTACGGCGTCAATACCGGCGTGGGCGCGCTGTGCGACGTCATCATCGGGCCGAGCCAGCAAAGCGCGCTGTCGCACAACATTCTGATGAGCCATGCGGTCGGCGTCGGCGCGCCGCTTGGCGCGGCCGAAACCCGCGCGATCATGGCGGCGGCGATCAACAACTTCGCGCACGGTTATTCGGGCGTGCGGCTCGAAGTCGTCGAGCGGCTGGTTGAGCTGCTGAACGCCGAATGCTTGCCGGAGGTGCCGGCGCAGGGCTCGGTCGGCTACTTGACGCATATGGCGCATATCGCGCTCGTGTGCGTCGGGGCGGGGTACGCGCACTATCGCGGCGAGCGTCTTGCCGGCGCCGAGGCGCTGCGTCGGCTCGGGCTCGAACCGCTCGTGCTTCAAGCGAAGGAAGGTCTGTCGTTCGTCAACGGCACGCCTTGCGTGACCGGGCTCGCCGTGCTCGCGCTCGCACGTGCGGAGCGACTGCTCGATTGGGCCGATGCGGTTGCCGCGATGAGCTTCGAGGCTCTGCGCGGCCAACTCGTTGCGTTCGACGCGAATGCGCTCGCGCTGCGCGCCGCGCCGGGGCTCTCCGCGGTGGGCGCGCGTCTTCACGCGATGCTCGCGGATAGCGGCGTGCTGGCGTCCGCCGCCGGAGCGCGCACGCAGGACGCGCTCAGCCTGCGCACGATTCCGCACGTGCACGGCGCGGCGCGCGACGTGCACGCCACGACGGCCGAGGTGGTGAATCGCGAGCTGGCCGCGGTGACCGACAACCCGATCGTCAGCGGCACGCCCGATGCGCCGCGCGTCCATTCGCAGGCGCATGCGGTGGGCGCATCGATCGCGCTGGCGATGGACAGCCTCGCGACGGCGATCGCGCAAGTCGCCGCGATAGCGGAGCGCCGCGTCGATCGCCTGGTCAACCCGCTCGTCAGCGGTTTGCCGGCGTTTCTGGCGCAGCTAAGCGGCACGTGCTCGGGATTCATGATCGCGCAATACACGGCGGCGTCGCTCGTCGCGCAGAACCGGCGGCTTGCGGCGCCCGCCAGCCTCGACGGCGGCGTCACGTCCGGCTTGCAGGAAGATCACCTGTGTCATGCGGCGCCGGCGGCGTTGAAAGCGCTGGAACTGCTGGACAACAGCGCGCGCGTGATGGCAATCGAATGGCTCGCCGCTGCGCAAGCGTGCGATTTGCAGTCGTCGGGCCCGGCGCGGGCGCGCTATACCGGCGACCTGTGGCGCCGTTTGCGCGAGGTCGTCGCGACGTATCGCGACGACCGGCCCTTAGGCGAGGATATCGAGCGCGTGTTTCGTCTCATGCGCGAGACGCGCGCACCGGGGGTGGCGGCGTAGCTTGGGGGTTCCATTACTTCTGAGGTAAAGGAAACAGGCGGGGTTAAAGCTCGCGAAAGCAAATTGAGGCAAAATTCAGGGGTTTCAGCCGGATTGCGCCCCAGCCGGCGACGTTCCTCAACCTGTTTCTCGTCCAGAGCCAAGCAATGAGCACTCAGCAACCCACGATCATCTACACCCTGACCGACGAAGCGCCGCTGCTCGCGACCAGCGCGTTTTTGCCCATCATCCGCACGTTCACCGCGCCGGCGGGCATCGAGGTCACCACGAGCGATATTTCGGTGGCGGGCCGTATTCTGGGCGAGTTTCCGGAGTTCCTGACCGAAGCGCAGCGGGCGCCCGACAACCTCGCCGAACTGGGCCGCCTCACGCAGCTGCCCGAAACGAACATCATCAAGCTGCCCAACATTAGTGCATCGGTGCCGCAGCTCGTCAGCGCGATCAAGGAGCTGCAGTCGAAGGGCTACAAGGTGCCGGACTTTCCGGAAGACCCGAAGACCGACGAAGAAAAGGCCATCCAGAAGCGCTACTCGAAGTGCCTCGGCAGCGCCGTGAACCCGGTGCTGCGCGAAGGCAACTCGGACCGCCGCGCCCCGGCCGCCGTCAAGAACTACGCACGCAAGCATCCGCACAGCATGGGCGAGTGGAGCATGGCTTCGCGCACCCACGTCGCGCACATGAAGCACGGCGACTTCTACCACGGCGAAAAGTCGATGACGCTCGACCGCGCCCGCGACGTGAAGATGGAGCTCGTCACGAAGAGCGGCAAGACGATCGTGCTGAAGCCGAAGGTCGCGCTGTTGGACGGCGAGATCATCGACAGCATGTTCATGAGCAAAAAGGCGCTCTGCGGCTTCTACGAAGAGCAGATGGAAGACGCGCGCAAGACCGGCGTGATGTTCTCGCTGCACGTGAAGGCCACGATGATGAAGGTGTCGCACCCGATCGTCTTCGGCCACGCCGTGAAGATCTTCTATAAGGATGCGTTCGCGAAGCACGGCAAGCTGTTCGAAGAGCTGGGCGTGAACGTCAACAACGGTCTCGTCAATCTGTACGAGAAGCTCGAAACACTGCCGGAATCGAAGCGCGAGGAAGTGATCCGCGACCTGCACGCGTGCCACGAGCACCGCCCCGAGCTGGCGATGGTCGATTCGGCCAAGGGCATCTCGAACCTGCACGCGCCGAACGACGTGATCGTCGATGCGTCCATGCCCGCGATGATCCGCATCGGCGGCAAGATGTGGGGCGCCGACGGCCGTCCGAAGGACACCAAGGCCGTGATTCCGGAGAGCACGTTCGCGCGCATCTATCAGGAGATGATCAACTTCTGCAAGACCAACGGCAACTTCGACCCGCGCACGATGGGCACGGTGCCGAACGTCGGCCTGATGGCGCAGAAGGCCGAGGAATACGGCTCGCACGACAAGACCTTCGAAGTGTCCGAGGCGGGCGAAGCGCGCATCGTCGACCTCGCGACGGGCGAAGTGCTGCTCACGCAGAACGTCGAAGAAGGCGACATCTGGCGCATGTGCCAGGTCAAGGACGCGCCGATCCGCGACTGGGTCAAGCTCGCGGTCACGCGCGTGCGCAACTCGGGCATGCCGGCCGTGTTCTGGCTCGACCCGTACCGTCCGCACGAAGCCGAGCTGATCAAGAAGGTCGAGAAGTATCTGAAGGATTACGACACGGCCGGCCTCGACATCCAGATCATGTCGCAAGTGCGCGCGATGCGTTACACGCTCGAGCGCGTCATCCGCGGCCAGGACACGATTTCGGTCACGGGCAACATCCTGCGCGACTACCTGACGGACCTGTTCCCGATCATGGAACTGGGCACGAGTGCGAAGATGCTCTCGATCGTTCCGCTGATGGCGGGCGGCGGCATGTACGAGACCGGCGCGGGCGGCTCGGCGCCGAAGCACGTCAAGCAGCTCGTCGAAGAAAACCACCTGCGCTGGGATTCGCTCGGCGAGTTCCTCGCGCTTGCCGTGTCGCTCGAAGAGCTGGGCATCAAGACCGGCAATGCCCGCGCCAAGATCCTCGCGAACACGCTCGACGCGGCCACCGGCAAGCTGCTCGACAACAACAAGAGCCCGTCGCCGAAGACCGGTGAGCTCGACAACCGCGGCAGCCAGTTCTATCTCGCGATGTACTGGGCGCAAGCGCTGGCCGCGCAGACCGAAGACGCGGAGCTGGCCGCGAAGTTCGCGCCGCTTGCCAAGCAGTTGACGGCCAACGAGAAGACCATCGTCGGCGAGTTGGGCGACGTGCAAGGCAAGGAAGTGGACATCGGCGGCTACTACAAGCCGGACTTCGAGAAGCTCGCTGCGGTGATGCGTCCGAGCAAGACGCTGAACGCGGTGTTGGCGTCGGTTCAGGCCTAAGAAGGTCTAGCGGTGCCTTGGTTCGGTGCGGCCTGTGTCAGGGCCGTCATCGATCGAGCCCCTTCCGGCTGCGGCCGGAAGGGGCGTTGCCCCCCGCCTACGTCCGCCTCGCCAAGCCCATCGCGACGGTATAAATCACCGCACCCGCGACCGCCCCGATCAGCCAGCCGAAATTGTTGTCGGGCAGCACGTGCAAGAGCTGCGTGCACAGCTCCCAGCCGATCGAAATGACGCCCGACAGCACGAGCGCCACAAGCCCGACGCGATTCCACCCGCCGTCGTAGTAAAAGCGGCCTTCGCGCGCCATCGTGTAAAGCTGCGCGGTATCCACCTTCTGGCGCTTCACGAGATAGAAGTCCGCCATCATCACGCCATATAGCGGCGCAAGCACCGACCCGAACACGCTGACGAACACCGTGATCGCCTTGGGACTGTCGACAAAAATCCACGGGCATACGAGCACGGCGAGTATCGATGCAATCAGGCCGCCTTTCTTGAAGTCCACGTGCTTCGCGAACAAATTGGCGATGTCGTAGGCCGGCGAAACGAAATTGGCGACGATGTTGATCCCCATTGTCGCGACGATGAAGGTCAGGCTGCCGAGCACGACCGCCACCTTGTTTTGAATTTTGCCGACGATCGCGACCGGGTCCATGATCATCGAGCCGAACACATGCGCGCTGCCCGACGTCACGATCACGGTGATGATCGCGAACACGATGAAGTTGACCGGCAGGCCGAGGAAGTTGCCGACCTTCATCTGCGGCTCGCTTTTCGCAAAGCGCGAGAAATCGCCGAAATTCAGCAGCAACGCCGCGAAATAGCTGACCACTAGCAGGATCGCATTGCCCATGCTGGCCATCTGCTCGCTGCCCGAGAGCACTTTGCCGCCGAGCGTGAGGCTCAGGCTGCCGAGCCCCGCCTGCGACAGGATCCACGCCATCAGCACGAACATCACGACGTACACGGCCGGGCCGCAGAAGTCGATGAAGCGGCGGATCGTTTCCATCCCGCGCTGGAAGATGAACAACTGGAACAGCCACATGAACAGGAAGCTGAACCAGCCGAGGCCGTCGAGCCGCAGGAAGCTCACGCCGCGCCACGCGGCGACCGAGGGCACGAAGACGAGCAGCAGCGTGGCGACCGCCTTCGACGCGAAATAAGTCTGCACGCCATACCAGACGATGCCGACCACGCCCCGGATGATCGCCGCGAGGTTCGCGCCCATCACGCCCATGCTCACGCGGGCCATCACGGGAAACGGAATGCCGTGCTCGAAGCTCGGCTTGCCGACCCAGTTCATCAGCACGTAGACGATCAGAATGCCGATCGCCAGCGCAAGCAGCACCTGCCAGCCCGAGATGCCGAGCAGGAACAGGCTGGCGGCGAACGTATAGCCGCCTACGCTGTGCACGTCCGACATCCACATCGCGAAGATGCTGTAGCCGGTCCACGTGCGCTTGTTGCGCGGCACGGGTGCGAGATCGTGGTTGAAAAGACGCTCGTCGGCGCCGGCAATCGTGCCGTCCGGACCGTAGGGCGAATGGCTTTCGATGGAAGGCGACGCGGACATGACACACTCCCTTGCGGATGGTTGGCGGGCACAGCGGGAAGAGGCAAATGCCCTCAGCCGCTCGCGATGAGCACGGCGCCGGTCGTGGCGAGCGCGCCGCACCAGAGCCAGTCGAAATTGATCCAGCCGCGCCGAAGCACGCCGAGTCCGATGGTCTCGTATGCGGCCAGCGCGGCGATGGCCGTCGTGACGAGCGTGACCGCCGTGTGAACGACGGTGAACTGAAGCGGCACGAGCAGGCCGGCAGCGCCTCCGAATCCGGACCCGCACAACGGCAGCATCACCGGCATCAGCATCAGCCCCGCGCCGTGCAGCGTCGCCATCGCCGCCGACCACGCGGCAAGCCCCGCGAATCCCGCCGTCATGCCGACACGCACGCGATGCCGATGCCCATACCGATGCCGATACACGGCCCAGCCGATCAGGAGCGCGCCGAGCAACAGATGCAGCGGCAGCGCGGCGCGCCACGTGCCGAGCGCGGCGGCGGAAGCCGTGAAGAGCAGAATCGCCGCCGCGTGCCCGAGCGCGAGCGGGGCAAGCGCCATCAAGAGCGCGGCGCGGCTGCCGCGCTGCATGCCGAGCGCAGTCGCGAAGAGCCACCCCATCGCCGGATTGACGCCGTGAAACACGCCGCTGCCGACGATGGCGGCCCATGTCGTCGCCGAGGCTTGGAAGAGGCTGTCCACGATGGCCGTCCCTTAGGTTCCTTCGGTCCCTTAGCTAGCGGCTCATGGGTAGCAATACGAATCGGACGACGCGTCGCCGCCTTCGAGACGGATCTGATGCGGGCGGTGCGTCTTCGGCCATTCGAGGAAGAATTTTTCGTCGAACGACAAGCCGCCTGAGGCCGAGGTGTCGAGCTTCACCATCCAGCCTTCGACGCCGTCGGGATAGAACTGCTCGTCGATCACGCCGTACAGCGAATTCGTGAAGTAGACGCGGCTGCCGTCGCGGCTCGCTTCGACCATCTGCGGGCCGCCGTTCAGCTTGCGCCCGCCCGCCTTCGGATGCGTCGCGCGCGCCACGATGCCGCCGATGCGCACGCTGCCCGTGAGCTTCGGCGCATGCGGATCGGAGACGTCGTATTGCTTCATTTCGCCGGTGCCCCAGCACGACACGTAGAGGAAGCGGTCGTCGAGCGAGAGCGCGATGTCGGTCACGAGCGGCGGCACGGCGCCGAAGCTCTTGAGCATCGGCGGCAGCAAGTCGGGGTCCGCAGGCTCGGCCGGAATCTCGATGACCTTGCGCGCGGCCCACGCGTTGCCTTCGCGGTACCACGTCCAGATCGACGCGGACAAATCCTTCAGACTGATCACGGAATTGACGAAGCCATACGCGCGCGTGGGGTTGTGCGCGGGGCGCAGCTCGAAGACGAGCTGGTTCTCTTCGCCGAAATCGATCACCTGCTTGTGCTTGCGCGCATGCAGATCCCAGAAATGCAGCCGATGCCCGTACTGGCCGCCGAGCAAAACCTCGGGCACGAGACCGTTCTCGAACGTGGCGGGCAGTCCCCATTCGCTCGTCACCATCGTGTCGTAGCCGAGATGCCACCAGCCGTCGTACGCGAGCTGCTGCGGTCCGCGGTCGATTTCCCACTGGCCGCGGATATCGAAGGTCTGGTGGTCCATCAGGAACACGCCGCCCGGCGCTTCGCCCGACGCATTCGCGAGCGACACCACATAGATGCCTTCCGGCCCGCAGTGGACGGTATGCGGGCGTGTATAGCCCGCCCGCCCGGCGACTTCGTCGGGCTCCAGGACCCGCACGATCTGCGGCCGGCGCGGATCGGGCCTGGTATCGAGGATATGGATGCGCGACGAGCGCAGGCCGGGCACGACCAGGTAGCGCCGCTCCGAGTGCGGGTGCGGCGCGTTCGGGCACAGGCACGAGCTGCACGCGTTCCAGCCGAAGTGATGGAGTTCGTCGCCCAGGTTCGGCATGGGGACGCGGTTGACGATCGAGGCGTAGCTGGGCGAAGCGGAGTCGATGTCGACCACATCGAGTGCGTCGGGCGTTTGCCGCGTGGGGTCGAAGCTCGCGACGTAGGCGAGCGTTTCTTTCGGCGCACCGCCCGCCATGCGCGCGGACGGGTAGAACGTCGGATCTGGCTTCCAGGTTGGCATCGCGATTCTCCCGAGCTGCCGGAATCTACTACCGAGCGACAGTGTTCAGTATAGGAACTAGCCGGTTAGTCAGTGTCGGCATTGCGCGCGCATTGCCGGACGAATTTATCCGGATATCGATACTTCGCCAGGGCAGGCGTGCGTCGCGACGCTGTCTAGAAATAATCGTAACGACGGCTTGTTATGATTCTCTCAATTGATGTAGGATTCCTGCTAACACGCAATCAGCATTTGTTGTGCATCGCACAAACACACAGGCCCTATGTCCGAAGCTCCAACCCATTCCATGGTCGTTGTGCGCGGCGCGAACGCCGCGCAGCACGTGCATCCGGCGCGCAATTCCGGCGTGCCGTTCGACGCCTCGTGGCTCGACGTGCTGCGCGTCAACCAGTCGGCGGTCGAGCGGCGCACCGCGACGCTCGGCACGCGCCGCTCGGTGAAAAAAGACGCGCAGGCCGCGTGGCTGTTGAAGGCCGTCACCTGCATCGATCTCACGACGCTGAACGGCGACGACACGGAAGGGCGCGTGCGGCGCCTGTGCGCGAAAGCGCGCCGGCCGGTGCGCGCCGACCTTCTCGATGCGCTCGGCTTCGACCCCGGGGCGATCACGACCGGCGCCGTGTGCGTCTATCACCGCTTCGTCGCGGCGGCCGTCGATGCGCTGCGCGGCAGCGGGATTCCGGTCGCGGCGGTCTCCACGGGTTTTCCGGCCGGCCTCATTCCGCATCCGTTCAAGCTCAAGGAAATCGAGGCATCGGTCGGGGACGGCGCGGCGGAAATCGACATCGTCGTCACGCGCGAGCACGTGCTGACCGGCAACTGGCAGGCGCTCTACGACGAAGTGCGCGACTTTCGCGCGGCCTGCGGCGCGGCGCATCTGAAAGCGATTCTCGCGACGGGCGACATCCGCACGCTGTCGAACATCGCGAAGGCGTCGATGGTCTGCATGATGGCGGGCGCCGATTTCATCAAGACCTCGACCGGCAAGGAAGGCGTGAACGCGACGCTCGACGTGTCGCTCGTGATGGCGCGCATGATTCGCGAGTACCGCGAGCGCACCGGCGCGCGCGTGGGCTTCAAGCCGGCGGGCGGCGTATCGACCGCGAAGTCCGTGCTGGCCTATCAGATCCTGATGAAAGAGGAGCTGGGCCGTCCGTGGCTCGAACCGGACTTGTTCCGCATCGGCGCATCGAGCCTTCTCGCCGATATCGAGCGCCAACTCGAACATCACGTGAGCGGCCGTTACTCCGCTTTCAACCGTCACCCCGTCGCCTGAGCAGAATTCCAATGAGCGTAGCCGAGTATTTTTCATCGATGGCGTACGGTCCCGCACCGGAAGACGACCAGCCCGCGCGCGCATGGCTCGCCGAGCACGGCGCGTCGTTCGGACATTTCATCGGCGGCGCGTGGCGCAAGCCGTCTTCGGGAGAGTCGTTCGACACGCGCGCGCCTGCCGCCGGCGACGTGCTGGCACAAGTCGCGCAGGGCGATGCGGCTGACGTTGCCGCAGCCGTTGCCGCCGCGCGCGCCGCGCAGCCGGGCTGGCTCGCGGCCGGCGGCGCGGCGCGGGCGCGGCATCTGTATGCGCTGGCGCGCATGGTGCAGCGTCACAGCCGCCTCTTTGCCGTGCTCGAAGCGCTCGACAACGGCAAGCCGATTCGCGAGACGCGCGATATCGACATTCCGTTGGCGGCTCGCCACTTCCTGCATCACGCGGGCTGGGCGCAACTGCAGGAAAGCGAGTTCGCCGCTTGGGCGCCGCTCGGCGTGATCGGCCAGATCGTGCCGTGGAATTTCCCGCTCTTGATGCTCGCGTGGAAGATCGCGCCGGCGATCGCGCTCGGCAATTGCGTCGTGTTGAAGCCGGCCGAATACACGCCGCTTACCGCGCTGCTCTTTGCCGAACTCGCGCAGCGCGCGGGGCTGCCTGACGGCGTGCTCAACGTCGTGACGGGCGACGGACGCACGGGCGCGGCGCTCGTCGATCATCCGGGCGTCGACAAGATCGCGTTCACGGGCTCGACCGAAGTCGGCCGCCACATCCGCAAAGTGACGGCGGGCTCGGGCAAGTCGCTGACGCTCGAGCTCGGCGGCAAATCGCCGTTCATCGTGTTCGACGATGCGGACCTCGACGGCGCGGTGGAAGGTGTCGTCGACGCCATCTGGTTCAACCAGGGCCAGGTGTGCTGCGCGGGCTCGCGCCTGCTCGTGCAGGAAGGGATCGAAGCGCGTTTCATCGCGAAGCTCAAAGCGCGCATGGCGACGCTGCGTGTGGGCACGTCGCTCGACAAGGGCATCGACATCGGCGCGATCGTCGATCCGGTGCAGCTTGCGCGCATCGAAGCGCTCGTCGAGACGGGCAGGACCGAAGGCTGCTCGATCTGGCAGGCTCGCGAAGTCGCGCTGCCGAATGCGGGATGCTTCTATCCGCCGACGCTCATTACGGACGTGGCGCCCGCCTCGACGCTCGCGCAAGAAGAGATCTTCGGGCCGGTGCTCGTGACGATGAGCTTTCGCACGCCCGAAGAAGCGGTCGCGCTCGCGAACAATTCGCGCTACGGCCTCGCCGCAAGCGTGTGGAGCGAGACCATCGGCCGCGCGCTCGATATCGCGCCGCAGCTCGCGTGCGGCGTCGTGTGGGTCAATGCGACGAATCTGCTCGATGCGGCCGTCGGCTTCGGCGGGTATCGCGAGTCGGGCTATGGACGCGAGGGCGGGCGCGAAGGCGTCTATGAATATTTGAAGCCGCAGGGCTGGAGCCTGCCGCCGCGCGCGGCGCGGGTCGTGAGCGAAGGCCGTGCGCAAGCGCCGATTGGCGGTGTCGATCGCATCGACCGCACCGCGAAGCTCTTTATCGGCGGCAAGCAGGTGCGGCCCGACAGCGGCTATTCGCGCGCCGTCCATGCGCCGGGCGGCGAGTTCGTCGGCGAAGTCGGCGACGGCAGCCGCAAGGACGTGCGCGACGCGGTTGCGGCCGCGCGCAATGCGCAGAAGTGGTCGCAGGCGAGCACGCACAATCGCGCGCAGGTCCTGTACTACCTCGCGGAAAATCTCGCGGCGCGCAGCGGTGAGTTCGCGCGGCAACTGGCGCGGCGCGCGGGCGTCGGCGCGAACGACGCGCACGAGGAAGTCGGCGCCGCGATCACGCGGCTTTTCAGCTACGCGGCGTGGGCCGACAAGTTCGACGGCGCGGTGCATAGTCCGCCGCTGCGCGGCGTCGCGCTCGCGATGCACGAGCCGCTCGGCGTCGTCGGCATCGCGTGCCCGGACGAAGCGCCGCTGCTCGCGTTCGTGTCGCTCGTCGCGCCGGCGCTCGCGCTCGGCAATCGCGTCGTGGTGCTGCCGAGCGAGGCTTGTCCGCTGATGGCCACCGATTTCTATCAGGTCGTGGAGACGTCGGACGTGCCCGCTGGCGCGCTCAACATCCTGACGGGCGCACGCAGTGCCTTGCTGCCGGCGCTCGCCAAGCATGACGACGTCGACGCGCTCTGGTGCTTCGGCCTCGCGGACGAGGCAGCGCTGGTCGAGCGCGAATCGATCGGCAACTTGAAGCGGACTTTCGTCGATCACGGGCGGCGTCTGGATTGGTTCGACCGTTCGAGCGAAGGCCTGCCGTTCCTGCGGCAGGCCGTGCAAGTGAAAAACATCTGGATACCGTACGGCGATTGAACGCCTGTCGACGACAAGACAAGCGAACGCCAGTAAACGGAGGAGACAACGTGCTAAAGAATCTAGACCCGCTGTTGAACGCCGACGTGCTCCACGCGCTGTGCGCGATGGGGCACGGCGATGAAGTCGTCGTCTGCGACGCGAATTTCCCCGCCGATTCCGTTGCGCGCTCAACGGTCCTCGGCTGGCTCCTGCGCATGGACGGAGCCGATTCGGCGCGTGCCGTGCGCGCGGTGCTGTCGGTGCTGCCGCTCGATACGTTCGTCGAGGCCCCCGCGCTGCGGATGGAAGTGGTCGGCGAACCTCGCACCATTCCTGCCGTGCAGCGCGAGGCGCAAGCCGAACTGAACGCCGCCGAAGGACGCGACGTGCCGTTCGCGCCGCTCGAACGCCACGCGTTCTATGCGCGCGCGAAGCAGGCCTACTGCGTGATCGCGACGGGCGAGACACGCGGCTACGGCTGCTTCGTGTTCACGAAGGGCGTGATCATCGCGCCTGACGCTCCCAGGGAGCCCGGCAAATGAGCCAGGCGCGCGTCGTCATTCTCGGCATCTACGTGACCGACCTTGCGTTCCGCGCGGACCGCATGCCGTTGATCGGCGAGACGATCGCGGGCTCGGCGTTCGCGATGGGGCCGGGCGGCAAGGGCTCGAATCAAGCGGTCGCGGCGGCGCGCGCGGGCGCGGACGTCGTGTTCTGCACGCGCTTGGGCAATGACGCGTTCGGCGAGATCGCGCAAAAGACCTGGGCGGCCGAAGGCATCACGGCGCGCGCGACCGTGCTCGACGGCGTCGCGACCGGCGCCGCACACATCTTCGTCGACGACCGCACCGGCATGAACGCGATCATCGTTGCGCCGGGCGCGGCGGGCACGATGAGCGCTGCGGATGTCGACGCCATCGAAGCGGACATCGCCGCCGCGCAAGTCTTCGTCACGCAGCTCGAACAACCGGTTGCCGCCGCGCGGCGCGGCCTCGAAGTGGCGCGCAGGCACGGCGTGACGACCGTGTTCAACCCCGCGCCCGCCATGCCGCTGCCGGACGACATCTTCCCGCTCTGCGACTACGTCACGCCGAACGAAACCGAGGCCGCCGCGCTGACCGGCATCGAGATCCGCAACGCGGACGATGCGCGCCGCGCCGCCGGCATCCTGCTCGAGAAAGGCGCGGGCGCGGTGATCGTCACGCTGGGCGAGGGCGGCGCGCTGCTGCATTCGCGTTCGCAATCGATGCACGTGCCCGCGTTCCAATGCGGGCCGGTCGTCGAAACGGCGGGTGCGGGCGACGGCTTCACCGGCGGCTTCGCGGCGGCATTGGCACGCGGCGCAGACCCCGTCGCCGCGATGCGCTTCGGCTGCGCGCTCGCGGGCATCTCGGTGACGCGCCCCGGCACGGCGCCGTCGATGCCGAGCTTGAGCGAAGTGAACGAGGTGCTCGACGGCGCGCTGACCAGCCGTTGCGGTCCCGTCGAGAAGTAGACCGTTTGAAGGAGTGCGCCGTCACCATGAATTCGAAATTGATGCAAGGTCTTTTCGGCGACCGGCAATTGAATTTTCTGCTGGGCGTCAACGTGCTGGTCGTGCTGATCGCGATCGGGCTGTCGCACGGGCAGTTCGTCGATATCGACAACCTGCAGTCGATGGGCTCTCAACTGCCCGAACTCGGGCTGCTCGCGCTCGGCATCATGCTGTCGATGCTCTCGGGCAACGGCGGGATCGATTTGTCGGGCGTCGGGCTCGCGAATTTGTCGGGGATGGCCGCCGCGCTCGTCGTGCCGAAGTTCGTGAGCGGCGACGATTCGCCCGTGCTTTATATGGCGCTCTTTTGCGTGATCGTCATCTGCATGGGTTTGGTGGGCGGCTTCCTGAACGGCGTCGTCATCGCGCGGCTGCGGCTCACGCCGATTCTCTGCACGCTCGGCACGCAATTGCTGTTCACGGGCTTTGCGGTGGCGCTTTCCAACGGCGCTTCGGTGCACGTCGATTACGTCGATCCGCTGTCGAACATCGGCAACGGCACCGTCTTCCAAGTGCCGATTTCGTTTTGCATCTTCATCGCCGCCGTCGTGCTGCTCGGCTGGCTCCTCAAGCGCACGCCGTTCGGCCTGCGGCTCTACCTGATGGGCACGAACCAGCGCGCGGCGTTCTACGCCGGCATTCCGCGCGCGCGGATGCTCATCGTCACGTACACGATGTGCGGCGTGCTCGCGTCGCTCGCGGGCCTGATCAGCACGACGCACACGCTGTCCGCGAGATGGGACTACGGCAACTCGTACCTGCTGATCGCGATCCTGATCGCCGTGATGGGCGGCGTGAATCCGGCGGGCGGCTATGGGCGCATCGTCTGCGTGTTTTTCGCGGCAACGGTCCTGCAATTCCTGTCGAGCCTGTTCAATCTGATGGGCGTTTCGCAGTTCTTCGGCGACTGCGCCTGGGGCTTTCTGCTGCTGCTGTCGCTCGCGTTCGCGGGCGGCGACCGGGTGCGGGCGATCTTCGGCATGGCGGCCAAGCCGCAGGCGGCGGGCAAGCCCTGACAGTTCGGTGTTCGGCGGACATCGCGCCTCGGGCGTCCGCTTTTCGCTAAGGGGCGTCGTCAAACGATAAAGGAGACACACAGCATGAAATTGACTCGACTGAGCGTTGCGCTTACCGCATGTGCGTTGAGCGCGGGCGTCATGGTCGCCGCGCACGCGGCGACGAACGAAACGATCGTTACGGTCGTCAAGGTGACCGGCATCAACTGGTTCAACCGGATGGACGAAGGCGTGAAGCAATTCGCCACGGACAACCCGGGCGTGACCGCCTATCAAACGGGCCCGGGCCGCGCCGACGCCGCCCAGCAGCTCAACATCATCGAAGACCTGATCGCGAAGAAAGTGAGCGCGATCGCCGTGGTCCCGTACGATCCGGCGACGCTCGAACCCGCGCTCAAGAAAGCGATGGATCGCGGCATCAAGGTCGTCACGCACGAAGCCGACAACGAAAAGAACACGATGGTCGACATCGAGGCGTTCGACAACACCGCCTACGGCGCGAACCTGAACGAGCACCTCGCGTCGTGCATGCACGACGAAGGCAAGTGGGCCGTATTGGTCGGCTCGCTTGGCAGCCGCTCGCAAGTGCAGTGGGCGGACGGCGGCATCCAGAACGCGAAGGCGAAGTATCCGAAGATGGATCTCGTCGAGCCGAAGCTCGAAACGAACAACGACGGCGAGCGCGCGTACGAAGTCGCGAAGGAAGTCCTGCGCAAGCACCCGGACTTGAAGGGCTTCCAAGGGTCGTCGTCGCTGGACGTGATCGGCATCGGCCGCGCGGTCGAGGAAGCGGGCCTGCAAGGCAAGATCTGCGTGTACGGCACGGGCCTGCCGACCGAAGCCGGCAAGTTCCTCGAGACCGGCGCGATCAACGGCATCTCGTTCTGGGATCCGAAGCTCGCGGGCCTCGCGATGAACAAGGTCGCGCAGATGCTGATCGACGGGAAAACCGTGTCGAACGGCCAGGATCTCGGCATCCCGGGATACAACAAGGTGACGGTCGCGAAGGGCCCGGGTAAGGGCATCGTCGTGCGCGGCCAGGGCTGGGTCGACGTCGACAAGTCGAACTACAAGAACTATTCGTTCTAAGCGGGCGGACAGGGGTGGAGAGGGCGCGCGTTGTTTCAGGCGCGCGCCGCATTTAATACGAGCGGTTAGTAACGATGAATCAACAGACTTCTTCCGAGCCGTTGCTGCAAGTGGTCGGCGTCCACAAGCGCTTTACCGGCGTGCACGCGTTGCGCGGCGTGACGCTCGCGTTCGCGCGCGGCCAGATCTATCACCTGCTCGGCGAAAACGGCTGCGGCAAGAGCACGCTGATCAAGATCATTTCCGGTGCGCAGCCGCCCGACGAAGGCGAGCTGATCGTCGAAGGCAAGCGCCATGCGCGGCTTTCGCCGCTCGCAGCGCTCGCGGCGGGCATCGAGACGGTCTATCAGGATTTGTCGCTGCTGCCGAACATGAACGTCGCCGAGAACGTTGGGCTGACAACCGAATTGGCCGAGCACGACGGGCGCCTCGCGCGCACGTTCGATCGCCGCGCGCTCGCCCAGACCGCAGCGCGGGCGTTGCAGGCGGTCGGCCTGCCCGGCGACGCGGATTTTCAGGCGACGCTGATCGAGCAATTGCCGCTCGCGACGCGCCAGCTCGTCGCGATTGCGCGCGCGATTGCGAGCGAGGCGAAGTTCGTCATCATGGACGAGCCGACCACCTCGCTGACGCAAAAGGAAGTCGACAACCTGATCGCCGTGCTCGCGAATCTGCGCGCGCAGGGGGTGACCGTGCTGTTCGTGAGCCACAAGCTCGACGAGTGCTACGCGATCGGCGGCGAAGTGATCGTGATGCGCGACGGCCAGAAGGTCGCGAGCGGACCGATTGCCGATTATACGAAGGCTCGGCTGAGCGAATTGATGACCGGGCGCCAGCTGTCGAGCGAGCGCTATCGCGCGGGCACGATGCAAGCGGAGGTGGTGCTCGCGGTGCATGAGCTCACGCGCGCAGGGCAATTCCGCGACGTGTCGCTCGCGCTGCACCGCGGCGAGATCTTGGGCGTGACCGGGCTGCTCGATTCGGGCCGCAACGAACTGGCGCGCGCGCTGGCGGGCGTCGCGCCGGCCGACTCCGGCCGCATCGCGCTCGACGGCCAGCCGATCGTGCTGCGCACGCCGGCGGACGCGAAACGCCACCGCATCGGCTACGTCCCCGAAGACCGCCTGAACGAAGGGCTCTTCCTCGACAAGCCGATTCGCGACAACGTGATCACCGCGATGATTTCGAGCCTGCGCGACCGCTTCGGCCAGATCGACCGCAAGCGTGCGCGCGAACTCGCCGTCGACACGGTCAAGGAATTGCAGATCGCGACGCCCGACATCGACAAGCCCGTGCAGTCGCTGTCGGGCGGCAACCAGCAGCGCGTGCTGATCGGCCGCTGGCTCGCGATCGATCCGCGCGTGCTGATCCTGCACGGGCCGACAGTAGGCGTCGACGTCGGCTCGAAGGACATCATTTACCGCATCATGCAGCGGCTGTCGCAAAGCGGCATCGGTATTCTCTTGATCAGCGACGATCTGCCGGAGCTGCTGCAGAACTGCGACCGCATCCTGATGATGAAGAAGGGCCGCGTCGCCAGCGAGTACCGCGCCGAGGGGCTGAAGGAAGCGGCCCTCTATCACGCGCTGCTTTCCGAGGCTGCATAGAATCACGATGGACTTGCGCATGAATCAGACCATGACTCCCCCCAACGCCGCCGAAGCCGCCGAAGCCGCGCCACAGGTCAGGCCGCTCAACTGGCGCATGAAGCTCTCGCGCAATCCCGAGTGGTTCACGGCCGCGTTGATCGTGCTCACGTGCGCGATCGTCGGCGGGATCAATCCGCGCTTCTTTCAATGGGCGACGCTGTTCGACATGCTGCATTCGGCGACGACGATATCGCTGTTCGCGCTCGGCACGCTCGTCGTGCTGGCCTCGGGCGGCATCGACGTGTCGTTTACGGCGATCGGCGCGCTGACGATGTATTCGATCACGAAGGCCGTCTTCGCGTGGTGGCCCGATGCGCCGTTCGCGCTGATTCTCGTGACGGGCGCCGTGGGCGGCGTCGTGCTCGGCGTGATCAACGGGCTGCTCGTGCACCGGCTGAAGGCGCCGTCGCTGATCGTCACGATCGGCACGCTGTACCTGTATCGCGGGATCTTGCTGACGTTCGTCGGCACGACCTTCTTCATGAACATTCCGCACAGCATGGACCGCTTCGGCAAGCTGCCGCTCTTTTCGTACCAGACCGCGGACGGGCTGCATGCCGTGCTGCCGGTCTCGGTGATCGCGCTCTTTGCCGCGGCGCTGCTCACGTGGTGGCTGCTGAACCGGACGATGATGGGCCGCGCGGTCTACGCGATGGGCGGCAGCCTTGCGATCGCCGAGCGGCTCGGCTATAACCTGCGCGCGATTCACCTGTTCGTGTTCGGTTATACGGGGATGCTGGCGGGCGTCGCGGGCATTCTGCACGTGGCGAACAACCGGCTCGCGAATCCATTCGACCTCGTCGGCAGCGAACTCGACGTGATCGCAGCGGTGATTCTCGGCGGCGCGCGCATCACGGGGGGAAGCGGGACGGTGATCGGGACGCTGCTCGGCGTCGTGCTCGTCACGATGATCAACAATGTGCTGATTCTGATCGGCATTCCGAGCACGTGGCAAAAGGTGATCATCGGCGCGTTCATCCTGATCGCGGGCACGCTGTTTGCGCTGCGCCGGCGCGGCAACTGACGGTGCTTCAAGCCTTGCGCTTGCGCAGTTCCTGGCCTTTCTCGGTGATGATCGAGTCGAAGTCGTCGACCTGCGAAAAGCGCACCGGCTTCACGACGCCGAACTTGCTTGCGTCCACAATCAAATGCCGCTCGACCGCGCTCGCCATCGCCGCCTGCTTCAGCCCCACTTCATGGAAATTCCAGCACGTGACGCCACGCGCGTCGTCGATTCCGCCGGCGGTAATGAACGCCTTGTTGATCCCCATGCGGCGCAGCATCGCTAGACTTTCGTCGCCGGCAAACGAATCCGACGACGGCACGTAGACGCCGCCCAGCAGAATCATCCGCACGTTCGGCATGTGCCGCAGGATTTCGGCGATGTTCAGCGAATAGCAGACCGCCGTCACGTGGAAATCGGCCGGAATCAGGCGCGCAAGCGTGGTGAGCGTCGTGCCGCAATCGATGAAGATCGTCTCGTTGTCGGCGATGAGCTTCGCGGCGTGCGCCGACGCCTGCGCCTTCGCTTGCGCGAAGTGATCCTTCTCCTGCTCGAGCGAGTAGCCCGCGGAGTTCGGCACATCGGTGGCGCTGACGATATAGCCGCCGAGATAGGTGAAGCGCTCGGGGTTCCCGGCGATGTCGCGCCGCACCGTCATTTCGGACACGCCGAGCAGGGTGGCGGCATCGCGCAGGTGCATGACGTTCTGCTTGGCGAGCGCGTCGGCAAGCGAGCGCAGGCGTTCGGTCTTGAGCATGGTGGCCCTGGAAAGGACGCTGCGGTCGGGCGTGGCAGCGAGCGTTATATTTGTATCGGGTGATTGAGAGAATTATAACAATTGCCTCGCGCGGCGGCGATATCGGCGCCGCGGTTTTCAGCGTTTTTTGCCCGGGTTGAACTCGTGCGGCCAGCGCAGGTCGATGCAGAACGCGCGTGCTGTCGATGTCATTTTTACAGCGCGTGCGGCAGAACGCAGTCATACGCTAGGTCCGTTTCGCAAGCGCTTTTTGCTTGGAAAACGGCAGTCCAGCACATATTCTGACGGTCAACCCGCGCCGCGCGCGAACGCCCGCATCGTTTCCTCACTCGATTGAATTCAGGAGTTACCTCATGACGCGTCCCGTCGATTCCGGCGTAATTTTCATTGCACGAATTGCTCTGTCGGTGTTGTTTCTATGGAGCGGTGTCATGAAGCTGCTGGGATACGCGGGCTTTGTGGGGTATCTGCAGGCGAAAGGCGTGCCGTTCGTGCAAGTCGGCGCGCCGCTTGCGGTGGCGGTCGAAGTGCTGGGCGGCCTGTTCCTGGTCCTCGGCTTCAAGATTCGGCCGCTCGGCATTTTCATGGCGGCCTACTGCGTCGTCACGGCCGTGCTTGGGCACGACTTCTGGAACGTCGCCGATGCAGTCACGCAGCGTGACATGGTGATCCATTTCTGGAAGAACGTGGCGATGGCGGGCGGCTTTCTCCTGCTCTTCGTGACAGGCGCGGGCAGCGTGAGCATCGACGGGGCGCAGACCCCGCGCAGCCGTCGCGGGCTGCGCTGAGCGGGGTTTGCACGGAGCTTGCTTGGTAGTTGTCAACTGAGCGCCTCGGCTCCGACCGGAGGGTTGCAATGATTCTGAACTTCGAACAAATGATCGGCGGCGAAATGATGTCGTTTTGCGCGAGCCTCGGAGAAGGGGAATCGAAGCATCGTGTGATCATCAGCCGCGAGGATTCGGCGGAGACGCTCGTGGTCCTCGACGCATCCGGATTGTTCGGCGCGATCCGCGCCGAGATCGAGGCGCCCGACGTAGTACTGGCCGATGCGATTCGCAAAGCGAAAGAAGAAGGATTGATCGAGCGCGCGCTCGATACCGGCTCGATTCAGAATGCGACGTTGTAGCGCAACGACTGAGCCGATTGCTCGTTAGCGGGCTGCAACCGCCTCGCGCCGCGCTATTCTCCGCGGCCCGATTGCGCGACCGCGGCAGCGGATCGAACCGCATTGCGCCGATGCGAATGCGGATGAATGAAGCACGCGAGCACGCCGCCCGCCACGAGCAGTCCCGACGCGATGGCCGTCGACACCTGCAGGCCGTACACGACGTGCGAAGCCGCCGCCCCGCTCACGAGCGCCCCGAACGCCGCGACGCCGACCGCACCGGCCGCTTGCCGCGCCGTATTCAGCACCGCCGATGCGGTGCCGGCGCGTTGCGGCTCGACCGAGGCGAGGATGGCTGTCGTCATCGCAGGAACCGCGAGGCCCATGCCGGAGGGGATCAGCAGGAACGGCAGCAAGAGCGCGAGGGTCGGCGTGGACGCTTGCGTCGCATGCAGCAGGCCGTAGCCGAGCGCGCCCGTCGCCGCGCCGAGAATCATCGGCACGCGCGGACCGTAGCGCCCGACCACCCAGCCGCTGACGATGTTCGAGATCAGGAAGCCGCCCGTCAGCGGCAGGAACGCGAGGCCGGCCTCGAGCGGTGTGTCGCCGTGCACACGCTGCAGGAAGAGGCTCAGCACGAACACCATCCCGTAGTAGGCGAAGTTCACGCAGACGCCGAACAGCACCGCCGCGCTGAAGGTCGCATCGCGGAACAGCGACAACGGCAGCATCGGCGCCGAGCTGCGGGCCTGCACCGCGACAAAGACGATTCCGGCCACGAGTGCGAGCGCGAAGCTGCCGGCGACGAGCGGGTGCGTGACGCCGAGCGGCCGCAGTTCGATGACGGCGCCGGTGAAGGCGGTCAGGGTGACGATGGCAAGGCACTGGCCCGGCAGATCGATGCCGCCGGTGCGCACATGCGCTTCTTTCGCCGCGACGTGCGGCGGCGAATCTTGCCGCCGCGCCGCAGCGGGCACCCATGCGCGGGCCGCCAACAGTCCCGCCGCGCAGATCGGCAGATTGACGAGAAAGATGCTGCGCCAGCCGAACGCGGCGATCAGCAGCCCGCCCGCGATCGGCCCGGCTGCAATTGCGACCGCGCCCGATGCGGTCCAGAGTCCGACCGCGCGCGCTCTCAGTTGCGGATCGTGCCGGCAAGCCTGATTGAGCAACGCAAGCGAATTCGGCAGCATCGCCGCGGCGCTGACGCCTTGCACGGCGCGCGCGCCGATCAGCGTCGCCACGTTCGGCGCGAGCCCGCAAGCGAGCGACGCGAGCGCAAAGAGCGCGATGCCGCCCGCGAACAGGCGCCGCGCGCCGAAACGGTCGCCGAGCACGCCGGCCGACAGCATCAGCACGGCGAACGCGAGCATATAGGCGTCGACGATCCATTGCAGGGCCGCGACGTGGGTGGAGAGATCGGAGCCGATGCGCGGCAGGGCGATATTGACGATCGTGACGTCGAGCTGCGTGACGACGAACGCGACGCTCACCGTGGCGAGGACGCGCGTGATCGCGGGCGTGAAGGTTGGGGGGGGGCGTGTTCATGAGTTGGGTCGCGGCTTCGACCCACTCATCGTAGGGCGCTTGCGCCTGCCGACGTTTCGGGCTTTGCTGAAGGGTCGATGTCGCGTGTCTTGCATGCCGCTGACGGGGGGTAGTCGCAGCATCCCCTATGCCCGCTGCGAAAACCCCCTGTTTCTTGCTTATTGGACAGGCCCTGGATCGGCTTCAGAGCGACGGCAGCGCAGGCCGCGTTTCGATCGCGTGACGGATCAGCGTTTCGACGGCCTTGCGCTCGTCGCCCGCCAGCGGCAGGCGCGGCGGGCGCACCGGCTCCGTGCCGAGACCGACGATCGCTTCGGCCAGCTTGATGTTCTGCACGAGCTTGGCCGAGACGTCGAGTGCGAGGAGCGGCGCGAACCAGCGATAGATCTTGCGCGCCTCGTCGAGCCGGCCCGCCTTGACGAGCTTGTAGATCGCGACCGTTTCGTGCGGAAACGCGCAGACGAGCCCCGCGACCCAGCCGTGCGCGCCCATCAGCATTGCTTCCATCGCGAGATTGTCGACGCCGCAGAGAATCGCGTAGCGGTCGCCGACCGCATTGATCAGATCGGTGACGCGCCGCACGTCGCCGCACGATTCCTTGATCGCGACGATTTTCTTTTCGCCGGCGATTTCCGCGAACATGTCGGGCGTCATGTCGACGCCGTACGCGAGCGGATTGTTGTAGATCATCAGGGGCAGCGCGCTCGCGTCCGCGATCGTGCGGAAGTGGTGGAGCGTCTCGCGCCGGTCGGACAGATAGCGCAGGCCCGGCAGCACCATATAGCCCGACGCGCCGTGTTTCGCGCCGCGCTCGACCTGGCGGCAGCCGTCGAGCGTGCTGTTCTCGGCAACGGTCAACAGAACCGGCACCCGCCCGCGCGACGCATCGACGGCGATGTCGAGCACTTCGAGCTTTTCGTCGAGCGAGAGCGTGGACGCTTCGCCGAGCGACCCGCACACGATGATGCCGTCGACGCCGGCCTCGATCTGGGCCTCGATGTTCTTCTTCGTCCATTCATGGTCTATGCTGAAATCTGCGTGAAACTTGGTCGTGACCGCGGGCAGAACGCCTTCCCAGATATGTGCCATGTCGTCTCTCCTGATGTCAGTCTCGAGTGGGATTTGAAGCGCAGTGTAAGCATCGGAAATTGCGCCGTCTTGCGTCATTCGCGCGTGCCTGATGACGATTTCGGCACAGCGAAAGGCATCGGGACATGTGCTGAAATCGTCACGTCGCACGCGCAACGCCGCCAAGACGGCGCGTGTGCGCATTCCTACCATTGCCCCTATGAAAACCGTCAACATCATCGACTCGCACACCGGCGGCGAGCCCACCCGCCTGGTTGTGTCCGGCGGCCCCGATCTCGGCCGCGGCCCGCTCGCCGAGCGGCTTCAAATCCTGCGCGAGCGCTTCGACGATTGGCGCGCGGGCATCGTGACCGAGCCGCGCGGGTCCGATGTGATCGTCGGCGCGCTCTTGTGCGAGCCGCACGATCCGACTTGTGCCGCGGGCGTCATCTACTTCAACAACGTCGGCTACCTCGGCATGTGCGGGCACGGCACGATCGGGCTTGTCGTCTCGCTTGCGTACCTGGGGCGGATCGCGCCCGGCCGCCATCGGATCGAAACGCCGGTCGGCGTCGTCGAGGCGACGCTCAATGACGATCGTAGCGTCTCGGTCGAGAACGTGCCGGCGTATCGCTATCGGCAGGCGGTCACGGTCGACGTGCCGGGGCATGGGCCGCTGACCGGCGATATCGCGTGGGGCGGCAATTGGTTTTTCCTCGTCTCCGAGCACGGCCGCATGCTGGTGCCCGCGAACATCGCGGAGCTGACGGTGTTGACGTCGGCAGTGCGCGATGCGTTGATCGCACAAAACATCACCGGTGCCGGCGGCGCGCTGATCGACCATATCGAACTGTTCGGGCCGGGCTCGCGCGAAGGCATCGACAGCCGCAGCTTCGTGCTGTGCCCCGGCAACGCCTACGACCGCTCGCCGTGCGGCACCGGCACGAGCGCGAAGCTCGCGTGCCTCGCCGCCGACGGCACGCTCGCGCCGGGCGCCGCGTGGCGGCAGGAGAGCATCATCGGCAGCGTGTTCGAGGCGCGCTATGTCGCGAGCGATCGAGCCGGCACGATCGTGCCGGCCATCACCGGCCACGCGCACATCATGGCTGAAGGGCGCTTGTGCTTCGATGCGCAGGATCCGTTTGCTTGGGGCATTCGCACCGCATGACGGCCGATGTGGTGATCGTCGGGGCCGGGATTGTCGGCGCGGCCTGCGCGGCGGAACTGGCCGCGCGCGGCATGACCGTGGACGTGCTCGACGCGCGAGGCATCGGCGGCGGCGCGACGGCGGCGGGCATGGGCCATCTGGTCGTGATGAACGATTCGCCCGCCGAGCTGGCGCTGTCCCGCTATTCGCGCGACTTGTGGCTCGAGCTGGCTCCGCAATTGCGCGCGCGCGATGCGTTCTCTCGCTGCGGCACGCTGTGGGTGGCGGCCGGCGAAGCGGAGTGGGATGCCGCCCGCGCCATGCACGCTGCGCTTGCCGCACAGCACGTGGCGGCGCAATGGCTCGACGCCGGCGCGCTGCGCGCTTGCGAGCCGGCGCTCGCGCCTTCGATGGCGGGCGGCTTGCTGGTCGAGCACGACAGCATCGTCTATGCGCCGGCCGCCGCGCAATGGTTGCTCGCGCAATCACCGGGCGCCGCGCGCATACGTGTGCGTCCGGCGAGCGAGGTGCGCGCGGTCGATGCGACACACGCGACGCTGGCCGACGGCGGGCGCGTGAACGGCGCGCATATCGTGCTGGCGAACGGCCTCGGCGCGCAGCCTCTCGTGCCGTCGTTGCCGATGCAGCCGAAAAAAGGCCACCTGCTGATCACCGATCGCTATCCGGGCTTCATCCGGCATCAGTTGCTCGAACTCGGCTATATCAAGAGCGCGCATCACGCGGCGGGCACGTCGGTCGCATTCAACGCGCAGCCGCGCCCCACCGGCCAATTGCTGATCGGCTCGTCGCGCCAGTTCGATGCCGTCGATCCCGCCGTGGAAATGCCCGTGCTCGCGCGCATGCTCAAGCGCGCGGCGCGCTATCTGCCGATGCTGCCGCAATTGAACGGCCTGCGCGCGTGGACCGGTTTTCGCGCGGCGACTCCCGACGGTCTGCCGCTCGTCGGTCCGGCCGGCGCGGCTGCCCCCGGCGTGTGGCTCGCGACCGGGCACGAGGGCCTCGGCGTGACGACCTCGCTCGCGACGGCGAAGCTGCTCGCGGCGCAGATCGCCGGGACCGAATCCGCCATTCCCATCGAGCCGTATCTTCCGGGGCGCTTTTCAGTCGGATCGATGGCGGGAGCGTGCCATGCGTGAGGCGAATCGCGAACCCGTCGCGGTAACGGTCGACGGACAAGCGCTGCAGGTGCCCGCCTACACGACCGTTGCCGCCGCGCTCGCGCTGGCGGGCGGCATGCGCGGCGGCCGGCTGTCGGTGACGGGCGAGCCGCGCGCGATGCTGTGCGGCATGGGCGTGTGCCAGGAGTGCAGGGTGACGGTCGACGGCTGCGCGCATGTTCTCGCGTGCCAGACCGTTTGCCGCGACGGCATGACGGTCGAAACGGACGCCCCGAAATGACCTTGCACTACGACATCGTGGTCGTCGGCGCGGGGCCGGCCGGGTTGAGCGCCGCACGCTCAGCCGCGGCAAGCGGCGCACGCATCGCGGTGCTCGACGACAATCCGCGCGCGGGCGGCCAGGTCTGGCGGCAAGGGCCCAATCGCGGCGAGGCGGCGCCTTTGCGCGATGCGCTCACGTCGCTCGCCGCTTGCTCGAATGTCACGTCATGGCCTTCCACGCGCGTGATCGCGCTGTTGCCCGCCAAGGGATTGCTGATCGAATCGTCAGAGAAGGGCGGCGTCGCGCTTTCGTACGATCGCCTGATCGTCGCGACCGGCGCCCGCGAGCGTCTGCTGCCGTTTCCCGGCTGGACGCTGCCCGGCGTGACGGGCGCCGGCGGCTTGCAGGCGCTCATCAAAGGCGGCTTGCCGGTGCGGGGCGAGCGCATCGTGATCGCGGGCAGCGGACCCTTGCTGATGGCTGCGCTTGCGACCGCGCGCGAGGCCGGCGCGCAGGCGCTCGCGGTTGTCGAACAGGCGAGCGCAACCGCAGTGGCGCGCTTTGGCCTGGCGCTCGCGGCGACGCCGTCGAAGCTCTGGCAGGCTGCGCATCTGACGCGCGGGTTCGCCGGCCTGCGGTATTGGACCGGCGGCGTCGTTCGCGAAGCGCGCGGCACGGGACGTGTCGAGGAGGTCGTCGTCCGGCGCGGCGCGCGCGACGTCACGCTCGCTTGCGACCGCGTTGCGTGCGGCTACGGCCTCGTGCCGAACGTGACGTTGGCGCAGGCGCTCGGCTGCAAACTGGCGGACGGTGCGATAGCCGTCGACGAGGTGCAGCGCACAACGGTTGCGGGCGTGTTCGCGGCGGGCGAATGCACGGGCATCGGCGGGATGGAGCTTGCGCGCATCGAGGGCGAACTCGCGGGGCTTGCCGCGAGCGGCGCGGGAATTCCGTCCGCGCTTTGGCGGTCCCGCGAGCGTTGGACGCGCTTTGCGGGCCGCGTCGAGCGGGCCTTTGCGCTCGGCGCCGCTGCCTGCGCGCGGCCGCCTGCCGACACGCTCTTGTGCCGTTGCGAGGACGTCACGTTCGGCGAAGCGGCTGCCCATGCGACGTGGCGCGACGCGAAGCTGCACACGCGCTGCGGCATGGGCGCGTGCCTTGGCCGCATTTGCGGCACGGCGGCGCAGACGGCCTTCGGCGGGGCCGCCGCAGGCCGGGCCGAGCATGGCGGCGGCGCCCAAGGCTGGGATGCTGCGCCGCCGCGCCCGCCGTTCAGTCCCGCGAAGATCGCGACGCTGATCGCGGCCGCACGTGACGACGCGGACGACGCGGACGACGATCGCGCGGACCTATAATCGATCGCACGTTCCCGACTTGGCCGTCGCTGCGAGACACCACCCGACCATGAACACGCAGGCTTCAGCGCCGAACGCTTCTCTCGATCTGCCGCCCGTGCCCGCTGCGGCAGCGCTTGCCGACATGCTCACGCACTTCGCGATGCTCGAACCGGTGTTCGACGCGCTGCCTGACGTCGTCTTCTTCGTGAAGGACCGCGAAGCGCGCTACGCGCTCGTGAACCGCACGCTCGCGCGGCGCTGCGGCTGCAAGGAAAAGAGCGAGCTGCTCGGCAAGACCGCGGAAGACGTGTTCCCGCGGCGCTTTGGCCGCGTCTACACGGCGCAGGACATGGCGATCGTCGGCGCGGGCAACCCGATGCTCGACCAGCTCGAACTGCACCTCTATCCGGGCCGGCAGCCGGGCTGGTGCCTGACGACCAAGGTGCCGCTGCGCAATACGGCGGGCAGCGTGGTCGGCCTGACCGGCATCTCGCGCGATCTCAAGGCCGACGAAAGCACGCATCCGGCCTACAGCCGCCTCGCGGCGGTCGTGCAGTACATCCAGGACAACTACGTGCAGCCGCTCAACCTGAAGCATCTGGCAGAGATGGCGGATATGTCGGTGGCGCAACTGGAGCGCTACTTTCACAAGGTGTTTCACCTGACGCCGCGCCAAGTGCTGCTGAAGACGCGGCTCGATGCCGCCACGGCGCTGCTCGTCTCGAACGACAAAGTGACCGACGTCGCCGCGCTTTGCGGCTACACCGATCACAGCGCCTTCACGCGGCAATTCAAGGCGACGGTCGGGCTCACGCCGACCGAGTACCGGATGCTGCTCAACGGCGCATCGCGCTGACCGCGTTCAGCCACGTCCGACGAACGGCATCTTGCTTGCCATGATCGTCATGAACTGCACGTTCGCTTCGAGCGGCAGCTCCGCCATGTGCAGCACCGCATCGGCGACGTGTTCGACGTTCATCGTCGGCTCGGGCGCGAGTGCCCCATTCGCCTGCGGCACGCCCTTGGCCATGCGTTCCGTCATCTCGGTGGCCGCGTTGCCGATGTCGATCTGACCGCAGACGATGTCGTACCTGCGGCCATCGAGCGACGTCGATTTGGTCAAGCCGGTGATCGCGTGCTTGGTGGCCGTGTAGGCGATGCTGAACGGGCGGGGCGCATGCGCCGAGATCGAACCGTTGTTGATGATGCGGCCGCCGCGCGGCGTTTGCGACTTCATCATCGCGAAGGCCTCGCGCGTGCAGAGGAATGCGCCGGTCAGGTTCGTGTCGACCACTGCGCGCCAGTCGTCCACGCTGAGCTGGTCGATTTCGACGGGCGGCGCGCTGCGGCCCGCGTTGTTGAACAGCAGATCGAGCCGCCCATAGCGTTGCCGCGTCGCTTCGAACAGCGCGGCCACGCTCGACGCATCGGTGATGTCGGCGGCTACCGCCAGCGCGTCCTCGCCGCGCGTCTGCGCGGCGTCGGCGAGCGCGTCGAGCGCCGCCTCATTGCGCGCCGCGAGCACGACGCGGTACCCGTGGGACAGCAGCTTGAGCGCGACGGCGCGTCCGATGCCATGGCTCGCGCCCGTCACCAAGGCGACTTTTCTTGAGGTTGCGTTCATCGAATGTCTTCCTATCTTTGCTTTGCGCGGTAAA
Organism: Trinickia mobilis; assembly: GCF_017315705.1. Classification (GTDB taxonomy): domain Bacteria; phylum Pseudomonadota; class Gammaproteobacteria; order Burkholderiales; family Burkholderiaceae; genus Trinickia_A; species Trinickia_A mobilis. The sequence continues at coordinate 45,631 of NZ_JAFLRF010000001.1, read as the reverse complement.
CCGAATTGATGAAATGAAAAAGCAAGCCGTAATAATAATAGAGGAATACGAATAAAGATGCGAAAAAGCACTGTATTTATGGCGGATCGATGCTAGTCGCAAGCCAGCTGCATTGCTTGACGCGCGCCCCCAAGTGACACATATTGATTAAAAACTCGTGACCCCTTTCGTCGTCTTCTTTTCGACGGAGAAGCGCGTTGACAGCGTAAGGCCTTTTAAGCGCAGCAGCCGCGATTCGGATTCTAAAAACCCATCGCGTATTCATCCAAGGGTCCGGCGATGTCTAGCCAAACCACTCCTGATCCGGCCTTCCCAGTGGCGTGCCGACGCTGCGGCGGTTGGCTGTCCGAGCCGATTTCCTTCTGTCCTCATTGCGGTGCGAGTGCGCGGGTCGCGCTAGGAGCGGACTCGGCAGCAGGCGCTTCCGCGAATTCTACAACCGCTGCGTCGAAATCCTCCGCTGCCGAGTTGCCGCGCGTCGAGCTGGCGGGGCCGCCGCGGCCCATGCCGCTGTTCGCTTCGGCCGGCGGTGGCAGCCTGTCGGCAGGCGCGCCCTCGTCGGCGTTGCCCGACGGTGCGCGGCATTGGGGCTTGAGCCGCGGCGCCGGGTTGACGCTCGTCGCGTTCGCGGTGCTGTTCGGCGGCTTCGTGCTGCTGCGTCAGTTCGACAATCAGGCCACGCGCGTCGAAGAGATGATGTCGCGCACGGCAGTCGGTTCGGTCATGCCAGGCTTGGCGCATCCAACTCCGGCGAGCGCGGCGGCGCTTGCCGCACCTTCGCGCTCGGCGCAGGCTGCCCCTCCCGCCGCGGCGCTCGAGCAGCACAACGCTGCTTCGCGTGCGGCGTCGTCACGCAGCGCGCAGGCGGCGCAAGAACAAGCCCAGCTCCAGGCCGCGCAAGCTCAAGCGAAGCTGCAAGCTCAAGCGCAGGCGAAGCTGCAAGCACAAGCCCAGGCTAAGGCCCAAGCGCAGGCAAAGCTCCAGGCGCAGGCTCAAGCTCAAGCCCAGGCAAAAAAGCAAGCTCAGGCGAAGGCAGGCGCGGCGCAGCAAGCTGAACTGCCGCCGCTGCTGCCGCCGTCGATCCCGCGCGCGCAAACAGCGGCACCTGCGCCCGCACCGGCGCCGGCAAAGGCGCCCGCCCAAGCGGCGACCCCAGCACCGGCCCAAGCCACGGTGGCCACTGCGGCACCCGAGTCCGCCGATCATCGCGGCAAGGCCGTCCCGCGCGATCTTCAGTCGATTCAGGCGAGCATGCAAAAGAACGATCTGACGGATGCACGAGCGGCGTTGAACGAGGTCCTCGCTGCGCAGCCGGACAACGCCGACGCGCAGAGGATTCGACAGGAACTGCAGATGCGCGAGCAGGCGCGCGATGCCTCGCTGCGCGCGGCGCGCGGCTGCGCGCAACAAGGCTCGTGGGCCTGTGTCTGGCACAACGCGGGCGATGCGCTCACGACCGACACCGGCAGCGCCGAGGCGAAATCGCTGGTTGTGCGCTCGATCCGCGAATCGGGCTGGGGCAAGGCCCCGCCGGGCCCGGGTCCCGATCAGCCGAATGGTCCGTGACGCGTCACGCGATCGGCGCAGCGGCCGCCACGGCCAAGGACGGCGTCAGACAGAAATCAGGAGCGTGCGCTCTACGGGCGCACAACATTGAGGGCGGCTCGGCACGTCGGGCGCGTGCTGCGCACGAAACTTGAACCACACCAACAGGTGCACCATGATCAGGACGATAGCGGCGGGGTTGGGGGCAGTGGCGTTCGCGTTGATCGCAACGCTGGCGTCGGCGGGGCAGGCGCGCGCCGAGGCGCACTACAAGATAGTCACGGGGCCCGAAAGGGGAACCTACATCCAGATCGGCGCCGACCTCGCCAAGTACGTCGCCGCACCCGCGGGCATCGACCTCGAAGTGCTGGCCTCGAAAGGATCGGCCGAGAACGTGCAGCGCATGCGCTATGAGCCGGGCGTTAAGCTCGCGCTCGTGCAATCGGACGTGTACCAGGCGTTCGTCGACATGGCCGACGCCGGCAATGACGAAGCCGGCACGATCATCCGGCCGCTGCGGCTCATCATGCCGCTCTACGACGAGGAAATCTATTTCGTCGTACGCGCCGATTCGCCGATGAACTCCATCCAGGACATCAAGGGCAAGACCATCAGCGTCGGGTTGATCGGCAGCGGCACCGCTCAATCGGGCACGACGCTCTATCGCTTGATGTTTGGCCGTCCGATCGACGATGCGAATGTCGCGCACTTGAGCAACGAGGACTCGCTCGCGCAGTTGATCGCCAAGCAGATCGATGTGGCGATCGTCGTCGCCGGGCAGCCCGCGAAGCTGTTCACCGACATGAACCCGGAACTGCTCTCGCAGATCAAGTTCCTCAAGCTCGATCCGAACGCGCCTGAAACCGTGCGCGGCAAGCAGACGTATTTCACGGACGTCATTCACCAGAGCAGCTATCCGAACTGGCTGAAGGAAGACGTGCCGACCTGGACCGTCAAGGCCTATCTGGTGACTTACGACTATGGCTTGCGCGACACGGTCGGCAATCTGGACCGTTTCGCCGACTCGCTGTGCACGCACTTCGACGATCTGCAGGCGCACGGGCATCCGAAGTGGAAGGAAGTGAAGCTCGAATTGCCGCCGCTCAGCTCGGGCTGGAAGTACTACCCGCCGATGGAGCGCCACTTGCGCGCGTGCCTTGCGCGCCGGGCCGCCGTCGCGCAACGGCCGCAACCGCGCCCCGTGGCGGCGGAAAAGCCGAAGCCGGCGTGTTCGTCGGAAGAGCAGTTGCTGATGCTTTGCAAATAGCGGGGCGGTGGGAATAGAAGGCTGCGACGCATGTCCCGTGCAACGCCCGGACGCTCAAACGGCGCCGAGCCCGCGCAGAATCGCGTTGCCTTGCGATGTCAACTGAAAGCGCGGGCCGTCATGCGTGCCGCTCACCATCTCGACGAGCCCCGCTTCCTGCAGCATCGGAATTTCCGGTTTCGCGTTGACGCCGATGGGGGAATGCAGCAATAGAAGCAGCGTGGCCAGCTCATGGTGGCTCAAGAGGCGCCGCAAGATGTGCGGTTGCTTGGCGGGCGCGGGTGCGCGGTCCGGCAGGCGGTTCAGCTCGTTCATTCTCGGGTTCCTATCGCTGATTCTGCCTGCGCATGATCCGGAAGAAGACTTAAGCCATTCTTAAAACGCCCGGCCAACGAGGGTTTACCGTACCGAAAGCGCCTTACAGCGGTTTACATCACCGCGGCGCGCCAGCCGATCACGGCGCGCAGCTCTTGCTCGCGCCTTCGAGCCAAAGGTTCGAGATGTGGCGCTGGCCGGAATAGAAGCGATATGACGTCTGGCCGTTGTCGCTGCGGACCTTGACGACGTTCGAATCGCCGAAATCGAGCATCGTGCCTTGCGGGATCGGCGTCGATTTGAAGCTGACGCCGTGCTTGATGGCGTCTTGCGTCAGGCATTCGACGACATCGTTGACCGAGCGATCGGTCGCATGATCGATTTCCGGCTCGCCGGAATCCGGGTTGCCCTGAAACATGGCGCATCCGGCGACGAGCAAGGGGATCGACAGGGCTGTGGCGATGGCGAATCTTTTCATGAATCTGCGGCGCTCCTGAATGGCGGACGACACGCGCGGCGGGCATCGACAACAGGCACGGCGCCGCGCTACGGAACAGCCGACATTAAAGCACACGCTTAGAACGTGACCGCAATGCCGAACATCGCGACGAACTGCGAGCGTGTGGACGACGGCGTCGCGTTCTGCGAGTCGCCCACATCGGGCACGGCCTCGACGATATTGCCCGCACCCGACTTCCCGAGCGTATCGCCGCTTGCGTGCTGGTATGCCTGTGCCGCATAGAGCGTGGTGCGCTTCGACAGGCGGTAGGACTCGCGCAGCGAATACTGCTCGTAGCGCGCCGCGCTCGTGATGCCGTTGGCCTTCGACGCCGCCGTGTACGCGAAACCGCCGGCGATATCGAAGGCGGGCGTGAAGCGATAGTCGGCGAGCGCGCCGTAGCTGTTGAAGACGGCGGTATTCGTGAAGAGCGAATTGCCGCCTGCCAAGTACTGGACGTTCGAATAGTTCAGGCCGAGCGTCAGGTTGCCGAGCGCGTAGTTGCCGGCTGCGGCGATGTGCTGGACCGCCTTGGCCGACACGTACCCCTGGTTCAGCGCGGACGTGCCGAACGAAGCCGTGGCGCTCGGATCGAAGCTCGCCGTGAGCCCGGTGTTGTTCATGCGCAGATAGCCGGCGCCGAGGCTCACCGGGCCGTTCGCGTAGCTCAGCGCGCCGCTCCAGGTCTGCCCTTTGCCCGGGCTGCCCGCGATGCCGCTGAACGCGTACATCGCGCTTGCGCTCAGGCCGTAGTAAGCGGGCGACGTATACGTGACCGAGTTGTTGATGCGGATGGTGGTGTCGAGCCCGTCGATGTCGCCCGGATGCGCGCCGGTCGCGCCGGTGAGCCAGTTGCTCCCCGTGAGCGGACCCACCATCAGGTAATACGGCGTGTACTGGCGGCCGGCCGTGACGGTGCCGTATTGCGCGTTCTGCAAGCCCACATACGCTTCGCGATTGAAGAGCAGGCCCGCGGTCGAGGCCGCGCCGGTGTTCGGATCGAAGCCGGCCTGCAGATCGAAGATCGCCTTGGTGCCGCCGCCCAGGTCCTCCGCGCCGCGAAAGCCGAATTTCGATGCATACAAGTTGCCTTGTCGCAGATAGCGGTTCGAGCTGCCTTTCTGGTTGTTGACGTAGGTGAACGCATCGTCCACCACGCCGTACAGCGTGACGCTGCTTTGCGCCCACGCCGGCGTCGTGGCGAGAGCTGCGCCTGCGGCAAACAGGGCTCGCTTGATCGTGAAGCCTGATTTCATCAAAAAATGTCTCCGGAGTCGTTGACGAATTGTTGTAGGGCGGTACTGCGGCATTACGGTGCTGCGGGTTGATCTACTTGCGGTGCCGGGCTTGTGCGGCGAGCCGGACGGCCGCGTTGAGCGCGCCATAACCGTCGTAGCCGCCGCGGCGCTCGACGATCTCCAGCGAGAAGCGCCGGCCGATTGGCTCGGTATAGGCGTGGAAGAATTCGCCGCCGTGCTCGTCGCGGTCGTACAGGATGTGTTTTTCGGCGAGCGCGTCGATCAGTTCGCCGGGCAGCGCGTAGCGGGCGGCGAGGTCGTCGTAGTAGTTGCGCGGAATGCGCAGGAACGGGACGCCGTCCGCGACGAACGGCTCGATCGCGCCGAAGATGTCGTCGGTGCGGAACGCGACGTGGTTCAGGCCGGAGCCATGGTAGGTGTCGAGCGCGTCGTCCACCGCCGTATGGCGGTCCGCCGAGGCATTGAGCGCAATCCGCACCGCGCCGTCGCGGCTGCGCACCGCACGGCTGCGCACGAGCCCGTACGGATCGGGCACGACCCAGCTCGGCTCGGCCTCGAAGCCGAATGCGGTCTTGAAGAACAGAATCCAGGTGTCGAGCGCATCGGCGGGCAGCGCGAGGCAGACGTGATCGATGCTCGTGAGCGGGCCGACTTCCGAGGGGCCGTTGATATCGGTGAGCACGAAGTCCGATTCGAAGAGCGTCGGGGCGTCGGGCGTTTCGTCGACGAAGTATTCGAGGCTCCCGTCGGGCGCCTGCACGCTCGGCAGCACCCGTTCGTTCGGCCCCACGCGGCCCGAGAACGGCGTATAGCCGAAGCCCGCGGCGCGCTCGAAGGCGACCTTCGCATCGTCGACGCGAAACGCCGACGCGCACAGCGACAGTCCGTGCCGTTGATAGAACGCGTCGGCGAACGAATCGCGCTCGGCGTTCAGCACGATCGACGCAGCGCCGTGCTGATAGAGCGTGACGTCTTTCGAGCGATGGCGGCCGGCGAGACGGAAGCGCAGCTTGCCGAGCCAGTCGGCGACTTGCGCGCCGGTGGCGGCGTCGACCGCGAATTCGAGGAACTGGAAGCCGACGTGCGCCGGCGGCGCGGGCGGGTCGAACAGCGGCTGCGCGGCGCGCCTCACTGCATCGTCGGACTGCAGATACGCGCGCGTTTGCTCTTCGAGGTAGAGCAGCGAGCGATAGCCGTCCTTCGCGGTGGCGGCGGTTTGGGCGGCGCGAAACGCGTCGTTGAAGATCTCGAGCGACAGCGGGCCCGTGTAGCCCGCTTCGATCACCCGCGCAGTGAAGCGGGCGAGGTCGAAATCGCCTTGGCCCGGGAAGCACCGGTAGTGACGGCTCCATTCGAGCACGTCCATCGCGAGCTTGGGCGCATCGGCGAGTTGCACGAACGCGATACGCTCGCCCGGAATCGACGCGATCTCGTCGACCGGATCGTTCAGCGACAGCGTATGGAAGCTGTCGAGGGCAAGCCCGAGGTGCGGGTGACTCACCGCGTCGACGAGACGCCACGCGTGGCGGTACGAATGCACGTGCCGCCCCCAAGCCAGGGCCTCGTAGGCGGCTACGACGCCGGCTTGCTGCGCCGCGCCCGCCAGTGCGCCGAGCTGATCGACGATCAGCACATCGTCGGCGATCGTGTCGGGCGACACGTTGCTGCACACCAGGATGCGGTCGCAGCCCAATTCATGCATCAGGTCGAACTTGCGCTTCACGCGATCGAGGTTGCGCGCGAGCCGCTCGGCGCTCACGCCTTCGAAATCACGAAACGGCTGGAACAGCACGATCTTCAACCCGAGGTCTTGCGCGATGCGGCGTACTTCCGAGGGCGAACCGTCGAAGTAAAGCAGGTCGTTTTCGAAGATCTCGACGCCGTCGAAACCCGCCTGCCGGATGGCGAACAGCTTTTCGACGAGCGTTCCGCTGAGGGATACGGTGGCAATCGAACGCTGCATGGATGCCTCCCGTCCCCCTGGGGGACTTCCTTCGGGGCGCCGGGCCGCCCCGAGGGAGGCATCCGCCCCCTCGGGGGGCAGCGAGCGGATGTGAGCGTGGGGGTGGGTCATGCTGGCTCCTGCGAAGGCGGGCTGCGACGGAAAAGCGAGCCCGGTGAAGAAGGCGGCGCGATCAAAATGAACTATCTGATCCAATTTCAGATGCGCGTATGACCGCTAAAAGAAGCGGAATTTGCGTGAATTATACAAACTAACTAGACCGTACAAATTCTGGAAAACCCCAAAAGACACCGCGCGGCGACACAGGCACACTTCGATTCACGCTGGACGAGCCGCAGCCTTCAAGTCCGCGCTGTCATTAATGGAGTCGCATCACATGAGCAAGCCGTCGGTGCTGGTCCTGAACGGGCCGAACCTCAATCTGCTGGGCACGCGCCAGCCCCACATCTACGGAGCGGAAACGCTTCAGGACGTCGAGGCGCGCTGCCGCCACGCCGCGGATTCGCTCGGGCTTTCGATCGAATTCCGGCAGTCGAACGCCGAGCATCAACTGATCGACTGGATCCAGGAATCGCGCACGACGGCCGACGGCATCGTGATCAATCCGGCGGCGTACACGCATACGTCGGTGGCGATCGCCGATGCCTTGAGCGCGGTGGATAAGCCCGTGATCGAAGTGCATATTTCGAACATTCACCGGCGCGAGGCGTTCCGGCACCATTCGTATGTGTCGAACGTGGCCGAAGCGGTGATCTGCGGATGCGGCACCGAGGGCTACGAGCTGGCATTGCGGCGGATGGCGACGTTGCTCGCCAAGGTCCGCTAACCTCCGCCAAGGCTCGAAAAGACGTATTGAAGTGAAGGAGTATCGAATGACATCGAAATCGTTTCTGGCCGGCTTGATCGGCGCGGGCATCGGCGGCTCGCTATCGCCGGCGATGCATGAGGAGGAGGGCCGCCGGCTCGGCCTCAATTACGTGTACCGGCGCATCGACCTGGAGGCGCTGCGGCTCGACAAGTCGTCGCTGCCGTCGCTCTTGACCGCTGCCGAGCGCATGGGCTTCAACGGCTTGAATATCACTTACCCCTGCAAGCAGGCGGTCATCGATTTGCTCGACGCGCTCTCGGACGATGCGCGTGCGCTCGGCGCCGTGAACACCGTGTTGCTGAGGGACGGCAAGCGCATCGGACACAACACCGATTGGTCCGGCTTCAAGCGCGCATTCGAGCGCGGTTTGCCGGGCGTGCCGCTCGAGCGTGTCGTGCAGCTTGGCGCGGGCGGGGCGGGCGCGGCCGTGGCGCACGCCGCGTTGATGATGGGCGCGCGTGAGCTGACGCTGTTCGATGTCGACGCCGCACGCGCGGCGAAGCTGGCAGCGCAACTGCAGACACGCTTTCCGGCGGCGCGCGTCAGCGCGGGCGGCGAGACACCTCACGCGTTGTCCGGCGCGCTGGCCTCGGCGAACGGCCTGATCCACGCGACGCCGACCGGCATGGCGAAGCTCCCCGGCATGCCGCTGCCGGCCGAATTGCTGCACAAGGCGCTGTGGGTCGCGGACGTCGTGTACTTCCCGATCAAGACCGAACTGCTGAAGGCCGCCGAAGCGCTTGGCTGCCGCACGCTGACGGGCGGCGGCATGGCGGTGTATCAGGCCGTCGACGCATTCGAAATTTTCACCGGCATTGCGCCTGACGCCGAGCGCGTTTTCCAGCACTTCAAGACGTTGCTGCCGCGCTGATCGGCCGGCCGTCGAACCTAACTCAAGGAGACATGATGGACGACCCCCAAGCTCACATGCGTTCGCAGCCCCCCAAGGGGGCGGATGCCCCCCTTGGGGGCGGCCCGGCGCCCGGAAGGAAGTCCCCTTGGGGGACGGGAGGCATCGTGCGACAGCATATTCAAGCGCAGCCTGCGCCGCAGGGTGAGCACGCGCGTGCGCGAGGCGTGCCGGCAGCAACGGCGCGCCGAACGTCCGCGCGCTACAAGATTCTGGCGTTGCTGGCGGTCGGCACGATGATCAACTACCTGGACCGCACGGTGCTCGGCATCGCCGCGCCGCAGTTGACCAAGGAGCTCGGCATCAACGCCGCGGTGATGGGCGTGATGTTCTCGGCGTTCTCGTGGACTTACGTCGCGGCGCAGATTCCCGGCGGCCTCTTTCTCGACCGCTTCGGCAGCAAGCTCACGTATTGCCTGTCGATGACGTTCTGGTCGCTCTGCACGCTGCTGCAAGGCTTCGTGCACGGCGTGGCGCCGCTGCTCGCGTGCCGGCTGGGGCTCGGCGTATCGGAGTCGCCGTGCTTTCCGACCAACAGCCGCGTCGTCGCCACGTGGTTTCCGCAAAACGAGCGCGCGCTGGCGACGGGCACCTATACCGTCGGCGAATACGTCGGCCTCGCGTTTTTCAGCCCGTTCCTGTTCGCGCTGATGGGGGCGTACGGATGGCGGACGCTGTTCTACGCCGTCGGCGGCGTCGGGCTCGTGTTCGGCGCGATCTGGTGGATCTTCTATCGCGAGCCGCGCGACCATCCCGGCGCGAATGCCGCCGAACTCGAATACATCGAAGCGGGCGGCGGGCTCACGCATCGCCGATCGAGTGCGGACGCAACGCCCGAGCAGGCCAAGAGCAAGCTCAGCTGGCGGACGATGGGACACCTCTTGAAGCAGCGCCAGCTCGCGGGCATCTGCCTCGGCCAGTTCGCCGGCAACTCGACGCTCGTGTTCTTCCTGACGTGGTTCCCGACCTATCTCGCGACCGAGCGCCATATGGCCTGGCTCAAGATCGGCTTCTTCGCGATCATGCCGTTTATCGCGGCATCGGTGGGCGTGCTGTTCGGCGGCTGGTTCTCGGATTGGCTGCTCAAGCGCGGCAAGTCGCCCAACATCGCGCGCAAGCTGCCGATCATCGCGGGGCTTTTGCTCGCGTCGACGATCGTGCTCGCGAACTACGCCGCGAGCAACACGGTGGTGATCGCGATCATGTCGGTGGCGTTCTTCGCGCAGGGCATGGCCGCGCTCGGCTGGACGCTCGTCTCCGATATCGCGCCGGACGGCCTGCTCGGCGTGACCGGCGGCATCTTCAATCTGGCGGCCAATCTGGCGGGGATCATTACGCCGCTCGTGGTCGGCATCATCGTGACCGTGAGCGGCTCGTTCGTCGGCGCGCTCGTGTTCATCGGCGCGATCGCGCTGCTCGGGGCGCTCGCTTATATCTTCGTGGTCGGCGACATCAAGCGGATCGTTCTCGACGACTAATTCGCCGCTTACGTCGCTTATGTCGCTTGCGCCGCTTCATTCGCCGCCTGCGCGCCGCGGGCGGCGAAGCGCTTTCTTCGATTCGCTATTCGTTGCGAACGAAACGCAACACGGCATCGACGATCATCTCGCGATGCCGCGCGCGCAGCCGCGGATGCGACGGGTCGCGCCCGAACGCGGTGCCGAACGTGTAGCGGTTCGAGACGCGGTGAAAGCACAGCGCGCTGATCATCAGATGCAGGTCGATCGCGTCGATGTCGGCGCGGAACGTGCCGGCCGCGACGCCGCGTTCGAGCAGGTCCTCGATCGTCTTGATCACGCTCGCGTTGCGGTTCTTGAACGACTTCAATTGCTCGATGTACTTCGCGCCGTGAATGTTCTCGATCGTGACGAGACGCACGAAGTCGCGATGCTTGTCGTGATAGTCGAAGGTGAATTCGACGAGCCGCTTCATGCCTTCCTGCGGCTCGAGTTCATCGATGTGCAGATCCTGCTCGAGCGTGCGGATGTCGCCGTAGACCTTGTCGAGCACGGCCTCGTAAAGGCCTTCCTTGCTCTCGAAGTAGTAGTACAGCATCCGCTTCGTCGTGTTGGTGCGCTCGGCGATTTGATCGACGCGCGCGCCCGCAAGGCCCATCGCGGAGAACTCTTGAGTCGCGACATCGAGGATGTTGCGCTTGGTCTGCTCGGGATCGTATTTGCGCCGGGCTTCGGCGGGGGCGTCGTTGGTGTCGGACGGTGCGGCCTTAGGTGCCTTCTTCATTGTGTCAAGTGCGCGGCGATAACGCGGCGATTCTAGCACGCAGAATATGTGGCACTGCGACCGCAATTGTGTGGAATTGTCGCGCTGCCGGCGCGGCGTCCAAACGTAATCCGATCGGCAGAAACGGCTCAGCCGCGCCGTTCTGCAAGCGCGTCGCGCACTTGCATCGCGGTGTAAGTCAACTGAGCGGCAGCGAGCCCGAGGTGCCCGAATGCAGGCGTGAGACCGAACGCCGCGAAGCCTTCGGGAATCGGGCGGCCTTCGCCGATCGCCGCGGCGAGCAGTTCGCCTGCGACGGTGGTCGGCGCCATGCCGTGTCCGCCGAAGCCGACCGCATGCCAGACGCCGTCCGCGCTCTGGCCGATCAGGGGCATCTTGTGGCGCGCGTAGCTCATCAAGCCGGCCCACGCGTACTCGATCTTCACGTCGTGCAATTGCGGGTACACGCGCAGCAGGTCGCGTTTCAAGAGGCGCGCGATGGCTTGCGGCTCGCGTTCGAGCACTGAAATGCGGCCGCCCCACAGAATGCGCGTGTCGGCAAGCGGCCGGTAGTAGTCGAACGCGAAGCGGGTGTCGTAGACGGCCGAGGCGCACGCGATCGCGTCTTTGAGCCGGGCGCCTAGCGGCTCGGTCGCCATCACATAGGTGGCGATCGGCAGCACGGCGCGCTCGACGCGCCGGTAGACCTTGCGTGCGTAGCCGCCGCCCGCCATCACGACATGCTGTGCAGCGATGCTGCCGTGCGCCGTTTCCACGGAGAAACCGCTGCCTTGGCGGCGCAGCTTCAGTGCCGGGCTCTGCTCGTAGATCTGCACGCCCGCTCGGGCGATTGCGCCGGCAACGCCGAGCACATACTTGAGCGGATGAAAATGAAAGCCATGGCGCTCGAACAAGCCGCCGTGATAGCGATTCGTTTTCAGTTGCGCGCGCAACTGATCGGTTGGAATCGGTTCCCAATCGACGCCGAACGACGTTTTCATCAGCTTGCGCTGCGCGTCGAGCCGCGCCGGGTCGCCGAACCAGTCGGCGAGAATCACGCCGGCGTAGGCGGCGTCGCATTCGATGGCGTAGCGCTCGATCCGCGCGCGAATCAGGTCGACCGCGTCGGTGGTCAGGCGATACAGGTCGCGGGCGCGCGCGGGGCCGAGCGCGCGCAGCAGGTCGGCGCAATCGAGGCTGTAGCCGCCGAACACAAAGCCGCCGTTGCGGCCGGACGCGCCGAAACCGACGCGCTTGTCTTCGAGCACGACGATGTCGCGCACGCCGCGCTCGACGAGTCCGAGCGCGGTCGAGAGTCCCGCGAGCCCGCCGCCGACGACGCAGACCCGCGCCTCGCGTGCTTCCTTCAGCACGGGGCGCTCGGGCCGCCACACCGTGGCTTCGTAAAAGCTTTGCATCTTCAGGCGATTTCCGTGGCGGGCTTGAGAAAGAGTTCGTGGGTCGGCGCGAAATGCGCGTAGAGCGGCAGGATCGCACCGCCCATCGCGCGCGCATCCGACCCGATCGTGCCTTCCAGCAACTGCGGCCGCACCATGCCCTCCCATTCGAAGCCGTCGAGCACGCGCTCCGTGCGGCGCAGGATTTCGCGCACGAGCTGGCGGTCGATCTCGCCGTCGATCACGACGGCTTCGAGATCGAGCAGCGCCGCCGACGTCGTGAGCGCCGCGGCGATCGCCGGACACGCCTCGTCGAGCCACGGCTCGGTGACGGCCCACAGTTCCGGCGACAGCGCGCGGTGATCGTGCGCCGCCGCTGCCGGCGCGCCCGCGTCGGTCATGCGCTGCTCGAGCACGAAGCCCGACGCCGCGTGCAGCAATTGGCGCGACGCCGTGCCCCCATAGCGCCCATGGGCGGACGCGAGCGGAATCGAACCCACGGCGCCGGCGTTGCCGTGCGGCCCGCTGTGCAGGCGTCCGTCGATCACGAGCCCGCCGCCGATGAACGTGCCGACGAACAGATACAGGAACGTGCGGATGCCGCGGCCCTGACCCATCACGAGCTCGGCGGCGCAGGCGGCGGTCGTGTCCTTCGCGAACTCGACGGGCAGCCCGGTCATCGCTTCGATCCGCGCGCGGATGTCGATCGCGTTCCAGGCGTCGAGCGCTTCCTGCGGCGCGCCGAGCAACTCGCGCCAGCCGCCGAGCCACAACGGCGCGGCAACGCCCACGCCGACCACTTTCTCCGCGTCCTTGCCGAGCGATTCGTTCACGCGCGCGAGCTTCTGTTCGAGCGCGGGGAACAGCACGTGCGGATCGGGGTAGGCGTACTCGAGCACGTCGCGGCTGCAGACGCGGCCCGTGAAATCCATCGCGAGCACGTCGAGGCTGCGGCGTCCGACCTTGATGCCGATCGTGTACGCGCCGTCGGCACGCAAGGCGATCGGCACCGACGGCTGGCCGATGCGCCCGCGCACGCGCGGCTGCTTGGCGAGGAGTCCGTCGTCGATCAGCCGCTCGACGATCATCGACGCCGTCTGCATGGAGAGGCGCGTCAGCCGCCCGACATCGGCCTTCGGCAGCGGCCCGTGCAGACGGATCGCCTGCAGCACGATCCGCTCGTTGAATTGCCGCATGCCGACCTGATTCGAGCCGACAGGCCTCGCGAGCGGCGGGTGGGAACGGGGGGCGGTGCTCATTGCGAAAGCCTCAGCAAGCGATGTCTAAACGTGGGCGAACCGGACGGCGGCGACGCGTGCGGCCCGGCATCAAGCAATCGCCTTCACGTCCGCCTGCTTGGCGCCGGTCATGATCGCGACGGCGTCGGACATATGGATGTCCTTCGTCTTCACGAGCGCGGCGCGGCGTCCCAAGCGCTGGATGTGAATGCGGTCCGAGATTTCGAACACGTGCGGCATGTTGTGGCTGATCAGGATCACCGGCAGCCCCCGGTCGCGCACGCGGCGGATCAGTTCGAGCACCATGTTGCCTTCCTTCACGCCGAGCGCGGCGGTCGGCTCGTCGAGAATCACGACGTGACGCGCGAACGCCGCGCTGCGCGCCACCGCGACGCCCTGGCGCTGGCCGCCCGACAGCGTCTCGACCGGCTGGCGCATCGAGCGGATGCCGATCTGCAAGTCCTTCATGTGCGCGATCGCTTCGTCGAGCATCTTGCGCTTGTCGATCATCTTGAGGAGCGACCCGCGCCAGCCGGGCTTGCGGATCTCGCGGCCGAGAAAGAGGTTCTCCGCGATGCTCATCGCAGGCGCGACGGCGAGTTCCTGGTAGACGGTTTCGATGCCCTGGGCGCGGGCGTCGAGCGGATTGCGAAAATGCACGGGCTGGCCGTCGAGGCGGATCTCGCCTTCGTCGGGCACGGTCGCGCCCGACAGCGCCTTGATCAGCGACGACTTGCCCGCGCCGTTGTCGCCGATCACGGCCATGATCTCGCCGGGCATCACTTCGAAGTCGCAGCCGTCGAGCGCGGTGACGTGCCCGTAGCGCTTCACGAGACCTTGGGCTTGCAGCACCGGGATGGCGGCGGTGGAAGAGGGTGTCGACATGATGTTTCCTCGATGTTTCCTTGGGGGCGCCGCACGGGCGCCCGAGATGTCTTGCTTGCGCAGGGCGCAGGGCGCCGGAGCGCCTAGCCGCGGCGGTGCGAGAGCTTGTCGGCGGCGACGGCGAGAATCACGAGCATCCCGGTGATGAGCACCTGATAGACGGACGACACGCCCATCAGCGTCAGCCCGTTTCTGAATACGCCGACGATCAGCGCGCCGAGCAGCGTCCCGACGATCGACCCGCGCCCGCCGAACAGACTCGTGCCGCCGAGCACGACCGCGGTGATGCTGTCGAGGTTTTCGGTCTGCCCGGCCTGCGGGTCGCCCACGCCGGTGCGCGCCACGAGCAGCAGTGCCGCGATGCCGTAGATGAGACCCGCCAGCGAATACACGGTGATCAGAATGCGGTTCGACGAGAGGCCCATGAGCCGCGCCGCTTCGGAGTTGTTGCCGAGCGCGTACAGATGGCGGCCCGGCACGGTGTCGCGCAGCACGAACCAGGTGCCGAGATACATCAGCAGCGTGAGGACGGTGCCGTACGTCACCTCGGCCGGCCCGACGCGGAACGTGTTGCCGAAGAACATGATCGCGTCCGGCAGGTTCGACACGCTTTCGGCGTTCGAATAGAGCTGCGTGAGCGCGAACGCGATGTTCAGCGTGCCGAGCGTGACGATGAACGCGGGCAGCCTGATGCGCGTGATCAGCACGCCGTTCAAGAGGCCGAAGAGCGTGCTCGCGCCGACGCCGCACAGGATCGCGACCACCGGCGGCACGCCGAGCACGACAGCGAACTTCGTCATCACGATCGAGCCGAACGCCATCACCATGCCGCACGACAGATCGATGCCGCCCGTCAGCACGATCAGCGTCTGGCCGATCGCGATGACCGCGACGACCATCGTCTGCTGCAGGATCAGCGAAAAATTCTGGAATGACAGGAAGCGGTTGCTCTGCGAGATGAAGAACAGGCACGCGAGCACGAGCGCAACGAGCGGGCCGATTTCGGCGAGGCTCGGCATGCGGTCGGCGAAACGGCGCGAAGCGGGGGCCGACGCGACCGGCGGCACGGAGTGGGTGGTAGGCATGATGGCGATTCCAGGCAGGGTCGAACGGGTACAAGCAGGTGCTACGCCCCCTCGGGGGGCATCTCAGGCACGCGGCGTCAGTTGCCGCCCCAGCAGTTGGCGAGGCCATAGGCCGTGTCCTTGCTGTCGACGCCGGACATCGGCTGGTCGGTGATCAGCGTGACGCCGGTGTCGTGATAGCCGCTGACCTTCTTGCCGGTCTTCGCGTAGTCGACGCCGGCCGTGACGCCGAGCGCGGCCATCTTGAGCGGATATTGCTGCGAGGTCGCCGCGATCTGGCCGGCCTTGACGTTGCGCACGCCTTCGCAGCCGCCGTCGATCGACACGATCATCACGTCCTTGTCCTTGCCCGCCGCCTTCAGCGCGCGATAGGCGCCCGCCGCGGCCGGCTCGTTGATCGTGTAGACGACGTTGATGCCAGGCGACTTCTGCAGGCAGTTCTCCATCGCCGTCTGGCCCTTGGCCTGATCGCCGCGCGTGTCCTGGCTGCAGACGATGCTCGGGTCGCCTTCCTTCACGCCGAAGCCCTTGAGGAAGCCGTTGTGGCGCAGGATGCCGACAGAAACGCCGGGCGCGAGATCGAGCGTTGCGATCTTCGCGGGCTTGCCGCCGAGCGCCTTCTTGGCGTACTCGCCGATCAGCTCGCCGGCCTTGAAGTTGTCGGTGGCGAAGAGGGCGTCGGTGGCCGCTTGCGGGTCGGTCGGCGTGTCGAGCGCGATCACCATCACGCCGGCATCGCGCGCTTTCTTGATCGACGGGACGATCGCCCTCGTGTCGCTCGGCGTGATCAGGATCGCCTTCGCGCCCGCCGTCATCATGTTTTCGATCGCGGTGACCTGGCTGGCGTTGTCGCCGTCGAACTTGCCGGCCGCGGTGAGGAGCTTCGCGCCGTCCTTTTGCGCGGCCCCTTCGGCACCTTGTTTCATCTTGACGAAGAACGGGTTGGTGTCGGTCTTCGTGATGAGGCCGATGACCGGTTCGTCGGCGAACGCGGCGGTGGCGCAGGCGGCCGACGCGGCGAGGCACAGCATGGCGATTCGGGTGAGGACTGGGTGCTGACGGGATCTCATTGATTGCTCCTCCGGATGTGTAATGACGGCGCTTCGATGACGGCTGCCGACGCCGACCAACTAAATCACTTTGTTTTATTTAGTAAAGCGGCACGCGCGAGGCGTGTCAAGAAACCGTCGTTTGCGCGGTGCGGGAAGAAAATTCGGGCCTGATTTCGGCGAACCTT
Organism: Trinickia mobilis; assembly: GCF_017315705.1. Classification (GTDB taxonomy): domain Bacteria; phylum Pseudomonadota; class Gammaproteobacteria; order Burkholderiales; family Burkholderiaceae; genus Trinickia_A; species Trinickia_A mobilis. The sequence goes on along the minus strand of NZ_JAFLRF010000001.1, from coordinate 28,943 downwards.
ATTGTAAAAAGGCAAATGGCGATTGGTGCGGCGCAATGTAAGCGCCCGCTGGTTGGGGTAAATCTGGAGGCGAAAAGACGTGCGGCGGGAGTTTTAGTCCTTGGGCGCGCGGCGATGCCGGCAGGGCGGACCCCGGCACGCCGGCCTTAGTGAATTTTTAGAATGAAGTGGTGAGTTTTAATCAGTTGCTAGCGAAATCCGCCGCCTGGAAAATGGCGCTCGGTCAATGGGGCGTGTGAGCTTGCGCAGATGGCGCGAACGCGTTTCAATCGGAGACCCGCAGACAGCCGGCGCGTATCCGGCGCCGTTTCATCTGCATCCCGGTCCGCAAGGATCGAATCGACCATTGGCGGCGGCTGATCCCGCCGCGCATACCGCGTACCGCGGCTGGCGTCGCACGCGACGATGGCCGGTGCGCTTCGACCCAAAGAGGAAGTGATGGTAGTCAACGACATTCTTGCAGCGCTCGATATCGATCTCGCCCAATGGAAGGGCAATGCCCTGACCGCCCGCTCGCCGCGCGACGGCGCAACGCTAGCTACGCTCGCGGTCGACACCGCCGGGGACGCCGAGCGCAAGATCGACGCCGCGCATGCCGCTTTCGCGAAATGGCGCACCGTCCCCGCGCCGCTGCGCGGCGAACTGGTCCGCGTCTTCGGCAACGTGCTGCGCGAGCACAAGGATGCGCTCGGCAAGCTCGTCACGCTCGAAGCAGGCAAGATCCAGTCCGAGGGCCTGGGCGAAGTGCAGGAAATGATCGACATCTGCGATTTCGCGGTGGGCCTGTCGCGGCAACTGTATGGCTTGACGATCGCGTCCGAGCGCCCGGGGCACCGGATGATGGAAACGTGGCATCCGCTCGGCGTGTGCGGCGTGATCTCGGCGTTCAATTTCCCGGTGGCGGTGTGGGCGTGGAATGCGGCGCTGGCGTTCGTGTGCGGCGATCCGGTCGTCTGGAAACCGTCGGAAAAGACGCCGCTCACGGCGATCGCCTGCCATGCGCTCTTCAACAAGGCCGTGCGCGAGTTCGAGAGGACGCACCCCGGCGTCGTGCCCGAGGGCCTGCTTCAGCTCCTGATCGGTGCGCGCGAAGTCGGTGCAGTGCTGACGTCATCGCCGAAGGTGCCGCTCGTCAGTGCGACGGGCAGCGTGCGCATGGGCATGGAAGTCGCGCAGGTGCTTTCCAAGCGTCTTGCGCGCAGCCTTCTCGAATTGGGCGGCAACAACGGGATGATCGTCGCGCCGAGCGCCGATCTCGATCTCGTCGTGCGCGCCGTGACTTTTGCGGCGGTCGGCACGGCAGGCCAGCGCTGCACGACGCTGCGGCGCCTCATCGTGCATCGCAGCGTCGCCGACACCTTGCTGCCGCGGCTCGAGAAGGCGTTCGGGTCGGTCAAGATCGGCGATCCGCTTGCCGCCGATACGCTCGTCGGGCCGCTGATCGACCGCGCCTCGTTCGACGCGATGCAAAGCGCGCTCGCGCAAGCCCGCGCGGAAGGCGGCGCCGTGGCGGGCGGCGAACGTGTCGACGCGGGCCATGACGACGCGTACTACGTGCGCCCCGCCATCGTACGCATGCCGAAGCAAACCGCGGTGGTCGAGCGCGAGACGTTCGCGCCGATCCTGTATGTGCTCGTCTACGACGATTTCGCCGAAGCGCTCGCTGTGCACAACGGGGTGCCGCAAGGCTTGTCGTCGGCGATCTTCACCAACGATATGCGCGAGGCCGAGCAGTTCATGTCCGCGGCAGGCAGCGATTGCGGGATCGTCAACGTGAACATCGGCACGAGCGGCGCGGAAATCGGCGGCGCGTTCGGCGGCGAGAAGGAAACCGGCGGCGGACGCGAATCGGGTTCGGACGCGTGGAAGACCTACATGCGCCGTGCCACGAACACGATCAACTACAGCCGCGAGCTGCCGCTCGCGCAAGGTGTCAAGTTCGACGTCTGACGTCCCTGGCTTTGCCGGGAGGCTTTGCCGGGAGGCTTGGCCGCAGCGTACGTCGGCGAGCCTTCCACCTTTCCCCTTGCTGGCCGGACCGAACGCTGCGCGGGACCTGACGGCTTCATGGCCGCAGCGTCCCGCGCAGCGCTTTAGCGGTGTATCGCCTGCCATTTGCATGAGCGGGCGCGAAGCAGCCGGCAGCCCTTCCCATAAACGCTACAATGCGCGCCGGACGGCGTGCACGGCGTGCTCATCGGTCAAAGAGCCGGGGAATCGCCGAACGCGAAGTTAAAGAACAGAAATGGGGTAATTGAAATGTCGGTGACCGCATACCGCAAGCCGTCCGTCCGGGCCTGGGCCGGCGCACGTTGCGTGACGTTCGCAGCCGCGCTGGCCGCGTCGCCTGCGCAAGCCACGCCGCTCGCGCTCGACGTCACCGGCCAGATCACCCAAACCACGGACGTTGCGCACACCGTCTACCATTTCAGCGAAGCGCAATTGCTGAGCCTGCCGGTCCATTCGATTTCCACCGCGACCGCCTGGACGAAAAAATCGGTCTTCGCCGGACCGAGCCTGTCGGATATCCTGAAGATCGTCGGAGCGCGCGGCCGGACGGTCGAGCTGCACTCGTTCGACGACTACACCTACGCGATTCCGGCCGCGGACGCGAACCGCTATGGCGTCATCCTCGCGTACAGCATGAACGGCAAGCGTCTGCAAATGAGCGATTTCGGCCCGCTGTTTCTCATCTATCCGCGCGACCAGTATCCGGACGAGCTGTCGACGGCCGGGGCAACCGCCAAATTCGTCTGGCAGATCAAGTCGCTCGTCATCAAATGAAAAAGGCTTCGCTGCGGCGCCTGGCGTTCGTGCTGATCTGGCTGACCGCGCTTGCGCCGCCGATCGGCGCAATGGGGTACCTGCTCTACGACAACCTCCTGGCGCCGCGCGCCGCGACCCAGGTCGCCAGTCCCTATGACGGTTTCTATTGGGACGCCGCGCAGTTCCAGATCGCCTACGCACGCCTCGAAAATCAGGTGCTGCTCTACGAGACCGGGGCGGACCGGGACGACGCGGCGCTGACGTTGCGCTTTCAGATCCTGCAATCGAAGCTGCGCGTGATCGCCGGTTCGACGAACCGGCTCGCGCAGCAGCCGGCGCTCGAGCACTGGCAGCACGACGAACTGATCACGCTCGATAAGACGATCGGCGCTCTGCGCCCCGACATCGACGCCTTGCCGGGCGACCCGTCGCGTGCAAGGCGGATTGTCGAAACGCTGAACTCGCATTGGGACGAAGTCAACGATTTCGCTCAGAGCCGGCGGCTCGTCGATGTCGCCGAACGCGATGCGCTCACGAGCGATTTCATGGCGAAGCGCCGCTACCTGTTTGCAGGCGGTATCGTGCTGCTGCTGTTGTCGGCGGCGGCGACCGTGCTGCTGGTCTTCAACGGCATGCGCCGCAGCAAGCTCATCGCGCAGCAACATGCGGCGCTTGCCGCCGAGCACGAAGCGACACGCATGGCGCGCGAAGCCAGCCTCGCGAAGGACACGTTCCTCGGCATGATCAGCCACGAGTTGCGCACGCCGCTGCACGCGATCGTGTCGTCGGTCGAGTTGCTCGGCTTTCATTTGCAATCCGAGGCGGACCGCAAAGTCATTCGCCGCCTGGAAATGGCCGCCCGGCATCTCGAGGTGCAGATGCGCGACTTGACCGATTACGCGCGCCTTGGCGCCGGCAAGCTCGTGCTGCGCGACGAGCGCTTCGATCCGCGCCTTCTGATCGAATCGATCGTCGACGAGCACCTGCAGGCCGCGAGCGCGAAGCACCTCGTGCTGACGAGCCGCGCCGCGGGCAACACGGGCATGGTCGAGTCCGATCCGCATCGCATCCGCCAGATCGTCAGCAACCTCGTGACCAACGCCATTCGCTATACCGACGCGGGCTCGATTCGCGTGGCGCTCGACGTGCAGCGCGGCACGCTCGCCATTTCCGTCAGCGACACCGGACCGGGCGTCGACGAGGCGCAGATTCCGCTGCTGTTCAAGGAATTCACGCAGCTCGACGGCTCGCGAACGCGGCGCGTCGGCGGCGCCGGCATGGGGCTCGCGATCGTCAGCGGGCTCGTCGAATTGTTCGGCGGCACGATCGAGGTGACAAGCCGCGTGGGCGAGGGGACGACATTTTCCGTGACGATTCCGGTGCGCTCGGTCGAGCCTGCGCCGCCGGACGGCATGGCGCAACACGATACGGGATGCGGCGTCCGGACGCGCGTGCTGATCGTCGACGACAATCCGCCGGTGCGCGAATCGCTCGGCGAGTTGCTTGCTCACATGGCGTGCGACGCGGTGGCGGCGGGCAGCGCGGACGAAGCGCTGCGCTGGCTCGACGGCGAGCGGTGCGACGTCGTGCTGGTCGATTTGCACATGCCCGACAAGGACGGCTATTCGTTTGTCGCCGAATTCCGCGAACGCGGCGGGCCGAGCGCGGGCGTGCCCGTTATCGCGGTGAGCGCCTGCGCGCCGGATTCGGCCGCCAATGGCGAGAGCGGGCCGTTCTTCGACGTGCTGTCAAAGCCCGTGCACTACGATCAATTGCGCGAAGCGGTGGAACGTGCGCGTGCGGCGCAGCGCGTGGCTTGAAGGCCGAAGGGCGGCTTACGCCCGATTTAGCCGCTTGGTCAGATCGGCGACAAGAATCGCCAGGCGCGCGGGCTTCTCGTAGCACGCCACGTCGAAGCGGCGAATCACGTCGCTGATCTCCGATTCGCTGGCCTTGCCGGTCAGCAATTCGCCGGTCAACACGAAAATCGGCGCGTCGGGGTTTTCGGATGACCGCACGGTCTGGATCGCGGCGGCCGCCGTCTGGCCGCCGAACAGCCAATCGATCACGACAGCATCGAACACCTGCGATTGCAGCGCGATGTTGAACGCTTGCAGCCCGTATAGCGCGGTGGCCGAAAAGCCGCTTTGCTCCAGGTAGTCGCGCAGGTTGTCGGCGGAGGTTTGGTCGTCGTCGACTACCGCGACCGATGGCTTGTCGGTTTCGCCGCGCCGCGGGTAGATCTCGATCTTGTGAACTTCGAACGCGTTCTGATAGAGCGCGCCGTCATGACGCACGACGCGCCATTGGCCTTGCTTCGAATACGCGATGAATTCGGGGCGCGTGCCGGCCTCGATCTGGGCGCCGATCCAGGCGGTGCAGGCCATCTCGACGGCGCCGATGCAAAAGAGCGCTTCCTGTGCGTTGGCGCCGACCATGCCGGGATCGAGTGTCTGCGCGCCGAACAATTGCGCCGCCGGTTCGCCGAACGCCTCGGCCACCTTCTTGATCTGCGAAAGCGTCCACGGGCTGTTGCCGCGCAGTTTCCGGTGACCTTGCGAAAAACTGAGGTCGAGGATACGGCACAGTTCGGTCGTTTGCTGCCGCTTGCCAATGCCGTGGCGACTCATCAACTCGCGCACGCGCTCGGCGACTGCGAGGGAGTCGGTTGAAGTTGCTTCGTTGGTCATGCTGCTTGAAAGCGTCTCGATTTCAATTGTAGTAAGAGGACACCAAGCTGCATATCGACGCAAATCGCGCATCGATAAGCCGCTTGCTTCGCAAGCCGACCGGTCACGCTGGGGAGTGAGGCGAACGGACTAATAGAAAACATCACCACTACGAGGCAGCGTCGATTTAGTCTGATGAAACCGGTTTCGACGCGACGCGTCACGCTGGGAATCGAAGTATATCTTAGCGAGAAAACACACTCGTCCTGCGTCAAATATGTTGCAACGCGTTACGCTTCGCACAATATGCACGTAAACCCCGAATTTCAATAGAAAATGCCTTACATTATCTTCGGCCGCCGTCAATCCTGGCGGCGCAGGCATGCGGCAATTTTTGAAGGCAAATAGGGCCGCGCAGGACGGCGGCAAATTTATCCGAGGAAACAACAATCCATGACAGATGATTCAATTCGTCATATTAATGTCCCTTATTACTCGCAATGGGGCAGCCCGGATTGGGTGCGGCCGATCGTCGAGGAATCCGCCGACCCTTGCGACGATCCGCATTGGCGTCAAAGCGGCTTCGCCGATCCGGAGCGCTACCGGTTCTGGGCGCAGCGCGTGTGCGGGTTGACCTGCCTCGAGTCGGTGCTGGATTTCTGGCGGATCAGGCGAGCCTCACGCGCGGCGCTGCTCGACCAGGCGCTGGAGCGCGGCGCGTACAAGATGCGCGCCGACGGCGGTGTCGACGGGTTGATTTACCGGCCGTTTGCCGATTGGGTGGGCGATGCGTTCGGCTTGAAGGTGGACGTGTTGCCGGAAATCGGAATCGAAGCGCTGGCGGCGCGCATCGATGCGGACACGTTCGCGATCGCGTCGGTGAGTCCGCGGATTCGCTATCCGGATGAGCCGAACGAAACGCGCGGCGGCCATCTGATCCTGCTGCACGGCGCCGATCGCAACGGAGCCTGGTTTCACAATCCCTCGGGTATCGCGCCGCATCAGGCCGATGCTTATCTGCGTTTCGACGCATTCGAGTGCTTCTTCGCCGGGCGTGGCATGACGATCTCTCGCGCGCGCAGTTAGCGCGTCAGCTTGCCGCGTCCGGCTCGTCGAAGTAGTGCGCTTCGGCCTCGCTTTCGTTCGCGAAGTTAAAGACGCTTGCGAGTTTGTCGCCGGCCAGCGCGCGTTCGCATATGCGCTTGATGAGTTCGAGCCGGTCGAGCGCATACCAGCAGCTCGGCGTGGTAAACCCCTCTTCGCGCACGGTCTGTACCTCGTACTCGATGCGCCGCAGGACGCGGCGAATGTCTTTCTCGTCTAGCGGTGAGTTGGACATCGCGGGTTCTCCGATCGGTAACGGCAATCGATACTAGCATCGGCGTCGCGTCATATGAGGTCAAGCCGCGATCCGCCTCGCCCCGCGATTTTTGAAAACGTTGCCGCGCGGCGCAATGTCGTCTAAGTTTCGAGCCACCATCCATGACACAAGAAACAGGAGGACATGATGGAGAGGCAGGGAGACAAATCGTCGATTGTGTCAGGCGGTGCCTCATGAAGATGAACCGGACCATCGACAGCGTCGACGTGCACTCGAACGGCCGGCCGTTCCGGCTCGTGACCCGCGGGCTGCCGAAGTTCGCCGGCGAATCGCTCGTCGAGCGGCGCGCATGGCTCGAGCGCAACGCGGACCATTGGCGGCGCGCTCTCTTTCTCTTGCCACGCGGTTACGCCGGTCTCGCTGGCGGCTTCCTGACCGAGCCCGTGAGCGAAAGCGCGAACCTGGGGATGATCTTCGTCGATGCCGACGGCTATTTCGAGCGCAACGACGACGGCGTGATCGCGCTCGCAACCGTTGCCGTGGCACTCGGCTGGGTCGAACGCAGCGCGCCGGAAACACGCGTGGGCATCGATTTGCCTGGCCGCGTCGTCGAAGCGTTCGTCGGGTGGGATGGCGATCATGCGGGCACGGTGCGCGTCGCGGGCACACAAGCGCGGCGCGCATACGCTCATGCAACGGCGTGCTCGACGCAGCATGCGCAGCATCGGCGCGCCGCCGCGCCGGCCTGGGCGACCTTGCCTCAGACCGCGGGCCGCGCGCGCATCTGCGGCTTTTCGAACTGGATCATCGACGAGAGCGATCCGTTCGCGTACGGTTGCGTCGTATGACCGGCTGATCCGCCAAACGCGGCCGTCGGCCGGCGGACTGCCCTGGAGCCCAATACGATGACAACGATGCAAATTTTCGATGCGGACGCCACCGCCCGCTTGACCCCTTTCCCGAAGCTCGTCGATGCCTTGCGATCCGCGTGCGTCGAGTACGCGCAAGGTGCGATTGCGAGCCCGGCGCGTCTTGTCGTGCCGCTCAACGACGGCGGCGTGATGCTGTCGATGCCGGCGACCGCCGGCGATCTGGCGATCCACAAGCTCGTCGCCGTGTGCCCGCGCAACCGCGAACGGGCGATGCCGACCATTCACGGCCAAGTGACGGCCTGCGATCCCGATACGGGCGAAGCGCTTTTCGCACTCGACGGCCCTACGGTGACCGGCCGCCGCACGGCGGCGGTCACGATGCTCGCGATACAGACGTTGATGCCTGCCGCACCGCGCGACGTGCTGCTGATCGGCGCCGGGACACAATCGGTCCATCACGCGCAGGCTTTCAGCGAAGTGTTCCCGCAAGCCAAGGTGCGCGTGCGCGGCAGCGCGTACGCCCGCGCGCAGGCGTTCTGCGCCGCATACGGTGCGGCGGCGCCGAACCTGGAGCCGATCGATGGCGTCGAGATACCGGAGTCGGTCGACGTCGTGGTGACGCTGACGACCAGCAAGGCCGCCGTCTACGACGAGGCGCCGCGGCGCGAGCGGCTGGTGGTCGGTGTCGGCGCGTTCACGCCCGATGCGGTCGAGATCGGCGCGAGGACCGTGCTCGGCAGCACGCTCCTGGTCGACGATCTCGCGGGCGCTCAGCACGAAGCCGGCGACTTCATCCAGGCCGGCGTGGACTGGGCGCGCGTGGCTACGCTTGCGTCGGTGTTGAGCGATGCAGGCGCGGCGCGCGCGCTCGCGCCCGCGGTGTTCAAGAGCGTCGGCTGCGCTGCATGGGATCTGGCGGCTTGCCGGGTCGCGCGAGGTTTGGTCGCGTGACTTGCGTTGCCGCGCTGTGCCTTGTGAGGACGCAAAGCAGAGCCGCGGCGGCGCGTCCTGCTAGCCGCTCACTGGCGAACTTGGCGAGCAGGGTCTCTCGCTTACCGCTCGCGAACTCGGTGCTTTCTTTCGAGCACGCGTGCATACCGCGTCATGAGGGTTTTGCATAGGCGCGAATAATCGCGCATCGCGCAGATAATTCGCCTATCGTATTCTGCATGGCACATGCCGTTTCCCGTATTGGGTCGACGCGCAAGTGCCATGAGTTTTACCAATGTCGACACCCGATTTGATGCCATGCGCAGACTGCCGCCGCTCAACGCCCTCCAGATATTCGAAACAGTCGCCCGCCATCGCAGCTTTACGCGCGCAGCCGAGCATCTGTGCCTGACGCAAGGGGCGGTGAGCCGGCAGATCCTCGCGCTCGAGGACTACTATCAATTCCCGCTGTTCAAGCGCCACGCGAAAGGGCTCACGTTGACAGCCGAGGGCGAGCTGCTGCTGCCTGCGGTCAAGGAGAGCTTCGCGCGCATCGAAGAGATTTCGCTGCGCCTCACGCGCCAGCGCACCGACCTCGCGCTGAAAGTGCCGACCTGCGTGATGCGCTGGATGCTGCCGAAGATCATGCGGTTCCAGGCCGAATACCCCGATCTTCAGTTGCAGATCACGACGAGCTCGCAACACGACGTCGATTTCCAGGTCGAGCCGTTCGATGCGGCCATCATCTACGGGTCGTCTCCGGGCATCGACGTGCACGCGATCCCGCTGTTCGACGAGCGGCTCACGCCGGTCTGCGCGCCGGAATTGCTCAATGACAAGCCGCTCGCGAAGGCGGCGGATCTCGCGCAACACACGCTGCTGCACCCGACCCGCGATCATCGCGACTGGAAGCTGTGGCTCGATCATGCCGGCGCGCACAACGTGGATGTGAAGCTGGGCCCGAGCTTCGAAACGCTCGACATGGCGACGAACGCGGCGATGCAGGGCTTCGGCGTCGCGATCAGCGACTGGACGCTGGTGGGCGAAGACGTCGCGGCCAAGCGCCTCGTCATGCCGTTCGACATGCTCGTCGAGACAGGCTTGCGCTACTACTTCGTGTTTCCCGACAGCGTCGGGCATCAGCAGAAAGTGACGCTGTTCAGCGAGTGGATCGCGAAACACCGAGGCGATTGAGCGGGCCGAAAGCCGTCAGCTGACGGAGCGCGGCAACGCCGACGCCTTGCTCAATGAGTAATCGACAAGAACAAGTACGCGGCGAACAGCGAGAGATGCACGGCTCCTTGCAGAATGGTCGTGCGGCCCGTGGCAAGCGTGAGCGTGCCGACGAGCAGCGTCAGCGCCAGCAGCACCGTCTCCATCCCGCCGATGCCGAGCGTCAGCGGCTGCCCGGTCGAGATGAAAACCACCGCAACGGTCGGAATCGTCAAGCCGATACTGGCGAGCGCGGAACCGAGCGCCAGGTTCAGGCTGGTCTGCAGGCGGTTTGCGCGGGCCTGGCTTACTGCCGCGAGCCCTTCCGGCAGCAGCACGAGCGCGGCGATCACGATACCGACGACGGCCTCCGGCGCTCCCGCCGCCCGCACCGCGCGTTCGACGGCCGGCGACAGCAGCTTGGCCAGCAGCACGACGGCCACGAGGGCGATGAGCAGCAACACCGAACTGATGACCGCGGTGCGCATGCTGGGCGGATCGGCATGCACGGAATCATCCTCGGCCAGGGCGTCCGCCAGGAAATAATCGCGGTGGCGAATCGTCTGGACGAATACGAACACGCAATAAAGGACGAGCGACGACACGCCGGCGAACGCGAGCTGCGAAGTCGACAAAACCGGCCCGGGCGCTGCGCTGAGGTAGTTCGGCATGACGAGCGTCAAGATCGAGAGCGACGCGAGCACCGACAGCGCGGCATTCGCGCCGCGCACCCGGAAGTTCTGTTCGCCGTGACGCAGCCCGCCCACCAGGAGGCAAATCCCCACGATGCCGTTGCAGACGATCATCACGGCGGCGAACACGGTATCGCGCGCAAGCCCCGACTTTTCCGGGCCGCCAGTAAGCATCACCGAAACGATCAGCGCGACTTCGATAACGGTGACCGCCACCGCAAGCACCAGCGTGCCGAGCGGCTCGCCGACCCGGTGCGCGACCACCTCCGCGTGGTGCACGGCGGAGAACACCGCACCCGCAAGCGACAGCGCGATCAGCGCAACAAACCATGTCCCGTCGCCGGCTGCGCGCGATGCGGCCAATATGATCCAGGCCGCAATCGGCACCCAGAGAGTCCAGCGAGGCAGGTTGTTCGGTGATCGGGCCATCAATGATTTCCTTGTGTCCTAGCGATGTGGCAAGCGAGATGCGGCGCGCTGCCGCGGGCCGCGCGATTGTATGGAAAATGCCAATTTATACATGAAGTAAGATGCCAAACGATCTTCCTTTCGGAGAAAAGTTTTGGGGCAGCGAACGATAGCGAGCGTGGGGGGGCGTCTGCTGCAGTGGCAAGCGGCACCTGGCGCAGGCGCCGCCGCATGTGACTGATCATGCGCGCGGAAACGTTTCCAATTCTGCCGCTGTCGCGCGACGAGCTGCCCGTCGATACGGTCGAGCTCGCGCGCTGGATGGTCGGTAAATGCCTCGTGCACGATACGCCGCAGGGGCGCGTGAGCGGACGGCTGGTCGAGACGGAAGCGTATCCGGTCGGCGATTCGACGAGTTACGCGTACCGGGGCCTCAAGCCCTATAACGGCGCGCTTTTCCGCGCGCGCGGCCACGCGTACGTGCGGCTCGTCTACGGCGCGTCGTACACGATCAACATGTCGAGCGAAGAGGAGGGCGTCGGCGCGGCCGTGCTCTTTCGCGCGGTCGAGCCGCTCGACGGGATCGAGTTGATGCAGGCGCAGCGTCCGGGGGCGAAGCGCGTCGACCTCGCCCGCGGGCCGGGGCGTTTGTGCGCCGCGCTCGCGATCGGCCCCGAATGGGATGGCGCCGACCTATGCGGCGGGGGAGCGCTATGGATCGGGCGGCTCGATCCGGACGCCGTGCGCGTCGCCTCGACCCAGCGCATCGGCCTCACGCGCGAAATGCACGCGCCGCTGCGCTTTTATGTGCCCGGCAGCCGCTTTGTCAGCGGGCCGAAGCGGCTGCTCGAGCCGGCCGCGCTCAGTGGGTCGCCGGGCGCCCGGTCTTGACGGTTTCGACCGACGCGACCACCGCCAGCAATTTCTTCTCGGGCAATGCGGCGAGGGCCGCGAGCCCGGCGCGCAACAGCTCGCTCTTTTTCACGACGACGCCGCTCTTCAGGCAGACGGCCTTGAGTTCGGCGATCTTTTCGAAGTCATGCTTGGGCATCGTGAAGCTGTCGCGAATCACCTTTTCGCGCTTCTCGGGTTTTTTCTTTTTTGCGCCGGCGGCTTGTGCGCCGTTGCCCGCCGGGACACTCGCCGATTGCGCTTCGGCGGCCGGCTTTTCCGGCTTTTCCGCGGCCTTTACGGCCGGCTTCGCGGTCGTTTTGCTTGCAGCTTTCGGCTTGCCAGCAGAGGACGATGCGCGCTTTTCGACGGTGTCGGTGGTTGCCTTTTTGGTCGGCATGGTCTGGCTCCTTCGCAAGTTGTAACGATCTAAACGGTATATCACGTTTTTGAGATGTCTCCAAGGCTTGCGCGGGGAGGCGTTTCACGTCGTATCGGCACCCGCTGGCTCCAGGGGAGTTACCGGGCGAACCCGGCCGAGCCCCATGGCCCGGCCGGGTTCCTTCACGGCGCGATGGGTTTCAGGCGGTCTCTTCGACTTGGCCGAATAGCGCAAGATGCGTCTGCTCGCTCACTTCGATCGTCAGGGCGACGGCATTTTCGACACCGATTCGAATCGGGGGGCCGAAGCGGTGCATTTCGATGCCGGTCCGTCGCATGATCCTTTCCACGCTCGTTGTCGTCACGGTGACAAAGCGCGTGATGTCCATGCGACAGGCAAACTTCTCAAGTTCGTGCATCGCGTCGAGCACAAGATCTGTGAAGGCAAAGTGTCGTTCATCATCGGACTTCATCGCGAATCGGCTCAGTTCCCAGACGCGCGAGTCTTCAGGCGCAGGCAAGCCATGCAGCAGCTCAGGGAACGTGTCTTTCAACATGTACGGGCCTTGTGTCGGCAGGATGCGCCAGCAGCCACGCAATTCGTTCGACGCGCCATGCACGAGCATGTAGTAGGGCGACAAAGCGTCATATCCGTCGATCTCCATGTCGGAAAGAATGGCGACTTCCCAGCCCATCCGTTCTCCGAAGACCTTGGCCCGCAAACGGTGCATCTCCGCAAGTTCCGTCAATTCGAAATCTTGCCGCGTGCCGATCGTTATCTTTGCTTTCATTTTGCTCTCCAGGGTTAGCGGTGCTACGTAAAGAGCATGTGAAATTATGCGTTTTGAGTGTGGCGCGTAACTGTCTAGCAAGATAGGTATGTTTTGCAGCCAGGCTTGAGATGATGCGCGACTTAAGATGTTAACGAGGAGGCAAATATGTCGAGCGTCAATCTTTATTCAATTGAACCCCAAGAGCTGCGTCTGTCGGCGCATCTTGAAATTAATAGCGCCTTTATCCAGGACTATCGCAAAAGCGTGCGGGAGAGTCAGAAACGCTTTTGGTCGCGCTTTGGCGTGACGCAGTCGAGAGGCAGCCGGTTCGAACTCGGCGCGACCATTCCGAAGCCCGTGATGATTCTTCTCAGGCTTTATTTTGAGAAAATTATTTCCGACGACGATATTTTGCGCGTATCTCAACCGCATCCGCCCGTGCGCTGGCCGTTGGTGATCAGTCTGGATCGATCAGGCCCATTCGGGTCGCCTTGACTGCGGCTGCACTTCTCGAACTGACGCCGAACTTCGTGCGAATGTTGGTCATGTGGAAATTGACCGTGGCTTCGGAGCAGCCGAAGATCTTTGCGATCTCCCACGTCGATTTTCCCTGCGCCGTCCATTTCAGGCATTCGCACTCGCGCGGCGTCAGCTTCGGGATGAGCGTTTGAGTGTAGTTGATCAGAAAGCGCTGGCCGACGTCGAATGCGACGTCGCGCAACAGCGCCAGCGCGGGCAAGTTCCGCTCTAGTTGAGTCGATAGTGCGCTCGTTGGCTTGTCGCTCGAAACGAAACAAAGCATCCCGGCTTCGTGTTTCGGCCCGTGAATCGGCAAAGTGACGCCGGTTCGCAAGCCGTGGTAACTGGCTTCTTCATACAGTTGCTGCTGCCGGTGGTCGGCAAATATCGACGGTGACCAGACGAGCGGCCTCGTCTGCTTCCAGCAGTGCGTCACTGCCGGGTCGATTCGCACGAAGTCCTCAGCGACGTACGTCTGCCGCCATTCGGCTGGGTAATTGCAGTACAGGTAAGCGTCGATATATCGCATGCCAGGGCGGGGTATGACGGCAAATAACGTGCGATCGAAGCCGTATTGGCTGCCCAATGCGGAAAGCGCTTGGAACCATGATTTCTCGTCTGTTGCCTGCCAAATCGGAGACATCTGTTCGATGAATTGTCGCGGCATTACACCCTCGCAAGTCGCATAGGCCATGCTCGGCGAAAAGGCTCATTCGCTTTCGCCGGATTGGCTCTGCTTTTGAAGACAACAACGGCACTCGAAAAATCATACCAGACAAATACATCTTTAACTTCTTGTCCTTGTTTTTCGCAGTAGAGCCGCGATGCGAAATGAGACATCAACGTTTATCTGCTTGCTTTGAATTCCGTTCCAAGTGCGGATTGGCTGCACCACCTGTCTAGCGTAGCGCGGATTGAATGACGAGTGCCTCGGGCTAGATTTTTGCTGCCGACAAACATTAATGCGAGATGCGTCTTATTTCCCGATACGCATGAGGCTCGCTTGATTCATTCTTTCTGAGATTGAAAAGGTGCTTATTAGAGATAGGGGGCTTTCCTTAAGAGGCCGCCGATTAGACTGAAGTTAATCGCTTAAGACATCCAGGCCGCGGAACTGCGCGTTCACGGGCAGGACGTGCAGACTGCGAAGGCCGATACGAGCGGCTACGGCCCGCAAGGGAGCGGCGCATCGCAATCCGGCGGTTCTGCTGCTAGCGCGAACGGCCCGATGTCGGTCTACGTCGGCCGCCGCTAAAAAGACGGGTTGCGAGCGCGCCGCGTTCAGGTATGCGCCCCCGTGATGTAGTGCTCGAGCTGCTCGATCGTGAACTGCTGCTCCGAGATGATGTTCTTCACCAGGTCGCCGATCGACACCATGCCGACGAGCTTGCCTTCGTCGATGACAGGCAGGTGACGCATCCGATGCTCGGTCATCAGCGCCATGCAGTCCTGGGCGGTCTCGTTCAAGCGCACATAGCGCACCGATTTGGTCATGATGTCGCGCACTGGCGTGGTTTTTGACGAGCGGTCCATCAGCACGACTTTGCGAGCGTAGTCGCGTTCGGTGACGATGCCGACGATGTCGGGCCCCTGCGTCACGATGAGCGCGCCGATTTGCCGGTCGGACATCAGCTTGATGGCGTCGAATACCGAATTGTCGGCTCCGATCGTTACGACAGACTGGTCGGATTTGGACTTGAGGATTTGCGCAACGCTTGGCATGAAGGTGTCTCCGTTTTGATGTGAAGGGCACGGTTCAACGGCAAAAGCGAGTTGCTCGATGTCAAGTATAGGCCTGCGCGGGGCCTCTCGTGTCCGAGCGGACCCTGAGCATGTTGGCGAGGACGCAAAAGTGCGTTCCGAAACCGATATCCGGATTAGCGGTAAACTTCCGTTCCGCGTACCGGTTGCCGGTGCACCCTGAAATCCTGCCTCGCGCACTTGCCCATCGCCATGTCAACGTCTCACACTTCGTCGCCTGCCAACGGCGCCTCCGCCGGAGAATGCGTCACGCTCGCCGCGACGGCGACGCTTCCCACCCGCTACGGCACTTTCACTTCGTACGCGTTTCGCGTGAGCGGCGGCGATGCCGAGCATCTGGCGCTCGTCATGGGCGAGGTCGGCGATCAGCAATCGGTGCTGACGCGCCTGCATTCGGAATGCCTGACGGGCGACGTATTGGGTTCGTATCGCTGCGATTGCGGCGAGCAGCTCGATCTGGCGTTGCGCTACATCGCGGCCGAAGGCCGCGGCGTGCTGCTGTATCTGCGCGGACATGAAGGGCGCGGCATCGGCCTTTCCAATAAGATCCGCGCGTACGCGCTGCAAGAGCAGGGGCTCGATACCGTCGAGGCGAATCTCGAGCTCGGCCTGCCCGACGATGCGCGCGAGTACGACTCCGCCGCTGCGATTCTGCGCATTCTCAAGGTAACGTCGGTGCGGCTGATGAGCAACAACCCGAAGAAGTTTGACACGCTTTCGAAGCACGGCATTCCGGTTTGCGAGCGCGTCGCGCTCGCGATCCCGGTGCGCGAAGAAAACGAACGCTACATTCGCACGAAGCAAGTTAAATTCGGGCACTACTACTTCGAAGAAAACGAGTAGCCTGCGAGCGGGCCGTCGCCGGACACGCTGTTCGCCGGCGCTTCGGCGCCGGTGCCGGACAGGCATGGCGCCTCCTCCAGAAGGCACGCGACGGACATGTCGAAGTGCGTCGTCAGCTCCGCCTCTATCCAACCGCAGACTTGCTTCGTCGCTTCGCGCGCAGCCATATCGGCGAATCCGTAGCGGAACTGGACGCGCACGTCGCGGCCCGTCAGCCGCGATTCGAGTGCCTGCAACTGAATGAAGGGCGACGCGAGTTTCGAGCGCGCATCGATCTCGGCAAAGTGGTATTCGAGCAACTCGGCCAGAAAGAGCGCGTCGTCGCGGCGTTCGACAGTAAACATCGCAGCGTAAAGTGCGCGTGCATCGAGCGGCTCGCCCGCCGCCGGATCGTTTTGCGATTCGCAGTTCCAGCCGGCCGCGAGCGGAACACGCAACGGCCGCAGCGGCCGCAACTGCGCGTGGCGGGCGTGATCCGGCTGCCGCGCGAAGGACGAATGCACGACGGCCCGCCGGTGGCGCTGCTGGTAGGCCCGCAGCGCTTGCCAGAACAGCTCGTGATCGTCGACACGCGAAGGCTGCACGGTCAGTTCCAGTCTGCCGCCAACGGCGCGGTCCACATCGCGTATGACCAGGCGCAATTCGCACAGCGGCTCGTCGCCGCAAACGATCGCGGCTGGCTTCGGCAGGCCGGCCGGGGGCAGTTTGACGCGCTCGCCGAGGCTGAACACGAGGCCGTTGCGGTCCAGTCGCACGAGCGGCATGCGATGCGCAACGCCCGGGTATTCGAGCGCCATCCGCGCTCGCTTCGCGAAGCTGCATCCTGACAACGCTGCGCGGGAGGCGGAAGGTTTGGGCACGTTGATCTCCTACGATGCAGCGCCCCGATGGCGCTGAGATGTCACTCAATCGGCGACTCGGTTCGCGAGGATGCGCCGGGTGAATATTCAAGCGCCTAGACGCAACACGAGATGCTCAGAGCGCTTCAGTCCGGAGCGTGTCTGCCATGTGGTGCCGTGGGTCGAACGATCGATACGGTCAAAGCAGGGCAACAGGACTTCGAGGACGGCTTGTGCCTGCATTTGCGCGAGCGCCAGCTCAAGCGCGCGTTGGCCGAGGTCGTGGCCGTCGATAGGGCTCGCGCCTGCGCGCGCTAAATTGAGCGGGTCGCTCCGTTCGCTCCATACGCCGTTGCACTCGGCGGCCGCCGCGTACAGCAGCACGGTGTCACCCTCGCGAACGGCAATGCCCTCGACGTGGGTATCGCGAAGCGCGATCCTGCGCGCAACCTGCCTCGGTGCGGTGTGGTGCAGCGCCTTGGCGACGAAGAGGGTGAGGGCGCCGGGATGGGCGCGCAATTCGGCCGCCCGCTCACGCCGATCGATAAGCAAATTGACGAGATCGCCAATTAGCGCATGCGCGTATGCGCTGCCCGCGAGCAGGATCCGCATGCCCGCGATAACGATTTCATTCTCGATTGGACCAAGGGACGGCGTCCAGCCGGCCTCGAGCGAAGCAAAAAGACTCGGCATGCTCGGCGCGTTGCGCGGCTCGCGGTAGGCGATTGCGAAGATCCGGTGCAGCTCGTCGATGGCGTCGATGGCGCCTTGGGTGCCGGCGGCAGATAGTTCGCCGGGCGCAAGCGCCAGTTGCAGCGCGCGGCCGAGATGATGCAGCCTGCGGCGTTGCTGCTCGGCGAGACCGCACCATGCCGCCAGCACGTCCGGCCACAGCGGCTGGGCGATCTCCTGAACGAGATCGAATGTCGAGCGCGCGCGTGTTTGAATGAGCGTCAGGCGGCTCCGTACGGTCGAACGCGCGCAGGCTTGCAATGCCGCGAGCGCTTGCGGCGAGCATGCGCCGGTTTCCCAGGCAGTGAAGCGAAGTGAGGCGCCGTCGTCCGGCGACGGCGAGGCGAATACGCGCGCGGCGTCGCACCGGGCGCGCGGCGGCATATCGATGCGCCAATGCGCGGCCAGCGCTTCAAGCGCCGCGGGCACGCTTTCGGTGCACAGATTGCGATTCTTCAGCGCCGCGTCGATATCGGCGCGACGGGTCAGCGCCAGCACGCCGCTCGTCTTGCGCGCCGCCCGTTCCGCACGAGGCAGCGCATCGAGCCGATACGTGGCGCCCGCGCGCGCCGGATCGCGTCCGGCATCGAACGGCAGGGGCAGTTGCGTCGGCGACAGGGCAGGAGGCGTCATGCGTGCGATTTCGTATGGCTGGCGGATCGCTTTGGGCGCCTCACGCCGCGAGCTTCGGCTGCACCGCGCCTAATGAGGGATCGAGTCCCAGTGCGGTAAGCGTCTGGCTATCGATGTCGATCCAGCACGCGACGACCATCCGGTCGTCGATCCGCTGCGGCGATCCCGCCCGGTGCGCGTGCACGCCGATGCGACGGAACAGCCGCTCCATGCTGAGAAACGTCACGCCGATCAATTGGCGCGCGCCGAGCTTTGCCGCGCATTCGACGACCGATGCCAGCATCGGACGCACGGCCCACGCGGAGTCCTCGTTGCCGAGGTCGGACGCGGCGGGATTCGCCGCGAAGCGCGACAACTCCCAGACGTTTCGCGCGGCGGGGGCCGGCATGTCGTCGGCGAGGAGAAACGGGAACAGTTCCTGCAGCAAATAGGGGCGGGTTGTCGGCAACAGTCTTGCGCAACCGCAAATCGACCCCGACTCGTCATGAGCGACCACATAAACCGTGTCTTCCCGGTCGTATTGATCGCGCTCGAAGCGATCGTCGGCGCCCGGGAGCTTCCAGCCGAGCTGCTCGACGAAAATTCGATGTCGATAGTGCGCGAGAGCCGTGTCGAGGGGGGCGGGCAACCGCCCGTCGCCATGAACTGACGTTTGCATGGAGTCCTCGCGTATGCTTTTTTAATGAGCGCATTACATCGCGCGCCCCGAGGACATGAAACTGTCAACGTTGACAGGCGTTTACGTCAGATGAGAGCGTGCTGGCGGCACCCCGTCGCCAATTCATAATGAGATTGAAATGAGCCCGGAGTTTGCTTATAAAGAGATATGAAGGGATTATTTGAGATATTTATCGGGGGTTGGAGCGCGTTTTGGAAGCGGCTGGCGCTAATGGAGGCCGGCGCCGCAGACGCGCAAGTTGAAGCGCGGCACGAGCACGGCGTTTGACACTTCGTTCGGCCAATTGAGTTGCGCGAGTCTGCGGATCAGCGCCTTGGCCGTTCGCGCCATGCCGATGTCGAGGCCGCGCCGGTCGATGCACATGATGTTGCTTCTGACGTCGTCCCAGGCGACCAGAAGCGCGCCGGTTGCGCGGTCGAGATACCAGTCCCATCCCACCGATAGATGCGCAGCCCCAGGGCGCCGCATTCTCTGCCATTCCGTGTAACCGGCGCGTACAGCATCGACATGGCTGGCGCGCAGATCCGAGAGCAATGATTCATCGATGCCGGAATCCACGTGGACCAATTGCAAATCAGCAAGCACGCATTCCGGAACACGGACATAGCCATCGGGGGAAGGGCTATGCAGCAGTGCGGAAGAGGGTTTCATGGCGGGACTGTACCAGCCCGCCGACCTGGTGAGACCTGCTAACTATGACAGCCTTACGATGCGCGGGGAAAAAATGGAGTTGCTATGGCAAGACGCTTATCAGCGGTTTCGCGACGCAGGGTCCGAGCAGCAACTGTTTACGCAGATCGCTGATTTCGCCAAGAAGCTCGGCTTCGAGTATTGCTGCTATGGGATTCGCGTGCCGCTGCCGGTGTCGAAGCCCACGGTGGCGATCTTCGATACGTATCCCACGGGGTGGATGAAGCACTACCAGGACAGCAACTTTCTGCAAATCGATCCGACGGTGCGCGAGGGGATGAACAGCACGGGGCTGATCGTGTGGCCTGACGCGCCGCCGGAGGACTCGCCCAAGCTATGGGAAGACGCGCATGACTTCGGGATGGCAGTCGGCGTCGCGCATTCGAGCTGGGCTGCGCACGGTGTATATGGACTCCTGACGATATCGCGTCCCGCCGATCCGCTCACACCCGCCGAAATCGACGATTTGACGCTGCAGACGAGCTGGCTCGCGAATATCACGCATACGCTGATGAGCCGGTTTCTCCTGCCGAAGCTCGCGCCCGAAGCGAGCGTCGTGCTGACGCCGCGCGAGCGCGAGGTGCTGTGCTGGACCGGCGAGGGGAAGACGTCGTGCGAGATCGGGCAGATTCTCAACATCTCCGAGCGCACGGTCAATTTTCACGTCAACAACATCCTGTTCAAGCTCTCCGCGACCAACAAGGTGCAGGCCGTCGTGAAGGCGATTGCGATGGGGCTCATCGATTCGCCTTGAGCGGCGGCGGCAGCTTCCGATCCCTATCCGAGCCCAAGCGCGCGCGATTCACAGGGGGGCGACGCTCGGCCGAGCTTGCGCTTTACGCGCCAAGATTCGCGCCAAGCTTCGAAGCACGTTCGTGCGGCAATGCACCCAGCTCGGCGAGCGGGTGCTTGTCGCTCATCCACGGCGAGCGCAGGAAATGCCGTTCCCGCTCGACGCTGACCTCGGCGAGCGTGGCCGGCTGCCAACGCGGCTGGCGGTCCTTGTCGACGAGATGCGCGCGCACGCCTTCACGGAAGTCGCCTTCTTCGATCGCGCGCGCGGCGATGGCGAGTTCCATGCGGAAGCACTCTGCGAGCGTCATCGAGCGTCCGCGCAGCAGCGCTTCGCGCGTCACGTGCAGCATCGTCGGCGAATGGGCGGTGAGCGCGTCGAGCGTGGCGCGCAGCCAGGTGCGCAGCTCGCGCGGCGGGTCGAGCCGCAAGTCGGCTGCGAGCGACGCCGCGATCTCGGCAACGCTCAGGCGCGCGGCGAAATGCTTGACGACGAGCGGCATGAAGGCGTCGATGCCGGCGTGCGGCGTGACGTTCGCAGGCGGGATGAAGACGTCGGCGAGGCGCTGTTCGAGGTCGCCATCGGGCATGCGCTGCAGACGCTCTTCGAACGTACGCAGCCAGTCGCTCGGCACGCACGCATCGGCGAGGCGGCAGCGCACGGCGTCGGCGCCCGTCAGCGTCGCGCCGGTCAGGCCGACGTACAGCTCCAACTCCACCGGCATCACGCTCAAGAAGCGCGTCGCGCCGACATCGGGAACGAAGCCGATGCGCGTCTCCGGCATCGCGATCTTGCTGCGCTCGGTGGCGACGCGCAGCGTCGCCGCCTGCGCGAGCCCCATGCCGCCGCCCATCGTGATGCCGTCCATCAGCGCGACGATCGGCTTCGGGAACGCGTGCAGCGCGAAATCGAGCCGGTATTCGTCGATGAAAAATTGCTGCCACGCGGGTGTCGCGTCCGCGGGACTCGAACTGCCGGCCGTGCCGGACGATTGGTAAAGCGCACGCACGTCGCCGCCTGCGCAGAAGCCCTTTTCGCCCATTCCGCGCAATACGAGGGCGGCGATCTTGTCGTCCGTGCGGCAGCGTTCGACGTGTCCGGCCAGCTCGCGCACCATATCGTGCGACAACGCATTCAACGCGTGCGGCCGCTCGAGCGTCAGGATTGCGACGCGGTTCACGACGTGGCAACGGACGCGTCCTTGCGAAGCGGCTTCGGCCGGCTGCGCGGCATGGGGCGGCGTAGCGCCGGAGGCTCGCCTCACCGGGGGTTCCGCAGGCATGTTCATCGGCTGTCTTCCGGGTTCGTGCTCCAGCGCGGCGCGCGTTTTTCGAGGAAGGCGTCGACCGGGGCGCGTTTCAGTGTGATCGGCGCGACGCCCGCTTCGCTCGCGGTATCGAGTTCGATCATCGCTTGGCTCCCTCGTCGCGGTACAGCTTGATGACGGCCGAGAAGTCGAGGCCGCCGCCGCCATGCTGGCTCATCGTTTGATAAAGCTGCTGCGCGAGCGCGCCGAGATAGATCGGCTGCTTCGCGGATTTCGCGGCGTCGGCGGCGAGGCCGAGGTCTTTGAGCATCAGGTCGGTGCCGAAGCCGCCGGTGTAGCCGCGCGACGACGGCGCGGTTTCGATGATGCCGGGGAACGGGTTGTAGGTATCCGAGCTCCAGCAGCGCCCCGTCGACGTATTGACGATGCCCGCCAGCACCTTCGGATCGATGCCGAGCGCAGCGCCTAGCGACATCGCTTCCGCGACGCCCGCCATCGTGATGCCGAGCAGCAGGTTGTTGCAGAGCTTCGCGACCTGGCCCATGCCGGTGTCGCCGCAATGGACGATGTTCTTGCCCATCGCCGAGAGCACCGGCTTGAGCTGTTCGCAGGCGGCAGCGCTCGCGCCCACCATGAAGGTGAGCGTGCCCGCTGCCGCGCCGCCGGTGCCGCCCGACACCGGCGCGTCCACGAACGGATTGCCTCGCTCGGCGGCGAGCTTCGCGAAGGCCTGGGCGCTCGCGGGATCGATCGTGCTCGAATCGACGATCGTCACGCCGCGCGCAATGCCGGCGAGCACGCCGTCGTCGGCGGTGAGCACGCTCCTCACGTGAGCGGCGGCAGGCAGCATCGTGATGACGAGTTCGACCTCGGCGGCCGCGGCTTTCGGCGAGGCGCTCGCCGTCGCGCCGGCGTCGACGAGCGACTGCACCGCGTCGCGGCTCAAGTCGAATACGTTCAGCCCGTGGCCGTTTTTCAGCAGGTTGCGCGCCATCGGCGCGCCCATGTTGCCGAGGCCGATAAAGGCGATTTTCATCGTTGCGTCTCCGTCTTGCGCGTTGCGGGCTCAGCGCAGGCTGATCGTGGTGTTCACGCCGTCGTTGGTCGTCGCGTCGTCGAACCAGCGCGCGGTGACGGTTTTCGTCTGCGTGTAGAACTGCACGACTTGCTTGCCGTACGGGCCGAGGTCGCCGAGCTTCGAGCCGCGCGAGCCCGTGAAGCTGAAGAACGGCACGGGTACCGGAATCGGAATGTTGATGCCGACCTGGCCGATATCGATCTCGCTCTGGAACTTGCGGGCCGCCGCACCGCTTTGCGTGAAGAGGCCGACGCCGTTGCCGAACGGATTGCGGTTGACGAGCGCGATGGCCGCATCGAGCGTCGGCACGTTCACCACGACGAGCACCGGGCCGAAGATTTCGGTGGTGTAGATCGTCATGTCGGTGGTGACGTTCGAGAAGATCGTCGGGCCGATGAAGTTGCCTTGCTCGTACCCCGGAACCTTGACGTCGCGGCCGTCGAGGTCGAGCGTCGCACCTTCTTCGACGCCCTTGCCGATCAGCGACAGAATGCGTTCCTTCGCGCTCTTCGAAACGACCGGGCCGATGTCGGTGCCGGCCTCGGTGCCAGCGTTGACCTTCAGCGTCTTCGCCTTCTCGACGAGCTCCGGCAGCCATTGCTGCGACGCGCCGACGAGCACCACGACCGAGGTCGCCATGCAGCGCTGGCCCGCTGCGCCGAAACCCGCGCCGGCGAGCGCGTTGAGCGTCTGCTCCCGGTTCGCGTCGGGCAGCACGACGGCGTGGTTTTTCGCGCCCATCATCGACTGCACGCGCTTGCCGTGCCGGCTCGCGAGCGTATAGACATGCGTGCCGACGGCCGTCGATCCGACGAACGAGATTGCCTTCACGAGTTCGTGCGTGCAGAGCGCATCGACCGCTTCCTTGCCCCCGTGAACGACGTTGAGCACGCCGCGCGGCACGCCGGCTTCGATCGCGAGCTCGACGAGGGCCATGGTCGAGAGCGGGTCCTGCTCGGACGGCTTCAGCACGAACGTATTGCCGCAGACGATCGCCATCGGGAACATCCACAGCGGAATCATCGCGGGGAAATTGAACGGCGTGATGCCCGCGCAAACGCCAAGCGGCTGTCGCAGCGTGTACGTATCGACCGCGCCGGCGACGTTCTCGGCGAATTCGCCCAATTGCAGCGTGCCGATCGAGCAGGCGTGCTCGACGACTTCGAGTCCGCGGAAGATGTCGCCCTCGGCATCGGGCAGCGTCTTGCCCTGCTCGGCGGTCAGGATCTTCGCGATGCGCGGCATATGCTCGCGAATCAGCGCCTGGTACTTGAGCATGACGCGCACGCGCGTGCCGAGCGGCGTCGTCTTCCACTGGAGAAACGCGGCGTGCGCGGCGCGCACCGCGGCATCGATCTCGGCGGCGGTCGAGAAGGGCACGCGCGCGAGCACCTCCTGCGTGGCCGGGTTCACGATGTCGCGCCATTCGTTCGACGACGACTCGACGAACTCGCCGTCGATCAACAGCTTGACGGTCGGCGTTTGGGCGGCGGTGGACGGAATTGCGCTCATTGACAGGCTCCTTGTGCGAATCGTCCCGGCATGGTCCGGGGCAGGGAATCGATGGCCGCGGCGTGCAGCGTCGAAGCGCCGCGGCGTGCAGGCATGCGTTGAATCAGCGTAGATCGGAGAAGTCTTCCTCCCAGTACTCGCCCGCCACGCGCGCGGGCATGTCGCCGCGCTCGATCTCGCGGCGGCGCAGCTCCACGCGGCGGATCTTGCCGGAGATCGTCTTCGGCAGCTCGATCACTTCGAGGCGGCGAATCCGCTTGTACGGCGCGAGTTTTTCGCGCGAGAAGCGGAACACGCTCTTGGCGAGGTCCGGGCCGAATTCGAAGCCGTGGCGCAGCGCGATGAACGCTTTCGGCACCGCCAGGCGCAGCGGGTCGGGGCTCGGCACCACGGCGGCTTCGGCGATGGCCTCGTGCTCGATCAGCACGCTTTCGAGTTCGAAGGGGCTCAAGCGGTAGTCGGACGACTTGAAGACGTCGTCGGCGCGGCCGATGTAGATGAAATAGCCGTCGGGGCGGCACATCGCGACGTCCGACGTGCGGTAGCGGCCGTCGCGCATCGCGGATTCGGTCGCGTCGCGGTTGTTGGCGTAGCCGGTCATCAGGCCGAGCGGCTCGCTTGCATGGGGCGCGGCGTGGCCGCCGCGCTTGCCGAGCGGCAGCGTGATCTCGCCTTCGTCGGCGGGGTTGCCGTCGTGATCGACCAGTTCGACCCGGTAGCCGGGCATCGGCCGCCCCATCGAACCGGGCACGACCGGCTGCCCCGGCGAATTGGCGATCACGCACGTGGTTTCGGTCTGGCCGAAGCCGTCGCGGATCGTCACGCCCCAGGCATTGCGCACGCGCTCGATGATCTCCGGGTTCAGCGGCTCGCCCGCGCCGACGATCTCGCGCAGTTTCACCGGATACGACGCGAGCGGCTCCTGCACGAGCATGCGCCAGACGGTGGGCGGCGCGCACATCGTGGTGATGCCGTGCTTCGTGAGCGTGTCGAGCGCCTGCTTGGCGTCGAAGCGCGCGAACTGGGAGACGAACACGCACGCTTGCGCATTCCACGGCGCAAAGAAGCAGCTCCATGCGTGCTTGGCCCAGCCCGGCGAGCTGATGTTCCAATGCACGTCGCCGGGCTGCAGGCCGACCCAGTACATCGTCGACAGGCTGCCTGCGGGATAGCTTTCGTGCGTGTGCTGAACGAGCTTCGGCTTCGAGGTCGTGCCGGAGGTGAAGTAGAGCAGCAGCGGGTCGCGGGCTCCGGTGACGCCCTGCGGCGTGAACGCCGCAGGGGCCGCGTAACCGTCGGCGAAATCGAGCCAGCCTGCCTGGGGATGGGCGTTGCCGACGACGATCTTCGTGAGCGTGGTATCGAGCGCATCGAACTTCGCCGTCTCAGCCGCATCGACGATCGCGAACTTCGGCGCGCCGACCTCGACCCGGTCGCGCACTTCGTTCGCCGACAGCAGCGTCGTCGCGGGCACCACGACTGCGCCGAGCTTGATCGCGGCGAGCATCGCATCCCATAGCTCGACGCGGTTCGGCAGCATCAGCAGCACGCGGTCGCCGCGCGCAACGCCAATGCCGCGCAGGGCGTTCGCGATGCGCGACGAGCGCTGCGACATTTGCGCGAACGACAGCTTCAAATCGCTGCCGGTGCCGGCATCGACGATCCATAGCGCCGGATTGTCGTTGCCGCGCGCCATCGCGTCGAAGTAATCGAGCGCCCAGTTGAACTCGCCGAGCTGCGGCCACGCGAACTCGCGATACGCGCGCTCGTAGTCGGTCCGATGGCGCAACAGGAAATCGCGCGCGTCCAGGAAGCGTTGGGATGCTGTCATGATGCCTCCCGCTGGGCCGCCCCGAGGAAGGCATCGGCCCCCTCGGGGGGAGCTTTGCATGGGACCGGAGTAAGCGCTAAAGCGCTAACTCCGGTCGACAGCGAACGAATGTGAGCGTGGGGGTCGTCCATCGTCGTCTCCTTGGCTGCTCTTTGTATGAGCGCGCGGGCGTGAATACCTGCGCGCCGTGAGCTTGTCGGCCACAGCTAGCCGCTACGCCCGCCAGAAGCGGGCACAGCTTACACGTGCCGCGCGATCAGCATGCGCTGCACTTCGCTCGTGCCTTCGTAGATCTGCGTGATACGGGCGTCGCGGTAATGCCGTTCGACCGCATAGTCTTCGAGATACCCATAGCCGCCATGAATCTGAATCGCGTTCGAGCAGATTTCCTCGGCCAGCTCGGACGCGTAGAGCTTCGCCTGCGAGGCCTCCGACAAGCACGGCTTGCCCGCGCTGCGCAGGCGCGCCGCGTGATGCACGAGCAGGCGCGCGGCGTTCAGGCGCGTTTCCATGTCGGCGAGCATGTTGGCGATCGTCTGGTGCTCCTTGATCGTCTTGCCGAACTGGATGCGCTCGTTCGCGTACTCACGCGCGGCGGCGTACGCCGCGCGCGCAATGCCGAGCGCTTGCGCGGCGATGCCGATGCGTCCGCCTTCGAGATTCGACAGCGCGATCCTCAAGCCTTCGCCGCGCTCGCCGAGCAGGTTTTCCTCGGGGATGCGGCAGTTTTCGAGCGAGATCGGGCAGGTGTCGGAAGCGCGGATGCCGAGCTTGCTTTCGGGGCGGCCGACGTTGAAGCCCGGCGTATCGGTCGGCACGATGAACGCGGAAATGCCGCGCTTGCCGAGTTCGGGGTCGGTGACGGCGAACACCACCGCGACGCCCGCACGCCTGCCGTTCGTGACGAATTGCTTACTGCCGTTGAGCACCCAGTGTCCGTCTTCAAGGACGGCGCGCGTCTTCAGGTTGTTCGCTTCCGAGCCGGCTTGCGGCTCCGTCAGGCAGAACGCGCCGATCGTCTTGCCGAGCGCCAGATCGCGGAGCCACCGCGCGTGCTGGGTGTCGTTGCCGAAGTTCAGGATCGGGCCGCAGCCGACCGAGTTATGCACGCTCATCAACGTCGCGCACGCGGCGCAGCCTGCCGCGATCTCTTCGAGCGCGAGCGCGTAGGCGAGGTAGTCGGTGTAGGTGCCGCCCCATTCGGGCGGCACGATCATGCCGAGCAGTCCGAGTTCGCCCAACTGCGAGACGACTTCGCGCGGCAGCTCGCCTTCGCGGTCCCACTTGCCGGCGTTCGGCGCGAGGCATTCGGTCGCGAACTCGCGCGCCGCGTCGCGGATCATCCGTTGTTCGTCGGTATAGAAGTGGTCCATGACGAGGTCTCCTGTATTGCTGATTCGAACTGGGCGAGGCTGCTTACGACCGGGCTGGCTTGGCGCCGGCGGCCTGCTCCCCTAAACTGTGCGGTCTGGCCGGCTGCCGTGGGCGCGCCGCGGGGACGCCTCGCGGCGCGTTTCGCGAAGCGCGCTGCGCCGGCATCGACGGCCCGGGAAATGGCCCTGTTGCGACAGAGTGTAAGAACGGCGAAGGCTGCTTTAAATGCTCAAGCCGATCAAATTTATTGAGCGTTTTTGCCATCGGCGGCCGACCTTTGCGCGCAATCCGGCGCAAGGCGCCCGCTGAATCAACTTTGCTGCAATGCATAACGAAAAAGGGACTATCGCAGTGAGCCTCGTCGAAGAGGCGGTGCGCTGCGTCAATCGGTGCGGTGTCGATCCGCAGCCGCTCTTGGAGGAGGCGGGCATTGCGGCGCAGCTTTTGGGCTCGCCGCTCGCGCGCGTGTCGTCGGCGCAGTACGGCGCGTTGTGGAATGCGATCTGCCGCGCGCTCGACGACGAATTCTTCGGGCAAGACTCGCATCCGATGAAAAGCGGCAGCTTCATCGCGATGTGCCAGGCGGCGCTCACCGCGCGCAACGGCGCGCAGGCGCTCGCGCGCACGACCGGATTCATGCGCCTCGTGCTGGACGACATGAGCGCGCAGGTCGATTCGGAACGCGGCCGCGTGCGCTTGTCGTTTCACGTGCGCGACGGTGCCGAGCGCAAGCAGATGTTCGCGTACGCGACCTACTTCATCCTCGTGTACGGGGTGGTTTGCTGGCTCGTCGGGCGGCGCATTCCGATTCTCGAAGCCCGCTTCGGTTGCCCCGAGCCCGCAGCCGGCCACGAATACCGGCTGATGTTTTGCGACGACTTGAAATTCGGGCAGGGCACGTCGTATGTCGACCTGTCGCCGGACTTTCTCGATCTGCCGGTGATCCAGACGGCGAAGTCGCTCAAGTCGTTTCTGCGCGATGCGCCCGCGATTTTCGTCGTCAAGTACCGCAACCCCGATTCGGTTGCCGCGCGCGTGCGCCACGCGTTGCGTGCGATGCCGATCGCCGAGTGGCCCGGCGCCGACGACATGGCGGAGAAGCTGCGTTTCGCGGAAGCGACGATGCGGCGGCGGCTCAAGCAAGAGGGCTACACGTACCAATCGATCAAGGACGCGCTGCGCCGGGACATCGCAATCGCAGCGCTGCAGGCCGGCGAGCAGACGATTGCGGACATTGCGATTGCCGTAGGCTTTGCCGAGCCGAGCGCGTTTCATCGCGCGTTCCGCAAGTGGACCGGCGGCCGGCCGACCGACTATCGGCCGGAGCCGGACGGGACTTAGGCCGCTAGAACGTATCGCCCGGCACCCGCACCCATCCTTCCATCAGCACGCTGTCAGCCGCGCTTTTCGATCGGCACGAATTTCAGGTCTTCCGGGCCCGTGTAATTCGCGCTGGGGCGGATGATCTTGTTGTCGA